>NZ_PDOB01000005.1 GCF_002760665.1 Massilia psychrophila | reverse complement strand
CCTTGTCGGTATCGGACAGTTGAGTCAAATCGGGACGGGGCGGCTTCGGTGGCATGGCGGGATGATGCGGCAAACCAGCATTGTTTACAACTGCTAATTGCGGGGTTTAGTGCGGCTGAATAGTTACAATCCAACTAGGTTACGCGCATTAGAATGATGTTTAAGAGCGGCGAAGAAAGAAACGCATGATTGTTGAACGGATCTGGACTGGCAATGCCTACCGCAATTTTAATTACCTGATTTGCCTGCCCGGAAACCCGTGGAGCCCTCGCGATTGATCCGCTGGATCACGAAAAATGCCTGACGCTGGCAAGCGTGCGTGGCCGGCAAATTACGCAGCTGCTGAACAGCCATGAGCACAGCGACCATACCGGTGGCAACGCGGCCGTGGTCGCTGCTGCCACCGGCGCCAAGGTCATTGCGCATTACAAGAGCGGCATCGCATCAGCGGTGTCGACTTTAGTGCAGGCGGGCGATGTGATCAAGGAGGGCAAGACGGTCGAGGGGGCGCCGCCGACCATCAGGATCGCCAGATGCCGCGCAGCCAAACATTGCGAGGCTGGTCAAATGGCTTGATATCCGCGTCCAGTTGAGTGCGTAGTAAGGTCGCAAGTCACATCTTCAACAAGCCTACACTGATGACGGGATGCTTATTGGCCGGTCATCAGCGCCGCCATCGCTGCATTGCCATCCCCAGACAAGCCTGCTGCGATGCTGCTCTGGTCGGGTCCCGAGCGGTTCTGGCTGATCTTCCATTTTCCTTCAAGATGTGCAATCGGTATTTCAATGCCGACAATGGCCGTCATTATTTGCTCGATGAAAGCGGATGGCGCATCGCTCACTTGCCATGGTGCGCTACGAACCGCTTCGTGCCGATTGGTCAGACGTTCGAGCAGGGCCAGTAATTGCTGGGCGTCGTCGATGATGCGCAGCGGGCCGTGGGCGTGCACCACCGCATAATTGAAAGTCGGTACGACTTTGCCGCTGATGGATTTTTCTTCATACCAAGCCGGGCTGATATAGGCTTGCGGGCCCTTAAATACCGCCAGCACGTCGCCTGCCTGTGCATGGCGCCATAATGGATTGGCGCGCGCGACGTGGCCGCGCAAGACGCCAAAGGGCGCAGCGACGCTTGGTGCGGTCAACTCGAACGGGATGTGATCGGCGCACAGACTGCCGCCGTCCAGCGTAATCAACGTGGCGAGTGGGTGGCTGTGGATCAATTGATGCAGCACCTCCAGGCGCGTTTCGTTAAAGTGTTTTGGCGTATACATCAAGGGGCAATCGCTTCGACGCGCACATCGGTCTTCAGTGAGTTGGCGATGTAACACTGCTCATGAGCTGCATGATGCAGTGCTGCCAGCTGTTGTGTATCGGGCCGCATGGTGCCTGAAAAAATGACGTCTGGACGCAGGGTAATGATTGTTAGCGCCATTTTATGCTCGGCATTTTTGCCGAGCTGGCCCAGTGCATGATCGCTGTAATGGTCAACGCTGAAGCCATTTTTTGCCGTCAGCGATAAAAAAAATAGCATGTGGCAGCTTGATACGGCCGCCACCAATGCCTCTTCTGGATCGACATTAGCCGGGTTCGACATTGGCAGCGGCACCGACAATGGCGACGATGACGCCGGTACGCGCAAGCCGCCGTCAAACTGCCACTCATGGGCGCGGTCATACCGCTGATCCAAGAATTCCTGGCTGTTTCTTTCCCATACTATTTTGGCTTCGAATTGCATCAATGTTCCTGTCATGTTCAAGGTTTGCGGCTGATCCAGCCATTTTCTACCGAGATAAAGCCGATTTTCGGGTAATACGCCATCGCCGTCGGCGCCGCCAGCAGCAACAGCATGGCTGTGCTGCCGATCGCGCTGCGAGTTTCTTGCACCAATTGGGCACCGATGCCGAGCTTCTGGTAAGTGCGGTCCACCGCCAGATCGGCCAGGTAGCAAGCCGCGCAAAAATCGGTCAGGGAACGCGCCACGCCGACCAGGAAATCGCCATCCCACGCCGTCACTAGCAAGTCGGCCGTATCCGCCATTTGCTGCATGCGCGGTTGATCTGCGGTCGGGCGGTTGATGCCGGAGCGAGCAAATACAGACGCGAGCTCGGCGCCGGTCATGGCGTAGCCGCGCTCGAAGCGAAACTTTTGCATGGATGCCGCCTTTGTTGAAAGAGATTATGTGAAAAGTTGAGAGGTTAGTTTCATCATAAGAAAAATTTTGGCTTTTTGAAATAGCCATTAAATGGTATTTTAAAAATACCAATTTCAGGAGCTTCAATGCACGTCAACCGAATCCTTGCCGCGTTGCCGCTCGAGCGCAGCGCGAAAACACCATTGTTCCGCCAGTTGTACGAAGGCATCAAAGGCGCGATTTTGAACGGCACCATCAACCCTGGCATGCAATTGCCGCCGACCCGCACCTTTTGCCGGCTGCTGGCCATCTCACGCCAGACCGTCTTGAACGCTTATGCGCAACTGACGGCCGAAGGGTATTTGTGCGGCGCCATTGGCAAAGGCACTTTCGTCACCCTGCAACTGCCGCAAAGACCGCGTGCATGCGCGGCGCTCGGCTTGCTGCGGCCGTTATCGGCGCGCGGCGCAGGCTTTGTGGCGGCGTTGGGCCAAACTCGCTATCACCAGGGCAAAAACTGCGCCTTCCGGGTCGGCATGCCGGGCCTTGAACAATTTCCATTTGCCGTATGGAGCCGTCTGGAAGCGCGCCGCTTGCGCCATCCCGACCATCATCTCGGCTATAGCGACCCGGCTGGCTATTTGCCCTTGCGTGAACTGTTGTGCATTTACCTGAAAACGTCGCGCGGCGTTCAGTGCACGCCAGAACAAATTATTATGACTTCCGGTTCGCAGCAGGCGCTGTTCCTGCTGTCGAATTTGCTGCTCGGGCCGGGCGACGCGGCTTGGATCGAATCGCCCGGCTATCGCGGCGCCAGTGGTCCTTTGTACGCGGCCGGCGCGCACGTGTGTGCAGTGCCGGTCGATGAGCAAGGCTTGAATGTGGCGTACGGGGCGGCGCACTGTCCGCAGGCGAAGCTGGTGTATGTGACGCCATCGCATCAACTGCCGCTTGGCGTGACGATGAGTTTGCAGCGCCGCCTGGAATTGCTGGACTGGGCGGCACGCAACAAAGCTTGGGTGATTGAAGACGATTACGACAGCGAATACCGCTACACAGGGCCGCCGCTGGCGTCGTTACAAAGCCTGGACCGCGCCGCTTGCGTAGTCTACGTCGGCACCTTGTCGAAAGTGCTGTTTCCTGGTCTGCGTCTAGGTTATCTGGTGGCACCGCCGGCGCTGGTTGACGCGCTCGTGTGTGCCAAGTCTGTAATCGATCGCCATACGGCTATCGTGCCGCAAATGGCGCTGGCCGACTTCATCGCCGAAGGCCATTTCGGGCGCCATATCAAGCGCACGCGCGAAGCCAACTCCGAGCGCCGCGCGGCCCTGTTGGCTGGTATCGCGCACGAGCTTGGCGATGTGCTCAAATGTGGCCCAGCCGATGGCGGACTCGATCTGTGCGTCTACTTTCGCCGTCAGCAAAACGAAGCTGAGGTGGCCAGTGCCGGCGCTGCGCGTGGTATCGAATTGCGGCCCTTGTCTTTTTACGCCGATCCCGGCGCCAGCGCCGTGTGCGCAGTAGCGCCCGGCCTGGTGCTGGGGTTTGCAGCCATCCCTGTGCCCGAGATCAAGCATGGCCTAGCCGTGCTCGGCGCCATTTTGCGCGGCCGCTAAGCTCGACTTTTCGGTTTTAGTCAGTAGCTCGAACATGGTGCGGGGGAGAGTTTCGCCCATCGCCCGCGCGCCCCTACGAACGATGAATGGTCCAGCGGGCCTGTCCCGGGCACGACTATATCGACACAGACCTGAAATCTGCGTTTTCACGCGAGTGGTCGCCGGGCATGACCCGGCAGTGTCAGCGGCGACAACGCGACAGAACGTGCATTTATCCAATTTCCGCTTCGGCATTGCGCCGTCCACGACGGATAACACCAGGCGCTCGACGGCGGTTGCGGCGCTATTGAGTGGAATATTTTTCGATGCACACAAGGCGATGAGGTCGCCGGTGCCGGCTTCCGGCATCATCGGCGCAAGAGCCTGTATCGTTACCCCATGGTCTGCCATCAGCGCGGATTTCAATATTCCCACCGAGTTGATCTCGATGACGTTTTGCAGTGCAAGGCCTGCAACACGTGCGATTTGTTCGACGCGCGGACGAACGCCGTGCTTCCAGTGCGATGCTAAAGCCGCATGGCGCAAATCTTGAATTGGCGGCAGTGATGAGCATCATTTTCTCCTCGACCATTACTGTCGTCTTGAATCTCCCAAGATTGTCATCATCGAATAAAATGGCAAGATTGAGGAGACTCGAGAAAAGTTGTTCGGTCAGTGTGCCTGATAATTTTTCGGTAAGTTGAATCGTTATTTCCGGATGGCGCTCGCGGGCAGCCTTTAATAATGGCAATGCCAGAATGCCAGAATGCCGGAAATACTTTGCGGTATACCAAGTGCGACAAAGCCCGAAGGGTGGTTTGCCAGTTGGGTCATGCCGGCTTTACAGTCGCTTACTTGCTTCGTGATAGCTTGGGCGTGTTCATAAAATTTTCGCCCCGCATCGGTCGGAACAACTCCTCTCGACGACCTGTGCAACAGTAAAACGCCTAATTCATCCTCCAGTAAATGTATTGGCTGTGTCAGCGCTGGTTGGACGATATGCAATGCAGTTGCAGCGCGGGACAGTGAGCCGTGATCGGCAATCGCGATGAAATAGCGAAGCTAGCGGAGTTCCATAGGAGCATTCGTGGTGCAACATTAGTCCTGACTTTAGCTTGGCGGTGCGGAGGCCCGCAACCGCGACAGCGCCCCCCCGCAAGTACCATGATTTTCCGGCCCGGTTGCATGGTGTTTGAATCGATCATTCAAATAGCGCCGGGACTGAAGCCACCGGATAAAGCGGAATTGGTTCCATGGACGCGTAGCCGCGATAACGGCTGTCATTGCTTTGGGCCTCGTGATACTGTAGGTAGTGTACCAATCGTCTCAGGAAAAATACGAATACGAATTGAGGGCGGCCCGATAAGGAAGTCTTATGTCGAGCCGGTCCGCTTGGCCGTTTTCGCTATGCTACGTTGTTGGCTGTGGCCACAGCGTGCGCGGTGCTATCGGCGGCGCTACGCATGCGCTGGATCATGAATTTTGCCGCCGTGGTGATATGTTCGCGCGCCAGACGTTCGGCGTCCGCGGCATCACCTTTGATGATTGCGTCAAGAATGAGCTCATGCTGATTCCAGATATTGCGTGGCGTTTCGTCGCGCATCAGGACCTCGCCCATCACGCGCTGTGTCTGGATCCAATGTGCATCCATTTCAAGCTGGATCAGTGGATTACCCGACAGGCTATATATCAGCTCATGAAATTTCATGTCCGCGGCGATCATGTTGGCGACAGACCCGCTCTTGACGGCGCTGAATCCATTCTTGATGAGCTTGGGTCCTTGTTTTGCGGCTAACGCCGAATTTTCTTTGGCGGCAAGTGCGCATGCCAATCCTTCCACGACGGCGCGAATATCGTACAGGTTCTTTACGTAATCAAGATCTATTGGCGCGACAATCAACCCGCGGCCAGGCGCGCTCTGTAGCACACCTTGATTGCGCAGCAGGAGCAGGGCTTGCTGTACCGGTTGGCGCGATACCCCCAGTTTCTGGGCAATTTGTTCCTGGATAATGCGCGAGCCGGGTGAAAATTTGCCTTCCGAAATCTCGGTAATAATCGCCTGGTAGACGCGATCGACCACCGTCGGAGTTGCTGATAATTCTTTCATAAACCAATATCCTTGTTAAAGCCCGGTTTACAGATGCTCGCCGCGGTATTTACAGCATTTGCTCAACCTGCCTCCAACCCGCCTGCGCCATTGGAATGGCCAGGCGGCCGGTTTTTTCAGCTTCCGGGCTGGAAGCATTGCCGTTTTTAGCGCGCCACCAAATGCCCTGGAGTATAGCTGCCATGCGGAACATATTAAACACAATGTAGTAATTCCAGTGTGGAATGTCTTCGCGTTCCGTTTGCCGGCAATACTTCCTGACGTATTCATCTTCGCACGGGATTCCCAGCGTCGCCAGATCGTGGCCGTGCAGGCCTCTGAACTCTTCCGGAGTGACGCGCCACGACATGCAATGGTACGCGAAGTCGATCAAAGGGTTGCCTAACGTGGACAACTCCCAATCCAGAACGGCCAGGATGCGTGGCTCGGTAGGATGGAAGATCATGTTGTCGATGCGAAAATCGCCATGCACGATCGACGTTTCCCCAGTTACCGGCAGGTTTTGCGGCAACCATGCGATCAGATGCTCCATGGCGGGGATCTTTTCAGTCTCGCTTTCGCGATATTGCCGGGTCCATCTGTTGAGTTGTCGCTCCAAAAAATTGGCAGGCTTGCCAAAGTCCTCAAGCCCATATGCGGCAAAGTCGAGTTTGTGAAGTGTGCAGATCACCCGATTTAACTCGTCATAGATCGCCGAGCGCTGTGCTGCCGGCACCGCAGGCAGCGACGGATCCACGAAAGTGCGGCCCTGCACGAACGCCATGACGTAAAAAGGGGAGCCAATAATCGAGGGGTCTTCGCAAAGCGCGTGCACTTGTGGCACGGGCACGCTGCTATCGCGCAGCGCGGAAAGGATCCGGTACTCGCGCTCGATTGCGTGGGCAGAATTGAGAAGTTTGCCGGGAGGCTTCTTGCGCAGGACATAGCTCTCGCCGCCGGCATCGACCAGGTAAGTCGGATTCGACTGGCCGCCAGTAAGCGCTTTTAGCACAGGCAACCCGGAAAATTGTCCGACATGGGTGCGCAGATAGTGCGCCAGCGCGCTGTGCTGCTGCGCTGAAAATGGCGGCTGCGGCTCGCCGCTGTTGCTGGTGGTCATAGCGTGCTCACCAAATGACCGCCATCGACGTTCAGGATCGTGCCGGACATATAGCTGCCGGCCTGCGACGCCAATAGCAGCAACGGGCCATCGAGGTGCTCGGCTGCGCCGAAGCGCCGTTGTGGAATGCGCTTCCTGAGGCGTTCGCCCACCTCGGAGTGCAGGAAGTCATGGTTGAGTTCGGTGCTGATATAGCCTGGCGACAGCGCATTGACCCGGATACCGGCAGCGGCCCATTCCAGCGCCATGGCTTTGGTCAGATGAATCAGTCCGGCTTTCGACGCACAGTAGGGCGCCACGCCGCCTGCCGGCCTGGCGCCTGTAATCGAGGCGATATTGATGATCGATCCTTGCTGGCCGGCGGCCGTCAAGCGCCGTGCCGCCTCCGTTGATACCATCCACGCTCCCTTCAGGTTAGTGTCGATGACTGTGTCCCAATCGTGTTCGGATTGCTCCAGTGCCGGACGAAAGATAGCGACCCCGGCGTTGTTGACGACGATGTCGGGCGTGCCGAATGATTTGTCGAGTTCCGCAAACGCGGCGCGCACCGAGGACGCATCGGTGACATCCATGTGTACCGACACCGCCTGTTGCCCGAAGGCTTCAAGTTCGGCGCATGTTGCTTTCAGGCGGTCGGTGCGACGCGCGGCGATCGCCACGCGCGCGCCGGCTCTGGCCAGGGTTATCGCAAAGTGGCGGCCCAGCCCACTGGAGGCGCCTGTCACCAGCGCCGTGCGGCCGTCCAATCGGAACAGCGAATCAATCGGGTGCATGATGCTTCTCCGGCGAGGGGGGGCTTTTCAACAGGTGTTTTGCCAGGCTCCAGCGATGCACT
This sequence comes from Massilia psychrophila, assembly GCF_002760665.1. GTDB lineage: Bacteria > Pseudomonadota > Gammaproteobacteria > Burkholderiales > Burkholderiaceae_D > JAFCUW01. Next base: position 155,283 of record NZ_PDOB01000005.1, on the reverse strand, counting down.
TCAGAGGGGCCGTCATAAATCCGGAACGCGCGGATGTCGGTAAAGATGCGCGCAACGAGGGACTCGCCGGTCACCCCGCGTCCCCCGAGGATCTGCACGCAGCGGTCGACGACCCGCCAGACGGCTTCCGAAACGATGACTTTCGCACGACTCGATTCGCGCAGCGCAAGATCGCCCTGGTCCAGCACCCAGGCGCAGTGCATGATGACCAGGCGCGCCGAATGCATGTCCATGTCATTGTCCGCCAGGCCAAAGCCAACCCCCTCGTGCTCGCCGATCGGGCGGCCGAAGGCATGGCGATGGCGGGCGTAGTCGACAGCGATGTCGTGCGCCCGGCGAACCGCGCCCAGCCATCGCATGCAATGGGTCAGGCGGGCTGGCGACAGGCGAATCTGGGCAAAGCTGAAGCCGCTCCCTTCGGCGCCCAGGATGTCGGCTGCCGCAACGCGCAAGTGATCGAACCGGATCACGCCGTGCCCGCCGGGAAAGCAGGTGTCCAGGCTGTCCATGGTGCGCTCGATGACGATGCCCTTGGCCGACATATCGGCCAGGAACATCGTCGCGCCGGAACCGGGAACCACCGCCATGATGATGGCCAGGGTCGCCCCGTTCGCCCCCGTAATAAACCACTTGCTGCCGTTGATGACATAGTCGTCGCCGTCGCGCACTGCGGTTGTGGCCAGCATGCGCGGGTCGGACCCCGCGCCCGGAGCCGGCTCGGTCATGCAAAAGCACGAGCGTATTTCGCCGAGCGCCAGTGGGCGCAGCCATCGCTCTTTCTGGGCCGGTGTCGCGACCGCTTCGAGCAGGTGCATATTGCCCTCATCGGGCGCAAAAATATTCAGCGCGATCGGCCCGAGGGGAGAATAGCCGGCTTCTTCGAACACGACCGCGCGGGCATGATGCGACAAACCCATGCCGCCGTAGTGCGGCGATACGTGGGGCGACAACAGGCCTGCGGCCCGCGCGCGTTCGATCAACACGCGCCGCAGGCCCTCCTCGGGCCCATGCGGTCCCTGGCGGCAATCCGACTCGAGCGGGATCACCTCTTCGCGGATGAAGGTGCGCACACGCTGTTGCAGCGCAAGCAGCGGTTCTGAAATCGAGAAGTCCATGATTATTCCAGGTTCCTGTTGTCGGTGCCGGCATCGCGCCATGCGCGTTCAGCGTCGTCCCACGCTGCGAGCGCTTGTAAATCGGGAACCCACGCAAGGCCTGAACGCGCATCCGACGAAATCGCCGTGGGCGTGACCACCACGTCGAGCAAGGCGGGCCGGTTGGCCAACGCGCGCGCGATGGCTGCCGGCAGGGCGTCGGCGTCGGTGACGCGCTCGGCATGCATGCCGAAACTTCGCGCCATCCCGGCATAATCGGAGAACTGCAGGCGGGTCCCGACGACGTGGCCATGGGTTTCGGCCTGGTCACGCACTTCGATGGCCCATGCGCCGTTGTTGGCGACGACAATCAATAGCGGTGCCTTGTGGCGCACCGCGGTATCGATTTCCATGGCGTTGAAGCCGAACGCGCCATCGCCTGTGGCTACCACGACGGTGCGCTCCGGAAGCGCGAGGCTGGCAGCGATGCCGAAAGGGGTGCCGATGCCGATGCAACCAAGCGAGCCGGGGTCGAGGTAGGTGGTAGCGGGCAAGCCAACCCGCGCAAAGCTGAGGAAGTCGCCGCCGTCGGCCACTACCACGGCGTCGGCCGGCAGCGCTGCGCGCAGGGCGGCTAACAGGCGGTTAGGATGCATTTTGCCATCCTCGCCAGGCGGCGCCTGGCGCATGGTGTTGACCAGCTTCTCCGAACGGGCAACGTGCGCGCTTCTGACTGTGCTGGCCCAGGCCATGTCGGTTGAGGGCGCGCGCTCGCCGGCGGCTGCCAGGATCGCTTCCAGCGCCAGCGTTGATGAGGCAAAAATCTCCACTGCCCCGCGCCGATTGTCGCGCAGTTCCGCCGCGCAATCGGCGATGCGCAGGAACTTCGCCTGCTTGAAAACAGCCGGCGAGCCATAGCCCAGCTGGAAGTCCAGCCGTCGTCCCACCGTCACCACCAGGTCGGCTTCGCCCATGACCGAGCCGCGCATTGCGGCGACGACCGAAGGGTGGCTGTCGGCAACGATGCCCCGGCTTTCGCCGGTATCGAGGTAAAGGGCATTGAGGCGCTCAAGCAGTTGCGTCAAAGGCGCCGAGCTGCCGCGGGCGCCCCTGCCCGAGATGAACAAGGGACGCCGTGCGGACCAGAGCAATTCCACCGCTTCCTGAACCGACGCCGGATCGGGCAGCAAGCGGCGTTTCGATTTGGGTTTGAAGTGTTCCGGCATCTGCAGCGCCAGCGGCACCTCGGCGCGCAGCGTATCGACCGGGAAGTCGAGATACACGGGCCCAGGCTCGCCGCCATCGCCGAAGGCGCGCGAGACGGCTTCATCGAGCTCTTGCAATACCAGCGCCGGCTGGCGCACGGTGCGGGCATAGCGGGTAATCGAGCGAACCAGGTCAGTGTGCGAGATGTCCTGCAAGGCGCCGCGGTTTTCTTGCTGGCGCGGCGCCACGCCGGACAGGACCAGCACCGAGGCGCGTGCCACATGGGCATTCGCGATGCCGGTCATGGCATTGGTCACACCAGGCCCGGCCGTAACGAGGGCCACGCCGAGCTGTCCGGTCAGTTCGGCATGCGCATGCGCCATGTACACCGCGGCCCGCTCGTCGCGCACATCGACAATCCGAATGCCTTCGGCGTCGAGCCGCATCCAGATCGGCATGATGTGGCCGCCGCACAGGGCGAAGACCCGATCGACGCCGCGTGATCGCAGGAAGCGGGCAATGACCGCAGCGGACGAGTTATCGGAAATCGGTGAATGTCCCATAAATTCTTTCCTGTCAGATAATGGCTTGCCGGTCAAAACAAGCCGATTGAAATCGATGGCGCGGCGGCGACGGCAATGAACCTGGTCGCCAGTGCGATGAGATAGGCAATCCGATCGCCCGGCATGCTGCCCGGGGCAGCCGAGGTAACAATTTTTCCAGGGTTGAGGCCGACCAATTTTCCTCCCCATTATTTCGGTAAGCTTTGTTGGATGCCTAGTTTTGGAATGTCCATCGAGAATTATTGTATTCCGAATTCGGAATTCCATCGACCTCAATTTTGCTGGTGCAAAGTCTAGGTTGTCAAGAAAAAAATTGTTTTTTTAGTTCTTAAAAAAACAATGCGCGTCCACGATTTACTGTATTCTGAATTCAATCGCTTTGCGGCTGCAGCAGGTCCGCGCCAGGCGTTTTTTCAAGGGCAACATGGCCCGACAGGGGCCGACGAATTCGCCCTACACTGGGAGACACGATGGACCACTTCTTGACCCTCGCCGATGTAATTGCAACCCATGCGCGGCTCACTCCGCAGAAGATCGGGGTACTGGATTCCACCCGGTCGCTGACATTTTTGCAGTGGGAAAAACGCGCGTGCTGCCTGGCCAACGGGCTGCTCGCTTTGGGCTTGAAGAAAGGCGATCGGGTTGCGCTGCTGGCCTACAACTGCATCGAATGGATGGAATTGTACGTTGGCCTGGCGAAGGCAGGCCTGGTTGCGGTGCCGATCAATTTCCGCCTGTCGCCCGACGAGATTGCGTACATCGCGCGCGATAGCGGCGCCTCCGCAGTGATCGTCCAGGCCGCGCTGTGCGACCGGGTCGATGCGGTGCGTCCTGCACTGTCGATCCGGCCGGATCGTTATGTCCATATCGGGTCGTCGGCGCCGCAGGGCTACCAGGATTACGAAGCCCTGATCAGCGCCGCCAGTCACGCCGCTGTACCGGTGGCTGTCGACGGCGCCGACCTGTTTGCCCTGATGTATACTTCGGGCACCACCGGCCGGCCAAAAGGTGCCATCCGTAATCACGCCGGGAATGCGCAGATTGCCGTCGCCACCGCGCTGGAAATGCAATTTAGCCGCAATGACCGCGGCTTGCTGGTCATGCCCATGTGCCATGCGAACTCGCTCTATTTTTGCGTCACCTTCGCCTACCTTGGCGCCACCATCGTCATCGATGACCGTAGCAGCTTCGATCCCGAAGCCCTGGTCGCCGTTCTCGCGCACGAACGCATCACTTTCACCTCGCTGGTGCCGACCCACTACGTCATGATGTTGGCGCTTGGCGACGCGGTGAAAGGCAAGTACGACGTCAGCGCCGTCGACAAGCTGATGATTTCGTCTGCGCCGGCGCGCAAGGAACTCAAGCTGGCGATCATGGATTACTTCAGCAACTGCAAGCTCCATGAGTTGTATGGATCGACCGAACTGGGCTGGGTCACGCTGTTGCGTCCGGAAGAACAGATCGACAAGCTCGGCTCGGTCGGCAGGGAGTGGGCATTTTCAGGGGCCATCAAACTGCTCGGGCTGGATGGCCAGGAAGTGCCGGAAGGCGAGGTCGGCGAACTGTATTCGCGTACGCCCTATGTCTTCGATGGCTACTGGAATAACCCGGAAAAGACAGCGCAAGCGTTTGCCGGGAAATGGTGCTCGGTCGGCGATATGGCACGCCGCGACAGCGACGGTTACATCTATCTGGTGGACCGCAAGAGCAACATGATTATCAGCGGCGGCGAAAATATCTACCCCACCGAAGTCGAGTACGCGCTCGCTTGCCATCCAAAGATCAAGGACGTCGCGGTGATCGGCATGCCGGACGACAAATGGGGCGAGGTCGTGAAAGCGATCGTGATCGTGCACCCGGGCCAGCAGGTGGCCGAGGTCGAGCTGCTGGAGTGGTGCAAGGAGCGCCTGGCCGGTTACAAACGGCCGCGCTCCGTTACGTTTGTCACCGAGGCGGCGATGCCGCGCACGGCAACCGGGAAGATCCAGCACCGGCTGTTGCGCGAGCGTCTGGTGGCGGACGCGGGCGGCAGTTGAGTCATCGCCGCGCAACGTTCGATGGTCCGGGCCAGTGTCCTGGCGACAGAAGGAAAGACCCTCATGCGACATACTCTGGCGCGAATCGCCGTTATCATCAGCCACCTCGATTTGCAAGTCTATCCGAGCCGGCTGGCACGTGAAGTGCAAAACATCGCGGCGTCATTTTGCGCCGTGGCCGAAATCCGCGTCGTCGATTTGCCCATTAGCGAGAGCCTCGCGTACGCCAGGAACGCCGAGCAGTCGGGCGAAATCGACGTCTTTGTGTGCGCTGGCGCGACGGGGGCTTTTTTGCAAAAGAACCTGACGACTCCGGTCGTGCTGATGAAAAACGGCACCAACGACCTGATGCATGCAATGTTCGAGGCAGTGCAGCATTCCACCGGCATTGCCTTGCTCAGCTATCGGCAGTCCAACCTGGAACTGGACTACACCGAGCGGCTGTGGAAAATTGCGTTCAAGCATTTTCAATATGACACGCTCGCCGAGGTCAGGGCGCGCGTGAGCAGCCTGCGCGAATGCGGTTGCGAAGTGATCATCGGCTCGTCAATGGTGACTGAAGTGGCCGCCGGTGCCGGCATGAAAGGCGTGTTGCTGTCGTCGGCCCGTTCGATCCGCCAGGCGTTCGAGGACGCCATGGCCCAGGTCCGCCTGCAGCGGCTCGAGTCTTCGCAGCGTCACCACATCAACGCCATCGTGCAGCACTTGGCCGATGGCGTTGCCGCGCTCGACGAGACGGGCAAGATACAGGCAGCCAATGAGGTCTTTGCGGGGTTTTTCAAGACGGCCTCGGCCAGCCTCATCGGGTCTCACATCAACGACGTTGCGCCCGAGCTGGAGCTGCACAAGTACCTGAAAACGGGAACGCCACCTGGCGGGTGCATGGTGTCGGCGCGACAGCGCACCTTGTTGGTCAACGCCTATCCGCTATCAAACGAACCGGAGCATGACGGCACCGTCATCATCTGCCAGGATACGAATGCGTTGCAACGGGCGGACCGCCAGATTCGCTCCGGTGCAAGGCGGCGCGATTTCCGGGCGACCCACTGCCTCACCGAAATTGCTGGCGAATCGAAAGCGATGCAGTACCTCGTCAAACTGGCCAGCGTCTACGCTCGTACCGATTCCACCATTTTGCTGCTGGGCGCGAGCGGCACCGGCAAGGAAATGTTCGCTCAAGGAATCCACAACGAAGGCGCGCGCGCGAATGCGCCTTTTGTCGCGGTCAATTGCGCTGCGCTGCCAGAAAGCTTGCTGGAGAGCGAACTTTTCGGATACGAAGACGGCGCTTTCAGCGGCTCGCGCCGAGGGGGCAAACCTGGCCTGTTCGAACTGGCGCACACCGGATCAATTTTTCTCGATGAAATTGGCGACATGCCGCTGGCGCTGCAGACCCGCTTGCTGCGGGTACTGCAAGAGCGGGAGGTCATGCGGCTCGGCGGCACCCACACCACCTGCGTCGATGTGCGGGTCATTGCCGCCACACACCACAATTTGCTGAAGCAGATCGCAAAAGGAATTTTCCGCGAGGATCTGTATTACCGGCTCAATATTTTGCAGCTTAACCTGCCGCCTTTGATCGAGCGCTTGGAGGACTTGCCTTACCTTTGCCACAAGATCATGGAAAGCATCGTCCGGCGTCTGAAGCTACGCGATTCGCCAAAAGAAATGATCGCGATGCTGCTGCCGTACTTCTACAAGTACCACTGGCCTGGCAATGTCCGGGAACTGGAAAACATGCTCGAGCGCGCGGTGATCTATTTCGCCAACATGAACGACCCGCTGTTCCGCGAGCAAGAAGGCAATTTCATCGACCTGGTCTTCGGGCACGGCGCCATGGCAGCCGATGAGGAGGAATCCACCGAGCAGCGGCGAACGGTCCTCAGCGCGCATACGCGGCGGGAACTGACACAGGCGGTCGATATCTGTGCAGGCAATTTCTCTGCCGCGGCAAAGTTGCTGGGAATTAGCCGCTCGACCTTGTACCGGCGCCTGAAATCCGAGAGCAGCAACACATGATCGGACCGCCAGGCAGTCCGCCAGTTGCCAAATAATGCGGACGCTGAAAATTCCATGCTTTCCGGTGCGCGCGACACGCGACGGAAAGCATGGGTGTTTGATCGTCGCTGTTACCAGGCGTAGACAAAGCGGGCGTTGATGGAATTGGTCTGCGCGCGGTTTTCACCACGGAAACCGCGGCCATAATGCATGGCGAAGGTGTAACCGGCCGGGAAGGTTAACACCAGGCCGAGGTTGCCCACCGCTTCATAGCTTGTCGGCTGACCGTTTTTTGCTTCTTGGCGCTCGTAGTCGACGCCGATATACGGCAACAGCAGCGCAGTTACCGAATAGCCAACCCGATGGTGGGTGGACCAGGTCTTCGCTGCTGTCGTGCGGGTGCCGGTGCTCTTGCCAGGCCAGTCCCAGACGATGTCGGCGGTATAGTTGAGGTTGTCACTCTTGACAGTGCCAAACACCGACTGGATGATCCTCCAGCGATCGCCGCCGCCGACGGTATTGCTGCCGACCGGCACCTGGAACAGGAAATCGGTGCCGATGGTGCTGTCCTTGGTCGGCTTGTACCAAACGAAGCCGCCGGCGACCGGGTCTGCCAGGCCGCTCGACGTGGTGCGCGCGGTCTTGTCCTGCACACTGAGCAGCGGTGCAATTACTTCCCAGCCAATGCCAACGTCCGGATTGCTTTCAAGGTTCCATGCATGGACATACTTGGTGAGGCCGACGTTGACATCGACGTTGGCTGCGCCGATCTTGTTGCCGACCCCGTTCCACTGTTTGTGCTCGCGGTCGATGTAGCCATATTGGACGACGACGTTGATTGGCTTGCTGAGATTGCCCGGTAACTGGTACTCGAACGGCCCGATAAAACCCCGGCTCGTTTCCGCATAGGCTGCCGGTGAGAAAAAGCAAGCCAGTAGCAAAGCTGCGCTCGTCAGACGATGCGCGGGTGGCTTCGGTGTTTCTCCATATTGTTTGCTCATTTTCGATCTCCTGTTATAAATATTTGCGTGACGGTCATGGCCACTCCGACAGCCATCCCGTGTTATCAACTATGCACAATGTATGCCTGAGAAAAGCCGGCCGTTTTGCGGCCCGGGCGGCGACGGACAAATGATGCGCAGCGCTGCGGTTGCGCCCCTCTGCGCTTGCACGGGCACGGGGAGACTGCCATGGCGCGCAGCATAAAGATGCGCTGACAGGTCTTTGCCGGGCCGCGCCGGAATGCCGGGCGCACTGTCGCAGGCTGTTGCGTCGCGCGGACACTGCCACAGTCGCGCGGGACAGTCGCGCTGACCAGGCGCCGGCGGACAACGGGCATGCGGCGCTATCCGGGCGCTTTGCCATGCATTGGCATACATCATGCTATTGACCCTCTTAAACGAACAAAGAGGAGAGCACAGTGAGCACAACTGTTGACAAGCACAATCAACCCCGCACCGGCGAGAAGACGCTGGAGCGTCCGATTCGACGCAATCTCATGCGCGCGGCAGGAACTTTGGCAATCACCTGCTTCGCAGGGGGCTGCATACCGATCGCGCGTGCTGATGACAAGGACACGCGGCCGCGGCCAGGCAATCGCCTGGTACGGGCCGACGCGGAGGGCGCCGTTACACCGCTGCGGGTGGCCGATATTGCGCTCAACGGCAAGCCACTGCTCGCGTACCCCTATACCCCGGCAAGCAAGGTGGTACAGGATGGTTCGCGCCTGAACAAGATCGCGCTGATTCGGCTCGATCCCGCTTCCCTGAGCGGAGAAATGGCAAAGCGGGCGGTGGACGGGGTGCTGGCGTTTTCCGCCATTTGCACGCACCAGGGGTGCGACGTCACGGAATTTCTGGCGAAAGAAAATGCGCTGATGTGCTTCTGCCATTTTTCAAAATTCGACGTCATGAATGCGGGATCGGTCACTGCAGGACCGGCCCCGAGAAATCTTCCGTACCTTCCGCTTGCCGCGGAAGGCGGTGAGCTGGTGGTTGCACAAGAGTTCAGCGCCACACCAGGTGTCAAAAAGGCTGGCTAACGGCCAGGAACGGAGCGGCAACGACCTGATGGGAATCGCCGCCAACAATGCGCACAGTCGAGTGATCGACTGCTGCCACATAACAAGATGGAGATGAAAATGTTGAAAAAGAACAGACTGACAGGCATGCTGACGCTGGCGGCTTTTTTGCCGATATCCGTGATGGCCGCAGCGCCGCCGGTGGGAACCGAGCTCAAACCCTACACACTGGTGACGGATCAGCGGCTATCGCGTCCGGAGCCACAAAACTGGCTAATGTACCGGGCCAACTACGAGTCGTGGGGGTACAGCCCTTTGAAGAAAATCACGACGGACAACGTCAAAAATCTGAAGTTGGCGTGGAGCTACGCAACCGGCATGACGGATGGCCACCAGGCCCCGCCAATCGTCAACAACGGCTACATGTACGTGACGACGCCGAACAACCAGGTGATCGCCTTCGAGGCCAAATCAGGCAAAGAGATCTGGCGCTACAAGAAACAAATTCCCGAAGAACTGCAGCAGCTGCATCCGACCAATCGCGGCGTTGCGCTGTACGGCGACAAAGTGTATATCGCCACGACCGATGCCTTCGTCGTCGCGCTCGACGCCGTGACGGGCAAAGAGATGTGGAAAACGGCGTCGGCAGACTGGAAAGCCGGTTACTACGCCACGCTGGCACCGCTGGCGGCGGAAGGGAAAATCGTGATTGGCGTCTCGGGCGGCGAGTACGGTATTCGCGGCTTTGTTGCGGCCTATGACGCTGAAACCGGTAAGGAAGTGTGGAAGCGCTACACCATTCCCGCACCGGGGGAACCGGGCGCCGAGACTTGGCCGAAAGACGACACCTGGAAGACCGGCGGTGGTTCGGTTTGGGTGACCGGCAGCTATGACTCCAACACCAAAGTGTCTTACTGGGGAATTGGCAATGCTGCCCCATGGATGCCGGACACCCGCCCAGGCGACAATCTGTTTTCGTCATCGGTGATGGGAATCGATGTCAATACCGGCGAACTGAAAGGGCACCATCAATACCACCATAGCGACGGATGGGACTGGGACGAGGTGTCCGCACCGCTGCTGATCGACATCGACCGCAATGGGAAGAAAGTGAAATCCCTGGTGCATGCCGGGCGTAATGGCTACCTGTGGTTGCTTGAGCGCGACAAGAACAAGATTGGCTTCGTTGATGCGTGGCCCTTCGTGTTGCAAAACGTTTTTGCCAGCGTCGACAAGAAGACGGGCCGACCGACATATGTGCCGGCGCGGATCCCGGCAACCGGCAAGACGGTCAACTTCTGCCCATCCCTGTGGGGTGGCAAGGATTGGCCGCCTGAAGCGTACAACCCGAATACCGGGCTGTTGTATATCCCGGCAAATAACAATTTATGTGCAGAAATTACTGGCGTCGCGGCCGGCAAATACAAGCCCGGTTCGCTGTACATCGGCGTCGGGCTGGACAACATCCTGACGCACGTGCGTCTTGACGAGGCGGCAAAAAAAGGCATCGGTGAAGTACAGGCATGGGACTTGAAGACCGGCAAGAAGGTCTGGACTCACGTCTTTCCGCAAATGAACTGGGGCCCGCTGCTGACAACCGCAGGCAATCTGGTATTTGGCGGCGGCACCAATGATCGCAAGTTCAGGGCCTTCGACGCGCGCGACGGCAAGCTGCTGTGGGAACAGGCCATGAGCTCTGGCGTGACCGGCGTTCCGACCAGCTTTGAAGTCGATGGCGAGCAGTTTATCGCAGTACAGTCTGGCTGGGGTATTGACGCACAGCGCATGCAAGGGGCCTTCGATACCATCATGCCGCACAAAACCCTTGTGCCACAAGGCGGCGTTGTTAACGTGTTCCGGCTCGAATAGCACTATTGCGCGCAGGTTTTCCTGAAAAATTTCAGCACGGCGGGCATGCCGCTACCGCGTCAGCTGGCGGCATGCTTTAACTAACAATGAATGGAGCAAAGCAATGTCGAATAACTACCAAAACTATATCGGTGGCCGCTTTATCGAGCACAGCAGCGGCGACCAGATCGAAGTGTTCAATCCCGCCACTCAGGCATTTGTCGGCGCCGTACCCGAAAGCACCTCTGAAGCGGTGAACGCCGCGGTTGCGGCGGCGCGCCAGGCGCAGCGCGGGTGGGCGAAACTGCCCGCCGTTCAGCGCGCCGTTCACCTGCGGGCAATTGCTGCGAAGATCCGCCAGCATGTTGACCGCCTGGCCGAGATTATCACCCGCGAACAGGGCAAGACGCTCGATCTTGCTAAGGTGGAAGTGGCGTTTACTGCCGACTACATCGACTACATGGCCGAATGGGGGCGCCGTATCGAAGGGGAGGTGATCACCAGCGACCGCGCCGGTGAAACCATCTTCATGCTACGCAAGCCACTTGGCGTCGTCGCTGGTATCCTGCCGTGGAATTTCCCATTTTTCCTGATTGCGCGAAAAATGGCGCCGGCTCTGATTACGGGCAACACCATCGTCATCAAGCCGAGCGAGGAGACCCCGATCAATGCGTTCGAATTTGCCAAGCTGGTGCATGAGACCGACCTGCCGAAAGGCGTGTTCAACCTGGTGAGCGGGCGCGGCGCTTCGGTGGGCGCGGATCTCACTGCGCATACAGATGTCAACATGGTCAGCTTTACCGGTAGCGTTGACGTTGGCATGCGCATTATGAGCAGTGCCTCGAAGAACCTGACCCGGGTTAATCTGGAGCTGGGCGGCAAAGCGCCGGTCATCGTGCTCGACGACGCCGACCTGGACCTGGCTGCCAAGGCAATCTGGGATTCGCGCGTCACCAACACGGGCCAGCTGTGCAACTGCGCCGAGCGCATCTATGTAGCGCGTTCCGTTGCGGACGAGTTGACCTTGAAAATTGCGACGTTCATGAAAAGTACCAAGTTTGGCGATCCGCTCAAACAGTCGGGCTTGCATATGGGCCCGCTGATCAACAAACAAGGTCTGCAAAAGGTGGATGCGCTGGTGCAGCGTGCACTTGCCCAAGGCGCCGAACTGGTCACCGGTGGCCGCATCGCGGATCTGGACGAAGGATTTCACTATGAGCCTACCGTGCTGATCAACTGTTCAAACAACATGGAGATCATGCACAAGGAAGTATTCGGGCCGGTCATTCCAATTCAGAAAGTCAGCAGTCTTGAAGAAGCAATCGGGCTGGCCAATGACAGTGAATACGGCCTGACGTCATCGGTATTTACCCGCAATTTAAACCACGCAATGCAGGCATGCCACGCGCTCGATTTTGGTGAGACGTATGTGAACCGGGAGCACTTCGAAGCGATGCAAGGCTTTCATGCAGGGCGGCGAAAATCCGGTATCGGGGGGGCTGATGGCAAACACGGGCTGTATGAGCATTTGGAGACCCATGTGGTCTACATGAATCACGGCCAGCTTTAAAGGCGCGGTGGTCTGGCCCGGCAAGCTGGTTCAGATAGTTGACCTGGCACAGCCTGGTCCGGCTTGATGGCAATCTCGACAGTTCGAGCGCTACCGCTCGTAAAGCAAAAGGCCGACCCTGATGGCAGGGTCGGCCGCAGCGGTACGATCAGGCTGCAATAGCCTCTTCGATTGACTCGGCGGGCACGGCCAAGGGCTGGCGGATCAGATAATCGAACGCGCTCAGTGCAGCCTTCGAGCCTTCGCCCGCGGCGATGACGATCTGCTTGTACGGCACCGTCGTCACGTCGCCGGCCGCGAACACCCCAGGCACGCTGGTGTGGCACTTGGCATCGACGACGATTTCGCCGAATTTGCTCAGTTCCAGAGTCCCCTTCAAAAATTCGGTATTCGGGACCAGGCCGATCTGCACGAACACGCCTTCCAGCGCCACATGATGGATCGCGTTGCTTACCCGGTCTTTATAGCCGATGCCATTGACCTTTTGGCCGTCGCCCGTGATTTCCGTGGTCTGGGCGTTGACGTGAATGGTGACGTTGTGCAAGCTTTTCAGCTTGCTCACCAGTACCGCGTCGGCCTTGAGCGTGTCGGCAAATTCGATGACCGTTACATGCTGCACCAGGCCTGCCAGGTCGATGGCCGCTTCGATGCCGGAGTTGCCGCCGCCAATCACGGCCACGCGCTTACCCTTGAACAGGGGGCCGTCGCAGTGCGGGCAATACGCCACGCCCTTGTTCTTGTATTCGGCTTCGCCTGGCACGTTCACATTGCGCCAGCGTGCACCGGTCGAAACGATCACGCTGCGTGCATGCAGCACGCCGCCGTTTTCCATATGCACGGCAACCAGGCCGCCCGGCGTTGCAGCCGGCACGATGCGGTCGGCCCGCTGCAGGTTCATGATGTCGACGTCGTAGTGGCGCACCTGGGCCTCGAGCGCGAGGGCAAATTTCGGACCGTCCGTCTCCAGCACGGAGATGTAGTTTTCAATCGCCATGGTGTCGTTGGTCTGGCCGCCGAAGCGCTCCGCCGCGACGCCGACACGAATGCCTTTGCGCGCTGCGTACACGGCAGCGGCAGCGCCCGCCGGACCGCCGCCAACGATCAGCACGTCGAACGCCGCTTTTTCATTGAGCTTGGTGGCTTCGCGGTCGGCCGAATTGACGTCCAGCCTGGCGACGATTTCTTCCAGCGACATGTGGCCGGCAGTGAACAGGGTATCGTCCTTGAACACCATCGGCACCGCCATCACCTGGCGGGTGTCGACTTCGTCCTGATACATGCCACCGTCGATAATCACCGCATCGATGTTCGGGTTGTAGATTGCCATCAGGGCGGCGGCCTGCACCACGTCGGGGCAGTTATGACAGGAGAGGGACATGTACACCTCGAAGTTGGCGCCGTCCAGCGACTTGATCTGGTCGAGTACGTCCGCTTCCACTTTCGGCGGGTGGCCGCCGGTCCACAGCAGGGCCAGCACCAGCGAAGTAAATTCGTGTCCCAAAGGAATGGCGGCAAAGCGCACGCCACGCGTTTGGCCTTGTTTGGCGATGACGAACGAGGGCGTACGACGGTCGGTGCCGGATTCGTCGACGCTGACTTTGTCGGACAAGCCTGCGATGTCGGCCAACAGCTCACGCAGCTCCACGCTCTTGGCGCTGTCGTCCAGCGTGGCAATGAGCGTGATCGGGGTGCGCAAGTTTTGTAGATAGGCCTGCAATTGCGTTTTTAAAGTGGCGTCGAGCATGTCGGTATCCGTAAAAAAAGTGCATTCGTTGAACTGTGAGAGCCCGTGCAGCTGGACTCGGCACAGAAGGGCGGTCACGCGGCCCTTCTGTACTGCTACTATTTAAATCTTGCCGACCAAATCCAGCGATGGGGTCAGCGTCTTGGCGCCTTCGTTCCATTTTGCCGGGCAAACTTCGTTCGGGTGTGCGGCAACGAACTGGGCAGCCTTCAGCTTGCGCAGGGTTTCCTTGACGTCGCGGGCGATGGCGTTGTCATGGATTTCCATGGTCTTGATGACGCCGTCCGGGTTGACGATGAAGGTGCCGCGCAATGCAAGGCCTTCTTCGTCGATGTGCACGCCGAAGCCGCGCGTCAGCGTGTGGGTCGGGTCGCCGACCAGTGGGAACCGGGCCTTGCCGACGGCTGGCGAGGTTTCGTGCCAGACTTTGTGCGAGAAGTGGGTATCGGTGGTGACGATGTACACCTCGGCGCCCACTTTTTGGAACTCGGCGTAATTGTCAGCTGCGTCTTCGACTTCGGTTGGGCAGTTGAAGGTGAACGCGGCAGGCATGAAAATGATGGCCGACCACTTGCCTTTGAGGGTTTCGTTGGAGACTTCGACGAATTTGCCGTTGTGAAAAGCTTGCGTTTTGAAAACAGGGACTTGGGAATTGATCAGCGACATGGGAGATCCTCGTGTATTGAATGCCGGTTAATAGAAACTATCAAATGAGAAGAACTCATTGGTATTCATCATACCTCAAGATGGGGTAGCGCCTGATTGCTTGTATTAATCGGCCTGATTGAAAAATGTCATTGCTGTACTGTCAAGGTAGGGCATGAGAACGGCTTGGCGGCATTCCTTACGCTTTGCTAATGCAAGTAAGTGGGGTTTCCTAACGGCAGCAATTTGCCGTCGGCGCCGCGTACGTCGACGCGTAGCCCGTGCCGCTTGCCATCGCTGATCCACGAAAAATCTTGCTGTGCGTCATCGTTGCCGACAAGATCATCTTCGCGCAGCGTCGTAGTCTGGCCAACGTGGCCGCTGCGACGGGCCCAATGAATGTCATGTGTCTGTCATTCTGAGTCGATAGAATCAAGCCGCTTTCAACTTAACAGGCGCCCATGACTCATCCCAGAATCCTCGTACTCAGCGCCTCGGCGGGCACCGGCCATACGCGGGCGGCGGAGGCATTGCGCTCGTATGCCAGTGCAGAACAGTCCAGCATCGAGGCCACCCATCTCGACGCACTGCAATTCGTCACGCCGTGGCTCAGGTTCGTCTACACCGATGCCTACATTTTCCTGGTGCGTCATGCGCCTGCGTTATGGCGTTACATCTATCGCACGACCAACCTTGCCAGGCACGAGGGCTTCGGCCACCGAATACGTCGCTGGGCAGAGCGGATGAGCAGCAGGTCCCTGCTGGCGGAAATTGCAAGACAGAAGCCCGACCTCATCATCTGCACCCATTTCTTTCCGGCCGAGCTTTTGTCGCGACTGCTCGCGGCGGGTGACGCCGACTATCCGGTCTGGGTGCAAGTCACCGATTTCGATTTGCACCGGATGTGGGTACACAATCACATGGCCGGCTATTTCGCACCCAACGACGAGGTCGCGTTTCGCATGCGCGAACAGGGAATCGCCGCCGATCGGATATTTGTGACAGGAATCCCGATCATGCCGGCGTTTGCCGAGCCGCTCGATAGAAGCACATGCGCACGCGAACTCGGCATCTCGCCGGACCGCGCAACTGTCTTGCTGTTGGGCGGCGGGGCCGGGTTCGGGTTCGGCAGCGTTCGCGAGATAGCCGAATGCCTGCTCGAACTCAAAGAGAATTTTCACATCATTGCGCTTGCCGGCAAGGACAAGGCGATGCTCGCCGAATTGCACCAGCTTGCCATCGAATATCCTGACAGGCTGGTGGCGCAAGGCTACACCAGGCAAATTGAACGGCTCATGGCGTGCGCCGACCTGGTGGTGACCAAACCCGGTGGACTCACCGCTGCGGAGTCGCTGGCCATGGGATTGCCAATGATCGTGATCGCGCCAATTCCGGGACAGGAGGAGCACAACGCGAATTTCCTGCTGGAGCGGGGAGTGGCGCTGAAGGCATTTGACATGGCAACGCTGAAATACCGGGTCGGCTATTTGCTCTCGCATGATGCCAGGCTTGCTGCGATGCGCGCCAAGGCAAGCTCGCTGGCGCGCCCGGACGCCGCCCATCGGGTACTCGCCATTGCGTTGCAAAGGGCAACGCAATGACCGCACTGTCACTGCCACTATCACTACCACTACCTATGTTGCAGCTGCTGCTCACGCTGACCTTCGTCATTTTACTCGCCTGGTTCTTCGCCAACGCCGAAGTCCATATCGAAGGCGATGCCGGCTGGGCAGCGAATTTGCCAACCTGGCGCATCGAGAACCATTGGTTGCTGGACCTGTTCTGGGGTGGCCGCGCCATGACTGGCTATCACGCCTATGTATTTTCATTTATTGCGATATTCTTCCATTTCCCCATCTTCTTCCTGGCGCAATGGTCGTGGAATATGGAAGCGCGAATCATTGCGTCGGTCATGCTGTTCTGGATCGCCGAGGACTATCTGTGGTTTGTGATCAACCCCGCTTTTGGATGGCGGCGCTTTCGTCCCGAGTTCGCCGTTTGGCATCGCTACTGGGCCTTCGGCGCGCCGGTCGACTACTGGCTGTTTTCCATCCTGGGCACCGCGCTTTTCTGGATTTCGTATTAACAGCCGCGCTAAGGCATGTCGAAAGCATGTCGAACCCGGCTGCAAAGTTCTGCCGAGGAGCGCGAAATGACTTCATCCGGAACGGCAAATTTTTCCGTCAGCCGGCCATGGTCTTCGAAACCGTACGACACCATGAACGGATGCATGCCGGTGCAAATTGCCGCGAGATAGTCTTTGTGTTCGTCGCCGCAGATGAACGCCCTGGCGGGATTGACGTTGAAGCGCTCGCGCGTGGCGCGAAATTGCGCGGTCTTGCCTTCGCTTAGCGGGACATGATCGAAAAAATCCATCGCCGCCACGTCGATGTCATGTCGGGCAAACAGCTGGCGCAGCGTTTCCAGGGGTTCGTTGGTGATATTCCTGGTGACCAGGCCGACGACGATATCGGGCGCTGCGATCAATGACTTGATCAGTTCGGCGATGCCGGGGTAAAGACGCGCCTCCGCCCGGTACACATCGGTCAAGCTGCCGACAATTTTCTGGCGGCCTTTCTGGCGCATGTTCTTGCGGATGATCGACGGGAACTCCTTCAGGCCGCCCAGGTATTTGAACAGATGGTGACGTTTCTGGAAGCTTTTTTCCGCACCCAGGGTCATGCCGTTGCGCGCAAATGCTTCTTCGATCGCCGGATAGGCATCGATGGTGGTGCCATCCGCATCGAGGATGATCAAGCGTTTATTCTGGAACATAGTTAGCAGTCCGGGATCCAAAGAAATTTGTGCGAAATTGCCCCTCCAGCCGCTGCCATGTTGTCATCTACCTGCGACGAATGCCTTGGAACATTGAATGAAATTGTCAAACTTCCCGGCGAGGTCCTGGGCCAGATTGTCGAGGTCTTGAATCCTGCCGGCCATGATGATCGCCTGGAATCGATCATGAAAGCTGTCATTGGCCTTCCTCCAGATCATGTGGGCATGTCGAAATTCATCTTGTGTCGACACAGATAACCGGGCCTGGATATTCATGAACACTCCTTGAATAATTTAACGGAAGACAAAGAATCTGTGCAGTCGCTTCAGGATACTCCGCGTTTATGACAAGAATGTTTCAAGTGGCAGCACCAAGGACAACCACGCCTGGGCTGCACGCTGGGCAGGACTGGTTTGATGTCAGGGCGGCGAGGCCAGCGCCGCCGCCTTGATCTGGGCCCAGACTACCTTGCCGGAGGTCAATCCAAGCTGGTCGCGCGAGCGACGCGTAATGCGGGCCAGCAGCGGCGTGCCGCCCGCATCGAGCCTGACGATGACGTGCGCGCCCTCGTTGACGGTTCGTTCAGTGGTTACGGTTGCCTGCAGATGGTTCAGGATCGAGCCGTCGGTCTGGGGTGTCAGCGCCAGGCTGACGTCGCGCGCGAGGATGCGCAGCCGCAGTGTGGCGCCACATGAAAGTGGACTGCGCAGCGCACCGCGCGCAATATGGATCGTACCGCCAGCGGCGCGCAGGCGCACTAGGCCATATTCCTCGTCGAAACCCTCGACCACCCCGTCCACCAGCGTGCCGGCGTCGTCTCCCAGCGCCGTCGACAGGTCAAGCCGCGCCAGGATTTCGGCGGCCGGGCCGCTCGCCAGCACCCGGCCGGCCTCGATCAGTACCATATGGTCTGCCAGGCGTGCCACCTCTTCCATGGAATGGCTGACATACAGCACCGGAATGTCGAGTTCTTGATGGACCCGCTCCAGGTAGGGCAGAACTTCTTCCTTGCGTTTGCTGTCGAGCGAGGCCAGGGGCTCATCCATCAGCAGCAGCGCCGGCCGGGCCAGCAGCGCCCTGGCGATCGCCACCCGCTGGCGTTCGCCGCCGGACAGCGTGGTGGTACGGCGATCGAGCAGGTGGTTGATGCCCAGCAGGGTCAGGGTCTGCAGCATACCTAGCTCGCTGCCATCAGCGCGAGCGCGCTTGCGCGCAAAGTCCAGGTTGCCCTGCACCGACAGGTGCGGGAACAAGCTTGCCTCCTGGAACACATAGCCCAGGGCACGGCGGTGGGGCGGTACGAAGACGCCGGCGGCTTCATCCTGCCAGAGCTCGCCATTGATTTTCATGTAACTGTCCGGATGTCGGTCAAGCCCGGCAATGGCGCGCAACAGCGTTGTCTTGCCGGAGCCGGAATGACCGAACAAGGCCGTGACGCCGCGCCCCGGCAATGCCAGCTGCGCCTGCAAGTCGAAATTGTCACGCTGTACGCTAAAGCGCGCGTGGATCGCGATCGGCTGGCTCATGCTGGTCGATTCATGGATTTTTGCGGGGTGGATTGAAGGTGTACAGCATCAGCAGGGCGAAAAAACTGATCGCCAGCATGCCGCCGGCCAGCCAGTGTGCCTGCGCATATTCGATCGCCTCGACGTGGCCGTAGATTTGCACCGAGACCACCCGCGTCTCGTTGGGAATATTACCGCCGATCATGAGTACGACGCCAAATTCACCAATCGTGTGGGCAAAGCCGAGCGTGGCGGCGGTGATGAAGCCGGGTTTGGCGAGTGGCAGTACCACCGAGAAAAACGTGTCGAGTGGACTTGCGCGCAGCGTGGCCGCCACTTCCAGCGGGCGCGTGCCGATCGCTTCAAAGGCATTTTGCAGCGGCTGCACGACGAACGGCATCGAATAAAAAACCGAGCCGATCACCAGGCCGGGAAAGGTGAACGGCAGCAAACCGATGCCCAGCGCCTGTGTCAGGTGGCCGATCGGCCCGTTCGGCCCCATCGTCAGCAGCAGGTAAAAGCCCAGCACTGTCGGCGGCAGCACCAATGGCAACGCGACGAGCGCGCCGACTATATTCTTCAGGCGCGATTGCGTGCGCGCCAACCACCAGGCCACGGGCGTACCCAACAATAGCAGCAAGAATGTGACGAGCGTGGCCAACTTCAGGGTCAGCCAGACGGCGCCCCAATCGTCAGGGGTGAGCATGCTGCGAGCTAGAGGTCGTAACCGGACGAGCGAATCAACACTTTTGCTTTTTCGCTTTTCAAGTACGTGAGGAAAGCGCCGACGGCGCTCTTGCCTTGGCCTTTTCTCAGCACAACAGCATCTTGGCGGATCGGTGTGTAAAGATTGCCGGGGACGATCCAGGCTGAACCCGATGTCAGTTTGCCGGCTTCAAAAACCTGCGACATGGCAACGAATCCCAATGGGGCGGCACCCGAGACGACGAACTGGTGGGTCTGTCCAATGTTTTCGCCTTGTACGAACTTCGGTTCAAGTGTGCTGAACAGATTTAGTTTCTGCATCACTTCGACCGCCGCTGCGCCGTAGGGAGCCAGCTTCGGGTTAGCGATGGACAGGCGCGCGAATGTGCCTTTACCGAGCACGTCCCCCTTGTCGTCGACCAGCCCGGTTTGCGCGCTCCACAATACCAATTTTCCGATCGCATACGTAAAGCGGCTATCCGGCGCGCACGCGCCTTCCTTCTCGAGCCTGGCGGGCGTTTCATCATCGGCCGCCAACAAGATGTCGAATGGGGCGCCGTTCTTGATCTGCGCATAGAACTTGCCCGTAGCGCCGTAACTTGCCAACACCTGGTGGCCGGTTTCGCGCTCGAAGCGGGCGGCGATTTCCTTCATCGGCGCGGTAAAATTGGCTGCGACAGCAATCTGCACCTGGTCGGCGTGAGCGGCGTTGGCGGCAAGAAGAATTAGCAAGGGAGCAAAACGGCGCATCGGACTGCCAGTATGAGTGATCGATATGACACGTAGTGTACAGGCTTTGCGCCCGCAGCCGATACCAGCAAGGCGACCGAAGCCTTCCTGCCCAGCCTCCAGTCTTCGAGGTACCTCAAGAGCCCGTCGGCAATGTCAGCGTCGCCAGGGTGCCGAGCAGGGCGCCGGGTTCGCCATCAGGTCGACGCGCAGGCGCCTGCGCAGCTGTTCGAGCGCGACGTGCTGCCCATGACAGGCGGCCGCATCGGCGCGCAGCATGCATGGCCGTTAAGACCGCCGCTTCAGCCGTGTTGCTGCATTGCCCAGGTTTTTGCTATGCTCATACCATGCTGTAAACCGTTAAACCTTGTCAGGAGTGTTCCATGAAACCCTATGTCATTTGCCACATGATGTCCTCGATCGATGGACATGCACTCACCGACGGCTGGGACCGTCCTTTCAAGAACAGCGCGGGCGAACTCTACGAGAAACTCGCGCAGCAGTTCACGTTCGACGCCTGGATTTGCGGCCGGGTCACGATGGAGGAAGTCGCCCATGGCGACGGCTATCCGACCGGCCTGGCCAAGGCGCCAATTGCGCGCACCCATCATTTCGCCAAACGCGACGCTTCTCGCTACGCGGTGTCCATTGACCCGCACGGAAAAGTCGCGTGGAAAAATAATTGCGCGCTCGATTCGCATGTCGTCGAGGTCGTCACAGAAGCGGTGTCCGACGATTATCTCGCTTACCTGCAGTCGATCGACGTGTCGTATGTGTTTGGCGGCAAGACCGAGATCGATCTGGCGCGCGTCGTCGCGATCCTCGCCGATGAACTCGGCACCAAGCGCCTGATCGTCGAAGGCGGCCCGCACGTCAGCGGGTCGTTTGTCAACGCCGGCCTGGTCGATGAAATCAGTGTGCTGGTCCT
Organism: Massilia psychrophila; assembly: GCF_002760665.1. Taxonomy (GTDB): domain Bacteria; phylum Pseudomonadota; class Gammaproteobacteria; order Burkholderiales; family Burkholderiaceae_D; genus JAFCUW01. The sequence goes on along the minus strand of NZ_PDOB01000005.1, from coordinate 133,916 downwards.
GCCGCTGATCGACGGCCGTGGAGAGCATCCCGCATCGTTCGAGGTCGCCAGAGATGAGTGGGTCAAGCCGGCTTATTTGACCCTGGTGTCGGCCGATATCCAGGAAGGCGGCGCGGTGTGGCTGCGCTACAGGAAGCCGCAGTAGCGCGCCAAACGCAGCCCTCGGGACCTCACCTTCTCCGCTGGCCAGGCGATTGAATCGTTGACGCGAATCGGCTGTCGCTTTGCAGAGCATATCGGCAGCGGCGAGAGCACCGCCGCATTCTGCCGGGACGTGGCAAGGCAGTTTCAAGTACCAAGCGCAAAACTTCCCTCCGTGGTGCCATCAAGGGCGCCATCTCCAACACTTCCCCTTGCCCGTCGGCGTGCTCGACGGCTGTCACCCCCTTGTAGCCACGACGTGTCGACCATCAACAGGCACGCACTTTGTGCGCTCATGACAGATGAAAACACTGCCAAAAAAACGACGACGATCAGCATTCGGGCCACTGCTTCGATAAATCATTGAAACTTGATTTTATCAAAAACAAAATCGCCGTTATTTCCTTATTATTATCTGGCCCCTGTAAATGTAATAATTTACACGTCACTTTACGTGTAAAAATATATCCAAAATTATTTGTTGACGGCCCATAAAAAACGTTTCATAGTTCGCTTCAGGAACGAGTAAAGCCGGATAAAAAAAGAAAATAATAAACAGCGATGCCGGTTGAATAAGTTTAGCTGATTTAATAAATGGCAACGGGCGGTTGGCAATGATTTATCTCGCAATAAACCATATTGCATTCGAATTGAATCAGTTTTTGCGCCGGTCGTCGATTGCGGGCGAGGACATCGTTGTGCTGGCGAATCCGGTGGGATCGGACGGCCGGACGGACCAGTTGACCGCTGACAAAGTTGTCTTGTTTTTGGCAGGAGTTGAGCGCGATACCATGCCAGGCCGCACCGGCAACAGCCACATGCTGGCGCACAGCGCGCCGACGTTTCTGAATCTATACCTGATGGTGGCGGCAAACTTTACCGGCAAAAATTATCCAGAGTCCCTGAAGTATTTATCGCGCGTGATTGCATTTTTTCAACAGCATCCTGTATTTGACCGCAGCTCCAGCCCGGCCATGGATGAAGGAATCGATAAGCTGATCCTCGATATGGAGAATCTGGATCGCCGCGAATTGAATAATATCTGGGGCATGTTCGGCGGAAAGTACATACCATCGGTTTTATATCGCGTCCGCATGGTCGGCATTGATTCGAACAGCATCACCGGCCGCCGGCATATTATTTCCGAGCCAACCGTTGCAGTCCATTTTGCGAAAGGAAAGTGATATGCCGTCGTCTTGTCAGTTGATCTTTCGCGTCTCGTTCGAACACGCGTTTTTCGCCGATGGCACCCTGCGCTGCTTGCGCATCGAGCCGTCCGCCGCCTGTCACAACCTGCTGCGCAGGGCAGGGGTGCTGCTGCGCGCCCAGGATGACGGCATTGCCGCCTTTGGTGACGGGGAGGTGGTGGAACGCTTGCGCCTGCACGTAGCCGAGGCCGGCGCGCCGCTCAACATGGCGTTCCTGGTCTTTTTTACCGACGTGCATTTTTTTGAATACACGGTGCCGGCATGGCCGAAGGGACAACTGCTACTGCTCGACACCGCCCGCAGCGTCCCCGACGATGCCGGGCGCCAGGTTCTGCATGTCACGCCATACGTGTCGGCGTCCGCATTTATCGAACGCGATCACGCCGACCTGGAGCCGATTCTCGGCAAGCCTTTTCTGGCGCCAGCGCCGGCCATGGTTCTTCAGGTCGCCGTGTCGTCTGACCTGTTGACCGCGCTTGATGCCCGGCAGCGCCATTTTTATTCCCGCTTCGACGCCGCCAGCAGCCACTGGAAATACTGTCTGTTCGGTGCTGGCGAAGCCCAGGCCGCCATAGTCGACCTGGCGGGCGACATGGAGTTCGATCACTGCACCGGCGTCGAGATCGGCGGCCATCGTGGCGCCGACGTGTTCCTGTCAAAACGTGCAATTGCGATGCGCGAAGTTTGCGGAGCGCGTTTCCAGTTGCGTGCCGCTTCGCCGGCCGGGGACAAGGTGCTGATCAAAAGGATGCCCAATGCCAGTGTGGGCAAGCATTTCCGGGAAAGCAAAGACGGGAACCAGATTCTGGTCTCGGAAATATTCATCAACCAGTAATCATCGGAGCTGAGAACGTGGCCTACAAAACCCCCGGCGTCTACATCGTCGAAAAAAATGCCTTCCCCAACTCGGTGGTCGAAGTCGCGACTGCCGTCCCTGCCTTCGTTGGCTATACCGAAAAGGCGGTCAATAAAGGCAATAAGCTCAGGGACAAGCCTTGGCGCATCACCTCCATGTCCGAGTACGTCGAGTATTTTGGTGGCGAACCCGACAGCCGCTTCACGTTGACGTTGTCGCAAAAGACGCCAGCAGCGGACGGCAAGCCGGAAGCGGCGGCCGTGCCGGGCGACTTTTCGATTCCCGCACCCGGCGCGTCGCCGCCCCGGGCCGAATACTTGTTGGGTCGGGCCGGCACGCCCTACTTGCTGTACGCTTGCATGCAATTGTTTTTCCAAAATGGCGGCGGGCCGTGCTACATCGTCTCGGTCGGCGACTATACGGAGGAGATCGGCGGCGCCAAGCTCACGGGCGGCGTCAGCCAGCTCAAGAAAGAGCTGGAGCCGACCCTGGTCGTCATTCCCGAAGCGGTAATGCTGGACTCGGAATCCGATTGTATCTCGGTGCAGCAGGCGGTCCTGCAGCATTGCGGCATCGACATGAAGAACCGGTTTGCCATCCTCGACGTCTACCAGGGCTACCTGGACCGCGCGGACGTCATCGATCCGGTCGAACACTTCCGCGACCACCTCGGCACCAACAGCCTGAAATTTGCTGCTGCATATTACCCGTGGCTCGAGACGACCATCGTCAAGGAAAGCGACCTCAGTTACCGCAATATCGACGCGGCCAGTGCCAAATTGCTGGGCCAGCTGCTGCAGGCTGACATGAAAATTGGCGACATGCCGGCCGAAGCCATCCCGAGAAAAAGTTACCAGGAAAAGGTCGATGCCCTGGGTCTTATGAGCGACGGGTGGGTGATTGCCAAGGTCAAGGACGGCAAGTACGGCTTGCTGTCGGCCAATGACTTCATGCAAGCCCAGGTCGTAAAAGAAAAAGCTGACTACAAAGGTTACGACGAGATGGTGAGCCTGCTTGCGGCCGCCCTCGACGCGGACGCGCGCGCCAAGCTGCTTTCGGCGGAGCAACTGGACGAAGCAAAGGCAATGATCGAGAAAGGGCGCCTGGCGGTGCACCAGCTGCTGTCGAAGTCGAGCGCGCTGTACAACACCATGCTGCGCACGATGGCCGTCAAGCTCAACCGCCTGCCGCCGAGCGCTGCCGTCGCCGGCATGTACACCAGCGTCGACAACGCCCGCGGCGTCTGGAAGGCCCCGGCCAACGTCAGCCTCAACTCGGTCGTTGCGCCAAGCGTCAACATCAGCCACGAGGAGCAGGAAGACCTGAACGTGACCACCGGCGGCAAATCGATCAATGCGATCCGGTCGTTCATCGGCGCCGGCGTGCTGGTGTGGGGCGCCCGTACGCTCGACGGCAACAGCCTGGACTGGCGCTACGTCAACGTGCGCCGCACCATGATCATGCTCGAGGAATCGCTGCGCCTGGCGATGGCGGCCTACGTGTTCGAGCCGAACACGGCCAACACCTGGGTCACGGTCAAGGGAATGGCGAACAACTTCCTCACCGGCATCTGGAAACGCGGCGGCTTGGCCGGCGCCAGCGCGGAGGATGCGTTCTCCGTGCAGGTCGGCCTGGGCCAAACGATGACGGCCGAGGACATCCTGGAAGGCCGGATGAACGTGACGATCCTGGTGGCGCTGTCGCGTCCAGCCGAGTTTATCGAGATTACCTTCCAGCAGCAGATGCAGAAATCCTGATGCGTAATCGGCGCCTGGCGCCGCTTCGCAGCAACACAACGCAGATAACGACAACCGAAGGAGGATGTGATGGCAGATGACGGATCAAAACAATCGGCGGCCCTGTGGCCGTTGCCGAAATTTCATTTTCAAGTGAAGTGGGACGCGCAGGTCATGTCATTCCAAGAAATCAGTGGTCTCGATATCCAGTCCGAGGAAATCAAGTACCGCAGCGGCGACAGCCCGCTGTTTTCGGTCATCAAGATGCCGGGCATGACCAAGTTTGGCAATGTGACGATGAAAAAGGGCATCTTTAAGGGCGACAACAAGTTCTGGGACTGGATCAACCAGATCAAAATGAACACGGTCAAGCGCCTGCCCGTCACGATCAGCCTGCTCGACGAGGAAGGCAAGCCGACCATGGTGTGGACGCTGGCCAATGCATGGCCGACCAAGGTCAGCGGCACCGACCTGAAGGCCGAGGGCAATGAAGTGGCCATCGAGACGATCGAGATCGCGCACGAAGGCCTGACCGTCGCCAATGGCTGAACCTGGAAACGTCACACAGACGGCGGCCGGGCACCCCGGCGACTGGTTCGGCGACGTCTATCCGGTGCCGGCCTTTTATTTCAAGGTCGCTTTCGCGGCTGCCGAGCTGAGCGACGATGCATCGTTCCAGGAAGTATCTGGCCTGGGATCGGAGATGGCCTTCGAGGAGTTCCGGGAAGGCGGCGAGAACCGCTTCATCCACCGTCTGCCGACCGGTGTGAAGCACGTGCCGCTCGAACTCAAGCGCGGGGTGGGATCGGTCGAGTCGGCGCTGGTGCGATGGTGCCGCGCGGCGCTGGACGGCGACGGCCTGGCGCGCATCCAGACGCTGCCGCTGGCGGTATACCTGATGAATGCCTACAAGGTGCCGATTCGCGCCTGGCAGTTCGCCGATGCTTTTCCGATCAAATGGGAGTTCGACGCGTTCAACTCGACCAAAAATGAAGTGGCGATCGAAAAGATCGTGCTCAGCTACTCGTATTCAACCAGGCTCATCTGATTGCCATGTCCATCGAAATCCGACAAATGTTGATCAAATCGCAGGTGGTGCAGCGGGCCGCCGACGGCGCCGATGCCAATGACGTCCATGCGGAGGAGCCACAGCCGCAGTTCGGCCGCGACTGGCGCGCCGAATGCCGGCGCATGATCGGCGAAGTGCTCGACGAGCGCAAGGAGCGGTGATGCCCGGCGCCAAAGAAAAGCTGACCATCCGCCGCGTCAACACCCGAAACCTCCAGGCTAAGGACAGCCTGGAATTTTCCGCCATGCTCAATCCGGCCAAATACACCCGCACCAGCGCCGTTTTTTATACCGAACCGCAAGATTCGGCGAGAGGCGAGGAGCGGCAAAGAAAATTAGCCAAGAAGGCGGTCGACAAACTCGATCTTGACGAGCTGGTACTCGACGGCACCGGCATCGTTGACGCGCCCGCCAGTACGGGCGATGTAGATGCTCAAGTCAACTTGCTCAGACGGGTGCTGAACGATCCGGCTGGCGACGCCAATGTCGTCAATGCCGTGGTCGACGTTGTCTGGGGCACGCTGGTGTTTCGTGGCCGAATTGCTTCGATGTCGGTCAACTACACCTTGTTCGACGCGTCCGGGACGCCGTTGCGCGCACGCGTCAAGCTCAGCTTCATCGCGTATGACCAGAGCGGCCCCATGATGGGCGCACCAAGCGGGCCGCAGACGCGCCAGATCCGCGTGGTGGCAGGCGACAGCTTGCCGCTGCTGTGCTTCACGGCTTACCAGGACCCGTCGCTGTTCCAGGCCGTCGCGCTGTATAACGGCCTGACAACGTGTCGCCAGTTGTTGCCGGGCGAGCGGCTGACATTGCCGAAACTGGGATAAGCATGGCCGTCTCCCCCATCCTCGACAGCGACGGCGACACGCGAGTGTCCGTGTACAGTGGCGGCCAGGCCATCGATGCGGCCATCGGGATCCTGTCGGTGGTAGTCAGCCACGCCGTCAACAAGGTGCCTAGTGCGCGCATCGTCATGGCCGAAGACGACGAGGTGCGCGGCCGCCTGTCGCTGTCCGACTCGGACCTCTTCAAGCCCGGCAAGGAAATCCGCATTGCGGCCGGTTACGGCAGCAAGGAAACCACGATCTTCGAAGGCGTCGTCGTCTCGCTTGGCCTGCGCAGCGCCGGCGGCGCTGTCCGCCTGGCGATCGAGTGCCGCGACAAGGCGCTGGCGATGACGCTGGGGCGCAGGTCGGCCAATTACGTCGACGCCAGCGACGCCGAAATCCTGTCCAGGCTGATCGGCGCCTATAGCGGCCTGACTGTCAGCGTCCGGGGCACCGAGCCCACCCACAAGGAACTGGTCCAGTACGACGTCAGCGACTGGGACTTCATGTTGGCGCGGGCCGAAGCCAACGGCCTGGTGGTGGTTGTCGAGGCGGGCAAGCTGACGGTTGCGCCGCCGGCGACCAGCGGCGCGGCGGCACTGCTGCTCACCTTCGGCGTCGACCTGCTTGCATTCGACGCCGACCTCGATGCGCGCAGCCAGCTTGGCGTCGTCGATAGCACGGCCTGGGACCCGGCCACGCAGGAAGTCGTCACCCACGCCGAAAAGCCAAGGGCGCTCAACGCTCAGGGCAACCTGGATGGCGCCGCGCTTGCCAAGGTACTCGACCTGGGCAGCTACCGCATGCAGTCGGCTGCGCCGCTCGGGGCGCAGGGCCTGAAGGCCTGGTCGGCGGCGCGCCAGATGCGCGCCGGACTGGCGCGAGTGCGCGGGCGCATGCGCTTCCAGGGCAGCGCGCTGGCCAGGCCTGGCACCCTGGCGCAGCTCGCGGGCGTGGGCAAACGTTTCGAAGGCGACACATGGCTCAGCGCCGTGACGCACACCCTGGCCGATGGCGACTGGATTACCGAAGCGCAGTTCGGGATGGCGCCAGACAGCCTGGCCGAGCGCCACAACCTGGCCGCGCCGATGGCCGGTGGGCTGACGGCCGGTGTGTCGGGACTGCAGATCGGCGTCGTCAAGAAGCTCGACGAAGACCCCAACAAGCAGTTCATGATCCAGGTTACGGTGCCGGTCATGCAGGCCGAGACCGACGGCGTCTGGGCGCGCCTGACCAGCTTTTACGGTTCGGACGGTGTCGGCAGTTTCTTCATTCCCGAAATCGGCGACGAAGTGATCCTCGGCTTTCTCAACAACGACCCGACGCACCCGCTGATACTGGGAAGTTTATACAGCAGCAAGCGCGCACCGCCGTACCAGCTCGGCGCCGAAAACAATACCAAGGCAATCGTCACGCGCAGCAAGCTCAGAATCGAGTTCGATGAAAAAAAGAAGATGGTGACCGTGCTGACGCCGGCCGGCAACAAGGTCGAGCTCAGCGACGACGCCAAGACCATCACGCTGCTGGACGAAACCGGCAACAAGCTGACCCTGGCGCCAGGCGGCATCACGCTCGACAGTCCCAAGGACATCGTGCTTTCGGCCAAGGGCAAGCTGACCATCGACGCGGTCGGCAATGTCGACATCATCAGCAAGGCCGACCTCAAGCAGGCGGCCCTGAACATCACCAGCCAGGCCAGCATGGGCTTTACGGCCAAGGGCGCGACCAGCGCGGAATTGTCGGCCACCGGCCAGACGACCGTCAAGGGCGCCATGGTCATGATCAACTAAGAACGACAGGATTAACCATGCCCCCAGGCGCCCGCATTACCGATCTTCATGTCTGTCCCATGGTCACACCGGCGTTGCCGCCGATTCCACACGTGGGTGGCCCGGTCATCGGTCCCGGCTTGCCCACCGTCATGGTGGGCAAGATGGTGGCCGCCGTGGTGGGCGATGCCTGCCTTTGCGTTGGCCCGCCCGATACCATCGTCAAGGGTTCGGCCACGGTGATGATCGGCGGTAAACCGGCGGCGCGTGTCGGCGACGCCTGCGCCCACGGCGGCACGGTCATGCTGGGCTGCGCCACCGTCATGATCGGCGGCTGAGCCATGAACGTCGACTCGAGCCATTCTTTCCTCGGCAGCGGCTGGGCGTTTCCGCCCCGGTTCCGGCGCGACGGCAAGCTGAGCATGGTCAGCGACGAGCAGGACATCCGTGAAAGCCTGCTGATCATCCTGTCGACCATGCCCGGCGAGCGGGTCATGCATCCGACCTTCGGCTGCGGCTTGCGCGCGCTGCTGTTCGAAAGCGTCGACGAAAGTCTCAAGACGCGCATCAAGGATGCAATCGTGCGCGCCGTTGCGCTGTTCGAGCACCGGGTCGAAGTCGAGCTGGTGGCGGTGCACACCAACGCTCTCGACGAGGCGCTGCTGAAAATCGAACTGGGCTACCGCATTCGCGCCACCAACACCGCTGCGAACATGGTGCTTCCCTTCAATCTCGGCGACGAGCGGGAACCCCTGATCGGCGGCGTACCATGAGTTCACGCAGCGGCACGTCCCAGGCGCAGCGTGTGCCGGAGGCGCTGGCGGAACACTATGTCGATGTCGACGAGCTGAGCTTGCAGCAGCTGCTGGTCGTCGCACTCGACAGCGCGCGCCAGGTCGGCTTTGAAGGGCGCGCGCCCGGCACCAGCTGGGAAAACTACTTCAAGGATGACGAAATCGTCGTCTTCGCCGAGATCCTCGCCACCCGCGTGCACGCCGTGACGGCGCGCTTCGAGCAGGTGCTGGCGCAGTCGGCGCCCGCTACGCCGGACGCCGACGCGCTGTCCGCGCACATGCTGCAGCAGTGGTTCGGCCAGCTGGGCCGCTGGTCCGAGATCCTGCTCAACCACGGCGGCGTCCAGGGCGCCGATTTAGGCGCCATGCTGGCCGGACTGCGCCGGCAGCTTGGCCACGAGCTGCACGGCGTCGGCGTTTCAGACGGCACGCCCGAGCGCGGCCATCCACTGGAAGCAGCCGGAGGGGCGCCCGCCGCACCACCCGCGCAAAAGCCGCAATTGCGCGCCGCCTTCCATCAGGTGATGAAAGCGGTCGAGATGGCGCAGCGGAGCGCGCAAGCGCGCCTGCCGCGAGCGCTGCGCAGCGGCCAGCACGATCCGGGCATCGGCATGCTGATCGCGTTCGCCCAGCTGTACCGGCGCGCGCAGGAAAAGCTGAACCGGTTTACCGGGCGCCATCTCGACTTCTACTACGACCAGGTGCTGCGCGTTCGCCCGCACGGGCCCGAGCGCGACGCCGCCTTCCTGGTGTTCGAAGCGGCGCCGCCCGGGCTCGCCATTCCGGTCGACGGCGGAACCCGTTTCCTGGCGCCGTACGACCGCAGCGCGCCCGAACTGGAATTCGTCACCGAACATTCGATGATCGTGACCGACGCCAGGGTGGTGGCGCTGCATACGGTTTTCTTCGAGCGCAACCGCCTCAGTTTTCCGGAGTCGAGGCTGTACGAGCATCTCGGCCAGCGCGAACGGCGCTATCCGACCGCTTGCCGGCTCAATCCGATCGCGCTGGCCAGCCCCGGGATGCTGCCCAAGGATGAAAGCTGCGAGGCGGCGCCGTTGTTCGGAGCACCCCGCAGCGCTGCGATGGCGCCGCCAGGCGCGGTGGCGCGCATCGGCTTTGCACTGGCCAGCAACGTGCTGCTGATGCGCCAGGGCGAACGCAAGGTCGACGTCGTCCTGCATCTGGGAAGCGACGGCACGGGCCCGGCGGGCAGGCTATGGCAACGCATGGACGGCTTGCTGGCCGAGGTCACGCAGGCCATGAAGAAGTCGCAGGCGGAGCAGGATCCCTTGACGACCCATGGCACAAACGCGAACGACCCGGAGATCCTGTACCGTGTGCTGGAGCGCATGTTCAGCATCAGCGTCAGCGGCAGTGCCGGCTGGATCGACATCGCCGAATACAGCGCCGGCTTCATGCGCGGCGCCGGGAACGTCGATACCCTGAGCTTGACGTTTCGCCTCGGCGCCGAGGCCGCGGCGGTAGTGCCGTATGCGCCGGCCCTGCATGGCGAGCAGTATCCTGGCAACTGCCCGATGGTGCGCTTCGAACTCAACGCGCTGGCCTACGTGTACCCGTACGGCCTGCTGCGCGGGCTGCCGCTGGTGCGCGCCGACATCGAAGTCGAGGTGAGCGGGCACCGCGCGCTCGAATTACAGAACCACATCGGCCTGCTGTCGGCGGCCTCGCCGTTCCAACCCTTCGGCCCGTTGCCGGCGGTCGGCTCCTACCTGATTGTCGGCAGCGCCGAAACAGCGTGCAAGAACCTTACCGGCTTCGAGCTGGTATTGGAGTGGGGAGGCCTGCCGCGTGCCGTGCGCGGCCTGGGCGCTTACTATGCGGGCTATGCGGGCGACGCCCGCGACGGCCTGACGCCTTTTGGCGACGTGCGCGCAAACCTGAGCGTGCTGTCCGATGGCGCCTGGGCGCCCCTCGACGAAAGCGAACGGCCAGCGGTGACGCTGTTCGGCGCGGCCGCCGCCCCGGATGCAACACCGGCAGGGGCATCGGCAAGCTCGCCGGTGGCCGCCGCGCGCCGCCTGCGCTTTGACCGCGTACTGCCGCAGGGACGGCGCATCGGCCGCGTCGAAGGTCCCGCGCCGTTCGTCTACACGAGTGGTGCGCGCGGCGGCTTTTTCAAGATCACGCTGGCCGGACCGGACTTCCTGTTCGGCCACCGCGACTATCCGTTCATTCTGGCTAATTGCCTCAGCTACAATGGGCAGCCGCGCAACGGCGCGCGCCTGCGCGAACTGCCGGCGCCGCCGTACACGCCGCTGCTCGACGCGATCTGGCTCAATTACCGCGCCACGGCCACCATCGTGGCCGCGCCGAGCGCCGCCGGCGACGCCTTCCTGCGGCTGTCGCCGCTGGGCTGGGACGCCGCGCGCGGTGCCGGCCATCAGCGCGACCTGTTGCTGCCGCGCTTCGACGACGGCGGCAACCTGTACATCGGCCTGTCGGCCAGCGACCTGCGCGCGCCGCTGACGCTGTTCTTCCACCTGCGCGAAGACGCGCTGCCGATGGTCGAATTGGCCAACCGCGAGCTGTACTGGTCTTACCTGGCCGATAACGCCTGGCGCCCACTCTTGCCATATGCGGTGCGCGCCGATTCCACCCATGCGTTCCTGCGCGCCGGCATCGTGACGCTGACGCTGCCGCCCGATATCAGTTGCGACAACACCGACCTGCAGTCCGGTCTGTTCTGGCTGCGCGTGTCGTGCGACACCGACCTGGAACGCTTTTGCAGCCTGTATTCGATCAGCACCCACGCCGCCCAGGTATTCCGTGACCTTGGCGCTGTCGCTGCGCCGCTGGCGCCTGCCTCGATCGCGGCCGGCACCATTACCCGCCCGCGCCAGGCAATTCCAGGCCTGGGCCGCTTGAAGCAGGTGACCGCCTCGTACGGCGGGCGCCTGGCCGAGAGCCGCCACGACATGCGCCGGCGCACCGCCGAACGCCTGCGTCACAAGGGCCAGGCCATCACGCCGGAAGATTACGAACGGCTGATCCTGCAGCAGTTCCCGGCGATCGACCGGGTCAAGTGCTTTGCCAACCTGTCGGTCGCACTGCGGCCCGACGGCGCCTGCTGTCCTGGCCATGTGCTCATCGTCGGCCTGCCTGCGTGCCGTTCGAACGGCCACCTGGCCGAATTTCCGCGCCTGAACGGCTACCTGATCGGCCAGGTCAGGCAATTCGTCGAGGCGCATATTTCACCGGCCGTCACGCTCGAAGTGGTCAACCCGGTCTATCAGTACATCCAGGTGCGCTGCACGCTGGTGCTGCGTGCCGGGGCCGACCTGGGCTGGTACGTCAACCAACTCGACGCGCTGATCTCGGACTTCATTTCACCCTGGAACCCGATCGGCAACACCTGCCATTTCGGCTGGATCATCCGGCGCCACGACATCGAGTCGTTCATCCTCGCGCAGGACGGCGTGCTGGCGGTAAGCGGTTTTTCGATGCTCAGCGTGAGCGGCCGCGATCTCGACCTGTTTTCGCTGAAGGACACAGCGGCGCCCGGCATGACGGGCGAGCCGGTCATCGAACCGACCTATCCGTGGAGTATCGCGGTGCCGATCAAGCGCCACCACATCACGGTCAAGCATGCGGGCGCTGCGACGCCGGCGTCGCCGACCGGCATCGGCCAGATGGAAATCGGCAGCACATTCATAATTGGAGGCAAACGAGATGAAGAATAGACCAAGGACCGAACTGAAAGCGCGCTTCGCCGAGGGCAGCATGCCGTCCATGAGCGACTTCGACATGCTGATCGACTCGACGGTGAACATCAACGACGACGGCATTGAGCACAGCCCCGCGCGCGGCCTGTGCCTGACGCAGAGAAATGGCGAGGAGCGCCGCCTGCTCAGCTTCTACCGGCAGGGCATGGCGCGCGCCTGGGCGATGGGGCTGGATGCGGGCGGGCACAGCATGGCTTTCGGGGTGGCGCAACCGAAAGGGGCCGAAGGACAGCGCCGCACGGAGGGCGCGGAGACTGCTGTGCTGACCCTGGTGGCACCCGGGAGCGACGACCTTGACCAGCATGCGCCCGGCGGCGTGCCAGCGGAGACGCCGGCCCGGGTCGGCGTCAACAACCCCAGGCCGGCCTACGAACTGGACGTGCGCGGCACGGTCGCCTCGAGCGCGCGCCGCGGCGTGGAGGGCCCTCAGGCCTGGGCCGACAGCGACTGGCACACGATCCGCGCGGGCCTGGACGGCTGCGTGGCGCTCGAAGTAGTGGCAGGCACCGGCAAGGAGGGCAGCGGCAAGTACGCCCTGATGCACGCGTTCGCATTGAAGATGTTCGACGCCAAGGGCGAGATAAGCTACCACCGCAGCCATTACGGCGCGCGCCGCCATCGGCTTGAACTGCGCTGGCTGCAGCACAGCGGCCGCCGCGAGTTCGACCTGCAGGTCAAGGTCAACTGTCACTACGGCGAAGGAGTGGCTATCCGTTACCACATCACCGAGCTGTGGGATGACCCCTTGATGGCCGGGTGCAGCGTCGCTACGCACAAGCGATGAGCGCGCCGGTGAGCCATCATGGCTGAACACGATTTCCCGCCCGTGCGCAGTGACCCGATCGGCCTCAATTTCGCCGCCCTCAAGGCCGAAGGTATCGACGCGCTGCGGGGCTTGTGCGGCGAACTGTGGACCGACTACAACCTGCACGACCCGGGCGTGACGGTGCTCGAGCAGCTGGTGTATGGACTGACCGACCTGGCCTATCGCACTGAATTCGACGTGGCCGACTACCTTACCGGGCCCGACGGCGCCATCGCGTACGATGCGCTCGCCCTGTATGCGCCGCAAGACGTGTTCCACGGCCAGGCCCTGACGGTGGGCGACTACCGCCGCTCGCTGTATGACGCCATCCCCTCGATCAACGAGATCTGGGTACGCGCGTGCGGCAACGGACTGCTGGCGATCGACGTCGCCGTTCCGACCGAAATCCAGACGCCGCAGGGCCGCGCCAGCATCGCGCAGCAGGTCAGGATTCACTACGCCAGCAATCGCAACCTGTGCGAAGACCTACGCCAGGTCACCGTGCTCGAGTCGGTCGCGTACTACCTCGACGGCGACATCGAGTTGTACGGCGAGCGCGCGCCGGCCGAGATCCTGGCGCAGATACTGTTCGACTGCTGCGAATACATTTCATCCGGCATGGCGGCGCTTCGGCTGCGCGACGTCGTCGCGCAGGGCATGCCGCCGGAGACGGTGTACGAAGGGCCGCCGACATCGAATGGCTTCATCAGCATAGGTGAGGAGCCGACGCAGGCGCGCAGCGTCACGGTCAGCGAGCTGGTTGGCGTGATCCGGCGGATCGACGGCGTCAGGCGCGTGCGCAGCCTGGTTTTTCTCGACGCCGATGGCGTCAGATCTGAGGAAATCAGCTGCGACACCCGCAATGGCTATTATCCCTGCCTGCAGTTGCCGAAGGACGCCGCGCGCGCCTTCCTGCGCCTGCATGCCGAAGACAGCGCGGGGTTCGGCATGGATGGGCTGGCGCGTGAGCCGGCATCGGCACTGCTGAAAAACCAGGCTTTCCACGAGGATGCCGAGCACGCGCTGAGGAAACTGCGGTTCGACCGCAATGCGTTCCGCACGATAACGGCCGATGGCGCCGTCTTCCCCTTGCCGGTGGGGCGCTACCGCGAACTGGCTCAATACTACTCGGTGCAGAACGATTTTCCCGCAGTGTACGGCATCGGCCAGTACGGCTTGCCGCAATCGGCGGGACCGGCACGCATCGCGCAGGCGCAGCAGTTGAAAGGCTTCCTGTTTCCTTTCGAGCAGATGATGGCGAACTACCTGCAAAATCTGCAGGAGATTCCGACGCTGTTTTCTGCGGACAGCGGCGGCGATGCCAGTTATTTTCACAAGCAGCTGTCGAACCGCGAGATTCCGGACATCGAAGCCTTGCTGATCGATCCGGAGGGCGCGGATTTCCGCGCGCTGAAAGAACAGGATGACTACTGCGAGCGCAAAGGCCGCGTACTCGATTATTTGCTGGCGCTGCACGGCGACGCATTTCCCCAGACCACGCTGCGCCGCTTCAACCAGTACCACGCCAACGATACCGAACGCTGGCTGCTGGGAGCCAAGGCGCAGTTGGTGCGCAGCCTGGTCGTGCTGAGCGCATGGCGCGGCACCGCCTGCAACTACCTGGCCGAACCGGGCAGCGAGAGCGGCGTGTCGGTGCTGGAGCGACGCGTCGCCATCTTAATTGGTCTGGATGGCGGGACAAGCCGCGGCGATGACGGCGCGGCATGGAGCGGCGCCCCGCACGAGACGGCGGGCGCGCAAATGCGCGCCCGCGCGCCCGGATGGCAAGGCGTTGCGCCGGGCCTCGATTCAGGCCTGGACCTGGATGCGCCGCCGGCGCCTGCGGCCGATGCGTTCACGCCGACGATGTTCCGCGCCGGGGTTGCGTTGGCAAACTACGCATTGGACAGCGATGAACATGGTACGGGCACAGACCTGTACTGCGGCATTGGCGACACCTGGAGCCGGGTCGGGCACTACCCGACCCGCCGTGCGGCGGTTCAGGCTGCCCATGCGTGCGTGGATACCCTGGTCGCCGCCAACCAAGCCTGCGAATGCCTGCGTATTGTCGAGCATATCCTGCTATGGCCGAGCGACCGGGTGCCGCTCGAAAAAGACTTTTACGGCGCGCGCATGAGCGTTGTCTTGCCGGACTGGACGGCGCGCTGCGTCGATGGCGACTTTCGCCAGTTCGTGCAGGAGACCGTGCGCCGAAATTGTCCGGCCCACGTGCATCCTACCTTCCTGTGGCTGGCCCCGGCGCCGATGGCGGCATTCGACGCGCTGTGGCGGAACTGGCGCGGCGCGCTGCGTACGCTGCATCGGGACCGCGCCGCGCCCGCGGCGCATGCCGCGTCCGACCGCGCCGCCGGCGCCCTGGCGGCACTGCTGATGACGCCGGAGGGCAGTCGATGACAAGCCACCTGATCGATGAACTGGTTTTCGATATCGCCATCGACAGCCGCAACCGGACCATGCGGGAGGATGCTTACCTCAGCCGGCTGGTGACGGCGACCTTGCTGCCGGTAATCGAGGAAGTGTTCGACGGTTTTGACGATGGCGACACGGTGCTGGTGCTGCCTTGGCTGGAAATCGACTTGGGCGCTATCGTCGAGGCCGATTATGAAGCTACGGCGGTCGAACGCCTGCGCGCGGCCTTGGGCGACGCCTTGCAGCGGGCGCTGGCCGACGCCCGGCAACCACGTGGCGCCGGCGGCGCCGCCGCCAGCGCCGGCCGCGGCGACGTTGCGGCAACCATCGTCAGCCGCCATGAATCGGAGCTGGCCCAGCTTGGGCGCTTTCTCGATACCGGCACCATGCCGTGGCATGCCGACATCGGCCAGGCGCGGCTGCACGAAGCGCTGCTCGATCGCCTGCTGGCGCGCGCTGGCGCAGGGCTGTGGACGGTGCTGGCACGCGCGCTGGCCGACCCGTGCAGCGCACGCCGGCTGGTCGGGCAGTTCCCGGAGCATCAGCTGCTTGCCGTGCTGCGCGGTTCGGCCGGCGCACGCGCGGGGCTGTTCGAGGCCTTGCTTGCGCAGTTCAAGCAGCGTCCGCCCGGGGCAGCCCTGCTGGCGGCGGCGTGGGTGCAGGTCCTGGCGGCGTGCACCGCCGCTGCCGCTGCCGACCCTGACGTCGACCTACACGCCGCCTGCGCGCGCATCTGCACCGCGCTTGCACCATCCGCGGCCGGGGCACAGGTCCCGCCGCACGCCGATATCGACTTACTGGCTCACTTCCTCGACAGCGGCGTGCTGCCTCTTGGCTCCAAAAACCCGGATCAGTCGGAGCACGAGGCTTTGCTCGAGCGCTTGCTGAAACATGGCGGCGATGAGTTGCGATCTGTCCTGGCACGCGCGCTCGCACAGCCACGCACCGCACGCCGGCTTGTCGAACAGTTTTCACAGCGCCAGTTGCTTGCTGTATTGCGCCGCATGGCGGGTGCGCATTCGGCGCAGTTCGAATCCTTGCTCGAGGAGGCGACACCGCGGTCGCCGGGGCGCGCCGGGGGCGCGCCGGCCGCGATCTGGGTGCGCGTGCTGACAGCTTGTACGGACTCGGGATACGTCGATGCGCAGGCGCAGTGCGCGCGCATTCGCGCTTGCCTGGCCCATCCTGCCGACGACGCGAACGCATCATCGACTTCCGATATCGGCCTGCTGGCGCACTTCCTCGACAGCGGGCAGCTGCCGGCCGGTCGCGCCAGCCTGACGGGCCAGCCGGCGCACGAGGCGCAGCTCGACCGGCATCTGGCGCAAGGCGCCGCATGCTTGTGGCCCGTGTTGTCGGCTGCCCTGGCCGAGCCGCACAGCGCGCACCGGCTCGTTACGCAATTCCCCGAGCATCAGCTGCTCGGCATAGTGCGGAGCACGGCAGGCGCACGGGCCGAACCATTCGAAACCTTGCTGGCGGAAGCGAAATTTGCAGCCACCGCGTGGGTGCGGGTGCTGGCCGCCTGCACAGGCAACGCCGGCGCTGTGGATGCGGAAGCGGCGTGTGCGCACATTCGGGCGGCGCGTGGGCGAACTGCGGCCGGCGCCGGCGCATCGTCAATGCCGGACATCGATCTGCTCGCTGATTTTCTCGACAGCGGTCAGCTGCTTCGCGCTCCTGGCGGCGCGGTGGGCCAGCCTGCGCACGAGGCGCTGTTCGACCGGCTGCTGGCGCAAGGCGCCGCATCCTTGTGGCCCGTGTTGTCGGCTGCCCTGGCCGAGCCGCACAGCGCACGCCGCCTTGTCGAACAATTTCCGGAGCGTCAGCTGCTGGCCGTGCTGCGGCAAGCGGCGCCGGCAGACGCCGTGCAGTACGAAGCCTTGCTGGCGGAGGCCCTGCAAGGGACGGGCGGGGCGCAAACGATGTCGATGGCGTGGCGGCTGGTACTGGCGCAACGCAGCGTGCCGCCGGTGTCCGGTGCAGGCGTCCGGCTTGCCCTGGCAAAGATCGGCTCAGCGCTCGCTCCGTATCTGTCCACCTGCGAACATCCCGACAGCACGGCTGCGCCCCCGCGTGTTACGGCCGTCCCTGCCGGTGTGCAGCGCCTGGTGGCGCGATTTCCCGGAAATCCGTGGCCGGGTTTGCCGCAGCAAGGCGCGACAGCGGCATCCGCGCGGCGCCTGGCGGTACTGGCAGGAGGGGAGGCTGGTGCGGGTGCAGAGGCGGCGACGATGGCCTGGCGGCGGCTGCATGCCGATTCCAGGCAAACGAGCCTTTTGCAGGAGGGGGGAGGTGCGGTGTGGTCGGTGCTTGCGCGCTCGCTCGCCAGTCCTGCGCGCGCACGGCGCCTTGTCGAACGTTTCCCCCAGCATCAGATGGGTGCCGTGGTGCAGCGCCTCGCGCCTGCCCAGGCGACGCAGCGGGAATCATTGCTGACGCAAACCAATCACAATCCCGCCTCCATGATGAATACGAGCGGCCACGCCGCGCCTGCCGCCCCGCTGCAAGGCGGTTCTCCTGCGCCGACCGACGACGCGCCTCGCGCGGCGGACGACGCCATTGAGCGCACCAGCGGGCAGGGTGCGCAGTCGTACCGCGTGCAGCTGCGGCACTTGCTGCGGTTTCTGGAAAGCGGCTCGTTGCCGCGTGCTGCCGGTACCGACCAGGCGCACCTGCACGTAGCGCTGCTCGACGACGTGATCGGGCGTGCCGACGACGCCTTGTGGCCGATAGTGGCGCATGCGCTCGAACACGCCGACAGCGCCGCCCGGCTGTTGGCGCACTTCCCGCCGCGCCAGCTCATCGCCCTGGGCAGAAAGAGCGCTCCCGGCTACGCGCCGGCGCTGGAGCGGCTGGGTCAACGGCTGTCGGCGATGCAGGCGGATGGGTCCGGCGCCGGCGCGGCGGGCAATGGCCGCCAGGCCCAGGTGTGGCGGCGCCACGTGCTGGCAGCCTGTGTCGCGCGCCCGGCGATCAATGCCTTGCCGGCACGCGTGTATGCCAGGGTGGCGCTGGAGCTGAGCGGCAAGGCGGCGCCTGCAGCGCAGACCAGTTATGCGCACCGCCTCGACGCGCCTCCGGCTGGCGCCACCGTCCCCTGGCGCGCGAGCCGGGCCGAACGCGGGGCCGGCCTGGCGCTCGTCCGTCTGGCCGGCATGGTCGAACAATTCCGGCCGCTGATCGACGATAGCGGCGCATCGACGCCGGCGCTTGCGCCCATCGTCGCCCCGACCGGCCTTGGCCTGGTCCTGCGCCAGCGCGAACAAATGGCGCGCTCGCTGCTCGCCAAATGCTGCGCGCTCGAAGCGCTGCTGTCGGGCCACACAGCACGCCCTGACGCGCCCGGCGCCGCAAGCATCGATGACGTCGCGGCGCTGCGCACGGCCATTGCGGCGCAGGTGGGCGCCAATCCAGCCATTGCGCTGCGGCGCAAAGCGCTGATGCTTGAATCGATCGGCGCAAAACTGGAACAAGCTGAGAATCCGGCACGTTTCCTGCGCGGCGTGCTGGCCGTGGTGACGTCGGGCGCGCCGCTCGATCTGGATGCGCTGCCCACGCCCGACTCCCCGGTTGCGGCTGCACCAAAAACGCCGACAATGCCGACCCACATGCTCGCTGCTGCCCTGATGGCGGGTGACGCCGCGGCCGTTTCCGCGCACTGGCAAACGCTGCTGCACAGCCACGCGCCGCAAATTCGTGCCGGCTTGCGCCATTACGGGCGCAACGCGCCGGTGCGGCGCGCTTTGGCGCAGGCACTTCCGCATACGATCTTCATCGGCCTCGCCGGTCTGCTCGATGGCGGCGCGCCGGCGATCCTGCGTGAAGTGCTGACGCCGTCGGCGCCCCTGCAGGATGCTGTCGGCCGCGGCGCGCCGTGGAATGCATGGACGATGCGCTGTCGTCTGCATGCATTGACGACGCTGATAAACGATCCAGCGGGAGGGCGCCGCATGGAAGCGGGCGCCTTCCTGCGCGGCCTCGCACCGGCGGACAGCCAGCTTCACGCCAACCTGCTGGACGCGCTACCGGCGCAATTCGCGGCAGCTGCAGGGCCGGCTGCGCAGCAAGACGCAGCCCCGGCGCCCTTGCCGCAGTCCCGCGCTGGCCGCGTCGGCGACGCAGCAGCGCCGGTATTCCCCGCGCCCGTCGACAGCACCGACTTGCTCGTCGTCGGCAACGCCGGCGTGGTGCTGGCCGGCCCTTACCTGCCACGCCTGTTCAACGTCCTCGGCCTGACGGTCGACGGCAAGTTCATCGACGAACACGCGGCCGGGCGCGCCGTCCAGCTGCTGCAGTACATGGCCACGGGAGAATCGCATGCGCCCGAATACCTGCTGGTGCTCAACAAGATCCTGTGCGGCTTGCCGACGGCAGCGCCGGTGCCGGCCGGCATTGACGTTAGCCCAGCGGAACAGGAATGCATCGAAGCAATGATTCAGGCCATGGTGGCCCACGCCAAGGTGCTCGGCAGCTGTTCGGTAGCAGCCATGCGCCAGACTTTTTTCGCCCGCAAGGCCGACCTGCGACTGATCGAGGACGCCTGGCAGCTGCGGGTCCATCCGGGTACGTTCGACATGCTGCTCGACCGCCTGCCGTGGGGCTATTCGATCATCAAATTCGGCTGGATGGCGCGGCCGGTGCATGTCGAATGGCGTCCGGCATGATCAACATTGAACCACGGAGCACGCCATGAACCAGCTCTGCACACCGATGCACGAGGCGGCGGTCAATGCACGCGCGCTCGAGCGTGAAATCGCCTGGTTTTCGCATCTGCTGGAAGCGCGCTTCGCCCATTATTTCGCGCAGCCCGGCACGCCGTTCGAGCCGCCGCCTGCGCCCGACCTGCACGCGGACACCTCGTCGTATGCCGGCATCGTGCGCGAGCACGCCATGATGGATGACGAGCGCGTGGTGCTAATGCTGGCCTTGATGCCCCATTTGCGGCCGCAGGCGCTGGACTTGATGTTTACCCAGAACCAGGTGCAGGCAAAGCGCTTCACCGAATTCGGCGGCTGGAAAGGCAAAACCCACGAAGGCTTTTTACCGACCTGCGAAACGGCCGCCTTCATCCTGGCCGGGGACGACCTGGCGCGCCGGATCGAGGTGGCATGCCTATTCGACGACGCCCATTTCTTCGCGCGCGGCAGGCTGCTGCGCCAGGAGCACGGCGGCGACGTCGAGCCCCTGTTCAGCACGCGGCTGGCCATCGCCCCCGACTGCCTGCAGCGCATCACCACGGGCGCGCGCCACAAGCCGGACTACAGCGCCGCGTTTCCCGCCAAGCGCATCAGCACCCGGCTGGGCTGGGGTGACCTCGTGCTGGCGCCGGAGGTGCGCAGCGAAATTGACAACATCGGACTGTGGCTCGCCAGGCCCGGCACGCTACTACAGGAGTGGGGGCTGGACAAGGCCGTCAAGCCGGGCTACCGCTGCCTGTTCTATGGCCCGCCGGGCACCGGCAAGACGCTCACGGCCACCCTGATGGTCGTGCTCGGCAACGCCGACGTCTACCGCATCGACCTGTCGATGGTGGTGTCGAAATACATCGGCGAGACCGAAAAGAACCTTGCCAACGTGTTCGACCAGGCCCAGGACAAGAACTGGATCCTGTTTTTCGACGAGGCCGACGCGCTGTTCGGCAAGCGCACCCAGGGCAGCAGCGCGAACGACCGCCACGCTAACCAGGAAATTTCGTATTTGCTGCAGCGGATCGAGGATTTTCCCGGCATCGTGATCCTGGCCAGCAACCTGCGCTGCAACATCGACGAAGCCTTTGCACGCCGCTTTCAGAGCGCGATCTACTTCGCCATGCCTGACGCCGACGCGCGCCTGCTGCTGTGGCAGCGGGTGTTCCAGGATGCCGTGCGTATTGGCCCGGACGTCAGGTTCGAGGTTTTGGCCGACACCTACGAATTGTCCGGCGGCGCGATAACGAACGTGGCGCGCTACGCCGCCGTCCAGGCCGCGCGGATGGGCCGTGCCACGGTCAGCCAACACGACCTCTTGACTGGCATCACCAAAGAATTGATCAAAGAAGGGCGCACGCACTAAAATGAAAACCAACTCCATCCTGATTCGCTTGCTGGGCGCCCTCGGCGCCTGTATGTTGACGGTGGCGCCGCTGCGCGCCGCGCCGCCTGAGCAGCCGGTCGACGCCAGCCAGAAAAATTGCGCCGCCGGCACGTACGCGGGAAGCGTGCCGCAGGTTCAGAAGGACCTGAACCGCATCTACACCGGCGACGACGTCTTCAAGCGCGACGCCGGCGAAGGCGACAACCCGCTGCGGGACGGCATACTCGGCCCCGTCACACGCCGTTGGCTGGGCCTGTTTTGCGCACAGCATCCGTTCGAGGCAGACGCCCGCCGTTTCGACCTCGATGTCGCTGCGGAGTTGGCCCGCTTTGGCACCGGCACCGGCACCGGGCACGCGACGCCAGCGGCCGGGAACGCGCAACCAGAGCCCTTGCCGGGCCCGGAAGCGAGCTACCGCTACGATCCGGCGTTCCTGCGCAAGCCGAAGGATATCGCGTTGATTTTGGCGCGCCTGCGCACGCTCACCGATCGGTACAACGACAAGAACCTGTTCGACGACGCGGTGCGGCGGGCTTCGAAAGGGCTGGTGCTCGATAACGCAACCCTCGCGCGGATCGCGAACTTCGCCGCGGTCGACGGCTACATGCTGCCCGGCCAGGCGGTCCAGCAATTTAAGGGCGCGTCCCCAGGACTGGTCGAAAAACTGATGCTCAAGACCGACATCGACTACGCCAGCGCGGACGACTTCCACATGGACCTGCGGGTCGCCATGGGCGAGGGCCCGGAAAAAGCAGGTCTGGCCCGGTTAGCCGCGCAGATCGACAAGCTGGCCCATGTCGTCCATTACCGGATCCCGACGACGATCGCAGCGGACCTGTCGGCCGCGACGGAGCTGGAACCGCCGGTCGCCGCCTTGTACCTGAGCATGGCCAAAGTGGAGTACCCTTCAAAAGAGCTGTTTGGCCTTGCACTGCGGGCGCGGATGGTACGGGCGCTCGACATGTGTCCGTCCAATCGCTATCGGCATGAAGGGCGCCTCGATGAGGATGGCGACGTCAGGGCGCTGTGGGCTCTGATGGATGGCAAAAATCGGATCGACGAGGTACTGGCGCTGCGTGCCGTCCAGGGCCGCTGCACGCCGCAGCAGGCGACGCTGGCAGCGGGGTTGACGGAGGCTGCGCATACGGTTTTCTACCGCAAGCTCGACAAAGCCGCCGAGTTGGTAACGCTGAACAAGGCGCCGGCTACGGTTGGACAGGGAGGGCCCGGCGCAGTCAAAGGATGTGGCTGCGCGCCTGATGCGCGCGAAGGCATGATGACCTACGGCTTTTATCCGCTCTGGAGCAACGCCGCCAAACAAAATATGGACTTCGACGTCCTGTCGCGCATCGGCCTGTACGGCATGACGATCGACGACAAAGGCGCCTTGAAACTGCCGGCCGGCGTCAACGCCACGCCATGGACGCTGCTCGAGGCGGCGCACCGGCACAGGACGAAGGTGGACTGGGTGCTGTACAAGAATGACTGGAGCGCGGCCAAGGGTGGGCGCATGGCCGGGCTACTGTCCAACCTGATCCAGAGCATTGACGCTCTGCTGCGCACGCCGTATCCCAAAACCGACTGGCGCGGCACCGCGCTGGCCACCTTCGGCCTGGAGCAGGGGCCTTCGGTCGGCGACGGCATCACGCTGCGCTTCGAAGGCTTTCCGGCTACCAAGCCGGAGCAGGAGGCCTTGGGCAGCTTTATTCAGGCGTTGACGGCGCAACTTCATGCGATGAAACCGGCGCGCCAGCTTCACCTGATGGTGACGCAGGCCGATATCGTCGACTCAACAGTCAAGGCTGACAATGCCAACAACGACGACCGGCCGTTTTCCCCCAGTAACCTGCAGACATTGATGCAAAAGGCCAATCTCATTCCTGACAACGCCGACCCCGCCGACATCAAGCGCCTGCGGGCGAACGATTTGCGGGTGCTGGTCCTGTTGCAAGAACCGACCTCGAGCGAAAAGATGCTGTTGCGCGCCAGTGTCGAAAACACGCTGTTCAGCAGCGGCCGGGTACGGGTGCTGCGTAACATCATTCCAATCCTGGAGTACGACGGAAAGCGGCCCGGTCAACTGAACGACGACCTCATCTACTTCAAAGATAATTTCGGCGGCGTGGGGTTCTGGCCGTTGTCGTTTGCCAGCATTGAAGACGATCTGGACGGCGCCACCACCGCCAATGCTGTCTTGCATACCTACTTCAACAGTGCCGGCATCGACGGCGGCGTCGTGGCCAAGGTGATCGACCAGATTTGCCCGAACCGCACCTGGCTGCGCTGGCTGGCCTGGATTTCCTCGATCTTGGCAATCGTGGCTGGCGTGACGCTGTCGCGCTGCCGCGGCTGTGGGACGCGCCTGGACAACAATGCATTTTATTTGGTCGGCATGGTGGTGTTGATCGTGCTGCCGTTTTTGGTGATTGCGGCGCTGGTTGTGGGCGATCCGTTGTTCAAGAGTGATTCGGGGGTGCATTGGTTTATTGCTGCGCTGTTGATTGGGGTGGTGGTTATTCCGGGGGGGTATGGGGTGCTGAAGCCGGCGCGCAAGCTGCCTTGAAGCTTGTACTTGATAAATCCGACAGGGAGGGGAACCATGCAAACCAAAGTAGAGGTGCGCGACAACGAGTCGTCGTCGGCGGACTCGGACCACGCAGTCAGACAAGATGCGCTGTCAGGCAGCGCTGCCTTCGATGACATGCGCCCGAAAAGTGCGGCGCAGCGCCAGAACAGAAACATTGCCAACGCTGGTTCTCGCACGGACCAGCAGCAGATGGCTGCCAGTGCCATCCAGCGCAAAACCAACAGCGCTGCCCTGCCGAACAGGACCGGGCTGCCGGACCAGCTGAAGGCTGGGATTGAATCGCTTTGCGGGATCAGCATGGACGACGTCAAAGTGCACTACAACTGTAAGCGGTAAGCCAGCGGCGTTATATCCGACAAGCGCCCGCATCGGCACAATCTCCTCCATGTTCAACACGATGGAGATCGGTCATGCATGGAATGCTCGTAAAACAATTGCGCAAGGAATTGGAATGGCGCCAGCGGCTGGCCCGGCTTGCCGCCAGCGGTGAGTAGGTCAAGCTGTTCTGCCATGCGGAGTTGGTGTCGGAGGCGTCGCTCTACCGCTGGCGCACGAAGTTGGCCGGGACAGTTGACGCGACGCCGGCAGCCGGCTTCATCGACGTCGGCGTGATGACGGCTGCGCCCGAGGCACCAGCGGTGCCGAAGCCTGCGTCGGTCGGTGGTGCGCTGGAAGTTCGCCTCGACCTGGGCCACGGCATGGTCTTACACATCGTGAGGCGCTGATGTTCTTTCCCGAAGGGCAAATCCGCGTGTTCGTGTACGGCCAGCCGGTCAGCATGCGCCTGTCCTACGATGGCTTGTACGCGCTGGCCAAACACACGATGCAACAGGACCCACTGTCGGGCAACCTGTTCGCCTTCATCAACCGACGCGCCAACCAGATCAAGGTGCTGTACTTCGATCGCAGCGGCTGGTGCGTGTGGGCCAAGCGGCTCGAGCAGGGCCGACTTCTGAGCAACTGGAGCACCGTGAGCACGCGTGAAATGGACTGGACCGGCCTGAAACTTCTGCTCGAGGGGATAGAGCCAAAACGGGTGCGACGGCGCTATCAAAAGCCATCTGCATTAGTCGCTAATGTCGCTAATATTGCTGAAAAAACAGGGTAAAAGATTTATAATATAGCCATGCATTCGCCCCTCAATTCCTCCTCGCCGACACCGACAGAATCGGTCGCACTGAGTGCGCCGCAGTTGGTCGACCTGGTTGAAAAACTGGAACGCGAAGTGGTCAATCTGCGTCGCCAGGTGGCGTGGTTTCAGCGCCAGATCTTCGGCCAAAAAAGCGAGAAGCGGCATCCCGATCCAGAAGGCGTTCAGGGCATTCTGGGCATCGGTTTCGATGCCGTTCCAGATACGCCTTTGCCTGGCAAAAAAGTGGTGGTGGCCGGCCACGAACGCAAGACAAAACCGGTTAGCAATGGCGCCAACGAATCAAGTTTGTTCTTCGACGAGAAACGGGTGCCAGTGGAAGTGATTGCTGTGCCCAATCCGGACATGGCATTGCTCAAGCCCGATCAGTACGAGGTGATTGGCGAGAAGGTCACGTACCGCCTCGCGCAGCGTCCCGGCAGCTATGTCGTGCTCAAGTACGTGCGCCCCCTGATCAAGCGCAAGGACACGCAGGCACTGTCGTGCCCGCCCGCACCGGTCGGCGTGATCGAGAACAGTCGCGCCGACGTCAGCTTCGTCGTCGGCATGGTGATCGACAAATTCGCCTATCACTTGCCGCTGTACCGCCAGCACCGCCGGCTCGACGATGCCGGAATCAAGGTCAGCCGGCCATGGCTGACGCAACTGATGCAAGCGACTGTGGCGCAGCTCGAACCGATCTACGATGCGCAGCTCGATTCCATACGGGCCAGCCGTGTCAAGGCGATGGACGAAGTGCCGATCAAGGCCGGCCGCTCGGCCCCCGGCAAGATGAAGACGACCTATTTCTGGCCGATTTACGGTGAGCGCGACGAGATTTGCTTTACGCACTCGCCAAGCCGCGCTGGCGGACATGTGCGCGACATGCTCGGGCTGTCGTCGCCGGACGACGCCGTGCTTCTCAGCGACGGCTACTCCGTCTATTCCAGTTACGCCAAACAGATCGGGCTGACGCATGCTCAATGCTGGGCACACGCGCGTCGGGAGGTGTACGAAGCGAAGGACATTGAGCCGGCGCACGCCGAAAAGGCGCTCGAGCACATCGCCGCGCTGTACGCGGCGCAGGAGCATATCCGCAAGCACGACTTGAAAGGCGCAGCCAAACTGGCCTGGCGCCAGGCCCACGCCAAGCCGGTGGCACAACGCTTCTTCACATGGGTCGACAAGTACTTCGAGGCGCAAGGTTTCCTGCCTAGCAGCCCCTTCACGAAAGCGCTGAACTACATCCGCGAGCGGCGCGACGGCCTCGCTGTTTACCTAAACGACCCCGGTGTCCAGATCGACACCAATCACCTCGAACGTGCGCTGCGGGTGATTCCGCTCGGCCGCAAAAATTGGCTGTTCAGTTGGACCGAACTGGGCGCCAGGCATATCGGCATCGTTCAGAGCTTGCTCGTGACGTGCCGACTGCACGATGTCGATCCGTATGACTACCTGGTCGATGTCTTGCAGCGCGTGAGCCAGCACCCCGCATCGTTGGTCGAGCAGCTCACGCCGCGCGTGTGGAAGACGCTGTTTGCCAACAATCCGCTACGCTCCGACCTTTACCAACGCCCGTCACGTCAATAACGCCGTTGGCTTACCGCTTACTTACAACTCGTCGCAGCCAGCGCAGCTCAATGCGCATGCCTACGCGCAAGGCACCGATATCCACATCGCGCCTGGGCAGGAACAGCACTTGCCGCACGAGGTCTGGCACGTGGTCCAGCAGGCACAAGGGCGGGTCCGGCCGACTGTTCAGATGGCTGGCGTCGCCATCAATGATGAAGGCGGGCTGGAGCGTGAGGCCGACGCGATGGGACGGCGGGCTGCGACAGGGGCCGCTATACGGCAGCAGATAGACGGCATGGATCTCGTAGGGCCATCTCTGCCTGCTGGCCATGTGACCCAAGCTTACAGGATTACGTATGGACCCCTGCATAACGGCAGTGGTACTGATATGCATGTATATATTGATGGCAAGAACGATGCTGACCTTGGAAAAGGTTCAGCCCCTTCAGTGACGCCACACTGGTGGCCAGCCGCTGGCACGTCCAACCGCTCATATCTCTCGCAATATGCAGTGCAAGGTCATCTCTTAAACAATTTACTGGGCGGACCGGGCAACGACATGAAAAACATGACGCCGATCACCAAGTCGACAAACTCTACACATTTTAAAAAAGTTGAAGATGACGTAAAAAAGGAAGTCGCTGCTGATAACGGGGTCGAGTACAGGGTCCGAGCCAATTACAGCAGCAATCCCCCGCTTTCGGACTTCGGTACCACCGCACCAGCTTCGCTTAATGCGATACTGCCCATGTTCGCCGGGGAGATCGCAGTCGATTACGATGTCTACGATCGGAGCAGCCTAAAGCTCCTGCGCGGGCTCAGCGGCGAACTTCTCATCAAAAATGAGGGCAAGCACAAGCAAGGCACGTTCTAGACCTCCAAGGCGTCCCCCGAAACGTAGGTAATTGAGGACCAACGACAGAGAAGGTGTTGGGCTAGCGATGGCGCGCATGGGTGCTTGAATGGGTAGGCATCAAAACGGTGTAGTGGACAGTGTTTGCCCCAAACAGCGGTTTGTCCGAGTCGTTGAGAAGTATCCGGAATAGGGTTACCTGGCAGCTACGACCGCGATCGTTCAATTGGATTTCGCTGGGTCCCTGAAACAAGTGCGTCGTTTCAAAACCGAAATCACGGTCCAATTTCGCGGCATTTTCAGCTAAGGAAACTTACTTGGGGTTACAGCTCGCCCTATCGACAGAGTAAAATGACAATTCGCACCGGCGTCTACTTAACTGCGTTTATTGTCAGGCCCCATGACCTACTCCGATTACACGCTGTCGTCCCCATTGGCCGACCTGGAAAGCGCCGCAGCGCCCTTGCTCGCCGTAACCATTGTCTGGCACCCCGACCGCACCCGTATTGGCGAACAATTTGTTGGCGGCACCAGCGGCGACGTCATCGAACTGAACCGCTACGCGCCGCTGTTCATGCACCCCGGCAGCAAGGCGCTGGCGCTCGGCCACGGCGGCATTTCGCGCCAGCCTTTGCGCCTAGCGCGCGACGCCGACGACAACGTGACCATGACGCTGCCCGCCACCCCGATGGTGGTGGAAGTAAATGGCAGCACCGTCAAGGATACAGTCCAGTTCAACGCCGCACAAATTGCCGAGGGCCAGATCCTGACGCTCGGCCGCGCGGTCGTCTTGTGCCTGCACTGGATGAACCGCCTGCCCAAGCTGAACGCCGTGCCGGGCCTGATCGGCGTCGGCAGCGTCATCATCGGCGTGCGCGAGCAGATTCGCATGGTGGCGCGGTCCGGCTTGCCGGTGCTGCTGCTGGGCGAAACCGGCACCGGCAAGGACATCGCCGCGCGCGCCATCCATGCGCTGAGCGACCGTAAGGCGGCGCCGCTGGTCGCCGTCAACATGGCCGCGCTGGACGAGTCGCTGGCGGCGCTGGAGTTGTTTGGCGCGGCAGGCGGCGCCTACGCGGGCGCGCCGGCGCCGCGCGACGGGCTGTTCGCGCAAGCTGATCAAGCAACCCTGTTTCTCGACGAAATCGGCAATGCGCCGGCGGCTGTCCAGCCGATGCTGTTGCGCGTGCTCGAAGGCGGCGATTACCGGCCGGTCGGCGCCGCCCAGGACCGGCGTTCGTCGGCCCGCCTGATCGCCGCCACCGACCAGGATCTCGACTCGGCTGCGTTCAGCCAGGCGCTGCTGCGCCGGCTGGAAGGCTTCGTCATCCACCTGCCGCCGCTGCGCGAGCGGCGCGAGGACGTCGGCGTGCTGATCGTGCATGTGATGGGAGAGCAGGGCGCGGACCTGCCCGTGACGCTGGTGGCGGAACTGGCGGCCTACGACTGGCCCGGCAATGTGCGCCAGCTGTCGCATGCGCTCAAGCGCGCGGCGCTGATGCTGCGTGAAGGCGTGACGCCCTCGTTCGAGCAACTGGTGCGGATCACTGCGCCGCAGCCGGGAAACACGACGCCGCCAGCGTCGGCGGCAGGCAGCGGCGAGGCGCAAACCCGGCGCCGGCTTGCAACCTTGACGGCGCACGAGGTCCTCGATGCGATGGCAGGCAATGACTGGAATATCCAGGCGGCCGCGCAGGCACTCGGCGTGTCGCGCCCAAGCATGTACAAACTGCTCGAAGACCATCCCGAAATACGGCGCGCCGAAATCATTCCGGAGGAAGAAATCGCGCGCGCCATGGCAGCCAGCAAGGACGACCTGGGACGTTGTGCGGCGCTGTTGAAGACGCCGGCCGAAGCGTTGCGCCGCCGCTGGCGGGTACTGCGACCGGGTTAATGCCCGGTTAAACTAGGTTGAACCGACTTCGAGCTCCGGATCAGGCAGGAAATAGAAGCTGCTGATGCCGTCTTGCTGGGTTTCGATGGCAATGGCGAAACCCCACAGGCCGGCTGAGTTGCCCACGCTGAGCGGCTGCTTTTTCATCAGGTCGATGGGATTGCCGCCGAACAGCGGACCGGTGCAGCCGCGCTCACGCGGACCACTCAGCAGCGTTGCCTGAACAATTTTTCCAGGGGCGTCGATAGTGAAGCTGACGGTATCGCCCTTCTGCGTTTTGATGACTGCGTGATCGCTGCCCTTGATACTCCAGCGCGCAATATCTTTTCCTTCGTCGCAAGTGACTGTAATCGAGTGACCGGTTTGCATAGTGGCTTTCAGTTGGGTGAATGAATGTGCAGTCAAGCACGGAATAGCCGGACGTTGTCAGTCCGGACGGTAGCGCTCGTCGCGCCGCAAGGCCACCAGGTCGGGTTCGGCATCGATGAACTTGACCGGGTAGCCGAGAGACCGGGCGTTATTGATGGCAACGAGAGCGGCGTCCCGTTGGCCGAGCAATTCATAAGCCAGCCCCGCCCGGAACTGCACGTCCGGGCTGTTCGGCGCCAGCGACATCGCGTGCGGCAACAGCTTGGCCGTCTCGGCGGCCGCGCCGGTCCGCGCGGCGTACAGGCCCATGCGCGACACCAGCAGCACGTCGTTGGGAGCGCGCGCCAGCCGCGGCGCCAGCAGTTCGCGCGCCTTGTCGTACGCAGTGCGCGCCTGTTTTTCGCGGCCCGGAATCCAGTTCAGCGTATCGGCCAGGTTGGCCCAGTTCAGGTATTCGCCCGGCGCGCCGCGCGTGGGCGACACCGTGTTTTCGAACGCGGCCGCGGCGCCGACGTAATCCTGACGCAGGAACAGGGCGTTGCCGAGGTTGGTATAGAGCTTGGCGCTGGGCCGGATCTGCAGGCCTTGCTGCAGTACTTGCAGCGCTTCGTCGTCGCGGTTCTGGCGCAGCAGCGCCGCGTTCAGGTTGGCGTAGGCGATCACGGCGTCCGGCTGCAGCGCGATGCTGCGGCGGAACGCGCGCTCCGCCGCCGGATAGTTGGCCTGTTCGTACTCCACGCTTCCCAGCTCGTCGGTGAACACGCGTTCCTGTGGAAACCGCGCGATGGCCTCGGCCAGCCGCGCCCGTGCTTCCGGGTACCGGTGCATGCGCCGCAACACCGCGGCCTGGCCGTACCAGGCAAAAAAATTAGTCGGATCGAGGCGCAGCCCTTGGGCGTGTGCGCGCAGGGCGTCGTCGCGCTTGCCCTGGCTGTCAAGCACCCAGGCGCGCGCGATGTGGGCGAGCGCGAGCTGGGCGTTGAGCTCGCTGGCCCGTTGCGCGCTGGCGTTGGCGCGCTGCAGCCAGGTTTCGTCGCGCCGGTCGCTCAGGTAGCGCTGGGAGTACATCAGCGACAGGCCCGCCGCCGCCGCCGCGCTGTCCGGATGGCGCACCAAAATACGGCGAAAATGCTGTTCGGCGCTGTCCAGGCTGCCCGGACGGTCGAACAGCTTCAGCTTTGCTAACGCCTGCTCCATTTCGACCGCTTCCGAAAAAGGCGCCAGGGAGGGGGCGAGCGAGGCCAGGTAGGGCGCAGCCGCCCAGCCGGCGGCGCCCAGCAGCGCCACGAAAAACACGCCCGCCAGCATGTGGCGCGTGCGCGCCGCCAGGCGCAGCCTGGCTGGCGGCGCAAGCTGGCCGGGCTGTGCGGGCGGCGCGGAAAGCTGCGCCAGGCGCTCCAGCACTTCCGTCATGCCGGCCAGCCGCAGGGGGGGCTGGCGCGCCGTCATTGCGCGGATCAGCGCGATCAGCGGCGCGCTGGCGTCAGCCGGATAGTTCCAGCCGTCGGACGAGGTTTGCACCTGTGCCGCCGCCAGGGCCAGTCCATCGAGCGCGGCAAACGGCCGGGCGCCACAGACCATTTCGTACAGGATCAATCCCAGGGCGTACACATCCGATTGCGGCGATAGCGGCGCGCCGAGCATGCGCTCCGGCGCCATGTAGGCAATGGTGCCTTGCAATGCGGCCGGCGCCAGCGACGCGGTAGCCAGCACGTCGAGGTGATGCGCCAGCCCGAAGTCGAGGATGCGGATTAATCCGCCCGGTTCAAGCATCATGTTCGACGGCTTCAGGTCGCCGTGCACCAGGCCGCAAGCGTGGGCGTCGCGCATCGCTTCGGCGATCTGGCGCGTGCATTCGAGGGCGGCGGCACGCTCGACGGGACCGGCGGCCAGGGTCTGCCTGAGGGTCTGGCCGGGCACCAGTTCCATGACAATCGACTGGGTGCAGCCATCGTCTTCAATCGCATGCACCTTGACGAACGCGGCATGGCGCAGCGACGCACCCAGACGCGCCTCGCGGATCAGGTCGGCGCCGGCGCGGTCTGCGCCCGAGTGCTTGATGCATTTGATGGCGACGGGGCGGCACAGCTTGCTGTCCCACGCCTCGTACACCCGGCCGAAGCCGCCTTCGCCCAGGCAGCCGCGCAAGTCGTAATGGCCGGGCAGCGTCGGCGCGGCCGGCAACAGCTCAGCCAGCGCGCAGGTTTCGGAAATCAGGGTGGGAGAGGTCATTGTCCGGTCCTTGAGACGGTCAGTGCACCTTACAGTAATTGTTGCATTATTGAAATGATAAGCGGTTATTTGTACAACTTTCGCGTCACACCAAGCGTTCTGGCGCTCGCAGGCGGACGGAACATACCGGCGCGATTGCCAAGTGATGAGCGTTTCGTGGCCGGGAGCGGTGAAACGCGACCTGCCGCCGCCGCCGGGGCCGGGGCCGGTCACGCCGCGCAAGTCGACAGCACAAACCCCTCGGCGCGCACGGTGGCCAACAGGGCGTGGAGGTCGTCGACGCGGATGTTGTACCCTCCCGCAATACTTGTGCAAATCCGCGCCATTTCGAGTAGAGCCCAAAGGGGCATCTATCGCTTTTGCAGTATCACATCGGTGGCGCAACCCCGTCTTTTTCCACGACAATGCGCGTTGCGCTCAAGCCTAACGGCGTGTCCTTGGCAACCACAAACACTTTTTTTCCAGCGATCAGGTCGGCGCGTGTTGCCGGGGCAAGCGTCACCACCGGCGTGTTTTCGGGAACCACGACGTCCTTGGAGCCGCCTTTGTATGACAGGTGCAAGGTGCGTCCCTCCACGCCGGACATGACGGTCTCGACGTTGGCGTTGGTCATCATGCTGCCCGGCAGCAAATCCCATGCGTAGTGGCCTTCATTGGTTCCGCGGCCCGATTCAGGAAATACCAGCACTTCGATTGCGACGTGCTTTCCATCGGGCGCCAGCTTGGTGGCCGTACCGATGAACGCGCCTTTTTTAATGTCGGCAAGCTTGACGTTCTTTACCGCGCCGACGCCCTGGTCCGGTGTGATGGAAATCTTGACGGTTTCGCCGCTGGTGTGGCGTACCGTCAGTGTCGTGGCATCGACCGAAATAATCTCGCCGCGAACACGCACTGGCGCGGTTTGCTGGGCTTGAACGGCGGCGCTTGCAAGCAGCGCTGCCACTGCAATGAAACGGACGGTGTTATGAATGATAGTCATGTCGATTTCCTGAGATGAGGCGTTCGGCTAAAAGGGTGGGCTGGTGTTTTAAGCAACTATATCAGGTTCTTTGAAACGACGACTTACCGTTGCGTGTCTACCGCAGGCCTGGCTGTCGCGGCGGCAGCCAAAACAAAAAGCTGCGCGTCAGCGCAAGTTGATGATCTTGCCAACGCCTGGCCCGTCCTGCAATTTCCAACTTAGCTTCAAGGTATCGCCGGCAAGCGTCGCCGGCACTTCTGCCTGCATGTCGAAACTGGCGCTGGAGTATGCCGCGATCTGTGCGCCGGCCGAGCCACAATTCAAACGCAGCGTGGTGTCGACCGCTTTGCCGTCGGCATACAGCGATTGCGCGTAGGCGGGGCGGGCAACCAGGGCAATTGCGGTCGCGGTCGGATTCGACAGCGTCACGACGTAACGCAGGATGCCGCCACGGTTTGCTTCATCCGGCACATCGAGCTTGCCGGTGAGTTCGCCGAGCGGCGATCCGCCCTTCGATGCCTTGGCGCGTGCGGCCGCTTCGTTCTGGACCGGCTGGAAGTGCACGACGGTGGCGCGTCCGCACAGCGTATCGATATGTACGCCGTCGAGCAATTTCATGCCGCCGCCGGGCAAGGCCAGCTGCAGCCGCTTGCTCACTTTCTTGTCGGCCTTGTTGGCGGCCTCGCAAACGCGGAGCGTTCCCAGCAGCAGCACGACTTCGTCACCCGGCGCCAGCTCGACCCGTCGGCTCGCCAGGTGCGGTGCGGCTTCGCTGGCGCCGACGGCCTGCGGTGCTTCATTGGCAGGCAATAACTGCAGGCCGGGGAAGCCGGTCATATGGCAGGCTCCGGTGCCGATATGGGTGAGACGCACTTCCTGCGTGGCATGGCCGCGGTAGGCGCCCGCCGCACCGGCGACGATCTGGAGCTTGGCTGCGGCACAGGGGTGACTGCCTGCCGCGGCCGCAGCGGCGAACATGCTGAACATGAACACGGCCACGCCGACCGGCAGCGCGGTGTGCCGGCGACGGCGAAGTTGGGAACGATTTGACATCGAAGCTCCTGATGACAAATTCATAAAAGGCTTCGTGAAATTTACAGGCACTGGTGCGCAGGCATCGGTTCGCCTGGGTTAGTTGCACACACTGGTGGAACTCAGGGCGCCGGTCGGCGCCATCGGCCCGTTGGCGCAGTTGCTGTCGATATTGAGCGTGGCCCCGCCCCAGGTGTCATTGTGATCGCCCTGGTATGGTTTGAGCCGCTGGTGATTGGACCAGTTGGCGCCGCTGACGCAGGAGAGAGCCGAGGTCGACGGATTGCCGTCCCAGTTCGCGGCCCAGATGAACTTGGGCGGACGGGCGATCGTGGCGAGCCCGTTCAGGTAGGAATTGCAGGAAGAACCATACACCCCGGCCACCTTGGCCGGCGCCACCGCGAGTTGATCGACCCAGCCGAGCATGAATGACTTTGCCGCAGTCTGGCAAGTGCCGTTGTCGGTGTAGCCTTCCATGTCGTAGACGATGGGGGTGCCTGCGGCGCCGTTGGTAAAGCCCAGGTTAAGGCTACCTCTAATAACCCGGTTTTTGAATTTGTTGGCAGCCAGCAGGTCTCGTCGGTGTCTCGATGGTCGATTTCTGGTTAATTCCGTTGATGCGGACCTGTTGCTGGTCATGCTTTTTTGTGTAAACGGGTCGGCCGGTTACTGCTGCACAACCCGATTCGGTGATCATGTGCCCGTTTTGGGCACCTGAACCTGCGCCTTGGAACGCTGGAACGCCGCGCTCTTTTAGCCTGAATTTTGCATAAAAAAGGGCGAGAATGCCGTAAGTGATTGAAAAATTTGAGTTATCCCTAAAACACATTCGTTCTTGCGACGAATTGCTCTCAATCTACTGAAAAATGAGAAGACGACGAAGCTCGGGGTCGCCGGCAAGCGATTAAAGGCCGGGTGGAACAGCGACTATCTTGCTAAGGTCTTAGGCTTGGCAATCTGACCCTTCATGCAATCGCCCTGCATCGCCCAAGCCGTCACTTGCAATTTTCCATCATTGCCATGTGCTGTTTCATCATTTCAGGCGACATTGTTTTGCTGTGTTCGTCCATCATCGCCTGGTGTTCTTCCGGGGTTTTCGCGCTCATCATTTTCTTGTGCATGTCGCACATCGCCTTCATATCCTTCATACCCATCATTGTCGTCTGGTCGCCGGACGCACCTGGCGACATCATTCCCGCCGGTGGCGCGCTTGAGCGGCCCGCCTGGTGTTTGCCATGCGCCGCGTCCTGACTGGTCGCGCAACCCGCCGTCGCCATTGCCGCGACGATAGCTGCAAACCAGCTTGCAAACCTAAATGTTGACTTCATCAAAAACCTCCTGCCTGTTGGGTTAAAACGTCGGCAAACTGTTCGTGTGCGAGACGCGATTTGGTCATCGGATGTTCCTCTGACTTTAATATAGGCGTCGAGGTACGTGATTTTTTTGATCTGCATCAAAATCATCCGGAAACAACCGAGTTTATTCAGTCCGGCTAGAAGTTGTCAGCGTCAGCCGTTGCCAGGACAAGCTTGGGGATTGATCGAAGGCCCCTCCCGCCAGCAAGATTGGGCTGCTCGGAAGTAGGGAAGGGGCTGGTCTTGGCAATTAAGGTCTGCGATACGAAGGGCTGCTGAAGTTCGTCTCGGCTGCCCAGGCATTGCTGGCACGGGTCAGCAAAACCGCTTCCGCATCGGCCAGCCAGCCGTCTGCATCGGCGATGCTCCACATTGCGTGCAGCAAACTGCGCCGCAAGTCGGGGTGTACTATCTCTTCCAGCACACTATCGATCAGCGCATTGTCCACCTGTATCGCGCCGTGCGAAGTTGATGTGAGCAAGTCCTCGCAAAGGTCTTTCAGCAAGTGCTGGAAATCCGCATGGTCAAGATCGATATGGTCCAAAATCTTGCTGCGGCTCAAAGCTGCAAGTTCTGATCCAACCAGGTTGCCGTCGACGATCATCGTCAAGGCCAGGATACGGCCTGCTGCATGAGGGCTGTCAACTGGGTACGAACGCATAAAAACTCCATTTTTGATTCAGGTTTTAATTAAGAATGCAGCCCACCGCGGCGGGCTGCTATTTGCTATTTGTTACTTGCTATTTGTTACTTGCTGCTGCCACTTCGGGTGACAAATACACTCGCCAGGCAGCTCGCGCCGATCAGTACCGCAACAACCGTCAGGGACGCTTGCACCGGCATGTGATACCACGGCATGATCAACATCTTGACGCCGATAAAAGCCAGGACCATTGCAAGGCCATACTTGAGCAGATGAAAACGGTCTGCCACATCTACCAGCAAGAAATACAGTGCCCGCAAACCGAGGATGGCGAACAGATTCGACGTGAACACGATAAACGGGTCGGTTGTGATCGCAAAAATGGCCGGGATTGAATCGACTGCGAACACCAGGTCTGTTACCTCGATCAAGATCAGCACCAGGAACAGCGGCGTTACGTACCGCACGCCATCCTTGACTATCGTAAAACGCTCGCCATGGTCACCTTCGGCCACACGTAAATGACGGCGGGCAAAAAGCAGCACCGGGTTGTTGGCGACATCCGGCTCAGCATCGGCCGCAACAAGCATGCGCATGCCGGTAAAGAGCAGGAAAGCGCCGAACAGATACAGCACCCAGCTGAACTCGCTGACGACCCACGCGCCTGCCAGAATCATGACAGCGCGCATCACGATCGCACCGAGTACACCGTAAATCAAGACCCGGCGCTGGTACTGGATTGGCACCTGGAACGCCGTAAAGATCAGCAGGAACACGAAAACGTTGTCGACCGAGAGCGTCTTCTCGATCAGGTAGCCAGACAAAAATTCTAATGATTTTGTTTTGGCAATTTCTGGTCCGACAGTGCTATTCAAATACCACCAAAGGCCGGCGTTAAAAATCATTGCCAGGGAAAACCAAATGGCTGACCAACTGGCCGCTTCCTTGACGCTGACCTTGTGCGCCTTGTTACCACCGAAGACGAACAGGTCGAGCGCCAGCATCAAGATGACAAAAGTGATGAAAGCGGCCCACATCGGAAGCGTTGCGATGCTTTCCAAACCGTTCATCGGGAAGCACCCATGTCCTTCTCCAGATCAGCGGTCGCACTTTCCCCAAAGAGCCGAACATGGGAAAACCCGCGCAGCTGCTCGATGCGGCGTACGACAGCGCGATCGACACGTTCGGCGGCGCGGTCAATGGCGTGGTACAGATCGGTCTCGGTATCCTCGATCACCACGCTTCTGCCACCGGCGATCTGTACCAAAATCCTGCAACGCTTGTCGCGCCCGCCTCGTGGCCCGTTGATGTCCGACAGCGAAACATGCAATTCACGCATGTGCCCGCCCGCCCAGCCCAATGCTGTCACGAGGCGCTTTTCGGTATACACCTTCAATGAGTCGGTCAAGACAAAACCACTTGCCTGGATGTTCATGCGCATGATGTTTCTCCTGTTAAAAGTAAGTAACCGGATCATCATAGAGCGAACTTAAACATCGAACAAATCGAATATAATTTACCAATACATCGAATAAATCGAATAATTTTGAACTGGAGTGGCATTTTGTCTTCACTAAATTACAAGCACCTGCGTTATTTTTGGATGGTGGCAAAGACTGGCAGCATTGCAAGGGCGGCGGAGAAGTTGCATCTCACCCCTCAATCGATCTCCGGGCAATTAAGCGAGTTTGCCGATACCCTGGGTGTCGAGCTGTTCCGTCGCGCCGGGCGCAACCTGGAGCTGACAGACACCGGCAGGCGCATTCTCAGTCATGCCGAAGACATCTTCAGTATTGGCGATGAGCTGCTTGAAATTGTGCGCGACCAGTCGCACACAACGACAGAGACGTACCGCGTCGGTTGCGCCGATTCGGTGTCGAAGCTGATTGCATGCCGCCTGGTGGCGCCCGCACTCGGGCTTGCTGAACCGCTGCGCCTGATTTGCCGGGAAGGACGGCTTGCCGGCCTGCTGGCGGACCTCGCGGTACACCGGCTCGACCTGATCATTGCCGATCGGCCAATGCCGGCGCATTTGAGCGTGCGCGGCTATAGCCACTTGTTGGGGGAGAGCAGCATGGCAGCATTCGCCGCGCCGGCGTTGGCAGCCTCGCTCGGAGACAGCTTTCCCGGCTGCCTCGACATGGCGCCCATGCTTTTGCCGGGCGAAGACTTTGCGATCCATCACCGCTTGCTGCAATGGCTCGGGGCAAACAATCTGCATTCGCGCGTGGTCGGCGAATTCGACGACAGCGCCATGATGAAAGCGTTTGGTCAGTCAGGGGCAGGCGTGTTTTTTGCCCCCAGCGTCATCGCACAGCAGGTCTGCGAGCAATATGGGGTCAAGGAACTCGGCCGCGTCGAGACGCTCGTCGAACAGGTCTATGCCATTACCACCGAACGGCGCATGAGCCACCCCGCCACCATCGCGATCAGCCAAACCGCGCGGCACGACCTGTTTGCCTGAGTTTTTGATTTTTTAGAGAAGAGTTATTCCGAAACGTCTTAGGGCAAGTGCAAACGCGCCAAAACAAGCCATTGTAATCAGCGCGCACGATCCGAGCGTCCACCAGAAACCGAGACGTTGCAGCAGCCACGGAAACGCCAGGAACATAGGCAGGGTCGGGATGACGTACCAGAAGGTGTACCACGCATGATTGGCAAGCTTTACGTCCGGCTGGTTTTCGAGATGCAGCCACACGAGGGTAAGCAATGAAATCATCGGCAGCGCGGCGACGAACCCGCCGAAGCGATCGCTGCGCTTCGCCGCCTCCGACACCAGTATGACAACCGCTGACGTGATGAGGTATTTTGCAATGAGCCATTTCATCGTCTCTCCTTTGACTTGGTTATTCCGGTGACCGTCGGGACCGCCACCGGCGCTGCGTTTACTTGATGGAGAAGCGGACGCTGACGGCCTTCTTGTCGGCGAACGTGACTGCGGCGACGGCCTTGTTGCCCGGCGCCAGTTTCGCATCGCCTGTGACGACCAGCGTATTGTTGCCCCCTGCCTCGAGCGGCAGCGAGGTTTTCTGCGCGCCCTTCAGCACGGTCAATGTACCGCTTGCGCCCGCGGTCGGCCTATCCTTGCCGTGGTCGTCGACGTAAATCGTTGTGCTGCCGTCCTTGGTGACCAGTTCGAACGCCAGGTCGCCCGCGCTTTGCACGATGCCGCCATGCTTGGCCTTGGCGCCGTGTGCAAGAACATTACCCGACAGGGCGACACTGGCCGCGAGGACGGCT
Organism: Massilia psychrophila; assembly: GCF_002760665.1. Classification (GTDB taxonomy): domain Bacteria; phylum Pseudomonadota; class Gammaproteobacteria; order Burkholderiales; family Burkholderiaceae_D; genus JAFCUW01. The sequence continues at coordinate 94,591 of NZ_PDOB01000005.1, read as the reverse complement.
GTTGTAAAGATCTTTTTCATTCGATGCTCCAGAAAAATGCGGCGGCAAAACGTGGGCGCCGCCACTTGGCCCGTGTGAATCAGTATGCGTCGCCGCCTTTTTCGGCCAGCAGCCGCTCCAGCGGGCGGCGGCCGACTTTCCAGAAAATGAGCGGCGTTAGCAGCGAATCGAGCAGCGTGGAGCTGATCAGCCCTCCGAAGATGACGACCGCGACCGGATGCAAAATCTCTTTGCCCGGGGTGTCGGCGGCCAGCAGCAGCGGGGTCAGGGCAAAAGCTGCCACCAAGGCCGTCATGAGGACCGGCGTCAGGCGTTCGATCGATCCGCGCACAATCATCGGCCAGCCGAAGGTTTCTCCCTCAAACTTGCACAGGTTGATGTAGTGGCTCACCTTGAGGATGCCGTTGCGGGTCGCGATGCCGGCCAAGGTAATGAAGCCGACCATCGAGGCGACCGAAAGCGACACCCCGGCGATCCACATGGCGATCACGCTGCCGACCAGGGCGAACGGAATGTTGCCCATAATGACAAACGCAAGCGTCGACGACCGGTAGCGCGAGTAGAGCACCAGGAAGATCAGCACGAGCGAGGCCAGGGACAGGCCGACGATGAGCTGCTGCGCCTGTTCCTGGGCCTGGAACTGGCCTTCGATGCTGACAAAATAGCCGTCCGGGAGCTGGCTGCCGGACACCGTCTTGCGCACGTCTTCGATAATCCTGGACATGTTCGAGCCGTCGGTATTGGCATATACGACGATGCGGCGGCGTCCGTTCTCGCGACCAATCTGGTTCGGCCCGTCGCCTTCTTCAATCTGAGCGACGCTTGAGAGCGGGATCGGTCCAGCAGGACTGGCAAGCATGACCCGCGCCAGATCCTGCGGCGAGCGGTCGACGTCGGCCAGCCGCACGACCAGATCGAAACGACGCGCGCCGTCGATGACCTGGGTCACGCGGGTTCCTTCCGCCATCGCTTGCAGCGTTTGCAGCACGTCGCCGGCCGCGAGACCATATTGCGCCGCCTTGCGGTAATCGATCCGTACCTTGATTTGCGGGATCAGCACCTGCCGCTCCACCGACAGGTCGACCAGGCCCGGCACGGCGCGCAGGCGTGCCTGGAGTCCGTCCGCAAGGCTGCGCAGGGTGTCGATGTCGTCACCATAAATTTTCAGGGCGATCTGCGCACGCACGCCGGACAGCAGGTGATCGAGCCGGTGCGAAATCGGCTGCCCGATCGCGATCGATGCCGGGATGACGGTCAGCTGGTTGCGGATGCTCGCCATGATCTCTTCGCGCGACCGCTCGGACGCCTTGAGGTCGACGTCGATCTCGGACGAGTGCACGCCTTCGGCATGTTCGTCCAGCTCGGCGCGGCCGGTACGGCGCCCGACCTTGGTCACTTCCGGCACCTGGGCGATCAGCATCTCGGCAAGGGAACCCATGCGATTGGCTTCCGCCAGCGAGGTACCTGGCGTGAATGTCATCCCCATCACCAGCGAACCCTCGTTGAAAGGCGGCAGGAATGCGCGCGGGAAGAAAGGCACGGATGCCGCTGCCGCCAACACCGCGATCAAGGCGACTGCCAAAATCATGCGGATGCGCGGAAACGTCCAGTTCAACGCGGCGCTATCCCAGCGCTTCATGGTGCGCACGATGGGGCTGTCGCCCCGGTGCAGGCGCTTCATGCGCGGCAGCAGGTAGTACGCCAGCACCGGCGTGACCGTCATGGAGACCAGCATCGAGGCTAGGATCGAGGCGATGTAGGCAATGCCCAGCGGCGCAAACAGGCGTCCCTCGATGCCGGGCAAGGCGAACAGCGGTACGAACACGAGCACCACGATGACGGTGGCGTAGACGATCCCCGAGCGCACCTCGACCGAGGCATGCCAGATTACTTCGAGCACCGACTGGCCGGATTCGCCGCGCTGCTTGAGCCTGCGCAGGATGTTCTCGACGTCCACCACTGCATCATCGACCAGTTCGCCGATCGCAATCGCCAGCCCCCCCAGTGTCATCACGTTGATGGATTGGCCGAGCAGGTGGAAGGCGAGCGCCGTCATGGCCAGCGACAGCGGGATTGCGATCAGCGAGATCAGCGTCGTACGGATACTGAGCAGGAAGGCGAACAGCACGATGGCGACCAGGATGGCGCCGTCACGCAGGGCTTCGACGACGTTGCCGATCGAGGCGTCGATGAAGTTGGCCTGACGGAACAGAACCACCGGCTGCGATATGCCGGCCGGCAAGCCCTGTTTCAGTTCCGTCAGCGCGGTCTCGATGTCGCGCGTCAGGCGTACCGTGTCGCCCGCCGGCTGCTTCTGGACGCTCACGATGACTGCGGGCTTGCCGTTCAGGCCAGCGTCGCCGCGCTTGAATGCCGGGGCATAGCTGACGCCGGCGACCTGTTCGAGCAGGACCGGCGCGCCGTTGCGATAGGCGATGGCCAGCCCGCTGATGTCCTCCAGGCGATTGGTGCGGCCCAGGTTGCGGATAAGGTATTCGCGGTTATTCAGGTCGACGAAGCCGCCGCTGGTGTTGGTCGCAAACCCGCGCAGTGCCGTGGTTACCTGTTCCAGCGACACGCCGAACTGGGCCATGCGCGCCGTATCCGGCTCGACCCGCAACTGGCGGACCTCGCCGCCGATCGGGATCACCTGCGACACGCCCGGGATCGACAGCAGGCGCGGCCGCAACACGAAGTCGGCATACTCGCGCGCCTTCATCGGGTCGGTCTTGGCGACGTCGATCGGCAGTGCGATCAGCATGATCTCACCCATGATCGAAGACACTGGCCCCATCGCCGGCGATATGTTGCCCGGGAGTTGTTCCTTGACCAGCGTGATCCGTTCGGACACGAGCTGCCGGTTGCGATAGATATCGGTTCCCCAGTCGAACTCGGCGTACACGATCGACAGGCCGACGCCCGAGACCGAGCGCACCCGCGTCACACCAGGCATGCCGTTGAGCGAAGTTTCGATCGGGAACGAGACCAATTGCTCGACTTCTTCCGGGGCCATGCCGCCGGCTTCGGTCAGCACGGTGACGACCGGCTTGTTCAGATCGGGGAACACATCGACCGGCGTGCGCCATGCTGTCATGGCGCCGTAGACCATCAGCATCAGCGCTGCTACCAGGACGAACAGGCGGTTGCGCAGGCTAAAACGAACTATGGAATTAAACATGGAAGGTCACCTGATCTGGTTGATCAGCGACGTACCGACGACGACGACCCGGTTGTCGGGGGGGAGTCCCTTGGTGACGATGACGGTGCGCGCGTCCAGTGCCGTTGCCTCAACGGGCAGGGCAATGAAGCGTTGGGCGCCGGATTTGATCCAGACCACCGTTTCATTGGCCGGGTTGCGTGCCAGTGCCGCCGCCGGCAGGGCAATCCCCTTGACCTTGGTATCGAGCTTGGCCAGGACTGTGACCGGCTGACCGACTGCCAGGTCAAGGTTTTTGCCGCGGGCACGGAAATGGATCGGCACGGCGCCGTCGCGCAGGCTGCGGCCGCCGCCAAGCAGCGTCAGTTCAACATCCGGCAGGTCGGCCAGCGTCGCGGCGCTGATCCTGCGGGCGATACCGGCATCGGTGGACAAGGCTTCGATCATCATGCGCTGCGGATCGACGATCTCGAACAGCACGTCGCGCGACTCGACGATTTGGCCGTTCAACACCGATGCACTGGCAATCACTCCGCTGGAAGGAGCAACAATTGCTTCGCTGCCGCTGATGGAACCGGCAACCGCCCGTTCGCGACCGATGGTGGCCGTCAGTTCAGCCTGGGCAGCTTCAATTTCTTTCGCGGGCACCACGCCTTCGAGCGATGTGAGGCGTTCTACCCGCTTTGCCAGCAGGCCACGGTTGGCGCGCAGCTCTGCCAGCTGTGCTGCCTGGTTGCCGCGCTCGATCGCCGCGCCGGTAGGACGCAGGCGTGCCAGCACCTGGCCTTTGACCACGCGCTGGCCAGCAACCGGCAGGCCATTTGGCCCTGGCGCAATTTGCCCGGCGTAAGGCGCCTGCACCCTGCCGCCAGCATTCGGGTCGATGCTCACCTTGCCGTTCAATGCGACGGTCCGCGCATATTCGCCTTCTAAAGCCATCAGCGTGCGTACGCCCATGCGGCGCTGCGCCGACTTCGGAACGTTGACGCTGCCATCGGGCAGGCGCGCAAGCGCCCCGGCGCTGGCAGTTGCCTGACCGTCCAGATGCTCTCCGTTCGGGCCGTGCGCGCCAGGCGAGGCCAGCAGGGAGGTCATGAACATCGCGCCGATTAAGCCCGCGACAACTTGTTGGGTAATTTTCATCATCAGATTTCCTTGCGGTGGTGGTGGCGCCGGCGTCGCACGATCAATATTGCAGCAGCCAGGGCGGCGACGACGGCGACCGCTGCCAGCAGCCAAAGGCGGCTGATCGGATGGCCGTGCCCTTGGTCGTCCGCCACCGCAGCGACGTTCAGCGTTCCTTCGAGCAGGTCGCTCTCTTCACCTGCGACGAGCGTAAACAGCAGCGCATGGGTACCCGGCGTTGAAATGGCGGCGAGGAACTTCGGGTCGTCGACAGCGTAGTCGCCGAGATCGGCGTGGAATGTCGCCTTTGCCTTGAGGTCCTTGTACTGGACTTCGAGCGCACCGTTCAGAACGGGCTCGTTCGTTTCGTAGCGGTCGATCATGATCGACAGCTCGCCGCCGGAGAGGTGGCCGAGCAGCTCGAATGCTTCGGTAAAGGTCTCGATGCGTGGTGCGGACGAGGCGGTGCCGGCGGCGTTTGCCGGGCCATCGAGGTGTTCGCCATTCGGCCCGTGGGCGCCGGGGCTGGCAAGTGCCATCGACATGGCGAACACGGCGAACATGGCGACAAACAGCAGGATCAGGTATTTCATGGAAGGACTCCTAAGGCTTGATTGAGTTGGGCATGCGCCAGTCCGAGTGCGACTTTTTGCTGGGCCGCGGCGATGTCGGCCTCGTGCGTCAATGCGCGCGAACGAAGCAGATCGGCAAGCCCTCGTTCCCCCGCGCGAAACGCCTTCTCGAACAGCGCGGTGTGTTCATGCAGGGTCGTTGCGCGTGCGCTTGCCGTGTCGAGCGCGGTACGTGCATTAGCGAGCCGTTCCTTGGCAGTATCGATGTCGGCATCGGTATTCGCCTGCACCTCGGCCGCCTCCGCAGATGCTGTCGCGATTACGGTTTGCGCCTGGGCCTCGACAGTACGGTTGCGTGCAGCAGTACCGATCGGGATCTGCAATGCCAATCGAATACTGCTGACGGGCTCGCGCAGACTCCGCTCGTCTTCCCGGCGAACTGACAACGCAATGCTCGGCGGCGCCGAGCGGGTGGCTGAAGCCAGGCGCAAGGCGGCGCGTGCGCGCTGTTCGGACGCATGTGCCGCGGCCAGGCGAGGATTGGCACGGACGTCACCGCCTGCCAGCGCTTCCGGTTCGAGCGCCGGCAGGCTTGACAGGCCCGTCACTACCCGATAGCGCGCCAGCACTTCGGCCAGCGCGGTACGGGCATTCGATACGTCGGTCTGAGCGGCCAGCACTTCCTGCTGCGCCAGCAGGCCGTCGCTGCGTGCCAGGTCGCCGGCCTTGACGCGTCGATGTACCTCTTCGGCAAGTCCTTCCAGATGATGTAGGTGGTCCTGCTTTTCATCGAGCTTGACTTGCGCAGCGGCAGCTTCCCATACCCGGCTGCGCACTAGCCCAGCCACTGCCAAGCGCGTTGCGCCAAGGTGAGCGGCAACTTCGTCCGAGCTATGTAAAGCCAGGGCTTCGCGAGCGGATTTCTGGCCGGGCAGCCAGATTGACGACGAAACCGAAATTTCAGTTTCTCGCTGCCCGCGTTCTGACGCGCCTTGGTCTGCGCTCTGGGACAATCCGAGCGTAGGGTTCGATGCGAGCCAGGAACCGGCATTGGCCCGCGCCGCGGCGACTTCGTCCTGGCGAGCTTCGAGCGTGCGGGCGGCGGGAGCGCGTAGCCAGGCACTCTCGACGGCTTGTTTTAGTGTGGTGCCGATCAAGGTCGGCGACGGCGGCGCTGCTAAAACCCAGCTTGGCAGGGCGAGGACAGCACCGACAACGTAAAGGGACAGGCGGAAGGTGCGCATGTTTTCTCCATCGGATGAGATTCAGGATCACCGAGGGCGAACACACCAGCGCGACCTGGTCGCGCCTGCATCTGTCGATTATGTGTGCAGCATTCCCCCGGCAGTTTGGCCGAGGGAGGAGGCAGGGGGCCTGTGCGGCCCGTCCAGGAACGGTTCAGGTACTGCCTGGGCTACATATGGCACCAGCTCGGACACCAGCTGCTCGGCAGGAACCGAAAGGCGCGAGAAACTGACTCCAGCTGACTGCGAGGAGGTAGAGTGTTCCTGTGCATGGTCGAGCGACTCATCGGATTCGTCGTAGTGAACCGATCCATCGTCCTTGTGGTGGTGGTGGTGGTGAACGCCGTCCTCGTGGTCAAGCTCGTGAATGATCGATGTTGTCCCGACAGCAGTCGGCAGGCCGGCTTGCATGGCGAAGCCATACAAGGGCAGGCACAACAGCAACAGGATGTGGACGATTCGACGCAAGAGGATCACCAAACAATTTTCGCCAGATTATATCAGCATGTCTGCGCTTTCCGGATTACCGGAGTGCCGGACATGCTGTGACGGCCGCCACCGTGCCCTGGAATTTGGTCTGCCTGGAGCGGGCGACGCAGGCTTCGCGCCGGAGCACCCGTTTTAAAAACAGATGGATTTCATACTTCGAAAAAAACGAACCATTTAGCAAATATATACGAATTTTCTTGTCGAAACCAAATCGGTAAGATGCGCCGCTCGGGTCGCCATTTTTGGGACACTGTTCTGCAAAACGGTATTTTCTATTACCGTTCCCATCAGATCGCTGGTACACGCCGTTGAGCCCGTCCTTATCTGAAAGAAGACAATGCAAGATATCCAAAAATTCATCGCCGGATTTAAACGATTCCAGGAGAAATATTTCAACGAGGACCTGGCATTGTTCGAAAAGCTTCGACATGGGCAACATCCGAAGGCGCTGATTGTGGCCTGCGCCGACTCCCGTGTAGACCCGACCTTGCTGATGGGAGCAGAGCCGGGGGATGTGTTCGTCGTGCGCAATGTCGCCAATCTCGTCCCCCCATACGAACCGGGAGGCAGCTTCGCCAGCGTCCCGGCGGCGTTGGAATTTGGTGTCTTGTCGCTGCAAGTCGAACACATTATCGTGCTCGGTCACGCTCAATGCGGGGGCATTCATGCCCTGATGCAGGGCACCAGTGCTGACAGCGAATTCATCGGCAAGTGGGTCGGGATTGCCCAACCGGCACGTGAACGCGTGCTCGCCGAGCTGCCATCCAAGCCGCCTGCCTTGCAGGCGCGCGCCTGCGAACAGGCTGCAATCCTGGTTTCACTCGAGAACCTGATGTCCTACCCATGGATCGCTCATCGCGTCGTGCTTGGTGAACTTCATCTCCATGGCTGGTACTTCGACATCGGGCCTGGAGCGCTATTGCACTACAACCCGGCAAATAACGCCTTTGAGCCAATTGGCGCAGATACGGCCGCCGCGTCGGTGAATATGGTGTGAGGGCGGCAGGCAGAAGGCCTTGACCCGGGGTGCGGTCCGCGGGGTGCGGTCAATTTACTGTCGCCCCCCGAGCCAGCGCGCGCCGAACATCACGGTCGCCAGCGAAATGGCGATCAGCGCAGTGCCGGCCCATTGCCAGGTACTGATGACGTCGCCGAACACCAGAATGCCCGAGCTGATGCCGACCACCGGCACGGCCAGGCTGAAGGGCGCGACCCGGTTCATCGGGTGGCGCTTGAGCAGGCCGGTCCACAGCGCGTACGCCATGATGGTGGCGAACCAGCCGAGGTAGGCCAGCGACAACCAGGTGCTCCATGGCGCGCCGACCCAGCGCCAGCGCAAGGCGGCCTGTGGCGGGTCGAACGCCAGCGACAGCAGGATGAACGGAATGATCGGCACCAGCGAACACCAGACCATGAACGGCACCACCTCGAACTGCGGCGTCGATTGCTGGGCGCGCCGCACGACGAGGTTCGACGCCGCCCACATCGCCGCGGAGCCGAGCACCAGTAAGAACCCGAGCGCGGTGGTGCCGCCAAGGTCAGCCCCGGGCGAGAGGTAATTCATCGCAAAGCAGCCGATGCCCAGCGCAGCGATGGACAGGCCGGCCAGTAGCGCGCGGCTGGCGCGTTCGCCCAGCAGCACGAAGCCGAACAGCGCGGTGAAAAATACCTGGGTCTGCATCAGCACCGAGCCGAGTGCGGCCGACATGCCGACCTTCAGCGCCAGAAACAGGCAGCCGAACTGGCCGACGCCCTGAAACAGGCCGTACAGCACCACCCATTTCAACGCCAGCTTCGGGCGCGGCACGAACAGTATCAGCGGCAGCACCGCAAACAGGTAGCGCAGGGCGCCGAGCTGGAACGGCGTCATGTCGTGCAGGGCGAACTTCATGGCGATGAAGTTCGTGCCCCAGATCAGCACCACGCCCATCGCGGCGACATAGTCGCGTACGCCGAACGGCGCGTGGTGCATGGCGGACAGCTTAATGGGCCTGGCCGCCGCCGAGATAGGCGGCGATCACCTTCGGATCGTTCTTCAGGCTTTCGGCCGGCCCGTGCACCGAGATGCTGCCGTTTTCCAGCACATAGCCGTAATCGGCGACGTTGAGGGCGGCGGCGGCAAACTGCTCGACCAGCAGCATCGTCACGCCTTCGGATTTCAGGCGGGTGATGATGCGAAATACTTCTTCGACCAGGATCGGCGCCAGGCCCATCGACGGTTCGTCGAGCAGGATCACGTCCGGGTTGAGCATGACGGCGCGCGCCATCGCCAGCATCTGCTGCTCGCCGCCGGACAAAGTGCCGGCCAGCTGGTGCTGGCGCTCTTTCAAGCGCGGGAACAGTTCGAGCGCCTTTTCCAGGTCGTGCTTGATGTCGCCTTTGGGGCGCGAGCGGGTAAAGCGCGGGAACGCGCCCAGCAGCAGGTTGTCGGTCACGCTCATGGTCGAAAACACGCGTCGCCCTTCGGGCGAATGGGCCAGGCCGGCGCGCGCGATCTTGTGCGACTCGAGCCCGGTGATGTCGATGCCGCCCAAGGTGACGCTGCCGGCTTTCGGCTTGATCATGCCGGAAATGGCGCGCATGGTGGTGGTCTTGCCGGCGCCGTTCGAGCCGATCAGCGTAACCAGTTTGCCCTTCGGGACTTCGAGCGAAATGCCGTGCAGGACTTCGACTTTGCCGTAGGCAGCTTGCAGGTTCTGAATCTTTAACATGGCTGTCCTCTTTAATGCGCCGCAGGGGCGGACGCGACGGGCGTGGTTTCTTCGCTGCTGCCGCCAAGATACGCTTCGATCACTTTCGGATCGCTCTGCACAATGGCCGGCGTGCCTTCGGCGATTTTCTGGCCGAAGTCGAGTACCGTTACGGTATCCGAGATCGCCATCACGACGTCCATGTGGTGCTCGATCAGGATGATGGTGATGCCGTGGTCGCGGATCTTGCGGATGATCGCCATCAGCTCCTTGATGTCGGGCGCGGTCAGGCCGGCGGCCGGTTCGTCGAGCAGCAGCAGGCGCGGGTTCAGCCCGAGCGCGCGGCCGATTTCGAGCAGGCGCTGTTTACCGTACGGCAGGTTGCGCGCCTCTTCGTTGGCCAGCGACGCCAGCCCGACGAATTCGAGGATGCTGGCGGCGCGCTCGCGTGCGGCGCGTTCCTCGCGCATGTAGCGCGGGGTGTGCAGCATCACGTCGAGCACGTTCGATTCGAACGTGTGGTGCAGGCCGACCAGCACGTTTTCGGTCGCCGTCATTTCGCCGAACAGCTGCACGTTCTGGAACGTGCGGGCGATGCCGCCGAGCGCGATCTGGGACGGCGTGCGGCCGGTAATGGACTCGCCGTCGAATTCGACCTTGCCGGCGGTCGGCTGGTAGATGCCGGTCAGGACGTTCATCATCGTACTCTTGCCCGAGCCGTTCGGCCCGATCAGGCCGTGCACCGAGCGTTCGGCCACGTTCAGGTCAACCAGGTTGAGCGCTTTCAGGCCACCGAACTGCATCAACGCCTGGTCGACTTTGAGCAGGGTTTTAGCGGCGGCGCCGGCGGCGCCGGTGGTGGCGCCGGCGAACGGATTGGCGGTGGCCGCGGCCACCGCCAGCGACTGGTCATGCACCGCGCCGCGGCCCATCAGCCCGCGCACCCAGCCGACGATACCGTCCTGCAGGTAGTAGACGACGAACAGGGTCATCAAGCCGAAGATCGTCAGGCGCCAGTCGGTCACGCTCTCGAGCTTGTAGGAAAAGATCGCCATGGCGATCGTCGCCACCAGCGGCACCGCGGCGCTGCGCACGGTAATGCGTTTGCGCGCCAGCGCGATGGCCGCGCCGATCGTGCCCAGAACGGCGGCGGTAACGGCGATCTGGCGGAACAGTTCGATGTCGGACAGCAGGCTTGGCAGCATCACCACGATCAGCGAGCCGAGCAGCGAACCGATGCGGCTCTTGCGTCCGCCCATGATCACCGCGAGCAGGAACAGGATCGTCAGCTCGAAGTTATAGCTGCTGGGCGAAATGTACTCTTCCGAATACGCGTAGAGGCTGCCGGACAGGCCGGCCAGCGCCGCGCTGATGACGAACGCGTAGACTTTGTAGCGGTACACCGACACGCCCATGCAATCGGACGCAATCGGGCTGTCGCGTAGCGCTTCGAAGGCGCGGCCCAGGTGCGACTTGAGGATGCGGTGCACCAGGATCATCGACACCACCATCAGTGCGGCCACCATGTAGAAGTACTCCACCTCGTGCAGCTTGGTGCCCAGGACAGTCGGCTTGGGAATCTTGATGCCCATCGGGCCTTCGGTCAGCCAGGTCATCTCGTTGATCAGGATCGCGATGATGGTGCCGAACGCCAGCGTGACCATGGCCAGGTAAGGGCCCGTCACGCGCAGCGCCGGCAGCGCCAGGATCGCGCCGAACAGCGCGGTGCCGACAATGCTGGCCGGGATCGCCAGGTACCACGCCAGGCCAAATTTGAACACCAGCACGCCGGTGATGTACGAGCCGATGCCGAACAGGCCGGCGTGGCCGAGCGAGACCTGGCCGGTGTAGCCGACCACGATATCCAGGCCGAACAGCAGGATCGCGTAGATCAGCACCGTCTGGGCCAGATGGATGTAATACGGATTGGTGACGACTTGCGGGAACAGCGCCAGCGCGGCGATGCCCAATACGCCCAACAGTAATGATTTTTTGTTCATGTTCAAACTTTCTTGATCGTGGCTTTGCCGAACAGGCCGGCGGGCTTGATCGCCAGGACCAGCAGCAGCAGCAGCAGGCCGGGTACTTCCTTGTAGCCGGTCGAGACGTAGAAACCGGTGGTCACTTCCGCGATGCCGAGTATGAGGCCGCCGACGACGGCGCCCATGCCCGACGTCAGGCCGCCGATGATGGCAACGGCGAACGCTTTCAGGCCGAGCGAGGCGCCCATGGTGGCGCCGGTCAGGGTCAGCGGGGCGACCAGCACGCCGGCAAACGCCGCGGTCGCGGAAGACAGCGCGTACGAGAACGTGATCACCATGCTGGTGTTAATGCCCATCAGGCCGGCCGCGTCGCGGTCGTTGGCGGTGGCGACGACCGCCTTGCCGTAGATCGACTTGCGGTTGAACAGCTCGACGGCCAGCATGATCGCCAGCGCGCCGACGATGACCGCTACCTGCATCGGCTGCACGTTGGCGCCGAGTACCTGGAACGGGGTTGAACTCAAGGGAGACGGGAAGGTCAGGTCGTCCTTGCCCCAGATATTTTCCGCGACGTTCTTGAAGATGATGGCCAGTGCGATGGTTGACATGATCCAGCCGAATTCGGATTTGATCTTGATGGCCGGGCGCACGCCGATCCATTCGACGAACATGCCTTGCAGTGCGCCGAACACGAGCACGATCGGGATCATCAAAAGGTAGCTCATGTATGGGCCGCCGTGGAAGGTGCTTACCAGCGACAGGCCGACCAGTGCGCCCAGCATGAGCGACTCGCCCTGGCCGAAATTGAGTGTGCCGGAAGTGGCAAAGGTGAGTTGATAGCCGAACGCGATAACGGCATAGATCATGCCGAGCGCGATACCGGAAAAAACGAGCTGTAAAAGAATTTCCATGATTTTACCTAATGGATGGTGCGCCTGCACCACCGGTCAACAAGAAAATGGCCAGGCTTGAATCGTCAAGCCTGGCCACATGCGGCAAGCGTCGAACGCTTACTTGGCCAGTACCACTTTGCCACCCGAGACTTCGCCGAACACGGTGTTGTCCAGGTTGATCGCCTCGTGGTCATCCTTGCTGTAAGGCTTGTTGTAGCTGGTGACGACACCGTCGACTTTTTCGGTCAGGTTCTCCAGCGCGGCTTTGACTTTCTGGCCGTCGGTGGTGCCCGCCTGTTTCATGGCGGCAGCGAGCAGGTAGATCGAGTCGTAGCCCTGCGCTGCCGACACTGGCGAAGGCATGCGGCCGTTCGGCGGATTGTAGGCCTTGACGTAGGCGTCGATAAACGTCTTGCGCTTGGCGTTGTTGGGATCCTGGATGAACGTTTGCGGCATGCGGGTGCCGTCGCCGTTCTTGCCGGCATTGTCGATGAAGTTGCCCATCGACAGGGTCCAGCTGCCGATCAGCGGCACTTTCCAGCCCAGTTTTTCCATGCCATTGGCGATCTGCGCCAGTTCCGGGCCAATGCCGTAGGTCAGCACCGCTTGCGCGCCGGCCTGCTTGGCTTTCAACAGCTGGGCCGTCATGTCGACGTCCTTGATGTTGTATTTTTCGACAACGACAGCCTTGAGGCCTTTTTTGTCGAGCGCTTTTTCCAGGTCTTCGCGGCCGAGCTGGCCGTAGTTGGTCGAGTCGGCCAGGATCGCGACCTTGGTAAATTTACGGCGCGCCACGGCTTCTTCGACGATCATCGACGACTGGATCTGGTCGCTGGCCGAGTTGCGGAAGATGTAGTTCTCCGGCTCCTTGGCGAACTGCTGGGTAATGATCGAGCCGGTAGCCACGTTGTTCATGACCGGGATTTTCGCTTCCTGGTAGAACCGCTGCGACGCCAGCGCCACGCCGGTGTTGATGTAGCCGACAGTGGCGACGACTTTTTCCTTGTTGATCAGCTCTTGTGCGATCTGCACGCCGCGTTCAGGCTTGGCTTCGTCGTCGCGCTCGATCAGCTGGATCTGGCGGCCCAGCACGCCGCCCTTGGCGTTGATTTCGGCTGCTGCCAGTTTGACGCCGTCACGCATCGACACGCCCATCGGTGCGGAGCCGCCGGTAAATGGGCCTGCCACGCCGATCTTGATCGGTTCGGCGGCGATTGCCGACATGGCAAAACCCAGTGACATGCCTGCAACGAGTGTCTTTAGTTTGAAATTCATTTTGATGTCTCCATGGTGTTTTTCTATTAATTTCGCTGGCGATATTGCTACCCTCGTTAGCCTATTGTAGGGGAGTGTTTTGTTCCCAGCAATGGTTTGATGCTACGCATCGCACTACGCAACCATGTAAGGTAACGGTAAGCAAATGCAAGTAAGAAAAATAAACACGTTTAGGCAAGGGGAAAAAAGCCGCCGCGAAAGGGCGGCGGCCGGGATTGTGCCAATATTTTGTCGACTCAACAGTGGTTCAGCGCCCCCAGCGGCTGCCGATACCGACGCCGCCGAAGTTGCGGCCGTGGCGGCCCCAGCCACGGCCGAACATGAAGTCGAGGCCAATCGACGCCGGCGGATAATAATACGCCGGCGGCGGCGCGTACAGCGGCTGTGGCACATACACGGGCTGCGGCACGTAGACAGTGCGGGGAACCGGCTCCGAATTGTATTGGACCGACGCGCCGGTGCCGGGCGGCACCGGCGTCACCGACACCACGTGCCATTGGCTGGGGTCGGCAGGAGGCGGGGCATAACGGCTTGCCTGGCTGGACGGGGCGGGCGGAGCATAGGCGCAACCACCCAGTGCGGCCAGCGAAAAAAGTGCAAATAGTAGTTTCATGGTGTCCTCGCGCACGTAAAGCATTGACTGATCCGACACAACTGACAATACTACTATAAGAAATTTTTGCCTGTCCCGCTACGCAATTACAGCTTGTTACAAAGCCCTGGAGCCTTGCCACGTGATGGAATGCGCAGGGCGGCACAGGAATAGGGCACAAGGCAAGGAAAGACCGCAGATGGCGCAATTTACGCATGTTGTCGGCACCACCACCTACGCGTTCGCCGATTTGCGCGCGCTGATGGCGAAAGCGACGCCGGCGCGCTCGGGCGATGCGCTCGCCGGCGTCGCTGCCGGCAGTGCCGGGGAGCGGGTCGCCGCCCAGATGGCGCTGGCCGAACTGCCGTTGTCGACCTTTTTGAACGATGTGGTGGTGCCGTATGAACGCGACGAAGTCACGCGCCTGATCATCGACAGCCACGACAGCGCCGCCTTTGCGTCCATCCGCCATCTGACGGTCGGCGACTTCCGCAACTACCTGCTGAGCGACGCGGTCGACGCCCAGGTGCTGGCCGCGCTCGCCGCCGGCATCACGCCCGAAATGGCGGCGGCGGTGTCGAAGATCATGCGTCTTCAGGACTTGATCCTGGTTGCCGCCAAGTGCCGCGTGGTGACCGCCTTTCGCAACACCATCGGCTTGCCGGGGCGCTTTTCCACCCGCCTGCAGCCGAACCACCCGACCGACGATGCGCGCGGCATCGCCGCCGCCATCTTCGACGGCCTGCTGTATGGCAGCGGCGACGCCGTCATCGGCATCAACCCCGCCACCGACAATCTCACTGAGCACGTCAGGCTGTTGACGATGTTAGGTGAGGTGATCGAACGCTACGCCATTCCGACCCAGGCCTGCGTGCTGACCCATGTCACCAACACCATCGCCGCCGTCAAGCGCGGCGCCCCGGTCGACCTGGTGTTCCAGTCGATCGCCGGTACCGAGGCGGCCAACCGCAGCTTCGGCATCAATCTCGCCTTGCTGGCCGAAGCACGCGCCGCGGCGCTGTCGTTAGGGCGCGGCACGGTAGGCGGGAACGTCATGTATTTCGAAACCGGACAGGGCAGCGCGCTGTCGGCCAACGGCCACCACGGCGTCGACCAGCAAACCTGCGAGGCGCGCGCCTACGCGGTGGCGCGCGCATTCAACCCGTTGCTGGTGAACTCGGTGGTCGGCTTCATCGGCCCCGAGTACCTGTACGACGGCAAGCAGATCATCCGCGCCGGACTGGAAGACCATTTTTGCGCCAAGCTGCTGGGGTTGCCGATGGGCTGCGACGTCTGCTACACCAATCACGCCGAAGCCGACCAGGACGACATGGACAGCCTGTTGACACTGCTGGCGGCGGCCGGCTGCACGTTTATCATGGGCGTGGCCGGATCGGACGACATCATGCTGGGCTACCAGAGCACTTCGTTCCACGATGCGCTGTACGCGCGCCGCCTGCTCGGCCTCAGGCCGGCGCCCGAGTTCGAGGCGTGGCTGCAGGCGATGGGGATGTTCGACGACGCGGGACGGCCGGGGTCAACGCTGCCGCCGCAGTTTTTACGCGCTTTGGCGCGGCTGTCATGAGCGACGGCGTGGTTGACAACCCATGGGGCGAACTGCGCCAATTCACCGCCGCCCGCATTGCACTCGGGCGCGCCGGGGTCAGCATGCCAACGAAGCCGCAACTGGCGTTCCAGCTGGCGCACGCGCAGGCGCGCGACGCCGTGCATGTCGAACTCGACGACGTCGCTCTCGCCCGCTCGCTCAGCGCCGCGCTGGGCCTGCCGTGCGTGACCCTGCACAGCGCCGCGCCGGACCGCGCGGCGTATCTGCGCCGGCCCGACCTCGGTCGCATGCTGGGTACGCAATCACGCTCGGCCTTGGCCGCGCTCGAGCGGCCGGCGGCGCCATGGGACATCGGCTTCGTCATCGCCGATGGCCTGTCGGCGCTGGCGATCGAGCGGCATGCGCTGCCATTCCTGCGCGCATGGGTCGATGCGCTGGCGCCCGCCACCATGTCGGTGGCGCCGCTGGCGATCGTGCGCCAGGGTCGGGTGGCGGTGGGCGACGAAGTGGCGCAACTGCTCGGCGCCCGGCTGGTGGTGGTGATGATCGGCGAGCGTCCCGGCTTGAGTTCCCCCGACAGCATGGGCCTGTACCTGACGTGGCAGCCCCGGGTCGGCATGACGGACGAGCTGCGCAACTGCATATCGAACGTGCGACTGGCCGGCCTGGGATACAAGGACGCCGCACGCAAGCTGCACTACCTGATCAATGAGGCGCGCCGGCGCGGCATGTCGGGCGTGGCGCTAAAAGATGGCAGTGGCGACGAGGGGCGACCAATCGCCGATCATGCCAACTTTTTGATTTCAACCGGAGTGCGAGACAAAGGCTCGTGACGATGACGTGAGACGAAGCCCGGGGCGACGCTGTTTTGTTGACCGGTGTTTACTCCTTTCAATGCTTCGTTTAGCCTTGCTGGCTCTCGGTCATCTGTTTGCAGTATTCCGCCAGGTCCTCCGGCAGATGTGACGGACAAACGCCGCATTGGCGGTTACCCGGGACTGCGTAATCGATAAATTTCGGATACGGCAAATTCAAATTGCTCATGATGGCCTTGAATTGTTCAAGTGTTTTGCCGTCGCCCAAGCGTGGATTCCGTCGCTTTTCCTGGGCGATGGATGAGACGAAACGCTCCTTGTAGTCGTGTGCCGGATAGACCAATGTCTCATCAGGCAGGGTGAACAGCTTGCCGCGCACACTCTTGTACAGTGCATCGGCATCGCCGTTTTGAAAGTCGGTCCTGCCACAGCCCTCAATGAGCAAGGCGTCCCCGGTAAAGACGCGGTCATCGAACAGGTAAGCGAAGTGGCCGTCGGTGTGCCCTGGAGTGTGTAACGGGTGCAAGACAAGACTACCGACACGGAACGGCTTGCCTTCCTCGATCCCTACATCTGCACAAGGGAGCCGCTCGTAGGCCGGGGCAGCAATCTTACTGCCAACGGCACGCTTCATTTCCAACGCCGCAGTGATATGGTCGGCGTGGATATGGGTGTCGACCGTATATGCCAGCTGTAGGCCCAGCCGGTGCACTTCCGCCAGGTCGCGATCTATCGCTGCGATGACGGGGTCGATGAGTATCGCCAACCCTGAGTCTTGATCCCCAAGAAGGTAGGTATACGTGCTCGAAAGTGGTTCACGCAATTGCTTGAAGATCATGCTGACTCCATCTGAAGTAGTGGATGTGGTTGGCTTCACACATACTATACCACTTCATATATTATGGCCTGGCATACTGTTTGCGCGGCGTTTCTGTGAGCCGATTGATGACCACTACAAAACAACCCGAGCTGTTTGCGACGGCAAACAATGTTTACAACATCGTCAGCCAAGAAGCGTTAGCAGTGCTGCAGGTGCTGTATCAACTGTACTGCCCGCAGGACCGGCAGACATGCCGTGACGATTGACTGGAATAACTTTACGCCATGGCCGTCAATTTGACAAATTGACAAATGCCGTATGGCGGCAGCGTTGAACCAATGCGGTTCAGACGGTTTCGAGGTGCGGGGCGAGGATCGCCAGGATGCCGTCCAGGCCCGAAAAATTGAGCGCAATTGCCGCTTTGGCCCGCACCACCGGCTTGGCGCGAAACGCCACCGACAGGCCTGCGATCGACATCATTTCCAAATCGTTGGCGCCGTCACCCATCACGATCGCCTGGCGTGGCGTGGCGCCGATCTGTGCGCACACCCGTTGCACCGTCAACATCTTCTCTCCGGCGTCGACAATGCCGCCGACCACCCGGCCGGTCAGCTTGCCGTTGTCGATTTCCAGCACATTGGCATGCGCGAAGTCGAGGCTTAGGCGTTCCCGCAGGCGCTCGGTAAAAAAAGTAAAGCCGCCCGACACCAGCAGCGTTTTGAGGCCAGCTGCCCTGACCTGCGCCAGCATCGCTTCACCCCCCATCGACATGTGCAGCCGCTCGTCGTAGACGCGCTCCAGGGCGCCGGCATCGAGTCCCTTCAGCAGGGCGACGCGCCGCTCGAGGCTTTCGGCAAAGACCAGTTCGCCGCGCATCGCCGCCTCGGTGATGGCGGACACCTGGGGTTTCAAGCCCTGCATGTCGGCGATCTCGTCGATGCACTCGATGGTAATCAGGGTCGAATCCATGTCCATCGCCACCAGGCGGAAATCGGCCAGCGTGAGCGCCGCGTCGATGAAGCAGGCGTCGACGCCTGCGTCGAAGGCGGCCGTCTCGACCGCCAGCCGTACCGCTTGCGAATCGTCGGCCTGCTCGCAGCGCAGCGCATGCGCGCCAAGTGCGAATGTGCGGGCTGGCCGCGCCAGCGCGGCGATACGTTGCAGGCCAGCCTGGCTTGCGCCGGGGCCCTGCAAAACCAGGTTCATTATCATCGGGGCTTACTCATTGAGGTCTAGGTTAACAGTTGTTTGATGGCTTGCTTGACCTGCGTCACCCTGGCGGCCAGGTCCGGCATGCTGGCGGTAATTTTCAGCTTGTCCTGGCCGGCCAGCTTGATGTGGCGGTTCTTCTGGATCAGGGCAATGATGCGCATCGAGTCGATCGGCGGGTTGACCATGAACTGCAAATTGGCCGCTTCGCCGTGGGCATCGATCTTGACGATGCCGACCGCCTTGGCGGCGATGCGCAGGCGGTGCGTTTCGATCAGTGCCTTGACCGGATCGGGGAGCTTGCCGAAGCGGTCGATCAGCTCCTCCTGCATGTCGTCGACCTTGTCGGCACTGGCGCAGTTGGCCAGCCGCTTGTAGATCGACAAGCGCTCGTGGACGTCGCCGCAAAAGCTGGACGGCAGCAGGGCCGGCACGTGCAGGTTGATTTCGGTAGTGGTGGACATCGGCGCCGCCAGGTCCGGCTCCTTGCCCGCCCTGAGCGAACGCACCGCTTCATGCAGCATATCGGAATACAGCTGGAAGCCGATTTCGAGCATCTCTCCGGACTGGTTTTCGCCCAGCACTTCGCCGGCGCCGCGGATCTCCAGGTCGTGCATCGCCAGGAAAAAGCCGCTGCCCAGTTCTTCCATCTGCTGGATGGCGTCGAGCCGGCGCTGCGCTTGCTTCGTTAAACTCGTCACGTCGTGCACCAGCAGGTAGGCGTAGGCCTGGTGGTGGGAACGGCCGACCCGGCCGCGCAGCTGGTGCAGCTGGGCCAGGCCGAATTTGTCGGCGCGGTGCATGATGATGGTGTTCGCCGTCGGCACGTCGATGCCGGTTTCGATGATGGTCGTGCACAGCAGGATGTTGTAGCGCTGGGCGACGAAGTCGCGCATCACTTTTTCGAGGTCGCGTTCGTGCATCTGGCCGTGGGCGACGCCGATGCGCGCTTCCGGCAGCAGTTCGGTCAGCATCGCCATCCGGTTCTGGATGGTATCGACTTCGTTGTGCAGGAAGTAGATCTGGCCGCCGCGTTTCAGTTCGCGCAGGCAGGCTTCGCGGATGATCGAGCCGTCTTCGCTGCGTACGAAGGTTTTGATCGCTAGCCGCTTTTGCGGCGCGGTGGCGATGATCGAAAAATCGCGCAGGCCCTCCAGCGCCATGCCGAGGGTGCGCGGGATCGGCGTCGCCGTCAGCGTCAACACGTCGACTTCGGCGCGCAGGGACTTGAGTGCTTCCTTCTGGCGCACGCCGAAGCGGTGCTCCTCGTCGATGATGACCAGGCCCAGGCGGGTGAACTTGACGTCGGGCGAGAGCAGCTTGTGGGTGCCGATCACGATGTCGAGGGTGCCGTCGGCCATGCCTTTGATGGCGTTGTTGATCTCCTTGCCGGTGCGAAAACGCGACAGCTCGGCGATGCGCACCGGCCAGTCGGCGAAGCGATCGGCAAAGGTCTGGGCGTGCTGCTCGGCCAGCAAGGTGGTGGGCGCGAGGATCGCCACCTGCTTGCCGCCCATGACGGCGATGAAGGCGGCGCGCAGTGCCACTTCGGTCTTGCCGAAGCCGACGTCGCCGCACACCAGCCGGTCCATCGGTTTGCCGCCGGTCATGTCCTTGATGACGTTGTTGATCGCCTCGGCCTGGTCGGGCGTTTCTTCGAAGCCGAAGCTGTCGGCAAAATTCTGGTAGTCGTGGGCCGAATATTCGAACGCATGGCCTTTGCGCAGCGCGCGCCGGGCGTACAGGTCGAGCAGCTCGGCGGCGGTGTCGCGCACCTGTTCGGCCGCGCGGCGCTTGGCTTTTTCCCATTGGCCGGAGCCGAGCGAGTGCAAGGGCGCGTCTTCGGGCGAAGCGCCGGAGTAGCGCGAGATCACGTGCAGCTGCGACACCGGCACGTACAGCTTGGTGTCCTTGGCGTATTCGAGATGCAAAAATTCGGTCTCGCCTTCGCCCAGGTCCATGCTCGCCAGGCCCATGTAGCGCCCGATGCCATGGTGGATGTGGACCACCGGGTCGCCGATTTTCAGCTCCGACAGGTCGCGCACCATCGACTCGACCTGGGTGACGCCTTCCTGCTTTTTCTTGCCGGCGCGCCGCCCCGAGCCGGCATACAGCTCCGTCTCGGTGATGAACACCAGGTGCCCGCTGTGCTCTTCGAACAGCTCGAAGCCGGCGTGCAGCGGTGCTACGCCCAGCACCAGTTTGGCGCTCGAGGTCCTGAAACCTTCCATACCCTCGACCGGCGCCAACGCCAGCTTGTATTCGTTGAAATACTGCTGCAGCGTTTCGCGCCGGCCGTTCGATTCGGCGCAGATCATGACCCGGCCGTCGTTGTGCGACAGGTAAGTGCGCAGGTTCGCCAGCGGGTCGTCCACGCGGCGGTTGACGGCAATGTTCGGGATCAGGCCTGACAATTCGGAGCCGGCCGGATCAACGTCGTTTGTCAGCACCCAGCGCGGGTAGGGCTTGGCCAGCGTGAAGAAGGCTTCGTCGGAGAGGAACAGCTCGCTTGGGGGCAGGATCGGGCGTTCGCGGTCGGCCTTCAGGAAGCGGTAGCGCGACTGCGTGTCGAGCCAGAAGCGCTTGATGGCGGCGTCGATGTCGCCCACCAGCGCGATGCTGGCATCAAGCGGCAGGTAGTCGAACAACGTCGCGGTGGCGTCGAAAAACAGCGGCAGGTAGTATTCGATGCCGGCCGAGGCGATGCCGCTGCCGATGTCCTTGTACACCACCGAGCGCGACGGATCGCCCTCGAAACGCTCGCGCCAGCGGCTGCGAAAACTGGTGCGCGCCGGTTCGTCCATCGGAAATTCGCGGCCCGGCAGCAGCCGCACTTCGCGCACCGGATAGAGCGAGCGCTGGGTGTCGGCGTCGAAGGTGCGGATGGTTTCGATTTCGTCGCCGAACAGGTCGAGCCGGTACGGCAGGGCTGAGCCCATCGGGAACAGGTCGATCAGGCCGCCGCGCACCGAGTATTCGCCGGGCGACATCACCTGCAACACGTGGGTGTAGCCGGCCAGCGCCAGCTGCGCCTTCAGGCGCACCTCGTCGAGTTTTTCGCCCTGCTTGAAAAAGAACGTATAGGCCGCCAAGAAAGACGGCGGCGCCAGGCGCACCAGCGCGGTAGTGGCCGGCACGATCAGCACGTCGCACTGGCCGTTGCGGATTTCGTGCAAGGTCGCCAGCCGTTCGGACACCAGGTCCTGGTGCGGCGAAAAAGCGTCGTACGGTAACGTTTCCCAGTCGGGCAGCAAGTGGCAGGACAGCTTGCCATCGGCGAACCACGGGATTTCGTCGAGCAGGCGCTGGCCGTCGCTGGCGTTGGCGACAATCACCGTCAGCATCTGCTGCTTCGATTTCAGGGCGAGGCCGGCCTGTGCCAGCGCGTACGCGTCGGACGATCCATACAGAGCCGGCAGCGCGAAACGGCTGCCGGGTTTAGGGAGGGATTTGCTTAAATCGAAGGACATTGAGGCGCGCGATACTGAACTGGGCTTTGATGCATGATTATAGTCGCAATCGCCACTTGGGCGCGGCGCGCGCCCAGGGCAGCGTTCTCAGGGCGGCGCCCGGCGGTTGGCGATCCCGAACGGCACGTGCACCATCGGAATGGTTGCATCGGGCGACGATGTCAGGTGGGTGAGCTGGTCGTCGAAGAAGATATGCGGCTTGAACACCGCCAGCACCCGCGCCTTGTCCATGCCGCCGAGGAAAAACGTCTCGTTGGCCGACACGCCCCAGCTCTTGAGCGTGGTGACGACCCGTTCGTGCGACGGCGCGCTGCGGGCGGTGATGATGGCAATCCGCAGGACCTTGCGGTAGCTGGAATCGCGGCGGGCCATTCGCTCTTCCATCCGCTGCATCAGCGCCAGCTTCTGGAACATGTCGGCCAGCGGGCCTGGCTGGTGCGGCCTGGCGACGTGTTTCGCCTCGTGGGCGTGGAACTCGTCGAGGCCGTTTTGCTTGAACACGCTTTCGGCCTCGTCGTCGGCAATCACGCCGTCGAAGTCGAAGGCCACGCGCAGCTCGACGTCGTCATCGTCATCGACGATCCTCGAGGGCAGCACCAGCCCGGCCGGGTAGTTGGCCGCGATCGCCGCCGTGACGTCGTCCTCGTTCGCACTGAGGAACAGCGAGGTGTTAAACGCCGGCAGGTAAGGGTAGGGCGCAGTGCCGGTCATGAAGGCGGCGCGCGAGATGTCGAGGCCGTAATGGGCGATCGAGCGCATCACGCGTAGCCCGGTCTCGGGTGAATTACGCGAAAACAGCACCACTTCGACCGGGCACTGGCGCGGAAAACACTTGTTGATGCTCAGGAAGCGCCGGATGAAGGGGAAGGCAACGCCCTTGCCAAGGGTGACGTCCAGATTGCGTTCCTGGAAATTGCGGTACTCGTCCGGCCCGCTGTCGAGGTACACCTGGTGCGAGCCGGTCAGGTCGAACAGCGCGCTCGAGGCCACACCGATGACCAGTTTGTGCTCAATCTGAAACGGCATCAGTGTTCCTCGTGACGGAGTTTTTCGAAACATGCGGCACCAAACGGCCCGAGGCCGGCAAGCACGCACGGGTCAAGCGCCGCCAGTTCGCCGGCATCGACCAGCATGCGCAGCATGGCGACGCGATCGGCCTGCGCCAGCACCTGCGCCAGCGCCAGGCAATCAGCTTGGTCGGGCAGGCCGGATTGTTCGATCGCCATCGCTACTGTAACAGGGAATTCCCACAGCGCCGCGATACGGGCCGACAGCAGGCGCGCGCACGGCAGCAGCGCGGCGCAAAACTGGTCCGAACGCGGCATTGCAGCGCCGGTATGGATCTGGTCGACCAGGCGCAAGGCGACGATCAGGCCGACGTGGTGCAGCAGGCCCGCAAGGTAGGCTTCGAACGGATTGGCGCGCGTCGCCGAGTCCCCCGTCTGGGCCAGCATGCTTGCGGCCAGCGCGCACATTTCGGACTGGCGCCACACCAGCGGCGCGATTGCCGCAGCGAAGCGGCCCGACTGCTCCCTGATGATCGGGCGGAAGGCGACGCGCGCGATCAGCATGCGCATGCCGTTCTGCCCGAGCAGCATGATCGCCGCTTCGACCGTCTTGACCGGCTTCGATGGCCGGTAGGCCGGGCTGTTCGCTTCGCGGATCGCTTCGGCCACCAGCACCACGTCCTGCGACAGTTGGCGCGACAGTTCGGCGACGGCCACGCTGTCGTCGCGCAGGCTGCGCAGCAGTTGCGGAAGCACCGCCGGCACCCGCGGCACCAGGTCGGCGCCCGACTGCGGCGCCTCGACCAGGCGCGCCAGTTCGTCGATGATCAGTTTTTCGGTGGACGGCTGGACCGCTTCGCCGCTGCCGCCGCAGTGGCCGGCCAGCCACCGGTAGAACAGGGTGTCGGTGTCGCCCGGGGGCGCCACCGATGCGCCAGGCGATTGCATCGCCACCGGCGCGGTGGTGGCCAGGGCGGTGGGCTGATTGAACCATCGGACAATCCATTTGATCATTGTCGGGGGCGGGTCGAACGAGGATAGACGATTATGTTGCCGGACAGGCATGGCAACCACGGTACGGCTGCCACGCCGTACGCCGCTTACACGTGGACCCGGCGCGCATTGGTCGCCGCCCACCGGTACAGCGCGATCACCAGTCCCGCGCCCAGCAGCGTCGCGACGATCATGGTCTGTCCCTCGCTCAAGCCGTTGGCGATGGCCAGCGGCTCGCCGGTGCCGGTCGAGACGATCAGTCCGGCCAGCGCCACGTTGAACAGCGATTCGCCGACGATAAAGCCGGACATGATCAGTACGCCCATGCGCTTGGCCGGTTCGCCCCAGGTGCGCTTGCTGACCGCCCGCTCGTAGAACCAGCCGCCGAAGGCGCCCACCACCACCGGCGCGGTGACGGCGCTCGGCAGGTAGATCGCCAGGCCCACGCCCAGCGGCGGCAAGCTGTATTTGTCATGGCTCGCTTTTTTCAGCACGAAATTGATCACCACCAGGATCAGGCCGATCAAGGCGCCGTAGCCGATCAGGTTCCACGGCAGGTCGCCGCCGATCACCCCTTTTGCCAGCGTCGAGATCAAGGTTGCCTGGGGCGCGGCCAGCGGCGTGGACGAAATGGCGTTGACGTTCGGCGCGCCGGCAAAGCCGTATGCGCCATTGAGCAGTTCGAGCACCGGCGGCACCACGGCCGAACCGGCGGCCACGCCGATGAGCAGCGCAACCTGCTGCTTCCATGGCGTCGCGCCCACCAGTTGGCCGGTTTTGAGGTCCTGCAGGTTGTCGTTGCCGATGACCGCTACCGCCAGCACCACGGTGGTGACGAACAAGGCGAAGGCGATCAGCGCATGGGCCACTTCAGGCCCCATCACGTGGCGCCCGACCATGCCGACGCACAGCGACGCGCCGAGGATGGTAAGGATGGCGATGCCCGACACCGGCGAATTCGACGAACCGATCAGGCCGGCCATATAGCCGCACACGGCGGCGGCAAAAATGCCGGCGACCAGGATGAAGCCGACGCCCACCGCGACCAGCGGCACCGACAGGCCGGCCAGCACGCCGTCTTGCAGGAAGCTGGCCAGCAGCCAGCCGGCCGGCGCCATGGCGATCAAGGTCACCAGGCCGACGATGAAAATTGGGATGTCCTGTTCCGCGCGCTCGATCACCGCGCCCTCGGTTTTCGCGTGGCGCGCGGCGGCCATTGCCGAGCGCAGGCCGCCGATGACCGGCTTGGCCAGGCCAGCCAGGGTGGCAATCGCCGCCGCGCCGATTGCGCCGGCGCCGATGATGCGCACTTCACGGCTCCAGACGCCGAGCGCATGGTCGGCAGCCGACAGCGCCGGCATCGGGTTCATCGACGTCATCAGCGGCACCAGGATGCCCCATGCGATGGCAAGGCCCGCCAGCATCGCGATGCCGACCGTGATGCCCATCAGGTGGCCGGCGCCGATCAGCGCCAGCGAGCTCGATGCGCCGATGCCGGTGGCGCCCTGGCCGGCGCGGAAGTAGATCGCCACTTCACCGGCCATCAGCTTGGCGGCGGCGAAGGCGGCGAACAGCGCCGAGGCAAGGCTGCCCCAGATGACCGCCGACAAGCCGGCCTTGCCTTCGGCCGCGCCGCTGCGCGACGAGGTGCCGACCTTGAGCACTTCTGCCGCGGCCACCCCTTCCGGATACGGCAGGGTCGATTGCGACACGAGCGCCCGGCGCAGCGGCACGGTATACATCACACCGAGCACGCCACCGATGGCGCAGGCGCCGAAGGTCGGCCAGAACGGCACGTTGGCCCACCAGCCGATCATCAACAGGCCGGGCAGCACGAAGATCACCGAAGCGAGCGTGCCGGCAGCCGAGGCAATGGTCTGGACGATGTTGTTTTCCTGGATCGTCGCGCTCTTGAAGGCGCTCAGCAGCGCCATCGAGATCACCGCCGCGGGGATCGATGTAGCGAAGGTAAGACCGACCTTGAGCCCGAGGTAGACCTGGGCCGCGGTGAAGATCAATGTAATGAGCACGCCGAGGATAATGCCCCGGACCGTGATCTCTTTTGGTTTAGTCAGTGACACCGTCGCCATTCGCAGCACTCCAATTTGTGGGGTTTTTTAAAAGTGTCTTAGAGACTAAGGACTTATCATAACCGTCACATCGCAAAATCCCAAGCGCCTTGATCGGTCTTTACACGGCGCCTAATTGGCTGGCTGGGCCGGCGCGGACACCGGTTCCGCCTCGGCGGCGGCAACCGGCGCCTGCTCGACGTCGATTTCCCTGAACTGCGCATTTCCCGCGTACTCCGCATAGATCCAGTCGTCGTCCTGGCGCATGACGCCCTCGGGCGTCGGGCGTTCCTGTTCCGCTCGGCTGGACAGGGCCACGCGCATGTAGTCGATCCAGATCGGCATTGCCAGCGTGGCGCCGAATTCGCGCGCGCCGAGCGACTTCGGCTCGTCGTAGCCCATCCACGCAACGGCCACCACATTGGCGCCGTAGCCGGCGAACCAGCCGTCTACGGCGTCGCTGGTGGTGCCGGTCTTGCCGGCGATGTCGGCCCTGGACAGCTTTTTGGTGGCGTCGGCGCCGGTGCCGTAGCGCGTGACGTCGCGCAGCATGCTGTCGGTGACGAAGGCGTTGCGAGCATCCAGCACGCGGTTCGTTTCCAGGCCGGCGGCCGGCGCATGCGGTTCAAAGATGAGGACACCGCGCGCGTCTTCGATTTTGCTGATCAGGTAGGGCTGCACCGCGAAGCCGCCGTTGGCGAACACCGCATACGCGCCGGCCATCTGCAGCGGCGTGACGGCCCCGGTGCCGAGCGCCATCGTCAGGTTGTTCGGATGGCGTGCCGTGTCGAAGCCGAACTTGCCGAGATAGTCGTTCAGGTACGGTACGCCGACCGCGCGCAGCAGGCGCACCGATGCCACGTTTTTTGACTGGGCCAACGCGCGGCGCATGGTGATGGGACCATCATAGATGCCGTCGTCGTTTTGCGGCGACCAGGTCTTGCCGGCGTCTTCGCCGGGCATGTCGAGCGCCGCATCGAGGATCAGGGTGCTTGGTGAAAAGCCTTTTTCGAGCGACGACGAAAACAGGAAAGGCTTGAGCGCGGATCCCGGCTGGCGCCACGCCTGGGTCACGTGATTAAATTTTTGCAAATTGAAATCGAAGCCGCCGACCAGCGCGTGGTAGGCGCCGGTGCCGGCGTCGATCGACACGAACGCGGCCGACACCTGCGGCAGTTGCACGATGCTCCAGGTTGGTTTGCCATTGAGCTTGCCATCGCTGCTGACGCGCACGATCGCGCCCGGCGTCAGCCGCAGCGACTCCTTCGCCTTCGGCGCCAGGGCGGCGCCGGCGAACTTCAGACCGGCGCCCGTAACGTCGATGGTCTCGCCGTCGACCGTCTCGACCCGCACCATCTTTGCCGACGCCTCGAGCACCACCGCCGGCAGCAGGCCGTCGCTGGAGCTGCGCTTCTGCAGCGCCTCGTCGATGGCGTCGGCGCGTTCGATCGGGTCGGCCGGCAGCGCCATTCGCGCTTCCGGGCCGCGATAGCCGTGGCGCTGGTCGTAGGCCAGCACGTTGCGGCGCAGCGACTGGTAGGCGGCGTCCTGGTCGGCTTTCCTGATGGTGGTGGTGACCACGATGCCCCTGGTGTACGCCTCTTCCTTGAACCGGGCGTAGACCACCTGGCGCGCCAGTTCCGCGACGTATTCGGCGTGGGTGTCGTATTCCTGCCCCTTTGGATTGACTCGCAGCGGCTCGGCCAGCGCCTTTTGGTAGTCGGCCTCGCTGATGTAAGCCAGTTCGCGCATGCTTTTGAGGACCACGTGCTGGCGCTCGCGCGCGCGTTTCGGATTAGCCACCGGATTGTGGCGCGCCGGGTTTTGCGGCAGGCCGGCCAGCATCGCCATCTCGGCCACCGACAAATCTTCGAGCGGCTTGCCAAAGTAAATTTTGGCCGCGCTGCTGAAACCGTAGGCGCGCTGGCCAAGGTAGATCTGGTTCATGTACAGCTCGAGGATCTGGTCTTTCGACAGCGCGCCCTCGATCTTGTAGGCCAGCGCTACCTCATTGAGTTTGCGACCGATCAGTTTGTCGCGCGACAGGAAGAAATTGCGCGCCACCTGCATCGTGATGGTCGAGCCGCCCTGGCGAAAGCCGCCGCGCAGGTTCGCCCTGGCAGCGCCCATCGCGCGGATCCAGTCGATGCCGCCGTGATCGTAAAAGCGCTTGTCCTCGATGGCCAGCACCGCCTTCTTCATCAGGGGCGGCACTTTCTCGATCGGCACGAAGTCGCGGTGCTCCTCGCCGAATTCGCCGATCAGAACATGGTCGGCAGTGTAAATACGCAGCGGGATCTTCGGCTGGTAGTCAAGCACCGCGCCGATCGGCGGCACGTTCGGCACGATCACGGTCAGCGCGTAGACGACGGCGCCGACGACGACCAGCAGGGCCAAGGCGGCAAGGGCGGCGAGAATGAAGAAGCCACCCGAACGCAGCGCAGATTTGGCCCGGCGCGCAGGCAGCTTGGTCGATGATGTCAAAAGAGTCTCTCCAGGTAAGGCCGTGCCAATAATGACGGCCGAATCCGGCAAATTATAAGCCCGGTTGGGTTCGCCGCAAGCTTACGCTGCCGCCGCCGCGGCGTCGCCGGGCGATTGTGAAAGGGCGGGGGGCGATACCATTTGCGGCTTCGCGCAATACCTGTTGAAAGTGCTCCCGCAATGAAAACGGCGGCCCGCAGGCCGCCGTCGTGGCACGATGTGCGGCGCTTATTTTACGCCGTGCATCAGTTTCTGGATTTGCGGCGCCAGCAGGAACAGCAACACGCCGCCGGCCGTCAGCGACCAGAAGCCGAAGGTATAGCCCGACAGCGCCGACGCCACCGACATGCCCGACTGGCCCGACACGTGGCTGGCGAAGATGCCCGACAGGTTGTTGCCGATGCCGGTCGAGAGGAACCAGCCGCCCATGCCCAGGCCAACCAGGCGCACTGGCGCCAGCTTGGTGGTCATCGACAGGCCGATCGGCGACAGGCACAATTCACCGATCGACTGGATCCAGTAGACGGCGAACAGGGTCCAGAACGGCACCTTGTTGATGGTCGGATCGACCAGGAACGTCAGCGCATACATCAACAGGCCGAAGGCGACGGCGTTGAAGAGGATGCCGATGCCGAATTTGCGCGGGATCGACGGGTTCGCATTGCGGCGGCCCATTGCGATCCACACCCAGGCAATCAGCGGGGCGCAGACGATGATGGCGACCGAGTTGACGCTCTGGAACCACGCGGTCGGGAACGTGGACATGCCAAACACGTTGGTGCGGTCGACGATGTTCGCGGCCAGGAATGTAAACGAGCTGCCGGCCTGTTCAAAGAACATCCAGAACAGGATGTTGAAGGCGAAGATGATCAGGAGGGCGATGGTCTTGTCGCGCGCAGCCTTGCCGTCGCGGATGCCTTCGAACATCAGCATCACGACCAGCCCGAGAAACAGGATCGACAGCACTATCTGCAGGTTGGCGGCGCCCGCCTTGAGCAGGAAGTACATGACCGGAATCACGGCGATGGCGCCGATCGTGACATATACCATGCGCATCGGGTTAATGGCTTTTGCGTCAGGCGCGCCGATGCCCTTGAGCGTGTGGCGGCCGATGGCGAACCATACGAGGCTGATCAGCATGCCGATGCCGGAAGCGATGAACACGACCTTGTAGGCCGGGGTGTCGTTGAGGTTGGCGAACTTCTGGGCCAGCAGCTGGGTCAGGATCGGCGCGAAGAAAGCGCCGGCGTTGATGCCCATGTAGAAAATGGTGAAGCCGGAATCGCGCCGCGTGTCGCTTACCGCGTACAGTTTGCCGACCATGGTCGAGATGTTCGGCTTGAACATGCCGTTACCGACGATGATGGTGGCCAGGCCGACTTTAAAGATGTCCGGATCGGGAATGGAGATGGCGAACAGGCCCACGGCCATGAAGGCGGCGCCGATCAGGATCGAACGCTGGTAGCCGATGATTTTGTCGGCGACGTAACCGCCGAACACGGCGCCGGCATACACCAGCGCGAGGTAGGAACCGTACGTCAGGTTGGCATCGGCCTGGCCGGCGGCTGCGCCGGCGTGAAACTGGGTGACGATGTAGAGCACCAGTGCCCAACGTATGCCGTAAAACGCGAAGCGTTCCCAGAATTCGGTCATGAACAACATCCACAGCGGACTAGGGTGACCTAAAATCTGCTTGAACTCCGGTATTGCGACTGGCTGGCCAGGTGTAGCTGCACCGCTCATGCGGGATCTCCCGTAATAATTATAATTGGATTAATCATATGGAGAACCGATGGCCCGAAGCGCCGCAGGTTTTGCAAGCAGGCCGGACCGTCGATTCCAATGGGCTGCATTTTAATGGAAATCGGCCGCCGCCAGCGAATTTTTGCCGGATGTGTTATTTAGCCGTTTGCCGCGGCGCGCCCGCAGGCGGAAATCCGCAACCCAAAGGGTGCCCAGTTGTCGTATATTGGCATTGCAGGCTCGTACGCTCCACCGAATCAACAAAGGAATTTGCACATGGACCACGACATTGTCGACACCCTGATTTCGCCCGAAGGCCGGCTCGAAGTGCTGTCAAAAGCGGAAGTAGCCAAACTGCTCGACTCCGGCAAGGGAGGTCTGTATCAAGTCTTTCGCAACTGCGCGCTGGCGGTGCTGAACTGCGGCAGCGCGATCGACGACGGCAAGGAACTGCTGGAACGCTATACATCGTTTGACATCAACATTATCCAGCGCGAACGCGGCATCAAGCTCGACATCCGCGGCGCGCCGGCGATCGCTTTTGTCGACGGCAAGATGATCAAGGGGATCCACGAGCATTTGTTCGCGGTGCTGCGCGATATCGTCTTCGTCAGCAACGAGGTCACCGACAACCCGAAGTTCGATATGTCGAGTTCGGAAGGCATCACCGATTCGGTATTCCACATCCTGCGCAACGCCAACGTGCTGCGCCCGCAGCGCAATCCCAACTTGGTGGTGTGCTGGGGCGGCCATTCGATCAACCGGGTCGAGTACAACTATTCGAAGGAAGTCGGCTACCAGATGGGGCTGCGCGATCTGGACATCTGCACCGGCTGCGGTCCGGGGGCGATGAAGGGGCCGATGAAAGGCGCCACCATCGGCCACGCCAAGCAGCGCCTGACGGGCGGGCGCTATCTCGGCATTTCCGAACCCGGCATCATCGCCGCCGAGTCGCCCAACCCGATCGTCAACGACCTGGTGATCATGCCCGACATCGAGAAGCGGCTCGAGGCCTTCGTGCGCATCGGCCACGGCATTATCGTGTTCCCGGGCGGCGCCGGCACCGCCGAGGAAATCCTGTACATCCTCGGCATCCTGCTCCATCCCGATAACGCCGGGATGCCGTACCCGCTCATTTTTACCGGCCCCGAATCATCGCGCGATTACTTTAAACAGATTAACGAGTTTATCGGCGCTACGCTTGGCGAAGCGGCGCAGCAGCGTTACAGCATCATCGTCGACGACCCCGAAATGGTGGCGCGCGAGATGCAGGTGGCGATCAAGCAAGTGCGCGAATTTCGCAAGTCGCGCGGCGACGCGTATTATTTCAATTGGCTGCTCAAGATCGACGAGGAATTCCAGCGCCCGTTCAAGCCGTCGCATGAAGCCATGCGCAGCCTGTCCCTGCACAAGAACCAGGCAACCCACCTGCTGGCGGCCAACCTGCGGCGCGCGTTTTCGGGCGTGGTGGCGGGCAACGTCAAGGACGAGGGCATCCGCGCGATCGAGCAATTCGGCCATTTCGAAATCCACGGCGATGCCGCCATCATGGGCCCGATGGACGCGCTGCTGTCGTCCTTCGTCGCCCAAAGCCGCATGAAACTGCCGGGCAAGACGTATGAGCCGTGCTACCGGGTCATTCAGTAAGGGTATCCAATCAGGGACAGGAAACGCAGCGGGAACTCAAGCAAGTCCCCGCTGTTGTGGCGGCCTGTACTTGGCAGCCGCCGTTGAGTGATAGACTGGTCTCGGCCAGAAGCGGTCCTTCGCGGCTGTAAACATAGCAAGGGGCCCTGTTGCCTAAACTATCAACGGCAAGCTGCTATTCAC
The DNA here is from genome assembly GCF_002760665.1 of Massilia psychrophila. GTDB lineage: Bacteria > Pseudomonadota > Gammaproteobacteria > Burkholderiales > Burkholderiaceae_D > JAFCUW01. The sequence goes on along the minus strand of NZ_PDOB01000005.1, from coordinate 62,565 downwards.
TTGCGACCGGCAGGGTTCGGCCACAACCCGACAGGATGTTATGCACGCGATTTACTTTAGATGGAAAGTAGCCTCTGGTCGTGAGCGAGACTTCGAGCACGCCTGGCTGGAACTCACCGAACTTATACGCGATGAGCGAGGCGGTCTAGGGTCGCGTTTGCATCGGTGCGCCGACGGCCACTATTTTGCGTACGCTCAATGGCCGTCCGAACTCTTCTGGGCTACACAACCCGAGCCTACTGCACGCATGGTCGAGCTGCGAAATCAGATGCGTGAATTCGCTGAACTTGTAGATGGCCCACTTCGGGGTGACGTCGTTGCCGACCTCCTGATATCGGTAGCTCCCGACTAAGGGAACAGGCTGGCGATAGCATTCACAGGCGCGAGTGACCGGTTAGGGCCGAAAGCGGTCTATCAATTCCATGTCTTGATAACGAGGATCGCGCCGATCCGAAATGCCTGCCTGGTTCGCCGCTTTCTGCCCGAAGCGACTTCGACCCACATCGTTGTCGACCTGTTGACATCGGTTTTCTGGCAATTCGGATGGTTATTAGTCCCGTAGGAAGTTGATCTTTCGATTGGAGCAAACTATGTCTGGTAGAACCGCAATTATCTTGGGGGCATCAGGATCAGTTGGGCAGGCCCTCCTCGCCGAAGTAGTGCGCTGTGGCGGTTTCAGCCGGATTCTTATCATGACGCGGCGGCCACTCAATTTACAATCAGGCGCGCAGGTTGAAGAGCGGCTAGTGCCTGATATGGCGCCAAACGAGCTGAGTCAAGCTGTTGTCGACGCACTGCGCGAGCTTGGCGGCGAGGTACTTGGGTTCAGTGTTTTAGGGGTCGGGTCTGGCACTGCGCAACTTTCTTTAGAAGCGCACCGTGCCGTCGATGTCGATCTCAATGCAGCATTTGCCCGGGGCCTGAAGGCGTCAGGAAAAGTCCAACATCTGGTCTTCATGTCGGCAATCGGTGCCGACCCTCATTCCAAAACTACCGGTTCGGGTGCGGCAGGAATGGCGCGCTATTCTCGCGTCAAAGGCGAGGCTGAAGCAGCCGTAAGAAGACAGGGACCGGCCGTCGTGAGCATCTTTCGTCCAGCCATAATTATCGACTCCCGGCATACTCCGTGGCTACTCTCAGCTGTTCTGCCGCTCTTTGCGCCGTTAACGCCGGCGAAGTTCCGTTCTATTCGGACCACTGAGATTGCTCAAGCAATGGTCGCTATCGCCTTGCACCCTGCGCCGCACAGTGCGATTTACAATTACCCTGAAATGATGACGCTGATCGCTGGCAGATGACGTCGCCCGTGTGTGCCGGGCCATAGACATCCACAATTTATTTCGGGTAGGCGCTTAATACAAGGCTTTACTCTTCCCGGCGCAAATGCGGGAACAAAATCACGTCGCGGATGTTCGGCGAATCGGTAATCAGCATTATCAGGCGGTCGATGCCGATACCGCAACCGCCGGCCGGCGGCATGCCGTATTCGAGCGCGCGAATGTAGTCGGCGTCGTAGAACATCGCCTCTTCATCGCCCGCGTCCTTGGCCGCGACCTGCGCCAGGAAGCGCGCCGACTGGTCTTCGGCGTCGTTAAGCTCCGAAAAACCGTTGGCGATTTCGCGCCCGACCATGAACAGCTCGAAGCGCTCGGTGATGCCGGGCGCCGTGTCGGAGGCGCGCGCCAGCGGCGACACTTCGGCCGGGTAGTCGACGATGAAGGTCGGCTCCCACAACTGCGCTTCGGCGGTTTCTTCGAACAGCGACAGCTGCAAGGAACCCAGGCCCGACGTCGCGAACGGCTTGACGCCGAATTTCTGCAGCTCGGCTTTCAAAAACACCATGTCGTGCAGCTGCTCATGGCTGTAGCCGGGTGCGTACTTGTTGATCGCTTCGACGATGGTCATGCGGTGGAACGGTTTTGACAAGTCCAGCTCGCGCCCGCCGTAGGTCAGCTGGGCGGTGCCGTGGGCGTCGACCGCGGCCCGGCGGATCACCGCTTCGGTAAAATTCATGATCCACTGGTAATCGGTGTAGGCGGCGTAGAACTCCATCATCGTGAATTCTGGATTGTGGCGCGGCGACACGCCTTCATTGCGGAAGTTGCGGTTCACCTCGAACACACGGTCGAAACCGCCGACCACCAAGCGCTTGAGGTACAGCTCGGGAGCGATACGCAGGAACATCTCCATGTCGAGCGCGTTGTGGTGGGTGACGAAGGGCTTGGCCGCGGCGCCGCCGGGGATGGCGTGCAGCATCGGTGTTTCGACTTCCATGAAGTCGTTTTCTTCCATAAAGCGGCGGATCGACGACATTGCGGCAGTGCGCGCCTTGAAGGTGCGGCGCGTCTCTTCGCTCATGATCAGGTCGACGTAACGCTGGCGGTACTTGGTTTCCTGGTCGGCCAGGCCGTGAAATTTGTCCGGCAGCGGGCGCAGCGACTTGGTGATCAAACGCAGGGTGGTGACCTTGACGGTCAGTTCGTCGGTCTTGGTCTTGAACAGCGTGCCCTCGACGCCGAGGATGTCGCCCAGGTCGTAGTGGTGCAGCGCTTCCATGGCGGCCGCTCCCGTCAGGTCGAGCGTGGCGTAGATCTGGATGCGGCCATCGGCGCGCGCGCCCGACGCGTCCTGCAGCGTGGCAAAGGCGGCCTTCTTGCCCGCTTCGCGCTTGAGCATCATGCGCCCGGCCAGCACGACGGCGACCGGGTTCGCTTCGAGTTCTTCGCGCGTCTTGTCGCCGAACTCGGCGTGCAAGGCGGCGGCCTTGTGCTGCGGACGGAAGTCGTTGGGGAAGGCAACGCCCTTTTCGCGCAGCGCGGCCAGCTTGGCGCGGCGCTCGGCGATGATCTTGTTTTCGTCGGCCGGTTGCGCGGCCTGGTCTACGATGTCGGTGGTCATGAGAGTCTGGTGTGTGAGGTTTATTGTAGCGAACGGCGCTGATCAGGCGGCGAACAGGGCGTCGATATCGAGGCCCGAAAAATCGGCGGCGATGGCGACGACGTTGTCGAAATCGGCAAACGCCGCGGCCGGCAGGGTAGTGGTCAGCACCACGCAGCGCATGCCAGCGCGGCGCGCCGCTTCCACGCCCAGCGGCGCGTCTTCGAACACGATGCAATGTTCGGGCGCGATTGCGCAGCGCTCGGCGGCGAGCAGGAAGCCGTCGGGATGGGGCTTGCCGCGCGCGACATTGGCGGCGCCGACAACGACGTCGAAATGGCGCCGCAAGTCGAGCCCGTCAAGCGTGAACTCGATGTTGGCGTCGGGCGCGGCGGTCGCCACGGCCAGCACCACGCCTTCCATCCTGGCGCGGTTGACCAGCGCATCGAAACCGGCGACGGTCTTGCGGTGCGGGCCGTACAGGTCGCGGTAAACCGCTTCCTTCTCGACGTTCAGTCGCGCCACTTCGTCGTCGCCCAGGTGTTCGCCCAGGTGGGCGCGGATGATCTCCTTGCCCTGGCGCCCGGCCGTGGTGCGAAAGAACGCGTCGGCATCGATCGCCATGCCGCGCTGCTCGAAAAACGTGATCCACGATTGCGTGTGGTAGACCATGTTGTCGACGATGGTGCCGTCCATGTCGAAGATGAAAGCGGTTTTTTCGCGGGCCATCGGCTAGACGCCCTGTTTGAGCGAAGCGGCGATGAACTCGTCGAGGTCGCCGTCCAGCACGCCCTTGGTGTTGCCCGTTTCGAAATTAGTGCGCAAGTCCTTGATGCGCGACTGGTCCAGCACGTACGAGCGGATCTGGTGGCCCCAGCCGACGTCGGTCTTCGAGTCTTCCAGCTTTTGCTGCTCGCTCATGCGCTTGCGCAGCTCGTGCTCGTACAGCTTGGCCTTCAGCATTTCCATCGCTTCGGCGCGGTTGCGGTGCTGGCTGCGGTCGTTCTGGCACTGCACCACGATGCCGGTCGGGCCGTGCGTCATGCGCACCGCCGAGTCGGTCTTGTTGATGTGCTGGCCGCCGGCGCCGGATGCGCGGTAGGTATCGACCCGGATATCGGCCGGATTGACGTCGATCTCGATCGAATCGTCCACTTCCGGGTACACGAACAGGGACGTGAACGAGGTGTGGCGGCCGTTGGCCGAGTCGAACGGCGACTTGCGCACCAGCCGGTGCACGCCGGTTTCAGTGCGCAGGTGGCCGTAGGCGTACTCGCCCTCGACCTTGAGCGTGGCGGTCTTGATGCCGGCGACTTCGCCGTCGGACTGCTCGAGGATATCGACCTTGAAACCCTTGCGCTCGCAATAGCGCAGGTACTGGCGCAGCAGCATCGAGGCCCAGTCTTGGGCTTCGGTACCGCCGGCGCCGGCCTGGATATCGATGAAGCAGTTGTTCTGGTCCATTGGATGGCCGAACATGCGGCGAAATTCCATGCCTTCGACGACCAGCTTGATGGCATCGGCATCGACGATGACGGCTTCGAGCGTGTCGTCGTCGTTTTCTTCGCGCGCCATGCCGAACAAATCGTGCGCATCTTTTAAGCTGGCATCGGCTTTTTGCAGCGTATGCACGACGCCTTCCAGCGCTTTTTTCTCTTTGCCGAGTTCCTGGGCGCGTTTAGGATCGTTCCAGACGGTCGGATCTTCTAGTTCTTCGTTGACTTGTTCGAGCTTCTCTGACTTTTTATCGTAGTCAAAGATACCTCCGAAGTTCGGCTTCGCGACCGGTCAGGTCGTTGAGCAGGGCGGAGAGGGCGTTGATGCGTTCGGCTTCCATGGCGTTTTTTCCGGTCTTGAATGAGATGAATCGAACCGTCGATTATACCCGAAGGGGACGCCCGGGACCGGTTGAGGTATCGACTCGACAGCGTAGCCGGACTTCGTCGAGGTTCGTGCCCGCAATGCCTTTTTTCACGCCAACAGCCCGAATGCGCCGGCGAGCGAGATGAGCGTCACCATTTCGGTACGCATCAGCGGCGAGTGGGTGAACAGCGCTTCTTCAGGGTCGCGCGGCGCACCGCTGCAGTCAGCCGCAAAAACAGGGCAGTGACCAGATTAATCCAAAGCAATTGCGTGGGTAGCATCGGGCCGGTCATGGCGACGACATGGCCGCGCGCTTGAAGCGCTTTGATCAGCATGGCACAAGATCGCGGTACTCTCATATTACAATCGAAATCTATCGTTGCGGCCATGTCAGCAGGAGATCCAGATGAGCCAAAATATTACGCCCCCGCAGCCTCCATTGCCCTTGAACGATCCTCTCATCAAGGTGCTGGTGAAATTGATACGCTTTGCCGTGCGAATCCTGGCCGTGCTGATGGTAATGGTGATCTGGTGGGGGGTGGCAGATGTCGGCTACGTGCTGTATTCACGCATTGCCGCCCATCCGTACTACCTGCTTGAAATCAGCGATATTTTGGCCGTCTTCGGCGCGTTCATGGCCGTGCTGATTGCAATCGAAATCTTCATCAACATCGCCAGCTATCTGCGCGATAACGTCATCCATATCAAAGTTGTCCTGGCGACGGCGTTTATGGCAGTCGCCCGCAAGGTCATTGTGTTGGATTACAAAGTGGTCAGTTCTGACTATGTGTTCGCCACCGCTGCGCTAGTGCTCGCACTGGCCGTCGCCTATTGGCTGGCGGTGGTGAAAAATACCTCGATAGAAAGCCATGGCGAACTGTGAGGAAACTGATTGATTGCGCATAGCGCCTGTCGAGTTCGCCGCGCTCGGCTGTGTTCCCCGGCGAGCGCGCCAAGGGCACCGATCTGGCGTTGGGCGGTGGATGTTCGTCCTCCGCCCAGTTTAGCGCAGACCCTGCGCCGCCCGTGCGTCGCGGATATCGATCACGCTGTCGCCGTTGATGTCGCGGCAGTCCCCCGGCATCAAGCTTGTTGCCGGGCGGCGCACTGCGTATCATGCGGTCGATCCTCATCTTTCCCAAGGAACCTTGCCATGCGTGCTCAGTACTGCCTGCCTCTCTCCTTGCTGATCAGCGCCTGCGCGGCGACCGGGGGCGGCGCCCCGTCCCCGGTCGCCGCCGGCGCAACCGCGGTGCTGGCGGTGCTGGAAACCACCGACGTCCATTCGAACCTGCTCGGCTACGACTATTACAAGCTGGCGCCGGACCCGTCGTTCGGGCTGGACCGCACCGCCACGCTGATCGCACAAGCGCGCAAGGAGTACGCCAACACGCTGCTTCTCGATAACGGCGACACCATCCAGGGCACCGCGCTGGCCGATTACCAGGCGCTGGTGGGCCGCTGCGATGCGACCAGACGCTGGCCGTCTACAAGGTCATGAACCAGCTCGGCGTGGAGGGCAGCGGCATCGGCAACCACGAGTTCAACTACGGCCTGGCTTACCTGAACCAGGTCACCGGCAGCCGCTTCGACGTCGACGGCGTCGATCCAGCCAGGCCGCGCTGCGCCGGGCCGGCTTTCCCGCAAGTGCTGGCCAATGTCTACAGCAGCAAGACCCAAACCCAGCTGTTCGCGCCGTACCGCATCATTTCCAAGCAGGTCAGCGCGTTCGATGCGCACGGCAAACCGGTCAGTGCGATTGTCAACATCGGCATCATCGGCTTCACGCCGCCGACCATCGTGGCCTGGGACCAGCGCTGGCTCGAGGGCAAGGTCTACACCGAAGGCGTGGTTGAAACGGCGCTGAAATACATCCCGCAAATGCGCGCCGAGGGCGCCGACCTGGTGATTGCGATCTCGCACGGCGGACTGGACGCGGCCGCGTATTCGCTGTCGATGGAGAACGGCAACTACCATTTATCGAAGGTGGCTGGCATCGACGCCATGCTGATCGGCCACTCGCACCAGGTGTTCCCGGATGCTGCCAGCCGTGTCGAACAATTCAAGCTGCCCGGCGTCGACAAGGTGGCCGGCACCGTCAACGGCGTGCCGACGACGATGGCCAATTTGTGGGGCAAGCATCTCGGCGTCATCAAGCTGCACCTGAACTACGACGGCGCGCGCTGGTTGGTCGACAAGCGCCTGACCACGGTCGAGGCGCGCAGCACCCAGCGCGCCGATCAATCGTTCGTCGCGCCGGATGCGCAAGTGGCGGCGCTGATCGCCGGCGAGCACGCGGCCACCATCGCGTACGTCAAGACGCCGCTTGGCACCAGCGACTACCGCATGTCGAGCTATTTCGCCGACGTCGGCGACATGTCGGCGATCGCCATCGTCAACCATGCGCAGCTTGACTACGTGGCGCGCTACGTCAAGGCGAACTTGCCGCAGTACGCGGCGCTGCCGGTGCTATCGATGGCGGCGGCGTTCAAGATCGGCTCGGCGGGCGTGAGCGATTTCACCGATGTCCCGGCCGGCAGCGTGGCGCTCAACAACGCGGCCGACCTGTACCTGTATCCGAATTCGCTGCATGCGGTAAAGGTCGACGGCGCCGGCCTCGCAGCCTGGTTGGAGCACGGTGCGGCGCGCTTCAATACGATCGACCCGGCGAAAAATGCGGCGCAGGAGCTGGTCAATTCTGGTTTTCCAAGCTATAACTTCGACACACTGACCTCGGCCGACGTCAGCTACGAGATCGACGTCACGCAGCCAATAGGCCGGCGCATCGGCAAGCTGGCCTACCGCGGCAAGGCCGTCGAGCCAATGCAGCAGTTCATCGTGGCGACGAATAACTACCGGGCCAGCGGCGGCGGCGGTTTTCCGGGGCTCGACGGCAGCAAGACGGTGCTCGCTTCGCCCGACGCCAACCGTGACGTGCTGATCGCGTACATCAAGACGGCAAAGCAGCTGACGGCCGCCGCGCACGGGGTGCAGCGCAGCTGGCGCTTCGCAAAGGTGAAGACGGCCGGGCCGGTGGTGTTTCGATCAAAGCCGGGCATGATCGAACTGGCGCGGGCGGCGGGACTGAACAATGTGGCGCTGCTGCGGCTTGACGATGGCGGCGGCAAGGGGTTCGCGTTGTACTCGGTCGATCTGTCGCAATAAGCTTGAGCGGTTTGCGCACTAACGAGGTCTCCGCATGCGCCATGACCGCCCGGCATGCACGGCGTGCTCGCGCACGCGGGACCCCATTTCTCACCTCCAGGGCGCAGCCTAATTTAGCTTCGCCTTCTCCGCCTGTACCAGCACGAACGGGCTGACCACCGCGGTCCACAGCACGGCTTGCCCTTCGCTCCAGGCTTGTGCCTGTTCGACCGTTACCTTGCCGACCCTGGAGTCGGCCATCCAGCGCGCAATGCTGTCCTTGTCGTCGTGCGAAATGCGCACCGCGACGTCGATCAGGTCCAGGTCGGGGCTGACGAACACCACCGTGCCCTGGGCAAAGTGGCGCTCCAGTTCGGCCCACGGCAGGCGCGCGGTCTCGCGGTTGATCTTGATGCGCAGTTCGGTATCGTTATCGGGATTGGTATTCATAAGCACGGTAAAAAAAATTGGTCAGATAAACTCGGTCAGATCGACTCGGTCAGATCGACTCGGTCAGATCGACTCGACGCCTGGCGTCGGCGAACCCGCCCATGTTAACCGATACGCGCGGCCCTTGCGCACGTTCCCCACCAGGGCCGGTCGAAAGCACGCCAGGTTGGTGCCGTTGGTGCGCCGCACGCTGGGAAAAATCACTCCCATCGAGCCGGCTTCCAGCAGCTCGGCGGCCAGCTCTTGCGAAGCGATGTAGCTGTCGGGCGCGAGTACCCGGGCATTGCCGCGCGCGCCGCGCAGGTCGTGGAAGGTGGCGGTAAAATCGGCCAGCATGGTCTGGTAGCAGACGCTGTCGTCGAAGCGGTCGATCTCCTGGTACTCGACCGTCTTGTGGAAGATGATCTCGGCGAGCGCCGTTTCCGGCTCGAACGCGCAGTACCAGGCGCCGCGTTCGTCGTCGCTGAAGCGGTTGCCCTCGGGGCGGGCGTACGTAAAAGCGGCGTTGATGATGCGAAAATTGGGCACGCCGAACACCAGTTCATCGACGCCGATGCTGGGCAGGCCGCCGTATTCGCCGCGCAGGCGCTCGTTGGTGGCGTTGTCGAGGTCGAACAGGTCGCCCAGCATGTCGTTATGGTCCGCCAGCGGCGCCAGGACCGAGTCCTCGGCATCGGCGAAGCGCGACGGGATCAGCCAGCAGGTATCGAACTGGCGCAGCGCGGTCTGTTTCGGTGCCGCGGCCAACTCACAGGCCCCCGCGCCGCGCGTCGAGGAGCTTACGCACCGTCTGCATCGCCAAAATGCCACCGGCCAGCATCTGCGACAGCGGGGTGCGCCCGCCGAATACCGGGTTTTTGTTGGGCAGGCCGACCCACTCGTCGGCCAGCTTGTCGCCGTACAGGATGTGCAGCGCCTTGTAGATACCGATCAGGTAGGAGATGCGGGTGATGCGGTCCACCTCCAGCACCCGTTGCGGGTTCTTCTTCCATTCGTAAAAGGCGGATGAGGACAGGCCGCCGAGCAGTTCGCGGGCGTCTTCGTCGCGCAATTGCCAGGCCGCGGCCAGCCTGAAAAACCCCTTCAAGGCGGACTTCGAGAGCCGCTCGCGCTCGGCGCGCTGGTTCAGGTCGACCAGGACGGCGGGCTCGAAGCGACTTTTTGGATAGGCGTAAGCGAGATTCATGATTACTCCGGTTAAGGATGTTTTATACTCCTTTTAAAATTAAAGCGCAAGCGACGCACCTTGTGTTCTTTTGTCATCCGCTAAATTTCCACTTGCGTGCCGAGCTCGATCACACGGTTCGAAGGCAGTTTGAAATAGTCTGCCGCATCGCGCGCATTTCTAGCCATCGAGGCGTACAGACCTTCTCGCCACATCGCCATCCCGGCTCCTGGGGTCGCTATGATGTTTTGCCGCGCAATAAAATACGAGGTCTCCATCGGCTCGAAGGCCAACCCATACTGCGCAGCCAATTCCAGATCAGCAGGCACGTTGCGGGACTCAACAAAGCCATACAACAGATCGACCTGATAACAATCATTTCCCAGCGGTTCTACCTTGATGCGCTCCGAGGTCGGCACAAACGGAATATCGGTCGAGATTACTGTCAGGAAGACGACGCGCTCGTGAAGGACCTTGTTGTGCAGCAAATTGTGGAGCATCGCGTGAGGAACACCGTCTCCTTCCGTCCTGAAAAAGACCGCCGTACCCGGAACCCGATGCGGCGGCGTGTTAAACAGACTTCCAAGAAATTCCGGCAGGGGAATGAGGTGAGCCTTTAAATTGTCGAAGACCAGCTCGCGCCCTTTACGCCAGGTAAGCATGATGGTCACCATGATCGCGCTGATCACCAATGTGAACCAGCCGCCACTGACGATCTTGAGACTGGTCGAGGCGAACAGCGTGACGTCGAACACGAGAAAGAAAGACGTAGCGCCGATGGCGACAAACCACGGGTAGTTCCAGCCATACCTGACCACGAAGAAGGTCAGCAGCGTTGTCGTCAGCATGGTGGCGGTGGCGGCGATGCCATACGCCGATGCCAGATTCGTCGATGAGCCAAAAGCGACGACGGCAAATACGACCGCCCCGAACTGCAGCCAGTTCACCAAAGGAATATATACTTGTCCTTGCTCCTGGCTTGAGGTGTGCAAAATTTGCATACGCGGCAAAAAGCCCAGCGAGATCGCCTGTTGGGCGACCGAGAAGGCGCCGGAAATCGTCGCCTGGGATGCCACTACCGCCGCTACCGTTGAAAGTGCAACGAGCGGGTAGATGCTCCACTCACCGAGCTGGTAAAAGAAGGGATTGACAGCTGCTGCCGGGTTCGATAGCAGCATTGCCCCTTGGCCAAGATAGTTCAGTGCCAGCGCAGGAAAAACCACAGAAAACCACGCCAGTCGTACCGGTTTGCGCCCGAAATGGCCCATATCGGCGTACAAGGCTTCGGCGCCCGTCAGCGCCAGCACAACGGCGCCCAACGCGACGAAAGCGAACCATCCATTTGCACGCAGGAAGTTGAAAGCATACAAAGGATTTAACGCCGCCAGGATCTCGGTGTTCTCAACGATGTTCACCACACCCATTGCCGCCAGCGTCGTAAACCATACCAGCACGATGGGGCCAAACCATTTGCCGATGCCACCTGTGCCGCGGTGCTGGACCCAGTACAGGCCGGCCAGCACGGCAAGTGTCACCGGAATCACGTAAGGTTTGAATGCGGGCGTTGCCACCTCGATCCCTTCGATCGACGACAGCACGGTAATCGCAGGGGTAATGACGCCATCGCCGAAAAACAGGCCGGCACCGATCATGCCGAGCAACATGACCGGGTAATAAAATCGGGAATTTTGCGTTACCGATTTCAGCGCCAGGGCCGTCAGCGCCATGATTCCGCCTTCGCCCCTATTGTCGGCCCTCAGCACCAGCGTCACGTATTTGAGCGAAATGACCACGATGAGGCACCATAAAATCAGTGACACCACGCCAATCACGTTCGCCGGCGACACAGCAATCCCATGCGCGGGAGAAAATACCTCTTTCATGGTGTAAAGCGGGCTTGTGCCAATGTCGCCGTACACCACCCCAATGGCGCCCAAGGTCAGGGTGGCGATGCCGTTTTTTTTTGTCGATTCAGTTGTCATTCTGCAGCCTGGTTAAGTCGTGTCGCATTGTAACGAGAATTTTTCAAAAGACCAGTTTGTCGCGTTACGCCAGCCGGGCTGGCGCCGGCGAATAGCACGCCAGGCTTGTTTAACCACCCGTCGCGCTAAAAGTTTCCATATAATCAATGTTGCGCAAACTTGACCCCGACATAGTGCGACCGAATGACATCCCCTTGTATCGACAGGCAAACAGCAGCGACATCCCTTCGATGTCGGCAATTCGGCTCGCCGTCGCTGAAAATACACTATCGGACCCGGCCCGCATTACCGTACAGATGTATGAAGATTATCTTGAAAAATCGGGACGTGGCTGGGTCGCCGAGAGTAAGGGAGAAATCGTCGCTTTTTGCTACGCAGACGGGGAAAAATCGTCTATTTGGGCATTATTCGTCAGTCCGGCACACGAAGGATGCGGTTTCGCAAAGACTTTGCTCAGGCTGGCCGTGGAGTGGCTGTTCGAACTGGGTCATGACTGTGTTCGCCTGAGCACGGGTGCCGGCACGAGAGCGGATCGATTTTACGAAGCACAAGGTTGGCTCCGGCAACCGGATGGCTCGTCCGACGTTAATTACCTGATGACGAAGTGATCAGGCGATAGTCAGCATGTGCGTAGCTGATGTGCCGACTGACGCGCGTGTGTGCGATCGCATAAAGCGGTGAGCCGAGGTCAGGCCGCTTCCGCGTGCTCGACCATCAGCTGCACCTTGGTAACGCCGTTGTATTCGTTGGCGTCGAGCCGGAAGGCGACGCGGGCGCGCTCGCCGAGCGAGGCGGTGTGGCCGAACCAGATGGCGTCGTAGCGCTGGCCGTTGCGCTCAAGTAACAACTTGAGGTGGCGCTCCTTCAGGATGCGCTGGCTGACGACGCGAAATTCGTCGCAGAACACGGGCGGCGCGAAGCCCTGGCCCCACACCTGGCTGTCGAGCAGGTCGATGAAGCCGGTGGTGTAGTAGGCGTCTTCGAGCGGACCGTCGGTTTCGATCACGCGCTCGAGCTGGGCGGCGCTGAGCCAGGCCTGGCCGACCGCCTCGAAAGCGGCCGAAAATGCGTCGAAGGCGTCGGCGCGGATGGTCAATCCGGCCGCCATCGCGTGGCCGCCGAATTTGTCGATCAGGCTGGGCGCGCGTTTCGACACCAGGTCGAGCGCATCGCGCAAGTGAAAGCCCGGAATCGAACGGCCGGAGCCTTTGATCCAGCCGTCCTGCCCGGGGGCGAAGGTAATCGTCGGGCGGAAGAATTTTTCTTTCAGGCGCGAGGCGACGATGCCGATCACGCCCTGGTGCCAGCCGGCGTCGAATACGCTGATGGTGCTGCTTGTGGCAGGCTGGAAGTCGTCGAGGTGGAGCAGGGCAGTATCCTGCATATCGGCTTCGATTTCGCGGCGCCGCAGGTTGATGTCGTTGAGCTGCTGGGCGATGGCCCAGGCACGCCCTTCGTCGTCGGTGACCAGGCATTCGATCCCGAGCGACATGTCGTCGAGGCGGCCGGCGGCGTTCAGGCGCGGGCCGAGCGCAAAACCAAGGTCGAACGGCGAGGCGACGCGCGCCTCGCGCCCGGCGACGCGAAACAGCGCTGCCACGCCGGCGTGCATGCGCCCGGCGCGCATCCGCTTGATGCCCTGGGCGACCAGGATGCGGTTGTTCGGGTCGAGCCGCACGACGTCGGCAACAGTGCCCAGCGCCACCAGGTCGAGCAGGCTGTCGAGTTTCGGCTGGCTGGCGGCATCGAACACGCCGCGGCGGCGCAGTTCGGCGCGCAGCGCCAGCAGCACGTAGAACACGACGCCCACGCCGGCCAGGTGCTTGCTGGGAAAGCCGCATTCGGGCTGGTTCGGGTTGACGATCACGCGCGCTTGCGGCAGCGTATCGGCCGGCAGGTGGTGGTCGGTGACGACGACCTCGATGCCGCGCCGATTGGCCTCCGCCACGCCGTCGATGCTGGCGATGCCATTGTCGACGGTGATGATGATGTCGGGCGACTTTTCGCGCGCCGTCAGTGCGACGATCTCGGGCGTCAGGCCATAGCCGTATTCGAAGCGGTTCGGCACGATGAAGTCGACGATGGCACCCATCGAGCGCAGGCCGCGCATGGCGGTGGCGCAGGCGGTGGCGCCGTCGCAGTCGTAGTCGGCGACGATCACCATCTTCTTGTTGGCGGCGATGGCGTCGGCCAAAAACACCGCGGCGGCATCGATGTGGAGCAGGCCAGCGGGGGCGATCAACGCCGCCAGTTCGGTCGACAGCTCGCGCGCATCGGTCAGACCGCGCGAAGCGTACAGGCGCGCCAGCACCGGATGCACGCCGTCCTGGCGCAGCATCTCGGAAGTACGGAACGGGCAAGGGCGGGTGGTAATGCGGGTCATGGCAGCAATCGGTCGAGGGTCGGGCGGCGCCAGAACTTGCGTTGCGCCAGCGACGTTGTGGTGAATTCAGCGAGGGCGTTGCGGTGGCTGAGCACCAGGCGCGCCTTGCCGGCGCTGCCCGCAAGCGCGCCAAGCAGCGGGGTAAACAAGTCTTTTTCGAAGCGCTGCATATGCTGCAGCCAGGCGGCCCAGTCGGCGGCGAGCGCAGCTTCCATCAGGCTGGCGTCGCAGAACGTGAAGTCGCGCCCCGCCGCCAGCAGCTCGGTAAACGAGGCGCCGTGCTTGTGCGCGATGGCCGCCAGCCAGGGCGGCGCGCCGGCGCAGGCCAGGTTCGACGTCGGCGAAGCCACGTCGAGCCCGCTGGCACCACCCCATGGCCAGAACGAGTTGATGGCGCCAAAACCGCGCGCTTCGCGTTCGACATTGGCGGGGTGGCCATGCCACAGCATCTGCACTTCGTTTTGCAGCTTGCGGTAATCAAGTGCGCGTTCTCCAAGCGGCAGCCAGTCGGTCAGGTTCATGGCGGTGGCGGCATCGAGCGAGGCGGTGTCGAGCGCGGCCCAGCCGTCGGCGCGCATGAACCAGGTCATGGCGTCGCCATACAACAGGGTGTGGCCGCGGTCGTCGAAATACGGCCGGGCGCTGTCGAACAGGGCTCGCGAATGCGATTCGACCAGCCCCAGGCGGCGGCTGTCGGTCATCATCAGAAAGGTGCGCGAGATGACGATGTGGGCCGGGTTGACGATGAACCAGTTGCCTGCGGCCGGGTCGAGCCCGTAACCGCGCATCGCCGCCGCCGCGAACGGCAGGGTGCGCCCGGCCGCCAGGCCGAGCGAGCGGGCCAGCCACAGCTCGTGCGGCAGCGCGCGCGCGTCCGCGGCGGCCGCATTGGCCTGCTGCGACGAGGTGCGCGACAACAGTGCCGCCAGAACAGGCGCATCGAGCGCGCGTACCAGGTCGGGGGCAAGCTCGGGTGGGGGCAGGGCGAACGGCAGGACAAGTGTAATTTCAGTCATGTACTCATTGTAGGCCATCGGCCGCCCGCGACGCTAATCCGGCGCCAGGGGGAGGCCGGCAATGATTCAATAGTGTCAAGCTCTGTTGTGTACCTGCTTTGTATGGCACACTGCGTCCTCACAAGGATCTACCCGCCGGAGCTCATGAGTATCATCGACAATCTGCCGTACGAATGGCTGGTCGGCTTGCGCTACACGCGCGCCGGGCGGCGCAGTAGCCGCAACAGCTTCATTTCGTTCATTTCCCTGATCTCGGTGGCCGGCATCGCGCTCGGCGTCGCCGCGCTGATCGTCGTCCTGTCGGTGATGAACGGCTTTCGCAAGGACGTCACCGACCGCATGCTGTCGGTGCTGGCGCATATCGAAGTGCTCGATCCAGGCGCCAGCATGGGCAACTGGCAGGACGTGATGAAAGACGCATTCAAGAACCCGGCGGTCAAGGGCGCGGCGCCGTTTGTCCAGACCCAGGGCATGCTGCTGCGCGAAGGCGGCATGCGCCCGGCGATGATCCGCGGCGTGCTGCCGCTTGATGAACCGAACGTCTCCGACGTCGCCAAAACGCTCACCCAGGGCAGCCTGGCGGCGCTCAAGCCAGGTCAATTCAATATCGTGATGGGCTACGCGCTGGCGCGCTCGCTGGGCCTGCAGATCGGCGACAAGGTGACCATGGCGCTGGCCCAGGCCCAGGTGACGCCGGCCGGCATGGTGCCGCGCATTCGCTCGTTTACGTTGGTCGGCGTGTTCGAAGCTGGTCACTACGAATTCGATAACGGCATGGCTTTCGTCCACATGGAAGACGCGCAGAAGATGGAGCGCCTGAGCGCGCCGTCCGGCATCCGCCTGCGCATCGCCGACATGCACCAGGCGATAGAGGTCGCGCAGCAGCTGCAGGCCAGCCTGCCCGGGCACCTGGAAGTGCGCGACTGGTCCAAGCAGAACAAGACCTGGTTTGCCGCCGTGCAGACGGAAAAAAAGATGATGCTCATCGTGATGGCGCTGATCATCACCGTGGCCGCATTCAATCTGGTGTCGACCCTGGTGATGACGGTGACGGACAAGCAGGCCGACATCGCCATCCTGCGCACGCTCGGCTCGTCGCCGCGCTCGATCATGAAAATATTTATCATCCAGGGCGCCGTGATCGGGATCCTCGGCGCCCTGGCCGGGGTCGCTCTTGGCACCGTGGTGGCGCTCAATATCGACGTCATCGTGCCGTTCTTCGAACAGCTGTTCGGGACCCAGGTTTTGCCAAGCGATATATACCAGGTGAGCGCCTTGCCGTCGGACCTGCGCTGGCCGGACGTGTTCGGCATCGGCGGCATTGCCGTGCTGATGGCATTCCTGGCGACGATCTACCCCAGCTTCACGGCCTCGCGCGTCAAACCGGCGGAGGCGCTGCGCTATGAATGAGTCTGTAAATGAGTCTGTAAGCAAGCCGGTTCAAGCCCCTGTGCTGGCGTGCCGGGGACTGGGCAAGACCTACACCCAGGGCGCCTACCAGGTAAAGGTGCTCGACAAGGTGGATTTGGACGTCCGCCGCGGCGAGCACGTCGCCATCGTCGGCGCCTCCGGCTCGGGCAAGTCGACCTTGCTGCACCTGTTGGGCGGGCTCGATACGCCGAGCACGGGATCGGTGACCTTGCAGGGGCTTGACTTTGCCACCCTGTCGGAGACAAAGCGCGGCGACCTGCGCAACAGCTCGCTCGGGTTCGTCTACCAGTTCCACCACCTGCTGCCGGAGTTTTCGGCGCTCGACAACGTCGCCATGCCGCTCCTGATCCGGCGCGAAAAGCGCGCCACCGCGCTTGAGAAGGCGGCGGCGATCCTGGCGCGTGTCGGGCTGTCAAAACGCGCCATCCACGTGCCGGGCGAGCTGTCCGGTGGCGAGCGCCAGCGCGTGGCCCTGGCGCGCGCATTGGTGACGCAACCGGCCTGCGTGCTGGCGGACGAACCGACCGGCAACCTCGATTCAGCCACCGCCCAGCAGATCTTCGCATTGATGCTCGAGCTCTCTGGCACGCTGGGCACGGCGTTTGTGATCGTCACCCACGATATCGAACTGGCGCGCCGCTGCGACCGCGTGCTGCGCTTGACCGAACACGGGCTGCAGGCAGAGGAATCCGTACTGTCAGCACCACCATCAACACTTTTCAGCGGCGCCAATTCATGAGTTTCATCGACAAACTGCCGTACGAATGGGCCGTCGGCATACGCTACACGCGCGCCGGCAAGCGCAGCGCGCGCAACAGCTTCATCTCGTTCATCTCGCTCATTTCGGTGTCGGGCATCGCGCTCGGCGTGGCCGCGCTGATCGTGGTGTTGTCGGTGATGAACGGCTTTCAAAAGGAAGTCACGAACCGCATGCTGTCGGTGGTGGCGCACATCGAAGTCTACAATGCGCGCGGCAGCATGCCCGACTGGCAGGCAAGGATGAAACAAGTGTTGCAGAACGGCGCCGTCAGGGGCGCGGCGCCGTTTGCCGAAACGTCCGGCATGCTGATGTCGGACGGCGTCATGAAGCCGGCGATCCTGCGCGGCGTGCTGCCTCAAGAGGAATCGAAGGTGTCGGACGTGCCAGGCAAGATCGTCGAGGGAAAATTCGATGCCTTGCGGGCCGGCGAAATGAACATCGTCCTCGGCATCGAACTGGCCCGTTCGCTGGCGCTAAAGGTCGGCGACAAGGTCACGCTGGCGACGGCGCCAAACGGAAGCACGGCGGGAGGCACGGCACCAGGGGCGTTGTCAGCGATGGCGCCGCGCATGGTCAATTTTACGGTCGTCGGCATTTTCGAGGCGGGCCACTTCGAATACGATTCAGGCCTGGCCTTCGTACACATGGCCGATGCACAGGCGCTTGCCAACCTCGATGCGCCGGTCGGCCTGCGCCTGCGCATCGCCGACCTGCACGATGCGCCGCGGGTGGCGCAGGAACTTGGCCGCACCATGTCGCGCGACCTGGTGTTCGTCGACTGGGGCAAGCACAACCCGACCTGGTTTGCGGCCGTGCAAAGCCAGAAGAAGATGATGTTCATTATCCTGGTGCTGATCATCGCGGTTGCCGCATTCAATTTGGTGGCCACGCTGGCGATGACGGTCACCGACAAGCAGGCCGATATCGCGATCCTGCGCACCCTCGGCTCTTCGCCGCGCTCGATCATGAAGATCTTCATGATCCAGGGGGCGCTGATCGGGATCGCCGGCACCGTGGCCGGGGTGACTGGGGGTGTCCTGCTGGCGCTCAATATCGACGTGATCATCCCGTTCATCGAACGGGTTCTGGCAATCCAGTTCCTTTCGAAAGATATCTACTTCATCAGCGCGTTGCCGTCCGACCTGCGCTGGCCGGATGTGTTCGGGATCGCCGGCGTGGCCATCGGCCTGGCCTTCGTGGCGACGTTGTACCCGAGTTTTGCCGCCTCGCGCGTCAAACCGGCGGAGGCGCTGCGCTATGAATAATTCGGTAAACCAGCCGCTACAAGCGCCAGTGCAAGCGCCGGTGCTGTCGTGCCGCGGCCTGGGCAAAACCTATACCCAGGGTGCCTACCAGGTGAAGGTGCTCGACAAGGTGGATTTCGACGTCCGCCGCGGCGAGCACGTCGCCATCGTCGGCGCCTCCGGCTCCGGCAAGTCGACCTTGCTGCACCTGCTGGGCGGGCTCGATACCCCGACCACGGGATCGGTGACCTTGCAGGGGAAAGATTTCGCCACCCTGTCGGAAACAAAGCGCGGTGACTTGCGCAATAGCTCGCTCGGTTTCGTCTACCAGTTCCACCACCTGCTGCCGGAGTTCTCCGCACTCGACAACGTCGCCATGCCGCTCCTGATCCGGCGCGAGAACCGCGCCTCTGCCGTCAAAAAGGCGGCAGCGATCCTCGAGCGTGTGGGGCTCTCGCAGCGGGCCATCCACGTGCCGGGCGAACTGTCCGGCGGCGAACGCCAGCGCGTGGCCCTGGCGCGCGCATTGGTGACGCAGCCGGCCTGCGTGCTGGCGGACGAACCGACCGGCAACCTCGATTCAGCCACCGCGCAGTCGATCTTCGCGCTGATGCTCGATCTGTCGAAGCATCTCGGCACGGCGTTCGTCATCGTCACCCATGACATCGAACTGGCGCACCGCTGCGACCGCGTGCTGCGCCTGACCGAGCACGGCTTGCTGCCGGCCGAAGCGTAGTCGGGATACCCGGACCTGGATCACTATGTGGATTGATACCCATTGCCACCTTGATGCCCATGAATTCGGCGCCGCCGCGCCAACGGTGGCGGCGCGCGCACGCGATGCCGGCGTGTCGATGATCGTCATTCCGGCCGTCGAGCGGGCGAACTTCGACGCCGTCGCACAGCTGGCCGCAACGGCGCCGAACGCCAGCTACGCGCTCGGCATCCATCCGATCTGCGTGCCGCGGGCGAGCGAGGATGACCTGACCGTGCTGCGCGCGAAGGTCGAAGCGGCGCTGGGCGACCCGCGTTTTGTGGCGATCGGCGAGGTCGGCCTGGATTTTTTCATCCCGATGCTGTGCGAGCCGGCCATGCGCGAAAAGCAGGATTACTTTTTTCGCCAGCAGCTGCGCATCGCGCGCGACTTCGGCCTGCCGGTGCTGATGCACGTGCGCCGCTCGCAAGACCAGGTGCTCAAGCACGTGCGCCAGATCGCTCCTGGCGGCGGCATTGCCCACGCTTTCAACGGCAGTTTCCAGCAGGCGCAAGCCTTCATCGACCTGGGCTTCAAGCTCGGTTTCGGCGGCGCCATGACTTTTACGCGCGCGCTGCAGATACGCCGGCTCGCCACCACGCTGCCGATGGAGGCGATCGTGCTCGAGACGGACGCGCCCGATATCGCGCCGGCCTGGGTCCACCCGGCGCGCAACAGCCCCGAACAGCTGCCGGCGATTGGCGCGGCGCTGGCAGAGATGCGGGCGATGACGCCGCAGGCGCTGGCCTTTGCGACGACGCACAACGCGCTGGCCGCGCTGCCGCGCCTGGCCGCCTTGTCAGGCGCCTGAGCGCCTTGCGGCGAACAACTCGGACGCCGCCCGCGCGCACTTGATCGACACGCCGACCGCGGCAATCAGGAACGCCAGCAGCAGCAACAGCCATTCATGCCGGTCATCCGGCGCCTCGATCATCGCGGCCATCGCTTCGTCGGTACGCGCCGACTGTTTTGCCGCCGTTACCATCGCGATGTCGCCGGCGAGGCGGGTGGCGACAATGACGGTGTCGTCGCAATCGGAATGGCGGGTGAAGACATTCGGCACGCAGCCGGGGTATTTGCCGCTGAAACTGCGCAGCGACGGCGCGGCAGCTTCCCAGTCGATCTCAAGCGGGGACGCTGCGCCGATCGAGGTCAAGCTGCGGGCGATGGCGCACAACTCTTTTTTTGCAACGGCGGGATTGTACGGCGCGCCCGCGCGGCGCAAGACGGGTGCGCAGGTTTGCAGCACGGTCAGGCGCAGCCGCTCGCCGACAGCCGCTTCGGCGACGCGTACCCGCCCCTCGAGGACCTGGTGATCAGTGACCAGCTTGATCCTGCCGGCGAATACCGCCAGGCCAATCAGGCCGACGCCGACGCTCATGTGCGCCAGCAGCGACAGCTTTTTCCAGTAGCGTTCGGCACTTGCATCCGGCTTGCCGTAGCCGATGCTGAAAAACAGGCAGGCCAATCCGACCACGATGAAGGCGGCAATCAGAAAGGCCATCGAGGGCGAGTAAAACAGTCTGGCGAAGTCGGGGGGGCGCATTGCGATCAAGTAACGGTTAAACTGCGCGGCGGGACATGTTGCCGATGGAACTCATGGGCCGATTATGGTCGGTTTGCGTGCCGCTGTGCAAGCGAAGTAATGATGTTCAACACTTAAAATCATGTCGTGTCGCGGATTTCGGCGGCCTGATGTCGACAACGGGTCCATCAATATGGCGCCACTCGGCGCCGTTGTATTTAGTAAACGAAGGTTAATTTCTCTACGGAAATTGTCACGGAAAATGTTAAAGTAAAACACCTCTGCATCTAGCTATGGGGCGATTACTGCTGTCGCGAAAAGCGTGTTGGTGGCTCAGACAAACTATCTCTTTTAACAGGAGAAAGGCGGCACGAGCGTAGCTGAAAGCGAACACGGTCGACAGCAGCCAATCGGCCTCCGAATCCATCGATTTTTCGTTGAAATTGCTTAATGATGCTTCATTCATTCACGTCGATACCCAAATAATGCTAAAAAACATCACCATCCGGACCAAGCTGATCTGCGTAATCGCCTTCCTGTCCCTGCAATTGATCATCGGCGCCCTGATCGGCATCATCAGCCTCAGCTTCGCCAATGACGCGGCGCACTCCATGTACGAAGATCGGCTCGTCGCCATGGGGAAGCTGGACAAGATCGTGCGGCTGCTGAGCGTGAACCGGCTGGCGGTTGCCGAGTCTGTCGTCGGCGACCCTGCCGCCAGCGACCCTGCCGCCAGCGCCAAGCGTATGAGTGAAGTGGACGCGAATATCCAGTCAGTGGGCAAGCTATGGGATGACTATAGTGCTACCCCCCTAAGTCCTGAAGAGAAGAAACTTGCCGATCAATTTTCGTACGACCGCAAGAAATTCGTTGCCGAGGGCCTCATGCCGGCGGTTGCAGCTCTTCGCGCTGAAGATGTCAAGTCTGCTACGGCGGCGCTGCAGGGGCCGATGATGCAGCTATTCGTGCCTGTCCAAACGGGAATCGATGCCTTGATTCAATATCAGCTGGACGTTGCAAAAAAAGACTCAGACCAATCGCAAAACACCTACCAACTGGTACGCAACGCTTGTATCGCGGGAGTCGTGGTCAGCCTGATGCTGGCAATGCTGGTGGGTATTTGGTTGGTTCGGAGCATTTCCCGGCCTTTGGAAGCTGCGGTCAAGATAGCCGGCGGCATCGCTGGCGGCGACCTGACGCAGCGCATCGAGGTGCTGTCGACGGACGAAACCGGCCGCCTGATGCAAGCGTTAAAGGGCATGAACGAGAGCCTGGTCCAGATCGTCGGTGAAGTGCGAACCGGTACCGATACCATCGCCACCGCGTCGGGCCAGATCGCAGCAGGAAACCTGGATTTGTCGTCGCGCACTGAAGAGCAGGCCAGTTCGCTCGAGGAAACCGCGGCCTCGATGGAAGAGTTGACCTCGACGGTCAAGCAGAATGCCGACAATGCGCGCCAGGCCAATCAACTGGCGGCAACCGCCTGTGAAGTCGCGCTCAAGGGCGGCGCCGTGGTGTCGCAGGTTGTCGGTACCATGGCGTCGATTAATGAATCGTCGAAAAAAATCGTCGACATCATCAGCGTGATTGACAGCATTGCGTTCCAGACCAATATCCTGGCCTTGAATGCGGCTGTGGAAGCGGCGCGTGCAGGCGAGCAGGGCCGAGGTTTCGCCGTGGTGGCCACCGAAGTGCGCAACCTGGCCCATCGCAGCGCCTCGGCGGCGAAGGAAATCAAGATATTGATCGACAACTCGGTCCAGCAGGTAGAAACCGGCAGCAAGCTGGTCGGCCATGCCGGCAGCACGATGGACGAGGTCGTCGCCAGCGTCCGCCGCGTCACCGATATCATGGGCGAGATCTCGTCGGCGAGCCTGGAACAAAGCTCCGGCATCGAACAGGTCAACCAGGCGATTGCCCAAATGGATCAGGTCACACAGCAGAATGCGGCCCTGGTGGAACAAGCGGCGGCGGCCGCCGAGAGCCTGCTGGATCAGGCCAGCAACCTGTCGCAGGTGGTCGGTGTGTTCCGCATCGACGCCATGCAGATGGCGGCAATTTCGCCGCCGGCCGCGGTCCGGGCAACGCCACGCTCGCGGATTGCCGCGCCGGCGCGCGCCGTGCTGCCAGCTTCGACGCGCCCGAGGACAGCCCCCGCAGTCCTTGATGAGTGGGAACAGTTCTAAAGCGACCTGGGCGTTTCTAAATCCCGACAAGGATTTATCTCAACAGTTCGCGTGCGCTGTTCGATCGCGCCCAATCCAGCTATGTGGAAAGCCGCTGACACTGGACGACTTCTCGGCTCGAATGTCAAACCATGCGGTGTGCGATCCTCGGATTCGTCGGCGGCGCAGCCGGCCTGCAGACGCTGGCCGTCTTGCCCGGCCAGGCAGCGCAAATCGTTTGCGCGGTGCTTGCCATCGTGTTGCTGCTGGCGTTGCGCGGTCCGCTGCGCGCCGCCGTGGCCGGCGGCTTGCTGGGTTTCAGCTGGGCCGCCCTGATTGCGACGGCCGCCCTGGCGCCGCAACTGGCCAAAGACGACGAAGGCCGCGACGTCACCTTGATCGGCACCATCGACAGCCTGCCGTACCGGTTCGATCAGGGCGTGCGCTTCAATTTCAAGGTCGAACAGGTCGTTGGCAGGGCGATGGCCGTGCCGCCGCGCGTGGCGCTGGCCTGGTACGGGGGTTTTCGCTCTGCATCCAAGCAGGCAGGGGCGCAGAGCGGCGGCGCGGCGAAACAGGTCGGCGCGGTGCAACCCGGCGAGCGCTGGCAGCTGACGGTGCGGCTGCAACGGCCGCACGGCAACGCCAATCCCCACGGTTTCGACTATGAGGTGTGGCAGCTCGGGCAGGGCGTGCGCGCCACCGGCTACGTGCGCCCTGAGGCCGACAAAAACCGCCGGCTCGATGCTTTCGTCTTCAGTTTCGGCAACGTCGTCGAGCATTGCCGCGCCGCCTTGCGCGAACGGATCCTGGGCGCTCTCAGCGGCAAGCCGTATGCCGGCGTGATCGTCGCGCTGGTGGTCGGCGACCAGCGCGCCATCGACCAGTCCGACTGGGTGGTGTTCAACCGCACCGGCATCGGCCATTTGATTTCGATATCGGGCCTGCACATCACCATGATCGCCGGCCTGTTCGCGCTGCTGGCCTCAAGCCTGTGGCGGCGCTCGTTTTTCACCGGCTTACAGTTGCCGCTGCTGCTGCCGGCGCAGAAGGCGGCGGCGCTGGCCGGCTTCGGCGCGGCGCTGCTGTACGTGCTGCTGGCCGGCTTCGGCATTCCAGCCCAGCGCACGCTGTACATGCTGGCCGTGGTGGCGGCGGCGCTGTGGTCGGGCCGCATCGCCGGCGTCGCGCACGTGCTGTGCGCCGCGCTCGGCGTGGTGGTACTGTTCGACCCGTGGGCGGTGCTGTGGCCCGGCTTCTGGCTGTCGTTCGGCGCGGTGGCCGTGATCCTGTTCGCCACCGTCGGGCGCACCGGCGCCGCGCAGGCTGGCTGGTGGAGCGCGCTCAAGCTCGGCGCGCACACGCAGTATGTCGTCACGCTCGGGCTGCTGCCGCTGACGATGCTGCTGTTCGCCCAGGTGTCGCTGGTCAGTCCGGTCGCCAACGCGGTGGCGATCCCGCTGGTTAGTTTTGTGGTGACGCCGCTGGCGCTGGCAGGCGCCATGCTGCCGGCGCCGGTATCGAATGTGCTGCTCGGCGTCGCCCACTTCCTGGTGGAAGCGCTGGCGACCTTTTTGGCGTGGCTGGGCGCCGGCCCGCTGGCCGTATGGAGTGCGCCGACGCCAACGCCTTGGGTGTTCTGCTTTGCGCTGGCCGGCACGTTGTGGATGCTGGCCCCGCGCGGCTGGCCGCAACGCTGGGTAGGCGCGATGGCGTGGCTGCCGCTGCTAACAAGCCTGCCGTCGTCACCGTTGCGGGGCCAGATTGCGGTTACTGCCTTCGACGTCGGCCAAGGCATGGCGCTGCTGATCGAAACCGCGACGCACCGGCTGCTGTACGATGCCGGGCCGCTGTACTCGCCTGAATCGAATGGCGGCAATCGCGTCATCGTCCCCTACCTCAAGGCGCGCGGCATCGACCGGCTCGACGGCATGGTCATCACCCACAGCGACGTCGACCACGCTGGCGGCGCACTGGCGGTGATGCAGGCCGTGAAAATCGGCTGGGTGGCGTCGTCGCTGCCGGCGGCGCACCCGATCGTGGCCGCGGCTACCCAACACAGCCGCTGCGTGGCCGGCCAGCGCTGGCACTGGGATGGCGTGCAGTTCGAGATGCTGCAGCCAAGCGTGACCAGCTACGAGCGGCCGACGGTGAAATCGAACGCGCGCGGCTGCACCTTGCACATCAGCGCCGGCGGCCATTCGATACTGCTGGCGGCCGACATCGGCGCCGCGCAAGAGGCCGAGCTGGTGCAAGGCGCGCCCGACAGGCTGCGCGCCGACGTGCTGCTGGCGCCGCACCACGGCAGCGGCACCTCGTCGACGTTAGCCTTTCTGCAGGCGGTGGGGCCAAAGCTGGGCGTGTTCCAGGTCGGCTACCGCAACCGCTACCAGCATCCGAAGACCGAGGTATTCGAGCGCTACCGCGAGATGGGCATCGGCCGCCTGCGTACCGACGAGGACGGCGCGGTCCTGCTGCATTTCGGCGCGCAGGTGCAGGCCAGCAGCTACCGCCGCGAGCACGCGCGCTACTGGTACGGACGGTAAATTTCAGCCGAACAGCTTTTTGCCGAGTTCCCGCAGGCGGTCGAATTTCGCCTGCGCTTGGGGCGCTTGCTGGCCGCTGACCAGCGACGGCGCGGTTTCAAACTGTTCGGCGACCAGGCGTTCGAATTCGTCCAGCTCGGCCCGGGTGCCGCGCTGCAAGGCCTGGTTGATTTGTTGGGGTTTGAGGGGGGCGACCATGTCATGTCCTTTCGCGTCTGAAGACTTTCGCTTCGATCCGATCCAGTATGTAGCGTTTGGTGATGCGGTCATGCTTGCTGCTGACGAAACCGTCGGAAAAGAAAAAATTATCCATTAGCGCCGGCTGCGCCGGGTCGACCAGCGCGGGATGGTAGGAGACCCACTCAGGCGGATAGCCCAGGCCGTCGCGCTCCTTGTCCGAGGCGTAAGCTACCCCTTTATACGTGGCGAAAACATTCGGGATCGGCCGGCCCGTCTTGCGGTTGAAGGCGGTATCGCCGTCGACGTAGAGGTCGGTGATGACGCCATTCGTATAGCTGGAGAAGGTGTGGCCGAATTCATGCGCGGCGGTCAGCGCATCGGACGTGGTGTGCAGCGCTGCCATTCCCGGGACGGTATGAAAGTAACGGTGGAACCGGCGCTGGCCGTCGTAGGTAAACGGGTCGCCCGGCCTCGCGTCGTTGTCGTCGGTTGAATAGGCGGCGGCGCGCGTGTTGGTGGGCGAATTGGAGACGATGAACACGATGTCCGGGTTCACCAGCAACGTGCGCAGCAGCGCCGGCACGGCGTCGCGGCGCGGCACCAGAAGGCCGGTGCTGGTAAAGTCCTCTTCGCCGACCAGCGCGCTGGCGTTGTTCGGGGGGAGCCCGCGCACGTAGATCGAGGCGACCTTGATCTTGTTCGCATGCGGCGAGTCGCTCAGCAGTTTTTCGGCCTGGCCCGGCGTGTTGCCGAACAGGTTATCGACAACATAGCGGGCCGAATTGATGAACCGGCTGTGATCGGCGGAGCCGGCGCCGCCGACCATGTCGGGGACGAAATTGCCCGAATTCCAAGGCCGCTCGAGCGCCGGGTTATTGATCACCAGGATGAAAAACGCGTCCTTGCGGGTCGGGTCTCCGGGGCGCCAGACGATCGTTTCGGAACTGATCTGCAGCGCCGGTTCGGGTCCGGCAGGTTCAGGGTTGCTTTCAACATGTGACATGATGGTCTCCATCGGTGCGCCGGCGGCCCATGCCGTTCGGGCAGACTCAACGGTAATCCTGAATCCCCCGGCTTACTTGAGGGCGCACAAAATTGCACCGCATGCCAGCCGGCAAGGGTGGACCGCGCCGGTGGCCGGTGGCTGGGTATTTGTAGTGGATACCCTCTACCCGCGATCGTAGCGAGCGCATTAAAATTGCACTTATGAAAAAACCACTGCTGCACTTCACCCACGGCAACAGCTTCCCGGCCGGCGTCTATCGCCATTTTCTCGATGGTTTGCGCATGGACTTTCATGTGCATACGACCGACATGGTCGGTCACGACGCGGCGTTTGCGGTGTCGGACGGTTGGCCGGAACTGGTGGCCGAACTGATCGCCCGGCTGGAAGCCTACGGCCAGCCGGCGGTCCTGGTCGGCCATTCGCTCGGCGGCATGCTCAGCCTGATGGCGGCGAAGCAGCGCCCGGACCTGGCGCGCTGCGTGGTGATGCTCGATTCGCCGGTGGTGGCAGGCTGGCGCGCGTGGCTGCTGCGGATAGCGAAGACGCGCCGCTGGGACGATCATTTTTCGCCGGCCAAGGCGTCGCGGCGGCGGCGCACCGTCTGGCCCGATGCGGATGCGGCTTATCGCCATTTCGCCGCGAAAAATATCTTTGCGGGGTGGGCGCCCGGCGTGCTGGCCGACTACATCGAACATGGCCTGGTGCCGCACCCCGATGGCGTGCAGCTGCGCTTTTCGCGCGAAGTCGAAACCGCCATCTACCGCTCGCTGCCGCATCACTTGGGCGCGCTGGTGCGTCCGCCGTTCCCGGTGCCGATCGGCTTTGTCGGCGGCGACAACTCGCTCGAGCTGCGCCAGGCCGGGCTGGATGCAACGCGCAAACTGGTCGGGCGACATTTCGCCGAAATCAAGGGCGGCCACCTGTTTCCGATGGAGTCGCCGCGGCTGGCCGCGCAACTGACGGGCGCGATGATCGCCGAACTGCTGGCAACAGCATAATTTCAAAACCATGCTGCTTTTCGCGTAAAATCCCGGGCATTCGGCGCGCCTTGCGCAGCCCCTGCTTCCCCGACTTACCCTTTTTTGAAAAGCCCAGCGATGACAATCAAAAGCGATAAATGGATCCGCCGCATGGCGCTCGAAACCGGCATGATCTCACCGTTCGAACCGGGCCAGGTGCGCCAAAGCCCCGACGGGCGCAAGATGATCTCGTACGGCACCTCGTCGTACGGCTATGATATCCGCTGCGCCGACGAGTTCAAGATTTTCACCAACATCAACAGCACCATCGTCGATCCGAAGAACTTCGATTCGAACTCCTTCGTCGACGTCAAGAGCGATGTCTGCATCATCCCGCCCAATTCGTTCGCGCTGGCGCGCACCATCGAGTACTTCAAGATCCCGCGCAACGTGCTGACGATCTGCCTGGGCAAATCGACCTACGCGCGCTGCGGCATCATCGTCAACGTGACACCGTTCGAGCCGGAATGGGAAGGCTACGTGACGCTCGAGTTTTCCAACACGACGCCGCTGCCGGCCAAGATTTATGCAGGCGAAGGCTGCGCGCAGGTGCTGTTCTTCGAGAGCGATGAAGTGTGCGAGACTTCGTACAAGGACCGCGGTGGAAAATACCAGGGGCAAAGTGGAGTGACGTTGCCGAGGGCTTGAGTCGATTGCACCCAAAATAAAAAGAGCCTGCGAGGCTCTTTTTATTTGCTGACGCCGCGACTGAAAAACTGGGGGTCAGTTCTTGACGCAGTCGACAAAATAACCGCGTCGGCCGTCGACTTCGCGCTTCACCAGGCCGTGCACGTCCGTCTCGAAACCGGGGAAGCGCTCGTTGAAGTCGCGCGCGAAACGCAGGTAGTCGACGATGGTCTTGTTGAAGCGCTCGCCCGGGATCAACAGCGGAATGCCCGGCGGGTACGGCGTCAAGAGGATTGCGGTGATGCGCCCTTCGAGCTCCTCGATCGGCACGCGGTCGGTCTCGCGGTGCGCCATCTTGGCAAACGCGTCGGACGGCTTCATCGCCGGGATCATGTCCGACAGGTACATCTCGGTCGTCAGGCGGGCGACGTCGTAGATTTTGTAAAAGTCGTGGATCGACTGGCACAGGTCGCGCAGGCCCATCGCCTCGTAGCGCGGATTGGCGCCGGCGAAGCCTGGCAGGATGCGCCACAGCGGCTGGTTCTTGTCGTAGTCGTCCTTGAACTGCTGCAGCGCGGTGACCAGCGTGTTCCAGCGGCCCTTGGTGATGCCGATCGTGAACATGATGAAGAACGAATACAGCCCGCACTTCTCGATGATGACGCCGTGTTCGGCCAGGTACTTGGTGACGATCGACGCCGGGATGCCGGAGTCGCCAAAGCGCCCGTCGAGCGACAGGCCGGGCGTGACGACGGTGGCCTTGATCGGGTCGAGCATGTTGAAGCCGGGGGCGAGGTTGCCGAAGCCGTGCCAGTCGTCCTCGGCGTGGATCATCCAGTCGTCCTGGGTACCGATGCCTTCTTCCGAGAAGGTATCAGGCCCCCACACCTTGAACCACCAGTCGGCGCCGAATTCCGCGTCGACCTTTTTCATGGCGCGGCGGAAGTCGAGCGCCTCAAAAATGGATTCTTCCACCAGTGCGGTGCCGCCAGGCGCCTCCATCATCGCCGCGGCGACGTCGCACGAAGCGATGATCGAATACTGCGGCGATGTCGACGTATGCATCAGGTAGGCTTCGTTGAAAGCGTCCCGGTCGAGTTTCACCGTTTCCGATTCGCGCACCAGCACCTGCGAAGCCTGCGACAGGCCGGCCAGCAGCTTGTGGGTCGACTGGGTCGAGAAGATCATCGACTCCTTGGCGCGCGGGCGGTCCTTGCCGATCGCGTGCATGTTCTTGTAAAAGTCGTGGAAAGTGGCGTGCGGCAGCCACGCTTCGTCGAAGTGCAGGGTGTCGATTTTGCCGTCCAACATTTCGCGCAGGGTTTCGACGTTGTAGACCACGCCGTCGTAGGTCGACTGGGTGATGGTCAAAATGCGCGGCTTCTTGTTGACCGCTTCGCGCGCGAATGGGTTCGCTTCGATCTTGCGGGCCAGCGACTCTGGCGTGAATTCTTCCAGCGGGATCGGGCCGATGATGCCCAGGTGGTTGCGGGTCGGCATCAGGAACACGGGGATAGCGCCGCACATGATGATCGAGTGCAGGATCGACTTGTGGCAGTTGCGGTCGACGACAACGATGTCGCCCGGCGCCACCGTCGAGTGCCACACCATCTTGTTTGAGGTCGAGGTGCCGTTGGTGACGAAGTAGCAGTGGTCGGCGTTGAAGATGCGGGCGGCGTTGCGCTCGGACTTGGCGACCGGGCCGGTGTGGTCGAGCAGCTGGCCGAGTTCTTCGACCGCGTTGCAGACGTCGGCGCGCAGCATGTTCTCGCCAAAAAACTGGTGGAACATCTGGCCGATCGGCGACTTTAGGAAGGCCACGCCGCCGGAGTGGCCGGGGCAGTGCCACGAGTACGAACCGTCGTTGGCGTAGTTCACCAGCGCGCGGAAGAACGGCGGCGCCAGGCCGTCGAGGTAGGACTTTGCTTCGCGGATGATGTGGCGGGCGACGAATTCGGGGGTGTCCTCGAACATGTGGATGAAACCATGCAGCTCGCGCAGAACGTCGTTCGGGATGTGGCGCGAGGTGCGCGTTTCGCCGTAGATGTAGATCGGGATGTCCGAATTCTTGTGGCGGATCTCTTTTACAAAAGCGCGCAGCGCGGTCAGCGCAAAATTGGTCTCTTCCAGCGAGCCGCCGCCGAATTCCTCGTCGTCGATCGACAGCACGAAGGCCGAAGCGCGCGACTGCTGCTGGGCGAACTGGGACAGGTCGCCGTAGCTGGTCAGGCCGAGCACTTCCATGCCTTCCTTTTCCATCGCGGCGGCAAGCGCACGGATGCCCAGGCCGGAGGTGTTCTCAGAACGGAAATCCTCGTCGATGATGACGATCGGGAAACGAAATTTCATTGACAGCTCCAAAGCGAAGCGCCGTGAGCGCAATCCACGCCGGGGAGGCGGGACGCTGCTCACGGCACCGAAGAAAAAAAGTAAGCGGAGTTTGGCAGAAATGCCTGCAATCCGGTGAAAAAAGTTTGAATCAGATTAGCCTATAAGCTCGATTGCTGCCGCACAATTTGTCTGCGGGGTGGCCATCCAGACCATTTCATCGAGCAGCAAAGCAATGCCCCCCGTTTTCGCAAGGGCAACGGCCACCGCGCAGGCGCCGATCATCACATGCTTAGTTCGCTTTATCGTAGGTCACGAAGGAGTAATCGAAGCCATTCGCCTTCGAATGGTGGGATTCGCGCGCGCTCTCGCGCCACTGGCCGGGGACCAGCGGCGCAAAGAAGGTGTCGCATTCAAAGGTATGGCCGATCTCGGTGACGATCATCTGGTCGGCGATGTCCATCGATTCGGCGAATACCTGGGCGCCGCCGATGATGAAGCCGCGCTGGCCGCCGATCAGGGCGAGGGCATCAAGGAGCGAAGCGGCCGCCTCGACGCCGTCGTGGCGCCAGGCCGGATTGCGGGTGATGACGATGTTGCGCCGGTTCGGCAGCGGCCGCCCGATCGAGTCGAACGTCTTGCGGCCCATGATGATCGGATGGCCGGAGGTGACGCGCTTGAAGTGCGCCAAGTCTTCCGGCAGATGCCACGGCAGTGTGTTGCGGATGCCGATGCCGCGTTGCGCGTCGAATGCCACGATGAGGGTCAGGTGGGTGGCGTTCACGACAGCACCGGAGGTTCGGTGAAGAGGCGGGTGGCGATAGTCATGGGGGCGTGCCTGAAGGTGGAAGTTGAGCCGTATTCTAGCAGCCGGCAAGGGCTTGAGGTCACCTGGGCCACAGCGCGGAGATTCCGGATCACGCGGCAGCGCGATCGTGCAAAACTTTAGCATTCATCCATAACAACGATGTGTTTTTAATATTTTGTGGTCTTGTAGGCACAATTTACAACAATTCTATTGTTATTAATATATTTTAATCGGACTAATTTGCGGGGCAACGTATTTGCAACTAGCAACACCCCATACTGGACGACGAGGCCATCGGCTTTACCGCGCGCATCGCCACTGGCGACCTCGCCGGCGAGCTGGCGGTCGATCCGAAGGATGACACCGAGACCGGGCGCCTCAAGCGCGCACTCGGCAACATGCGCGCCAGCCTGCACGGCATCGTCACCCTGGTGCGCGCCAGCACCGAGACAATGGCGGCGGCGTCCGACCAGATCGCCACCGGCAACATGGACCTGTCGGCGCGCACCGAAATGCAGGCCAGTTCGCTCGAAGAAACCGCCGCGTCGATCGAGGAGCTGACGTCGACCGTCAAGCAGAATGCCGGCAACGCGCGCCAGGCCAACGCCCTGGCGACGTCGGCCCTTGAAGTCGCCGGCAAGGGCTACGACGTGGTGGCCTCGGTGGTGACACGATGGGGGCGATCGACAGCGCCTCGCGCAAGATCGTCGACATCATCGCCGTCATCGAGGGCATTGCGTTCCAGACCAATATCTTGGCCCTCATTGCGGCGGTGGAGGCGGCCAGGGCCGCGGCTTTGCGGTGGTGGCGCAAGAAGTGCGCAGCCTGGCGCAGCGCTCGAACAGCGCGGCGAAGGAAATCAACCTGCTGATTGGCGCTTCGGTCGAGCAGGTCAACCTTGGCAGCCGGCTGGTCGGCGAGGCCGGCGCGACGATGAGAGGCATCGTCGACAGCGTGACGCGCGTGACCGACATCATGGCCGAAATCAGCACCGCCAGCCTGCAGCAGCAGTCCGGCATCGAACAGGTCAACCAGGCGGTCGTGCAGATCGACTCGGCGACCTAGCAGAATGCGGCGCTGGTCGAAGAGGCGGCAGCGGCGGCTGGGTCGTTGCGGGTGCAGGCGGCTGCGCTGGCCGAGGTGGTCAGCGTGTTTACCCTGGGCGCTGCTGGCACCTTAATCAGAAACGATACGGCAGCAGATGCGTCGGCTGCTTACACTGCGACCGGCGCCTTGATGTGCGGATGCGCGCTGTAGTTGGCAATCTCGAAATCGTCGAACCGGTAGTCGAACAGGGTATCGGGCCTGCGCTTGATGAGCAGTTGCGGCAGCGGTAGTTCGGCGCGCGACAGTTGCAGCTCGACCTGGTCGAGGTGGTTCGCATACAAGTGGCAGTCGCCGCCGGTCCAGATAAAATCGCCCAAACCGAGCCCGGCCTGCTGCGCCACCATATGGGTCAGCAGGGCGTAGGAGGCGATGTTGAACGGCACCCCGAGAAAGATGTCGGCGCTACGCTGGTACAGCTGGCATGACAGCTTGCCGTCGGCGACGTAGAACTGGAACAGCGCGTGGCACGGCGGCAGTTTCATTTTCGGCACGTCGGCCACGTTCCAGGCCGAGACGATCAGGCGGCGCGAATCCGGATTGTACTTGATCTGGTCGAGCACCTGCGAAATCTGGTCGATGTGGCTGCCGTCCGGCGCCGGCCAGCTGCGCCACTGGTAGCCGTAGACCGGTCCCAGCTCGCCGTCGGCGTCGGCCCAGTCGTTCCAGATCGAGACGCCGTTTTCTTCCAGATAGGCGATGTTGGTCGAGCCTTGCAGGAACCAGATCAGTTCGTGAATGATCGATTTGAGGTGCAGCTTTTTGGTCGTTACCAATGGGAAGCCGTCCTCCAGATTGAAGCGCATCTGGTAGCCGAACACAGAGCGCGTGCCGGTGCCGGTGCGGTCAAGCTTGACGCTGCCGTTGTCGCGCACGTGGCGCATGAAATCGAGGTATTGGCGCATGGCGGGCTCGCTATCTATATAAAGGTGATTGTTTTATGCAGCCAGGGCAGCCGACAGCAGCGCCAGCGCTTCAACCGCGGCCGAATCAGGCATGTCCAGCAGGTTGTCGCCGACGTACAGTTCGACGACGCAGGTGTCGGCCAGCGCGCCGTGCGCGGCGCGGCCGAACAGCCAGATGCCATGGTCACAGGCTAGCTGGTTGCGAATCGCCAGCGCTTTCTCGCGCGACGCCGGCAGGTGCAGATGCAGTATGTTGGCCTGCGGCCGGGCGGGGTTCGGCTTGATCGAAGGGTGCGCGCGCAGTATCTCGTAGAGCCATTGTGTGCGCGCAAAATATGCCGGCATGGCGGCCAGGCGCGCGTCGAACTGCATCGCCGCCGACACCACGTAGGGCGAACGATGGATCAGGTTGCCGCCTTCGCGCCGGAACCATTCGGCAGCGCGGGCGACAAACTCGGCGCTGCCGGCCAGCATCGAGCCGCCAAGTCCGCCGATGCCCTTGTACAGCGAGACGTAGACCGAGTCGAAGCCGTGCGCCACCTCGCGCGGCGAACGGCCGTAGCCGGCCGCCGCCTCCCACAGCCGGGCACCGTCCATGTGCAGGTGGGCGCCGCGCCCGCGGCAGTGCGCCTTGATGGCGTCGAGTTCGATCCAGGACGGGTTCTGGCCGCCGATTTCGCGCATCGGCACTTCCATCGCAACGGCGCCAAGCTGGTCGGGAATCGCCGCCAGGTCGTCAACGCTCCACGGTCGGTGGCGCTCGCCGGCCTGCAGGGCATGAAAGTGGCCGAGCAGCTGGTAGTTTGATTTCTCGTGCACGATGATGTGCGAGGTCGGATGCAGCGCCACCAGGGCTCTGGCGCGATCCTCGCAGGCCAGGCGCAGCGCCGTCACCTGCGCCATCGTGCCGCTGATGCAGAACACCGCCGCTTCAAAGCCGAGCAGCTCGGCAATCTTGTGCTCGAACGCCTCGATCAGCGCGCCGCTACCGTAGACGTCGTGGGCGACGTTATTCTGCTCGCACCAGGCGGCCATCGCGCCAAACGTTTGCGCCGGCGTGCTTGCCCGGTGGCCGGGGAAGACGATGCGGCAAGTCTGGAGCAATTCGGCGTCGGTCAAGGCAAACTCCTGTCAGCAAGGATTGCCACTGTACACCCAATCATCTTGTCCGCAAAGCCGCTCAGGCACGACGAAGCGCCCTCGGCGCCGGCGCCGCAGGCAAGCCGGCACGGGCATGCGTGGCAGGTTCGAGCTTGAACAGCCTTACGGCGCCGGCCAGCGTGGCGGCCTGATCCTGCATTGCTTCAGCTGCGGCGCTCGCCTCTTCGACCAGCGCGGCATTTTGCTGGGTCACCTCGTCCATCTCGCTGATCGAGCGGTTGACGTGTTCGATGCCGCCGCTCTGCTCGGCGCTGGCAGCACTGATGTCGGCCATGATGTCGGTAACGCGGGCGACGCTGGCCAGTACTTCTTCCATCGTCACGCCGGCGCTTTTCACCAACTTGCTGCCGGCATCGACCTGGCCGACCGAAGCGCCGATCAACGATTTGATCTCTTTCGCCGCTGCGGCGCTGCGCTGCGCCAGGTTACGCACCTCGCTGGCGACGACCGCGAAGCCGCGGCCTTGCTCACCGGCGCGGGCAGCTTCGACCGCAGCGTTCAGCGCCAGGATGTTGGTCTGGAAGGCAATCCCGTCGATTACCCCGATGATGTCGACGATCTTGTGCGAAGACTGGTTGATCGTGTTCATGGTGTCGATCACTTGCGTCACCATGGCGCCGCCTTTTTGCGCCACGTTCGAGGCGTTCAGCGCCATCTGGTTGGCCTGGCGGGCGTTGTCGGCATTCTGCTTGACGGTGATGGTCAGCTGCTCCATCGAGGTAGCGGTGGCGGCCAGGTTCGACGCCTGCTGTTCGGTGCGGGTGCACAGGTCGAGGTTGCCGGTCGAGATTTCGCGTGAAGCGGTAGCAATCTGCTCGGCGCCGTCACGCACCTGGCCGACGACCGACGACAGGTTGCGGCTGATGCCGTTCATCGCCTGCGCCAATGCGCCGATCTCGTCGCGCCGGCTGCTGTCGATGGTGGTGGTGAGGTCACCCTTCGCGATCTGGACCGCGGCGTCGCGCGCCAACATCAACGGCCGCGTGACGATAGCGCGCACCACCAGGTAAAGCGCAAGCGCGAACAGGCCGAGGGCGATCAGCCCGAACACAATGTAGCGGTTGCGCAGTTGTGACGACTCACTGGTGATTTCGTCCTCGAAGGTGCCGCCGGCAATCACCCAGTTCCATTCCTTGAAGAAGGCATACCCGACCATCTTGTCGCGCGCCCGAGTCTCGCCCTTTTCGGCATTCAACCATGGGTAGGTAATGGCGCCATTTTTTTTCTCCAACATCTCTTTGACGAATTCGCGACCGTTCGCATCCTTGTTTGCGAGGACATTTCCGCCTTCTTTGACAGGGTGGACCAGCAGGTCGCCGTAGGATTTCCCCGGCGCCGCATTGAGCACATAGAAGTAGCCGCTATCGCCGACCTTGATGTCCTTGATCTTCGCCTTCAGCGCCGCCATTTCGGCGGAAATATCGACGCCGACATACAGCACCCCGATCACCGCGCCGTTGACGCCCTTGATGGGATCGTATTGGGTGATGTACTGCTTGCCGAACAGGGTCGCCAACCCGACATAGCTTTTTCCGGCGCGCAGCAGCGGGTAGGAAGCATGGGCGCGATCGAGCAGGGTACCGTTCGCGCGTTCGCCGTTTTCTTTCTTCACCGAGGTAGTGACGCGGACAAAATCGTCGCCGCTGGTGACGAAAATAGTCGCGTTGCCGCCGGTCAGCAAGGTAAAGCGGTCAACGACGGTGGCATCGAGGTTGACGACCTTGCCGTCATTTTCAAGTACCGGAACCTGTTTGCCGGCGACATCGATGCCGTCGCCGGTGCCGAGCGCGAATTGCGGCTGGTAGCTGGCCGCCAGCATGCGGGCAAAGCCGCCGACCTCGCTGCTGACCGCTTTGTTGAACATCTCGACCATGTTGACTACGCCGCGCAGGTCGCTGGCAACGGCGGCCTGCGCGCGCGACTGCAGCAGTGTCGACGTGGTCATGCCGAACGCAACCACCAAACTGCCCAGGATGATGCCGACCAGGCCGAAGGTGAAGGCGCTGATCTTGGAGCCGACCCCCCAGTTGGCGGGATTAAAATTACTGCTGCGCATGTAAGTCCACCGGTTGTTGTTCGGATTGAAGAATCAACCGACAATATAACAGTGGAGTTGCAATTAAAAAGCGGAAAATTCATTTTGTGAACTTATGTTGCCTTGCAGCAACGCACGGAGCCTCTCATGCCGCTGCTTGGGGCGTCGCCTCATGCGGCGTCACGTGCACGCTGTGGAACTGCAGCGCCGCCAGGTTGGCGTAGATGCCGCCGTGCGCCACCAGCGTGGCGTGGGTGCCGGTTTCGACGATGCGCCCGTCCTCCATCACGATGATGCGGTCGGCCCGCTGCACGGTCGCCAGGCGGTGGGCGATGATGATGGTGGTGCGCCCGACCATCGCCGCCTCGAGCGCGGTTTGCACCAGCCGTTCCGATTCGGCGTCGAGCGCGCTGGTCGCTTCGTCGAGCAGCAGCAGCGGCGGGTTTTTCAGCAAAGCGCGGGCGATCGCGATGCGCTGGCGCTGTCCGCCCGACAGGCGCACGCCGCGCTCGCCCAGGAAGGACTTGTAACCTTGCGGCAGGCGCTCGATGAATTCGTGGGCCGCGGCCAGTTTGGCCGCCTTGATGACGTCGGCGTCGCTGGCGCCCGCGCGGCCGTAGCGAATGTTTTCCATCGCGTCGGCGGAAAAGATGACGGTATCTTGCGGCACGATACCGATGGCGTCGCGCAGTGAGTGCAGGTCAAGCTGGCGGATGTCGACGCCGTCGAGCTTGATGGCGCCGGACTGCGGATCGTAGAAGCGCAGCAGCAGCTGGAACAAGCTGGTCTTGCCGGCCCCCGATGGGCCGACCACGGCCACCGTTTCGCCCGGCCGGATCGTCAGCGACAGCTGCGCCAGCGCCAGTGTGTCGGGGCGCGACGGATAGCTGAAACTGACGTCGCTCAAGGCCAGCGCGGCACCGTTGGCGGCGCGCACCGGCAGCTGCAGCCGCTGTGCCGGGGCCGGGTTCTGGATATTCGAGCGGGCCGACAGCAGTTCGAGCAGGCGCTCGGTGGCGCCGGCAGCGCGCTGCGCCTCGCCCATTACCTCCGACAGCGCGCCGATCGAACCGGCCACGATCGAGGCGTACAAAATGAACTGGCCAAGGTCGCCGCCGGTCATGGTGCCAGCCAGCACCGCATGTGCGCCCAGCCACAGCACGAAGACGATGGTGCCGAACACCATCACGATCGCCACCATCGTCAGCAGCGCGCGCGCGCGGATGCGCTTCATGGCGGTGCCGAACGCCGATTCGACCGAAGCTTTGAACCGCGACGACTCGATATGCTCGTGGGTGAATGCTTGCACGGTCGGCATCGCGTTGAGGATTTCGCCGGCCATTGCGGAAGCATCGGCGATGCGGTCTTGCGAATCGCGCGAGAGCTTGCGCACGCGCCGGCCGAACAGCACGATCGGTACCACCACCATTACCAGCAGGCCCAAGATAATCGACGACAGCTTGACGCTGGTGAAAAACAGCATGATCAGGCCGCCGACGAACAGCAATATGTTACGCAGCGCCATTGAGATGCTGGTACCGACCACCGCCTGGATCAGGGTGGTGTCGGTGGTGATGCGCGACAGGACTTCGCCGGTCTGGGTGGTCTCGAAAAACTCCGGACTCTGGTTGACGACGTGCGTGTATACGGCGCTGCGGATGTCGGCGGTGACGCGTTCGCCCAGCCACGACACGGTGAAAAACCGCGCCGCGGTAGCCAGCGCCAGCACGGTGGCGACGCCGAACAGCGCCAGGAAGGTGGCGTCGACGTGGCGGATGCTCCTGGCTTCGGCGCCGGCGGCGGCGCCGAAGCCGAGGTCGATCATCTGCTTGAACGCATACGGGATCGCCAGCGTCGCGCCGGCCGCCACCACGAGCGCGATGGCGGCGAGGAAGAACTGGCGGCGGTACGGGCGCAGGAAGGGAAGCAGGCCCTTGAAGGCGGCCAGGCTGCCCTTGCGGTCGGTGCCGGTTTGAAAGGCGCCGGCGGTAGTGCTGGCAGCGCCGGCAGTGCCGGTGGTGTTGGTGGAGCGGTTGGTCATCGTCTGCGTCGGTTCTTCGTTTGGTTTTCGTTCTGTTTCAAAGCTGTTGTTTTATAGCGTGAGCGGCTTGTCGTAGCCCGTCATTTCGAGATAGCCGTGGCCGGCCGGCTTGCCGTCGCGCTCGATCGTCACCGCGCCTTCCCAATACACCGAGCCGGTCGAGCGCCGCGTATCGAGTTCCTGGTCGTGCTGCAAAGGTAAGATGCTCCAGCTGGCGTCGCCGGTGACGATGGTCGTCGCCACCGGATAGACGGCGCCCGTGCGCGGCGACTTCCACCGCGTCCGCGGGGTAAAACTGACCTGGCCCGGTAAAAACTGCGTCACTTTGCCGGAGGCATCGCGCAAGACCGCGTGCGCCCATAGTTTACCACCTTGTTTGCCGCGAATCTGGAAAGCCATCAGCGCCGAGCCGTCGGCGAGGTTGGCGCCGACCCAGTCCCAGCCGGCGGCACCCGGGTCGAGCGCCTGGCTGGACCATTCGTGATCGAACCAGGCGCTACCCGTGACCTTGGCCGGCGCGGCGCCGGCGCGGCCCGCCAGGCCGCTGACCGACAGTTGCGGTTCGCTGTAGTAATAGCTCGCCTGGGCCGGGTTCGGCCCCTTGCGCGAGTAGCCCTGGGCACCCTGCACCAGCGGCGGGCCGCTCGGCGTCAGGCGCAGCTCAAGCGTCAGTTCGGTCGAACGGATCGACACCGTGTAGGCACCGTCAGCACCGCGCTGCATGTGCCAGTCGTCCACCTTCACATCAGTCGTGCCGGTCCTGGCGTAGGCCAGGCCGAAGCCTTCGCGCGCGCTGCGCTCGTCGTGCACCAGGCGCCCGAACGCCGGGTCGGACAGCGCGGCATGCGCGATGATCAGCTGCTTTGGCGCGAACGCGCTTGGATTGGCGTCGTCAACGCCGGTCCGGCTGCGGAAAAAAGTGACCTGGAAGCCAAGCGGCTTGCCATCCGGCTTTGCCAG
Source organism: Massilia psychrophila (assembly GCF_002760665.1). Taxonomy (GTDB): domain Bacteria; phylum Pseudomonadota; class Gammaproteobacteria; order Burkholderiales; family Burkholderiaceae_D; genus JAFCUW01. The sequence goes on along the minus strand of NZ_PDOB01000005.1, from coordinate 23,086 downwards.
CCAGCCGGTGACGTACCACCACTCGGTCTTGAATTCGGGGTGGGCGCCGAAGTCGTGCGGGAACGCCAATGGCCGGTCCGGCACCACGGGCGCGAAGGTCGGCGGCGCCGCCCGGCAGCAGGTCGCGATCAACAGCATCAGCATGAAAATAAAACGCATTACCAGTCCTCTCTGACGGCGCGAATCGGCCCGCCTGACAAGGCGTAGCGCCCCGACACCAGTGCGGTGAGCACCGAGGCGCCCAGCAGCAGCGAGGCGACGCTGGCCAGCAAACCCCACGGCATATGCAGCTGCATGGTCCAGTGGAACGATTGCGGATTGACGACAAATACCAGGATCAGGCTGATGAAAAGGCCCAGGACGAAGCCGCAGGCGACGCCGAGCGCGGTGAGCGAACCGCCTTCGAGCGCCAGGATGCGCAGGATCTGGCCGCGGGTGACGCCGACGTGGCGCAGCATGCCGAATTCGCGCGCGCGCGCCAGCGTCTGGGCCGAGAAGGTGGCGGCCACGCCCGACAGGCCGATGGCAATCGCAATCGCCTCCAGCAAGTAGGTGACGGCGAAGCTGCGGTCAAAAATCTTCAGGCTCATCGCGCGGATCTGGCTCGGCTGGGCGAACTGCAGGGCGGCGCCGAACGGCAGCGCACGTAGGCGCGATTCGACTTCGGCGGCAGTGACGCCAGGCCGGGTCCAGACGGCGGCGTCGCTCACGTCTTGCTCGCCGGTAAGCAAGCGGTAGTCCGGCAGCCGTATCTGCACCGAGCCGGACTGGTTGGAGTAATCGCGCCAGGCGCCGGCGATGAAAAACTCGCGCAGCCGTCCGTTGATCGGGATCGAGATCCGGGCGCCGACCTTTGCGCCGTACAGGTCGAGCATTGCTTCGGATACCCACGCCGGCATCGATTCGGTGCCATTCGCAGCAGGCCGCTTCGCGCTGGCGCCGACCAGCACCATCACCTGGCCGGGATCGTCGACGTCGATGTCGCGCGCGATCAGGGTCACCGGCGCGCGCGCCGGGTCGAGCGACACCTGGCGCGAACGCAGGAACTGGACGCGCGCCACCCCGGGAGTTGCAGCCAGCGCGGCTTGTTCAGCTGGCCCGAGCGAGGTCGTGTTGCCGGCCACCGCGTTGCGGATGTACAGGTCGGCCGGCAGGATCTGCACCAGCCAGTCGTCGACCGAGACGCGAAAGCTCGACACCATGATTGCCATCGCCACCATCAGGCTGAAACTTGACAGTACGCCGCCGAGCGCGATGGCGGCGCTGCCCGAGGCGTTCGCCAGCCGCGCCAGGGAAAGTGCCGGCACCGGGTGCTGGCGGGCGCGCCGCATCGCGACCCGGTTTAGAAAGCCGAATACCCAGGCGGCCACGCGCGGCATCATGCCGATCCCGCCGACCAGCAGCAGCGCAATCGCGATGTAACCGAAAATGGGCAGCTCGAACAGCGGCGGCGCGCGCGTCAGCAGGGCCGCCACAGACAGGCAGGCAAGCGACGGCCAGATGCGCGCAAGACCGGACAATGCGGTCTCGTCGCTGCCCGATTTGAGCGCCACCGCCGGCGCCGCGCGCGCCGCCTCCAAGGCCGGCGCCAGGCAGCCGAGCAGGGCCACGCCCAGTCCCAGCGCAAAAAACACGACAGCTGCGACCGGCGTGAACTGCACCGCCGGCTGCACGCCGGTAAAATAGCCGGCGCCAAGGTCGGCACCGAAGAAATGCAGGGCGGCGGCGGCCAGCGCGTAGCCGGCGGCGATGCCGAGCAGCGCGCCGATCACACCCAGGCTGGCGCCTTCGAGCAGTACCTGGCCGAGCAGCTGGCGCCGCTCGACGCCGAGCACCCGCATCAGCGCGAACTGGCCACGGCGCCGGATCACCGACAGCGCCTGGGTCGAAAATACCAGGAAGGCGCCGGTGAACAAGGCCACCAGCGCCAGCACGGTGAGGTTGACGCGGTAGGCGCGGCTCAAGGTGTTGGTGCGGGCATCAAGGCTTTCGTCGTTCGGCTGGGCGACCTGGAAGCGGCCGGGGAATTCACGCTCCAGCTCGCGCGCCAGATCGCGCTCAAAACGGTCGCGGTCGACTCCTTCGCGCAATTTGAGGTCGATGCGCGACAGCTTGCCGCCCTGGCGGAAGCGCCACTGGGCAGCGCCGATATCCATCACGCCGATGCGCTGGCCGGCGCGCGCGCGCAGCAGGCCGCCGGCCACGCGCAAGCTGAAGTCGGTGGTACCCTCGCGCAGCACGATGGCGCCGCCGCTTGCGGTGTTTAACCACGTCATTGCTGCCGGCGACAGGAACACGGCATCGTCGGCCAGCATGTCGAACGGCTTGCCTTCGACCGGCACGCCCAGCAAGTCGGGCGATACGGCGCCGGCGCGGAAAGGGTCGATGCCGATGATTTTCAACGCACCACGCGCGCCCGGCACGCCGGCATCGAATTCAAGTACCGGCGAAGCGATGGCGACACCCGTGCGTTGCGCCAGGCGCGGGTAGATCGCCTGGTCGAACAGCGCCTCGCGCCCGGCCACCTGGACGTCGGCCTGGCCGGACAGGCTTTTGACGGCGGCCGAAAATTCGTTGAACGCCGCCGCGTTGATGAGGTGGATGGCAAAACCCATCGACACGCCGACGGCGATGGCGGCGATCGCCAGCAGCGCGCGCACCGGGTGCGAGCGCCATTCGCCGAACAGCAGCCAGCGCGCGAGCAGACCCGGGCCGCTCACAGGACCTTGCCGGGGTTCATGATGCCGAGCGGGTCGAGCGCGGCCTTGATTGCCCGCATCATGTCCAGCTCGACCTTCGGCTTGTAGCGCACCAAATCGTCACGCTTGAGGGCGCCGATGCCGTGTTCGGCCGAGATCGAACCGTTGAACTGTTCGACGCTGTCGTGCACGATGCGGTTGATCGCCTTTTGGTTGGCGAGGAAGCTCTCGTGCGGCTTGCCGTCGGCCGGTGCGACGTTGTAATGCAGGTTGCCGTCGCCGAGGTGGCCGAAGCAGACCACCTGGCAGTGCGGGAAAGCTTGCTGCAGCCTGGCGCCGGTAACGTCGATGAAGTCGGCGATGGCGGACACCGGCAGCGAGATGTCGTGCTTGATGTTGTTGCCGGCTGCCGCCTGCGCCAGCGGAATATGCTCGCGCAGCTGCCACAGCGCGCGCGACTGGGCGTTCGAGGTGGCCAGCACGGCGTCGTCGGCAAGACCGCGCTCGAGAGCCTGCTCGAGCGACAGTTCGAGCAGCCGGGCGGCATGCTGCTCCGATTCGTGGCTGGTCACTTCCAGCAGCACGTAGTGCGGATGGCGCGCCGCAAACGGCTGCGCCAGGCGCGGAAAGTGGGTAGCGACCAGTTGCATGCAAAAGTCGGACATCAGCTCGAAGCCGGTCAGGCCGGCGCTGGCGCGGTCCTGCATCAGGTGCAGCAAAGCGAGCGCATCGCGCGGCGATTTCACAGCCACCAGCGCGGCGATCGACGCCTTCGGTTGCGGGAACAGTTTGAGCACGGCGCCGGTGATGACGCCGAGCGTGCCTTCGGCGCCGATGAGCAGGCCGCGCAGGTCGTAGCCGGTATTGTCCTTGCGCAGGCCGCGCAGGCCGCTCCAGATGTCGCCATGCGGCGTGACCACTTCGAGACCGAGGCACAGCTCGCGTGCATTGCCGTAGCGCAGCACCGCGGTGCCGCCGGCGTTGGTCGACAGGTTGCCGCCGATGGTGCAGCTGCCTTCGGCCGCGAGCGACAGCGGGAACAGGCAATCCTGTGCCAGCGCCGCCTGCTGTATATCGTGCAGGATGCAGCCGGCATCGACCGTGATGGTGCGGTTGACCGTGTCGAGCGCGCGGATGCGGTTCATGCGCGAGAGCGACAGCACCACCTGCTCCCCGCTGGCGTCGGGCACGCTGCCGAGCACGAGGCCGGTGCGCCCGCCTTGCGGCACCAGCGCGATGCGGCTGTCGGCGCAGGCGCGCACCAGTTGCGCCACCTGCATCGGGTCGCCCGGGCGCAGTACCGCCAGCGCGCGCCCGGTGAAGCGGCCGCGCCAGTCGGTGAGATAGGGCGCGCAGTCCTCGGGCGAGGTCAGCACGTAGTCAGGGCCGGCCGCCTGGCGGCAGCGCTGCAGGAAGTCAGCAGCCATGGTTCACCCGCATGCGCCAGGACATATCGCTCAGCACTCGTTCTTGGAGGCCGGATTGACCTTGTCGAGCAATTCCTTGGCCAGCTTCTTGGCCGCTTTTTTGTACGGCCGCAGGTACAGCAGCGCGCAAATGAAGTACGTGCACACCAGGGCCGTTTCGCCCAGCGCCATGAACTGCGACTTCGGCAGGATGTCGCTCCAGCTGCGCACCACGCCTTCGGTAAAATACAGCAGGATCACCATCGACGACCATTGCAGCGTGTACAGGTCGCGCTTGAGGACGCCGCGCAGGGGAATCAGCAGCGGCAACGCCTTGAGTACCAGGAACGAGCCGCCGGGGTGCAGCGGCGCGACCACGGTTTCCCATGCCACCAGCCAGCCGATCAGCGCGACCAGGCTGCCGATGGCGCCCCAATGAAAAATCTTTTGCTGTTCCATCAGCGTGCTCCCTTGAGAGTCGAGGCGGTCAGTGCCAGGCGGCGCCCAAGCGCAATGGCCAGCCGCTTTTCGTCGTCGGTAATGGCTTTGTCGCCGTCGATGCCGGACCAGTGGGTGGCGCCATACGGGCTGCCGCCGCTCGAGGTGGTCATCAGTTCCGGATGGGTATACGGCAATCCCATCACCAGCATGCCGTGGTGCAGCAGCGGCATCATCATCGACAGCAAGGTCGATTCCTGGCCGCCGTGCAGGCTGCCGGTGGAGGTGAAGACGACCGCCGGCTTGCCCGCCAGCGTGCCGGCCAGCCATTCGGCTGCCGTGCCGTCGAGAAAATACTTGAGCGCGGCCGCCATGTTGCCGAACCGGGTTGGCGAGCCGAGCGCCAGGCCCGCGCAGTCGGCCAGGTCCTGCGTTTCGACGTAAGGGGCGCCGCTGGCCGGGATGTCCGGGGCGGTCGCTTCGGCGACGGTCGAGACGGCCGGCACGGTGCGCAGGCGTGCGTCGAAGCCGGGAACGCTTTCGATTCCCTGGGCGATCAGTTCAGCCAGCTTGCGGGTGGCGCCATGGCGCGAATAGTACAAAACAAGAATAGTCGAATTAGTTGGGTTCATCGTTGGTATTATAGGGCCGTTTACATTCTGATATGAGCGCGGCCGGATGCTTTCCAAAACAGTTCATACGCTTTCCAGGTCGACCAGTGAAATGATCCATGGCAGCGTGGACCTGATACGTGGCTTGAGCTGGAGCGAAGTGCGCGACCTGTTTCGCTTTGCCGGCCGCCGGCTGAAGGAAGAAAAGCTGCCGCAGGTGGCCGGCAGTCTGACTTTCACCACCACGCTGGCACTGGTGCCGCTGCTGACGATTGTGCTGGCGATTTTTACCACCTTCCCGATCTTCAGCACTTTTCGCGCATCGCTGGAAACGTATTTCGTCCAGACCGTGATGCCAAAAGGAATCTCGAACACGATCATCGGCAATCTGACCCAGTTCGCCAGCAAGGCAACGCGCCTGTCGGCGGTGGGCGCGGTGGTCTTGCTGTTTACGTCGAGCGCGATGATCGGCATGGTTGAGCGCTCCTTCAACCAGATCTGGCGCGTCAAGCGCACCCGGCCGCTTCAGCATCGGCTGCTGATGTACTGGGCGCTGCTGACGCTCGGCCCCTTGCTGCTCGGCCTGTCGCTGACGCTGACGTCGCAGTTGTTCATGGCCACCAACGACCTGGTGCGCACCGTGCCGTTGCTGGGCGCGCTGTTCTACACCGCGGTGTCGCTGGCGTTGACCACCGGCGCCTACACGCTGCTGTACATGACGGTGCCGAACCGTTACGTCGACTGGCGCGACGCGGTGTGGGGCGGCCTGGCGGCGGCGGTCGCCTTCGAGTTCGCCAAGCGCGGCTTCGGTATTTTCATCAAGCAGTTCCCGAACTACACGATCATTTATGGCGCGCTGGCGGCGCTGCCGTTGTTCCTGCTGTGGATGTATCTGTCGTGGATGATCACGCTGGTGGGCGCGCTGATCACCGCCGCGCTGCCGATCGTCAAATACGAGCGCTGGTGGTACGAGCCGGTGCCGGGCGGCGCCTTTGTCGACGCCGTGGCGATCCTGAAGGTGCTGCACGGCGGCGCCAGGGAGACCGATTCGGCGATGGTGCCTTCGGCGTCGATCCGGACCCGTACCCGCATCGGCTACGATGAAATGACGATGCTGCTCGACCGGATGGTGACGGTGGGCTGGGTCGGGCGGGTGCAACCGGACGTATCTGCGCGATTACGCTGGGGCAAGCGGGTCAGGGAAAGCGACGACAACTGGGTGCTGCTGATCAATCCGGAGAAGTTGAAGCTGGCCGACGTCTACCGCTTGTTCGTGTTTGGTGGCGCGACGCTCGCGCTCAATGCCGGCGCGACGGACGTTGGCGCCGGCGCGCCGATGGCGTTCGATACGGCGGCGCTGGCGCGGCAGGTGGAGGCGGCGGTGGAGCAGGGGCTGGAAGAGACGCTGGCGGAGCATTTTGCGGCGAAGGGCGGCGCCTAGTTCACGCAAAAAAATGGGGTCCCCTCGTTCGAGGATGTCGCAAAACGTCAAATGGCCGCAATGATCCCGTCGTCCTGGCGCACGCGGGGACCTGATTTGCGAGACAAATCGGTCACCTTTTAATGGACCAAAACGGGCCAAAACGGACCAAGGCAGGCGTTCACGCCATCGTCAATCATGCCTTGGCAAACGCGAACAGGGCATCGAGCACCGCATCGGGCTGCTCGGTCATCAAGGAGTGGCCAGCGTCGACGTGGACGATCTTGCCCTGGGCGACAGCCGTTGTCAGCGTCTTGGTCGACCGGGGCGGCGTCATCATGTCCTTGCTGCCGAAAATAAACAGGGCAGGGCAGGCCAGCGCGCGCGCCGCCGCCTCGCCGTTCGCATAGGCATTGCAGGCGCTAAAATCGGTATGGAACAGCTGTGCCGGATTGAGCGCCGACATGCGCTGCATCAGCCGGCGCGCGCTGCCCATGGCGCTCACGCCGGCCAGCGGACAGGCCGGATTTTGCGCGCGCATCGAATGCGACCAGATGTTGACCATGTCGATCGCCGCTGGCTCGGCGTTTTTCGCCGTCTCGAGCAGCGCTTCCGACACCTTCATCGGGTACGTCGTGCCCAGCATGGCCAGTTTCACGGCGCGCCCCGGGGCCTGGTGCGACGCCTCCAACGCCACCAGCGACCCCATGCTGTGACCGACCAGCATGGCCCGTTCCACGCCGACGGCGTCGAGCAAGGCCAGCAGCCAGGCGGCCATCGCCTCGACGTCGGTCTTTGCCGCGCCCTTGCTGCGGCCGTGGCCCGGCAGGTCGACCGCCAGCACATTGAAGCCGTGGTGGGCAAAATAGCGGGTCTGCAGGATCCATACCGAATGGTCGTTCTGGGCGCCGTGGATGAACACGACGGCCGGCAGCGCCGGGTCGAACTGCCTGCCGCCGGTGTAGCAGTAGGCCTCGACCCCTTCGACGTCGACGATCATCTCAAGCTCCTTTCTGCGGCAACTGGGACAATTTCAGGCCGCGTGCCAGGTCGTCGACCAGATCGTCGACGTTCTCCAGGCCGACCGACAGGCGCATGGTTCCTTCCTTGATGCCGGATGCGGCAAGCTGGTCGGCCGGCACCCGGAAGTGCGTCGTCGAGGCCGGATGGATCGCCAGCGATTTGGCGTCGCCGACGTTGGCCAGGTGGGAAAAAACCTGCAGCGAATCGACAAAGCGCCGTCCGGCCGCGCGGTCGCCCTTGATGTTGAACGAGAGCACCGCGCCGCAGCCTTTCGGCAGCAGCGTCTTGGCCAGTTCGTAGTCGGGATGCGAATCGAGTTCCGGGTAAGACACCGACTCGACGGCCGGATTTTTCAGCAGGAAGTCGACCACTTTGCGCGTGTTCGACACGTGGCGGTCCATGCGCAGGCTGAGCGTTTCGATCCCTTGCAGGACGGCGAAGGCGTTGTGCGGGCTCATGACGGCGCCGAAGTCGCGCAAGCCCTCGCGCCGGGCGCGCATGGCGAACGGCGCAACCGTCGATTCTTCGGCAAACACCATGCCGTGAAAGCCCTCGTACGGTTCGCACAGCTCGCCGAAGCGGCCGCTCTGCTCGTATGCCGCTTGCCAGTTGAAGCTGCCGCCGTCGACCAGCAGGCCGCCGATCGCGGTGCCATGCCCGCACAAGAATTTGGTCGCCGAGTGGAACACCAGGTCGGCGCCGTGATCAAACGGGCGCAGCAAATACGGCGTGGTGAAGGTGGCGTCGAGCATCAGCGGCAGGTGGTTGCGGTGCGCGATGTCGGCTACGCGGGGAATGTCGAGCACGTCGAGGCCGGGATTGCCGAGCGTTTCGGCGAACAATACCTTGGTGTTGGGGCGGATCGCCGCGTGCCAGGCGGCCATGTCGCGCGGATCGACAAACGTGGTGTCGATGCCGAAGCGCTTTAACGTGTAGGCCAGCAGGTTGTGCGAGCCGCCGTACAGCGCGCGCGAGGCGACGATGTGCGAGCCGGCGGCGGCGATGGTGGCCAGGCCGAGGTGCATGGCGGCCTGGCCGCTGGCGGTGGCGATGCCGGCAACGCCGCCTTCGAGGGCGGCGATGCGCTCCTCCAGCACGGCGTTGGTAGGGTTCGAGATGCGCGAGTAGACGTGGCCGGCGCGCTCCATGTTGAACAGCGACGCGGCGTGCTCGGAGTCCTTGAACGCAAACGACGACGTGAAATAGATCGGCGTGGCGCGCGCGCCGGTGGTGGGATCGGGGGTGCTGCCGGCGTGCAGCGACAAGGTGTCGAAGCCGGGGTACTGGGGACCGCTCATGGTGGGCTCGTCGGGGTCGAAAGGATGGGTCGAATCGTAGCACTATTTCATCGGCCCGCCGCTGCCGGGCGGCGCGCCGGCCTGGATTATTTGTGGATTATTTGTGGATAATTCGTGGATAATTCGTGGATAGTTCGTGGATAATTCGTGGATGATCCGAGATACTGGATTTTTTGCCACGCTTAGGCTACAGTCAGCAGGCGCCTGGTCAACCGTCAGGCATCATTCGCGAACTTAATTTGCAGACAAGGGTGGCCATCATGAAAGTCTCTGAAATACTACAGGTGAAGGGCAACATCCTTTACACCGCCACACCCGAGATGGCGCTGGTCGATGCGGTCAACACCATGGCCGAGAAGGACATCGGCTCGCTGGTGGTGATGGAGTTCGGCGACCTGGTCGGCATGCTGACATTTCGCGAAGTGATCAAGGTAGTGCACAAGAACGGCGGTTCGGTCGGCGCCGGCACCGTGCGCAAGCACATGGACGACCATCCGATCACCGTCACGCCCGACACCGAAATCAATGAGGTGCGGCGCATGATGCTGGAAAAGCACGCGCGCTACTTGCCGGTGATGGATGCCAAGACCCTGCTCGGCGTGATCTCGTTCTACGACGTCGCCAAGGCAGTGCTGGAAGCGCAAAGCTTCGAGAACCGCATGCTCAAGGCGTATATCCGCGACTGGCCGGTCGAGGCGGGGCAGGACGACTGATTCAACTGGCTAGCTTGGCACAAGGTATCGGGCACGTAGTCGCGCCGTCCCGTCTCAGGCCGTTCGCACCTGCGGGTGCTCGCGCAGCCAGTCGTACAGCGCCGGCGGCGACATCGGCTGCGCGAACAGGAAGCCTTGCGCCATCGGGCAGCCCAGCGCCTGCAAGATCTGCGCCTGGCGTTCGTCTTCGACCCCTTCGGCCACCACCGACAGGCCGAGGTTGCGGCCGAGCTGGATCACCATCTCGGCAATACTGCTGCCGCGCGCCGAGCCGGTGATCTCGCTGACAAAGGCGCGGTCGATCTTGAGCCGGTCGATCTGCAGCCGCTGCAGGTAGGACAGCGACGAGAAGCCGGTGCCGAAGTCGTCGATCGCGATCGACACGCCGGTGCGCTTGACTTCGGCCAGCATCTGGATCAACTGGTCAGGCTCTTCCATCGCCATCGATTCGGTGATTTCGAGTTCGATGTATTCGGGCGGCGCGCCGCTGTCCTCGAGTGCCGAGCGCAGCATGGCAAGGAAGAAGGGGTGGCGGAACTGCACCTGCGAGACGTTGACCGACATCGTTAAAGCGCAGTGGCCGGCGGCGCGCAGGCGCACCAGTTCTTTGCAGGCGCAACGCAGCACGAAATCGCCGATCTCGATGATCAGGCCGGAGTACTCGGCGATCGGGATGAAACGCACGGGCGAGATGAAACTGCCGTCGGAAACCTGCCAGCGCAGCAGCGCTTCGGCGCCGACCGGTTGCCGGGTGTTCAGGTCGATCTGCGGCTGGTAGACAACAAACAGTTCGCCCTTGGCAAAGCCGGTGCGCAGCGCGTGCATCATGCGCACCCGCTCGCGGATTTCGACGCCCATGCTGCGCGAGAAGTAAAAGTGACCGGCGCGCTGCTGCATCTTGGCGCGCTTGAGCGCGATGTCGGCGTCCTTGAGGGCGTCGGCGCCGCTGCCATCGTGCTCGGCCAGGCGCACCAGGCCGAGCGTGGCCGACAGCTGCACGTCCTGGCCGTCGATCGAAAACGGCGCCTGAAACAGGGCCAAGATCGCTTCCGGATTAACCGCGTCGGCGTCGCCCAGCACACTGAAGATGTCGCCGCCGATGCGCGCCACCGTCAGGTGCCGGCCGAGGCGCGATTGCAGCCGTGTTGCCACCGCCACCAGTAACAGGTCGCCAAACTGGTGGCCGAGGGTTTCGTTGGTTTCGGCAAAATGGTCGAGGTCGACCAGCGACAGCGTGGCGGTGTCGCGGCCCGGCCCATGCAAGGTGGCGTCGAGGATCTCGACCAGGCGGGTGCGGTTCGGCAGCTTCGAGAGCTGATCGTAGAAGGCGGTGTTGTGCAGGTGCGAGACCAGCTCGACGTTCTCTAACCCGACCGCGACATTGCTGCAAAAGACGTCGAGCAAGCGCTTTTCGATGTCGCCCAGCGGACGGTCCAGGAGCACGAAGGCGGCGAAGTCGCGGCCCGATTTACCGCCGAAGTACAGCGTCGCGCTGTCGCGCTCGAAGATGCTGGCGCGCTGCACCAGCGTGCGGCTGATCGCATCGAAGGCGCGCGGGTCGTCCAGGCTCGCAAGCACACCGTCATTGAGTCGATAAAAACTGCCGGCGCAGGCAATCACCGGCAACTGCCGGGCGCGCCCGCCTTGCGGCTCGGGAGCGCACAGCACGCCGTCCGCTTTGCCATCGAGGATGTCGGCAACCTGGGTCAGCACGCCGGAGGCGAAGTTCTTCACACCGTGCAGCGCCATCAGTTCGGTGCTGGCGCGCACGATCTGGTCAAGTCCGCGCCGGTTGCAATTGAGTGCGCGTATCTGCTGGTACGAGCGGATCGCCGCCGTGACGGTGGTGTACAGCTTGATGCGCGTCAGTTCCGACTTGGTCTTGTAGTCGTTGATGTCGAAATCGCGGATGGCGTCGATCTCGGGCGCGTAGCCCGGCTGGCCGGTGCGCAGGATGATGCGCACGTCGGACAGCTTGAGCGTTTCGCGGATGTGGCGCACCAAGTGTAGGCCGGCGTCGTCATGCTCCATCACGACGTCGAGCAGGATGACGGCGATGTCGCTTTCATGGCGCAGCATCTCGCGCGCCTGGGCGGCCGAGTAGGCATGGACGAATTCGAGCGGCCGGCCTTGCATGTCGAGGTTGCCGAGCGCGAACGTGGTCGTTGCATGGACATCTTCGTCGTCGTCGACGATCATCACACGCCACACCGCCCAATCCGTGCTCGCCGCGCCGGTTACTGCTTGTTCATCCAGAAATACTAGGTCGTCGTGATCGTCCTTGACATGCTTTAAGGGCGTGCTCGCATGGGACATGTGCAGCTTCTCCAGGAATTGACCAATTGTTTTGGCAATCTTAGTATATAGCGGTTTGCCGCAGGGCAGGGCGTTTCCATGCGTCAAGCATAGATGTACTGCTTTGAGGTAACTGTTCTTCTCCATGCCGGCCCACGCAAAACCTTCCGGCCGGGTGGTTTCGGGCCGCCGCCATCGGGCCGCGCGCGGGACTGGTAGAATTAGCGTTTTCGTCACTAAGCTCAATCCCATGTCCGGCAACTCATTTGGCAAGCTGTTCACAGTCACCACTTTCGGCGAATCGCACGGCGCGGCGATCGGCTGCGTCGTCGACGGCTGCCCGCCCGGCATGGCGCTGTCGGCGGCCGACATCCAGCTTGACCTTGACCGGCGCAAACCGGGCACCTCGCGCCATGTGACCCAGCGCCAGGAGTCCGACAGTGTGCAGATCCTATCGGGCGTCTACGAAGGCTTGACCACCGGCACCCCGATCGCGCTGTTGATCCCGAACGAAGACCAGCGCAGCAAAGACTACGGTAATATCGCCGACAGTTTCCGGCCCGGTCACGCCGACTACACTTACTGGCACAAGTACGGCGTACGCGATCCGCGTGGCGGCGGGCGCTCGTCGGCGCGGCTGACCGCCCCCGTGGTCGGTGCCGCCGCGATCGCGAAAAAATGGCTGCAACAGCAGTACGGCACCGTATTCATGGGCTGCATGAGCCAGTTGGGCGACATCGCGGTGCCGTTCGATGGGTGGGAACACGTGGCGAACAACCCGTTTTTTGCCGCCAGCGGCGACACTGCCCTGATCGAACGGATGGAGGCGGCGATGGACGAGCTGCGGCGCGCCGGCGACTCGATCGGCGCGCGCATCGACGTCGTCGCGCATAACGTGCCGGTCGGCCTCGGCCAGCCGATCTACGACAAGCTCGACGCCGACATCGCCTACGCCATGATGGGCATTAATGCCGTCAAGGGCGTCGAAATCGGCGCCGGCTTCAAGTCGGTAACACAGAAAGGCTCCGAGCACGGCGACGAACTGACTTTGCTAGGCTTCGTCGGCAACAATGCCGGCGGCACGCTGGGCGGGATTTCGACCGGGCAGGACATCACGGTGTCGATCGCCATCAAGCCGACGTCGTCGATCCGCACGCCACGCCGCTCGATCGACAAGGATGGCAATCCGGTGATGGTCGAAACGTTCGGCCGCCACGATCCTTGCGTCGGCATTCGCGCCACGCCGATCGCCGAAGCGATGCTTGCTCTGGTGCTGATGGACCACGCGCTGATGCACCGCGCCCAGTGCGGCGACGTGCGGGTAGCGACGCCGGACATCGCCAGGGCCAAGGCCTGACCTGAGGTCGATCGGGCGCTTCAACGTCCGGGCGGGCGCCGGTCAGTGAAATTGCCGGGAAGCTGTCGTCCCAGTCGCTGTAGATGAAGCCGGCGCCCTGGCGCTGACGCACAGCGGCACGATGACGAAGCTGCGGACCCGGGGGTCAGTTCCGACATTCCGGACCCGGGGGTCAGTTCCGACATTCGGACACGATCTCGGCTGTAGCGTTTCCCGGACCCGGGGGGCAGTTCCGACATTCGGACACGACCTCGGCTGTAGCGTTTCCCACCGGCAATGCAATTTTTCAGAGGAGGCTCGAATCTAAGGGTGGGGCCGTGTCCGAATGTCGGAACTGACCCCGGAGGCGGAGGAGGCTCGAATCTAAGGATGGGGCCGTGTCCGAATGTCGGAACTGACCCCGGAGGCGTGCAGCGCCGTCCCTTGCAGTTCGCGGCCATGGCCGAGGCCATGGGGGGCGCTCAGGCTGGCGAACACGATGCGGCCGGCCGGATCGAGCCTGAAGACGGCGTTGCCCGCTGTCTCCATCAGCGGTTGGGGGCACGGCTGCCAATTCCTGAAACTTGCGTTTGCGCTAGGCCTGGCACGCTGTTTCGACAAGTCAAACGATCCGGCGCAGGGCGCGCGCCGGCCGGCCGAGCAAAAGAATCCGATATTTATTTGCCAAATTACGGACAAGGGAGGCAATGGCTGGGATAATGCTGGTACAAGTCACAACAATCACTCAACTGCCCTCCATGAAACAAGATTCGCGCTTTCCCAATCTGTTTATCCTGACTCATCCGCTGATCCAGCACAAGCTGTCGCACATGCGTGAGCGCGACACCTCGACCCGCACCTTCCGCGAGTTGCTCAAGGAAATCACCTTGCTGATGGGTTACGAAGTTACCCGCGACCTGCCGCTGACCACCCGCTCGATCGAAACTCCGCTCGAGACCATTGACGCGCCCGTCATCGCCGGCAAAAAGCTGGCGATCGTACCGATTCTGCGCGCCGGCATCGGCATGAGCGACGGCCTGCTGGAGTTGGTGCCGTCGGCGCGTGTCGGCCACATCGGCGTGTTCCGCGACCCGGCCACCCACAAGCCGGTCGAATACCTGGTGCGCCTGCCCGATACGGCCGACCGGATCTTCATCCTGTGCGACCCGATGGTGGCGACCGGTAATTCGGCCGTCTATGCCGTCGACGTGCTCAAGAAGCGCGGCGTGACGGACGAGAAGATCATTTTTTTGGCGCTGGTCGCCGCGCCCGAAGGCGTGACGGTATTCCAGCAAGCGCATCCTGGCGTCAAGCTGTATGTCGCCTCGCTCGACTCGCACTTGAATGACCACGCTTACATCGTGCCGGGCCTGGGCGATGCGGGCGACCGCATTTTTGGTACCAAGTAAGCCGGCGGCAATGGCAACTTTGGTCGATCAGGATTTTTTCGCCCGTCTGCGGCTGTTGAGCGACAAGTTCGCCGCCAGCGTGCCCGGCATGCTGGCGCGCCTGGCGACGCTGCGCGCGGTCTTCGATCCGCACGCGCCGGCGCCGGAGTCGGTTGCCGAGCTGCGTCAGATATTGCACACCGTCGCCGGGTCCGCCGCCACGTTTGGTTTTCGCGCCATGGGCTACCAGGCGCGCGCGCTCGAACAGCGCCTGCGCGTGCTGATGGCGTTCGATGTGATCGCCCCGCGCGACTGGGAGAGCTGGCTCGTCAGCCTGGATAACTATCTGGCGTGGGCCGAGATCGACCCGCAGTCGAAAAACTACCCTGATGAAAACGTGCAACAGCAATGACGGGAGCGGGGCAAATCGTTTGATCTATCGCAAACTTGGTCCGCTTCGATAGCTTATATTCAACTCACTGCAGCGCTGACATGGAGACTTCAAAAAGTGATGTGCGGAATTATTAAGGCTTCGCACATTTTTATTTTGTGAATTTCGTGTTGTCGGTGTTTTATTGGGTATAATACGGGATCGTTGGATTCGAGGTAGTAAGTGCAGTCTGTCTGTCATTTCTTTCTTGCTTCTTTAAACGATCTAAAACGGGCGCAAGCCCAACTTAACTGAAATAGGAAATTGTAATGGCAACTGGCATCGTAAAATGGTTCAATGATTCGAAGGGCTTCGGCTTTATCACCCCTGACGAAGGCGGCGAAGATCTGTTCGCTCACTTCTCGGCTATCCAGTCGAACGGCTTCAAATCTTTGCAAGAGAACCAACGCGTCTCTTTCGAAGTAACCGCTGGCCCTAAAGGCAAGCAAGCTTCGAACATTCAGCCTATCTAATCGCTGAGTCAACGAAATAAGAAAATCCTCGGTTTCCGAGGATTTTTTTTGTCTAACGGGTCTGTCCCCACGGGACAGACCCTGGTTTCCGCACCGATCAGGTGGAGTTAGCGTGCCCCACGGGGCTCAGCGTCGCCGGTTCCGCGACTAAGCTGATTCAAGCGCAAGCCGGGCCTGATCCCTTGCATCACGCCGCGCGCCAGTACTCCGGCTGGTTGTACGTATGGCGCAAAAAATCGACAAAAGCGCGGATTCGCAGCGGCAGGTGACGGCGCTGGGCAAACACCGCGTGAATATCGTTGCCGGGCGCCGCATGATGGTCGAGTACCGTGCACAGCCGCCCGGCCCGGATCTCCGGCCCTACTTCCCACATGGAGCGCCACGCCAGCCCCTTGCCGGCCAGCGCCCAGTCGTGCAGCACTTCGCCGTCATTGCACACCATGTTGCCGGTTAATTTTAACGTCACCGGCTTGCCGTTTTCGAGAAACGTCCAGCCGCGCTGGCTGCCTTCGCTGCTGATCGCGAGGCAATTATGCCTGGACAGATCGGCCAGGCTGTGCGGCGTGCCGTGCCGCTTCAGGTAGGCCGGCGAGCCGACCAGCACGCGCTGGTTGTCCGCCAGTTTGACGCCGACCAGGCTTGAATCGGACAAGCTGGCAATCCGGATCGCCACGTCGACCCCTTCGCCCACCACGTCGACCAAGCGGTCGTTCAGGTTCAGGTTGACGCTGACGTCGCGGTGTTCGGCAAGAAACGAGGGGAGCAGCGGCGCCACGTGCTGGCGGCCGAAGCCGGCCGGCGCCGACACCAGCAGGTGGCCGCTGGCGCGCGCGCTGCGCTCGGCCACGGCCGATTCGGCTTCCTCCAGTTCGCCCAATATGCGCTGACAATCTTCAAGAAAGGCGGCGCCTTCGTTGGTCAGCACGAGCTTGCGGGTGGTGCGCTGCAGCAGCTTGACGCCGAGCCGGGTTTCGAGGGCGTCGAGGCGGCGCCCGATCATGGCCGGCGCAATGCCTTCGGCCCGCGCCGCCGCCGACAAGCTGCCGCGTGCCACTACCTCGACGAAAGTAGAAATCTGGCGAAACTGCCCCATTCGGTTGACTCCGGTTATCTGTGATAAAAACGCACAGATGAATGTATTTATTGTCTCGTTTAGCTACTGTTTAGTGAATATACTTGCATTGGAATTCAGCGCCAACCGCACTATACTAGAACCGGCGTGCGGCAGCGCAGCATGAGCTTGCTTGCCAGGACGCAATTCAATTTCTTTATCAATAACAGGAGTCACGCATGAGCATTGCTACCCCGGCCGGTATGGACATTACCGGAGACATCGCGCCAGGTTTCGATCAGGTTCTTACCCCTGAGGCGCTTGCGTTGGTTGCCAAGCTGACGCGCGCCTTCGAGCCGCGCCGCCAGGAACTGCTGGCCAAACGGGTCGAAAAGGTCGCGCAACTCGATGCCGGCGAACGTCCCGACTTTCTGGCCGAGACAGCGCACATCCGCGCCGGCGACTGGAAGATTGCGCCGATTCCGCAGGCGCTCGCATGTCGCCGCGTCGAGATCACCGGTCCAACCGATCGCAAGATGGTCATCAACGCCTTCAACTCGGGCGCCGATGCCTACATGACCGACTTCGAAGATTCGCAGACGCCGAACTGGCACAACCAGGTCGACGGCCAGCTCAACCTGATGCAAGCCGTGCGCCGCACCATCACCCTCGAGCAAAAGGGCAAATCGTACAAGCTGAACGACAAGATCGCCACCCTGATCGTGCGTCCGCGCGGCTGGCACCTCGATGAAAAGCACGTGCTGGTCGACGGCAAGCGTATTTCCGGCGGCATCTTCGACTTCGCGCTGTTCATGGTCCACAACGCAAAAGAGCTGCTGGCGCGCGGCGCCGGCCCTTATTTTTACCTGCCGAAAATCGAATCGCACCTCGAAGCGCGGCTGTGGAACGACATCTTCGTCATGGCCCAGGATGAACTCGGTCTGCCGCAGGGCACCATCAAGGCGACGGTGCTGATCGAAACGATCCTGGCCGCGTTCGAGATGGATGAGATCCTGTACGAACTGCGCGAACACAGCGCCGGCCTGAACGCGGGCCGCTGGGATTACATTTTCTCCTGCATCAAGAAATTCAAGCTGGACAAGGATTTCTGCCTGGCCGACCGCCCGAAAGTGACGATGACGGCGCCGTTCATGCGCGCGTATGCCTTGCTGCTGCTTAAGACCTGCCACCACCGCGGCGCGCAGGCAATGGGCGGCATGGCGGCGCTGATCCCGATCAAGAACGATCCGGAGAAGAACGAAATCGCCATGGCCGGCGTGCGGGTCGACAAGGCGCGCGACGCCACCGACGGCTACGACGGCGGCTGGGTTGCCCACCCGGGCCTGGTCGAGCTGGCGATGACGGAATTCGTCAAGGTGCTGGCCGACAAGCCAAACCAGGTCGAAAAGCAGCGCATGGACGTCAACGTGACGGCCGCGCAACTGCTCGACTTCAAGCCGGAAGCGCCGATCACCGAAGCGGGCCTGCGCTACAACATCAATGTCGGCATCCATTACCTCGGCAGCTGGCTGTCGGGTAACGGCTGCGTGCCGATCCATAACCTGATGGAAGATGCGGCCACCGCCGAGATCAGCCGCTCCCAGGTGTGGCAGTGGATCCGTTCGAGCAAGGGCGTGCTGGAAGACGGCCGCAAGGTTACCGCCGACATGGTGCGCGCGATGATTCCGCAAGAGCTGGCAAAGGTTAAGGTCGACGCCCCGAACGGCGACAATCCGACTTACGTCCGCGCGGCGCAGATCTTTGAAGAAATGGCAACGTCGGACTCGTTCGCGGAATTTTTGACGCTGCCGCTGTACGAAGAGATCTGATGTAAATTTAGCGTTTGCGCTCCGCCAGCGGCGGCAGCGCTAAAAAATCGGCGAGCGCGGCTAACGCCCGCGCGTCAGTTTCCTGGCGCTGCCCCGACAGGCACCGGATCAAGCTATCGATCCGGTCGCCGCCCCAGAACAATTCGTCGTCGACCTTGAGCGTCGGCACCCCGAACACCCCATCGGCAATCGCTTTTTCGGTTTCGCGCGCCAGCTGCATTTTAATGGCCGGTTGCTGGGCCGCCGCTTGCAATGAAGGTCCGCTCAGGCCGCACGCCGTAGCCAGGCGCTGCAGGACCGCCGTGTCCGACACGTCCTGCCCGTCTTCCCAGCATGCCTTCATGACCGCAAGCGCGAAGCGGCGCCGCTCGTCCTGGCGCGTCAGTGCCTGGCACATGCGCAACGCCTGCAGCGGATTGAACGGATGGCCTGGCGGTCCTTTGAAGGGGAGAGCGGCGCGCGCCGCTTCGCGCATGACGTCACGGAAAATATAGGCGCGTTTGGCCGGGATTTCGGCCGGCCCGAGGTTGCTGTGGGCATTCAGCAGCGCGCCGAACAGCACCGGCTGAAACACGATCTGGGCGCCGGCCGCCTCGATCCGCGCGAGCGCGTTCGCAGCCAGCCAGGCATACGGGCTGACCGGGTCGAAGTAAAAGGTGACGATGGGCGTCGGGTTCATGCGCCTCAGAAGTTGTTTTTCCACTCACGCAAGGCAGTGAATGCGGTGAGCGGCGCGGCGCCAACCTCAAGTTTACGGGCGGCAACTAGGCTGCGCACGATTTCCGCCTCGCGGTAGCGCAGGAACGGATTGGTGGCCTTTTCGAGCCCGATGGTCGACGGTACCGTGGCCTGGCCGGCGGCGCGTTTGGCAGTGTCAAGCTCGACCCGTTGCCGCAGTGCCCGGTTGCCTGGCTCGACCGCGGTGGCAAAGCGCAGATTCTCCAGCGTGTATTCGTGGGCGCAATACACGCCGGTGTCATCCGGCAAGGCGGCCAGCTTGCCGAGAGAATCGGCCATCTGCACCGGCGTGCCTTCGAAAATCCGGCCGCAGCCGCCGGCGAACAAGGTGTCGCCGCAGAACAGCCAAGGCGCTTCCGTTGGCGCCTCGCGCACGTAGGCGATGTGGCCCTTCGTGTGGCCGGGCACGTCGAGCACGCGTAAGCGCAAAGCGAGGCCGGGCACGTCGACCCGGTCGCCTTCGCCAAGCGGATGTGTGACGGCGGAAATGGCATCGTTGCGCGGACCGAATACCGGCACCCGCGCAAAATTTAACAATTGCGGAACACCGCCAATGTGGTCAGCATGGTGATGGGTGAGTAGAATGGCAGTGAGGGTCAGTTTGTGCGCGGCCAGTGCTGCAAGGATGGGGCCGCTGTCGCCCGGGTCCACGGCAGCGGCGTTGACGCCATCATGCACCAGCCAGAGATAGTTGTCCTTGAACGCGGGGACTGGCAGCACGCTTAACGCATTGCGCGGTAAATTGATCATATGAGTGGGTTTCTACAAAAGGGCAGGCATGGATAGCGCGGCATCACAACAGTCTATTATAGCGCTCGATGGCTGGCTGCGAACGCCGGCCGGGGCCTACGTGCGCGAGTGGGAGCAAGCTTGCCTGAACGAACTGACGGCCGATATCTTCGGCTTTAACGCGGTGCAGATCGGTGTGCCGCAGATCGATGCGCTGGCGGCCAACCGCATGCCCAACAAATGGCAGGCGGCCACCCGTACATCGACCGCCGACCAGTTGGCGATCGCCGCTTCAGGCAGGCAGATCGCGGTGGCGCTCGACTTCACCGACTTGCCGTTTGCTTCGCAAAGCCTGGACCTGGTGGTGCTGCCGCACGTGCTCGAATTTGCCGCCGAGCCGCATCAGGTGTTGCGCGAAGTCGAGCGCGTGCTTATTCCCGAAGGCCAGGTGATCATCTGCGGCTTCAATCCGGCCAGCCTGTGGGGCCTGCGCCAGGGCATGGGGCGCATTGCGCGCAACCCTTATTTGCCCGTCGCCGGCGAATTCATTTCTATGCCACGGATGAAAGACTGGTTAAAATTGTTGAATCTTGCCGTCAGTCGCAGTCATTTCGGCTGCTACGCGCCGCCGTGCCGCACCGATAAATGGCTTCAGCGCTTCGCCTTCATGGAGCGCTCGGGACAGCGCTGGTGGCCCTATGTCGGCGCCGTCTACATGGTGCATGCAATCAAGCGCGTCAAAGGCATGACCATCATCGGTCCGGCATGGAACAAGAAATCGGCGGCGTCTCAACAGGCGGTCCCCGCAACCAACAGAATAGAACCGAGAAAGTAGAACCGCGGGATGAGCAAAGTAGAAATTTTTACCGATGGCGCATGCAAAGGCAATCCAGGTACCGGAGGCTGGGGTGCGTGGTTGAGCGCCGACGGACACGAGAAGGAAATCTTCGGCGGCGAACTCAACACCACCAACAATCGCATGGAGTTGCGCGCCGTGATCGAAGCGCTGACGACGCTGACGCGGCCATGCGAAGTCGTGCTGCACACCGACAGCCAGTACGTGCAGAAGGGCATCTCGGAGTGGATCCATGGCTGGAAAAAGCGCGGCTGGAAAACCGCCGCCAGGGAGCCGGTCAAGAACGATGATTTGTGGAAAGCGCTCGACGCCATCCAGGCCACCCATACCGTCGACTGGCGCTGGGTGCGCGGCCACAACGGCCATCCCGGCAACGAGCGCGCCGACGTGCTGGCCAATCGCGGCGTCGAGACCGTGCGCAAGTAGAGCGCGGTGGTTTGTTATACTGCCGCGCTGCACCTTTTTTACTGCCTGATCCACTTGAGACCCTATGCGTCAAATCGTCCTCGATACTGAAACCACCGGCCTCAATCCCCGCACGGGCGACCGCGTCATCGAGATCGGCTGCGTCGAACTGCATAACCGCATGCTGACCGGTAATAACTTTCACCGCTACCTCAATCCTGACCGCGATTCGGAAGAAGGAGCGCTGGCGGTGCACGGCTTGACTACGGAATTCTTGCGCGACAAGCCGCGTTTTGCCGAGATCGCACAGGAGTTACGCGACTACGTGCAAGGTGCCGAAGTCATCATCCACAACGCGCCGTTCGACCTCGGCTTCCTCAACGCGGAGTTCAAGCTGCTCGGTCTGCCGACATTCACCGAGCATTGTTCCAGCGTTATCGACACCCTGGTCAATGCGAAGGAAATGCATCCCGGCAAGCGCAACTCACTCGATGCCTTGTGCGACCGCTATGGTGTATCGAACGCCCACCGCAAGCTGCACGGTGCCCTGCTCGATGCTGAATTGCTGGCCGACGTCTACCTGTCGATGACGCGCGGCCAGAATTCGCTGTCGATGGACATGGAAGAAGAAACCACGTCCGACGGCGTCATGCTGGAAGTGGTGCCGCTGGCCGACACGTTCGTGCTGGCGGCCAGCGCCGACGAACTGGCCGAGCACGAAGGCGTGATGAAAGGACTCGACAAGGCCGTCAAGGGCGAGTGTATCTGGAGAAATTACGCAAGCGCGTAAATTGTTGTGACGGTTCCGCCGGGGCGTGTCATAATATGGCCCGATTCGGGAGGTTAGCTCAGGGGTAGAGCACTGCATTCACACTGCAGGGGTCGCAAGTTCGAAACTTGCACTTCCCACCAAGATTACTTTAATAAAATCAATAACTTAGGTGGGAATTTGATCAAGCAGATCTTATTTCTGCGTATAGCGCCGCTAGACGTTCCTTCTTATCCCCATCCAGCCCTTTTTTGGTCCACTTAGTGTAGACGGTGTACACCATGGTGGCGTCAACGTGCCCCATCTGCGAGGCGACATAGAGTGGTGGTTCTCCGAGCATCAACAGACTGGTCGCAAATGTATGCCTCGTTTGATATGGGCAACGGTATCGCACTCCCGCCAGCTTTAGAATGCGCTTCCATCGCCCTCGAATCTGCTTGTCGCCGGTCCACCGCTTCAACGTGACCGCATGAGGCAATACTAACTCGCCAACTCCTCGCCTGTGCATCTGGGTGCTCAGGCCGTCTACGGCGAGCTGCCTTAAGTCAATCTCGCGGAGTGCTGAGTCTGTTTTCCCAATGTCCCTGAGCACTCCGTCGACATATGCGCCATCGACCGTTGCTGTGCCTTCCCTAAAATCCAGATCGTCCCAGATCAAAGCAATGTATTCGGAAGGCCGCATGCCAGTTCCGAACGCCCACGCTACCATGGAGCGCTCAAGGGCTCGATCACAAGCGTTCAGAATCTTTTCGATTTCATCCACATCGAAAGGATCAGCGTCTTTATTACTTTTTCGCCGTTCTGGTGACAAGATCTCCTTGAGGTCAATATTATCAAATGGATTGCTAGTGATCCAATTTTCCCTGTGACTATTTAGCCGCTATGCAGCGAGCCGAATTGGATCGCCATTGAAGGCGCGCCGCAAGACGTCGAGCATGCCGTGGCCTTGTTTGCGCAGCGTGTCGAGGCAGGAGCGGATGACGCAGAAATTCTCGGCGCCGAGTACGGTACGAAAGCAGCCGGATATCTTCTGCTTCACTTTGGGCATACGTACGGCACGCTCACCGATATTGTTCGTGAACGGGACGGCGTGGTCAGCGATGAACAACAGAACGGCATCAGCGTAGAGCCGGAAGCGTTTGAGCAGGTTAAAAGCGACGGACTGCTTGACCGGCCCTC
>NZ_PDOB01000004.1 GCF_002760665.1 Massilia psychrophila | reverse complement strand
TTGACGAGTCCGTCGGAAGAAGGTGGCTTGCTGGAATTGCTCGAATTCTTGTCGACCTTCGTTTCCAGTGCCACCAGGCGGTCCCACAACGTCACGATAATGACTTCAAGCTCACCACGGGTGAGGTCGGTCAAATCGGGCGGAGACGGCTTTTTCTTCATGACCAGCATGATGAACCGCATCTAATTGTTTACAACCTTTTTCGCACTGTACGCCTCACGCTGAACAGTCACGAAAAAATGACATTCTCAATCTGTCACGGAGTGTCTCGAATCGGAATAGATAACTAGCTTAGGTTGCTAAGTCCGCAGCGGCGAGAAAGCTGCCTGTCGTTTCGGGCGTTCTATCAGCAAAAGTCTGAGTTACTGCAAATTAGTGCCGGCCGCGCTGGTCAACAACGCGGAGCCGGCGCTTAACACCCAGCGATACCATCCCTGCTGTATCGACGCAACCAACCCCAGCCGCACAATAAAAATCCTACATACGCTCTACATGAAGACGGATCGGGCAAAAAACGCCTTGGTTCAATTGATAAAATATCGTAAGTCATTGATTTTATTGGTCTGCCCAACAGGGATCGAACCTGTGACCCTCAGCTTAGAAGGCTGATGCTCTATCCAACTGAGCTATGGGCAGTATATGAAGCGGTGCAACCGAAAAAAGATCGCACGCAATAGAAAACGGGCCGTCACCGAAATGACAGCCCGCCTCGTAAAACTTGGTCGGAGTACAAGGATTCGAACCTTGGACCCCCTGGTCCCAAACCAGGTGCGCTACCGGGCTGCGCCACACTCCGAAGACGACATCATACCGCGCCCTGCCCTTGCCGTCAATGCGGCGCCTTCAATTTAGCTAGGCGGCGACCTTGTCGGCGATACGGCGTGCCATGCTCTCGGCCAGGGCGGCAGTTTTCGCTTCAACCATCACGCGGATGAGCGGCTCGGTGCCGGAGGCGCGGATCAGCACTCTCCCCGTGTCGCCCAGTTCGCGCTCGACCAAGTCTTTTTCGGCCACCATGTGCGCGTTCTTGGTCCAGTCGAAGCCGGCCGCCACTTTCAGGTTGATCAGCGTCTGCGGGTACAGCGTCAGTTCGCCGCAGCATTCGGCCAGCGACTTGCCGTCGCGCTTGAGGGCCGACAGCACCTGCAAGGCCGAGACGATGCCGTCGCCGGTGGTATGCTTGTCGAGCGCGAGCAGGTGGCCGGAGCCTTCGCCGCCGAACAGCCAGCCGCGCTCCTGCATGACTTCGAGGACGTAGCGGTCGCCTACCTTGGCGCGGGCGAAGCCGACGCCGAGTTCCTTGAATTTAACTTCCAGCGCCATGTTCGTCATCAGGGTGCCGACGGCGCCCGCCACCGGGCCGGTCGCCATGCGGTCGCGCACCATTACGTACAGCAGCTCGTCGCCGTTGTACAGGCGGCCGTTGGCGTCGCACATGATCAGGCGGTCGGCGTCGCCGTCGAGGGCAATGCCGAGGTCGGCCTTGTGCTCGAGTACCGCGGCGGCCAGCGCCTTCGGTGCGGTGGCGCCGAAGCCGGCGTTGATGTTGAAGCCGTCCGGCGAGGCGCCGATGGCGATCACTTCGGCGCCGAGTTCGTGGAACACGGGCGGGGCGATCTGGTAGGCGGCGCCGTGGGCGCAGTCGACCACGATTTTTAAGCCTTTCAGGTCGAGCTCGTTCGGGAAGGTGCCCTTGCAAAACTCGATGTAGCGGCCCTGGGCGTCAAACAGGCGCTTGGCGCGGCCGAGTTTCTCGGCGGCCACGCATTCCATTGGAAAATCGAGCGCCGCTTCAATTTCATGCTCGACCGTGTCCGGCAGCTTGGTGCCGAATTCGGAGAAGAACTTGATGCCATTGTCCTGGAACGGGTTGTGCGAAGCTGAAATCACCACGCCAGCCGACAGCCGTAATGCCCGCGTCAGGTAGGCGATGGCCGGCGTCGGCATCGGGCCGGCCAGCATCACGTCGACGCCGGCGGCCGAAAAGCCCGCTTCCAGCGCCGCTTCGAGCATGTAGCCGGAAATGCGGGTGTCCTTGCCGATTAGCACGGTAGGACGGCCGCTGGCGCCGGTTGATTTCGCCAGTACCTTGCCGGCGGCGTATCCCAGGCGCATTACAAAGTCCGGGGTGATGGGCGCAACGCCCACCAGGCCGCGGATGCCGTCGGTACCGAAATATTTACGTGCCATATTTGTCTCGTCGTTCGTTAAATTTAACCAAGGTGTGCAGCTTGCCATACTTTCAGCGCATCTACTGTTTCTGCAACATCATGCACTCGTACAATTTTGGCCCCATGCGCGACGGCCGCTAATGCCCCGGCCAGGCTGCCGGCCAGGCGCTGCCCGACCGGGCGGCCGGTGACCGCGCCGATCATCGACTTGCGCGACAGTCCGGCCAGCACCGGCAGGCCGAGTTCGCTTTCGATGCGGCTTGTCGCGCGCAGCAGGGCGTAGTTGTGTTCGGTCGTTTTGCCAAAGCCGAAGCCGGGGTCGACGCAGATGCGGTTGCGGGCGATGCCGGCAGCCAGCATGGCGTCGATCCGGCCGCGCAAAAAGGCGATCACTTCGGCCACGACGTCAGTGTAGACCGGACTTTGCTGCATCGTCGCCGGCGTGCTCTGCATGTGCATCACGCACAAGGCGCAATCGCTGGCGGCGACTGCTTCGATGGCGCCGGGCGCGCGAAAGCCGTTGACGTCGTTGATCATGTCGGCGCCGGCGATGATGGCCTCGCGCATGACTTCGGTCTTGTAGGTGTCGACCGAGAGCGGCTTGCCGAGCCCGCGTAGCGCGTAGAGCGCCGGCATCACCCGGCGCAGCTCTTCGTCGAGAGGCAGGGGCGCCGCGCCCGGACGCGTGGTTTCGCCGCCGATGTCGATCAGGTCGGCGCCTTCGAAGGCCATTTCTTCCGCCTTCGATATGGCAAACTCGAGCGCTTGGTAGCGCCCGCCATCGGAAAACGAATCGGGGGTGACGTTGAGGATGCCCATCACCAGCGGCATGGCCTTGAGCTCAAAGCCGAAGCGGCCGCATTGCAGGAATGGTTGCATGATCAGATAACGCTTAGAGGGCAGGAACAGGGGCAGGAACGAAAAAAAGGCATCCTGCAGGATGCCTTTTAGGGATGTTACAAGTGAAGCGAACGATCAAGCAGGCGCCGTCGCGTTCGGCGAAATGCCGCCCGAGCCGCCGTCGCCAGAAGACGGCGGGACACGCTTCACGTTGCCTGAAGCCGGATTGCGCGGCTCGTGGCCAGCCATAATGTCGTTGATCTGCTCGGCGTCGATGGTTTCCCAGTCGAGCAGCGCGCGGGTCATGGCTTCGACCTTGTCGCGGTTTTCTTCAAGCAGGCGGCGCGACAGCGCGTACTGGGTGTCGAGGATGTTGCGGATTTCAGCATCGACTTTTTGCTGGGTCGCCTCGGAAATCGTCTTGGTAGCGCCGCCGAAGAAACCGTCATTTTCGCTGTCTTCGTAGACCATCACGCCCATGCTGTCGGACATGCCGAAACGCGTCACCATCGAGCGCGCCAGCTTGGTGGCCCGCGAGAAGTCATTCGACGCGCCGGTCGACATCTGGCCGACGAAGATTTCTTCGGCAATACGGCCGCCAAACAGGATCGAGATTTCTTCCAGCATCTTGTCCTTGTAACCGGACAAGGCGTCGTGTTCCGGCAACTGCCACGTCAGGCCGAGCGCATAGCCGCGCGGCATGATGGTGACCTTGTGAACCGGATCAGCCTTCGGCAACAGCTTGGCGATCACGGCGTGGCCGGACTCGTGGTACGCCGTGTTGCGGCGCTCTTCCTCGCGGATGATCATCGACTTGCGCTCAGGACCCATGTAGATCTTGTCCTTGGCGTCTTCGAAATCGATCATCTCGACCAGGCGCTTGCTGCGACGGGCGGCGAACAGGGCCGCTTCGTTGACCAGGTTGGCCAAGTCCGCGCCGGAAAAGCCCGGGGTGCCGCGGGCCAGGATGTCGGCCTTGACGTCGGTGCCGATCGGCACTTTGCGCATGTGGACGTTGAGGATCTGCTCGCGGCCACGGATGTCCGGCAAGCCGACCGTGACCTGGCGGTCGAAACGGCCCGGACGCAAAAGTGCTTTGTCGAGCACGTCGGCGCGGTTGGTGGCGGCGACAACGATGACGCCGGAGTTGGCTTCAAAACCATCCATTTCAACCAGCAGCTGGTTCAACGTCTGTTCGCGCTCGTCGTTGCCGCCGCCCATGCCGGCGCCGCGATGACGGCCGACCGCGTCGATCTCATCGATGAAGATGATACATGGCGAATGCTTTTTGGCGTTCTCGAACATGTCGCGCACCCGGCTGGCGCCGACGCCGACGAACATTTCGACGAAATCGGAACCGGAAATCGAGAAGAACGGCACTTTGGCTTCGCCGGCGATGGCGCGCGCCAACAGCGTTTTACCGGTACCCGGAGGGCCGACCATCAGCACGCCGCGCGGAATGCGTCCGCCCAGCTTCTGGAACTTGGTCGGGTCCTTGAGGAAGTCGACGACCTCGTTGACTTCTTCCTTCGCTTCGTCGCAACCGGCGACGTCGGCGAAAGTGACGGTGTTGCTGGATTCATCCATCATGCGCGCCTTCGATTTGCCGAAGGAGAAAGCGCCGCCCTTGCCGCCGCCTTGCATCTGGCGCATGAAGAAGACCCATACGCCGATCAGCAGCAACATCGGGAACCACGAAATGAACACTTGTTGCAGGAACGATGGCTCTTCAGGCGGCTTGATGTCGAAGCGCACGCCGTTGTTGACCAGGTCGCTGACCAGGCCTTTGTCGAGCGCGGTCGCGGTGGAGCGCACCTTGGTGTCGTCGGTGCGTACGGCAGTGATATTGATGCCTTCGATGACGACGTCCTTGATGCGATTCGACTTGACGTCGTCGAGCAGCTCGGAATAGGTAATGGTCTTGGCACCCGCAGCGACGCTATGGTTGTCGAACTGTTTGAACAGCATGAACAACAACAGTGCGACGACCACCCAGATGGCGGATTTGGAAAACATATTATTCACGAAAACTCCTCCGATGCTGGCGCATCTTTTACCGAATATAGGACACCGATTTTACTCGCATTAAGCAGGCCTTGCTAAGTACAACCTGCCGGCTTGCCAAAAAACCACTGTAATTCATCTTGCGCGGCCGATTTCGCCGTCAAATTTTGCCGGGACAAAGTCCCATACCCTGTCGATGTGCGGCTGATTGGGTCAAATATCAAGAGACGTTTCATCTTCTTCGACAGCATTTCGCACGCCCGGGTTCTTCAAACCCCGCCCGAGCAGGAATATCTCGGACGATTTGTCGCGACTGGCCTTCGGCTTGACCTGTTTGACGGTCTTGAATTCGGCCCGAAACTTCTCGACCACCTGGCTAAATCCCATGTCTTTGAAGCATTTAACCAATAGCGCACCACTCGGCTTCATGTGAAGTTGAGAGAACTCGATTGCCAAATCGATCAGATGCTCCATGCGCGCGGAGTCCGCCGTCGGGATACCCGACAGGTTTGGCGCCATGTCCGACAACACTACATCGGCCTTGCGCCCCTCGAGGATGACGTCGAGCTGGCGCAGCGCCTTGGCCTCGCGGAAGTCGCCGAGGATGAAATGAACGTCGGCCACCGGGTCCATCGGCAGCATGTCGAGGCCGATGATGGTGCCGGTGATGCCGCCGCCCTCCTTGCCCGACATTTTCTTGCGCACGTACTGACTCCAGCTGCCAGGCGTACTGCCGAGGTCGACAACAACCTGGCCTTGCTTGATCAGCTTTTCGCTTTCGTCGATTTCCTTGAGCTTATAGGCCGCGCGTGCACGATAACCCTCTTTCTGCGCCAGTTTGACGTAGGGGTCGTTGATGTGGTCGTGCAACCAGTTTTTGTTTAATTTGTTCTTTGCCATTCGCGTAGAATACTGCTTTTAAAGGATTATCTAAAATATTATGCAAAAACTTACACCCGTCGAGCGCAGCGCACTGCGCGCTGAAGCCCATGCGCTCAAGCCGGTCGTCATTATCGGCGAAGCGGGGCTGACCGTGTCGGTGATGAAGGAAATTTCCGCCAGCCTGGACTCGCATGGCCTGATCAAGGTGCGCGTGGCCGGCGACGACCGCGATGCCCGCGTCGCCATGTACGCACAGATCTGCGAAGAACTGAAAGCCCACCCGGTGCAACAGATCGGCAAGCTGCTGGTCGTCTACCGCCCGAAAGTCGACGTGATCAAGGAACGCAGCAGCAAGTCCGGCAAGGGCATGCGCGAAGTTACCATCGTCAAGGCCAGCGCCTCCGGCACCAAGCGCCCGAGCGTCACCAAGGTCATGATCAAGGGCAATGAACGCGTGACCGAAGGCGGCACCATCAAGCGCGCCAAGCCGCGTCAGTCGAGCCCGAAGAAAGGCGCTTTGGGTAGCAAGTAAGTTACGTGGCACGTCGTCCCCGCTTTCGCGGGGACGACGTTGGCTTTTTGTGGCGTGGCTCGGAAGATGTGACTCCGGCGACGGGCTCAAGTCTAACGCATCTTCACCAACAACGCCCCACCCAGCACGCTCTCCACCAGATACACCATCTGCGACACCCCATGCAGGATGCCGAACCGGCGCCCTTCCGGCGTGCCGCCAAGTCCCGCCGCGCCGGCCGCTTCCTTCAGGCTCGCCATCGCCGGCTGCAAGCCGACGTAGATCACCAGCGCACACGCCAGCATCGCCACGATCATCAGGCTCAGCGTGCGCTTTTGCGCCGGCTCGATCTTTGACAACTTCACCAGCGCATACAAGATGATGGCGCAGCCAATCGACAGCCAGGCTTGGCTGCGCAGCAGGAAGCCGACCATGGTCCCGGCCTGGACGTTGTCGTTCAGGTTCAGAAACAAGGTTGGCGCCACTACATAGCCGATCGTCCACAGGCTGCCGGCCCATAGCGCGGCAACCAGGAGGCGAAGCCGGGTGGCCAGCATCAGATGTATTTGACTTCGAGGATTTCGTATTCGCGCGGGCCGGACGGCGCCTGCACTTCAACGACGTCGCCGGCGTATTTGCCGATCAGCGCGCGGGCAATCGGCGAGGTCACCGATACCTTGTTGAGTTTCAAATCGGCTTCATCGAGGCCGACAATTTGATACGTCACTTTCTGGCCGTTGTCGAGGTCTTCGAGGTCGACGGTGGCGGCAAACACCACCCGTCCTTCGGCGTCGAGCGTGACCGGGTCGATGACCTGGGCGGCGCCCAGCTTGCCTTCGAGTTCGGCGATGCGTCCTTCGACGAAGGCCTGGCGTTCCTTGGCGGCGTCGTACTCGGCGTTCTCGGACAGGTCGCCGTGCGAGCGCGCTTCGGCGATGGCATCGATGACGATCCGGCGTTCCTTGGTTTTCAGCTGGTGCAGCTCGGCCTTGAGGAGTTCGGCGCCGTATTTGGTCAGTGGAACGGATGAATTCATGGTTTCCTGCTTCTGTGCTGTGTTGAAGGCGATGTGAATAGTTACACCAAAAGTGAAAACCACAGAGGCGCGCAACGTATGGGTTGCGCGAACTCTGTGGTCAAGAGGTACGGCGTAGTGCTAAGTCTAACCCTAGTTTAAGGTTTTATGCAGCCCTTGTAAATCATACACGCGCAGCTCGTCGAGATGGCGCATGCCTTCGACCGCCGCTTCGGCGCCCGCGATCGTGGTATAGGTTACCACGCGCGCGGCCAGCGCCGAAATACGGATCGCGCGCGAATCGGTAATTGCACTGCGCTTTTCCTCGACCGTGTTGACCACCATCGTGATCTCGTGGTTCTTGATCATGTCGACGATGTGCGGCCGGCCCTCGATCACCTTGTTCACCGCCGACACCGGGATGCCGGCAGCGGCAATCACCGCCGCCGTGCCCTTGGTGGCGGCCAGCGAAAAGCCCAGCTGGACCAGGTCGCGGGCAACTGCCACCGTGCGCGGCTTGTCGGACGCCTTCACCGACAGGAACACCTTGCCCGACTTCGGCAGCTTGATGCCGGCACCCAGTTGCGACTTGACGAACGCTTCGCCGAACGTCATGCCGACGCCCATCACTTCGCCGGTCGACTTCATTTCCGGCCCGAGGATGGTGTCGACGCCCGGGAATTTCACGAACGGGAACACCGCTTCCTTGACGGAAAAGAACGGCGGAATCACTTCCTTGGTCACGCCCTGCATCGCCAGCGTCTGGCCGACCATGCAGCGGGCGGCGATCTTTGCCAGTTGCAGCCCGGTCGCTTTCGACACGAACGGCACCGTGCGCGAGGCCCGCGGATTGACTTCGAGGACGAATACGGTGTCGACCATGAGGCCGTCGACTTCCTGCTTCTGGATCGCGAACTGCACGTTCATCAGGCCGATGACGTTCAGGCCCTTGGCCATCAGCGAGGTCTGGCGCTTCATTTCATCGATGGTGTCGGGCGACAGCGAATACGGCGGCAGCGAACAGGCCGAGTCGCCCGAGTGCACCCCGGCCTGCTCGATGTGCTCCATCACGCCGCCAATGAAAGTGGTCTCGCCGTCCGAGATGCAGTCGACGTCGCACTCGATGGCGTCGTTGAGGAAGCGGTCGAGCAGCACCGGCGAATCGTGCGACACCTTCATGGCGTCGCGCATGTAGCGCTCGAGGTCGCGCTGGTCGTGGACGATTTCCATCGCCCGCCCGCCCAATACGTAAGATGGGCGCACTACCAGCGGGTAGCCGATTTCGACCGCCAGGCGCAGCGCGTCCGCTTCGGTGCGCGCGGTGCGGTTCGGCGGCTGGCGCAGGCCCAGTTTGTGCAGCAGCTGCTGGAAACGCTCGCGGTCTTCGGCGGCGTCGATCATGTCGGGCGAAGTGCCGATGATCGGCACGCCGTTTTTTTCGAGGTCGAGGGCGAGCTTCAACGGCGTCTGGCCGCCATACTGCACGATCACGCCGACCGGCTTTTCGATGGCGACGATTTCCAGCACGTCCTCCAAAGTCAGCGATTCGAAGTACAGCCGGTCGGACGTGTCGTAGTCGGTCGAGACGGTCTCGGGATTACAGTTGACCATGATGGTTTCATAGCCGTCCTCGCGCAGCGCCAGCGCCGCGTGCACGCAGCAGTAGTCGAATTCGATGCCCTGGCCGATGCGGTTCGGACCGCCGCCCAGCACCATGATTTTTTTCCTGTCGGTCGGATTGCTCTCGCACTCCTCGTCGTAGGTCGAATACATGTAGGCGGTGTCGGTCGAAAATTCGGCGGCGCAGGTGTCGACCCGCTTGTAGACCGGGCGGATGCCCATCGCATGGCGCCGTTCGCGCACTTCGGTGTCGGTCACGTGCAGCAGGAACGCCAGGCGGCGGTCCGAAAAACCTTTTTGCTTGAGCTTGTAGAGCAGCGGCTTGTCGAGGGCGTCGAGGCTCTGGTGGTCGAGCCACAGTTCGATGTCGACGATTTCCTTGATCTGCACCAGGAACCACGGATCGATATGGGTCAGCGCGTGCACTTCTTCGAGCGTAAAACCCTGGGCAAACGCGTCGCCGACGTACCAGATGCGGTCCGGGCCAGGCTCGCCCAGCTCTTCTTCGATCTTCTCGCGGTCGCGCGTCTTTTCGTTGAGGCCGTCGACGCCTACCTCCAGGCCGCGCAGCGCCTTCTGGAACGACTCCTGGAAGGTGCGCCCGATCGCCATCACCTCGCCCACCGATTTCATTTGCGTGGTGAGGTGGTGGTCGGCGGCGGGAAATTTTTCAAACGTGAAGCGCGGGATCTTGACGACGACGTAATCGATCGACGGCTCGAACGAGGCCGGCGTGGCGCCGCCGGTGATCTCGTTGCGCAATTCGTCGAGCGTGTAGCCGACCGCCAGCTTGGCCGCCACTTTGGCGATCGGAAAGCCGGTCGCTTTCGAGGCCAGGGCCGACGAGCGCGACACGCGCGGATTCATCTCGATGACGATCATGCGGCCGTCCTCGGGATTGATGGCGAACTGCACGTTCGAGCCGCCGGTGTCGACGCCGATCTCGCGCAGCACCGCGATCGAGGCGTTGCGCATGATCTGGTATTCCTTGTCCGTCAAGGTCTGCGCCGGCGCCACCGTGATCGAGTCGCCCGTGTGCACGCCCATCGGGTCGAGGTTCTCGATCGAGCAGATGATGATGCAGTTGTCGGCGCTGTCGCGCACCACTTCCATCTCGTACTCTTTCCAGCCAATCAGGGATTCTTCGATCAGCAGCTCGGTGGTCGGCGACGCTTCCAGGCCGCGCTTGCAGATCGACTCGAATTCTTCTTCGTTGTAGGCGATGCCGCCGCCGGTGCCGCCCATCGTGAACGACGGCCGGATGACGGTCGGAAAACCCATCTCGCGCTGCACCACCCACGATTCTTCCATGTTGTGGGCGACGCCCGAACGCGCCGAACCCAAGCCGATTTTCGTCATCGCCTGCTTGAACTTGGAGCGGTCTTCGGCCTTGTCGATCGCTTCCGGCGAAGCGCCGATCAGTTCGACGTTGTATTTTGCCAACACGCCGTTGTTGTGCAGGTCGAGTGCGCAATTGAGCGCGGTCTGGCCGCCCATCGTCGGCAGGATGGCGTCGGGACGTTCCTTGGCGATGATGCGCTCGACGACCTTCCAGGTGATCGGCTCGATGTAAGTGACGTCGGCCGTTTCCGGGTCGGTCATGATGGTGGCCGGATTGCTGTTGACGAGGATGACCTTGTAGCCTTCTTCGCGCAGCGCCTTGCAAGCCTGGGCGCCGGAGTAATCGAATTCGACCGCCTGGCCGATGATGATCGGGCCTGCGCCGATGATCAGGATGGTTTGGATGTCACTACGCTTTGGCATTAATTCTTCTCCTGCATTTTGGTATTCTCCGCCGCTTGCATCAGATCGATGAAGCGGTCAAACAGGTAAGCGACGTCAGTCGGCCCGGGCGAGGCTTCAGGGTGGCCCTGGAAGCAGAACGCCGGTTTGTCAAGGCGCGCAAAACCCTGCAGCGAACCGTCGAACAGCGAAACGTGGGTCACGCGGCAATTGCCTGGCAAGGTCGCCGCATCGACGGCGAAACCGTGGTTCTGCGAGGTGATCATCACCTTCTTCGAATCGAGGTCCTGCACCGGGTGGTTGGCGCCGTGGTGGCCGAATTTCATTTTCATGGTCTTGGCGCCGGAAGCTAACGCCATGATCTGATGGCCGAGGCAGATGCCGAAGGTCGGGATGCCGCGCTCGATCAGCTCGCGCGTGGCGGCGATGGCGTAGTCACATGGCTCCGGGTCGCCCGGGCCATTGGCTAAAAAGATGCCGTCGGGATTGAGCGCGAGCGCGTCCAGCGCGCTGGCCTGGGCCGGCAGCACGGTGATCCTGCAGCCGCGCTGGGCGAGCATGCGCAAGATGTTGCGCTTGACGCCATAATCAAAAGCGACGACGTGGAACTTCGGCGCCGCCTGCTTGCCGTAGCCCCCGCCCAGCACCCACTCCGATTCGGCCCACTCGTAGGCGGTCTTGGTCGACACCACTTTTGCCAGGTCCATGCCGGCCAGGCCAGGAAACGAGCGCGCCAGTTCGAGCGCCTGGGCGGCGAGCGGCTCGATGCCCTGGGTGCCGGTCAGGATGGCGCCGCTCTGGGCGCCCTTCTCGCGCAGCAAGCGCGTCAGCTTGCGGGTATCGATGCCGGCGATGGCGACGACGTTCTCGGCCTTCAGGTAGTCGGCCAGCGACTGGGTCGAGCGGAAATTCGATGCCATCAAAGGCAGGTCGCGAATGATCAGGCCGGCCGCATGCACCTTCGACGCCTCGACGTCCTCGAGGTTGATGCCGTAGTTGCCGATGTGGGGATACGTCAGCGTAACGATCTGGCGCGCGTAACTGGGGTCGGTGAGGATTTCCTGATAGCCTGTCATGGCGGTGTTGAACACCACCTCGCCGGTCGTATGACCGGCAGCGCCTATCGAAATGCCTTTAAAGATCGTTCCGTCGGCAAGTGCCAGGATGGCTGGAACGGAAGGGCCAGAAAAAAATGGCGGCAAGGGCAACTCCTGATAAAGTTACCGTAGCTGCGCCACGTCAGACTGACGACCACAATTCACCGGGCTGCATATGCCGGGGTGGCCGTCTGGGGAATGATGGGATAGTGGGTAGTCGCTACGGTATATGTGTGAATGGCTAAACCTCCGAATTATAGCGCAAACAGGCTCGCCCGGCAATGCCTGGCCCGGATAATGCTGACGCCATGACCGAAAGCGGTCATTGTTAATACATCGCGGCAAATTGACCATTGCCTGCATTTACCAACCTCAGAAGAAAGTTGATTACCATGGCCATCTTTGGACCAGACACCCCGATGGAGCGGCCCGATGCGGGCGGGCGGGCGGCCCTGTTCGCGCCGAACCCGCAAGCCGACGAAGCGCTAGTGGCCGCCTTCAACAACGGTTCGGGCATCACCGGCTTCGGCAATCACGACGGTACGCTGACCGTTTATTTTGAAAACAACCGGTTCCGCGACGCCGGCCTGACAACATGGGCGAGCAAGGTATTCAAGGCCTATGGCCGAATGGTCGAGCGCATGCCAACCGTCAACAAGCTGGTGTGCGACGCCGCCAACCTCGAACACATCGGTTTTATTCAAGGCACCGAAATCCTGGTGCGCGACATGCAGAATCTGGAGGCGTGGCTCAAGCGCAGCGGTGCCGCCGACTCGATGCCGGAACAGGCGGAGATCCGGGGGTAATCCGTGCTTGATGCGCTGCAAGTATGCCAGCGAATGCGGCGACCGAATTACCAGGCAGCGTCACCGCCCTCCTCCAACGACTTACATCGTCAGCGCCGCAATTCCCGCCCTCGCAACCTGCGCATCTTCGGCCGACTTCACGCCCGACACGCCGACCGCGCCGACCACGTGGCCGTCGACGATGATCGGCACGCCGCCTTCGAGCATGCCGTCGAGGTTCGGCGCGCCCAGGAAGGACATGCGGCCGTTGTTGATCATCTCTTCATAGATGCGCGACTCGCGCCGCCCCAGGGCCGCGGTCCTGGCCTTGGCCGGCGCGATGTACGACGAGATCGGCGCGACGCCGTCGAGGCGCTGCAGCCACATCAGGTGGCCGCCGTCGTCGACGACCGCAATCACCACCGCCCATTGGTTGGCGAGCGCTTCCGCCTCGGCGGCGGCAGCAATTTTTTTGACGTCTTCCAGCGTCAGCATGGGTTTGGTTTGCATGATGTTGTTCCTTGATTGTTAAAAATTAGGGTTGTTGCATGGTTTTGAGCTTGGCCTTGAGCTGCGGCATAAGCTTTGCCGCGGCCTGCTCGCCCGCCAGGATCGCCAGGTTGCGGCCGTTGAAGTCGTTGGAGCCCATTGTCGCCAGACTTGGGGCGATGACCACGTCGGCGTCCTTGAGTTCGTAATGGTTCAGGCGCTGGCCCATGATGCTGAAGGTCTGCATCAGCACTTCGAGCGAGCTGAGCGTGGCCTGCGCATCGGTCTGCGTCGAAATATTTACCGCGATGATGAAATCGGCGCCCATTTCGCGCGCGAAGCGTACCGGCACCGGCGCCACCAAGCCGCCGTCGACGTAGGTATGGGTGCCGATCCTCACCGGCTGAAACACGCCCGGCACCGACGACGACGCCCGTACTGCCTGGCCGGTATTGCCGCGCTGGAAAAGAATCGGCTGGCCGCTGTTGAGATCGGTCGCAACGGCGCCGAACGCAATCTTCAGCTTTTCGATCGGCACGTTGCGCACTGCCTTGTTGACGTAATTCTGCAGCGCCTCGCCCTTGAGCACGCCGGACACCTTGCCAAACAGCGGCAGCGCCCAGTCAGAGATGGTGGCTTCGTCCATGTCCATTGCAACCCGCTGCAGCGCGAAGCCGTTGTTGCCGGCCGCGTACAGCGCGCCGACCACGCTGCCGGCGCTGGTGCCGACCACGATGTCCGGATAAATCCCTTGCGCCTCGAGCGCCTTGATCACGCCGATGTGGGCGAAGCCGCGCGCGGCGCCGCCGCCGAGCGCCAGGCCGATCTTGATTTTGCGCGCCGGCGCGGCGACGGCCGCAGTTGCGGCAAGCGGCCCGTTTGGTAGCACCGGCGCGCTGCCGCGGCAGCCGGCCAGCAGCAAGGCGCCGAATGCGATGAGGGAAATGCGTCGTAAATACATGGGTCGGTGTGAATATCGATGAGGCTGCGATTGTAACTTGTTCGAAGGCAGCGAGCGAAACAATGGAAGCCTTATTACTAAATATGCGCGCAAATACGGTGCTTGGGCGTCCCTGCCTTGCCAGAGATAAGCAGTAAAGGTAGGTCAGCTTAGCGCCGTTTGTCCGCCGGAATCGAACCAGTGCCAACGGCCCAGTGCGATATAGTTAATGCCTCCTTGACGGAAAAACACGCTCGCTGCCATCGACTTTACTGTCGACAACTCCAAGCGCGACAACGCGCGTTCTCATGCATTCAAAACAAAAGGATAAGTATGGAAACTGAACTAAAGCTCAGCATTGCCCAGCCCGACCTGTCGCGCATACGCCAACATCCACTGCTGCTCGACCACGCGCGCGCGGTTCCAACTGAGCACCGCTTGACCGACACCTACTACGACACGCCGAAATTGGAACTGTGGCGCAACGGGGTAAGCCTGCGTGTCCGGGAGGAAGGACACACCTGGATCCAGAAAGTGAAAACCGCTTCCGCCAGCTCTGCAACACTTCACGAGCGCGACGAGTGGGAATCGTCCTTGCCCTCAGGACAGCCTCAGCCGGTAGAAATCGCCCGCCAAATAAAATCGGAAAAGATCGCCAGGCTGCTCCGTGCGGCAAGCGTGTCGAAAGCGCTTCGTCCGGTGTTCAAAAACGCGACGCGGCGCACGATCTGGAACCTGGAGCTGCCTGACGGACAGCTCGTCGAGTGTGCGCTGGATACCGGAAAAATCGATTGCAAGGGCCAGACTGTCGCCATCGGCGAGTTGGAGCTTGAGCTAAAAAAAGGCAACCCGACCCAGTTGTTCGAGCTTGCACTGGCCTTGCACGAGGACATTCCGCTGCAGATTGCCAACGACAGCAAGGCGGCGCGCGGCTATGCCCTGCTCGAAAAGCAAGCGCCGGAGCCTGTCAAGGCGATCCCCGTGCGTTTAATGCGCAAAATGACCCTCGAAGACGCATTTCAGTGCATCGGGCTGAACTGCCTGCAACAAATGGAGGCGAACGTCCCAGGCGTGCTCATGCAAAGCGTGGAAAGCCTGCATCAGATGCGGGTCGGCCTGCGCCGCTTGCGCGCGCTACTCGATATGTTCAGCGAGTTGGCGCCCTTGCCGTCCCAGGTGCGCGAAGGGGTCGATTGGCTGGCCGGAGAACTCGGGGCAACCAGGGACTGGGACGTACTGGCCGATTCAACGCTGGGCAGCATTACCAACTTCGATTCCGGCGAACTGCGGGAACTGGCGGAGGCAAAGGCACGCGATCTCCACCAGGCGCTGCTGGTTTCGCTACGCGATCCACGCTACACCCAGGTAGTGTTGCAACTGAACGGATGGCTGCGCGGGCGCCACTGGCGCAGGGTCACCAACTTCGCCGAAAATTCGCCACTCGCCAGTCGCGCCAGCGACGCCATGACGCCCTTGCTGCACAAGGCACAGCGGCGGCTTCGCAAGCGCATCGACACCCTCGACCAGGCCGATGCGGCCGGGCGGCATCGCATACGCATCGCCGCCAAGAAAGCGCGCTATGCGGTTGAATTTTTCTCAAGCCTGCTGCCGCGCGGGCAAGTGAAGCAGTATGTATCAAGCCTGTCTGGCCTGCAGGACCAGCTCGGCACGCTGAACGATATGGAAGTGGCGAGCCGGCTGCTGTCGGAGCTGGAAGGGAGCGGCGCGTCAAGGGCGGCGCCGTTCGCGCTGGGCTATCTCAACGCGGCTGCCGAGGCGAGCATTCCGCACTTGACAAAATCGTTGCGCGTAGCGCGCCGGTTGAAAACGCCGATTGACAAGTAAAGGGGTGCATATGTATCAGTCGCATCAAGACCGGCGCGCTGTGAGCAGGGAAAACCCCTGCGGTTGCGCACATCGCGACGTCATCAGGCGAGCACTTCGCATTCGGGCGGCCATTGGTACCATCGGCGCGCTGGAATTTTTATCCTCCCGGGGTGTCAGCCATGAAGTCAGCCGGCGGGTGTTGGCCGGGTGACACATCCGCATGAAAGACTCCCGGTTCAATAGGTGCGCTCGCGGCCCTGTCGCCGATCACGGCCCCGGAAAGGTCACGATAAAACTGCTGCCCTTGCCTGCCTCGGACGTGATGGTCAGCGTGGCACGGTGGCGCAGCAGTACGTGCTTGACGATGGCCAGGCCCAGCCCGGTACCCTGGGTCTCGCGCGAGCGGCTCTTGTCGACGCGGTAGAAGCGTTCGGTCAGGCGCGCGATGTGATGCTGGTCGATGCCGATGCCGGTGTCGCTGACGACGAACTGCGGTCCGGTCGATTTACCGTCCCCGCCCTGCCAGCCGATGTGAACCGTGCCGCCGGACGGCGTGTAGCGCACCGCGTTCGACGCCAGGTTGCCGAAGGCGCTGCGCAATTCTTCAAGGCTGCCCACGATATCGGGCCCGTCGACGCTGGCGGTGACGCTGTGCCGTCCGCCCGACAAGGCGCGCGCCTCCTGCAGCACTTCCTCGACCAGCGCGGCGACCCGTACCGGTTCGGGGCGCAGCGGGTAATCGACCGATTCGAGCCGCGACAACGTCAGCATGTCCTCGATCAGGCGCTGCATGCGGCGCCCCTGCTCGGTCATCAAGGACAGGTGGGCCTGGCGGCTGACCGGGTCGAGGTCGGGCGTGCTGGAGGCGATTTCGAGGAAGCCGACAATGACGGTGAGCGGCGTGCGCAGTTCGTGCGAAGCGTTGGCGATGAAGTCGCGCCGCATCTCTTCGATTCGCGCGCTCTCGGTGGCGTCGTGGGTGACCAGGATCTGGCGCCGGTTCTCGAACGGGATGATCTGGCAGATCAGCTTGCGGTCGCGCAGTCGCAACGTCAGCGGTTTTTCGTAACGGCCGAGAATGATGTAGTCGATGAAGTCAGGATGGCGCACCAGGTTGGTGACGCGCATGCCGTGGTCGCGCTCGAGCGTGAGGCCGAGGTGGCGTTCGGCAGCCGGGTTGCACCACTCGAGGAACAAAACGTCGTCCATGATGGCGACGCCGTCCGGCAGCAAGTGCATGGCCTGGCGAAAACGCGCCAGCCACTCGGTCAGCTCGCCCTTGCTGCGTTCGTCGTCGCGGCGCAGCCGGTACAGCCGCGAAAACACGTCAGTCCAGGCGCCCCACCCGTCCGGCAGCTTGGCATTTTGCAAGTCGTCCAGCCAGGTGCTCAACTGGCTCAGGTAAGACAGTTGCAGGTACAGCTGGCCGAGCACCAGCAGCAGGGCGACGGCCAGGCCGGCGATCGGGCCCGAGATCCACCAGCAAACGGCGGCGGTGACGAACAGGAAGGCCAGGCGCAACAGCGCCGGGATCCAGAACAGCAGTTTGGGATTCATTGTCGGAGACGGTTTCGGCGTTGTATTTCTGTTCTATTTTTCCGACAGCATATACCCAACGCTGCGCACGGTCTTGATTAGCCCTTCCGCCTGCTTGAGCGCCTTGCGCAGGCGCAGCACGTGAACGTCGACGGTACGCTCTTCGATGACGGCGTGATTGCCCCATACCTTGTCGAGCAGTTGGCTGCGCGAAAACACCCGCTCCGGATGCGCCATCAGGAACTTGAGCAGCTTGAATTCGGCGTGGCCGATGTCGATGCGCTGGCCGTCGATGGCGACGCTGTTGCTGGCCGGATCGAGCACCACCGCGCCGGCGGTCAGCGCCGCCTCGGCCAGGTCCGGGTTATTGCGCCGTAACAGCGCCCTGGCGCGCGCCAGCAGTTCGCGCGGCGAAAACGGCTTGGTGACGTAGTCGTCGGCGCCGTGGTTCAAGCCGGCGATCTTGTCTTCTTCCATGCTCTTGGCAGTCAGCATGATGACCGGGATCGCCTGGAAATTGCGGTCGGCGCGGATGCGCGCCAGCAGGCGCAGCCCGGTCTGGTCGGGCAGCATCCAGTCGAGCAGGATCAGTTGCGGCGCGCGCCGGCCAAGAAATTCCCAGGCCTCGGCCGCGCTTTGCACCGAGGCCACTTGCCAGGCCGCTTCGCGCAGCGAAAAATTAATCAGCTCGATGATGGCCGGCTCGTCTTCGACGATCAGGACGGTGATTTTCTCGGTCGCCATCGGTGCCCTACTGAACTGCTGGCGCTGACGGACGGGTATGCCGAATGTCCTTGCCTTCGACGACGTAGATGACGTATTCGGCGATGTTCTTGGCATGGTCGCCGATCCGTTCGATCGCTTTTGCCACCCACAAGGTGTCGAGCGCCGCCGAGATGGTGCGCGGGTCTTCCATCATGAAGGTGATCAGGTTGCGCATGATGAAACCAAATTCGCGGTCGATGATGGCGTCGCGCGCAATCAGCGCCAGTGCCTGCTTGCCGTCGAGACGGGCGAACGCATCGAGGGCGTCGTGAAGCATGTCGGACGTCTCGCCGGCGATGGTGCGCACCGTCTCGAAATGGTTGACCGTCACCATGCCGCGCGAGTGCAGGCTCTTCGACATGCGCGCGATCTTGGCGGCCTCGTCGCCGATGCGCTCGAGGTCGGTGATTACCTTGATGGTGGCCATCACGGTACGCAAGTCGTTGGCGGTCGGCTGACGCCGCACGATCAGGTGGCTGCAGGCGTCGTCGAGCGACACTTCGAGCTGGTTGACGGCGTCGTCTTCGGCGATCACGCGCTCGGCGGCCTCGACGTTGCCGACCCGGAAACAGGTCATCGCATCGGTGAACTGGGTCTCGACGATGCCGCCCATCAGCAGCACCTTGGAGCGGATCGCCTCAAGATCGTGGTCGTATTGTTTGGATGAATGCTCGCCTATCATGCTGCTCTCCGTCTTGTTATGTCTGGTACAACCTGGATCAGCCAGGATCAGCCAAAGCGGCCGGTAATATAGTCCTGCGTTTCTTTGCGCGCGGGATTCATGAAAATCTGGTCGGTTTCGCCGAATTCAACCAGTTCGCCCAGGTACATGTACGCAGTGTAATCCGAACAACGCGCTGCCTGCTGCATGTTGTGGGTGACGATGGTGATCGTGTAATCCTGCTTCAGCTCGCTGATCAGCTCTTCCACCTTGGCCGTCGAGATCGGGTCGAGCGCCGAAGTCGGCTCGTCTAACAGCAGCACGTCCGGCTTGACCGCCACGCAGCGCGCGATGCACAGGCGCTGCTGCTGGCCGCCCGACAGCGACAGTCCGCTCTTGCCCAGCTTGTCCTTGACCTCGCCCCACAGCGCCGCCTTCTTCAAGGCCCACTCGACCCGTTCGTCCATCTCCCCTTTCGACAGGTTCTCGTACAGCCTGATGCCAAAGGCGATGTTGTCGTACACCGACATCGGGAACGGGGTCGGTTTCTGGAACACCATGCCGACCTTGGCGCGCAGCATGTTGACGTCCTGGCCGGGATCGAGGATGTTCTGGCCGCGGTACATGATCGAGCCTTCGGCCCGCTGGCCGGGATAGAGATCGTACATCCGGTTCAAGGTGCGCAGCAGGGTCGATTTGCCGCAGCCGGAAGGGCCGATGAAGGCCGTAACCTGCTTTTCGTGGATGTCGAGGTTGACATTCATCAGGCTCTGGGTTTTTCCGTAGAAAAAATCCAGCTTCGTAATTTCAATGGTCTTGGCGCGCGCGCTCACGGTTGGAATCGGGCTTGGCATTGGCAATGGCATAAGATGGCTTTCGAGCTTTCGTGCGGTCGGCTTAATTTGGCGTTTTCTGGCTGAACACGGTGCGCGACAGAATATTGAGCAGCAAGACGCTGAAGGTGACGATCAGGGCGCCGCCCCAGGCCAGGTCGCGCCAGTTGTCGTACGGGCTCATGGCAAAATTGTAGATCACCACCGGCAGGTTGCCCAGCGGCGCATTCATGTTGGTACTAAAGAACGGATTGTTGAGCGCGGTAAACAGCAGTGGCGCGGTCTCGCCCGCAATGCGGGCCAGCGACAGCAGCACGCCGGTGATGACGCCGGCTTTGACCGCGCGCAGGCGCACCAGGGTCGCCACTTTCCAGCGCGGGGCGCCCAGCGCGAACGCCGCTTCGAGCAGGCTGTTGGGCACCAGGCGCAGCATGTTGTCGGTGGTGCGCACCACCACCGGCACGGCGATCAGCGACAATGCGATGGTGCCGGCCCAACCGGAAAAATGGTTGACATTGGCGACGTACAAAGCATAGACGAACAGGCCGATGACGATCGACGGCGCCGATAGCATGATGTCGGTGACGAAGCGGGTGACTTGGGCAAACTTGTTGCTCGCGCCGTATTCGGCCAAGTAGACGCCGGCCAGGATACCGATCGGGGTACTGATGGCAGTCGACAACCCGACCATCATCAGGCTGCCGACGATGGCGTTGCGCAAGCCGCCGCCATCGCTGCCGGGCGCCGGCGTATCCTGGGTGAAAATCGCCGCCGACAGGCCGCCAAAGCCCTTGTCCAGCAAGGTCCACAGGATCCAGGACAGCACGGCCAGGCCGATCGACATCGCCAGCACCGACAGCGCAATGCCGATGCGGTGGCTGCGCAGGCGCTTGAGATAAACCGGATTGCGTGCCGGGTTGCGTGGATGCGCGCTCATTTGACACCCTCCTTGCGGGACATTCCGGCCAGCATTAGCTTGGCGGCGGACAATACAATAAAAGTGATCGCGAACAGGATCAGCGCCAGCGCGAACAGCGCCGACTGGTGCAGCGGGTGGGCGGCTTCGGCGAATTCGTTGGCCAAGGTCGAGGAAATCGAATTTCCCGCCGAGAATAGCGACCACGACAAGGTATTGGCGTTGCCGATGACAAAGGTCACTGCCATGGTTTCGCCGAGTGCGCGTCCAAGGCCCAGCATGACGCCGCCGACCACGCCGGTCTTGGTGTAGGGCAGCACGATCTTGCGCACCACTTCCCACTTGGTGCAGCCGAGGCCGTAAGCCGATTCCTTCAGCACGGGCGGCACGATTTCGAACACGTCGCGCATCACCGAGGAAATGAACGGGATGATCATCACCGCCAGGATCAGGCCGGCGGTGAGGACGCCGATGCCCATCATGGGGCCCGAGAACAGCTTGCCGATGACCGGCAGGTGGCCCAGCGTGGCCTTGAGCACCGGCTGGACGTAATCGGCGAAGATCGGCGC
Organism: Massilia psychrophila; assembly: GCF_002760665.1. GTDB lineage: Bacteria > Pseudomonadota > Gammaproteobacteria > Burkholderiales > Burkholderiaceae_D > JAFCUW01. The sequence continues at coordinate 150,982 of NZ_PDOB01000004.1, read as the reverse complement.
GAACACGAACAGGCCCCACATGCCGTAAATGATCGACGGCACGCCGGCCAACAGTTCGACGGCGGTGCCCATCGGCCGGCGCAGCCAGACCGGGCAGATTTCGGTAAGGAACAAGGCAATGCCGAAGCTGACCGGGAAGGCGATCAGCAAGGCGATGAAAGAAGTGACCAGGGTGCCGGTGATGGCGATCAGCGCGCCATACTCGTTGTTGACCGGATCCCACTCGACGCTGGTGATGAAGCCGGGTCCGAATTCGCGGAAGGCCGGCGTGGCGCCCATGATCAGCGAGACGATAATGCCCACCAACACCAGCAGCACCGATAGTGCGAACCCCATCGTCACCTTGTGAAAAACGAAATCCTGGATGCGCTGCATGCGCATCGTGGAATGCATCGCTGCGTGGCGCTTGACGATTTCCGACGTTAACTCAGGCGACAACTTCGGCGCCATCGCGTCGGCCATCGCCGCTGGTGGGTTTGCACTCATGAACAGTTCTTTACAGTGAAGTAAGGTGAAATACGGTACTTACCAGATCGGCTTGCCGGCGGCGTCTTTCAGGTCTGCCTTCCAGCCGGCCTCGACCAACTTGATGACGTTCGCCGGCATCGGCACGTAGTCCAGTTCGGCCGCGGTGGCGGTGCCGTTCTTGTAAGCCCATTCGAAAAATTTCAGCACTTCCTTGCCCTTGACGCCATCCGCCTGGGTTTTGTGCATCAGGATGTAAGAGGCGCCGGTGATCGGCCAGGCCGCTTTGCCGGCCTGGTCGGTCAGCACCACGCCGAAACCGGGGGTCTTGGCCCAGTCGGCGTTGGCGGCGGCGGCCTTGAAGGTCTCGTCGTCCGGCTGGACGAACACGCCGTCGCGGTTTTTCAGCTGGGCGTGCGCCATCTTGTTCTTCTTGGCGAAGGCCCACTCGACGTAGCCGATCGCGCCCTTGATGCGCTGGACGTTGGCGGCGACGCCCTCGTTGCCCTTGCCGCCAACGCCAAGCACCCACTTGACGGCAGTGCCGGCGCCGATCTTGGCCTTGAAGTCAGCACTCGTCTTCGACAGGTAATCGGTGAACAGGAACGACGTGCCGGAGCCGTCGGCGCGGTGGACAACGGTAATTTCATCGTCGGACAGCTTGACGCCCGGGTTCAGCGCGGCGATCTGGGGATCGTTCCACTTGGTGATCTTGCCGAGGTAGATGTCGGCGACGACAGGACCCGTCAACTTCATCTGACCAGGGGTAAGGCCCGGCATGTTGACCACCAACACCACGCCACCCATGATTGCCGGGAACTGCACCAGGCCGTCGGCGGCCAGCTCTTCGGCTTTCAACGGCATGTCGGAGGCGCCGAAATCGACGGTTTTGGCCTTGATCTGCTTGATGCCGGCGCCCGAACCGACCGACTGGTAATTCAGGCCGTTGCCGGTGGTTTTCTTGTACATCTCGGCCCACTTGGCGTAAATCGGGTAGGGAAACGTTGCGCCCGCGCCGGTCATGTCGGCCGCCATTGCGCCGGTCGTTGTCAGGATGGCGGAGCTACCGATGATCATCGAGGCCAGCAGTTGTTTGATGCGCATATCGAGTCCTTAAAAGTGGTGAGGTGTCAATGCTGCGCAGTCTATCCGCCAAATGTGACACGTTTATGACATCAACGACATTTGAAAAGTGGTTGCAAATTGCGGAGCATAATACTCCAAGCGAACCGGTTGCGTATGGCAGATTGCAAAGTAGTGTCACGCCGATGTCATATTTTCCAAATAGAATGAGCGCGTATTATGATAACAACTTTCAATCTCTGAATGACAATGAAAACTGTTGCGTTGAACGCGGAATCGCCTAAGGCTGCCGTTTTCCTGGACCGTGAACTGTCCCAGCTGATGTTTAACCGGCGCGTGCTGGCGCAGGCCGAGGACAAGCGCATCCCGCTGCTCGAGCGCTTGCGCTACCTGTGCATCGTCAGCAACAACCTCGATGAATTCTTCGAGGTGCGGGTCGCCAGCCTGCTGGCCCAGGGCGCGCTGAACAACGATCCGGCGCTCGACGCCACGCTGGAGCGCATCAGCGGCGAATGCCATGCGCTGGTCATGCAGCAGTACGCCATTCTCAACACCGAAGTGCTGCCGCAGTTGCGCGCCCGCGGCGTGCACCTGGTGCGCCACAACGACCGCAACGAGGCCCAGCGCGCCTGGGTCAAGGCGTATTTCGAAAGCGCGGTGCGCCCGCTGCTCACACCGATCGGACTCGACCCGGCCCACCCGTTCCCGCAGGTGATCAACAAGAGCCTTAATTTCATCGTGTCGCTGTCGGGCAAGGATGCGTTCGGGCGCGGCACCGCGATCGCCATCGTCAAGGCGCCGCGCGTGCTGCCGCGCGTGATCCGTCTTCCCAACGAGCTGAGCAAGGGAGGCGGCACCTCGTTCTGCCTGCTGTCGTCGGTGATCCACGCCCATATCGAAGACATGTTCACCGGGCGCGACGTGATCGCCTATTCACAGTTCCGGGTGACGCGCGACAGCGACCTGTGGGTCGACGAGGATGAAGTGAAGAACCTGCGCCAGGCGCTCAAGGGCGAATTGCAGGGACGCCAGTTCGGCACCTCGGTGCGGCTCGAAGTGGCGAAAAATTGCCCGCCCGAGCTGTCGCAGTTTTTGCTCGACCAGTTCAGCCTGGCCCCAAACCGGCTATACGCGGTCGACGGGCCGGTCAACCTGGTGCGCCTGGCCGAACTGATCGACGAAGTCCAGCAGCCGCCGCTGCGTTTCGAGCCGTTCATCGCCGGCATGCCGGCAAAAACCGCCAACCTGGGCATCTTCGAGCAGATGCACAAGCACGACATCCTGCTGCACCATCCGTTCCAGTCGTTCCAGACCGTGATCGATTTCATCTGCGTGGCCGCGTCCGACCCGCAGGTGGTGGCGATCAAGCAGACCATCTACCGCACCGGCATGAATTCGGGCTTGATGGAAGCGTTGATCACAGCGGCGCGCTCGGGCAAGGAAGTGACGGTGATCGTCGAACTGATGGCGCGCTTCGACGAGGAAGCGAACATCAACTGGGCCGACAAGCTGGAGCAGGCCGGCGCCCAGGTGGTGTATGGCATAGTCGGCCTCAAGACCCACGCCAAGCTGGCGCTGGTGATCCGGCGCGAGGTCGACGGCCTGCATTACTACGCCCACCTCGGCACCGGCAACTACCACCTGACGACGACCCGCCTGTACACCGACTTCGGCCTGCTCACAAGCAACCAGGCCATCGGCAGCGACGTCAATGAAGTCTTCATCCACCTGACCAGCCTGACCAAACCGCACAAGCTGAACCACTTGTGGCTGGCGCCGTTCGCGCTGCAAAACGAGATCATCAAGGCGATCCGCAACGAGGCGCGCATCGCCAGATCCGGCCGGCCGGGACGCATCATCGTCAAGATCAACGCACTGGTGGACGAATCGGTGATCCGCGCGCTGTACGCCGCCTCCAGCGACGGTGTCAAGATCGATTTGATCGTGCGCGGCGCCTGCACCCTGAAACCGGGCGTGCCGGGGCTGTCCGAAAACATCCGGGTGCGCTCGGTGATCGGCCGCTTTCTCGAGCACAGCCGGATCTACTACTTCCGCAACGAGCTGGCCCACGACGTCTACCTCGCCAGCGCCGACTGGATGACGCGCAACCTGTTTCGCCGCGTCGAAGTGGCCTTTCCGGTGCTCGACAAGGTGCTCAAGAAGCGGGTCATTGCCGAAGGATTGAACCCCTACCTCAAAGATAACTCGAACTCCTGGGAACTGAGCGCCGACGGCCAGTATCACAGGCACAAGGCGCGTGGCAAGCAAACTGAATTTTCGGCCCAGCGCCATCTGATGGAACTGCTCGGGTCGACCAACGGCATCAGCTAGGCGACAACGGAGGCAATTGCATGGACCTGATCTTGTGGCGGCACGCCGAAGCGGAGGACAGCGAACCGGACTTGCAACGGGCCTTGACCGCGAAAGGCCACAAGCAGGCGCGCAAGATGGCCGAATGGCTGGGCACCCAGTTGCCCGATGGGTGCAAAATTTTCGTCAGCCCTGCCCGGCGCACGATCCAGACGGTCGAGCCGATCGGGCGCAAGTATTGGGTCGCGCCGCAGCTGGCGCCCGGCGCCGGGCCGCTCGATATCCTGCGCACGGTGAACTGGCCGAACGCGAAGGAGACAGTGCTGGTCGTCGGCCACCAGCCGACCCTTGGCCAGGTCGCCGCGCTGCTGCTGACCGGCAAGGCGCACGACTGGGAGATCAAAAAGGCCGCCGTGTGGTGGTTCGTACAGCGCGAAGCCCAGGACCCGGACAGCCTCTACCTGAAGGCGGTGATCACGCCCGAGCTGATTGTGAAATAAAAAAACCCTGCCTCAGCTTCCTTGCAAAAACCTCGCCGCGTGCTAATTTTCAGGTGATGTTTACTGAGGGAGGAACAATTCAATGTTCGACATTGTGGTGTTAGCCATCCTGATCGGCCTGGTCGGATTGGTGGCAGGTGAGCTCGTTGACGGAGTGCGCGGGGGATCTCGCAAGCTCCACGACCGGTATCACGAGTAACGGCAGCACGCGGCATGCGGCATGACGGCGCCTCGGGCGCCGTTTTTATTGGATGAAGTCCTTTTTTCCCGCTCAGCGCAGAAATTTCGCCAGCACCGTCATGGCGCCACCGTTCATTGAACCTGCCCGGTCCACGCCATTGATCAATCGAGTTCGCGCAGCTTGTTGAAAGCGTCGTCGATGCGCTCGACGGCGATGATCGTCATGCCTTCGATTTTCTGCTTGGGCGCGTTCGCCTTCGGGATCATGGCGATCGAAAAGCCCAGCTTGGCCGCCTCGCGCAGCCGTTCCTGGCCGCGCGGCGCCGGGCGGATCTCACCGGCCAGGCCAACTTCGCCGAACACCACCAGCCCGCGCGGCAGCGCCTTGTTGCGCATCGACGAATTGATCGCCAGCAGCACCGCCAGGTCGGCCGCCGGCTCGGTGATCTTGACCCCGCCGACCGCGTTGATGAAGACGTCCTGGTCGAAGGCGGCAATGCCGGCATGGCGGTGCAGCACTGCCAGCAGCATCGCCAGCCGGTTCTGCTCCAGGCCGACCGACAGCCGGCGCGCGTTCGGCAGGTGGCTGGTGTCGACCAGCGCCTGGATCTCGACCAGCAGCGGCCGGGTGCCCTCCTGCGTCACCATCACGCATGAGCCGGGCACCTGGTTGTCATGGCTCGACAGGAACAGGGCCGACGGGTTCGACACGCCCTTGAGCCCTTTTTCGGTCATCGCGAACACGCCCAGTTCGTTGACGGCGCCGAAGCGGTTCTTGATCGCCCGCACCAGCCGGAAGCTCGACTGGGTGTCGCCCTCGAAGTACAGCACGGTGTCGACGATGTGCTCGAGCACGCGGGGGCCTGCCAGCGCGCCTTCTTTCGTCACGTGGCCGACCAGGATGATGGTGATGCCGGTCTGCTTGGCCACGCGCGTCAGCTGGGCGGCGCACTCGCGCACCTGCGCCACCGAGCCCGGCGCCGAAGTGAGCGCGTCCGAATAGACGGTCTGGATCGAATCGATCACCGCCACTTCCGGGCGCAGGTCGGCCAGGGTGGTGAGGATTTTTTCGAGCTGGATTTCAGCCTGCAGCTTCAGCTCGACGGCGTCGATGTCGAGGCGCCGCGCCCGCATGGCGATCTGGGCGCCCGATTCCTCGCCGCTGACGTACAGGGTTTTCTTGCGGTGGGAGATGTTGGCCAGCGCCTGCAGCAGCAGGGTCGACTTGCCGATGCCCGGGTCGCCGCCGATCAGGACCACGCCGCCGGCCACCAGGCCGCCGCCCAGCACGCGGTCGAATTCCTCGATGCCGGTGCCGAAGCGCGGCACGTCGACCGCCTCGATGTCGGCCAGCGACAGCACCGGCGCGGTCTGCGCCAGGCTGCGGTGGACCGGGTTCGACAAGCGGTTGACGCCGGGCGCCTCGAACACCGTCTCGACCAGCGTGTTCCATGCGTGGCAGGCCGGGCACTGGCCGGTCCACTTGTTGCTGATGCCGCCACATTCGCTGCAGGTGTAGTTGGTTTTTGCTTTTGCCATGGTATTACTCAGATTACTTCGTTAATCTCGGAGGTAGTCCTCGCGAACGCGAGGACGATTTTATGCCGGCTGCCCCAGCGCCCCCTCCAGCACCTGCACCCGCGGCGCCAGCGCGCACATCAATTCATAGCCGATCGTGCCGGCCGCATGCGCCACTTCGTCGATCGGCAGGCCGTCGCCCCACAGCACCACTTTGCTGCCGACGCGGGCGTTGGCGATCGGCGTCAGGTCGACCGTCATCATGTCCATCGACACCCGTCCGATCAGCGCGGTGCGCACACCGTCGACCAGCACCGGAGTGCCGTGCGGCGCATGGCGCGGGTAGCCGTCGGCATAGCCGCAGGCGACGACACCGACCGTCATCGGCCCGGAGGCTTCGAAGCGGCTGCCATAGCCCACCGTGTCGCCGGCGGCCAGTTGCTGGATGCCGATGATGGCGGAGGCCAGGGTCATGGTCGGGCGCAGCTTGTACTGCTCGGCGGTTTTGTCGCCCGGAGTGGCGCCGTACAGCATGATGCCGGGACGTACCCAGTCATTCGACAGCTGTTCGGCCAGCTCGGCCTGGCGCAGCACGCCGCCCGAATTGGACAGGCTGCGTTCGCCTGCGAGCCCTTGCGCGCCCAGCTGGAAGCGGCGTACCTGCTCGCGGATGCCAAGGCGTGGATGCTCGAGCTCGTCGGCATTGGCGAAATGCGTCATCAGGGTGATGTGGCGGATGCCGGGAATGGCGCGCAGGCGCGCATGCGCCGCTGCGTACTCGGACGGCACGAAGCCGAGCCGGTTCATGCCGGTGTTCATTTTCAGATGGACGTCGACCGGGCCGGCCAGCTTGGTATACTCGAGCATCTTGACCTGCTCGATACAGTGTACGGCGCTGTTGATGCCGTACTCGTGCAGCAGCGCGATGTCGGCGACGTCGAAAATGCCTTCGAGTAGCAGCAGCGGACGCGTCCAGCCCAGTTCGCGCAGCCGCACCGCGTTTTCCGTTTCGATCAGCGCCAGGCCGTCGGCGTCGGCGAAGCCGCGCGCGCCGCGCTCGAGGCCGTGACCATAAGCATTCGCCTTGACCACGCCCCATATCTTGGCCGTCGGCGCGCACGAACGCGCGCGCGCCAGGTTGTGCCGCATCGAATCAAGGTGGATGGTGGCGCTGAGCGGCCTTGGCATGGTCAGATATCCGGTAAATGCGAAGACGCCATTTTACCGGACGCTGTCCCATGCGCACGGGTGATTTGTTTTGGCTTGCCGGCCATTCATGGTATAAAGCAACCCAGACCAGACTATAGAAATTCCAGAATGAATCGTGGTTTTTACACCATCATGGCGGCGCAGTTTTTCTCGTCACTGGCTGACAACGCCTTGTTTTTCGTGGCGATCGCCCTGCTCACCTCGATGAATGCGCCGCCCTCGGTTACCCCATTGCTGAAGCTGTCGTTCGTGCTGTTCTACGTGCTGCTGGCCGCTTTCGTCGGCGCTTTTGCCGATGCGCTGCCGAAAGGCCGCGTGATGTTCATTGCCAACCTGATCAAGATCTTCGGCTGCGTGCTGATTTTTTTCCACGTCCACCCGCTCGCCGCGTACGCCGTGGTCGGCTTCGGCGCGGCGGTCTATTCGCCGGCCAAATACGGCATCCTGACCGAGCTGCTGCCGCCCGAAAAACTGGTCGCGGCGAACGGCTGGATCGAAGGGCTGACGGTCACCTCGATCATTTTCGGCACCGTGATGGGCGGCGCGCTGGTGGCCTCGCGCACCTCGAGTTACCTGCTCGGCTTCGACATGCCGTTCATCGACACCGGCATCAACACGCCCACTGAAGCGGCGCTGTGCGTGGTGATGGCGATCTACGCGCTGGCGACGGCGTTCAACTGGCGCATCCCCGATACGGGCGTGCGCTACGCCCACCAGGAGCGCAATCCGATCAAGCTGGTGGCCGACTTCGCCAACTGCTCGTCGATGCTGTGGAAGGACAAGCTGGGCCAGATCTCGCTGGCGGTCACCACGCTGTTCTGGGGCGCCGGCGCCACCTTGCAGCTGATCGTGCTGAAATGGGCCGAGAAGTCGCTGCACATGCCGTACGAGAAAGCCACCAGCCTGGTTGGGGTGGTCGCGGTCGGCATCGCTTTCGGCGCCGCGGCGTCGGCACGCCTCATCCCTTTGAAAAAATCGCTGTCGGTGATCCCGCTCGGCATCGCCATGGGCGTGATCGTGATGTGCATGCCGCTGGTGCATTCGGTGACCCTGGCCTACCCGCTGCTGATCCTGGTCGGCGTGCTGTCGGGCTTTTTCGTGGTGCCGATGAACGCACTGCTGCAGCACCGCGGCCACGTCCTGATGAGCGCCGGGCATTCGATCGCGGTGCAGAATTTTAACGAAAACCTGTCGATCCTGACCATGCTGGCGGTGTACGCGATCATGATTTCGCTGAACCTGGACCTGAACATCATCATCGTGCTGTTCGGCTTGTCGGTGGCCGGGACCATGTGGATGATCATGAAGCGGCACGCGGCCAATCAGGCCGAGCACGACTCGCTGGCGCTGATCGGCGAGCACAAGCATTAAGTTTCCTTTTGCGCCCACAGACGCGAACGCCGTTGAACTTTGCGCCGGAACAGTTTTATTGCGCCAGTTTGTCAGGCCCTTGACGCCTGAGTGGCCCGGCGCTGGGCGGCCCGCGCGCGCCAGTCGTCCGGCACGATGAAGCCGCGCGCGGTTTCGACCAGCATGCCGTCGCACTGGCGCACGACGGCGACCAGCACCGGCGCCGGGGCAGTCTCGAACTGGTGCGCCAGCGCCGCCTGCAGGCCATCCCTGTTCAGCAGATTTATCGTCGATGCGCTCTGCGCAGGGCCCATGTACGGCGCCAGCCATTGCAGCCGCGGCAGCACCACCCAGGCGTCAAACTCGAGTGCTTCGATCTCGGCCAGCGCACACCAGAAACCGCGGCAGTGCAGCGGCGCGATGCCGTCGATCGGCGCCACCCTCCCCGCCGGATAGAACAGCCAGCCCATCACCAGCGCGCGCGCGCCCAGCACCGGCCGCGGCAACAGCGCCTGTGCCGCCGGATGCACCCCCAGCAGCAATTGCTTGTCGACGATTTTGCGCATCTTGGCGCCCAGGCTGTCGGCCAGGTTGGGCCCGACCAGGCTGTCAAAGCGTACGCCGGCCGTTTCTTCAAGCAGATAAAACTTGGTGGCGAACTCGATATGCTCGACCCCGCCCGGCCCCGCGTCGAGCAAAAAGTCGAACTCGCCGACGGTGTCGTTGCGGCTGGCGCGCACCTGCAGGCCGTGGGCCACCAGCCGGCCGTGCTGCTGGTAGTAGAACGCCATCAGCTTTTCGGCGTACAGCCCGAGCCGGGTCCAGGCGCGCGCACCGAGCGCGGCATCGAGTGCGGCACTATCTTGGTCGAGCCGCGCCAGCCAGTCGGCCACCTCGGACGTCACGACGCTTGGGGCGGCGATCTTGCCGGCCCAGCCAGGGTGGAGCGGATCGAGCAGGCCGGGGGCGTCGAGCAGCCAGGCCAGCGCGCGCACGTGCGGCCGGTCCAGGTGGCCCCAGCGCCGCGCGAACTGCGCCTGATAGCTGTCAGCTTTGTCCGGCATCGGCGCTCTTGGCCAGGCACAGGTCGGCCCAGGCCAGCGCCTTGTCGGCGCCGCGCCGCAGCAGTTCGCCCGGGTGCAGCGTGGCCACCAGCGCCACGCCATTGACTTGGTGCACGCTGCCGCGCGCGCCGGCCAGCGGCTCCTGCAGCGGTTTGCCGAGCAAACCGTTGGCGGCGATCTGGCCGAGCGTGAGCACGGTGCCGGCGCCGCACAGCGCCAGCTCGCGCAGGGCGAAAGGGCGGCAAGCGCTGGCTTCGTCGGGACCCGGGGCGCGCTCGCCGCCGCTGGCGCTGACAAGCCGGCACTTGACCAGGTTGGTGACGTACACGTTGTCGTCGCGCGAAAGCTGGACCGCCGCCAGCATGTTGTCCAGCAGCTTGCCAGGGTCGCCCGCCAGCGGCTGGCGCTCCTTCTCGTCGGCCACGGTGGTGGCGCCCGCCGCCACCATCCACACCGCCGCGCGCGCGCCGTTCCCCGACACCGGTTTGCGCTCGCCCTTGCAGGCGCAGCGGCTACAGGCGGCGATCGCCGCGTTCAAAGCGCGCCAGTCCATTTGGGCGATTTCCTGGTCGGTCGGCGCCGGCGCCGACGCCGACTCGCCCCAGGCCGAGTCGATCATGCTGCCGGGCGCGGGCGCCGGCGACGGCATGCTCTGGTACGGTGCCGCCACCAGGGCCGGGGCCGGGACCGCGCTGACAGCGACGTCAGGTTCAGCTTCGAGCGGGGCCGATTGGACGTTCGCGCGGGCGCTCCACAGCGGCGTGATGCCCATTTCGGCCAGGAAGGCGCAATCGCGGTTCGACATGCCGTTCATAACACATACCTCATCACGATGGCGTCCTCGCGCTGGCCGTTATGGGCCGGATAATAGGCCTTGCGCCGGCCGATGTCGACGAAGCCGTAGCGTTGATACACGTGCAGCGCGCGCAGGTTCGACGGGCGCACTTCGAGCAGCACCGATTCGGCGTCCAGCCCGCGCGCGCAGGCGGCGACCTTGTCGAGCAAATAATGGCCCAGGCCCTGGCGCTGGCACCTTGCGGCCACCGACACGTTGAGCAAATGGACTTCGTCGACGGCCGCCATCAGCAGGAAATATCCAGCCAACTGCCGGCCCGATTCGCCGGCGTCGCGCAATACCCAGGCATGGTAGCCGGCGTCGAGCGAGTCGGAGAAATTGCCACGGGTCCAGGGATGCGGGTAGACGCTTTGCTCGAGCGCGACCACCTCGTCCAGGTCCGCCACCGTCATCGGCGCGTAGTCGAAATGATCGAAACGATCGAAGCGATGCGAGGAGGTCGACAGCGTTGATGGATGCGGTGGATGCGATAGGTGTGGTGCTGGCATATCCCGGGCCCGTGTCATGCGCCGGCTTTGGCGGCGTTGATCGCCAGGCGCTCGGCGCTGGTGAAGGCGATCTTGTTGCGCAAATAAAGCGGCTGCGCCTCGGCTGCCTTGACGCCGCGGCCAAAGGCCAGTTCGATGCGCGCCAGTTGCGCCACCTGGCCTGCGTGCGGCATCACGTCGGCCAGCGCGCCGTCGGCGAAATCGCGCCCGGCAAAGGCTTCGGCATAGGCCGTAAAGCCGTTGCCGCAGGCCGCCAGTGGCGTTGCAGCAGGTAGCGGCGCGACGTCGCCCGGGGCGCACAGCGACGGCGCCACCACTTCGTGGCAAGCATCGGCGTCGGCGCCGGTGTTGTCGAAGCGATACTGCGCCCAATACACTTCGCCCATGCGGGCGTCGAGCACCGCCAGCACGTCGGCAGCGCCGCTGTGCTGGCGGCAGGCCAGCGCCATCGCCGCCAAGGTCACCACCGGCACCGCCGGCAAGCCGGCGCCGAAAGCGAGGCCCTGGGCGATGCCGCAGGCGGTGCGCACGCCGGTGAACGAGCCGGGGCCGGCGCCGAACGCGATCGCATCGCAGTCGCTTAACGCAAGACCGGCTTCGGCCAGCAATTCCTGCACCATCGGCAGGATCGACTGGGAATGGGTGCGCACGCCGGACGAGGAGCGCGCCAGCAGCGTGTTTGCGCAAAGCAAAGCGCAAGACGCCAGTTCGGACGAGGTTTCAATGGCGAGAATGATAGGCATGCCCGTATTTTACCCCGGCGTTTAATCAGGCGGCGGTCGAATGCAGCCGGGGCCCGCGCCGAAATCCGGTGGGCGATGTAGAATGCCGCTCATGCATAGCCTGACTCTCCAGAATGACAACCGCGCTGACGTGGCGCAGGCGCTGTCGGGCGACCGATGGATCGTCGCCTGCCTGTGTGCCGCCTGGTGCGGCACCTGCACAGGTTACCGCGCGACGTTCGAGCAGATCGCCGCACGCCAGCCAGACCATATTTTTGTGTGGATCGACATCGAGGACCAGTCCGACGTCGTGGGCGACCTCGACGTCGACAACTTCCCTACCCTGCTGATCCAGCGCGGCGAGACGGTCGCCTTCTTCGGCACCGTGCAGCCGGACCGGGCGCTGGCCGAGCGGCTGGTGGCGTCGCAGCTGGCGCACGGCGACGAGGAACTGGCGCGCATCGCCGCCTCCACCGAGGAGCGGCGCAATTGGCAGCGGCAGGCCAACCTGCGCGCACTGCTGCGCACGGCACTGTCGTAGTGGCGTAACGTGGTAGCGTTGCGCGGTCAGCGCGACGACAACGTTACAGCTGCCTAACCCGGCCGCAGCGGCAGGCTGCGCAGGCGTTGCCCGGTCAGCACGAACAGCGCGTTGTCGTCAAGCTCCAGATGGGCGGCGAAATCGGTGAAGATGGCCTCGTTTGAGAGCTTCGCGCCGGCGCCCTCGGCCCATGTCACCGGCAACGCGGCCGCGGCCTGCTTCGCCGCCCACCAGTTCGTTGCGATCACGGCCACGCCGATGATGCCGGGCCGCGCCTTGAGCGCCGCCGCGTCGAACCACGCCAGGCGTGCTCCATCACGGGCGTCCTCCCGTCACGGGCGACATCCGCACCGCCGCATACAGCAGGCCGGGCGGACGGGCGTCGATGCCGAAGGCGGCGCTGCCGTCGACCTTGGACCTTGAATCGCGCTGCGCTTGCGCGGTGCCGATCAGCTTGAACTCCTTCGGCTGCTTGAGTTTGACATCGCCAGGGCCGATGGCAACGTGCGCCGCTCTCGCCGCCAGGCTGGCGTACGAGGCGCGCCGGCCGCAACCGTGGGTGACGAAGCCGGCATCGGTGCCGCACTCGGCGGCCGCGACGCGCCATTTCGCTGCTGCGGCAGCCACCAGCATCGCGCGCGCCACCGCGCCCGCTTCACGCATCGGTTGCCACGCGTCCTTGACGCTGGTCGAGCCGCCGGTAATCATGAGGCCCGGTTCGCGCGAGACCTTCGCCAGCACCCATTGGGCGCCGTCGCCGGTGTTGCCGCGTTCGTCCGGATGGAAGGGCAGCATGTCGCGCATCAGCGCCACGTTGGCAAATATCTTGTCGACCGGCAGCGGCTGCGCCGTGTGCAGGCGCTGGCGCATCGGCGTCAATCCCCAGCCGACCACCGAGACACCGCTCATCGAGCATGCCGGGGGCGGCAGGGCTCTGTCCCCTCGCCGGCCCCCAACCACCGTTCAAGCACCGCCTGCGCCAACTCCGGCCGGCTGTAAAAATAGCCCTGCGCCTGGTTGCAGCCGTGGCGCAGCAGGAAGGCTGCCTGGTCCGCGGTTTCGACGCCCTCGGCGATCACCGACATGTTCAGGCTCTTGCCGAGCTGGATGATGGCAATCGCGATGGCTTCGTCGTCGCTGTCGGCCGGGATGTCCTTGATGAAACTGCGGTCGATCTTCAAGGTCTGTACCGGCAGCTGCTTCAAATACGCCAGCGACGAATAGCCGGTACCGAAATCGTCGATCGCCAGCCCGACCCCGATTGCGTGCAGGTCGTTGATGAACACCAGCGCGTCGCCCGTGTTCATGATGACCGATTCGGTCAATTCGAGCTGCAGGCGGTGCGGCGCCAGGCCGGTTTCCTCGAGAATGTCGGCGACCATGCAAACGATGCTGCCGCGCTCGAACTGCTTGACCGACAGGTTGACGGCGATCTTCGGCACGTACAGGCCATCTTCCTGCCAGCGGATCATCTGGCGGCACGACTCGTACAGCACCCACTTGCCGAGCTGGTTGATGAAGCCGGTGTCTTCGGCCAGCGGAATAAAGCGCACCGGCGCCACCAGTCCGAGCTCCGGGTTATTCCAGCGCACCAATGCTTCGACGCCGATCAGGCGGCCGCTGTCGATTTCCACTTGCGGCTGGTAATTCAGGAAGATCTCGTTCTTCTCGATCGAGCGGCGCAGCATGGTCTCCAGGCGCAGCCGTTCGGCTCCTTCGCCCGTCATCGACGGCGCATAGAAGCGGTAGCCGTTGCGACCGCGCGCCTTGGCCTGGTACATCGCCACGTCGGCGTTTCGGATCAGCATGTTCAGGTCAAGGGCGTCGTCCGGATATATGCTGATGCCGACGCTGCCGGTGACGAACAGCTCGTGGCCGGAGACCATGAACGGCTGCTCGAACATGCCCACCAGCTTGGCGGCGACCTGGCCAGCGCCGGCGCCGCCGTGGATGTCCTCGAGCAGGACGATGAATTCGTCGCCGCCCAGGCGCGCCAGCGTGTCGCCTTCGCGCAGATGACAGGTCAGGGCGGCGGCAACCTGCTTGAGCAGCTCGTCGCCGACATGGTGGCCGAGCGTGTCGTTGACGTTCTTGAAGCGGTCGAGGTCGATGAACAGGATCGCCAGTTGCTCGCCGGCGCGCGCGGCGCGCAGCAACGCGTGCTGCAGCCGGTCGTGGAACAGCAGCCGGTTCGGCAGCGCGGTGAGCGAATCGTGGTGGGCCATGTGATCGAGCTTGTCCTGCGACTCCTTGAGCTTGGTGATGTCGCTGAACACGGCGGCGTGGTGGGTGATGTCGCCGGCGTTGTCGCGTACCGCCGACACGGTCAGCCATTCGAGGTACAGCTCGCCGTTCTTGCGCGTCTTCCAGATCTCGCCGCGCCAGAAGCCGCTTTCGACCAGGTCGGACCACATCCGCTGGTAGAACGTCGCGTCGTGGCGCAACGAACGGTTCAAGGTCCAGTCCTGGCCGACCACCTCGCTCTCGGTGTAACCGGTGATCTTGGTATACGCCGGGTTGATCGCCACCATGCGGCCGTCGACGCCGATGACCATCACGCCATCGGCGATGTGTTCGAGCACGGTGGCCGACAGGCGCAGCTTTTCCTCGGCCAGCTTGCGCCCGGTGACGTCGGCGAACACCCAGATCGAGCCTTCCTGCGGGCGCAGCGGATCGATCGCGGAGCCGCTGACCTGGCACCAGAACATGCTGCCGTCGGCGCGCCGGCACTGGCGCTCGAAAGTGACGCACTGGTTGTCGGCCAGGCTGGCGTCGCCGGCGCCGAACTCTTCGCCGGCAGGCAACACCGTCGCCGCCAGGCCGCCGGCCAGCTGGCCGCTGGTATAGCCGAACAGCTGCTCGCAGCGGCGGTTGGCCGATACCACGCGGCGGTGGCGCACGAACAGCACGCCGAACATGACGTTGTCGAGAATCGCGCTTTGCTCGGCCAGCAAACCTTCGATGCGCACCTCGTTGTGTTTGCGTTCGCTGATATCGAACAGGATGCCATCGACCCACAGCGCGTCGCCCGTCTCGCTAACCTGCGGCTGGCCGTTTTCGCATACCCAGCGCTCGGTGCCGGAAGCGTCGATGATGCGGTATTCGACCTGGTACGGGCGAGCGGCAAGGATGGCGTCGCGTACCAGGCGGCGCTGCATGCGGCGGTCTTCCGGGCAGATCAGGTCGGCCCAGGCGTCGGTGGTGCTGCGCATCAGCGTCGCCGCGGAGTAGCCGCTGATCTCTTCGATGGCGGCGCTGACGAAATCGACCCGCCCGCCCGGGCGCACCCGGAACACCGCGCCGGGTACCTGGGTGACGATGGTCCGAAAACGCTCTTCGCGCTGGCCGATGTCTTCGAACAGGTGGCGGATCGCGATGCGCATCTGTTCCATCTGGCTGCCGAGCCGGCCCAGCTCGTCCCTGCCGCCCAGGGCCAAAGGGGTATCGAAGTCGCCATGCGAGAGACGGTCGGAAAAATGCATCAGCGATCGCAGCGGTTTGAGCAGCCGCGCATTGAGGAACACCACGATCAGCAACAAGGAAATGCCGAGCTGGCCGGCCAGCACCAGCGTATAGTTTGACTGCTTGCCGCGCAGCTCCTGCTGGCTGCGTTCGTCGTCCATCTCGACCAGCGCGCGGCCGATGCGCTCGCCCGCCACCACGATGTCGCGCTCGGCGCGGTAGAGTGCCCCGCCCGCAAGCCGCGCCGAGCGCAGGTTCAGAAAATCGACGTCGGCGTGGCCGCTGACCCGGATGTGCAGCACCGCCGGGTCGCGCATCAGCGACGTGCCAAGCGAGCGGGCCGATTCGGCGTTCAGGTTCCACAACGACTCTTGCATGCCGAGGGCAAGGATGTCGGCGTTGCGCTGCAGCGCCAGGTCGAGCGCGGCGCGGGCCGACTTTTGTTCCTGAACGCCAACCAGCAGATAGCTGCCGACGATGGCGGGAACGACCAGGCCGCCGAACACCACCAGCAGCAAGGCACCGTAAATCGACACTCCGACCAGCGTCATAAGCCTGGCGTGAAGCCGGCTGGCGGCGCTAAGCATTTTTCAGTTGCATCACAAACATGTTGAACATCATCCCGGCGCGTTGGCCGAGGCCTTTTATCTGCTAATTACTCTGTCAGCAATAGAATTACTGGATTGTAATTATCAGATAAAAGTGCGCGCAAGTCATCAACTAGTGTCCGGTGCGGGCAAATACGAGACAAACGGGGCCGCTGTACCGGGAGGTACCTCCGCCTTGGAAGCGCTGCCTTTTATTGTGCCGCCAAATTTTTTTCAAGCGCCGACAACGTAAAAATCTCGAAACCGGTTGCCGTCACCGCCAGCGAATGCTCGAACTGGGCTGACAGCGAGCGGTCCTTGGTGACCGTGGTCCACTTGTCGGGCAGGGTTTTCAGTTGATAGCTGCCGGCGTTGATCATCGGCTCGATGGTAAAGATCATGCCCGGCTCGAGGACGATGCCAGTGCCGGCGCGGCCGTAATGGGCCACCTGCGGCGCGTCGTGAAACACCTGGCCGACGCCGTGGCCGCAATAGTCGCGTACCGACGAAAACCCCTGGGCCCGCGCCACCGCCTCGATCGCCGCGCCGACGTCGCCTAACGTGGCGCCGGGACGCACCTTGTTGATTCCCGCCATCATCGCCTCAAAAGCCGTGCGCACCAGGCGCGCCGCCAGGATCGACACGGCGCCGACCTGGTAGGTGCGGCTGGTGTCGCCGTGCCAGCCATTGAACTTGGGCGTGACATCGATATTGACGATGTCGCCGGCGCGCAAAACCTTGGTGGCCGACGGCACGCCGTGCGTGACAACGTGGTTGACCGAAATGCAGCTGGCGTGCTTGTAACCGTGGTAATCGATGGTGGCCGGAATGCTGCCGGCGGCGCGCATGAACTCCTCGCACAACCGGTCCAGTTCGGCCGTGGAGACGCCGGGCACGACGTACGGCGCGATGAAGTCGAGCGTGTCGGCGGCGATGCGGCCGGCCGCGCGCATGCCGTCAAAGCCGTCCTCGTCGTGCAGGGGAATCGGTTCGTCATGGTCGAGCTGGGTGGAGTAGCGCATGTCAGTCAGTCATTCATTCAAGATGGTTGAGCCGTCCAGCCCAGCCCAGCTAACTACCGCGTCATGACTGGCGCGCAGGATCGCGTCGACGCAGGCGGGGATGGGCTGGTGGTTGGTGAGATAGGGTTTGACGATGGCCACCGGGCCGTCGATCAGGATAAAACGCAGCATCGGCGCGACGGCGTCGGCACCGACCTTGCCTTGAATGCCGAGTACACAATGGTCGAAACAGGCGTCCAGCGCAGCCTGCTCCGCTTCCAGCGCGGCCAGCGTCGCGGGCGACAGGCCGGCATCGAAAATGGACGCGTCGTCGCCCAGCAGCAGCAAGCGCGCGTAGACGGGCTTGCGCCGGCACCAGTCGAGCAGGCCGGCAACACCGTCCCAGCTGTCGCCGCGCCGCCAGCGGCTCGCCACTTCCTGTCGAAAATCAGCTTTTACGCGCAGCCAGGCGAGCGCCAGGATGGTGCCGCGCGAATCGAAGCGGTGGTAGACCGAGCCGATCGGCGCGCCCGCCTTCTGCGCGATCGCCGCCATCGACACCGCCTGGACGCCGCACTGCGCCGCCACGTCGATGGCGCAGTCGATGAATTGGGCTTCGGTAAATTTTGCGAGTCGGACCATACAAATAGAATAGCCATTCTATTTGAAACTGTCAAGGCGGACCCTGCTCCGCCCAGCGTCGGCCAGGTATCTGCGGGCTGGCCGCACAACTGTCCGGCAAGCACGAATCGGCGCCGCTTGTTATGATCGCAGCACTTAATTAAAGGGACTAATCATGACGTTTTCCATGTACTCGGCATCCGCACCGGTTTTCAAACAAATTTTGAACAGCTTGTCGGCGATTATCGGCAAGGCCGAAGCGCATGTCACCGAAAAGAAGATCGAGCCGGCCGCGTTGCTGCAGGCGCGGCTGTTCCCCGACATGTTCACTTTCATCCGCCAGGTCCAGGTAGCGGCCGACTTCGCCAAGGGCGCGGCGGCGCGGCTGGCCGGCGTCGACGTGCCGAAATATGAAGACAACGAGCAGACGTTTGCCGACCTGAAGGCGCGCATCGCCAAGACCGTCGCCTTCATCGACAGCTTGCCGCAGGACGGCATCGAAGCGAGCGCCCAGCGCGACATCACCACCGGCAGCGGCGAAAAGGCCAAGCAATGGAAGGGCCAGGTTTATTTGATGCATTACGCGCTGCCGCATTTCTATTTCCATGCGACCACGGCCTACGACATCTTGCGCCACAACGGCGTGGAAGTGGGCAAGAAGGATTTTATCGGCAGTTTTTAACTGCTGACGAGCCCGTCAGGTCATCTGTTGCGGCGCGGGTAACCCTGCGCCAGGATGCGCTGCCAGACCAGCTCCTTTTGCGGCTCGCTCATCGACACCCAGTGCGCCACCTCGGCTACCGTGCGACCGCAGCCGCGGCAGACGTCGTCGAAGGTGGTGGAGCAGACCGCGACACAAGGGGTGTCGGGCCGCGCTGGCGCCGATTTTGGCTTGGCGTCCATTAGCGCCTCACCTGGCTGGACCGACGTCGAGCGCGTCCCAGCCATCGTGGCCCAGGTTTTCCATCGTTTCCATATTTTTCTCGAAGATTTGCTCCGCTTCGGGAAAGGCCTCGACCGCGCGGTCGATGCTTGCCTCCCTCAGCAGGTGCAAGATCGGATACGGCGCGCGGTTGGTGTAATTGGCGATGTCGTTGATGTCGGTATCGGCGAACTGGTATTGCGGATGGAAGCTGGCGACCTGGAGCTCGCCGTCCAGTTGCATGTCTTCCACCGCGGCGTCGGCGACGTCGAGGAACTCGTTATAGTCGAGGAAGTCGGTCAACACAAACGGGTGGATCAACAGCGTGGTGTCGATTTCCTCGGGGTCGGTGTCGGACAGGCGCTGTAATTCCTCCATCAATTGCTCGAGCAAGGCTTCCGGTGTGGTGGCGCTGGATACAACGTAGCGCACCTGCTTTTTCACGTGCACGGCTTTGGCGAACGGACACAGGTTCAGGCCGATGACAGCCTTCTCCAGCCAGTTTTCGATGGCGGCGATGATCTGGTCATCGTCGGCGTTCAGGTAAGCGGTACTCATGGTGGTGCTTTCAAAAGAGGGGCGCAGGCTGCGACAGGCAAATTGTACGGCACTGGCGGCGCCGGTGCCGGTAGCAGAAATATCAAGAACTGTCGGGAACCATTGAGATGCTACTGCGATCTATCGTTGGAAGACGGCAGTGCGCGATCGCGCCCTCCTTTACGCCAATTTTCCCCACCCCGAAAATTGAACCGCTGCCGGTAAAAATCAGTCAATGCTTCGTATTGCCTGATTATCTATATAATACAAAAGAGGCAACATTCCGGTTCGGCGGGCGTTCTTTTTCATGGCTGTCAAATTACCTATACCCCCGGGGGTATTGGGTAAAACCCTGATGAAACAGCACGCACTATTGATCCAATCCAAGCATACCCCCATCATTTTCTGTTTTCATCGGTTAATTGGGGGGGCAAAAAAGTTGTTAATAAATTGTGTAACCGAGCAAGATTAATGCTTGACTAGCTTGATAACTGGTCCGTACACTCGCAACTCATTCATCGTCAGTCCAAGTTACCCGGACGCATCAATGGAAGCCTATGCCACACATGACCCGCAAGACCGTATCCCTGGCAGCGCTGATGTTCCTGGCCGCTCCCGTCGTCAGCTACGCCAACGATGTTTCCGTACCGCCGCAGGCGGGCACGTCCGGCGCCGTCGCCAAGATCACGCCGATGTCGCCGCCGCAATCGGTGCTGAAGGCCGACGACTTCAAGGAAGCGGACTTGTGGGGCCGGATCCGCACCGGCTACGCCATCCCTGACATCAATAACGTGCTGGTCGACAAACACGTGACCTGGTACCGCACCCGTCCCGACCATATCGCCCGCACATCGGCGCGCGCGTCGCGCTACCTGTACCACGTTGTCCAGGAACTTGAAAAACGCGGCATGCCAACCGAACTGGCGCTGCTGCCGATCATCGAGTCCGCCTTCAATCCGCAAGCCTATTCGAGCGCCAACGCCGCTGGCATGTGGCAGTTCGTGCCCGGCACCGGCAAGGACTTTAACCTCAAGCAGAACATGTTCAAGGACGAGCGCCGCGGCGTGCTGACCTCGACCGATGCCGCCCTGTCCTATTTGCAAAAGTTATACGGCATGTTCGGCGACTGGCCACTGGCCCTGGCCGCTTACAACTGGGGCGAAGGCAACGTCCAGAAAGCGATCAAGAAAAACCAGTCGCTCGGCAAGCCGACCGATTTCGAGAGCCTCGCCGACCTGATGCCGGCCGAAACGCGCAACTACGTGCCCAAGCTGCAGGCGGTCAAGAACATCATCGCCAACCCGGGGCAGTTCGGCGTGTCCCTGCCGCCGATCGGCAACGAAGCGTATTTCACCGCGATCGACAAAACCAGCGATATCGACCTTACCATCGCGGCCCAGTTGGCCGAGTTGTCGGTCGATGAATTCAAGGCGCTCAACCCGCAATTCAACCGCCCGGTCATCATCGGCGACGAGCAGACCAAGATCCTGCTGCCGAAAGAGAACGCGGAGAAGTTCACCACCAACCTGGCAAAATGGGGCCAATCGCTGTCGACCTGGACCACGCACAAGATCACCGGCGCCCGGGAAAGCATCGCCAGCCTGGCGTCGCGTTTCGGCACGACCCCGGAAGTGATCCGCCAGGCCAACAACATCCCTGCCAAGAGCAGCGTGCGGGCCGGCTCGACGATCCTGGTGCCGAAGATCTCGACGTCGGCCAATATCGACATTGCCGAGCAGATCGTCGACAACGCCGTCCTCGCTTTCGAAGCGGAACGCAGCACCGCGCGCGGCGCGCGGCGCGCCCAGCCAGAGAGCCGCGCGCAAAAGCTCAAGGCGCGCGCGGCCAACGCCGTGGCCGAAATCAAGAGCCGGGTCACCGGCAAGCGCGCCAAGGCGATGGTGGCAGAGCCACAGTCACGCCACCGCAAGCGCGCCAGCTGATCGACGTCATCGTCACCGGGACGGACGGCATGCCGTCCGCTTTTTTTGCTGCGCTGCGGCCCATACACCACAGTTCGCTGTACACGCACAGTGAAACTACTGTATAGTGTCGTTTGTGCGCTGCAATATATCTGCCGGCAGTTTCCGACAGTGGCAGTTAAAGCAGTTACATAAAAGCAAAACAAGCAGCTTCGCAAGCCCTGGGGCGTATCGTCAGATACCCCTCTATAAAGCCCTCCCGCCTTGTGTGTCGAACCTGACACCGTCCCGGCGCAAAGCTTTTGTGCCGAAATTTCTTTCAATTCTGAGTCATTTCGTTATGTTGGTTGGCGTTGCTATTTTGCGCTCCGGGCATGCGCTCGGGCGCTGATCTATACCGAAAGAAATAAACAATGAGTTTTGAAGCATTAGGTTTACACGAGTCCATCGTCAAGGCCGTCATCGAAGCCGGTTACACCGTTCCAACGCCAGTGCAGGCGCAAGCCGTACCTGCCGCCATCGAAGGGCGCGACCTGCTCGTGTCGTCGCAGACCGGTTCCGGCAAGACAGCCGCGTTCATGCTGCCTGCCCTGCACAAATTCGCAGTTGCCGAGCAATCGCCAGCCGCCAAAACAGCCGCACAAGAAGCGCAGTCGGCGCGCGCCCGTGGCGAGCGTCCACGTTTCAAAGCGGCCCAGCCGAAAATGCTGGTGTTGACCCCGACCCGCGAACTGGCACTGCAAGTGACGGCAGCGACTGAAAAATACGGCACAGGAATCCGCCGCATCAAGGCCGTTTCCATCCTCGGCGGCATGCCTTACCCGAAACAGATGCAACTGCTGGCACGCAACCCGGAAATCCTGGTCGCCACGCCTGGCCGTTTGATCGACCACATGGAGTCGGGCAAGATCGATTTCTCGGAACTCGAAATCTTGGTGCTCGACGAAGCTGACCGCATGCTCGACATGGGCTTCATCGACGACATCGAGAAGATCATTGCAGCGACGCCGGCCAACCGCCAGACGATGCTGTTCTCGGCCACGCTCGACGGCATGGTCGGCAACATGGCACGCCGTATCACGACCGATCCGATGGTGATCCAGATTGCCAGCTCGTCGAGCCGCCACGACAACATCTCGCAACGCGTTCACTTCGTCGACGACCTGTCGCACAAGAACCGCCTGCTCGACCACTTGCTGCGCGACGAAACGCTCGACCAGGCCGTGGTGTTCACCGCCACCAAGCGTGACGCCGACACCATCGCCGACCGCTTGAACATCGCCGGCTTCTCGGCTGCCGCACTGCACGGCGACATGCACCAGGGCGCCCGTAACCGTACCCTCGACAGCCTGCGCCGCGGCCAGGTCAAGGTGCTGGTCGCCACCGACGTTGCCGCCCGCGGTATCGACGTGCCGAACATTACCCACGTGTTCAACTACGACTTGCCAAAGTTCCCGGAAGACTATGTCCACCGCATTGGCCGTACCGGTCGCGCCGGCCGCAACGGCCTGGCAATTTCGCTGGTGAACCACGCCGAAGGCATGAACGTCAAGCGCATCGAGCGTTTCACCAAGCAGCTGATTCCGGTGAACGTGGTTGAAGGCTTCGAGCCAAAGCGCACCGCTTCGGCGCCGCGTTCGGCAGCACGTCCAGGCAGCTGGAAGCCGGGCGACAACCGCTCCGCTCCGTCCAAGCCAGGCCAGCGCACCTTCAGCAAGCCGAACGCACCGCGCAGCGGCGAAGGCGGCGGCGGCTACAAGGGTTCGAATCCACGTCCGGCTGACGGCACCCGCCGTTCGTTCACCGAGCGTTAATCGAGCGTTAGTCGATCTATTGTTCGAATCGACAAATGAAAAACGGCTACTTCGGTAGCCGTTTTTTTTGCCTGCCGACGCCGACGTACGCGCGTCGGCGCGGCGTGGCATTATCGTCAATCGCGCCATTTCGGCACGCAAGGAACCATGACCACCACCGAACTGCCCTTCCGGGCCACCACCGAACAATCTTGCGACTGGCTCGCCGGGCAAACCGCCACGCCGTGGACTTTGGCCCGCCTGATCGGCTCCGGCTTGACGCCGTGGGTCTGGCTTGATTACGACGCCGCCTATCCCGACCTGTTCGGCGACGCCAACGGCGGTTACGCGGCGCCGATCTTTTTCGAAGGCGATACCGAACGGCTCGCCGCCGGCAGCGACGACGTCCTCATCACCATTACCAAGGACGCCTACAAGATCGTCACCCGGCTGCCACCGCCGGGGTTTCGCCGCGAGTTGCACGAACTGCGTTTCCTGAAAAAGGAGGTGGAAAAGCTGGCGGGGAAACTCAGGCACGAGGCCGAACCCGAGCCGGTCAAGGTGGTGGCGGCAAAGGAATCGCAGGCCGGAATCGGCAGGGAGCAGGTGCTGGCGGGGTTTGCCGGCCTGGTCAGGTTCGACCTCGCACAGGCGCTGGCCGACGGCGGCGGAATTTTCGGCGACGACGGCGCGCGCGTAAAAGGCAGCGCCCGCAAGGCCAAGAACAAGGCGCTGTGGAATCCGGTCACCCTGGCGCTTGGCCTGAACGAAGTGCACCGAGTGCCAATGCCGCAGCTGAAGCGTGCCTTCGGCACCCACGCGTTTTTGTTTGAATGGGCCGATCATTGGAACCAGTCGCTGACGCTGCTGGGCAAATAAAGCCAAGCCAGGGCGCAGCCTGCGCCGCCTGCTTTACCGAAGCAATCGAAGCAAGGCAAAGCAGGCGCAGCTGGTCGGATAACGGCATCGCCTGGCGCGGCAGGCGGTGATGCATCATTTTCCACCAGTTAGTTATTTTGGCAAAAATTTACTGAACTAAATCATTTCACCGTTAAACTTTTTATGCCGAAGCTGGCAATCAGGTATTAAAACGCTTCAGTCGCTGGCCGTGGATGCCCCACCGGCAGTCGATGCCGTCGACCCGGCCGCACAGGGCCCAGCCGGTGCCGACTTTTTCGACCGTCACCGCGCTCTTGATCTCGACCGCCAGTTTTTCGGCCCACAGCGACGCCCCGCCCTTCCCCTTGAACAGCTCTTTGTCTTCAAAAATTACGGTGGCGTCGAACACGGGTGCGGCAAATAAAGTCATGGTTTTCAATCGATTAGTCTGAAGGAAGGCTGAAACGGGTCGGCATACAATCCGAGGGGCGCATGGCGCGCGCTTCCCGCGGTCGACATGGTACCGGAAAAACGCCGGCGCGAGCGCGGCAACTGCCGTTGCATCCGCCGTTGCCGCGAGCGCCATCAATACGCGCAGGTCCGAAAGCCGGCGAACATGTCGTCGCGTTGCGGCAGATAAAAATTGCGAAACCGCGCCGAAAGCGCGCGCGCCGGCGTGGCGAACGAGGCGCCGCGCAGCACTTGGTGGGTCATGAACGACGACGCCGAATATTCGCCGTAGCGGTCGGCCACGAAGCCGGGGTAGGGTTCGAACGGCGACGCGGTCCATTCCCACAACTGGCCCCATTCAAAGCCAGCCAGACTCGACAGGGCGGCGTATTCCCATTCCGCCTCGGTCGGCAAGCGCCGCCCGGCCCACGCACAGTAGGCCTGGGCTTCGAACAGGCAGACATGGCGCACCGGTTCGGAGGCGGCGAGCGTTGTGGCCCGGCCGAAGCGCACCGTGCGCCACTGGTCGTGGTCGGCCTGACGTTGCCAGTAGCGCGGCGACGAGCGCTCCTGTCCCATCAGCCAGGCGCTGCCGGCCGCGCTCCAGAACCGGCCGTCCTGGTAGCCGCCGTCGGCAACAAAATCGGCAAACTGGGCATTCGTCACCAGCGCGCAATCGATGCGAAACGGCGCGACGTAGCACTGGAACGGCGGCTTCTCGTTGTCGAACACAAAGCCGTCCTCTTGCGCGCCGCCCAGCACAATGGTGCCGCCCGGGTAGCCGATCTCGGGCCTGGGCACGACGGCCGGTTCGCCATGCAGCAGCTGCGCCGGCACCGCCACGCCCAGCGTCTGCAACGTGTACAGCATCGCCTCGCCATGCATGTCCTCGTGCGCCAGCGCCAGCCGGTACGGGTACAGCGCCTCGTCGGTGCCGGCCTCGCGCGAAAGCTTGTCGAGCGTGCGGTCGAGTACTTCGTGGCAGTAAGTCCTCAGCGCGCCGGCTGACGGCAAATCGAGCGTCCAGCGCGAACGGTGGGCCACCAGGTTCGAATCGAACCAGTCGTCGCCTTGGCTGAGCAGGGAATGGCGCTGCGCCGCCGCCGGATGGGTCGACATCGCCTGGCGCAATACGAACCACTCGGCGAACCACGCCGTATGGCCCAGTTCCCACAGCGGCGGGTTGACGGTGGCCAGCTGCGGCACGTGCGCCGCCACGTCGAGCCCTTCGGCGGCGAAGCAATCGAACAGGGCCAGCGTATAATTTCGCGCAGCGCGCAAGGAATCGGCCAGCGGCTGCGACTTGGCGCGACGGAAGGATGGATTGATTGAACTCATGGCCAGATTGTAACGATTTTCCCGAGGGGCGCCAGTGGCATTGAAAAACGTCGTCATCGTCAGCCCCGCGCTGGCGCTGGAAAACAATGGCAACTGGCAAACCGCCAGCCGCTGGGCCCATTTTCTTGGCGAGCGCTACGACGTGTCGATCGTGCGCGAATGGACGCGCTATTGCCCAAGCCTGCCGGCCCCCGACCTCCTCATCGCGCTCCACGCCCGCCGCGCCGGCGCCTCGCTGGCCGCCTACACCGAAGCCCTGCCCGGCCGGCCGTCGGTGCTGGTGTTGACCGGCACCGACTTGTATCGCGACATCGCCATCGATGCCGAAGCGCAAGCGTCGCTGCGCTGCGCCAACGCGCTGGTGGTGCTGCAGGACGCCGGCCTGGCGCTGCTGCCGGCCGACGTCCGCGCCAAGGCGCGCGTGATCTACCAGTCGGCCGAAGCACTGCCGCCTCGCGCGCACCTGCAGCGCCATGCTGCGCACAGACGCGTGCTGCCGATCACGATGGTCGGCCATTTGCGCGCCGAAAAAGATCCGCTCACCTTCATCGCCGCGGCGGCCCTGGTGACCAGTCCGAAAGCGCGCATGGTTCACATCGGCGGCGCCCTCGATCCAAAGCTCGGCGCTGCAGCAGCGCAGGCACAGGCGACCAACCCGCGCTACCGCTGGCTCGGCAACCTGGCCCACGCAATTACCCGCCTGCGCCTGCGGCGCAGCCACGCGATGGTGATTGCCTCGCGCATGGAAGGCGGCGCCAACGTCATCATCGAAGCGGTCACCAGCGGCGTGCCGGTGCTGGCGAGCGACATCAGCGGCAACCGCGGCATGCTGGGCGACGATTATTGCGGCTATTTCGCGCCAGGCGACAGCGACGCCCTGGCGCGGCTGGTCGAGCGCAGCATCGACGATGTCGCGTTTTACCGGCACTTAGGCGTCCAGTGCGCCGCGCGCGCGGCCCTGTTCGCACCAGACGCCGAGCAAGCGGCCGTGCTGCGATTAGTGGATAATCTGCTCGTATCGTACCCCCCGGCACCAATTCTAAGACAGGAAAAATCATGAGCACAGCAAGCGACCAGCCGATCAAACTTACCTCGTTTTCGCACGGCGGCGGCTGCGGCTGCAAGATTGCGCCCGGCGTGCTGGCCGAGATCCTGAAAAATTCGAGTGGCTTCCCGGTGCCGAAAGAGCTGATGGTCGGCATCGAAACGGCCGACGACGCCGCCGTCTACAAGCTCAACGACGAGCAGGCGCTGATCGCCACCACCGATTTTTTCATGCCGATCGTCGACGATCCGTTCGACTTCGGCCGCATTGCCGCCACCAACGCCATCTCCGACGTCTACGCCATGGGCGGCACGCCAATCATGGCGCTGGCGCTGGTCGGCATGCCAATCGACAAGCTGCCGCTCGAGACCATCGGCCAGATCATCCGCGGCGGCGAATCGATCTGCGCCGAAGCGGGCATTCCGATCGCGGGTGGCCACACCATCGATTCGGTCGAGCCGATCTACGGCCTGGTGGTGCTGGGGCTGGTGCATCCGTCGAAGGTCAAGCGCAATGCCGATGCAAAGGAAGGCGACGTGCTGATCCTGAGTAAGCCGCTCGGCGTCGGCGTGCTGTCGGCCGCGCTCAAGAAGGACGCACTGGGCGCTGACGGCTATGCGGCCATGATCGAGAATACGACCAAGCTCAACAAGCCGGGCATGGCGCTTGCCAAACTCGACGGTGTGCACGCGCTGACCGACGTTACCGGCTTTGGCCTCCTCGGCCACCTGCTCGAACTGGCGCGCGGTGCGGGCCTGACGGCCGCGCTCGACATGGCCGCCATTCCGCTGCTGCCGGGTGTGCTGCAACTGGCGCATGACGGTTACTTCACCGGCGCCTCCGGGCGCAACTGGGAAGCGTATGGCAAGGATGTCGAACTGGGCGCTGGCGTGACGCCGGCGCAGCAGGCCTTGCTGACCGATCCGCAAACCTCCGGCGGCCTGCTGGTAGCGTGCGACGCGGCCAGCGTCGATGACGTGCTGGCGCTGTTCGCCCAGGGCGGCTTCGGCCACGCCGCGGTGATCGGCACGATGCAGGCGGGCGCGGCGAAGG
The DNA here is from genome assembly GCF_002760665.1 of Massilia psychrophila. Lineage (GTDB taxonomy): Bacteria > Pseudomonadota > Gammaproteobacteria > Burkholderiales > Burkholderiaceae_D > JAFCUW01. Next base: position 123,086 of record NZ_PDOB01000004.1, on the reverse strand, counting down.
TCACCGTCAGCGCCTGAGATTTACTAGCGGCTTCACTAACACTTGACCCGTCGTTCCTGCCGCCGCAGATACGGCGGTGTACGCCAGCCTACCTTTTTTTACTTTACTTTACTTTACTTCCACGCTTCCAATAATGTAGAATTGTCGAATTGTCGAATTGACTGATTCCTGGAGCCGCACATGGAAACTAACACAGCGATTGGCGCCCTCGCCGCGCTGGCGCAAGAATCACGGCTGGCGGTGTTCCGCCTGCTCGTGCAGGCAGGACCGGAAGGCCTTGCCGCCAGCAAGATCGCCGACCATCTCGGTCTGCCCTCTTCGTCGCTGTCGTTTCACCTCAAGGAGCTGACGCACGCCGGCCTGATTGCACCGCGCCAGGCCGGCCGCTTCATCATTTATTCGGCCGACTTCACGACCATGCACGCGCTGCTCGGCTTCCTCACCGAGAACTGCTGCGGCGGCGCTCCCTGTTCACCTGTTGCCAAGGCCTGCACACCATGAACGTCCTGTTTCTCTGCACCGGCAACTCGTGCCGCTCGATCCTTGGCGAAGCCGTCTTCAACCATCTCGCCCCCGCTGGATGGCGCGCCATGAGCGCCGGCAGCGAGCCTGCCGGTTACGTTCATCCGCGCTCGCTGGCGCTGCTGGCACGCGTTGGCATCGCCAACCACGGCTACGCCAGCAAATCCTGGGACCAGCTGCCGGCCACGCCGGACATCGTCGTCACCGTCTGCGCCAGCGCGGCCGGCGAGACCTGCCCGGCCTACCTGGGGAAGGTGTTGCGGACGCATTGGGGCGTCGACGACCCGGCGCACGTCACCGGCAGCGACGACGAAATCGACGCCGCCTTCGTGCGGGCCTACACCATTCTTCGCGCGCGCATCGAAGCGTTTTTCGCGCTGCCCCTGGATCTACTCCAGCACGACCGCGCGCGCCTCAAGGCCGAGCTCGATCGGATCGGCGCGGTCATGGCATGACGCTGTCGCGCTGCATCGTCGCCGAAGGCCTGGGCACCGGCTTCCTGCTGGCCATCGTGGTCGGCTCGGGCATCATGGCCGAGCGCCTGGCGGGCGCCAACCTCGCGCTTGCCCTGCTGGCCAACGCGATCGCCACCGGCGCCGGCCTGGCCGCGTTGATCCTGATGTTCGGCGCCATTTCCGGCGCCCATTTCAATCCAGTGGTCACCTTGTCGGAGGCGTGGCAAAAGAACATGCCGGCGTCAAGAGTGCTGCCCTACATTGCCGCCCAGCTGGCCGGCGCCTTCGCCGGCGTCGCCGCGGCCCACCTGATGTTCGGCGACCCGGTTTTCTTCGCCTCCACCCACATCCGCACCGGCGCGGCGCAATGGTGGAGCGAATTCGTCGCCACCTTTGGCCTGCTCGCCGTCATCATCGGCTGTTCGCGCAGCCGCCCGGGCATGACGCCGTTCGCGGTCGGCGCCTACATCACGGCGGCGTACTGGTTCACCGCGTCGACCTCGTTCGCCAACCCGGCAGTAACCCTGGCCCGCAGCGCCAGCAACACCTTCGCCGGCATCCGGCCGATCGACGCGCCCGGCTTCATCGTGGCGCAACTGCTGGGCGCCGGCGCGGCGACGCTGGTGTTCTGCTGGCTCTATCCGGCGCCACCGGCCGACGCCACGGTGGCGGCCACCGTCGCGCCGGGCGACTTCGACGACAACCAACCAGGAGAAGGCATATGACCGATCTTTTCAACATGAGCGACGTTTCAAGCGACAACAAATTCGCAAAGACGCTACCGAACATCAAGCGCGACCAGCTCGACACGCCGGCGCTGGCGAAGCTGGCGCCGAGCGGCGATCTATCCCATCCGCCGCGCATCCTGATGCTGTACGGCTCGCTGCGCGAGCGCTCGTTCAGCCGCTTGCTGACCGAAGAAGCGGCGCGCATTCTCGCGCACTTCGGCGCAGAGGTAAAAATTTTCGACCCGACGCAACTGCCGATGGCCGGCAGCGTGCCCGAGACCCATCCGAAGGTGCTCGAACTGCGCGCCTTGTCGCTATGGTCCGAAGCCCATGTATGGTGCAGCCCCGAGCGCCACGGCGCCATCACCGCGGTCATGAAAAACCAGATCGACTGGATCCCGCTCGAAGACGCCGGGGTGCGCCCGAGCCAGGGGCGCACGCTGGCGGTAATGCAGGTGTGCGGCGGTTCGCAGTCGTTCAACGTCGTCAACACGCTGCGCCTGCTGGGGCGCTGGATGCGCATGTTCACGATCCCGAACCAGTCGTCGGTGCCGATGGCCTACAAGGAGTTCGACGACGACGGCCGCATGAAGCCGTCCGCCTATTACGACCGCATGGTCGACGTGATGGAAGAACTGTTCAAGTTCACGCTGCTGATGCGCGGGCGCAGCGATTACCTGCTCGACCGCTACAGCGAACGCAATGAGCGCCAGGCGAAGGCGCTTGAAAAGCTGGTGCAAAAAATTTAGGCTGGCGCCGTTACCGCGTTTCCGCGCGTTTTCGGCGTGATATACTGATTTAATGAATACCCCACCAACAAACGCCCCAGGTTGGATGCGCGCCTGAATCCCGGCGGCCCGTTTTCATTGGTACCATTGTTAACGTAATGCCGCCCGCAGGCGGCATTACCGTTTTTACGGCATGCGCGCAGGCCCGGCGCCCTCCCCGCACCCACACGAAAGCCACGATGTCCCAAACACCGATCATCCTCACCGGCGACCGCACCACCGGCCCGCTGCACCTCGGCCATTATCTCGGCTCCCTGCGCGCGCGCGTGCAGCTGCAAAACGAAGCGAAGCAATTCCTGCTGCTGGCCGATGCCCAGGCCATGACGGACAACGTCGGCAAGCACCAGAAAGTGACCGACAACGTCATCGAGGTCGCGCTCGACTACCTGGCCGCTGGCATCGATCCGGAAAAGTCCACCATCTTCATCCAGTCGCAGGTGATCGAACTGGCCGAGCTGACCCAGTACCTGATGAACCTGGTCACGGTGGCGCGCCTGGAGCGCAATCCGACCATCAAGCAGGAAATCGTGCTGCGCGGGTTTGAGCGCGACATTCCGGCCGGTTTCCTGGTCTACCCGGTCAGCCAGGCGGCCGACATCACCGCCTTCAAGGCGACGCTGGTGCCGGTCGGCGACGACCAGTTGCCGATGATCGAGCAGACCAACGAGCTGGTACGCAAGTTCAACAACACGGTCGACAAGCAGGTGCTGGTCGAATGCAAGGCGGTGCTGTCGGCCGTCACCCGCCTGCCCGGCGTCGACGGCAAGGCGAAGATGAGCAAGTCGCTCGGCAACGCGATCGCACTGGGCGCCTCGCCCGACGAGATCAACAAGGCGATCAAGATGATGTACACCGACCCGAACCACCTGCGGGTGGACGATCCGGGCCAGGTCGAAGGCAACGTCGTGTTTGCGTTTCTCGACGTGTTCGAGCCGGACACCGCCAAGCTCGACGAGCTCAAAGCGCACTACCGCCGCGGCGGCCTCGGCGACAGCGTCCTCAAGCGCCTGCTCAACGAGCACCTGCAGGACGTCATCGCACCGATCCGCGCCGAACGTGAGCGGCTGGCGAAAGACCGCGGCGAAATGCTCAACATGCTGCGCCGCGGCACCGACAAAGCGCGCGAAGCGGCAGCCCGGACGCTGTCGGAAGTTAAGGGCGCGCTGGGGCTGAACTATTTTGGCTAAATGAGTGGATAACCCGCATCAGTGAGGCGCAACAGCAGTTCGGCCCCGCCATCGCTGTGGCTGCGCAGCACAATCCATCGGTTGTCAAGCCGGCGGCCCGGGACTGCACGTGCATCGAGATCGCGCCGCTTGACAAGCCGGCGCGCCCTCACGTACAGTTAGAGCATGTCTGCTACCTTGCATCTGTCCACTTCCCTACAGCTCGCCAGCGCCCTATCGCTAGCGATGCTACCAGCTGCACGCGCGTAATCCACCCGCAGTGCGCCGCCCGGCTCCCCGCCAGGCGCTGTTTTAAAGCTCCACGATTAAAATCCCAGGAAAGTTCGACCAGATGTTTGCTACTACCCCATCCGACCCATCCGCGATCCGCACTCCGCCATCCCTGGCGTGCGGCCCACTCGCGCTCGCCTGCCTGCTACTGCTACCGACCGGTTGCCTGGCCTAGCGTAACGTGGCCGCCCGGCAGCCTTCCGCCACAGCGCGCCGACCCGGCCTTTCCCTTTCGACTCCAGGAGTACAGCATGATGATCCAGAACCCGGCAACCAAATACCGTGCCTTCCCACCAGTAAAGTTGCTTGACCGCACCTGGCCGGATAAGGCCATCACCCATCCGCCGATCTGGATGAGCACTGATTTGCGTGACGGCAACCAGGCTTTGATCGAGCCGATGAGCCCTGAGAAAAAGCTGCGTTTCTTCGAGATGCTGGTGAAAATCGGCTTGAAGGAAATCGAAGTCGGCTTTCCGTCCGCCTCGCAGACCGACTTCGATTTCGTGCGCAAGCTGGTCGATGAAAAGCGCATCCCGGACGACGTCACCATCATCGTGCTGACCCAGTGCCGCGACGAACTGATCCGCCGCACGGTGGAGTCGGCAGCCGGCGCCAAGAACGCCATCATCCACATCTACAATTCGGTGGCGCCGGTGTTCCGCCGCGTCGTGTTCAACATGTCGCGCGAGGAAATCATCCAGATCGCCGTTGGCGGCACCACGCTGGTCAAGGAACTCGTCAAAACGTATCCGCAGACCAAGTGGGGCTTCGAGTATTCGCCCGAATCGTTTTCCACCACCGAACTCGATTTTTCGCGCGACATCTGCGACGCCGTCAGCGCCGCCTGGCAGCCGACGCCGCACAACAAGATGATTTTTAATTTGCCGTCGACGGTCGAATGCAGCACGCCGAACGTGTATGCCGACCAGATCGAATGGATGTCGCGCAACCTGGCGCGGCGCGACAGTCTCGTCATCAGCGTCCACCCGCACAACGACCGCGGCACCGCGGTGGCGTCGGCGGAACTTGCCGTGATGGCCGGCGCCGACCGCGTCGAAGGCTGCCTGTTCGGCAATGGCGAGCGCACCGGCAACGTCGACCTGGTCACTTTGGCGATGAATTTGTACACCCAGGGCGTGCACCCGGGCCTGGATTTCTCCGACATCGACGCCGTGCGCCACGTGGTCGAGGAGTGCAACCAGCTGCCGGTGCATCCGCGCCATCCATACGCGGGCGACCTGGTGTTTACCGCCTTCTCCGGTTCGCACCAGGATGCGATCAAGAAAGGCTTCGCCAAGCAGCAGCCGGACGCGATCTGGGAAGTGCCCTACCTGCCGATTGACCCGGCCGACCTTGGCCGCAGCTACGACGCGGTGATCCGCGTCAACAGCCAGTCCGGCAAGGGCGGCATGGCGTATCTGCTCGAACAGGAATTCGGCCTGCAGCTGCCGCGCCGCCTCCAGATCGAGTTTTCGCGCGCGGTGCAAGCCGTGGCCGAGGCCAGCGGCCGCGAAATCGCCGCCAGCGACATCCACGACATTTTCTGCCGCGAGTATTTCGACCAGGTGGCGCCCTACTCCTACGGCTCCCACAAGATGGTTGAGGACACCACCAGCGACGAGCCGGTGCAGATCGATATCGCGCTGACGCACCGCCAAACGACGCTGCAACTGCAAGGCGGCGGCAACGGCCCGATCGACGCCTTTGTCAACGCGCTCGGCCTCGACATCAAGCTGATGGACTACCACGAGCACTCGATCGGCTCGGGCGCCAACGCGCGCGCCGCCTGCTACGTCGAGCTGCGCCTGGCGAACGGCCCGACCATGTTCGGCGCCGGCATCGACAGCAATATCGTCACCGCCTCGTTCAAGGCCGTGCTCAGCGCCGTCAACCGTCAGCTGGCGATGACGGCCAACGCGCCGGTCGCCGCGACGGTGAAGTAACGAGGGCAAGGGGTCAGACCCTGGTTCTTCTTTCAGGGGTCTGACCCCGGTTCCAGAACTAGTACAGCAGGTTCAACGTCAACACCGCAAACACGGTACGCGGCGCTACCCCGAGCCAGATCAGCGGCAGGAAGAAAAAAGCGGTGCCGGTCAGTTTGCTGAGCACGCCGATGCGAAACGCCGCCGACAGGTTCGGCGTGTTCGGCGTGTGATGCGCGGTGTGGTGGAACCAGTAATAGCAGAACTCCTGGCCGACGAACAGCAGCAGCACGGCGCTCCAATTGTCGATGGCGACGCGGTGCTCGAAGGCCAGGCGCGCCAGTCGTACTTGTAGTAACAGTGCCTGGTAATAGACCGGCCGGATCGTCAGATCGTCATAAAGGGCGCCGAGCGCCAGTTTCAATTGCGCTTTCATCGGCTCGGCGGGTGATCAAGGCAACCTTAGACAAAACGATAATTTAATGATATCAAGAAAGACGATGCGCGCAGGCTATGGCGTGGCAGGCAACGGCTTTTTCGATGTCCAACGCGACGCGGCCAATCCGACTACAATCGAGCCCATCGATTTATTGGCAAGGAAATGCATGCAAGCGATCATCTCAGTCAAGCAGCTCTCGAAAGAGTATGCGGGCGGCTACCAGGCCCTGAAAATGATCGACCTGGAGATCCGCCGCGGCGAGATCTTTGCGCTGCTGGGGCCCAACGGCGCCGGCAAGACCACGCTGATCAACGCCATCTGCGGCATCGTCAACCCGAGCAGCGGCACCATTCTCGCCGACGGCCACGACGTCGTCACCGACTACCGCGCCGCGCGTTCGCTGATCGGCCTGGTGCCGCAGGAGCTGGCCACCGACGCGTTCGAGAGCGTGTGGGACACGGTGACGCTCAGCCGCGGCATTTTCGGTAAACCTGCCAATCCCGCCCACATCGAGAAACTGCTGCGCCAGCTGTCGCTGTGGGAGAAAAAAAACTCGCGCATCATGACGCTGTCGGGCGGCATGAAGCGGCGCGTGATGATTGCCAAGGCGCTGTCGCACGAGCCGCAGATCCTGTTCCTCGACGAACCGACCGCCGGCGTCGACGTCGTGCTGCGGCGCGACATGTGGGACATGGTGCGCGGCTTGCGCGACCAGGGCGTGACGATCATATTGACCACCCATTACATCGAGGAGGCCGAGGAAATGGCCGACCGCATCGGTGTCATCCGCAACGGCGAAATCATCCTGGTCGAGGACAAGGCGGCGCTGATGGAAAAACTCGGCAAGAAGCAGCTGACCTTGCACCTGCAACGCCCGCTGGCGCAGATTCCCGCCGCGCTGGCCGGCCAGGCGCTGGTGCTGTCAGGCGACGGCACCGAGCTGGTCTACACCTTCGACGCCCAGGCGCGGCAGACCGGCATCGCCGACCTGTTCCGCCAGCTCGGCGAGCACGGTATCGACTTCAAGGACCTGCAGTCGAGCCAAAGCTCGCTCGAGGAGATTTTTGTGAACCTGATGGAGACGCACCGATGAATTTCCATGCGATCCGCGCGCTGTACAAATTCGAGATGGCCCGCACCTGGCGCACGCTCACGCAAAGCATCGCCTCGCCCGTCATTTCGACGTCGCTCTATTTCGTCGTGTTCGGCGCCGCCATCGGCGCGCGCATGGTGGAGGTCGACGGCGTGCGCTACGGCGCCTTCATCGTGCCCGGCCTGATCATGATGTCCCTGATGACCCAGAGCGTGGCCAACGCCTCGTTCGGCATCTACATGCCGAAATTTTCCGGCACCGTCTACGAAATCCTGTCGGCGCCGGTGTCGGCCGTCGAGATCGTGCTCGGCTACGTCGGCGCCGCCGCCAGCAAGTCGGTGATCCTTGGCCTCTTGATCCTGGCCACTGCGCGCCTGTTCGTCGACTTCGAGATCGTTCATCCGGTCTGGATGATCGTCTTCATGGTCATGACGTCGGTCGCTTTCAGCCTGCTCGGCTTTATCATCGGCATCTGGGCCGACGGCTTCGAAAAAGTACAGATCGTGCCGATGCTGGTAATTACGCCCTTGTCGTTTTTGGGCGGCAGTTTCTACTCGCTCAGCATGCTGCCGCCGTTCTGGCAGAAGGTGGCCCTGTTTAATCCCGTGGTCTACCTGATCAGCGGCTTTCGCTGGAGTTTTTTTGGCGTCTCCGACGTCAGCATCGCGCTCAGCGCCGGCATGGCGTTCGCGCTGCTGGCGGTGTGCATGGGCGCGATCTGGTGGATTTTCAAGACGGGGTATCGGCTGCGGGCCTGAGGCGCCCGGTGCCCGCTAATGCTGTCCGCTTAGCCGCCCGCAAGTCACAAAGCGCCGAACGAGGCGATGTGAGTTCCGCCTATGTTTTCAATCACTGCCAGGCGATTCATGCACCCGGTAAACATTCCAAGATAGCGTCGAACTCGTGCCCGAATGTCAGACCAGACCCTCATGCGTCATGGCGGGCAGCTGCGCGGCGAGCCTACTTCGCCGGGCGATCAGCCGCTTCAGCAGACGCTTCCACCGCCGCCTTCCCTGCCGTGACGGCAGCCGGCTTGGCGCGCAGCAGCGGATACGGATTGATCGCGCCGCCAACGTCGTACACGCCGTAGTGCAGGTGCGGCGGCGTGCCCCGCGCATTGCCAGTGTTGCCGACGTAGCCCAGCAGCCGGCCAGCCTCGATGCGCGTGCCGGCTTCCACGTCCGCATAGCGCTCGAGGTGGGCGTAGTAATGACGCTGGCCGCCTGGACCCGTCACCCACACCACCAGGCCACCGAGCCGGTTGGTGCCGACCTGCATGACGATGCCTTCGGTACTTGATCGGACGGGAGTGCCGCGCTTGGCGAAGATGTCGATGCCTTCGTGCTTGCGGCCTTCACTGCGCGCGCCATCCCAGGTGTCGCGCAGCGCGCTCACGCGCACGCCCTCGACCGGCATCGGCAGCATCCCGGGCTTGGGCATCGCCGTCAGGCGCATCATGTACAGCGCCCGTTCGATGGTCGGCCCCAGCAAGCCGTAGCCGAGGATGAGGAGGACGGCAACCACGAGGGCGCGTAGAAAAAATCGCATGTCGGTTCTGTTGTGGCCAGCGGATATCAAACAGATGGGGGCGGATTGGCGCATTCCCAGACTTGACTCAAGCGCTTGGCGGAGCGCCGACCGAAGAGCTGGCACGCGATGCCCGGTGAGCACGACCGAATACTCTCCAGCGGTTTGAACTGTATGTGAAGATGTGAAAATCGCCTTGTAAAAGCTGAAAAGGATTCCGACCTCGTACGGTCGCCGCCGCTCCGCGCGCGGTAGCATCAAAGGCAAAGCAGCGGCACTACAACTGCCAAGTCAAACAGCACTGCCGCTTCGCGCAAGCGCGCATGACTCCAGTTCTAAAAGTAGAGCGTGCTTACGTCGCCAAGGACAATGCAGATCGCCGGCGGGTAGAACCAACCGCTGCGCAACCGACAACTGACGCTCGCCAAGTCTGAGGGCATTCATGACATTGCAAATAAGGTAATCCGAGCACCCTACTCCAGTACCCAATCCGCCATCGCCCCAAGATCCTCGGTCGCCACCATCGGCGTCGCTCCCAGCACGTCGAACGGTCCCAGGTTGCGGTTGATCCAGCACACCGGATAGCCGGCCAGGCTGGCTGCGCTGGCGTCCCAACCGTTGGCCGAGACGTACAAAATGTGTTCGCGCGCGTGGCCCATGCGCCGCTCGGCCAGCTCATACATCTTCGGATGCGGCTTGAATACCTGCACGTCCTCGGCGCTGATCAACTCGTCGAAGGCCCAGCCCATGCCCGAATGGTTGACCACGTGAGCGATCGACTTGTGCGAACCGTTCGAGATGATCGCCAACGGGATGCCGGCATCCTTGAGCCGGTGCAGCGCATCGGTGGTGTCGGGGTGCGGTTCGAGCCGCAGGTACTGGTCGGCCAGCACGCGCGCCATGTCCTCTTCCAGCGGCAGCTCGAGGGCGGCGCAGGTAAAGCGCAGCGCGTCGTCGGTGACGGTTTCGAAGTTGACGTAGCGCTCCATCAAACTGCGCAGCCAGGTGTACTCCAGCTGCTTTTGGCGCCACAGCTGCGCCATTGCCGCGCCCTTGCCCGGGTAGGCCTGGTCGCAGATCCCGGCAACGGATTGCACGTTGTACAAGGTGCCATACAAATCGAAAACGATGCCGCGGAAGTTTTTCATGGATGCGCCGGAAGGTGAGTTTATGGTGGGTTTATGGTGGGTTTATGGTGACTTTACCATCGCGCGGGTTTCTCCGTGCGCACGGATCGTTCTTTCGGGAACTTGAGCGAGCCATTCCCCTTGCACGCGAACCATTTGCCCATAAAAAAAAGCCCGCCGAAGCGAGCTCTGTTCCAATGTATTACCAATGCTTTAATCAGATCTCGGGCGCCCATGCTATCTGCGTGGTGCGCCGATGTGTAAATCGACCAACGTATTCGGAAGTACAAACCCAGCCTGTTGCGGCCATCTACGAGAAAGGCATCACACTTGCCGTTATCGAGGCGCAGCGCCTGGGTGGTGAAGCAATTTGCAAGACAACCTGCATCACGAAGCGAAGTGTAGCATGGTTTTGTGCAGCGCAGCAAATTACGTCGTCGCTTAATTTGGCGGGCGCGTCATTTTGGCGGGCGCGTCATCAAGGGCTTCGGTTCCGCATGTCGCCGCTTTTCATCTCCCTGCTGGCCCACCCTTTCGTATTCCGAGATGACCTGGGCGCCCATCAGCAGCAAGGTGGCGGCGATCTCGAGGCTGAACATGACGACGATGGCCGTCGTCATCGAGCCGTACACCACGTTCACCTGCGACAGCGTGGAAAAATACCACACCAGCACATGGCGCGCGATTTCCCACAGCAGCGCCGCGGTGACGCCGCCGATCAGCGCGTGCGACAGCGACAGGCGGCCGACCGGCATCACCATGTAGATCGAGGTCAGCACCAGGATTTCGCCGCCCAGCCCGAGCAGGTACAGCAGCGCGCCGGAAACGCCGCCAAGCGACCAGTTGGCGCCGAACAGGCGCACGCTTTCCTGCCCCATTACCTGCAGCGAGCCGGCCACCAGGGTCACCAGCAGCACGCCGGCGCCGAGCGCGACGATGTAGCAATAAGGCAGGACCGCCGACACCAGGAAATGACGGCGCCGGATCGCCACGCGGTGGATGAAGATCACGCTCATCGCGTTTTCGAGCACGGTAAAGGCGAGCGAGCTGAAAAACAGCATGGTCGCGCCCAGCACCCAGGTGATCAGGTCGCGGTTGTCGAGGAAGTGCGCCACCTCGGCGGTGATCGAGGCCGACTGTCCCGGCACCAGGTATTCGAGATAGCGCCGCAGCGTCAGCAGCAGTTCGGCCTGGTCGATGAAATGCGACAGCGCCACCACCACCAGCATCAGGAACGGCACGATCGACAGCAGAGCGTAGTACGCCACCGCGCCGGCCAGCAGCAAGCCCTGGTTGGCGCGGAAGCCCTTGAGTACCTGCAGGGCGAAACCGAGCGGATGGGCGAGGATATAGGCGTTGGCGCGGCGGTTGAGAATCTCGATCTGCGGCAGGAGCACGGTCATTGCCTGGCCAGTCGGATGCCGGTAAATTGCCAGCGGGCGCCGGCGGGGAAAAAATTGCGGTAGCTGGCACGCGCGTGGCCAGGCGGGGTGGCAATCGATGAGCCGCGCAGTACATATTGGTTGAGCATGAACTTGCTATTGTATTCGCCCAGCGCGCCCGGCGCGCTCGCGTATCCCGGATACGGCGCGTAACTGCTGCTGGTCCACTGCCAGCAGTGGCCGAACATCTGGCGCAGCCGGCGCTCCTGGCTGCCTTCTTCGCCGCACGCGTCGCTACATGCCGCGACCTCCCATTCGGCTTCCGTCGGCAGCCGCGCGCCGCTCCAGCGGGCGAAAGCGTCGGCTTCGAACAAAGATACGCCGGTGACCGCCCGCGCGCGATCGAGCCCTTGCACCCCATGCAGCGTGAATTCGCACCAGTTGCCGGTGTCGTCGCGCTGCCAGTACAAGGGCTGCGTCAGGCCGAGCAGATTGACCTGGTCCCACCCTTCGGACAGCCACAGCGCCGGATCGCGGTAGCCGCCCGCTTCGATAAAGCTGAGGTATTCACCGTTCGTCACCAGGCGTTCGGCCAGCGCGAACGGCGCCAGGTAGTGGCGGTGGCGCGGCAGTTCGTTATCGAAGCAAAAACCCTCGCCATCGTGGCCGATCTCGGCCAGGCCGCCGGCAAAGGCGACCCAGGCCTGCGCCGCCACACTGTGTGCCGGCAACGGCGTATCGTCGCTGTAAGCTGGAAACAGCGCGTTTTGCGCCAGCAGGTGCAAGACGTCGGTGAGGATCAGTTCCTGGTGCTGCTGCTCGTGCTGCAGGCCGAGTTCGATCAGCGATGCCAGTTGACGGTTGCCGGCCTGGTCGGCCAGCAGGCGGCCGATGCGCGCGTCGACGTTGGCGCGGTAGGCGCGCACGTCGTCCATCGACGGGCGCGTCAACAGGCCGCGCTTGGCGCGCGGATAGCGTTCGCCGATGCCGTTGTAGTAGGAGTTGAACAGGATCCGGAAAGCCGGCTGAAAAGGTTGGAAGCGCGCTTCCATGCGTTCGAGGATGAAGGTTTCGAAGAACCAGGTGGTGTGCGCCAGGTGCCATTTGACAGGGCTGGCGTCGGCCATCGACTGGGCGCCGCAGTCTTCGTCCGACAGCGGATCGGCCAGCGCCAGCGAGCGGCCGCGCACGCCGTCGTAACGGCTGCGCCAGGTCAATTCGCTAGCGGGCTTCATGTCGGGCGTGGTCCCGTGCGGCATACCAGGGCACAGCGTCATTGCGCGATCGCGCGCGCATGGATCACGGCGAACCAGCCGGCGGCATCGGTCCATACCCTGGTGGCCTGGAAGCCCGACTGCTCCAGCAGCCCGACTGCCGCCGCCGGCTGGTACTTGTAGCTGTTTTCGGTGTGGATGCGCTCGCCGCGGGCAAAGCTGCGGGTGCCGCCGCGCCAGCGCACAACAAGCGCCTCACGCGCTTCGAGGTGCATTTCGATACGGCCTTCAAGCGCGTTGTAAACGCCGCTGTGGCGCCATTGGCGCACGTCGAAGTCGGCGCCGGCCAGATGATTGACGTGACGCAGCAGGTTCAGGTTGAAAGCGGCGGTGACACCGATTGCGTCATCGTAGGCGGCGTCGAGGATGGCGCTGTCCTTCACAAGGTCAATGCCGATCAAGAGGCCGCCGCCGCCGTCGCACTGGGCGCGGATGCGGCGCAAAAACGCGCTGGCCTGGTCGGGCGTGAAATTGCCGATCGACGAGCCGGGATAGAAGAACAGCCGGTGCTCCTGGCGCACCACGGCGGGAAGTTGCAGTTCCGTCGAAAAATCCAGGCCGAGGCCGGTCATTTCGATGTGCGGGAAGCGCTGCTGCAAGCGCTCGATCGATTCGCGCAGGAAGTCAAACGAAATATCGATTGCCACGTACTGGGCCGGATGCAACAGCGGAAACAGGCCGGCGGCCTTGGCGCAGTTGCCGGCGCCGAGGTCGATCAGGGTGGCGCCGGGGCCGATTGCGCGCGCCATTTCGGGGCCGTGGCGGGCAAAAATCGACGCCTCGGTGCGCGTCGGATAGTACTCGGGCAGTTCGCAGATGGCTTCGAACAGGCGCGAGCCGAGCGCGTCGTAGAGAAATTTTGGCGAAATGCAGGCGGTGCCGGCGCGCAGGCCGGCGTCGAGTTCGGCCAGTACGGCGGCGCTGGCGTGGACCGGGTTTGTATCGTTCGGGCAGGAAGTCGGCATAGGGTTTATCATTCGCATCTATGGGCGCACCACAGCGCGCAACAGCGCCCTGACAGATTTTAATTAGCTGTGTATTTGTTATGATAGCTGAATCTCCTGATTTTCAGCACTCGCGGGAACATCGAAACGTCCCGCGCCGGCTGCCGGATCCATTCAATTTCTTCACCGAAAGGGTTTATGAGCCACTTTTCATCACTGAGCACCCTGAAATCGATGCTCGGCGCCACCGTTTGCGCCGGCCTGATGTTCGCGTCAAGCGCCGTCTGCGCGCAGAACACGCCTGGCGTGCTGCGCGTTTCGGCAATTCCGGACGAGGCGCCCACCGAACTGCAGCGCAAGTTCAAGCCGCTCGGCGATTACCTGGCGAAGGCGACCGGCCTGAAAGTCGAATTTACCCCCGTCACCGACTACGCGGCGTCGGTCGAAGGCTTGGTCAACAAGAAGATCGACATGGTCTGGCTCGGCGGCTTTACCTTCGTTCAGGCCAATGTGCGCAGCAAGGGCATGGTCACGCCGCTGGTGCAGCGTCTCGAGGACGAAAAATTCCGCTCGGTGTTCATTACCACCAACAAGGACATCAGCAAGCTCGAAGACCTGAAGGGCAAGACGCTGTCGTTCGGTTCCGAGTCGTCGACCTCGGGCCACCTGATGCCGCGCTCCTACCTGCTGGCCGCCAAGGTCAATCCGGATACCGACCTGAAACGCATCGCGTTTTCCGGCGCGCATGACGCGACGGTGGCGTCGGTCGCCGGCGGCAAGGTCGACGCCGGCGCGCTTAACATCTCGGTGTGGGAAAAGCTGGTCAACGAAAAGAAGGTCGACCCGGCTGTGGTGCGCGTGTTTTACACCACTCCCGGCTACTTCGATTACAACTGGAGCGTTCGTTCCGACATGGCGCCGGCGCTGAAAAAGAAAATCACCGACGCTTTCCTGGCGCTCGACAAATCGACGCCTGAAGGCAAGGAAATCCTCGATCTGCAGCGCGCCAGCAAATTCATCCCGACCCGCGCCGAGAACTACGGCGATATCGAAAAAGCCGCCCACAGCGCCGGCTTGCTGAAATAATTCTCATGCAGTCGACCGGCCGTTATGACGACTTACCGCCTCGATAAACTGACGGTGCGCCACCTCGGCGCTAGTGGCGGCGCGCCTGCCCTGCACGACATCGACCTGGTCGTCGAGCATGGCGAGCAGGTCGCCATCATCGGGCCGTCGGGTGCCGGCAAGACCACGCTGCTGGCGACGCTGGCGTGCGCGCAGAAGCCGTCTAGCGGCAATTTTCAGATTTTCGACCAGGATCCCTGGTCGCTGCCGGAACAGCAGCGCCACACGCTGCGCGCGCGCCAGTGCCTGGCGCCGCAAACGCCGCCGCTGCCGCCGCGCCAGCGCGTGGTGACGGCGGTGCTGGCGGCGCGCCTGCCGCAGTGGACGCTGTGGCGCGCCTTGGTTTCGCTCATCAAGCCGGTCGATCCGCAGGCGGCCTACGACGCCTTGCTGCGCTTTGGCCTTGGCGACAAGCTGTACGCGCGGGTCGACCGGCTCTCTGGCGGCGAGCGCCAGCGCTGCGGCCTGGCGCGCCTGCTGCTGTCGTCGGCCGAGGCGTTCCTGGTCGACGAGCCGCTGTCGGCGCTCGATCCGGCGCTGTCGCAAATAACGTTGTCGACCTTGCAGCAGGAAGCGGCCAGCCGCAACGCCACCCTGGTTTGCAGCCTGCACCAGGTCGATATCGCGCGCGCCAATTTTGCCCGCATCGTCGGCCTGCGCGACGGCCGCATCGTGTTCGACTGCCCGCGCGAGCAGGTGACGGACGCGATGATCGATGCGCTGTACCGCAACGAGGCGTTGCATGCCGCCCCTTTGGCGCTGCACGAAACGCCGGAGCGTCTGGCCGTCGGCGCCTGCTTTTAAGCGCCAAGCCTGATGCCCACCACTTTTTTGAACCCGTCCCCGGGATCGTCCCGCCCCCCGCCCGACCCGGCCTGGCGCAGCCGCGTCAGCGCGGCCATCATCGGCCTGGCCATCCTGTGGCCGGCGCTGGTGTACAGCGAATTCAAGCCGTGGATCCTGTTCGACACGCAGAGCCTGGGCGCGGCCGGCGCCTACCTGGCCGGCTTCCTGCGCCCCGCGCATTCCATTGAATTTCTTCAGCTTGTGCTGCGCGGCACCTGGGAGACGGTGGCGATCGCCACCGCCGGCCTGACCTTGGCGCTATTGGGCGCGATTCCCGCCACGCTGATCGTCACCGAGCGGCTGTCGATTTCGCGCCTCGGCACCGGCCGCATGCGCTTTGCCTCCAGGCTGGTGCGCCAATGCGTGCGCTGGCTGCTGGTGCTGCTGCGCAGCGTGCCCGAACTGGTATGGGCGCTGCTGTTCGTGCGCGTGGTGGGCCTGGGCCCCACCGCCGGCGTGCTGGCAATCGCCCTGACCTATAGCGGCATGCTCGGCAAGGTCTACGCCGAGATTATCGAATCGTCCGATGCCCATGCAACCGGCATCCTGCTGGCCAACGGCAGCGCGCGCCTGCCGGCGCTGTTGTATGGCGCGCTGCCGGAATCGGCCGCCGAGCTGGTGTCGTACACGGTGTATCGCTGGGAATGCGCAATCCGCGGTTCGGCGGTGATGGGTTTCGTCGGCGCCGGCGGCCTCGGCCAGCGCATGGATGAATCGACCCGCAACATGGACGGCGGCGAAACGGCGACCATGCTGATTGTGTTCGTGCTGCTGGTCGCCTTGGCCGACGCCATCTCGAAGATGCTGCGCAGGAGGCTGGGGTGACGCCGATGCAGATGCCGGCCGCGCCGCCGCGCTCGGCATCCGGCTATCTGCTGCTCGCGGCCCTGGGCGCGCTGGTGGTGGCCAGCTTCGCCTCGCTGCCTTTGAAACTGTCGGAGTTTTTCACGCCGCAGGCGCTGGACACGACAACCGAATTTCTGGCCGGCTTCGCCCCGCCCGAGCTGTCGCCGCCGTTCTTGCGCAAGTGCCTGGAAGCGACGGCCGAAACGCTGTCGATGTCCGCGCTCGGCACCCTGCTGGCGGTGCTCGGCGGCCTGGCCCTGGCACTGCCGGCGGCCGGCCGTTTTGGCATTCTTGCGCGCGCGACGGCGCGCGCGATCCTCAATGTGCTGCGCTCGATCCCGGAACTGGTGTGGGCTTCGCTACTGCTGGTGGCGGCTGGCCTGGGCCCGTTCGCCGGCACGCTGGCGCTGGCCCTGCATACCAGCGGCGTGCTCGGACGGCTGTTTGCCGACGCGCTGGAAAACGCCGAGCCGCTGCCGGAACAGACGCTGCGTACCAACGGCGCGGCAGCAATGGCGTCGTTCTTTTACGCGACCTTGCCGCAAACGCTGCCGCAGATGCTGTCGTACACGCTGTACCGCTGGGAGAACAACATCCGCGCCGCGACCGTGCTGGGCGTGGTCGGCGCCGGCGGGCTTGGCCAGATGCTCAAGTACCACCTGTCGTTGTTCCAGATGCAGGATGCGGCGACGGTGGTGATCTGCATGCTGATACTGGTGGCGATGGTCGATGCGCTCAGCTTTGCCATGCGCCACGCGCTAACCCGGCGCTGATCGGATACCTGCCATGCTCGAACTGCGTGAAGTTTCAAAATCCTATGGCGGACGCACCGTGCTGGCAAGCTTGTCGCACCGCTTCGCGGCCGGCGAATTCGTCGCCATCATGGGCGAATCGGGGGTCGGCAAATCGACCCTGCTGAACCTGATCGCCGGGCTCGACGCACCCGACAGCGGCGACGTGCTGGTCGATGGCCAGCCGATGTCCGCCCTCGACGACGACGCCGCCACCCGCCTGCGGCGATCGCGCATGGGTTTTATTTTCCAGGCCTTTCACGTGCTGCCGCACCTGACCTTGCGGCAAAACGTCGCCTTGCCGCTGCTGCTCAACAATGCCAGCCTGGCGCGCGCCGGCGAGATGCTGGCGGCGGTCGGCCTTGATGGGCGCGGCGACGATTTCCCGCGCCAGTTGTCGGGCGGCGAGATGCAGCGGGTGGCGATCGCCCGCGCGCTGGTGCACCGGCCGGCGCTGGTGCTGGCCGACGAGCCTACCGGCAACCTCGACCCGGACACGGCCCACAGCGTGCTCGAACTGCTGCGCGCCGAAATCAAGGCCAGCGGCGCCAGCGCCATCATGGTCACCCACTCGCACGCGGCCGCGGCGAAAGCCGACAAAATACTCATATTGTCACGCGCGGGCCTGATTCTGTCGCCAAACGGCCTCTGAAACCTTGTTTTTTTAACGATGTTACGTTCATTCCCGCAAAAATTCCTTCCCCGTAGTATTATCGCGACCAACTCAATCTGCATGAAATACCTCCAAATGTAACGATTGGATTGTTTTTCAGGAAACGTTGAGGAACAAGCGGGAAATTATTGAGCAGCACCGGACCAAGGCGGAGGACCAGATGAACGTACGGCAAAAGAAACAAGAAATGATTGAAGCGATGAACCGGGCGCGGGCGCTCGAGCCATCGAGCTTTGTACCCAACAAGTTGCTCGACACCTTGATCGCAAAGCTCAATCTCAAAAATGATGCGGAGTTGTGCAGGGTGCTGGAAGTGCAGCCGCCGATCGTCAGCAAGATCCGGCACCGCAAGCTGGCGGTGGGTGCGACCATTTTGTTGCGCATGCACGAGAAATCGGACATGAGTATCCGCGACCTGAAGGAACTGGCGATCGACTCGATGCACTAGCAAATACGCCGCCCAGGCGGCGGCGCGGACTCAGATTTTCTTCGGACGCCCGGTCTTGAGCTGCGGCAGGCTGGCTAGAACATTTTGCAAGGTGGCCAGGTCGAGCTGGCCGATCAGCGCGACGCCGATTCGCAGCAGTTCGCTTTTCTTGATCTCGAAACCGGCCTTCAGGCAGGCCTTTTTTACCTGGCCGAGCAGCTCGTATTCGTGCTCAGGCATGGTGAAACTGTCGCGCACCAGTCTGGCCTTGCGCCCTTTTTCGCGTACCGGCTCGCCGGTTGCCGGTGTCGCCGGCGATGCCGGCCGCTTCGCGGCGGCCTGGCGCGCCGATTTTGGCGCCGCCGCCTTTGCCGGAGCGGCCTTGACTGCCGGTTTCGCGCGCGCCGCCGCTGGCGCCGGCTTTGCCGTCGCCGCTTTGCCGGCTGCTGGCGTACTTTCAGGCTTGACGGCTGGCTTGGCGGCCGCTTTCGCTGCAGGTTGTGCAGCCGCGGTGGCGGGCAGTTGTGCCGGTGCGGCGCTGGTTGTTTTTACGGCTGCAGGTTTACGCATTGTTGGCTTCTCCGGTGAATAAATTTAAAATGGTCTAAACAATATAGTCTATTTTTCCGACCTCCGCCCGAAACAAGCACATCCGCTCGCCAGCTACGCGCTGGTGCGCACGCAAAAATCGACGCCCACCTCTTCCCACCATTCCTGTTCCTTCTCGATCCAGTAGGATACGGTCGGATGGTGAGCGACCCAGTCGCGCTTGATGTCGAGCTCGATCCTGCTCTTCATGCGCAGTTTGAGTTCGCTGAAATCGGCCTCGATGCGGGCATGCATCAGCAGGATCGCCAGCCGCAGGGCCAGCACCGCCTTGGCGAAATCGGGATCGGTCAGCGCCTCGCCGATCTTGCGCAGGTTGCCCTTCTGCGCCACGATCAGCCGCGCCATCGCTTTCTGCTCGCGCGCGGTAAAACCGGGCAGGTCGGCGTTTTCGACCATGTAGGCGGCATGCTTGTGATAGCCGGTCTGCGACACCACCATGCCCACTTCGTGCAGCTGCGCGCTCCAGTTCAGCAGCTTGACGTAGGTGTCGGCCGATGGTTTGAGTTGCGAATACAGCGCCGCCGACTCGTGCGCCACGCGCTCGCCGCGCGTTGTCTCGGCGCGGAATTTCTCGGCCAGCAGGCGCACCGATTCGTCGCGCCGGTCGCACTGCATCGAGCGCGCGTACAGGTCCCACATCACGCCCATGCGCAAGCCGGCGTCGACCGGCACCAGCACGTCGATGCCCAGTTCGGCAACCAGCGCGATCAGGATCGCCAGTCCGCCGATGATGGTGCCGGCGCGGTCCGCGCGTAGGCCCGGCATGTCGATGTTGGCGACCTGGCCGAAGTCGATGAAACAGTGCTTGAGCGCGTCCAGCGATTGCGGCGACAGCAAGCCGTCGCCAAGCTTGTTGCGGGAAATTACTTCGGCGAGCGCGCGGATGGTGCCGGACGAGCCGTAGGCGGTGCGCCAGTATTGTGGGTGGTATGGCGGCGCGGCGTCCTCGAAATGGCTGCGCGCCGACAGGATCGCCGCTTCGAACGAGGTGCGATCGATGCGACCGTCCACAAAAAACAACAGGCTTTGCTTGACGGTGCCGACGCTGAACGACTCGACCCGTTCAATATCGAGACCGCGCCCGAGTACCAGTTCGGTCGAGCCGCCACCGATGTCGAGCACCAGCCGCCGTTCGCCAGGGGTCGCCAGCGCATTGGCCACGCCCATGTAGATCAGGCGGCCCTCTTCTTCGCCGGAGATGATCTCGATCGGATAGCCAAGCGCCTCCTCGGCCAGCGGCATGAAGATGGCGGCGTTGCGCGCTAGGCGCAGCGCGGCGGTGCCGACCACCCGCACCGCCTCGAGGCGGTAGCCCGACAAGACGGCGCGAAAGGTCTGCAGACAGGCCAGCGCCTGTTGCATCGCCGCCTCGGTCAGGCTGCCGCGCGCATCGATGCCGGCGCCGAGCCGTATCGGTTCGCGCATGCTCTTGACGACGCGGATCGCCTCGCCATCGTGCTTGCCGATGTGGAGGCGAAAACTGTTGGATCCCAAATCGACGGCAGCGTACATACCAGCTTCTTTCTCAATCGTTGTCATGACGGCCTCCGGCGCGCAAAATCGTACCACAATAGCGCGGCGGCATGACACGCCGATGACACGCCGGCGGCTCGCCCGCCACTGGCGCCTCGCGCGGCACACACGTTTACGCTTCGTGCGCCGTTGCCATGGCCGCCTCGATCACGCGGTTGCGGCCCAGCGCCTTGGCCGCCTGCAGCGCTTCGTCAGCGCGCTTGAACAGGCTGACGACGCTGTCGTCGGCGCGGATGGTGGTGACGCCGAAGCTGGCGGTCATGCCGATCATCGCGCGTTCGCCCTTGACCGGGGTCGCCGCGATCGCGGCGCGCATCCGTTCGGCCACCAAGGCCGCCTCGGGCAGGCCAGTGCGCGGCAGCAAGATGGCGAATTCGACGCCGACCATGCGGCCCAGCTGGTCGCTGTCGCGCAAGTGCTTCTTGCAAACGTCGACCACCGCGCGCAGCACGGTGTCGCCGGCCGGGTGGCCGTAGCTGTCGTTGATGCGCTTGAACTGGTCAAGGTCGAACAGCACCAGCGCGGTCGGCACGCCGGGCCGGCGCGCCAACGCCAGCCACGGCGCCAGGGCCGCGAAGAAGCTGCGCCGGTTCGGCATGTCGGTGAGCGCATCGACCACGGCCAGCCGTTCTAGCTCGCGCTGCCCTTGCTCGCGCGCGAGCAGCAGGCAACCAAAACCGTTCAGCAGCATCAACAGGTAGAACGCGCTTGACGTCCACAGCTGAAGGTTGCTGTTGCTGATCCAGTTCCAACCGGCGGGCATGGTCAGCGCCAGCATGCCGCGCGCGGCCACCAGCAGCGCCAGCAGGCTTGTGGCGATCGCCAGGAAACGGCGCAGCATGCTGGCATCCTTCCAGCCGAGCGCCAGCGCGCAAGCGCCGGACAGGTAGAAGCCGCCGAGGATCAGCGAGCCGGCGAGCGGGCGCAAAGCGGTTTCGTCGATCACGTAGCAGGCGACGAACAGTCCGATCGACGGCACCAGCAGCCACAGCGTCGCGCGACGCCATTGCGCGCGATCAAACGCTTCCCACAGCGCGCCCGCTTCGAACGCGACGCCGGTAAACAGCAGCGCGTAGCCGAGCAGGATCGCCACCGGGTCCGGCACCACGCCGGCGCTGCGCAAGTACAGCAGCAGCCAGGCGGCGCCCTGGCATTGCTTGGCGATTGTCCAGCTCGAGAGCACCAGCGATCTCTTGCGTTCGTATTCAAAGAAAAACAGCGCCGCGCACAGGCTAAGATTGCCAAGCGCCAGCGCCAGCAGCATGGTGGTGATATCCATTGCGCCTCAGACTTCGTGTTCGACGTTGCTGGTGCCGTCGCCGATCTTGCTGGCCCACGCATCGGCAAAGTACGCTTTTTCGGCCTCGCTCGGGGTGTCGCCCCAGAACACGATCAGCGTGCCCTTGTGGTCGTGCAGCTGGGCGACCTTCTCGATGAAACGCCCACCGGCCTGGCGGTCGGCCAGCGCCACCACGTAGCCGTAGACGCGGCTGAGCCGCTCGAGGCGGTCCGGTTCGGTTGAGCTGTTGGTCGCGGTAATTGTGGGATGGTCTAGAAACATGGTTTCTCCGTGGGCGGTGGTTTAGCTTATCAGAAACACACACGCTGCTACAAGATGCCGGCGCCCCGCGCATATATACTGTCGCGATGACCCCCGGCACCGATACCGATCCATCGCTTCTGGCAACGCCGCCGCTGGTGACCACCCGCGGCGACATGCGCACGCTCGAATTCGTTGCCGGCGAGGTGCAAAGCGAGATGCGCCTGTCGCGCCCAAGTGCGCTGGTGCTGGCGTATGCGCGCGCGATGATGTGCTTCGCCCTGTTCGTGCCGCGCCCGCGCCACATCCTGATGGTGGGCCTGGGCGGCGGCTCGCTCGCCAAATTCTGCTACCGCCACTTTCCGCGCGCCCGCATTACCGTGCTCGAGCTGCGCGCCGACGTCATCGCGCTGCGCGGGCAGTTTTGCGTGCCGCCCGACGACGGGCGCTTTACGGTGCTGCACGTGGACGCCACTGCCTGGCTGGCCGGCGTACCGGACAGCGTCGACGTGCTGCTGGTCGATGGCTTCGACGCGGCCGGGCTGCCGCCGGCGCTCGGCAGCTCGAAGTTTTATGCCGATTGCCGCCGCGCGCTGCGCCATGGCGGCGTGCTGGCGGCGAACGTCTTCAGCTATGACCC
The DNA here is from genome assembly GCF_002760665.1 of Massilia psychrophila. Taxonomy (GTDB): domain Bacteria; phylum Pseudomonadota; class Gammaproteobacteria; order Burkholderiales; family Burkholderiaceae_D; genus JAFCUW01. Next base: position 100,398 of record NZ_PDOB01000004.1, on the reverse strand, counting down.
GCTCTACCCGGCGATGTTGGGGCGGCTGCGGCTGACGTTCGGCGGCCAGGTCTGCTGGCTCGACAAAGTGGCCGGCAACAACCGCATCCTGTTCGCCGTCAAGGATTGCCTGGACCCAGTGGCGGCGGCGCGGGGCCGCGCCTGTTTGGTTCGCCGCCTGATATCCCGCCGCCGCTGGCTCGGCTTCGGCATCCTGAACCGGCTGCTGGTGCTCGCCCTGGTCGCTTACCTCGAACGGCGGATCCGCTAGCCTTGCGCGGCAAGTGGCGTGCCAGAACATGTTGCTATTAAGATACAATTTGTTTGCAGCCTTCAGCGTTCTTGTGACACACTACCGTCACTTCGACCGGGCCCGCTTGCGCCCCACGACCAACCACAGGACTGACACCGGAACATGCGATTGCGCCTGCCCTTTCCACTTGAAGCCGCCAGTGTCGCGACGCTTGCAGCCGGCGTGGTCGCGACCGCCGCCTTGTACGCCGCGGTCAGCCATCTGGAAGACGAGAAGATGCGCATGGCGTTCGAGCAGCGCGCCGGCATCCGCATCGCCGCCATCCGCCAGGGCCTTGACGATGCGGTCGAAGTGCTAAGGGTGACGAACCACCTGTTTGCCTCGGTCGAACCGGTCACCCGCCAGCAGTTCCACGACTTCACCGCCCCGCTGCTGCTGCGCTACCCGTTCATCAAGGCGTTTAGTTTCCACCGCCAGCTCGGCGACGCCGAACGGCTCGCCTTTGAAGCACAACTCGGCCGGGTAGTCGCGGCCAGCGTGATCACTGAAGTGGCCGAGGGCACAACCCGGCCAGCGCCGCGCCGGCCGCACTATAACGTCGTCGAGTTCGTCGAACCGATGGCCGGCAACGAAGCCGTCTTCGGCCTCGACGTCGCCCGCAACGCCCAGGTGACGGCGACCCTGGCGCGCGCGGTCGACAGCGGACGGCCGAGCGCCACCCCAGTGATCAGCCTGATACAGGACGCGCGTCCGCAGGCCGGCGTGTTGGTGATGCTGCCGGTGTACCGGCAGCGCGCAGCGCTTGGCAGCGCCGCCGAACGCAGGACCGCGCTGGTCGGCGACACCGCGGCGATGATCCGCGCCGGCGACCTGGTGCATGAAATACTTTCCAGTAACAGCATGCTGGCCGACCCGGGCATCGAGCTGGCCGTATATGCCGGCGGCGCCGACGGCAAGGCGCAACAGGTGTTTCGCAGCGGCGCCGCAGCAGCCGGCCAGCTGCAGTCGCAACTACCTCCGCTGGTAAAAACCATTGACGTCGGCGGCCAGTCGTGGCGTGTCGAAGTGGCGGCGGCGGCGCGTCCTTACATCGGCGAGCACGCAGCTTCGCTGCTGGTACTGGCCGGCGGCATACTGCTGACCTTCCTGATGAGCGCGCTGGTACAGGCGATGGTACAGCGCGCGCGCCGGGTCGAGCGGCTGGTGCTCGAACGCACCGCCGAGCTGCAACGTTCGAACCAGCGGCTGAGCGAAGACGTCCTCGAGCGGCGCCGTACCGAAAAGGCGCTGCAGCGCAGCGAGCAGCGCTTTCGCCAGTTGGTGTCAATGTCGTCGGACTGGTATTGGGAGCAGGATGCGCAGTTCCGCTTCGTCACCATCAGCGGCGGTTTCGGCGATGATACGCAAGAGGACTCGCAGCGCTATATCGGCAAGACGCGCTGGGAAGTATTACCCTCGCTGGCCGAAACCGAAACGGGCCAGGCCCATATCGCGCTGGTTGGCGCCCACCAGCGCTTCGGCAATTTCGAGTATCAGACAGTCGACATAAACGGCGACACGCGCTGGTATTCGGCAACGGGGGAGCCGTTCTTTAACGAACACGCGCAGTTTGCCGGCTACCGCGGCACCACCACCGATATTTCTGCACGCAAGCTGTCCGAGCGGCGCATTCATCACGTCGCCCAGCACGACGTGCTGACCGGCCTGCCCAACCGCAGCCTGCTGCAGGACCGGCTCAGCCAGGCAATCGCCTACTCGACCCGCTGCAACCACCCGGTGTGGGTGATGCTGATCGACCTCGACCGCTTCAAGTTCGTCAACGACAGCATGGGCCACAAGGCCGGCGACGTGTTGCTGGTAACCGTGGCGGCGCGGCTGCGCTCGGCGCTGCGCGACACCGATACCGTGGCGCGCCTGTCGGGCGACGAGTTCGTCGTCATCCTCACCGAGCACGAAGACCAGAAGCTGTCGGTCGACGTGGTGCAGCGGCTGATGGATTCGGTGGCGCAGCCGGTCATATTGGGCAGCAAGGAATTCTTCGTCACCTGCAGCATCGGCGTGGCGGTCTACCCGCTTGACGGCGCGCCGGCCGACAGCCTGATCGAGCACGCCGACATCGCCATGTACCGCGCCAAGAAGCTGGGCCGCGACAACTTCCAGTTCTACACCCCGGCCATGAACGAAGAGGCGATGGAGCGGGTGCGCATCGAAAGCGCATTGCGCTGCGCCCTCGAACGCGACGAGTTCGTGCTGCACTATCAGCCGCAGGTCGACCTGGCCAGCGGCGAGATCGTCGGCATGGAGGCGCTGATCCGCTGGCAGCACCCGGAAATGGGGATGGTGGCGCCGGACCGCTTCATTGGAGTGGCCGAGGAAACCGGGCTGATCGTGCAGATCGGCGCCTGGGTGATGCGCGAGGCGTGTCGGCAGAACCGCGCCTGGCACGACGCCGGCCTGGCCCGGCTGCGTGTTGCCGTCAACCTGTCGGCACGCCAGTTCGGCGCTACTAACCTGGTCGCCGACATCCGCGCGGTGCTGGCCGAGACCGGCCTGGCGCCGGGCTGCCTCGAAATTGAACTAACCGAGAGCCTGTTCATGAGCGATGTCAGCCTGGCGGTCGAGCTGCTGCACGCCATGAAGGCGCTCGGCGTGAAGCTGTCGATCGACGACTTCGGCACCGGTTACTCGAGCCTGTCGTACCTGTCGCGCTTCCCGATCGACGTGCTCAAGATCGACCGCTCGTTCGTCGCCGCCATCGCGCGCGACTCGAACGACGCGGCGATCGTCGCCTCGATCATCGCGCTGGCGCACAACCTGAAGCTGTCGGTGATTGCCGAAGGCGTCGAAACGGCAGAGCAACTCGACTACCTGCGCCGCCGCGGCTGCGACCAGATGCAAGGCTATTTCTTCAGCCGTCCGCTGCCGGCTGCCGAGTTCGAGCAATTGCTGCGCAAGCAATGCCGGCTGCCGCTGCTGGCGACGCTGGATGAAGGCGCGCTGGCTTGAACCGGCACATAGTTTGTTGCGATTAAAACAACATCAAACGGTAAATCTGGTTTATGATATTGACATAACGCAAAGTCGTCCACAGAGGCGGGGCATGCGTAGTCCACTCATCCAAAACGCCAAGAGAAACCAATGACCAACCACCGCGCACCGCTCAACCGGCACGAGATCAAGCACTCGCGCACCGATTTTCGTACCCGTAACGTCGTCAACCAGGCGATTGCCTCGATTCCCACCGTCGGCCTGCAGCGCGCCGCCGAGTTCCTGTCGGCCATGAACGTGCCGGCCGAAGTGGCGATCCGCACGCTGGTGTACCCGCACCGCCGCCGCCACTGATTTTAGATGGAAAATAAAAAACCGGACATCAGTCCGGTTTTTGTGGTTGATTATTTCAACTTATTTCAGCTTGTCTTGGGCATCGATATCGGCCAGCGATTCGCGCCCCTTGTCGGTCACGTCGAAACCGCCCTCCGCACGCGGGGCGATGTGGGATTTCTTGCCGAGGAAGGTGGAGACATCGATATCGATCGCCGCCGCCGGGTCCGCCGCCAGTGCGCGCAAGCCGCTGATGCAGCGGCGCACGAACAGCACCTGGTGCCCCTTGTCCGTCAAGGCGACCCGGCCATCCTTGGCGTACTGGATCATTTTCAGCCCGGACAGGCGTTTGGCGTTGCGCCCGACACAGGCGTTGACCCGGTCGTGGGTGGCGCCGCGCTTGATGTGGTCAAGCGCGTCATATTCGTCCGTTGTCAGTTTTTCGTTCTTCATTACCGCTTTCCATGTTTGCCATTTTGGCGCCCATGGTAACCGCGCAGGCCCGTGACGGCAACCTGCATTCGCCGCCGCCTTGCCCGGGCCAGCTTACTTGAGGGTGCGAAGCACCATCAGCGCCAGTCCGACACCGGCCAGCGCGCCCATGCCAAGGGCGATACGCAAGCGGCGCGAAGCGAGGACGGAACTGCGGCCAAGATAAATTTTGTTGTGCAAGGAATTGCCCATGACGCTCTCCAGGAACTATTGAGGACTCTACACATTGATTATAAGAAGGAAATCGACCTGCTCCGTGTGACGGAGAACACATCACGCAAGTTTTGTATCGGCAAAGCAATACGTGCTACCAAAATATCATCGCGGCAAAATCTTATTGCGCGCCAGCGGCGAGGCCAGGCTGATAGCATCGGACCACTGCACCACAGCCACACTGGACAGCCAAGTACCGCACCGCCGATGCAAGATGAAGACGACATCGGCAGTGGTGAAAGAACCCCGGCCGAGAAAGAAACCGAAGAATTGATCCGCCAGTTTCCACCGCTGCCGCCGGCCGGCCCGGCGAAGCCGCGCTAGCCGTAAACACGCTAACCCGCTAACCCGCTAACGCATCAGTTTCGCCGCGCCTTGATCGGCGGTTCGTTCGTGCTCGGCGGCTCCTGCACTGGCGCATGCGTCGGCGGCGGCACGTCGTCGGGATTCGGGTTCGGCGCTGGCGGTTCGGCGTCAGGGTCGGGCGTCGAGTGAAAGCGCCAGAGCGTGTCCTCGTTCACGCCGCACAGCCAGGCGTTGTTGTTGCCTGGAGCGGTGACGCGCATGTGCTGCATGTGCTGCATGTGCTGCCTTTCTGCCAAAATCAATGGCTAAAAAAGAATCGTAGCAATACCTGCAACTACGTTCTTGTTTGAAATCAAATAGCGGCCTCATCCTTGTCTTGCGGTCTCGAGCGCCAGCAGGTTGTCGGCTTCAATGCGCGCCACTTCAATACCGGCAAAACAGGCCGTTTCAGGCGTGGCGTAACCGCCGGCGGACTTGGCCCGGATGCGCTCCTCGCCGCTGCCGTCGATCCGCCTCATGCGATATTCGAAATCCCACAAGTCGTCGCAGTCCAGCATCGGCGTGACGACAATGCGAAAGCCACGGTATTGTTCCGTTGCCGCTTGCATTACTTCTTGCATGGTTTTCTCCGGTTTTTTTGCAGACTAGCACGAAGAACTGCAAGCATTTCGCCAACGGTTCAATCGTGCGGAGCGCACTCCCTGCTTGCCGGGGCCAGGTAAACCTCGGTATAGTCGAGCGCTGATTCCCCACAAGAGCCGACCCGATGATTCTCCGCCCGCGTGCCCTGATTGAACGACTGAAGTTCGGCTTGCTGCCCGCGCTGATGCGATCAAGCCTGGCCTCGGCGGCGCCGTTGAAACTGGCCGACTACCTGGCGTTGACCGGGCCGGCGCCAACCGCGAAAATTGCCTACGGCAACGCACCGTCCCAGTACGCCGAGCTGTTTCGTCCGGCCGGCGACGGGCCGTTCCCGGTTGCGGTACTGGTGCACGGCGGCTGTTGGACCATCAAATACGGCGGCATCGAACAGATGCGCAACCTGGCCGGCGCGCTGGCGGCGCTTGGCATCGCCGAATGGAACGTCGAATACCGCCGGGTCGACGAGGAAGGCGGCGGCTATCCTGGCACCTACCAGGACATGAATGCCGCGCTCGACCTGCTGGGCGAGCAGGCGCAGCGCCAGCAGCTCGACCTTGGCCGCATCGTCGCGATCGGCCATTCGGCTGGCGGCCAATTGGTGCAGTGGATCGCCGGACGCGAGCGCATTCCGGCGTCCAGCCCGCTGTTTACGGCCCATCCGCTGCCGGTGCGCCAGATCATCAGCCTGGGAGGGCTGGCCGATTTGCGCCACGAGCGCGCGCTGATCGCGGCCAGCTGCGGCCGCAATACGGTCGAGCTGGCCGGCGCGCCGAGCGCTGGCCGGCCGGATGTGTTTGCCGATACCAACGCGGCCGAACTGATGCCCAACGGCAGTCACACAGTGCTGATCAATGGCGAGCTCGATACGATGTCGCCGCCGCGCGCCGCCCACGCCTACGCCGCCCGCGCGCGTGCCGCCGGCGACAGCGCCAGCGTCATCGTCCTGCCCGGCGCCAGCCACTACGACGAAGTGGCTGCCAGTTCGCCCTCGTTCAAACTGGTACTGCCGGCCATCCGCCGCGCCCTCGGCATGATGGACAAACCCGACTGACACTGGCCCCCACGCTTAGTTCCCGATCCTTTTTTTTCGGCTGCGATCTTGGAACAGGCTCTCAGTACGCTGCCGAACAGACGGTATATCTGCGAGGAATTAATCTTCGTGTATTCACCTTTGATCGAGACGGGATTCCCCTTGAAAACACCACTCCTGGCCATGGTTGCCACCTGCGTTGCCGCCTGCTTCGCCGGTGCCGCGCTGCCGGCGATGGCCGCGCCTGCCGCCGCCGTCCCGAACGCCGCCGCCATCCTGAACGCCGACACCGTCAATGGCGCCGGCAAGTCCGATCTCGCCGTCAAGCCCGGCGTGGCCGAAGTGCTGCGCGCCCAGATCCTGCTCGACCGCGCCCGTTTCTCCCCCGGCGAAATCGACGGCGCCACCGGCAGCAACCTGCGCGCCGCGGTCAATGGTTACCAGAAGGCGCACAGTATTGCCGGCGACGGCGCCGGCAGCATGAACGCCGCCACCTGGAGCGCGTTGAACGCCGACGCCGCCGAGGCCTTGATAAGCTACACCATTGCCGCTGCCGATGTTGCAGGCCCGTTCCAGACGATCCCCGAAGACATGGCGGCAAAAGCCAAACTGCCGGCGCTGGGCTATGTGAGCGCCGAAGAAGCCCTGGCAGAAAGATTTCACGCCAGCCCGGCCCTGCTCAAGCGCCTCAACCCCGGCAAGGATCTGACCCGCGCCGGCGAACAGATCCTGGTGCCAAACGTCGAGGGTACCGAGCCGCTGCCGAAAGGCGGCAAGATCGTGGTCGACAGGTCGGCCCGCACGCTGACGCTGTTCGATACCGCCGGCCGCGCAATCGCGCAGTTTCCGGCGTCGACCGGCAGCGAGCACGATCCCTTGCCGGTGGGCGACTGGAAGGTGACGGGCATCTCGAAAAACCCGGTGTTCTACTACAATCCGAAACTGTTCTGGGACGCCGACGCTGGCGAAAAAAAGGCCAAGATCCCGCCCGGCCCCAATAATCCCGTCGGCGTCGCCTGGATCGACCTGTCGAAGCCACATTACGGCATCCACGGCACCCCGGTGCCACGTTCGATCGGCAAGACCCAGTCGCACGGCTGCATCCGCCTGACCAACTGGGACGTCACCGCGCTGGCGTCGTCGGTAGCCGGCGGCACCGATGTGCTGTTGCAGGAATGAAGCACAGAAATGACGCAATGCATACGAACGACAAGCCGTAACACCCCATAACAAGGAGAACTTTATGAAATGGATCCTGACCTTCCTGGCCGGCTTGCTGCTCGGCGCCGGCGGCCTGTTCGCCTACCTGCGCCAGGTTCCGCAGGATGCGCCGACCAGCACGGCGACTGTTGCGGTCAAGGCGGCTCCGGCGATCATGGCGCCGCCCCCCGCCCCCGCCCCGCTCACCGCCGCCCTGCCCGCCGCACCGGTGGTGGCGACCGACCTGACCGAAGCCGACCTGCCCCTGCGCCCGACCCAGCAGGAGCTTCCCGCGCTGCCTGAGGTGACGGCCAACGCCTCGGCGAAGCCGGCCGGCAAGCTATTAATCCCCGTCGAAGGCATCAGGCTGGCCCAGCTGTCCGACAATTTCGGCCAGCCACGCGGCAAGGAACGCCATCATGAAGCGCTCGATATCATGGCGCCAAAAGGCACCAAGGTGATTGCCGCCGGCGACGGCAAGGTAGTCAAGCTGTTCAACAGCAAGCCTGGCGGCCTGACCGTCTACCAGTTCGACCCCACCGAAAAATACGCGTATTACTATGCCCACCTCGACCGTTACGCGGACGGGATCAAGGAAGGAAGTGTGCTCAAGCGTGGTGACCTGGTTGGTTACGTCGGCGTCACCGGCAACTCCGCCAAGGACGGGCCGCACCTGCATTTCGCAGTGGTCGAACTGACGCCGAAGAAGGAATGGTGGAAGGGCACCCCGATCAATCCTTATCCGATGATGGGTGAGTAATTTTTTAGCAACAACCGACAATAAGGCACACCATGAACTCAACTAAAATCATCGGCATCGTGCTGATCGCCGCCGGCATTGCCGGCATCGCGCTGGGCGGCTTCAGTTTTACCCAGGAAACCCACAAGGCCAGCCTGGGACCGCTTAATCTGTCGGTGGCGGAACAGAAGACCGTCGACATTCCCCTTTGGGCGAGCATCGCCGCGATTGTCGCCGGCGCCGCGGTGCTGGTGGCTGGCTCGAAACGTTGAACATGAAGTCACCGGGAAGTACCCAATAAAAAGCCGCCCGAAGGCGGCTTCTTGTTGGGTACATGTACAGCAGGTAGCACTTTTTTGCCTATTCGTCGATATCGCCCCCCACGTTGATCGCCGCGTAGGCCCGCTGCACCGCTTTGTCTTCCTTGCCGCCGACCCCGTACAGTTCCTGCGCGGCGGCGATCATCTTGGCGCGGGCGTCGGCGTAATTGGTGCTGGCGGTGAACTTGGTGGTATTTGCCTTGAACCAGATCCGGTACGCCTTGTCGCTGCCGATGCCGGTCATCGCCAGCGGCTTTTTCACCAGGTAGGCGCTGCTGAAGTCGCTGCCCTTGCCGGCGTTCGAACCTTGCGACAGGAAATAAAACATCCGGTTGTTCGGCCCGCTGCTGTAGTGGACGTCGAGGTTCTTGAGCGTGACGCTCCACGCATCCGGGCTGCGGCCGTCCTTGCTCGGTTTGTACATGCTGCGCAGGGGCGTGCCGGTGCGGTCGATTTCCTTGCCCATGCCCCAGTCGTTGCCGGTATTCGGAATCGTCGCGCCGGTGCCGCCCGCGCGTGCGTACGACTCGACCATTTCGCCGCTGATGTCGGACGCCGACTCGTTCAGGCCACCCGATTCGCCAGTGTAGGTCAGGTTCGACGTGGCCGCCGTGATGCCGTGCCCCATTTCGTGGCCGATGACGTCGATCGAGCCGAGGTTGGTGAAGAACGAGCCGTCGCCGATGAACATGCATTTGCAGGTGTCGCTGTAGTAGGCGTTGTCATAGGCGGTGTTGACGTGGGCGGCGATGTAGGTCGCCGTGTTGAGGCCGTCCAGCGACAGCCAGCCGAGCGTACTCTTGAGCATGTCGTAGGTATTCATCAAGCCCCACAGCGCATTCACCGCCGCGGTCTGGCCGTTGGCGTTGGTGGTGCTGCCGCCTTCGATGTATTGAAAGCCGTCGCCCCACTCGTTGGTGGTGTTGCTGAAGACCGCCCCGGGCGAGGTGGTGTGGTTGGCGTTGGTGATCGCCATCGCGCCAAAGGCGCCACCGGTGCCGCGCGTGGCATCGATCATCCGGTAACTGCCGCCCGTGAAGGTGGTACTGATCGGCACCGCGCCGTTGTACTGGCTGTGGCCGATCCCGATGACCGTTTGCAGCATGTTCCACTGGCTCAGGATGCGGCCGTCGCGTGCGCTGACCACGGTGTCGTGGTAGACCGGCCGGTCGCGCAAGGTCATGCGAGTGTGCACCAGGTAGGCCAGCTCGTAGCTGTCGACGACGTCGCGCACGTCGAGTGCGTTGAGTTCGTCGTCGGCCTTGGCCAACGAACCGGGTTCGCGCTCGGTCTTCATCACCGGGAAGATGATCAGGTCGGCGCTCGGCATGCTGACATGGCTGGTGCCGGCCGGCAGCGACTTGAGCGCGGCGTCGATCGCCGCTTTGGTCGAGATGGTCGGCCTGACGTCGAAGTCGGCGGTGGGGGCGCCGGTCCGGTTGGCGGCGCCCTTGCCCAGGTTCAGGCGCCGTTCCGATACCGACTCGCTGACGATCTTGCCAGCGGCGCCAAGCACCACCACCGACTCGGAGCCGAAGATGGGCACGCCCTTGTAGGTATGGTCGAGACGGGCAACCTGGGTGCCGTCGGCGCCGGGGTGCGCCCGGCTGATGACAAAGTTGTGGTCGGCATCGATGCCGCGCACGGCGCGCTGAGCGCCCAGCGCCGCCAGCAGCGCGGCCTGTTGTGCCGGCGACTGCGCCACGGCCGGACTCATCATGGGGCCGGCGCCGGCGGCACCAGCAGTGCCGATAGCAAGCAGGGGCAAGGCGCTGACCGCGGCGGCCAGCAAGGTTTTGTGGATTTTCATCTCTTCTCCTAGTGAACACACTGCCCGGCGTCAACCGACCTGGGCACTAGGGAATAGTGGGCGAGATTCAGTGCTAGTGCTTGCAAAAACGCAAAAAAGCCCCGCAAAGGATGGGCCCGGGGGCCACACCATTCACCGGGCTTGCTTTGTTCTTATTTTGTTGTGCTTACTCGGCGATGTCGGTGCCGACGTTGATCGCCGCGAACGCGCGCTGGACCGCTTTGGCTTCCCTGCTGCCGACGCCATACAGCTCCTGCGCCGAAGCAATCATCTTCAGGCGCGCGTCGGCGTAGTTGGTCGCCGAGGTGAACTTGGTGGTAAGCGCCTTGAACCAGATGCGGAACGCCTTGTCGCTGCCAATCCCGGTCATCGCCAGCGGCGCGCGGTTCAGGTAGGCGCTGTAGTAGTCGCTACTGGCGGTAGCGCTCGAACCCTTTGCCAGAAAGTAGAACATGCGGTTGTTCGGGCCGCTGCTGTAATGCACGTCGAGCTGCTTGAGGGAAGAGCTCCAGGCGTTCGGGCTGGCGCCGTCCTTGCTCGGCTTGTACAACCAGCGCAGCGGCTGGCCATTCTTGGCGATTTCCTTTCCCATCATCCAGTCGTTGCCAGTGGCCGGAATCAGGTTGCCGGTGCCGCCGGCGCGGGCGTAGGCTTCCACCATTTCGCCCTGGATATCCGAGGCCGATTCGTTCAGCCCGCCCGATTCGCCGCTATAGGTCAGGTTCGATGTCGCGGCGGTGACGCCGTGGCCCATTTCATGGCCGATCACGTCAATCGAGCCGAGGTTGTTGAACGAGGTGCCGCCGTCGCCGATGTACATGCACTTGCAGGTGTCGCTGTAATACGCGTTGTCGTAGGCGGTGTTGACGTGGGCGGCGATATAGGTCGCCGTGTTCTGGCCATTCAACGACCGCCAGCCGAGCGTGTTCTTGAGCATGTCGTACGTGTTCATCAGGCCCCACATGGCGTTGACGGCCGCGGTCTGGCCGTTGGCGTTGGTGGTGCTGCCGCCGGCCACGTACTGCAGGCCGTCGCCCCAGGTGTTGCTGGTGTTGGTATAGACCGCGCCAGCGCTGGTGGTGTGGTTGGCGTTGGTGATCGCCATCGCGCCGAAGGTGCCGCCGACCCCGCGCGAGCCATCTTTCATCGAATACGTGGTGCCCGACAGCGTCGTGTTGATCGGCACGCTGCCGTTGTACTGGCTCTTGCCGGTGCCGACCACGGTCTGCAGCGCGTTCCACTGCTCGATGATGCTGCCGTCGGCGGCGCTGACGATGGTGTCGTGGAACACCGGCTTGTTGCCGTCGGCCATGCGGGTGCGCACCAGGTAGGCCAGTTGATAGCTGTCGACGACGCTCTCAAGGTCGGTTGCATTCAGGTCTGCCTCGGCCTTGTTGACGGCCGCTGCAACGCGCACTTCTTTCATGACCGGATAGATGATCAGTTCGGCGAACGGCGGTTCAAGCGGCTCCCCTTTCGGCGCCGCTTTTTCGAGCACGCCATCGATTGCCATCTTGGCGCTGATGCCAGGGGCGACGTTGAAATCTTTCTGGCTCAAACCGGCGCGGCGATTGGCCACCGACTCGCTGATGATGCTGCCGCGCAGGCCAGTAACGACAACCGACTCGGAACCGAACACGCGCACGCCCTTGAACGTGTGGTCGGCGCGGCTGATGTTGGTGCCATCGACGCCAGGGTGTTGCTTTGCAAGGGTGAAGCCGTGGCGGCTGTCGAGGCCGTTTTTGCCGCGCTGCGACATCAGCTGACCGATCAAGCTGGCATTTTCTTGTGGCGATTGCACACTCGGGCCTCCCATCAAGGTGGCAGCGCCGGCTGCGCCGCACATCATCAGTGGCAGTGCCGCGATCGACGCTGCCAGCAGCGTTTTACGAATTGTCATCATATCTCCAATCGATAAATCGAAAACTTCGTTTGCTCCCTTGCATCGGGATTGCCTCAACACTAACTTCCACGATCAACCGAAGTCAAGAATTTGTATAATTCGGACATCGCGGTGGCAAATGTCCAATTTGAGACATTATTTGGAGAAACATTCTGTGTCGTACTGGCCAGCCCGGTGTGTTACGCTGCCCCGGACGGGCGGATTGCCCCCCGGCCCACCATCACCAGTTACCGACACGGCTTCGCCGTTACCTTACTTGAGCCAAGGCGAGCGCTCAGTCTTACCCTGGCCCCAGGCTCACCTTCATGCAAACCATTACCAAACAGTCGATCGACCGGCTGTCGCTGGCCGTGTTCGGCGCCTCAGCCGCGGCCCTGTTCATCATCGGCGTGCTCGCCATGCGCAGCAACGCGCAAGCGATGGATGCGCTGCCGGTACTCGTCGTCAGCGCGCTGCTGTTCGTCGCCTTCCTCGTGCTGGTGGTGCTGAACCGGCGTGTGAAATCGCAGAGCGCCAATCCGGCCGACAATCCATTGCTGCTGCTAAAAGCTGGCGCGCTGCAGAACGCGATTTTCAACAGCGCCAATTTTTCCAGCATCGCCACCGACGCCCAGGGCGTGATCCAGATTTTCAACGTCGGCGCCGAACGCATGCTCGGCTACCTGGCCCTTGACGTCGTCGACAAGATCACCCCGGCCGACATTTCGGACCCGCAGGAAGTGATTGCCCGCGCCAAGACGCTGACGGTCGAACTGGACACGCCGATCTCGCCCGGCTTCGAGGCGCTGGTGTTCAAGGCGTCGCGCGGCATCGAGGACATCTACGAGCTTACTTATATCCGCAAGGACGGCAGCCGCTTCCCAGCGGTGGTGTCGGTCACCGCGCTGCGCGACGCCGAGCAAACCATCATCGGCTACCTGCTGATCGGCACCGACAACACCGCCCGCAAGGAAGCCGAGGAAGCCTTGATGCGAGCCGGCGCCTTGCAGACGGCAATTTTCAACAGCGCCAACTTCTCTTCCATCGCCACCGACGCACAAGGCGTGATCCAGATTTTCAACGTCGGCGCCGAACGCATGCTCGGCTACACCGCCCTCGAGGTCGTCGACAAGATCACACCGGCCAACATCTCCGACCCGCAGGAGGTGATCGAGCGGGCCGAGTCGCTCAGCCAGGAACTGGGCGAGGCGATCTCGCCCGGCTTCGAGGCGCTGGTGTTCAAGGCGTCACGCGGCATCGAAGACATCTACGAACTGACCTATATCCGCAAGGACGGCAGCCGCTTCCCGGCGATCGTCTCGGTCACCGCGCTGCGCGACGTCCACGACGCCATCATCGGCTACCTGCTGATCGGCACCGATAACACCGCCCGCAAGCAGGTCGAGGAAGACCAGGCGCTGCTCGACCAGAGCCTGCGCGACCAGCAGTTCTACACCCGCTCGCTGATCGAATCGAACATCGACGCCATCATGACGACCGACCCGCGCGGCATCATCAGCGACGTCAACCACCAGATGGAATCGCTGACCGGCTGCACCCGCGACGAGCTGATCGGCGCGCCATTCAAAAATTACTTCACCGACCAGAAGCGCGCCGAAGCGGCCATCAAGCGTGTGCTGCGCGAAGGCAAAGTCACCAACTACGAGCTGACCGCCCTCGCCCGCGACGGCAAGAAAACCGTGGTGTCCTACAACGCCACCACGTTCTACGACCGCGACCGCAACCTGAAAGGCGTGTTTGCCGCCGCCCGCGACGTCACCGACCGCAAGCAGTTCGAGCACACGCTACAGCTTAACAACGTCGAACTCGAAAGCGCCAAGGCCGCCGCCGAGAAGGCCAACCTGGCCAAGTCGGAATTCCTGTCAAGCATGAGCCACGAATTGCGCACCCCGCTTAACGGCGTGCTCGGCTTTGCCCAGCTGATGGAATCGGAAACCCCGGCGCCGTCGCCGTCGCAGCAGCGCTCGATCCAGCAAATCCTCAAGGGCGGCTGGTACCTGCTGCGCCTGATCAACGAAATTCTCGACCTGGCGATGATCGAATCGGGCAAAGTGACGATCTCGTCGGAGCCGATGTCGCTGGCCGAAGTGCTGCACGACTGCCGCGTGCTGATCGGCCCGCAGGCAACCAAGCGCGAAATCGAACTCATCTTCCCGAAATTCGACGATCCGTACTACATTCATGCCGACCTGACCCGGGTCAAGCAGGTGATGATCAACCTGCTGTCGAACGCCATCAAGTACAACCGTATCGGCGGCACCGTCACGGTGCGCTGCACATTGCAGGAAAAGCACGTGCGGGTGCATGTGAAAGACACCGGCGCCGGCCTCGCGCCCGAGCAGATCGCCCAGCTGTTCCAGCCGTTCAACCGGCTCGGCCAGGAAGACAGCATCGAGGAAGGCACCGGCATCGGCCTGGTGGTCACCAAGCAGTTGGTCGAACTGATGAAAGGGACGATCGGGGTCGACAGCGCGCGTGGCGTCGGCACCGAATTCTGGGTCGATTTCCCTGCATCGAACGGGCCGGAACTGGGCGTGCCGACGGAAGTGGCCGTCGCGCGGCTCCAGGCAGTAGCCGCGGTGCCGGCGTCAAGCGTCCAGCGCACCTTGCTCTACGTCGAGGACAACCCGGCCAACCTGGCGCTGGTCGAGCAGCTGATCGAGCGGCGCAGCGACCTGAAACTGCTCACCGCCGTCAACGGCCACCTCGGCATCGTGCTGGCGCGCGCCTGCCAGCCGGACGTGATCCTGATGGACATCAACCTGCCTGGCCTGAGCGGATTCGGTTGCCTGAAACTGCTGCAAAACGATCCGACCACGGCGCATATCCCGGTGATGGCGCTGTCGGCCAACGCGGTGCCGCGCGACATCGAAAAAGGCATGGAAGCGGGCTTCTTCCGTTACCTGACCAAGCCGATCAAGGTCGTCGAGTTCATGGACGCGCTCGACGTCGCCCTGCATTACGCCTCGGAGCATGGCCTGGGCGAAGAGCGCGGCGCGCAGCGCTAAGGGTGCAGCGCTAAGGGTACAGCGCTCAGCGAGCGGGCTGGCGTACCGGTCAAAAAAAATGGCGGCCAGGGAAGTCCGCGGCCACCAGCAAGCCGGCCGCGGTAAGTTTCAGATAGCGATTCATGATGGCTCTTTCTATCCGACATGGCGCTTTGCTGCAGGTTGCCGATGGCTTCATCATGCAGTCGTGAACATGTCATCGGGCCGTCACACAGCGCTGCCAGAATGATGATCTCCCTTGATATTTTTTGCCCGCGTCGTTCCGATACGGGCTTTTTTTCGCCGGCGTGGCCGGCGCCCACGCCCGAGTAAGCAATATCCTACCCGCACACCCTCCACTCGCCTATTCGACTTCCGTTCTTCAGGATTCATCATGCAACTTCGGATGGGCCTGCCGACGACCTTCGTCGGCGGCGCTCCGGCATCACAACGAGGGAGCCAAATTATGAGCAGCAAGGTAAGCAGCGGCAAAAATGCCAAGCACAGCGACAGCAAACAATCAGGCCAGCAAGGCGGGGGCAAGCGGCAATCGGATGCGAAGACCGGCAAGTCTTGAGTCGGCCGCAGGCATGCGGTAGGCAAATACAGATCTGGCGCACCGCCTCGAGCACCGGCGAAACGCTCGCTTCTGATGTCAAAAAACATCACTTTGCTGAAATATCTGCAATAAGTCTATACAAGCTGTATATTCTTGAGCCCTGTTATGGGCGCCCCGCCGGGGACGCCCTTACCTCTCTCAAGGATTAGCATGAAAAAAATCGTTTCAGTCATTTCATTCAAGAAGTCCCGCACCCTGATGTTCCTGGCGATCGCCGGCGCTTTCCCTCTACAGACAGCAATGGCCCAGGAAGCCGCGGCGCCGACGGAGTACAAGGCACCTGCGGGGCAACTCGAGACAGTGATTGTAACGGCACAACGCCGCTCGGAAAACATCAAGGATGTGCCGATGGCGATCACGACCTTGAAGGGCGACAGGCTCGACACGCTGGTGGCCGGCGGACAGGACATTCGCTTCCTTTCCGGCCGTGCGCCGAGCTTAAGTGTGGAATCCGACTACGGCCGCTCGTTCCCGCGTTTCTATATCCGCGGCCAGGGCAACACCGACTTCGACCTTAACGCTTCCCAGCCAGTTGGCCTGGTCGTCGACGACATCGTGCAGGAAAGCCCGATGCTGAAAGGATTCCCGGTATTCGACGTCGATCAGGTCGAAGTGCTGCGCGGCCCGCAGGGCACGCTGTTCGGGCGCAACTCGCCGGCCGGCGTGATCAAGTTCGACTCGGCCAAGCCAGTGTTCAAGACGGAAGGCTACCTCACCGTCGGCTTTGGTAATTACGGCTCGAAGAGTGTCGAAGGCGCCTACAACGTGCCGTTCAGCGATACCGTCGCCGCGCGCGTGTCACTGCAATCGCATAACCGCGACGACCGCGTGCACAATGCGCGCCCGACTGGCACGCGCGATTTCGAAGGCTACAACGACAATGCAGGCCGCATCCAGTTGCTGGTGCAGCCGAACAAGCAATTCAGCGCGCTGTTCAATCTTCACGCGCGTGACCTGGACAACAGCGCCACGTTGTTCCGCGCCAACATCATCAAGCAAGGCAGCAACGAACTGGTCGACGGTTTCGACTACGGCGCTTACCCGACCGATGGCGTCAACCTGCAGACGCTCAGGACCAAGGGCGCCAGCATGCGCCTGCGCTGGAACCTGGACGGCATCACGCTGCACTCGATCACCGGTTACGAAACTGCCAAGTTCTATAGCCGTGCCGACGTCGATGGCGGGTTTGGCGCCGTGTACGCACAGCCGATGGGCCCAGGGTTTATCCCGTTCGTCGTCGAAACCGCCGACCTGCTGCCGAACCACCGCCAGATCACACAGGAATTGCGCGCCGAGTCCAACGTTGCCGGGCCTCTGCAATGGATTGGCGGCGTGTTCTACTTCAAGGAACACATCCAGATCGACAGCATCAGCTTTGAATCGCTGGCGCCGGGCAATCCACAAAATCCGTCTTATGCCACCCAGACCCAGGACACCAGTTCGTGGGCGGCCTTCGGCTCGCTGAACTACACCGTGTCGGACCGGCTGAAATTGCGCGGCGGCCTGCGCTACACCAACGATTCGAAAGACTTCGCCGCCAAGCGCGTCGAAGCGACCCCGAGTGGCCCGCACAGACTCAACAGCGACAGCAAGGACGTCAGTTGGGACCTGAGCGGCACCTACGCGCTCGACAAGAACACCAACCTGTTCGCGCGCATCGCCACCGGCTACCGCGCACCGAGCATGCAGGGCCGCCTGTTTGGTCCGGGCGACCGTCCTTCGTTGGCCGGCGCCGAGAAAGTGCTGTCCTACGAGGCCGGCGTCAAGCAGGATTTGTTCGACAAGCGCGCGCGCCTGTCGGCCAGCGTATTCCAGTACCGCGTCAAGGACAAGCAACTGACCGCCGGCAGCGGCGTGATCAACATGAACCAGCTGATCAATGCTGAAAAAGTCACCGGCCAGGGCGTCGAACTGGACTTCCAGGCGATCCTCACCGATTCCCTGCGCATGACCCTGGGTGGCAGCTACAACGACACCGAAATCAAGGATGGCAAGCTGTTCGTCCAGCAGTGCGGTAACTTCGCCAACACCGGCGGCCGCGCCGGCTGTACCGTCACCGATCCGGCCGGACCGTTCGCCGGTACCGTGCGCATCGATGGCAACCCGCTGCCGCGCGCACCGAAATGGCAATCGAACTTCACGCTGCGCTACAGCACGCCGGTGGCCGACGGCGAATTCTACGCCGCCACCGACTGGGCGTACCGCAGTACTTACAACATGTTCCTGTACGAGGCCAAGGAATACAAAGCCAAGTCGCTGCTCGAAGGCGGCCTGCGCGTCGGTTACAAATGGCAGGACGGGAAGTATGAAGTTGCCGCATTCGGCCGCAACATCACCGACCAGGTGCAAGTGGTCGGCGCAATCGACTTCAACAATCTGACCGGCATCCTGAACGAGCCGCGCACGCTGGGCGTGCAGTTCAAAGCCAACTTCTGATCTGCGGCCTTGAATGAAAAAAGCTCCCGGCGGGAGCTTTTTTTTGGGCTGCGACGATGAATTTGCCGCGGTTATCCGGCGCGAAAAGGCTGAAGCTGCCAAGTTGGATTTTCTCCCCTCGCCCGCCCTGAAAATGTACCTAGAAGGACAGGGGCAATGCGTTGCGGATTATTCACCTGCGTCGCATGAATCCGCACGAGCTTTTTTGGAGTTGATCGCCACCCTTTAGTTGCAGGGATGGCGCCGGCTCCGGGTAGCTATATTACTGATGCTACTTTTCGACGAAAGCGCGTTCGATCACGTAGTCGCCCGGCGAGCCGATGTGCGGCGAGGCCTTGAAACCGCGCGCTTCGAGCAGCACGCAGATATCTTTGAGCATTGCCGGGCCGCCGCAAATCATTGCCCGGTCGGTGGCCGGATCGAGCGGCGGCAGACCGATGTCTTCGAACAGCTTGCCGCTCTCGATCAGGTCGGTCAGGCGGCCGCGGTTGACGAACGGCTCGCGCGTCACGGTCGGATAGTAGATCAGTTTTTTGCGCACGTCCTCGCCGAAAAATTCATTGGTCGGCAGCTCTTCGGTGATCACATCCTTGTAGGCCAGCTCGCTGACCTGGCGCACACCGTGCAGCAGGATGACTTTCTCGAACCGCTCGTAGGTTTCCGGGTCCTTGATGATGCTCAAAAATGGCGCGAGGCCGGTACCGGTACCGAACAGGTACAAATTTTTACCCGGCAGCAGGTCGTGCAGGATCAGCGTGCCGGTTGGCTTGCGCCCGACCAGCAGTTCGTCGCCCACCTTCAGGTGCTGCAGGCGCGACGTCAGCGGCCCATTGGCTACCTTGATGCTGAAGAACTCCAGGTGTTCGTCGTAATTGGCGCTGGCGATGCTGTAGGCGCGCATCAGAGGACGGCCGTCGACTTGCAGGCCGATCATCACGAAGTGGCCGTTCTCAAAACGCAGGCTTTGGTCGCGCGTGGTGGTAAAAGAAAACAGGGTGTCGTTCCAATGGTGAACGCTTAATACTGTTTCGGTTGCAAAATTTGCCATGTTTATGCCTTGATGATTGATCCAATTACCGCAATGTTACTCTGTTCGGCGAAATCTTACGATTGCGCGCCGGAAATACCACCATGTCGGCAACCGAGCAGGCGAAAAAAATGCCCGCTGTTCGGCGGGCATAAATCCAATTCTTTTAAAGGAGTTGGAGGAGACAAGACCATTATGCTGCACCCGCACATACAATGCCAATCATGGTTTCGAATACGTGATATTGGCTGGATGTATATCTGGCCAAATCCGCCGGCAAATAGCGCCGAATCCGACTCGTCATGACAAATCTTTCCGGCTGCATGTCAAAACGTTGAAACCTCAAAACAGGGGTTTCTGGCCACTGGTGAGCGCCGTAAAATCATCGCCGACGAACGGCAAGATGGCGTCGGCAATCGGTTGCAGCTGGCGCGTCAGGTAGTGCTGGTAGTCGATCGGCGAGCGATGCGCTTCGAGCGGCTCGGGTCCGGCCAGCGTGATCACGTAGCCGATCGTGCCGCCGTTTTGATATTGCAAGGTTCGTCCGTGCAGCCGGTTGAAGTCGTCGGCGATGCGCGCCGCGCGCACGTGCGGCGGCACGTTGCGCTGATAGTCGGCCAAAGGCCGGCGCAAGCGCTTGCGGTACACCAGCAGCGCATCGAACTGGCCGTCGGCGGTGCGCGCGGCGAAATCGCGTACATAGTCCTGGTATGGCTCGCCCTTGAAGATACGCTCGTACAGCGCCTGCTGGAATTGCTGCGCCAGCGGCGTCCAGTCGCTGCGCACCGTTTCCAGCCCCTTGTAGACCATTTTTTCACTGCCATCAGGCGCGCGCACCAGCCCGGCATAGCGTTTCTTGCTGCCGACGTCGAGACCGCGGATGGTCGGCATCAGGAAGCGCCGGTAATGGGTTTCGAACTGCAGTTCGAGCGCATTGTCGAGGTCGAATTCCTGCCGCAGGTAGTGCGCCAGCCAGCCGTTGACAATGCCCGCCAGCGCGCGGCCGATACGCTCGGCTTCTTCTGCGCCATGCGCTTTCCCAAGCCAGACAAAGGTCGAGTCGGTGTCACCGTAAATCACCTGGTAGCCCTGGTCTTCGATCAGTTTGCGCGTCAGGTGCATGATCTGGTGGCCGCGCAGCGTGATCGACGAGGCCAGGCGTGGATCGAAAAATCGGCAGCCGCTTGAACCGAGCACGCCGTAGAACGCGTTCATGATGATTTTCAAGGCCTGCGACAGCGGCAGGTTGTGCTCGCGCTTGGCCGCCTCGCGCCCGTCCCAGACCTGCTTGACGATGGCCGGCAGGCAATGCTTGTGGCGCGAGAAGCGCGCGCCGCGAAAGCCCTCGACCGATCCTCCGGCAGAGACGCCAACGTCACCCTCGCGGCTCGCTTCCACCAGCCCGACGGGGTCGATCAGGAAGGTGCGGATGATCGACGGGTACAGGCTTTTGTAGTCCAGCACCAGCACCGAATCGTACAGGCCGGCGCGCGAATCCATTACGAAGCCGCCGGGACTTGCTTCGCTCGGGATGTCGCCCAGGTTGGGCGCGACATAGCCCTGGCGGTGCATCATCGGCATGTACAGATGCTCGAAAGCGGCGACCGAACCGCCGCTGCGGTCGGCCGCCAGCCCGGTCACGCTGGCGCGCTCGAGCAGGAACGTCAGCAGCTCGGTCTTGGCAAAAATGCGGGTGACCAGTTCGCAGTCGTTCAGGTTGTAGCGCGCCAGGGCCGGCTTGTCTTCGGCGAAGCGGCGGTCGATCTCGGCCATCTTCTGGTAAGGGTGGTCGATCGGGCTGTGGATCGACTTGCCCTCCCCCAGCAGGGATTGCGCCACGTGTTCAAGGCTGAACGACGAAAAGCTCCAGGTTGCCGACTTGAGCGCTTCGATACCGTCGATGATCAGGCGGCCGGCGCAAGCGGCAAAAAAATGCCCCTGCCTGGCGCCGTGTTCGCGCCACTCCATCGCGCTGCCGTCGCGGCCAAGCCGCAGCACGACGCCGTAGGCTTGCGCATGGCGCTGCAGCACGCGTAAATCGAACTGCACCACGTTCCAGCCGATGATGGCGTCCGGATCGTGGCGCGCCATCCAGCCGTTGAGGCGCTCAAGGATCTGCGGGCGGCTGGCGCAGTACTCGAGGTCGAAGTCGACCGGATGCGCGCCGCCGTTGGGCGGGCCGAGCATGTAGACCTGGCGCTGGCCGCAGCCCTCCAGCGCGATCGAGTACAGCTCGCCTTGGGCGGTGGTTTCGATATCGAGCGACACCAGTTTTAAATGCGGCCGGTAGCCGGGCGCCGGTTTCATGTGGGCGTCGACAAGGAGGCCCGCGCTGGAGGGGCCAGGCCCGGGCTTTCCACCGAACCAGACTGGCGCCGTGATGAAACGCTCCATCAGGTAGCGCTCCGGCGGGCGCACGTCGGCCTCGAAGACGTCGACGCCATGGTTGCGCAGCCGCCTCTCGAGCTTTTGCAGGTGCCTGTATTGGGTGCAGTACAAGCCGAGCACCGGCCGGTGGCGGAAGTCGCACAGCGCAAGCGGGCGCAGTTCGAACCCGCCCTCGCCGGCCAGCGCGGCCTCAGCCTGTTCGCGCTGCGCCGCCGGGACGAAGGCCACCGACGAATGGGGTGCAAGGCGCACGCGGCGCGCGCCGGCGTCGGTCGCCAGCCAAAACTCGACCTGCGTGCCGGCGGGGGTGTCAACCCAGTGGCGGGTCAGCAGAAATCCTTGCTGCAGTTGGTGCTGTGGTTCGTACTGTGAGTCGTCCAACGTCCTGCCTCTCAGCGTTGACCTGTGCGTACAACGCAGCCCTTGCGGGCCGTCCCGCGCCCCGCACTGTAAAGCAAGCTCGGCAAAGCTACAACAAGAGCCAGCGACAGGAATGCTGGCATGGCTTGGCGGCGCCAAAGATTTTCCGGATGAGTTCGAATGTTGAAAGAGCGTGATTAATGCCGCTTGCAGGTGCTTGCCACACTGACGCCGGCTTGGCGGCGTTGCTGCCGGCGTCCATCGGCAGCAGGGCAAACAGCGGTGTACGAGTGTACGACGAAGCGCGCCGCGAACACCATGACGGTGAACTGGATCGGCATTTCCACCAGTTCGGCGACGCGCTCGCCCAAGCGCGGAACGAGAAACGAGAAACGATCAACGGCACGCGGATACAGCCCAGCAAAAAGCCGGCGCCGAACACCAGGGCCAAGTAGGCGGCGCCGGCTTTAGCAATGATGGGCATCGTGGTTTCGCATGATTTTTTTCCGTACCTTCCGGTGTCGTTTTCAGGTAAGCGCCAAATGCTGACGGTAACGCATTGCGTACGGAAATTTGGGCGGCGCCCTCTTGAGTTTGCCAGCGGGGCACGGTGTCTTGCAACTTCAAACGCATCGCCTACCTGGGCTGGCCGAACACCTGGGTCCAGTAGACGCGCGGCTGCTCGCCCACGACGTTCGTACCATAGGCGCCGCCCATTTCGGTGAAGCTGCGGTCCATGATGTTGGCGCAGTGGCCCGGGCTGGCCAGCCATCCGGCCATCGCCTCTTCGGGCGAGGCCTGTCCGGCCGCGATGTTTTCGCCGATCCCGCGCCAGCGGTAGCCGGCGCGCACGGCGCGCTCCGCCACCTCGCGGCCATCCTTGCCGTGTGGCCGAAATAGCGCTGCCTGGCAATGTCCTGACTGTGCGCGCGCGCCGCCTCGAACAGTGCTGCGCTCCTTTTGAGGGCCGGCGCGGCGGTAAAATGGCGCTCGCCGCAGTTGCGGTCGATGGCCCGCGCCCGGTTTACCGCGCGCAGGAAAAAATCGAGGGTGTCGCGCGCATCAAGCAGGCGGGCCGATGGCGCTCGCGCTGATCGCGATTGCGCCGGCGCTGGCCGCGCCAGCACGACCAGCCAACTGTCGCCGCTGCGCCGCACGCCGACAGTCGAAAATTGCGCGCTCAGCAGCACCGCAAAGGCGTCGCGCGGGCCTGAGATGGTGATGGCCTGGGCATGGGCCACCGGATAACCGACTCGGTCGAGCGCCTGCTGCAAATAGGCGCCGGGCGCCATCGGCAGCCGGCTTAACGCCGGATGCGGCGCCAGCGGCGCGGCCGGATCTGCCGCCCTGCCGTCGCAACCGTCCGGATCGGCCCGGTAATCGTTGATCAGGTCGACCAGCGACCCGCCATGCTGCGCGTGCGTCGGCACGGCGGCGGCCAGCGCACCCAGGGCGAGCAGGCAACGGACGCGCCAGTGTTCATGGGGCGGTTTTTCAACATGCAAGCCTTTGGCAGGAAAGTGGCGTCAACGCGGACGACAGCGGAACACATTGCGCGGTCGTGGTAGCACCGGCCGGACGTGGCCGGACGCTAGCGGAACCCTACCCGCTATTGCAGGTTCAAGCCATTTTACTTTTGCATTGTTGCATTGGATCGGGACGCACGCCTTCGCGCGCGCCCCTGCTTTCAAGCGGCCAGGGTGGCGCTGTCGATCACGAACCGGTACTTGACGTCGCCCTGAACCATCCGCTCGTAAGCTTCGTTGATCTGGTCGGCGCGGATCATCTCGATGTCGGCAACGATGCCATGCTCGGCACAGAAATCGAGCATCTCCTGGGTCTCCGGAATCCCGCCGATCATCGAACCGGCGATCGACCGGCGTTTGCCGACCAGGTTGAAAATCGAAGGCGAAGGATGCGGCGAGGCCGGCACACCGACCAGCGTCAACGTGCCGTCGCGTTTTAGCAGCGCCGTGAAGGCGTCGAGGTCGTGCGGCGCGGCGACAGTGTTGATGATCAGGTCGAAGCTGTTCGCATGTGCGGCCATGGCCTCGGCATCGCGCGAAATCACGACCTCGTCCGCCCCGAGTTCCTCGGCATCCTTGCGCTTGGATTCCGACGTCGTGAACGCGACCACGTGGGCTTTAAACGCATGGGCCAGCTTGATGCCCATGTGACCAAGGCCGCCAATGCCGACGATGCCGCAACGGCGAGTAGGTCGTGATGCCGGCGCACAGCAGCGGCGCGACGGCGGCGAGCTGCTCTTCCGGATGGCTCACGCGCAAGACATAGCGCTCGTGCACGACGATTTGCTGCGAGTATCCGCCCAGGGTATATCCCGGCGCATCCGGGGTGGGGAAGTTATACGTGCCGATCATGCCGTTGCAGTAGTTCTCCAGGCCTTCCTCGCACTCCTCGCAGTGCCGGCAACTGTCGACAAGGCAGCCAACGCCGACCAGGTCGCCGTTTTTAGAGCCGGACACCTGCGCGCCGACGGCCGATACGCGTCCCACGATCTCGTGGCCGGGAACGCAAGGGTGGAACGTGCCAGCCCGTTCGGCGCGCACCTGGTGCAGGTCGGAGTGACACACGCCGCAATAAGCGATGTCGATCTGTATGTCGTGCTCCCCCGGAGCACGCCGGGTGATCTCCATCGATTCAAGCGGTTTATCAGCGGCATAGGCGCCGTAGGCTTTTACAGTCGTGGAACGATTCCTTTTAATTATTGCAAATAAAACGGGCAAGCGAGTGTCGCTTCCGTTAGGTCCGCCACGGCGGACCGGCCAGGGTCATGAGCATCCGCGATGCAGGCAGACTGACTTCAGACAGCGAGCGGCATCTTCGAAATCAACTTGTCGAGGGTGATTGGATAATCGCGTACCCGTACCCCTGTCGCATTGTAGACGGCATTCGAAATGGCTGCGGCAACGCCGCAAATTCCCAGTTCAGCCACCCCCTTGGCCTTCATGGGCGACGATATAGGATCGGTTTCGTCCAGGAAAATGACCTCCTGATAGGGGATATCCGCGTGCACCGGCACCTCGTAAGTGCCGAGGTCATGGTTCACAAAAAAGCCGAGCCGCTTGTCCACCGCCAGCTCTTCCATCAGCGCCGACCCGACGCCCATCGTCATCGCGCCGATAACCTGGCTGCGCGCGGTTTTCGGGTTGAGGATACGACCGGCCGCGCACACCGCCAGCATGCGGCGCATGCGCACCTCGCCGGTGGCGGCGTCGACGCCGACTTCGACAAAATGGGCTCCAAACGTCGATTGCTGGAAGCGCTTGTCGAGGTCGCCGTATTCGATGAAATCCTCCGCCACCAGGCCACGGTCGCCGGCGGCATCGGCCAGCGAGAGAACACGGCTGCCCGCGCGCACCAATCCATCCGCGAACACCGCCTGCGCCGGGTCGACCCCGGCCTTTTGCGCGACCGCCTCGCGCAGCTTCATGCATGCCGCATACACTCCCGCCGACGAGTTGTTGCAGCCCCACTGCCCGCCCGAGCCGCAGGACGCCGGGAAGCTGGAGTCGCCCAGCCTGACCCGCACCCTGGCCAGCGGCACACCCATCATTTCGCTGGCCGTCTGTGCCAGGATCGTGTAGCTGCCTGTGCCGATGTCCGTCATGTCCGTTTCAACGGTCAGGATGCCGCGGCGGTCAAGACGCACGCGCGCTGCCGACTTGGTGAGCAGGTTGTCGCGAAATGCCGACGCCACACCCATGCCGACGCGCCAGCGCCCGTCGCGCACCGTTCCCGGCTGTGGGTTACGCCGGTTCCAGCCGAAGCGCTGGGCGCCGATCTCGAAGCACTGGACCAGCTGGCGCTTCGAAAAAGGCGGATGGGCAATGTGCATCGGCTTTTTTTCCGACTTCTTCGATTGCGGATCGCTCGATGCGGGCTTTTCCGGATTGTCGGGGACGACCTGGGTGTCGTTGAGGATACGGAACCGGACCGGGTCCATGCCGAGCTTTTCCGCCGTCTCGTCCATGGCGATTTCAAGTGCCGCCATGCCCGACGCCTCGCCTGGGGCGCGCATGGCATTTGCCTCCGGCAGGTCGAGCACCGTCAACAGGTTGGCCGTCATGCGGTGCTCGCCCGCATACAGGGAGCGGGTTTGCGTGGAGGCGCTTTCCGGCTTGCCGTCCGGCAGGTTGCCGGACCAGGCTTCATGCGCGATCGCGGTGATCTTGCCGTCGCGCGTGGCGCCGATGCGGATGCGCTGTATGGTTGCGGCCCGGTGTGTTGTGTTGTTTGGAATCAGCGCCCGTTGCAACGTGAGCCTGACCGGACGCCGGGCCGCTTTGGCGCCGAGCGCGGCGAGCACCGCATCGGCGCGCAGAAACAGCTTGGCCCCGAAGCCGCCGCCGATGTATGGCGATATGACGCGGACCTTTTCTTTAGGCATGCCAAGTGTCTTTGCAAGGTCGCTCACGGTCCATGCGATCATCTGGTTCGACGTCCATATTGTCAACCGGTCGCCGTCCCATGCGGCGATACTGGCATGGGGCTCCATCATCGAGTGAGATTCGTACGCGGTAGTGTAATGGCCGTCGTGCCGGACCGGTGCCGCGGCGAACGCGCCGGTGAAATTGCCGACTTTCGACTCGTCCGCGCCGCCTTCATTGAGCGGCTTGCCCTTGTCCTTGACCGCATCGAGATCGAAGCTGCCGTTTTCGCGAGCGTACTGAACGCGCACGAGATGGGCGGCCGCACGCGCCTGCTCGAACGTCTCGGCCACTACCACCGCAATCGCCTGGTGGTAGTGCTCGATGCGCGGTCCGCCCAACAGCCTTGCGGTATTGTAATCGCCCTTGCCGAGCTTGCCGGCATTTTGCGCCGTGACGATGGCGACGACGCCAGGGGACGCCCTGGCCGCCGACAGGTCCATCGACACGATGCGGCCCTTGGGAATGGCCGAGCCGATGATGTAACCGTGCGCCTGGTTGGCCACGACATCGTGGCGGTCGTGGGCATAGGGCGCGGTTCCGGTGGTTTTCAACGGGCCGTCGATACGGTCGATCGGCTTGCCGATTACCTTGAGCTGGTCGATCGGATTGGTGGTGGCGGGAGTGTCGAATTTCATCATTTATCCTTTCGCGTCGGCGATGACGGCGGCCAGCGTGCGCTCGACCAGTGGAACCTTGAAAGCATTGTCTGGCGTCGTACGCGCGCCTGCCAGCAAGCCGGCGGCAAGCGCCTGGGCGCCGCGCGGCATGTCGCGCTCGGCCGCCTCCACCCGCCATGGCTTGTGCGCGACGCCGCCCAGCGCCACCCTGCCGGTGCCATCGCGCTGCACGATGGCCGCGACCGACACCAGGGCAAACGCATAGGAAGCACGGGCGCGTACCTTGCGGTAGATGTGGACCCCGCCGACCGGACGCGGCAGCGTGACTGCCGTGATCAGTTCGCCCGCCTCCAGGTTCGTATCGATATTGGGCGTAGTTCCCGGCAAGCGATAGAAGTCGGCGATCGGGATGATGCGCGACGTCCCGTTGGGCCGTATGGTCTCGACCTGTGCGTCGAGCAAGCGCATGGCAACCGCCATGTCGCTTGGATGGGTGGCGATGCAGGCGTCGCTCTGCCCGACGATGGCATGCAGGCGGCTGAAACCCCCGATCGCGCCGCAGCCGCTGCCCGGCCTACGCTTGTTGCAAGGCTGGTTGGTATCGTAAAAGTATGGACAGCGCGTACGCTGCAGCAAGTTGCCGGCCGTCGTCGCCTGGTTGCGCAGTTGACCCGATGCACCGGACAGCAGCGCGCGCGTCAGGACGCCGTAGTCGCGCCGCACACGTACGTCCACGGCCAGGTCGGCGTTGCGCACCAGCGCGCCCAGCCGCAGGCCGCCGTCCGGGGTGGCGTCGATCCGGTCGAGCGCAAGGTCGTTGACGTCGATGAGGTGCGATGGTGTTTCGATCTGCAGCTTCATCAAGTCCAGCAGGTTTGTGCCGCCGGCAACGAACCGGGCGCCCGGGATACGTGCCGCGGCCGCCGCGGCGTCGGCGGGCGTGGCGGCGCGCTCGTAGGTGAACGATTTCATCGCCTCACTCCCGCGACCTCGGCAATCGCTGCCTGGATATTCGAATACGCGCCGCAGCGGCACAAATTGCCGCTCATGCGTTCGCGAAACTCGGCGTCGGTGGGCTGCAGCACGGCGTTGATGTCGGCCGTGACATGGCTGGGGCCGCCCTTTTTTACCTCATCGAGCATGGCGACGGCGGAGCAGATCTGGCCCGGCGTGCAAAAGCCGCACTGATAGCCGTCGTGCTTGATGAAAGCGGCCTGCATCGGGTGCAGATTGTTCGGCGTACCCAGGCCTTCGATGGTGGTGATGTCGTGCCCCTCCTGCATCACGGCCAGGGTCAGGCAGGATGTGGAGCGGCGGCCGTCGACAATCACGGTGCAGGCGCCGCACTGGCCCTGGTCGCAGCCCTTCTTGGTACCGGTCAGATGCAGCCGCTCGCGCAGCGCGTCGAGCAGCGTCGTGCGCGGATCGACCATCAACTGGTGTTCGGCGCCGTTGACGCGCAGCCGGACGCTGATGGTGGCGGTGGCAGCGGTGGCAGCGGTGGCAGCACTGGTTGCTGCAGAGGCCGGCTGTGCGGCGGCCTGTGCCTCAGGCGCGAGCCGGGACGCGGCGACCGCGCCGCCGGCAGCCACCGCCGCGCCTTTGAGCAGTTGCCGCCGGTTCGAATCGAAATCGGTCATGGTCCCTCCTTTGCATGTTGACTATGGGAACGCCTCACGCCTTCACTTGCTGAACAGGCGCCCCGGCACTGGCGCATAGAGAAATTTGACCCAAGACGATGATTTTTGGTTCCTGCCACATAGCCCCCCACGTATCCACACGTATAAAACTGTCAGGTACGCCAGCTGAGCGAACGCTTCGATGTCGGCGCCGCGGACCGGGCATGGCGGCACGGCGCGGGCAGATTCACGGGCGAAATCCATCCGCAGTGCGTCCACCCTGTGCAGCAGCGCCTGCACGTGCTTGTCCCTGGCGGCCCAGGCGCGGATCGCCACTTCACAGCGCCGTCGGTCCACGGCACTGTGCGCAGAACTCAAATGTAGGAGCATTCTTACAGTAATCCTTCGTAATTCCTGACATCCGATTCAGATTCTGCTGCTGTCAATAGCGGAGTCATCTTGCAATAATCAAGCTTAGTTCTGACGAGTTCGCTTGCTTTTGCGGTTGCCCGGGTTTCGAAGCTGGCATGGCGTTCGCCATACCAGCCGAACGAGCGTCCGGAGCGGCATGAATCCAACTCGCCAAATATTCTTATTACGTAAGAGTTCATTTGGAGATGACCATGTTCTGTCTTGATGCGACCAAACCACGCCCTCCCATACCCTCCACCGAACACCACTCGCCGACGGAAGCAGGCCGTCAGCGCCAAGGTACACTGTGGTCGAACCTGAAGGAGGTCTGCGACCTGTTGCAGATCGCAACCGCAGTCTCCGTCAACAATGAGGAAGTGCTGTTCCAACACGTCCAGTTCAAGAACGGACAACGCGTGCACACGATAGGACAAGCGCTCGACTACTTGTACGTTGTCAATTCCGGCTTCCTCAAGACCGTGCTGATCGACGAATCGGGCAACGAACAGGTGCTGAGCTTCCCGATGAAGGGCGACTTGCTCGGTATCGACGGCATCAACACGCGCCACTATGCATCGGAAGCGGTAGCGTTGTCCGACTGCGATGTCATCTTGCTGCCGTTCAGGAAACTGATCGCGCTCAGCCACATTCATCCGGCGCTCGAAAACCTCATGTACCGTGTCATGAGCCGGGAACTGGTGCGTGAGCAAGCGATGATCGCCATCCTGGGCGGTCTGAGCGCCGAAGCGCGCGTCGCGCGCTTCCTGGTCACGCTCGCGGAACGCTTCGCGGCAATGGGCTATTCGAGCAAACTGTTCAACTTGCGCATGACCCGCCAGGAAATCGGCAGCTACCTCGGCCTCACCCTCGAAACGATCAGCCGCACCCTGTCCGCCTTTAACGAAGTCGGCCTGATCACGGTCGACCAGCGCACCATCGGCATCAAGGATATTGAATCACTGCGCACGTTGCGCCGCCTGTCTCCACGTGCACGCGCCAGCAAGGGCGGCGCGGCGAAGCCATCAACCCCAGCGCATCTGTCCGGCAGCGCTGCGCCGGCCGCGGATCTCATGCACGATTGATCGCCGGGTTGGCAGCGAACCACGCCGTGGCCGGCAAGCCGAGGCAAAATGACGTTGTGCTGCATACGCCAATGCAGCGCCTCCTGCCACTCGGGAGCGAGCCAATGCGCCACCGCGTCGAAGCCGGCGATTACGCGCGCTGGCAGCCGGGCAGGCACCGCGCAGCACATCGTGCAGGCCGTTGTAGCGCGGGGCGGGCTGTTCGTCCTCTGGCCGCAATGGTAAATTGACCGGATCGATGGACCATGCAAGCCCCGCGCCGACATAGTTGGGCGCGTACTTGAACCTGCCCGTACCCGCGGCAGGACCGGTTTGAAATCGTCCGACGGTCACCCATTCGCCGTTGTCCGGCCGCTGCAAATAGACAAACTGGGTCTTAGAAGTAGTCATCGTCGTCGCCGCTCCCGCGCTTTCGTTTGCTGAGCTTTGCCTTTCGATGCGCAGTGGCCGACCAAAGAAATGGCGCCAGCGCGGGCGTTGCCTCACCAATTACGCCAAGGATCCGCAGCGCCGCCAGGTACGCGCCGGCTCCTGTGCCGGCATCGCCACGTTCCACGCGGCGCAAAGTGGCCTCGGAAATGCTCATGCGCGCGCACAGGTCGGCGGCCGTGATGCGTTGACGCAGGCGTTGTGGTGGATGCAGCGGCCCCTGGTGCCCGGGCGTTCTTGCACCAGGGTCGGCAGCGTGTACGTGCCGAACAGCTTCTTGGGCATGACATCCCCTCATAGAAATCAAATTACATCTCGTAATACGATTTCTATAATGGCCTGCAAGGTGCTTTTCGCGTTATGGTTTTCGCAAAAATCAAGCAGCCTAAGGTGAGTACGCCGTTTTGCGCCGCCTCCTCCGCGGCCTGTCGTCCGCCAGTGGGTCCTTGCTTTCTTTGAGCAACAGGCGGCAAGCCTTGGCCTTGACGCAAAAAAAAGCTCCCGTTCGGGAGCTTTTTTCTTACTACTGGCGGAAAGGGTGAGATTCGAACTCACGGTACGCCTAAACGTACGCCAGATTTCGAGTCTGGTGCATTCGGCCACTCTGCCACCTTTCCTGATTCTGTCTTTGCTGCTTCTCGCTTGCCGATGCGAGGACAGAATTATAGCAAACCTGAGGCAAAACGGAAGAGATTTTTTCGCCAACGCTGAAAACGCCGGCCTCTTCCGTATTCGGCCCTCATTCGCCCTTCATGCAGCCGGGCTGAGTCGCTCCAGTCCGGCCATGTACGGGCGTAGCGCGGGCGGGACCACGACGCTGCCGTCGGCTTGCTGGTAGTTCTCCAGCACCGCCACCAGGGTGCGCCCGACCGCCAGGCCCGAGCCGTTGAGCGTATGCACCAGCTCCGGTTTGCCTTGAGCGTTGCGGAAACGCGCCTGCATGCGGCGCGCCTGGAAGGCTTCGCAATTCGACAGCGACGAAATTTCGCGGTAGGTGTTCTGCGCCGGCAGCCACACTTCGAGGTCGTACGTCTTGGCGGCGCCAAAGCCCATATCGCCGGTGCACAGCGACATGACGCGGTACGGCAGGCCGAGTCCCTGCAGGATGGCTTCGGCGTGGCCGACCATCTGCTCGAGGACCTTGTACGATTGCTCCGGATGCACGACCTGCACCATTTCGACCTTGTCGAACTGGTGCTGGCGGATCATGCCGCGGGTGTCGCGGCCGTAGCTGCCGGCCTCGGACCGGAAGCATGGCGTGTGCGCCGTCATCTTGATCGGCAAGTCGGCCAGTGCGACGATTTCATCGCGCACGAGATTGGTCAGCGTCACTTCCGACGTCGGGATCAAATAAAAGGTTTCGCCCTCGCCTTCGGCGCCGCCTTTTTTGACGGAAAACAGGTCCGCTTCGAATTTGGGCAACTGGCCGGTGCCGCGCAGCGAATCGGCATTGACCATGTACGGCGTGGTGCATTCGGTGTAGCCGTGCTCGCCCGTGTGGGTGTCGAGCATGTACTGCGCCAGCGCGCGGTGCATGCGGGCGATGCCGCCCTTCATGACGGAGAAGCGAGAACCGGTCAGCTTGGTGGCGACTTCGAAGTCGAGCCCGAGCGGGCCGCCAACGTCGACGTGGTCCTTGACGACGAAATCGAATGCGGGCGGCGCGCCGACCTTGCGCACTTCGACGTTGCCGCTTTCGTCAAGGCCGACCGGCACCGAGGCGTGCGGCAGGTTGGGGACCGATTCCATGAAGGCGGCCAGCCTGGCCTGCACTTCTGACAGCGACGTTTCATTGACCTTGAGCTCGTCGCCCAGGCCTGCGACCTCGAGCATCGCAGCGCTGGTGTCTTCGCCCTTGCCCTTGAGCATGCCGATCTGCTTGGACAGCGCATTGCGCTTGCCTTGCAAGTCTTCGGTGCGGGTCTGGATCGCCTTGCGTTCGGCTTCGAGGGCATTGAATGCGGCCACGTCGAGCACGTATTTGCGGCTCGCCAGGCGGGTGGCGACATTGCCGATGTCTTTGCGGAGAAATTGAATGTCTATCATATCGGGATGGCCGGGTTGTCGAGTGCGCATTGTACCAAGCCGGCAGCCATTATCAGCGAAGTTTGGCGGGGAGCTCCCGTCGCCGCGTTCGCCAGCGCTGCAATCTCAACGATCCTTAGTTCAGCGCGGCCTTTTGCGCGGCGCTCAGGCGCTGACCCTTGATGACGACGACCTGCATCGTGCTGTCGCTGGCGATGACTTTTGCGGCAAAAGGGGTGACAACTGCGGCGGCAGTAAAACGGGCTGGTTCGGCCGCCGTTGCGTAGCTGACGAAGGTGCCGAAGGTGCCGACAATGGCGGCGGCAAGGAAGAAGGCTTCGGCGTTTTTACGGATGTTCATGGTGTGCTCCCGGTGGTGAAGTGGTTTGGTATGGTTGAACTTTAACCAGTACCGCCCTCCTTCTCCAGCAGCTTGCGATGAAGCGCAGTAAATGCGGGACAGATTGCGAAAAATGCGGAATGAAACCGCGATGACGTCCGTTTCGCGGCAAAAGAGCGAACTAGCTCTGCCTATCCTTGCGCATCCTTGTCGAGCCCGCGCAGCCACGCCAGCTTTTCGGCGATCTTCGCCTCGATCCCGCGCGGCACCGGCTCGTACCAAAGGGGCTCGGCCATGCCGTCGGGCAGATAGGTTTCGCCGGCCGCATAGGCGTTCGGCTCGTCGTGCGCGTAGCGGTACTCGTGACCGTAGCCGAGTTCCTTCATCAGCTTGGTCGGCGCATTGCGCAGGTGGACCGGCACTTCGCGCGACTTGTCCTTCTTGATGAAGGCGACCGCGCGGTTGTAGGCGTTGTAGCCGGCGTTGCTCTTGGCCGCGATGGCCAGATAGATCACCGCCTGGCCCAGCGCCAGTTCGCCTTCGGGCGAACCGAGCCGCTCGTAAGTGGCGGCGGCGTCGTTGGCAATCTGGATTGCGCGCGGGTCGGCGATGCCGATGTCTTCCCATGCCATGCGCACGATGCGGCGCAGCAGGTACTGCGGGTCGGCGCCGCCATCGAGCATGCGGCACAGCCAGTACAGCGCGGCGTCCGGATGCGAGCCGCGCACCGACTTGTGCAGCGCCGAAATCTGGTCGTAGAAATTGTCGCCGCCCTTGTCGAAACGGCGCGAATTGAGCGTCAGCGCGTTGTCCACAAAATGGCCCGTGATGTGGGTGACCTGCGACGTTGCGGCCGACGTCTGAGTCTGCTCGAGCAGGTTGAGGAAGCGGCGCGCGTCGCCATCGGCGTAACCGACCAGGGTGGCGATGGCGACGTCGTCGAACGTCAGGTGCCCCAGCACGCGTTCCCGCGCGCGCGCCAGCAGTTGCAGCAGTTCGGCGTCGGTAAGGGCCTTGAGCACATACACCTGCGAGCGCGACAGCAGCGCCGAATTGACTTCGAACGAGGGATTCTCGGTGGTGGCGCCGATCAGCGTGACCAGACCCGATTCGACGAACGGCAGCAAGGCGTCCTGCTGCGACTTGTTGAAACGGTGGATCTCGTCGATGAAGAGAATCGTGTGCTTGCCGCCGGCCAGGTGGTGCTCGGCCTGCTCGATCGAGGCGCGGATGTCCTTCACGCCCGACAGCACCGCCGACAAGGCGATGAATTCGCACTCGAAAGCGGACGCGGTCAGGCGCGCCAGCGTGGTCTTGCCGACGCCGGGCGGGCCCCACAAAATCATCGAATGCGGCTTGCCCGACTTGAATACCAGGTTGAGCGGCTTGCCGGGCCCCAGCAGATGGCTTTGGCCGATCACTTCGCCGATGGTGCGCGGACGCAGCGCCTCGGCCAGCGGGGCCGCCGGCTCATGCTTGAACAGGTCATCCATGGGCATACCCGCGTGAGCTGCGACGTTGGGAAAAGCGAAATAAACGAGAGGTGCGCATGAACGGGTCGAAGATGCCGGATTGAACGATAGCCGCTAGTTTAATGGAAGTTCACTGAAAGACCGGCAATCGTCCGCGACGGTTCCGCCGGTCCCCTGGGCGCACCTTCAATTATTAAAAACGTCGGCGCCTTTCGGCATCACGAATTTGAACTGCTGGGCCGACAACGGCGGATTTTTTTCGAACTTTTTAAATGAAATCACAGACGTCGATCCGAACGCGTCATGCAGCTCCATCGCTTCCGGCGTGCCGTTGCGCAGGCCGATGCTGATCTGCTCGAAGGTACTGTCTTTGGCCTTCGGCTTGGCGTTGAGCCACTCGAGGCCGCCGCGGCTGCCGGCTTCGCTCAACGTAAAATTCTTGTCGAGGTCGTTGCTGCCGAACAGGATCGCGGCCGGCGACGAGCCCAGCACACTGCCCAGCTTTTTGACCGTTACCTGGTTCAGGTCCTTGTCGAAGATGTACAGTTGCTCGCCGTCGGCCTGCAGCAACTGCTCGTACGGCTTGAGATAGGTCCAGATGAACTTGCCCGGGCGGGCAAACACGAAGGTGCCGGTCGAGACTTGCGCGGCCTTGCCGGTCGCCGCTTTCGTGTCGGATTTCTTCATCTGCTGCTGACTGAACTCGCCGCGCGCGGCATGGGTGCTGGCCACAAAAGTCTTGAACTGTTCCAGCGCGCCGGCGTGGGCCGCGCCGGTGAGCGTCAGCGCGCCGGCGGCAAGCAGCGCCACCAGCGTGAATTTCTTGTTGAAGTTCATTGTCATCCTTGTGTTGATCTGTTCCAGCGTTATTCGGCGCTGGCCGCCGGCACCAGAATGTCCCGGTTGCCGTTCGACTGCATCGACGAAACGACGCCGCTGTTTTCCATCTGT
Source organism: Massilia psychrophila (assembly GCF_002760665.1). Classification (GTDB taxonomy): domain Bacteria; phylum Pseudomonadota; class Gammaproteobacteria; order Burkholderiales; family Burkholderiaceae_D; genus JAFCUW01. The sequence goes on along the minus strand of NZ_PDOB01000004.1, from coordinate 64,976 downwards.
TCGAGCAGGCGCGCGGCGCGGTTGTAGCCGATCCGCAGGTGCCGCTGCACCAGCGAGATCGACGCGCGGCGGTTTTTCAGCACCACCTGCACCGCCTGGTCGTACAGCGCATCGGCTTCGCCGCCGCCCTCGCCCGCCACGGCCCCTTCGGCGCCGCCTTCACCCTCGAGCGTGCCGCCTTCGAGGATGCCATCAATGTAGTTCGGTTCGCCCGTCGTCAACAGATGTTTTACAACTCGATGCACTTCTTCGTCGGACACGAAGGCGCCGTGGACACGCACCGGCATGCCGGTACCGGGCGGCATGTACAGCATGTCGCCCATGCCGAGCAGCGCTTCGGCGCCCATCTGGTCAAGAATGGTGCGCGAGTCGATTTTCGACGACACCTGGAAAGCGATTCGGGTCGGGATGTTAGCCTTGATCAGGCCGGTGATAACGTCGACCGACGGCCGCTGGGTCGCCAGGATCAGGTGCAGGCCGGCGGCGCGCGCCTTTTGCGCGATACGAGCGATCAGCTCCTCGACTTTTTTACCGACCACCATCATCAGGTCGGCCAGCTCGTCGATGATGATGACGATCGTCGGCAGCTTTTCGAGCGGCTCGGGCGAGTCCGGCGTCAAGCTGAACGGGTTGGGGATGTGCTCCTCGCGCTTGGCCGCGTCCAAAATCTTGGTGTTGTAGCCGGCCAGGTTGCGCACGCCCAGTTTGCTCATCAGCTTGTAGCGGCGCTCCATCTCGTTGACCGCCCAGTTCAGCGCGTGGCCGGCCTGGCGCATGTCGGTCACCACAGGTGCCAGCAGGTGCGGGATGCCTTCGTAGACCGACATCTCCAGCATCTTCGGGTCGATCAAGATCAGGCGCACGTCGGCCGGGTCGGATTTGTACAGCAGCGACAGGATGGTCGCGTTGATGCCGACTGATTTACCGGAACCGGTGGTGCCGGCCACCAGCAGGTGCGGCATCTTGGCCAGGTCGGCGATCACCGGTTTGCCGGCGATGTCCTTGCCGAGCGCGATCGTCAGGCTCGAGGCACTGTCGTTGTAAATCTTCGAGCCGACGATTTCGGAAAGCCGCACGATCTGGCGTTTCGGGTTCGGCAGTTCTAGCGCCATGTAGTTCTTGCCGGGGATGGTTTCGACCACGCGGATCGAGGTGAGCGACAGCGAACGGGCCAGGTCGCGTGCCAGGCCGACGATCTGGCTGCCCTTGACGCCCGTGGCCGGCTCGATTTCGTAGCGCGTCACCACCGGGCCCGGATAGGCGACGACGACTTTCGCATCGACGCCGAAGTCCGACAGCTTTTTCTCGATTAGGCGGCTGGTGAATTCAAGCGTCTCGACCGACACCGTTTCCTGGTATGCGGCCGCTTCGTCGAGCAGCGACAGCGGCGGCAAAGGCGAGTCGCCCGGCAGGTCGCGGAACAGCGGCGCCTGCTTTTCCTTCTCGAATTTTTCCGACTTGACGATGACGGGGGCGACATGCGGCTCAATCTTGAGCGCCGGCGCCGCCGCATATTTTTCAACGTGTTTTTCGACGTGCCTGGCGCGTTCGATCACCACCACCTCGTCGCGCTTGACGGCGGCCACTTCGCCCTGCCGGCGGTCTTCGCGGTCCTGGTAGCGCAGGCGGAACCAGTCGATCGACACCTCGATCATGCCGCCGACGCGCTCGGCTACCGCCAGCCAGGAGATATGAAAAAACAGGCTGGCGCCCAGACCGAACAGCAGCAGCAGCAGCAAGGTGGCGCCGGTGAAACCGAAGGCCACGCTCGACGAGTGGCCGATCAGCTGGCCCAGCACGCCGCCTGGCGCGCGCGGCAGTTGCGCTTGCAGCGAGTACATGCGCAGGTATTCGAGGCCGACGCTGCCGGCAAACAGCATCACGAAGCCGCTCCAGCGGATCAGCGCCTCGTGCTGGTGCTCGGGGTCGAACTGCGCTTCCATGACGAACTTCTGGGTCAGGTGGCGGTAGTCTTTCCATACCAGACGCAGGAAGCAGACGCACCACCACCAGGCCGAAAAGCCGAAGATGAACAACAGCAGGTCGGCCAGCCAGGCACCGGCGCGCCCGCCCAGGTTGGCCACCTTGGTGACGACAACGTCGTGCGACCAGCCCGGGTCGGCCTTATTGTACGACAGCAGGATGATGACGAAATATACGAACAGCACTGCCAGCGCGATCCAGCGCGCCTCGGACAGCAGGCGCACCAGGCGGTTCGGCAGCGGTTGCCGGGTGGTCGGCTTGCGCGTGTAGCTGGGGTTGGCGGGGGGGCTGGTTTTTGTCATGCTTGCTTTGTCATACTTGATTTTTCATACGTGATTTGTCATACGCGATTTTTCATACGTGAAGCGTGTGATTTGCTGCATGAATACGATGCGCTCATTCTAAGCCATATGTTGTGCGGCGGGCCCATCATTCATACCGGGACGCATCATCGACTATAATTGCGTACGTCGAGGCTGGCCCTTGATGTCGCTGCGATCGGCCCCATTTCTCTCCATACACAATATCCAGAAGCCCTCCATGACCATTACCAAACATGCCAAAGTCCTGATCCTCGGTTCCGGGCCCGCCGGTTACGCCGCCGCTGTCTACGCCGCGCGCGCCAACCTGAACCCGATGCTGGTCACCGGCATGGAGCAAGGCGGCCAGCTGATGACCACCACCGACGTCGAAAACTGGCCAGGCGACCCGATGGGCGTGCAGGGACCGGACCTGATGGCCCGCCTGCTGCAGCATGCCGAGCGTTTCAACACCGAGATCGTGTACGACCACATCCACACCACGTTCCTCAACGAGAAGCCGATCCGCCTGGTGGGCGACAGCCACGAATTCACCTGCGACGCACTGATCATCGCCACCGGCGCCTCGGCCCAATACCTCGGCCTGCCGTCCGAAGAAGCGTTCATGGGCAAGGGCGTGTCGGCCTGCGCCACCTGCGACGGCTTTTTCTACCGCGGCCAGGAAGTGGCCGTCGTCGGCGGCGGCAATACCGCAGTCGAGGAAGCGCTGTACCTGTCGAACATCGCCACCAAAGTGACGATCATCCACCGTCGCGACAAATTCCGCGCCGAAGCGATCCTGATCGACCGCCTCAACGCCAAGGCGCTCGAGGGCAAGATCGTCATCAAGTACAACCATACGCTCGACGAAGTGACCGGCGACGCCAGCGGCGTCACTGGCGTCAACCTCAGGTCGACCGAGACTGGCGAAGTGACGCCGATGGCGGTACATGGCCTGTTCGTGGCGATCGGCCACAAGCCGAACACCGGCATCTTCGAAGGTCAGCTCGACATGCACAACGGTTACATCAAGACCCGCACCGGCCTCGAAGGCATGGCGACGGCGACCAACATCCCCGGCGTGTTTGCCGCCGGGGACGTGCAGGACCATATCTATCGCCAGGCGATCACCAGCTCCGGCACCGGCTGCATGGCCGCGCTCGACGCCCAGCGCTACCTGGAAAGCCTGGAAGACTGAGGATTGCGATGGCGGGAATCAAAAATTTCGCCGACCTGAAAGCCTTTGGCGACACGCTCAAGGAACAGGATCAGGCGCGCGCGCTCGAAGAAGCCGCGCGCGAAAAACGCCAGCAGGTCGCCCGCGAGGAAGCGAACGTGTTCCGCGGTTCGCTTGGCGGCGTCAAGCCGATTCCCGTGTCGGACCGCTACGTCGCGCCCATGGCGGCGATTGCCGTGCGCGGCGCCCCCGGCAAGGTGCGCACGGTAGAAGAAGACAACGCTAGCGTGATGCGCGAATCGCTGTCCGACCAGTTCGACGTCGACGGCCTGCTCGAGGACGATCCGACGCTCAGTTACTCGGCGCCCGGCGTCGGTGCCGACGTGGTGCGCAAGATGCGCAAGCGGCACTGGCCCGTGCAGGACGAGCTCGATCTGCACGGCATGACGCGCGACACCGCGCGCGACCAGGTGGGCGACTTTCTGCGCCGCGCGATGAAGCGCGGCCTGCGCTGCGTGCGCGTGATCCACGGCAAAGGGTACGGTTCGGCCCGCGGCGAGCCGGTACTGCGTTCGATGGTGCACAGCTGGCTGGTGCAAAAAGACGAGGTCGTGGCGTTTTGCGTTGCCAACAAGGGCGATGGGGGGCACGGGGCCTTGATTGTGCTGCTCAAGCCGGCGTTGGAGCGCCAGCGCTAACGGCGCCGTTCCGCTTCCGCCAGGCTGCCAGATGCGCCCGGCGCAGGGCCGGGCAAGGTGCTAAATACCAACCAGATCGTACCGGCAGCATTGCCTCCTTGATAAATTCGGCGCGCGCGTCGAAGCCAGGAGCAATACACCGCTGTTGCAGCCCGCGAGGTTGCGGGGCCCAAGGCTTCAGTGTCATGCGGCGCCCCTTCAGGGAGTGAGTTTTGCATCCGTCGGTCTCTTGATTGCAGTTTTTTCCTGGACTGCTACTCGGTGCGTTAAGGCAATACAACTCAGCAATAGTATTGCAAAATAGATACTTGAAACAACATTGCTTTTGTGCAATGTGTGGTTGGCGGTTGGCGATGGCTGCTGACGCGCGGCACGAAGCCGGCTGAGGACAAGAGCGGCAAGGATCGGCCCCATGGCGAAACCGGTCGGCTCAAGATTGCTTTCGCGCGCAGCCGGGCATGCCGTCAATCGCAGCCCCGCAAGCGCCTGATGCAGCGCATAGCGCCGGTGGACAAGGAGTTAAGGTATCAGCCTTACGCGCGGCTTCGCCTGCCAGGTGCGGTGAGCGACTGGTTTAACAGAAGGTGTAGTCCTGGCGACTTGGCAACAGCACTGGCAAGCTTGTGGACCGACTACCGTATAAAGGCAACAACATGACGTTTTGTGACTTTCGTCCCGCGCATGTTAGGCTGCAACATCCGCCAACAGCACATCGCACCGCATGACGCTTATTAAGTTTATTGAAATTATGGCGATCCTGGTCGGGGCCTTTTCCGGATTCATCGAAGCGCGGCGCAAGCGCATGGACCTGGTAGGCGTTTTCACCGTCGCCTTCATCACCGCATTCGGTGGCGGCACCTTGCGCGACATCCTGCTCGACCGCCGCCCGCTGTTCTGGGTTACCCATCAAGAGTACGCCATCCTCATCTTCGTGCTGGCGCTGGTCGCCTCCCCGTTGATCCGCACCTTGCGCCAGATGGTGTCTGAACGCCTGATCGTGATCGCCGACGCCATTGGCCTAGGGCTGTTCTCGATTGCCGGCGTCGCCTCGGCGCTGGACGCCGGCATGCCGCTGTTCATCGCATCGATGATGGGCGTGATCACGGGTATTTTTGGCGGCGTGCTGCGCGACATCGTCTGCAACGAAGTACCGATGGTTTTTCGCGACGGCAAACCCTACGCCATCTGCGCTTTCCTCGGCAGCTGGATGTTTCTCATCATGCGCAAGCTCGAGATGCCGCACGACTTCGCGCTCTGGTCGAGCGCGACTTTCATCAGCGCACTACGGCTCCTGAGCTGGAAATTCGACATGCGGCTCGGCCGCTGAACTCGCTAAGCTAACCCTGGGGTCAGTTCCGACATTCAGACACGAGCTCGACACTCAGAGCTTGCTACGCATGGGGCCGTGTCCGAATGTCGGAACTGACCCCGGGGGACTTAAACGGCTTCCGGGCCGGTTTCGCCGGTGCGGATGCGGATCACCTGCTCGACATCCTGGACAAAAATCTTGCCGTCGCCGATCTTGCCGGTGCGTGCGGCCTTGATGATGGCGTCGACTACTTGCTCGGTCATGGCGTCGTCGACCACGACTTCGATCTTTACCTTCGGCAGGAAATCGACGACGTATTCGGCGCCGCGGTACAGCTCGGTATGACCCTTCTGACGGCCGAAACCTTTCACTTCGGTGACCGTCAGGCCGGTGACGTTGACGTCGGCCAGCGCTTCGCGCACTTCGTCAAGCTTGAACGGCTTGATCACGCAGGTAATCTGTTTCATGACTGCTTCCTTTGGTTCTCGGGTTACTCGGGTTATTCAGTACTGCAAATTAAGACGATTGACCGATTTTAACCGATCATGGTGGCGTCGATCCGTGCCGGCCCCTCAGGCCAGGCCTTCGTCGGCCCCGTGCGGAATGCGCTCCAGGTCGGCCATCCAGACTGTCGCTTCGCTATCGCTCGGCGCGCGCCAGTCGCCGCGCGGCGACAGCGAGCCGCCGGTACCGACCTTTGGCCCATTCGGTACGCACGAGCGCTTGAACTGGCTGGTCTTGAAGAAGCGGTACAAAAAGATGCCGAGGTTGCGCTTGATTGCCGCCAGGTCGTATTGGTTGCGCTCGACGTGCTCGCCATTGGGCCAACTGCCACTGTTCCGGTCGCCCCACGCCGCCAGCGCCAGGAACGCTACCTTGGTCGGCGCGAAGCCGTAGCGCAGCGTGTAATACAGGTTGAAGTCCTGCAGCTCGTAGGGGCCGATCACGTCCTGCGTCTTTTGCGCCGGCTCCCCGCCTTGCCCGCCTTTTTTTCCCGGCACCAGTTCGGGGCTGATCTCGGTGTCGACGATCTGTTGCAGCACTTGCGAGCTGGCACCCACCGCGCCGGTCTCGGCGACCCAGCGCACCAGGTGGGAAATCAGCGTTTTCGGCACGCTGGCGTTGACGTTGTAGTGCGACATATGGTCGCCCACGCCGTAGGTGCACCAACCCAGCGCCAGCTCGGACAGGTCGCCGGTGCCGATGACGATGGCGCCATGCAGGTTCGCCAGCCGAAACAAGTGGCTGGTGCGCTCGCCCGCCTGGACGTTTTCGAACGTGACGTCGTAGATTTCCTCACCGCCGGCGTATGGGTGGCCGATATCGGCCAGCATCTGGATGCAGCTCGGCCGGATGTCGATTTCAGCGGCGCTGCAGCCGATCACGGCCATCAGCTCGCGCGCCTGGGCAACCGTGCGTTCGCTGGTCGCGAACCCCGGCATCGTGTAGGCCAGGATGTTTGCGCGCGGCAGCGCCAGCTTGTCCATCGCCCGCGCACACACCAGCAGAGCATGGGTCGAATCGAGGCCGCCCGAAACACCAATGACGACTTTTTTCATGCCGCTGGAGGCGAGCCGCTGCACCAGCGCCTGCACCTGGATGTTATAGACCTCGGTACAGCGCTCGTCGCGCCGGGCCGGGTCCGACGGCACGTACGGGAAGCGCTCGACGTGGCGCATCAAAGCTAGCGGGCGGCCCTGCGCCAGCGCCAGGTCAACGGCGACGACCTCGAATTTGGCGGCCTCGCCGGCGTGGCGCTGCATCGACTGCGCGTACGTCGTCTGGCGCATGCGCTCGCGCGACAGCCGTTCGAGGTCGACGTCGGCGAACAGCAGGTGCGAATCGCCCTGGAAGCGCCCTGACTGGGCCAGCAATTCGCCGTTCTCGCAGATCAGCGACTGGCCGTCCCACGCCATGTCGGTGCTCGATTCGCCGTTTCCGGCCGAGGTGTACAGGTAGGCGGCGATGCAGCGTGCCGACTGCTGCTGCACCAGTTGCCGGCGGTAACCGGCCTTGCCGACCAGCGCGTTCGAGGCCGACAGGTTGACCAGCACCGTGGCGCCGGCCAGCGCGGCGAACGACGACGGTGGAATCGGCACCCAGACGTCTTCGCAGATCTCGACGTGAAAGCGCAGCAGCGGCAGCGCCGCCAGTTCGAACAGCAGGCAGGCGCCGAAGCGGGCTTGCTGGCCGCACAGGGCGACCGTGGTTTCCCGGGCACAGTCGGCGGGGCTGAACTGGCGCGATTCGTAAAATTCGCCGTAGTTGGGCAGGAAGGACTTCGGCACCACGCCGAGGATGCGCCCGCCCGCCACCACCACTGCGCAATTGAACAGCAGGTGCTGGGAGCGCACCGGCATGCCGACGATCATGACGATGCCCAGCACCGCCGATTCTGCGACGATTTGCGCCAGCGCGGCCTCGCAGGCGTCCTGCAAGGCGCGCTGATGGAACAGGTCCTCGCAAGTGTAGGCCGACAGGCCCAGTTCCGGAAACGCCACCAGCACCGCCCCTTGCGCATGGGCCTGGCGCGCCAGGGCGATCGTCTCGGCCGCATTAAACGCCGGATCGGCGACCCGCAGGTGCGGCGTGGCCACGGCGACGCGGGCGAAACCGTGCGTGTATAAGTTGGAGAAGCAGTTGGAAAACAGGTTTTTCATCAAGGGTCGCTCGACCTTTGCCGGCGTGGGCACGGGGCACTGACCCGGCACTGACCCGGGCACTAAACCCGGCGCGCCGGTGCATTGCACCATTTTGCGTAAAATACACCGCGTGGCAGCAGATCTTCGGAGAATGTAAACAATGAATTATCGCACGCATATCGTATCTTCCCTATCCGAGATCGGCGCCCCGGCCTGGGACGGCCTGGCCATGGCGCAAGAGCGCGCCAACCCTTTTTTGTCGTACGCTTTTTTACATGCGCTGCACGAGTCGGGCAGCGCCGGCGAAGACGCCGGCTGGCAGCCGCAATTCATTGCGCTGTACGACGGCGCCACGCTGGCTGCGGCAATGCCGCTATATGTCAAGATGCACTCGTACGGCGAATACGTGTTCGACTGGGCTTGGGCCGACGCCTACCAGCGCAACGGCCTCGACTACTACCCGAAGCTGCTGTCGGCGATCCCGTTCACCCCCGTCACCGGTCCGCGCCTGATGGCAGTCGACGCCAGGGCGCGCGCCGCGCTGATCGAAGTGGTGCGCGCCACCCAGCAGGCATCAAGGATGTCGTCGACCCACATCCTGTACCCGTCCGAGGAAGAGGCGCGTCAGCTGGCCGAGGCCGGATTCATGCTGCGCAGCGGCGTGCAATTTCATTGGCTCAACGCCGGCTACCTTGATTTCGAGGCGTTTCTGGCGACGCTCGAACCAAAGAAGCGCAAGAACATCCGCGCCGAGCGGCGCAAGGTGCGCGAGGCCGGCGTCACCATGCGGCGGGTGCGCGGTATCGACGCCACCGACGCGGACTGGCGGCTGTTCAACCGCTGCTACAAGCATACCTACGCGGCCCACCATTCGACGCCTTACCTGAACCTGGATTTTTTTCAGCGCATCGGCCGCACCATGCCGCAAAACATCCTGCTGGTGATCGCCGAGCGCAACGGCAAACCGGTGGCGTCGTCACTCGTCATCCACTCGCAGGACACGCTGTTCGGCCGCTACTGGGGCGAACTGGAGCACGTGCCCTGCCTGCACTTCGAAACAGCCTACTACCAGCCGCTGGAGTTCTGCATCGAGCAGAACATCGCCGTGTTCGAAGGCGGCGCGCAAGGCGAACACAAGATGGCGCGCGGCTTCCTGCCAACCAGGACCTGGTCGGCCCACTGGCTGGCCCACCCGGCGTTCGCCGACGCCATTGAACGTTTCCTCGAGCGCGAAGCCGGCGGCATCGACGACTATATTGACGAACTGAACGACCGCAACCCGTTCCGCGCGCGCGACTGATCTGCATGTAAACCCGCAGCGCGTCGGCCCTGGACCGTATGCTCAGCGTATTGCCATCGATTCGGCGAGGAAGTAAAAACCGATCTGGGCTACGCCGGCGCCGGCGGGAGCGCCCACGACGACGATCGAGTAAGCGGGCTCTTTCACCAAAGCGCGCAAACTTCGTCGTGCCATGGATAGTCGCTTTGAGTAGCTGGGGAAATAAAAAAAGTATTGCAACACCCATGCCATCGTTGATTCGGGGCGCTTTACCGGCACGGACAAGCCAATCCGTCCGGATGCGGACGATTTCGGTGTTCGCGAACACTGGTGCGCCCGGATCACCGTCGCGAGTTGCCCGATCCTCCTTATAGATTTGCGTAGAAACAACATGTTGCATCTTAACTACGCTACACCCTGATCAGGCGCAAGCCGGATATCCCTGCAAAAACAGCTATTGGAGCCTCGGCTCCCTCTGCGCGAACGCATACCAGACTCGGTCTTGTGCAAAATTGCACATTGGCCGTGCAAGCTGATGGCTTTCACTCAGCATACAAAGCGCGCACACTCCGTTGCATTGCGTATAACCCCTATCGATTAAAAAAGCATAACAACTGAAGGAGACTGAAATGCGTATGTCGAGCAAACAAAAAACGGTGTTGCGTCGTTCTGTCGCGGTCATCATGGCGATCCCCGCCGTGTCATAGACCACGGCATACGCACAAACGGCTGGCGCCACGGAAAACGCCACCGGAGCAATCGAAAAAGTCGTCGTCACCGCGCGCCGCCGGGCCGAGTTGATCCAGGACGTGCCGGGCGCGGTCAGTTCCATCTCCGGCGCCGAGCTGGAGAAGCAGGCGATGCCCGACATCACGGCCGTGGCTAACCTCGTTCCAAGCACCACGCTGAAAGTCTCGCGCGGCACCAACACGACGCTGACCGCCTTCATTCGCGGCATCGGCCAGCAGGATCCGGTCGCCGGCTACGAGCCGGGTGTCGGCATCTACCTCGACGACGTCTACATGGCCCGCCCGCAAGGCGCGCTGACCGACATCTACGACCTTGAGCGGGTCGAGATCTTGCGCGGCCCGCAAGGCACGCTGTACGGCAAGAACACCATCGGCGGCGCCGTCAAGTACGTCACCCGCAAACTGTCGCCGAAGACCACGTTCGGCGTCAAGGCAACGGTCGGCAACTACGGCGAAAAAGACCTGGTGCTCAACGCCACCGTGCCGCTGTCCGACATGCTGCGCATCGGCGGCTCGGTTGCCACCTTCAACCGCGACGGTTTCGGCCAGAACGTCGTCAACGGCAAGGATAACTACAACAAGGAAGCCGTGGCCGGGCGCATCAGCATCGAGCTGACCCCGAGCAGCAACCTGTTCATCCGCTTGTCGAGCGACCGCACGGTCGACGATTCGCAGGCCAAACAAGGCTACCGTCTCACGCCCGGCCCGGCGCCCGCCAGCCTGGCGCCGCTCGAGAACAAGTACGACACCCGCGCCAACCTGTACGCGGTCAACGGCCACGCCCAGCAGGTGATCACCCAGGGCACCGCGCTGCTGGCTGAGTACCAGGTCAATCCGGAACTGTCGTTCAAGTCCGTCACTGCCTACCGCAAATCAAAAAGCTTCGCGCCGATCGACTTCGATTCGCTGGGCACGCCGCTGTTCGAAGCGCCGACGATCTACGCCGACAATCAGAAGAGCCAGGAATTTCAGCTGACCTACACCGGCGCCAAGATCCAGGGCGTGGCCGGGGTGTTCTACATGAAGGCCAATGCATTCAACGAATTCGACGTGCTGATAAACTTTCCGGCCCTCGGCGGCCTGGCAGCGTACACCATGGACGACATCAACAGCAGGACCAAGGCCGTGTTCGCCGATGTCAGCTACAGCGTCACCGATACGTTCAACGTCAACGTCGGCGGCCGTTACACCGACGACCAGCACGACGCGCGCATCTTCAAAAGGACCTACATCGGCCTGGCCGGTTCGCCGACGCTGGGCAATCCCGCCGCCGCCGGTTTAAGCCCCGCCAACACCGACCTCGGACCGGATGCCTTGAACCGTACCGACACCAAGTTCACGCCGAAACTCGGCTTTGGCTGGAAGTTCGCACCTCAACACAATATGTACGGCACCGCTTCGCAAGGCTTCAAGGGCGGCATGTTCGATCCGCGCATGGACCTGACCGGTACCGGCGGGCCGAACACGCTGGCCTCCCAGCTCAAGCGCAAGGGCGTCAATCCGGAAGAAGTCACCGCGTTCGAACTGGGCCTGAAGTCGAGCATGAATGGCGGACGCCTGCAGACCAATGCGGCAGTCTTTTTCACCAAGTACAAAAACGTCCAGATTCCTGGCTCGATCATTACCTACGACGCAGCCGGTAATGCGAACGGCTTCTCCGGTTCGCTCACCAACGCCGGCAAGGCCAAGATCAAGGGCCTGGAACTGGAAGCGATTTCGCAACTGACCAACTCGCTCAACGTCAGCGGCATGTACAGCTACATCGACGCCAAGTATGACGAGTGGCTGGTCGCCAACGGCCCGAACCTGATCAACCTGGCCAGGAATGCCGAGTTCCAGAATACGCCCAAGCACTCGGGCAACCTATCGGCAAGCTACGATTGGCCACTGGTGCTGAGCGGGCGTTCCGGCATGCTGTCGCTGATGAATGGCGTGTCGTACAAGAGCCGCGTGTACCAGACTGAAATCGTCCGCACCGGCAATACCCCTGGGCTTGACGCGTTGGTGCCTGGCAACCTGTTGCTGGCGCAAGATGCCTACACGTTGTGGGATGCGAGCCTGGTCTGGACCAGCGCCGACCGCAAGGTCCAGGTCGGCCTGCACGGTCGCAACCTGACCGACAAGCGCTACAAGGTCGCCGGCTACAATTTCTCCGCCTCCTCCAACACCGTCACTGCGTTCTACGGCGACCCGCGCACGGTGAAGGCGACCGTGAGCCTGAAGTTCTAGGCCAGGTTTGAAGGATTAAAAAATGCTGGATCGAAAAGGGCGCCCGCAAGGCGCCCTTTTTTGGCCGTTAGCTTGCCACCCGTCGTCCTGGCTCAAGCCCTGCGCGTTTTCGGCCGGGCGATACCCGCCGCGCCATCGGCATGCACAAACAAGTCCGGCTGCGCATCGGCATACTCGCGCAGCAGGTTCCACACCGCGCGCACCCGCGGCAGCCGATACAGGTCGACCGGCGCCACCATCCAGTAAGCCCGCTCGGCAAACACCTCGCCCTGCAGGATCGGCACCAGCCGGCCATCGTCGGCAATAACGTACGGCGGCGCCATCATCAGCCCCAGCCCCGCTGCTGCCGCTTCGGCCTGCGCCATCATGCCGGTGCAGCACAGGCGCCGGCGCGGCGTGAAGCCGAGCGCGTCGAGAAAATTGAGCTCGTTGCTGGCCAGCCGGTCCTGCACGTAATCGACGAAATCATGACCGGCCAGGTCGGACTGGCGCAGGATCGGCGGATGGCGTGCCAGGTAGTCGGGCGCGCCATACAGGTACAGGCGAAACGTCGCCAGCCGCGTTACCATGTAGCGGCCGGTGTTGGGCGCGTCCAGCGTCACGCCGAGGTCGGCCTCGCGGTTGGCCAAATTGGCAAAGCGCGGCTGCACCAGCAGGTCGATCGACAGGTCGGGATGCTCGGCCAGAAAGCGCGCCAGCAGCGGCGTGATGACGCGCACCCCCAGCACTTCCGGCACGCCGAGGCGCACCACGCCGCGCACTTCGACCTGGTTGCCGCTCAACTGGTCCTGGGCCGCCAGCGCCGCGCTTTCCATCACTTCGGCATGCGGCAGCAGCGCCAGCCCCATCTCGGTCAGCTCGTAACCCTCGCGCGAACGGTCGAACAAGGTCGAGCCGAGCTGCGCTTCGAGACGGTCGATGCGGCGCGCTACCGTCGTGTGTTCGACTTCCAGCCCGCGCGACGCGCCGGACAGCGTGCCGGTGCGGGCAAGCTCGAGGAAGTAGCGCAGATCGGTCCACTCAGGCAAAGTTTTCATACGGCCCATTGTGCATCAGTGCACAGCGGTATGGCAATTTTTTCATTGCCGCCCTTGCGGCGGTGCTACCGGGACGGGCCTAGGCCTGCGAAGTAGCATTGTGCATAAATGCACAAAGGGTGGGCGCTGCCCTGTCTTTCGAACAGCGCTATTTTGGCGCACACTGCAACGCAATCGACAACCCATCACCACGGCGCCCGCGTGTCCAATCATATGTCCAACTACACCGAGACAAGCTTTACCAGCACCGATGGCCTGCGGCTGTATGCGCGCGATTATGCGCCGTGCGGCGGGCCGGCGCGCCTGCCCGTCATCTGCATCCACGGCCTGACGCGCAACTCGGCCGACTTCGACGAACTGGCGCCATGGATCGCGGACCAGGGCCGGCGCGTGCTGGCCATCGACGTGCGCGGCCGCGGTCATTCGGCCTACGATCCCGACCCAAGCCACTATAACCTGATGGTGTACGCCGACGACGTCGTCAAACTGGCCCACGACCTGGGCATCGGGCGCGCCGTCTTCATCGGTACCTCGATGGGCGGCCTGATCACCATGACGCTGGCGATGCGGCACCTGAACCTGGTTGCCGCGGCGGTCCTCAACGACGTCGGCCCGGCGCTGTCGCCGCGCGGCCTGCAGCGCATCGCCAGCTACGCCGGCAAGGGCGAAGTGCTGGCGTCGTGGGGCGACGCCGCCGACTACGTGCGCGAGATTAACCAGAGCGCCTTCCCGGACAATACCGCAGAAGATTGGGCGCGCTGGGCGCGCCGCGCCTTCAGCGAAACGGCGCCCGGCCAGTTTGGCATGCGCTACGACCCGCGCATCGCCGATTCGATTCGCCCCGACAAACTGAAACCGTCGTCGGTGCTGGCGCGCTTTGCCTTTCGCCGCCTGGCGCGCAACCGCCCCACCCTGCTGGTGCGCGGCGCCCTGTCCGACCTGATCGAAAACGAACAGCTTGCGCTGATGCGCGCCGCGGCGCCCAAGATGGCGTACGCCGAAGTGCCGAACGTCGGCCACGCGCCGATGCTGACCGAGACGGCGGCCCAGGCCGCGCTGCGCGGTTTCCTCGGGCAGGTCGATTGAACGGCCACGCCACATCCATGAAGCTGGCCGGCAAGGTCATCGTCGTCACCGGCGGCGCACAAGGCATCGGCCTGGCGATTGCCGAACGCTGCGCCGAAAATGGCGCCAGCGTGGCGCTGTGGGACTACCAGGCTGACGCTATCGCCGGCGCGCTCGAACGCATCGGCGAGCGCTCACCGCGCGCCCAGGCGGCCGGCTTTATCGTCGACGTTTCGGACCTGGCGGCGGTGCAGGACGCCGTCAAGGCGACGCTGGCGCGGTTCGGGCGCATCGACGGCCTGGTCAACAACGCCGGCTTGGTGGCCGACGCCCAACTGAGCAAAATGAGCGAAGCGCAGTGGGACCGCGTCATCGACGTCAACCTGAAAGGCGTCTTCAACTGCACCCGCGCCGCCGTCGACGCCCTGCTCGCCAGCACCGGCGCGATCGTCAACATCTCGTCGATCGTCGGCCTGTCGGGTAATGTCGGCCAGACCAACTACGCCGCCGCCAAGGCCGGGGTGCTGGGCATGAGCAAGACCTGGGCGCGTGAGCTCGGACGCAAGGGCGTGCGCAGCAACGCGATCTGCCCGGGTTTTATCGAAACACCGATCCTTTCTAAAATGCCGGTGCGGCTGATCGCCGAGATGGTCGCGCAGATCCCGCAAAAGCGCATGGGCCAACCGCGCGAAGTCGCTGCCGCTGCAGTTTTTTTGCTATCGGCGGAAGCGAGCTACATTAACGGTGCCACGCTCGAAATCACGGGCGGACTGACACTTTGAAGGAGACAAGAAAATGACAAAACTAATTCCCACGCTGATACCGTTGCTGATTGCCGCCGCCTTGGCCCCGGCCCTGGCCCAGGGCCAAGATTTGAAAGTGGCCCTCATCGCCGGCAAGACCGGCGCCCTCGAGACCTATGCCAAGGAGACCGAGACCGGCTTCATGATGGGGCTCGAGTACCTCACCGGCGGCAAGATGGAAATCAACGGCCGCAAGCTCAAGGTGATCGTCAAGGACGACCAGAGCAAACCGGACCTCGGCCGCACCCTGCTGGCCGAAGCGTATGGCGACGACAAGGTCGACATCGCGGTCGGCACCAGCTCGTCCGGTTCGGCCATTGCGATGCTGCCGGTGGCGCTCGAATACAAGAAGGTGCTGATTATCGAGCCGGCGGTGGCCGATGCGATCACCGGCGACAAATGGAACCGCTACATTTTCCGCACCGCGCGCAGCTCGATGCAGGACGCACTGGCCGCGGCCATGGTCTCGCCGGCCGGCAGTTACGCCTTCCTGGCCCAGGATTACGCTTTTGGGCGCGACGCCGTCAAAGCCGCCAAGGAAGCGCTGATCGCCGCCGGCGGCAAGGCCAAGGTGGTGCATGAGGAATATGCGCCGGTCGCCACCACCGACTTCACCTCCTCGGCCCAGCGCATCTTCGACGCCTTGAAGGACAAGCCGCTGCCGCGCGTGCTGTCGATCGTCTGGGCCGGCCCGCACCCGATGAACAAGGTGGCCGACATGAAGCCTGAGCGCTACAGCATCACACTGGCGCCGAACGGCAACATCCTGCCGGTGATGAAGACCTGGAAGAGCTTCGCCGGTACCCAGGGCACCATCTATTATTACTATGCCTTCCCGAAAAACAAGATGAACGACTGGCTGGTGGCCGAACACACCAGGCGCTTCAAGACGCCGCCGGACGTATTTACCGCCGGCGGCTTCGCGGCGGCCAGCGCAGTGCACACGGCATTGTCGAAGGCCGGCTCGGGTGACAGCGAAAAGCTGATTAAAACGATGGAAGGCATGGAATTCGAGACACCGAAAGGAAAAATGAGCTTCCGCAAGGAAGACCACCAGGCGATCCAGCCGATGTACCACTTCCGCATCAAGAAGGAGCAGAAGAACGAGTGGGACCTGCTCGAACTGGTGCGCGAAATCCCGGCTGGCGAAATGCCGCTGCCGATCCGTAACAAGCGCTGACATGGTGGCCAGCAGCTTGTTGGAACAAGCAATGGGTCCAACGCCGGCGCCGGCGCCCTCCTTGTCGACCCGCGACCTGACGATCCGCTTCGGCGGGCATATCGCGGTAAACGCGGTCAGCGCCGATTTTTATCCCGGCACGCTGACCGTCATCGTCGGCCCCAACGGCGCCGGCAAGACCACCTACTTTAATTTAATGTCGGGCCAGCTGCCGGCTACGTCGGGTAGCGTACACCTGAACGGCGTCGACATCACCGGCACGGGCGCGGCGCGCCGCACCCAGCTCGGCATCGGCCGCGCGTTCCAGCTCACTAACCTGTTCCCCAACCTGACGGTGCTGGAAAACGTCAGGCTGGCGGTGCAAAGCCACCAGCGCGTCGGCATGAACATGTTCTCGGTCTGGTCCGGCCACAAGGAGCTGATCGAGCGCGCCGGCCATTACCTTGAACGGGTGGCGCTTCAAACTAAGCGCGATGCCCGCGTGGCGGCGCTGTCGCACGGCGACAAGCGCAAGCTCGAGGTGGCGATTTTGCTCGCGCTCGAGCCGGCCGTCATGATGTTCGACGAGCCGACCGCCGGCATGAGCGTCGACGAAGTGCCGGTGGTGCTCGACCTGATCCACCAGGTCAAGGCCGAGCGCAACAAGACCATCCTGCTGGTCGAGCACAAGATGGACGTGGTGCGCTCGCTGGCGGACCGCATCATCGTGCTGCACAACGGCGCGCTGGTCGCCGACGGCAATCCGGCCGCAGTGATGGCCTCGCAGATCGTACAGGAAGCCTATCTTGGAACACCCGAACATGTCTGAGCCCACCGCGCCTGCGCCGGCCGCTGCGGCCCCCCTGCTGACGCTGTCCGGCGTGCACACCCACATCGGCCAGTACCATATCCTGCAAGGCGTTGACCTGCAAGTGCCGCGCGGCGGTCTGGCGGTGCTGTTGGGCCGCAACGGCGCCGGCAAGACCACACTGCTGCGCACCATCATGGGACTGTGGCAGGCGAGCGCCGGCAGCGTGAAATTCGACGGCCGCGAAATCGGCAAACTGGCCACCCCCGACATCGCCCAGGCCGGCATCGCCTACGTGCCCGAATCGATGGCCGTGTTTTCCGAGCTGACTGTGCGCGAGAACATGCTGCTGGCGGCGCGCAACGGTCCGCTCGACGAGGCCCGGGTCGAATGGATCTTCGGCTTCTTTCCGGCCTTGAAAAAATTCTGGCACTACCCGGCCGGCAACCTGTCCGGCGGCCAGAAGCAGATGGTGGCGATCGCCCGCGCGATTGCCGAGCCGCGCAAGCTGCTGCTGGTCGACGAGCCGACCAAAGGACTCGCCCCGGCCATCATCCAGAGCCTGATCGCCGCCTTTCGCGAGCTGAAGGAAACCGACACCACGATTTTGCTGGTCGAGCAGAATTTCAGCTTCGTCAAGTCGCTCGGCGACACTGTCGCGGTGATGGACGACGGCCGCATCGTCCACGCCGGCGCCATGCGCGACCTGGTCGACAACCAGGACCTGCAACAGCGCCTGCTCGGCCTCTCGCTCGACTCCCACCAATAGGACCAGCATATGACTTCTCTCGTTCCGCCCCCGATGCCGCAAGCGCGGACGCCGGTGTCCGCGCTTGGCCCCGACACGGCGCTGCCGGCGGCCAAGCGCGACATCGCGCCGCTGCTGCTGGTGCCGGTGCTGATGCTGGCCATGCTGCCGTTCGTCGGCAGCTTCCCGACCTGGGTCACCCTCACCGTTGCGGGCCTGGCGATGGGCATGATGATTTTTATTATGTCGAGCGGCCTGACCCTGGTGTTCGGCTTGATGGACGTACTTAATTTCGGCCACGGCGCGTTTGTCGCGGTCGGCGCCTACGCCGCCACCATGGTGCTGCTGCCGATGCACGGCTGGCTCGAAGCCGACTCCCTGTTGATGAACCTGGCGGTGCTGGCACTGGCGATGCTGGTGGCGATGTTTGTCACCGGCCTGCTCGGCTGGGCGTTCGAGCGCATCATCATCATGCCGGTGTACGGCCAGCACCTGAAACAGATCCTGATCACGATGGGCGGCATGATCGTCGCCGAACAACTGATCATCGTGGTATGGGGCGCCGACCAGGTGCCGCTGCCACTGCCGACGAGCCTGCGCGGCGCCATCGTGCTGGGCGACGCGGCGATCGAAAAATACCGGTTAGTGGCCGTGGTGGTCGGGCTGCTGGTGTTCGCCGCCATGTTCCTGGTGCTGAACCGCACCAAGATCGGCTTGTTGATCCGCGCCGGCGTCGAGAACCGCGAAATGGTCGAGGCGCTCGGCTACCGCATCCGCCGCCTGTTCGTCGCGGTGTTCGCGGCCGGCTCGGCGCTGGCAGGCCTGGGCGGGGTGATGTGGGGGTTTTACAAGGAAACCCTTACCGCATCGATGGGCAGCGAGATCATGGTGATGATCTTCATCGTCATCATCATCGGCGGCCTGGGTTCGGTCGGCGGCTGCTTCATCGGCGCGCTGCTGATGGCGCTGGTGACCAATTACGTCGGCTTCCTGGAGCCGAAGGTGGCGCTGGTATCGAACATCCTCTTGATGATCGGGGTGCTGATGTGGCGCCCGGCCGGCCTGTTTTCCAACGCACGGCGCTAGGATAAGTTTATGAGCATTTCTGTAGTCAACCGACTTTTCTCCGGCGACCTGCCGCGCAGCCGTGCGCTCGGCGCCGCCCTGGTGCTGATCTTCCTTGGCCTGGCGCTGGCGCCCTTCCTCACTGCCGGCGCGCGCCCGCTCAACACCGCGGCCACCATTTGCATCTACATCGTGCTGGTCGCGTCCTACGACCTGCTGCTCGGCTACAGCGGCATCGTCTCGTTCGCTCACACGATGTTCTTCGGGATCGGCGCATACGGCATCGGCCTGGGCTTGTCGAGCGCCGGCCCGACCTGGTCCGGCGCGCTGGTGGGCCTGGTTCTCGCTTTGCTGCTGACGATCGTGCTGGCCCTTATCGTCGGCCTGTTCGCGCTGCGCGTGCGGGCCATCTTCTACGCCATGATTACCTTGGCGGTGGCGTCGTCGTTCGCGGTGCTGGCGTCGCAGCTGTCGGATTTTACCGGCGGCGAAGACGGCAAGACCTTCAGCGTGCCCGAACTGCTCTCGCCCGGTTTCCGGTTGATCGAAAACGACATCGCCGGGCGCGCCATCGACGGCAAGCTGGTGACCTATTACATCGTCTTTTTCGGCTGCCTGGCGCTATTCCTGTTCTTGCTGCGGCTGGTGAATTCGCCGTTCGGCCGGGTGCTGCAGGCGATCCGCGAAAACGAGTTCCGCGCCGAGGCGCTCGGCTACCGCACGGTGCTGTACCGCATCTGGGCCAACGTGCTGGCCGCGCTGGTGGCGGCGCTGGCCGGCGCGCTGATGGCGCTGTGGCTGCGCTACGTCGGCCCGAAAACCATGCTCGGCTTCGAGGTGATGACCGACATCCTGCTCATCGTCGTCATCGGCGGCATGGGCACCATGTACGGCGCGGTGATCGGCGCCACCTTGTTCATCCTGGCGCAGAACTACCTCAAGACGCTGATGGCCGACAGCGCCTCGGCTCTGACCGGCATCCCGTTCCTGGCCGAGGCCCTGCATCCCGACCGCTGGATGCTATGGCTTGGCGTGCTGTTCGTGCTGTCGATTTATTTTTTCCCGACCGGGATTGTCGGCAAGCTGCGCGGGAACCGGGCGCAGCACTAAAAGCGTTTTTTGCCCCATGCCCGGCCGTACCGGCGGTTGGTGAACGCCAGGTTCCAAACGTCGAGATAAAAAACTGGGTTTCGATATACACATAATCATCCGCGCTACGGATGCAGTTCGCCATGGCGGTGAGGATGTTGTCCTGGTGGACGCCGGACCATGACTTCAAGCACTCTTTCCAGACGTCCCGTTCGGGCTTGCCTTTGCTCGGCGGTCCACACGCAAGCGCCGTTGGCATCGCTGATACCGCTGGCGAGTACTTTGCACCAGTGCGTCGATTCGATCGCGTCCGTCGCCGACATCTTCAGCAAGACACCGCCTGCGCGTTCCTGCCGCCGATCGGAAATTTTGTCGGCACGCTCACCGTCACCGATCGCTTCGCCTTGTAGTCGTCACTGAGCACCGTCACGACGGCGACGCCGAGCGTGCGCGACGCCTCCAAATACTGGATGCTGTCGCTTTTTTCGACGGCGCTGGCGCCGTGATAGCGGATGGCGCCGCCCACCGCGCTGCTGGCGTCTTCAAGCGTGCTCGAACAACTGGTGTCGGCGAACAGCACCATCTGCTCGACGCCGTCACACTGCTCGAAACGCCAGGCCAGGCCTTCTTCGGTCGGCAGGCGCAGCACGAAATCGTCGTCCGACTCTTGGTATTGGCAGCAGCAGCAGCAGTAGCTGCACACGCGCGCACGCGCGCACCTTGCATGAAGCGGTCCACAGCAACGCTCCAGATCCACTGCGCATGCGGCCGGTAGTTGCAAAACACGGCGTCGACGATCTCGACTGGCGTAGTCGGACGGCGCGGTCGGCACCTGGCCAGTGAGCGGGGAAGTCATCAAGGCGCGCCGTTTGTTCTAGATCAATGTCCAGCTCGATCCGAGATCGCGTCGATCCCCTGCAACGGACTGCAGTTTTCGTTTTCTCTTAAACGAATATCAATGCTTGTTATCTTCCAGTCCATATTATAAAAAACGTAATCGTCTCGACGACTGCCAGCGCGAGCACCCGTTGATTCACCTGGCCACTGCATGAAAGCTACCTATGAAACCTTCGAAAACCTTACTTGCCACGGCCGCGTGCGCGCTGGCCGTGCTTGCTTTGCCCGCTGCCCAGGCCGCGGGCACCGTGATCTTGAACCAAAATTTCGACAACGTCGGCGCGCTCGGCAGTTGGGTCATGACGAATAACAGCGTGCCGGCCGGCCAGTCCTGGTTCCAGGGCAATGCCGGCATCTTCGGCGCCCAGGCCGGCGCGGCCGATGCCTACATCGGTGCCAATTACCTGAGCGCGGCCCAGGGCACCGGCACGATCGACAACTGGTTGATCACGCCTTTACTGACGTTTGGCGGCGCCACCCACCTGTCGTTCTACACCCGCAACCAGAGCCTGCCGGGATTTAACGACATGCTGGAGGTGCGCTTCAGCCCCGGCGCCGGCACCGATACCGCCGGCTTCACGACCTTGCTGGCGACCATCGGCGGGGCCTCGGCCTACCCCGGCAGCTGGCAGCTGTTCGGCGCCGACCTGACCTTGTCGGGCAGCGGCCGCTTCGCCTTCCGCTACCTCGGCGACGCCGTCGCGGCCAACTATATCGGCATCGACACTTTCACGGTCAGCGCGGTGCCGGAGCCGTCGGCCTGGCTCATGCTCGGCCTCGGCCTTGGCGTGCTGCCGCTGCTGCGTCGCCGGTCCGGCGTCTAGAACCCCTCACTGAAAAGGATCGAACCATGTCCAGCAAAACAAGGATCGCGATTGCCGTGCTGCTCGGCGCCAGCGCGTTGAGCGTGACACTGCCCTCCAGCGCGGAGCAGGCCGAAGGGATGGTGGTGGTGCGCGACGCCCGTACCGGCGAACTGCGCAACGCCACCCCGGCCGAGGTAAAGGCGCTGCGCACCCAGGCTGTCCAGCAAGGAATAGCCCGGCCGCAGCCGGCGGCGCCCGCCACGGTGCGCGCCAATGGCACCCGCCAGAAACTCATCGGCGAGCGCGGCCAGGTGTATTCGATCGTCTCGCGCGACGCCAGCGGCAAGCTGTGGGCCCAGGAAGCGATCGGCGAAGACGCCGCCAACGCCGCCTTGACGGCGCCCGCCCCAGTCAACCATCCACAGGAGCACAATCATGCGGACCGCTAAACAATTTGGCCTTGGCCAGCTGGCTGCGGCGTTGACGCTGGCGTGCGCCGCAATGGCTGGGGCGCAGGCGGCGGCGACCATCACCATCGTCAACCAGAACGCGGCCGGCGTCGGCTTCAACGATCCGACCGCCGTCGCTGCCGTCGGCGGCAACCCCGGCACCACGCTCGGCCAGCAGCGCCTAATCGCCTTCCAGCACGCCGCCGACATCTGGGGCGCGACCCTGACCAGCAACGTCACGATCCGGGTCGGCGCCTCGTTCGTGCCGCTGTCGTGCACCGCCTCCAGCGCGGTGCTTGGCTCGGCCGGGGCCTACGAAATCTTCTCCGACTTCCCCAGCGCGCCGAGGGCGACGACCTGGTACCCGAGTGCGCTGGCGTCCAAGCTGGCCGGCACCGACCAGAGCACCCCCGGCTACCCGCACATCATCGCGCGGTTCAACTCGCGCCTGGGGCGGTTCCCCGACTGCCTGCCTGGCAGCGGCTTCTATCTCGGCCTCGACAACCAGGCCGCAAGCCAGATCGACCTGGTCACGGTGCTGCTGCATGAAATGGCGCACGGCCTGGGCTTCCAGACCTTTACCGACGGCGAGACGGGCGAGCAAACCGAGGGCATCGCGTCGATCTGGGATTACTACCTGCTCGACAACCGCAGCAACAAGTCATGGGTGGAGATGGTCAATGCCGAGCGCGCCGCGTCGGCCGTCAGCGGTACCGGCCTGTCGTGGAACGGCCCCAACGTGACGGCCGCGGTGCCGCTGGCGCTGGCACCGACGTCGGTCTTGAGAATCAGCGGCCCGGCGGCGGGCAACGCCGCCGGCAATGTCGAGGTCGGCGATGCCTCGTTCGGCCCGCCGCTCAGCAGCACCGCGGTGAGCGGCCAGTTGATGCGGGTGATCGACCAGCCTACCGGACTCGGACTGGCCTGCACGCCCCTCAACAACGCCAACCGGATCGCGGTGCGTGGCAATATCGCGCTGGTCGACCGCGGCACCTGCACCTTCACCGAAAAAGCCAAAGTGGTGCAGAATGCGGGCGCGATCGGGATGGTGGTGGCGGACAACGCGCCTGGCGACCTGACGGGCCTGGGCGGTGCCGACGATACCGTCCTCATTCCGGCGGTGCGTATCACCCAGCAGGTCGGGGTGAGCCTGAAGGCGGCACTGATGCGCCGCTCGCGCACCACGTCGGGCGTCGTCGCCAGCCTGACGGTCAATCCGGCGCGCCTGGCCGGCACCGACGCGGCCAGGCGGATTCGCATGTACACGCCGACCGAGTTTTCACCGGGGTCGTCGGTATCGCACTATACGACCGACGCCAAGCCCAACCAGCTGATGGAGCCTTCCATCAATGGTGACCTGACGCACCAGGTCACGCCGCCGCAAGACCTGACGTATCCGCTGCTGAGGGATATCGGCTGGTAAGGGAAGCGAGAGCAAGGAAGGAAAAGGGGCCAGACGCGTTACGTCCGGCCCCTTGGCTTGTCGCCCTGCTCCTTGCGTGCAGCTCTTGGTTTACATTCGAACGACGATATTACGTCGCCAGTGCGTTAAACGCGGCAACGCCAGCAAGAATCTCCGCTTTCGCATCTTCCGGGCCGAACCAGCCTTCGATCTTGACCCACTTGCCCGGCTCGAGATCCTTGTAGTGCTCGAAGAAGTGCTGGATCTGGTGCAGGCGCAGGTCCTGCAGGTCTTCCGGCTTTTGCCAGTGGCTGTAGATCGGCAGGATTTTGTCGACCGGGACCGCGAGGATCTTGGCGTCGCCGCCGGCTTCGTCGGTCATCTTCAGCACGCCGATCGCGCGGCAGCGCACCACCACGCCCGGGAACAGGGGAAATGGCGTGATCACCAGCACGTCGCACGGATCGCCGTCGTCGGACATGGTGTTCGGCACGTAGCCGTAGTTGCACGGATAGTGCATCGCGGTACTCATGAAACGGTCGACGAAAATCGCGCCCGACTCCTTGTCCACTTCGTACTTGATCGGATCGGCGTTCATCGGGATTTCAATGATGACGTTGAAATCGTTCGGTACGTCGCGGCCGGAGGAGACTTTATTCAAACTCATGGGATTTCCTTGGTGGCTGATGTGGCTGATGTGGCTGATTGTCTGCTCGCCAATTATAGCGAAGATGGCCCGTCTTGTGCAGCGCAGCAGACGGCTGCCGGCGCCGCCCTTAAAAAGTCGTCAACCGCCGCTTACAGGATACTGGCCAGCGCGCACTGGCGGAAATGGGCTGCCGCCTCGTCGTGCTGACCCAGCGCTTCGTGCATCTGCGCCAGCTTCAGGTGCGATTCGCGCACCATGCGCGGTTCGCTGGCGTCGGACAAAGCTTGTTCGAGATAGCGCTGGGCCTTGCCCCACAGCTTTTGCTTCAGGCACAGCGATCCCAGCGTGAGCGCCAGTTCGGCGTCGTTCGGGCGCTGCTTGATCCACTGCTCGCAGTGTTCGATCTGGGCCAGCAAAGCCGGCGTGCCGGCCGGCGCGGCGGCGTCGCGGTAAGCGCGCACCACGCGGTCGTCCCATTCGGCCGCCAGCGCTTCCTCGACGGTGGCGCGGGCTTCATGGTGCAGCCCGCGCGCGTTGAGCGCCGCCGCAGCGTGGGCGGCGATGTACGGCTTGATGCGATCGCTTGATGGCACCGTCGCCCACACGCGCTGAATCGATTCGGCGTCGTGAGCGTTATCCGACAGCAGCGCGTCGTACGACAGTTCGCGCAGCCGCGCCGACAGCGCCGGGTGCAGCGCCTTGTGCTTGTCGAGCGAACGCACCAGGCGCAGCACTTCCGGCCAGTTCTTGGCCTGCTGGTGCGCCTTCATCGACCATTGCAGCGCGTGGATGTGGCGGGTGCCGGTGGCGGTCAGTTCAGCCACCGCCTCGAGCGCCGCTTCCGGCTGGTGGTCGTCGACCAGCAATTCCGTCACCGTCATCAGGCGCGCGACCTTGAGGCTGGTGTCGCTGACGGTGGTGGCCAGCCAGTTGTCGCGCCGTACCGGCTCGCGCATGCGGTGCGCGGCGCGTGCGCCGATCAGCGCGGCCAGGCCGGCGTTTTCGGGCAGGTCGGCCGCTTTCGCCGCGGCTTTCTCGGCGTGGCCGAAACGGCCTTCGAACAAGGCCTTGAGTGCATCGCGCAAGCCCTTGTTGCCGTCGCGTTCGCGCTTGCGGCGGCGGTAGGCGGCGACCCGCTGCGGCATGCTGACGGTGGCGTAAAAGGCGCGCACCAGCGCATACACCAGCATGAACAGCAGCACTTCGAGAACGACGAAGAAATTAAGCGACATGTCGATCCGGTGCGGCGGATAGAACAGCACCACGTTGCCGGGATTGAAACGCGCCGTGACGGCGACGCCGATCGCCGTGGCCATCAGCGCAACTAACCAGAGAAGAAGGCGCATGGCTTAAGGCTTCGCTTTATAGGTGCGCACGGCGTTCAGGCTGTCGGCCAGGGTCGGCATCTCGATCGCCAGGTTGTTCGACTGCACCTGGCGCAAGGTCGCCTGGGCGGCCTGGGTAGTGCGGGCGCGCGTGTCGAAATACTTCACCAACGTGTCCTGCGCGGCGATCAGGTCGCTGCGAAAAGCTGCTTCATTGCGCGACAGCAGGGCCAGGCGCGCGTTGAGCAGGCGCAGCTTCAGGTTCTCGCGGGTGAAAAACGATTCGCTCGGCGACAGCATCAGCGCTTCCGGCGTGTCGGCGCTGCGCACCCGGATCAGCTGGCGCACTTCGTCCCACATCTCGCCGGTCCAGCTGGTCCAGACTTGCTGCAGGCCGGTGGTGAACGCATTCGGCCCGGGCGCCCCCGGCTTGCCGCTTGCGGGAGCCGTCTTCCTGGCCAGTTCCGACGGCGCCACCGGCCTGTGGTCGGACAGCATCGGCAGCGTGTCGACCTGGGCGATGACGTTGTCGAGGCGCAGCGCGACGCCGGCCATGTCGATGCCGGGCAAGGCCTTCAGCTTGTCGGTGTCCTTGGCGATGGCGCGGCGGATCGTGATGAATTGCGGCTTGTCGGTGCGCGACAGCGAACGGTCGGCGTTGGCAAGCGCGATCAGGGCGCCCTGCACGTTGCCGGCCAGTTGCAGCTGCTGGCTGGCGGTCGACAGCACCTGGTCGATTTCGGCCAGCGCCCATTCGTCGCGGTTCTTCGACAAATCCTGGTACAGCTGTTCGAGAGCGAGTTGCTGGCTCTGCGCTTCGGCCTGGCGGCCCTCTAACGCGCCGACCTTCGCCTGCAGCTCCTTGGTCTGTTCCTGCACTTGGCGCGCCAGCGCAGAGGTTTCGTTGCTGGTGGCGTCGCCCTTCTGCAGGCTGCGCGCCACGTCGTAGCGCAGGTTGGTGATGCGGTTGTGGGTCGACCAGGCCAGTGCCGCGAACAGCAGCAGGAACCCGATCACTACCTTCGACAGCGGACGCTGCAACAGCTCGCCGAAGCTTTCCGCGGCGCTGGTGGCGGGTTGTCCCGGTTGCGCCGGTTGCGCCGGCACCGCGGGCGGGACCACATCGGGCGCCGCTGCATTTTGTTCAGGTATGGTAGGCAATTCGTTCATAGCTATGATTGTAACGCGGCAAGCAAGCTGGCGTCGCCCGATCCTGCGAGGGTGAGTCGGGTCACGCCCAGCGCGGCGGCTGTTTCGGCAATCCTTGTGTGCGGTACGATCACGCGCTGTTGTTGCATTTTTGCAACAGAGACGCCGTCATCGAGCTGGGCCAGCAGGCCGAACAGGCCGCGCAATGCCTCGGAGCTGGTGATGATCCAGTCGTTCTGGCGCGCCAGCAAGGCGTGCAAGGTGGCGCCCAGCTGCGGCGTCAGGGCCGGCACTTCGCGCCGGTAAGCCGCCACCGTTTCGACGATGGCGCCGGCCGCGCGCAAGCCGTCGGCCATCAGCTCGCGCCCGCTTTCGCCGCGCACGATCAGCACGCGCTTGCCGGCCAGCGCGCCCAGGTCGAGGGCGTCGAGCAGGTGTTCGGAATCGCTGCGGGCCGGGTCCAGCGGGCTGAAGATGGTGGCGTTGCCGGCGTCGATGCCGTATTTCGCCAGGCAGGCGCGGCTGGTCTCGCCCAGCACCGCCAGCGCGACGCCGGCCGGCCAGCAGCCGGGTCGATCAAGCTCACCAAGCTGGCGAAGTTGAGCGAACGCGGCGTCGATCGCGTTCGGCGAGACAAACGCCACCAGCGCGTAGCCGCCAAGGCCGGTCAGCAGGTCGGCCAGCACGCGTTGCAGCGGCGCCTGGTCGGCCAGCGGATAAATATCGAGCAGCGGCAGCAGCACCGCCTCGCGCCCGAGTGCCGCCACGCCCTGCGCCAGCGCGTGGCATTGCGCAAGCGGGCGGGTGATCACCACGGCATCAGGCATCGGCATCGGCGTCGGCTGCTTGGGCCTTGCACTCGGCCAGGATGGCGTGCGCATCCTGCAGTTGCAGCAAATCGACCACCTGGCGGCCGAGGCGCTCGGCGGCGTCGGCAGTGTCAACAACCCCGCGCGCCTCGGCCATGGCGACCCGTTTGCCGTCCGGCGTGGCGACCATTGCCCGCAACGTCATCTGGCCGTTGTCGATGGTGGCGAACGCCGCCAGCGGAATCTGGCAGCTGCCGCCAAACGCTTTCGACACCGTGCGCTCGGCAGTGACGGCATGAAAGCTGGCGAGGTGGTTGAGCGGCGCCAGCACCGCGCGCAAGTCGACATCGAGGCGGCCGGCAAGGATTTCGATCGCCATTGCGCCCTGGCCGGCGGCCGGCAGGCTGGTGTCAGGGTCGAGCAGCGCGCGGATGCGCCCGAGCAGGCCGAGCCGCTTGAGGCCGGCAGCGGCGAGGATGATGGCGGCGTAATCGCCCCGATCGAGCTTGCCGAGCCGGGTGTCGAGATTGCCGCGCAGCGGCTTGATCACCAGCTGCGGATAACGCGCCGCGATCAGCGACTGGCGGCGCAGGCTGCTGGTGCCGACCACCGCGCCGGCCGGCAAGTCGGCAAGGCTGGCGTAATCGTTCGAGACAAAGGCGTCGCGCGGGTCTTCGCGCTCGAGCACGGCCGCCAGTTCAAAACCTTCCGGCAAATCCATCGGCACGTCCTTGAGCGAATGGACCGCCAGGTCGGCGCGCCCTTCGGCCATCGCCACTTCGAGTTCCTTGACGAACAACCCCTTGCCGCCGATCTTGGACAGGGCGCGGTCGAGGATCTGGTCGCCGCGCGTGGTCATGCCGAGAATTTCGATCCTGCACTGCGGATATAATAAAGATAATTCGGCGCGCACGTGTTCGGCCTGCCACATGGCCAGCCGGCTCTCACGCGAGGCGATGATCAGGGTCGCGGGCGGCTGCTGTTGCGGCGCATCGGTCAATTCAGTTGCTTTCAAAACAAATTCTTTCACTGTCGTTAGCCTCAACCGGCGCATGCCAGTCAACGGCCGAAGCATAAAATCACAAATTTTATCATGCGGCCTCTTTGCAGAACCTGGCCAGAAGCCTTTGCACCCACTTTTCTCCCTATGGTCGACATGGAAAATTCAGCTGCTGCTTCAGAAACATCGCAAGGCGCCGACAAGGACGCGCCCCTCAAGGAAGACATCCGCCTGCTCGGGCGCCTGCTCGGCGACGTGCTGCGCGACCAGGAAGGCGAATCGGTGTTCGGCGTCGTCGAGATGATCCGCCAGACCGCCGTGCGCTTTCGCCGCGAAGACGATGCCGAGGCCGGCAAGGAACTGACAACCTTGCTGAGGAAACTGACGCGCGACCAGGCCATCTCGGTAGTGCGCGCGTTCTCGTATTTCTCGCACCTGGCCAACATCGCCGAAGACCAGCACCATATCCGCCGCCGCCGCGCCCACCTGCTGGCCGGCTCGAAGCCGCAGCAAGGCAGCGTCGGCTTCGCGCTCGACAAGCTGAAATCTGCCGGTGTCGCCGGCGACACCGTCCGAACCTTCTTCCGCGACGCCCTCATCGTGCCGGTGCTGACGGCCCACCCGACCGAAGTGCAGCGCAAGAGCACGCTCGACGCCGAGCACGACATCGCCCGCCTGCTGGCCGAACGCGACCTGCCGCTCACGCCCAAGGAACGCAAGGCCAACCTGCAACTGCTGCAGGCGCGCATCGCCACCTTGTGGCAGACGCGCATGCTGCGCTATTCGAAGCTGACAGTGGCCGACGAAATCGACAATGCGCTGTCGTATTACCGCATCACCTTCCTGCGCGAGCTGCCGGGCCTGTACGACGACATCGAGGAAGAACTGGCAAGCCACTACGACGTCGAGCCGGCCGCGCTGGAAGCGGCCTCGTACGTCCAGATGGGCAGCTGGATCGGCGGCGACCGCGACGGCAACCCGAACGTCAACGCCGGCACCATGCAGCACGCGCTGACCCGCCACGCCACCGTCATCCTCGACTTCTATCTCGAAGAAACCCATGCCCTCGGCGCCGAACTGTCGATCTCGACGCTGATGGTCGGCGTCAGCCCGGCCCTGCAGGCACTGGCCGACGCCTCGCCGGACGCTTCGCCCCACCGCAGCGACGAGCCGTACCGGCGCGCCCTGATCGGCATCTACGCGCGCCTGGCGGCCACCGCCCGCGCGCTTGGCGCCACCAACATCCTGCGCAAGGAAGTCGGCCCGGCCGCGCCCTACATCGACGCCGCCGGGTTCTGCGCCGACCTGCGGGTGCTGATCGATTCGCTGGCCACCCACCACGGCGCCATCATGGCCTGCCCGCGCCTGAAGCGCCTGACGCGCGCCGCCGCCATCTTCGGCTTTCACCTGGCCTCGCTCGACATGCGCCAGACCTCCGACGTCCACCAGCGCGTGCTGGCCGAACTGTTCGCCGGCGCCGGCGTCGAGCCGGCCTACGGCGCGTTACCTGAAGAACGCAAGGTGGCGCTGCTGCTGGCCGAACTTGGCCAGCCGCGCCTGCTGTTTTCGCCGTACTCGACCTATACCGAAGAGACCAACGGCGAACTGGCGATCCTGCGCGCGGCGCGCGACATTCGCGCGCGCTACGGCGTGCGGGCGATCCGCAACTACATCATCTCGCACACCGAAACCGTGTCCGACCTGCTCGAGGTGCTGCTGCTGCAAAAGGAAACCGGCCTGCTGCGCCCGGCCGAAGGCGAACTCGAGGCGATGGTGATCCCGCTGTTCGAGACCATTCCCGACCTGCAGCGCGCCGCCGCCATCATGCACGAATGGATGGCGCTGCCGCTGGTGTCGCAACTGATCGCGCGCCAAGGCCAGCTGCAGGAAGTCATGCTCGGTTACTCCGACTCGAACAAGGACGGCGGCTTCCTCACTTCCAACTGGGAGCTGTACAAGGCCGAGATCGACCTGGTCGAGGTGTTCGCCGACGCCAAGGTAAAACTGCGCCTGTTCCATGGCCGCGGCGGCACCGTCGGGCGCGGCGGCGGGCCGAGCTACGAGGCGATCCTGGCGCAGCCGCCAGGCACCGTCAACGGCCAGATCCGCCTGACCGAGCAGGGCGAAATCATCGCCTCCAAGTTTTCCAACGCAGAAATCGGCCGGCGCAACCTCGAACTGCTGGTGGCCGCCACGCTGGAAGCGAGCCTGATGCCGCACCTGGAGGCCGGCGCGCAGCGCGAGCGGCTGGCCGGCTTCGAAGCGGTCATGGCCGAGCTGTCCGGGCGCGCCTACCGCGCCTACCGCAACCTGGTCTACGAGACGCCGGGCTTCACCGACTACTTCTTCGCCGCCACGCCGATTGCCGAGATCGCCGAACTGAACCTCGGCTCGCGCCCGGCCTCGCGCAAATCGACCCGCCGCATCGAAGACCTGCGCGCGATTCCGTGGGGCTTCTCGTGGGGCCAATGCCGGCTGCTGCTGCCGGGCTGGTACGGCTTCGGCTCGGCCGTCAAAGGCTGGATCGCCGACGGCGCGCGTGAGGAACGCATCGCCACCTTGCAGGCGATGGTCAAGGAATGGCCGTTTTTTGCCACCCTGCTGTCGAACATGGACATGGTGCTGGCCAAGACCGACCTGCCGATCGCCTCGCGCTATGCCGAGCTGGTGGCCGACGCCGCACTGCGCGAACGCATCTTCAAGCGCATCTCCACCGAGCACGGCAACACCTTGCGCTGCCTCGAGGCGATTACCGGCGCGCACGAACGGCTGGCCGGCAATCCGCTGCTGGCGCGCTCGATCCAGAACCGCTTCGCCTACCTCGATCCGCTGAACCACCTGCAGGTCGAAATGATCCAGCGCCACCGTTCGCAGGCGCTGCATGCGGGCGAACCGGACAACCGGGTGCGCCGCGGCATCCACCTATCGATCAATGGCGTCGCGGCCGGCTTGCGCAACACCGGCTAGTCGATTACCGGGCAAATGCGGGCGCCGACCCGCATTCCGGGCACCTCAATTCTTCCCCCTCCGAAACTCTTTGGCGCCCCTGATTGAACGCTTTCAACAGTGCGCGGGTCAAGCCCGCTTTGCGCTAGTCTTGACATTGGTTCCGCAGCTTTTCCGAGAGGATCACTTGAATGGCCAATAACGCAGAGCTGCCCACTGGCGAAGCCGCCGTGACGATCCCTGTCATCCAGGAATCGCTCCAGATCGGCACGCGAACGGTCGACACCGGCCGCGGTGTCAGGATCAGTAAAACGGTGGCCGAGCTGCCGTTCGAAGTGCGCGAAATCCTGCATCACGACGAGATCAGCGTTCTTCACGTCCCGATCGACCGGATCGTCGCCGTTGGCGAGGCGCCCGCATCGCGTTACGAGGGCGACACGCTGATCATTCCCATCGTCGAGGAAGTGGTGGTGGTGGAACGCCGTTTGCGCATCAAGGAAGAGCTTCACGTCACCACGACCCGGCGCGAAGAACAGTATGCCGAAACGGTGATGCTGAAATCGGAACAGGTCCGCGTTGAACGTTTTGACAAAGCCTCGGACAATTGAGTACGTTTCCTAACCTTAGGAGGATTCACCATGCAACACACACTCGTAGCCGTTTTCGATAACCGAGCCGATGCGCAGTCAGCGATGGAAGAATTGTTGGCGTCCGGTTTCTCCAGCCAGGAAGTGCGCATGAGCCAGGAGACCGGCGACACCACCGGCGCCATGAGCCCGACCAGCTCCATGGGCACCACCAGCACCACCGGCATCACCGGCACTACTGGCACTACTGGCGCCACCGACGAAGGCTTCGGCTCCGGCATCAAGAACTTCTTTTCCGACCTGTTCGGCAGCGATCATGACGAACCGACGCGCAAATATTCAGAAGCGGTCACCCGCGGCAGCCACGTGCTGACGGTCAGCACCGCCACCCTGCCGGAAGTCGAGCGCGCAGCCGACCTGATCGAACGCTTCGGCCCGATCGACATCGACGAGAAAACGTCGCAATGGGGCGGCGGCGCCACAACCGGTGCCATGGCCGGCGGCGCCATGGCTGGCGGTGCAATGAGTTCAAGCACCGGCTCGCAGCAGCAGGCGGCACTGCTGTCGCAGCAAAGCGGGCAAGGTTCGATGTCGAGTCAGCAGGGTTCGGCGACGGGCGGTTCGCAGCAACTCGCTCCCGGCGAAAGCACCGCGATCCCGGTCATCCAGGAACAGCTGCAGGTCGGCAAGCGCGAAGTCCAGCGAGGCGGCGTGCGGGTATTCCAGCGCATGGTCGAAACCCCGGTCAGCGAAACGGTCAACCTGCGCGAGGAGCACGTCAGCATCGAGCGGCACCCGGTCGACCAGCCGGCCACCCCTGCCGACCTGGCCGCGTTCCAGGAAAAAACGATCGAACTGCACGAAACGGCCGAAGAAGTTGTCATTCAAAAGACCGCCCGCGTGGTCGAGGAAGTCGTCGTCGGCAAGGATGTCACCCAGATCGAGCAGCAAGTCTCGGACACCGTGCGCCACACCGAAGTGGAAATCGAACAGCTCGACGCCGGCACCGGCACCGGCACGAGCACGGGCTCAGCCATGGGCACGGGCATGACCGGGGACGACACCTACTATCGCAACCACTTCAACAGCAACTACGCCAGCGCCGGCGGCCGCTATGAGGATTACGCGCCTGCCTACGGCTACGGCTCGACCATGGCCGGCAACGACCAGTATCGCGGCCGCGCATGGAACGACGTCGAACCGTCACTGCGCAGCGATTGGGAAACCCGCAATCCCGGTTCGACCTCGACTTGGGAGAAAATGAAGGGCTCGGTGCGTCACGGCTGGGAAAAAATGACTTCCTGATTTTGTGACGTCCGCCGTACGACAGGGCGACAAAACCAGTCTGATGGCAGCCCGCTGTTCCCCGGAAGCAGCGGGTTTTTTTACGCCTAAAAACAAGAATGCTTACCATTGGCGGCACGGCCAGTGTATCTTTGCTGTAATTTTTTCAGGAAACCGGTTCGGTCCCGTAGCCGGGGTAAAAAACCGGTGAACACAGAGGATGCACAATGCCGCAGAAACAGATTGCCTTGCTCACAGCGCTGGCCATGATCGCATTCGCCGGCAATTCCCTGCTGTGCCGTGTGGCGCTCGTGCATACCGGCATTGACGCCGCCACCTTCACGTCGATCCGGCTGCTTGCCGGCGCCCTTGTGCTGTGGCTGATCGTCAGCGTCAAACGCGACCGCGCCGGCCCCGCCGGCAGCTGGACCTCCGCCTTCGCCTTGTTCGCGTACGCGGCCTGTTTCTCGTTCGCCTATGTCAGCCTGTCGGCCGCGACCGGCGCGCTGCTGTTGTTCGGCGCCGTGCAGACGACCATGATCGGCTTCGGTTTGTGGAAGGGCGAACGGTTGCGCGGGCAACAGCTGGCAGGCTTGATGCTGGCCGTGGCCGGCCTCCTCGGCCTGTTGCTGCCCGGTCTGTCGGCGCCGCCGCCGGCCGCCGCCGCCTTGATGCTGAGCGCCGGCGTTGCGTGGGGAGTGTACTCGCTGCGCGCCAAGGGTGCCGCCGATCCGACGCGCATTACAGCAGGCAACTTCGTGCGGGCGGTGCCGTTTGCCATTGCGCTCAGCGCCGTCATGGTTGCCCGCCACTCTGGCGACGCGGCGGGAATCGGCCTGGCGATCGCCTCCGGCGCCCTCGCATCGGGAGTCGGCTACGCCGTCTGGTACACCGCCTTGCGCGGCTTGAATGCCACCACCGCGGCAACAGTCCAGCTCAGCGTGCCGGTCCTCGCCGCTTTCGGCGGCATCATCTTCCTGGGCGAAGCGATCACGCTGCGGCTGCTGCTGACCTCGATTGCGATCCTGGGCGGCATCGCGCTGATCACGCTGGCCCCGCGTTCGGCCAAAGCATAAGCCCGGCGGCGCGCACCAGGCGTACCGCCTGGTTGTAGATCGACGGGCCGATTTCGCGCAGGCAAAAATCAAGCAGCATGCGCGCCTTCAGGCTGCCGACGTCCTCGTCCAGGTTCTGCGCGCAGTACCGTTGCAGCGAGCCTGCCAGGCGCACTACCCGATCGGCTGGCGGCGCGGCGGCGACGCAAATAAAAAAACCGCGTCCACCTTTCGGCGAACGCGGTTTCGGTTCAAGCTTGCCGGCGACGCGCGCCGCCTCCTCGATTAATGGTTGTGCAAGAAGCTCTTCAGCTTGTCCGAACGCGACGGCTGGCGCAGTTTGCTCATCGCTTTCGCTTCGATCTGGCGAATCCGCTCGCGCGTGACGTCGAACTGCTTGCCGACCTCTTCGAGCGTGTGGTCGTTCGACATCTCGACGCCGTAACGCATGCGCAGCACCTTCGCTTCGCGCGGGGTCAGCGAATCGAGCACTTCCTTGATGACGTTGCGCATCGAAGCGTGCAGCGCGGCGTCGAGCGGCGCCAAGGTGGCGTTGTCCTCGATGAAGTCGCCCAGCTGCGAATCGCCATCCTCGCCCATCGGCGTTTCCATCGAGATCGGCTCCTTGGCGATCTTCATGATTTCACGTACTTTGTTTTCCGGCATTTCCATCTTCAGCGCCAGGGTCGCCAGGTCCGGCTCGCTGCCGGTTTCCTGCATGATCTGGCGCGAGATGCGATTCATCTTGTTGATCGTTTCGATCATGTGCACCGGCACGCGGATGGTGCGCGCCATGTCGGCGATCGAACGCGTGATGGCCTGGCGAATCCACCAGGTCGCGTAGGTCGAAAACTTGTAGCCGCGGCGGTACTCGAACTTGTCGACTGCCTTCAGCAGGCCGATATTGCCTTCCTGGATCAGGTCGAGAAATTGCAGGCCGCGGTTGATGTACTTCTTGGCGATCGAAATCACCAGGCGCAAGTTGGCAACCGTCATTTCGCGCTTGGCATGGCGCGCGCGTTTTTCGCCGGCCGCCATCTGCTTGTTAATCTTGCGCAGGTCCGCCAGCGGCAGCGCCACCCGTGCCTGCAGCGCGATCATGCGCTTCTGGTGCTCCTTGATGGCCGGCACGTTACGACCCAGCACGGCGCTGTACGGATAGGCACAGTCGACTTCGCGGTCGACCCACTCAAGGTCCGTCTCGCAACCCGGGAACACCTTGATGAAGTGGGCGCGCGGCATGCCGCAGCGGTCGACGCAGATCGCCAGCACCGCTTTTTCGATGTGGCGCACTTCGTCCATCTGGCCGCGCAAGGTGTCGCACAGCTTCTCGACCACTTTCGCGGTGAAACGAATGCCGAGCAGCTCATTGGAGATCACTTCCTGCGCCTTGACGTAGTTCTTGGAGCCGTAGCCGTCTTTTTCGAACGCCTTGGCCATCTTTTCGAACTGCGCCTCGATCAGGTGGAATTTTTCCAGCGCGCCGCGCTTGAGCTGGGTCAGCTGCTCGGCCGAGAAACCGGCTGCGCCGCCATTGGCGTCGCCGTCTTCTTCCTCGGCTTCTTCTTCTTCCTCGTCATCGTCGTCGCCAGCCGCCACGTGCGGGGCGGGCGTTTGTGGCGCCGACGGTTCGTTCAGGTCGACGAATCCATCGACCACTTCATCGACCTTGATCTCGTCGCGCTCGATCTTGTGGGCCAGCGCGATGATTTCCGCGATCGTCGTCGGGCATGCGGAAATGGCTTGCACCATGTCTTTCAGGCCGCCTTCGATGCGCTTGGCGATTTCGATCTCGCCTTCGCGCGTCAGCAGCGCGACAGCGCCCATTTCGCGCATGTACATGCGCACCGGGTCGGTGGTGCGGCCGAAGTCGGAGTCGACCGTCGACAGCGCCGTCGCGGCGGCCGCTTCGACTTCATCGTCGCTGGTCGCGGTCGGCACATTGTCGGTCAGCAGCAGCGTATCGGCATCGGGCGCGCGCTCGTACACCGCGATGCCCATGTCGTTAAACGTGGCGATGATGCCTTCAATCGCTTCCGGATCGATGATGTTCTCGGGCAGCTGGTCGTTGATCTCGGCATGGGTCAGGTAACCGCGGTCCTTGCCCATGTTGATCAGGTTCTTGATCTGGTTGCGGCGACGCTCCAGGTCGGCTTCCGAGGTCTTCGGATCGCCCACCAGCGCGCCGGCCAAGCCGACCTTGGCCTTGCGCTCGCGCGCCTTCGACACTGCTTTCAGTTCGGCGCGCTCGACCGCGTTGATGCCGGCCACTTCGTCGTTTTCAGGCGTAAATTCGCTCGGTTTGCGCCCACGGCGGCCAGGCACCTTGATCGACGGCAGCAGGTAGCCGGACGTATCGATCGCCGCCAGCGTGGCCGCATCGGTGGTCTGGCTGACCGACTGCCCGGCCGTCTGGATCACGGTCGGCTCGACGTCGATCTTGCGCACCACGCGCGGCTTGAGCACTTTTGCCACGGCCGGCTCGGCCGCCACGGCGCTCTGCAGCACTTCGCTGGCCGCTGCCGCATTCGACACGGCCGCATTGACCCCGGCCAGCTTCGAGACGCGCTTGCGCACCACCGTCGGCGCCACGCCGGTCGGCGCGGACGGCGCGACCTGTTCTGCTTCGCTGCCGGCTTTTGCCACTGCTGTGGCGACCGAGGCAACGTCGGCCTGCGACGCCGGCCCTACTGCCGCCAGGCGCGAACGGGTTTTGACGACCGTCACCTTGGACGCTGCCTCTCCCTCGAGGATGTACGACGTCGCCGTTTTCGGCACGGCCAAAGGCGCGGCGGCTTTGCGCGGCGCCTTGGCGATGGTCAAGGTCAAGGTCTTGGCGGTGCTCTTCGTCATAAAACTCTCCAGTCGCGGCGGTGCGCGCCAGCGAAGTCAATAATCATCGTGGCCCGGAGAAGCGGGCCGATGGAAGGTGGTGTTCAGGGTTGCCCCTCAACTGCGGGCGGGGCGACCATAATTCAAGCACGACGCAATGCGTCGAAGGCCGGGTCAGGCTGGCGAAATCAGGTATGCTGTGATCAATATGGCGCTGTGCATGGCAGAAAGAAAAAAAGCCCGCTCAATGAACCGGGCTTAAATCTATTATCCGAAGAAAATAGAAAGAGACACGTACAATTATGCCTTACTGAAAGGTGCTGCGATAATTGACATATCCAATGTCGGATATAACGAAATCGCATACTCTCCGGCAATACTCATTTCCTCCAAACCTCGCCGGCACATCTGCGCCACCGCAAGCCGTGCGCAGAGCAAGGGGCGGATCATACACGATTTCGCACGTTGCCGCTGTTTGGCAACGCGAAATGGCGCTGCGTCAACCGTGGCAAAACAACACGTCCGCGAATTGCCGCAGCACATACGAAATAACCCATGCTATCCTTCCGGCTCCAGCGCTTACTATGAAGTCAATGAATCCAATTAGCCCAGTCGTCGTCGAAACCGTCGACACCCATTCCATCGAAGTCGCCGACACCCTTGTCGCCGAAGAAGTTGTTGCCACCCCTGCCACCGACGTTCTCGACACCCCGGCTGGCGACAGCCGTGTTGCCGCCGCGGCCGGCGCGCCGGTTGCGCCCGCCCTGAGTGCGCGTTCGTTGCTCAAGCAACTGCAACACCAGTTCACGGCCTTCCGCAACTGCCTGCCGCTCGCCATCGGCATCGACAAGCAGCTGCTCGCGCGCCTGCCCGAGCTCGACCGCAAGACCATGCGCGCAGCGCTCGGCATCCACACCGGTTCGCTGCGCTACCTGCGCGCAATGGAAAAAGCCACCGTGCGTTACGACCTCGACGGCGCCGCCGGTGCCGAAGTGGCCGACACCCATCGCCAGCACGCCAAGGAAGTCTTGCAGCAGCGCTTCAAGAAAGAAGCCGACCGCAAAAAGCTTGAACGTGAAGCGAGCCAAGCCGAGCGCGAGGCAGAGCAAGCCGAGGAAGCGAACCGCCTGCGCCAGGAAAAACTGCTGCAACTGGCTTCCAAGTTTTCCCGCAACGCCTAAGCCGTTCCATGCTGCCCGAGCAGGAAGAACTGCTGCCGCCGTACGATGGCATCAAGCTGACCGACGTTCGCATCGTCAAGTCCGACAAAGATGCAGCCGAGGCAATGACCGCCCTGATGGCGGCCGACGTGCTCGGCTTCGATACCGAATCGAAGCCGACGTTCCTGAAAGGCGAACTGTCGACCGGCCCGCACCTGGTGCAGCTGGCAACCGACGATTGCGCCTACCTGTTCCAGATCGGCGCCATGCCGGCGGTGGCGGTCTTGAAAGCCGTGCTCGAGTCCACTGCGGTCCTGAAGGTCGGCTTCGGTCTGTCGGACGACGTCAAGCGGCTGCGTGCCAAGCTCGGCATCGAGACCGGCAACGTGCTCGACCTGTCCACCGCGCTGCGCAAGAACGAGCGCAACACGCTGGGCGCGAAGACGGCAGTGGCGCGCTTCTTCGGCAAGAAGCTGCAAAAGTCGAAGAAAATCACCACCACCAACTGGGCCTTGCCGCGGCTGTCGGAAAAGCAGATCCTGTATGCGGCCGACGATGCGCATGTGGCGCTGAAAATTTACCGACGCTGGCGCCTGGACCAGGCCGCCGAATAGTCCGCCCGACGTGCCAGGGCCGACAAGTCGGCCTGGTCGCCAGGCACGCCAGCTTACTTAACTTTCATCGCCAGCCCCGGCACACACTGCGCGCCATACGATCTGCGCCGACGCGACCGCCTGTGCGATCAAAGCGGCCGTGTTGCGCTCGCGCGAATCGCTGCTTGCTGCACGCCCGTGTAGCCCGACCTGATCTTGCCAAACACGCTATGCTGACATCTGCGCGCCCTCCCGCCGCGATTTTCCAATGAATACGCCAATGTCCTTGCCTGCACCCCTGCCCTGCCTGGCCGCGCTGGTCTTCAGTTGCGCTGCCGCCCTGCCAGCCTTGGCCGCCGACCGCCCGGCGGTACTGCCCGATACGATGGCGCAGCGCGTCATCGCCTGCACGTCGTGCCACGCGAAAAACCAGGGAACCGACGCCTTCTTTCCCCGCATCTCCGGCAAACCGGCCGGCTACCTGTACAACCAACTGGTCAACTTTCGCGATGGCCGTCGCCAATATCCCTTGATGACCTACATGGTCGAGAACCTGCCCGACGCTTACCTGCGCGAGATCGCCGACTACTTTTCGAACCA
Organism: Massilia psychrophila; assembly: GCF_002760665.1. Lineage (GTDB taxonomy): Bacteria > Pseudomonadota > Gammaproteobacteria > Burkholderiales > Burkholderiaceae_D > JAFCUW01. The sequence continues at coordinate 25,294 of NZ_PDOB01000004.1, read as the reverse complement.
GCACCTGCTAGCGCCGCCGGTGCAGCCGACAACGGTGTCGCAGGCGGTGCTCGAGCGCGGCAGAATGCTGGTGACCCAGGGTGACAAGGCCATCAAGGTGCCAGCCTGCATCGCCTGCCACGGCGAGCGCCTGACCGGCGTCGCGCCCGCGATCCCCGGCCTCGCCGGACTGCCGCGCGACTATGTCAACGCCCAGTTCGGCGCGTGGAAGAACAACACGCGCCGCGCCCGCGCGCCCGACTGCATGGCCGACATCGCCAACCGCCTGAGCCTGGACGACGTCGCCGCCATCTCGCACTGGATCGGCGCGCGGGCGCTGCCGGCCGATCCGGCGCCAGCAGCGGCCGCCGCCATCAAGCGCCCGCTGCCGCTGGCGTGCGGCAGTTCCCCGGACCACGCGCCATGAAAAAGACATTTTTCACCGTCTTTGCCGCACTGCTCGCCGTCGCCCTGATCGCCGTCATCATTGCCTGGCCACGCGAACAGTTCGTGGCGTCCGCATCAAACGAAGCGACCGCGCCAACACCCGGCAACATCGCGCGCGGCGCCTACCTGGCGCGCGCCGGCAACTGCATGGCCTGCCACACCGCGCGCGGCGGGCCGGCCTATGCCGGCGGGCGCGCGATGGGCACGCCATTCGGCGCGCTGTACGTCCCCAACATCACGCCCGACCGCGACACCGGCATCGGCGCCTGGAATGCGGATGATTTCTGGCGCGCCATGCATAACGGCAAGTCGCGCGATGGCCGATTACTGTATCCGGCCTTCCCGTACACCAACTACACGAAGGTCACGCGCGCCGATGCCGATGCCTTGTACGTCTTCCTGCGCAGCCTGCCCGCGGTAAAACAGGCCAACACGGCGCACGCGCTGCGCTTCCCGTACAACCAGCAGGCCGCACTGGCCGGCTGGCGGTTGCTGTATTTCAAGCCGGGCGTGTTCGAGCCGGTGCGCGCTCGATCCTTGGTGTGGAATCGCGGCGCCTACCTGGTCGAAGGACTGGGACACTGCAGCGCCTGCCACAGCAGCCGCAACGCCGCCGGCGCCGTCGCAGCGGGGCTCGGCGGCGGCCTGATTCCCACCCTTGGCTGGTACGCGCCGTCGCTCGAGTCCGACGCCGAAGCAGGCCTGGGCAGCTGGGAGGTGCCGCATATCGTGCAATTGTTAAAGACCGGCGTGTCGCCGCAAGCGAGCGTATTCGGCCCGATGGCCGAGGTGGTCGCGCGCAGCCTGCAGCACGTGTCGGAAGCGGACGTCACGGCGATGGCGACTTACCTGAAGTCGCTGCCCGCCACCAACACCGAAGCCCGCGAAAAAGCGACGGGTCCGCAGGTCGACCAGTTCGTTGCGCAAGGCAAGAAGCTGTATGAAACCCACTGCGTCGATTGCCACGGCGCCGACGGCCGTGGCCTGGCGCCGGCCTATCCTCCGCTCGCAGGCAACCGCGCGATCACGATGGACAACCCGGTCAACGCCGTGCGCATTGTGCTCAACGGCGGCTTCGCGCCCGGCACCGCCGCCAATCCCCGCCCCTACGGCATGCCGCCGTACAGTCACTTGATGAATGACGCGGAAGTGGCGGCGGTAGTCACCTACGTGCGGGCGTCTTGGGGCAACGACGCGCCGCCGGTGAACGCCGGCGAAGTCAACCGCTACCGCAGTACGCCGCTGGATTGAGTCGAAGAAAATTCGGATTAATTGGCGGAAAACCAAAACAAATAGGGGTCTGACCCCATTGATCTACGGTGTAGCCTTTGTTTTGCCGAACGAAAAACGGGTCTGACCCCTTACATCATGAAAAACGGGTCTGACCCCTTACACCATGTCGGCAAAACCGATACGGTCGGTGGTGACGTTGCGGGCGTCGTCAACGCTGATCTTGTGGCCTGACAGCAGCTGCTCGAGCGACGAGTTCATCGTGTGGCAGCCGACGTCAACGGTGTGGTTCATGTGCTCGCGGATGCCGGCAATGTTGCCGGTTTCGAGAATGCGCACCATGGCTGGCCCCGGCGTCAGGCATTCGGTGGCGAGGTAATAACGGTTGCCTTCGGACGAAGGCAACAACGCCTGGCACAGCACGCCGCGCAAGGCATGCGCCAGCGCTTGCGACTGCGCTTCCGAATTGCCCAGCAGCCGGAGCATTTTTTGCAATCCCAGTTCGGTCGAGCGCGCGTGCAGCGAAGCGAGCACCAGCGGGCCCGATTCGGCCAGCGCCAGCGCTTCCTGCGCCGTCTGGGCATCGCGGATTTCACCGATCACGATGACGTCCGGCCGCTCGCGCAGCGCGTCGAGGGCGCCCAGGTAATAGCTTTCGACGTCGCCGTCAAGCCCGACTTCGCGCTGGGTGATGATGCATTTGCGCTGGGGGATCAGGGTCTCGACGGGATCTTCGATGGTGATGATGTGGCCCGAGCGCTGCTTGTTGATTTCGTCGAGCATCGAGGCGATCGTGGTCGACTTGCCCTGGCAGGTGTCGCCGATGATCAGCACCAGGCCGGACGTCAGACTGGCGAACGCCTGCTCGTCGCGGTGAAGGCCGAGCTCGGCAAGGGGAATTGGCTCCTTCGGGAAGCGCCGGATCACGCAGCCGAGCCGCTTCTTGCCTTGAAACGTAAAACAGTTGGCGCGGATGCGCGCGGTGTGCAGGTCGATCGAGCGGTCGAAGGCGCGGTCGGCGATTCGCTCGGCCCAGTTCGGCTCGATGACTTCGAAAAACTCTTCCAGCTCTTCCTTCGTGATGGGCGAATCGGTCACCGCCACCAGCCCTTTCGGCTGGCGCAGCATCAGCGGACTGTTCTGGTGGATGATGATGTCGCTGAAAATCAGGCGCGAATTGAGCAGGTGCAAAATCTGCTCGACGAGGGTGCCGAATACCGGATGGTCTTCGTTTTCGACGTAGGTCAGGGTGCGGATCTGCGAAGACTGGTGATTTTCCATCGGGCTGGGTTCTCAACTAATCGAAGGTGGGGAATGGCGCCAATTATAAGACCAGCAACAGCAAAGAATTGCATTGTCGAAAGATAAATCTCGTCCTCACAACTAGCGGAAGCGGTTGCGGTGGCCGCTCTTGAGGTCGAGCGAAAACTTCACCCCGCCCTCGCTGACGATCACTTCGTCGGGCGGCTCCTCGCCGGCCAGCGCGCCGGCCACCAGCGGCAGGCCTTCGCCCTTGCGCACCAGGTCGTCGCAACGTTCGTAGACGTTGTTGCAGCCGGTGCCGGCGATCAGCGCCTGCACGATCGCCACTTTCCAGGCGTCGACGCCGGCGGCCTGGAACTCGCAGACCAGGTAGCCGTGCTTGCCGCCGAAGCTCTCGACCACCAGGCCGGGCAAGCCATCCGCTTCAGCGTTCACCAGTTTTACGACCTGGTCCGGCTTCGCTTTTTTGGCCGCCGGTGCGCTTTTGACGAGCGCCGCCTGCACCCGGCCCTTGATCAGCGCATGGTCGACCGGCTGCGCTTCGTCGAACGTCCACACGCGTGCGCGGATTTGCGACTTCGAATTGTAGGCGGCGCGCGCCAGGAATTTGGTCGACGACGACTGCACGATGGCAGTGGCGCCGCCCTTCATTTTTTCGTTCGGCTTGCCGTCGACTTTGTCGATCGCCGACGCGTAGATCCAGGGTTCGCCGGCCAGCAGGCTCTTTTCCTTGCCCTGTTTGATGGTAATAATAAGCATGAGATTCCAGTGAATTGACAAGCCGGGTGCGCGTTTGTCACACCGGCGGCCCGCCATGATACTGCCTCGCGGCCTTACATTTGCATTCTGTGGCCGCTGGGGCGCAATCTGTCGCAAACGCCAGCCGGACCGGAGGCGGTTTTTTTACTAGATGGTCAGCAGATTGTCCTCATTCACCCAAAGGAAACCAGCATGACTTCGCCGCGCCCCGCCAACACCCGCTTCCGTGGCGTGACGATCGTGTTGTGCGCCCTCGGCGGCGGCATCCCCCTGACGCTGGCGCAGGCCGGGGACTGGCGTTCGGAGAAGGTGCCAGGCAGCGGCCGCATCGAGACCGAAACGAACGGCGTTTTCAGGACAACCGAACAGTCGCCTACAGGTCGAACTTCAGCTCGGCTACCACGGTGCGCTGGGGATACGGGTGGAATGCCCAGTACTTGTAATTATTCAGGTTATCGATCCCGAGCGCCGCGCTCCAATGCTTGTCGAGCTTGAAGCGCACGCGCGCGTCGACGACAAAGAATTTACTGAAGCCCATGTAGCTGAAGCCATTGCTATCGCTGTTGTCCAGTTGCCCGTATTGCACGCCGCTGTAACGCGCCGCCACGGTGTACGTCAGGCGGTCGCTCTGCTTGTAGCTCGCTACCGTGGTCGCACGCCATTTTGGCACGCGCGGCTGCTGCTTGCCGACGCTGGCCGCGAAGTTCCTGTTGGCGGTGACGATCGAGTCGGTATAGGTTGCGCTGCTGTTCAGCTCGAGCTCTTTGATGCCGAGGTTGACCGCTTGCCATGACAGCTCCAGTCCGTTGGTTCGGATCGCATCGACGTTTTGCACCGTGGTCACGGTGTTTGTAAGCGCCTGCGAGTACAGGGCGTCGCGGGTGCGCTCGAAGAACAGCGTGGCGCGCAGCATGCCGTTGTAGGTGGTGTGCTCAGCACTCAGTTCGCTGGTCCATGATGTTTCGGGCTTTAAGTTCGGGTCGGTGTTGACGATGGTGTCGCCAATGATTGAACCCTGGTACAGCTCGCCCACCGTCGGCATCCGTACCGCGCGGCCGGTCGACGCCTTCAACACCCAATCCGGGTTGATCTGGTAGGCCAGTGCCATTTTTGGCGAGAAATACGCCTCGCTGTGCTCCTGGCCGAACGGGATTATCCTGGCCGCGTTGCCCAGTTCGCCGCCGTAGGCACGCCAGCGCTCGTAGCGCGCGCCCAGCGTGGTTGTCCAGTTGCGGGAGATGGCCCAGGTATCTTGCGCGAACAGGCTCTTGAGCGCGGTGTTGCCATTGAAGGCGGAAAATCGCTTGCCGGGGGCGCCGTTGATCCAGTCGCTGGTGTCGCTTACCAGCGTGCGTGAGCGGTAACCGTCCTGCTGGTAGCCAAAGTCGATCACGTGCGCGCCGACGCCCCTGTCGATGCCGGCCGGGCGCCATGTGCCGCGCAGATTGAGCGTGTGCCAGCCGGTGCCGTCCATGTCGGTGATGCGGCCGATGGCCACCTTGCCGGCGAACGCTGCCGGCAAATCGGCTGTTGGCGCACGCAGGATGTCCCGATGATAGTCGTAGCGGCTGGCCGCAAGCTCCCAATCGAACACGCCCTTGGTGTTGGTCTTGACGGACAGACCATGCATCGCGTGTTCGAGCGCGTTGAAATTGGGCGCGAATGCGAGGCTTGGCGAATTGAGGTTGTACTGGCGGGCGCCGATGATGACATTGCCGGCGTAGACCGGATTTCCGGCGCCATCGCGCAAGTAACTGCGCGCGCTGCCGTCGGTATCGTTCTTCCACCAGCCCAGCGTGTAACTGGCGCGCATCGTCGGCGTGATGTCATAGGCCAGCTTTAGTTTGGCATGATCTTGCACCGTATGGTAACTGGTCGTGGTGCCGAGCAGCCACCAGTCCTTCCCCCTGTTGTTCTGGCCCGCGACGGCGCCGGTGACGATCGGCCAGCCAGCCGTCGGCGTCCCGCCCTCGCTCAATTGCCGGTTGGCGAAGACCAGCGGTTGCCCGGTGCTGTCAAGGCGGTTGACGTTGAACCACCAGGCGAACTTGCCGCTGCGATTGCCGACCGAGGCGCTGGCCTGCTTGCCGGCGTCGCGCTCGCTCGTACTGTACAGGTCAAATTTCTGGGTCGCGTAGCCAAGCTTCACGTGGGCCTCGAGTTTCATCGGCATGCGCGTCACGTAGTCGACCACCGCCCCCACCGAATTGCCGGCGTAGGCTGCCGAGAACGGTCCATACAGTACGTCGACTCGTTCGATCTCTTCCGGCGTGACCATGCCCCAACGCGGCGTGAACCCGGCGCCATTGCCGAGGTAGTTCGACAGCAGGATGCCGTCGGCGTAGACCATCGAGCGCGCGCTGTTGCCGGTGCCCGACGCCCGGGTCGACAGCACCGCATGGTTGTAGTCGCCGATGTAGCGCTTGCGCACCAGCAGGCTCGGCAAATATTTCAACGCATCTTCGCTGTCGCTGGCGTTGATGGTTTGCTCGATCTGCCGCCCGCTGATGCCCTCGATGGTAGTGGGAATTTGCGTCGGCAGCGACGTCGGCCGGCCACCGGCGATGATGACCGTGCCCATCGTCCTGGCCGGCGCGTCTGCCCCATCTTGCGCAAATGCGCCCGAGCACATGTTAGCCATTGACGTGGCAGCGATCGTGGCAGCGATCGGGGTGAGAAAAAATCTCATGGTGATTGCCTTTTGCAGCATGCGTTTTGTTGTTTCTTGAACGGACAGGGCCGCACTGGATCACAATAACTGCCGGGCGGGACTGGTTATTTTCTGCTCATCAATGCTGGTGCGCGTGGCTGGCCGCTGGCGTCACTTCCAGCACCGGCGCCGGAAATTTCAGCTTCGTATTGGGCACGGCGGGCAGTTCGCTCCACTCCGCGCGGCCCTTGTCACAGCCCTGGATCACCTTGAAATAAAGCGTGCCGGCGGTGTCGGGCAGCTTCACCTGCATGGCGAATTCGTCGTAGTGGGCGTCAAGCAGCGTGCCGCCCTTCCAGCTCACTTCGCGCACCGCTCTGGTGACCGCCACCCCGTGCGACATGACGGCCGCGGCCAGCTTGCCGTCGACGGTGGCGATGCTCCAGCCGGCTTTCGGCATCGGCTTGGCGTCGGCAATGGCTTCGGGTAGCAGCACGGTGATGCCGGTGGTGGCGCTGCCTTCGCAACCATGGCCGACCCGGAACGTCAGTTTTTGATAAGCGCCGGCGGTGGCGGTGGCCGGTTCGAGCTTGATATGGGCAAGCGCCATCGGCGCGACCAGCATCACGGCAAGGAACATACTGGTTTTCATGGTGACTTTCGTTTAATGATGGATGGGTTGCGCGGCTGTTCCCGATACTCCCGCGTACGTGAGCGGCTTGACCGGCGCAATGACGACGATGCTCTCAAGCCTGCCTTTTTTGCGCTCGACGACCAGCGACAGCGGCACCACGTCGCCTTCCTTGAGCTGGCGCTTGAGGCCCGACAGCATCACGTGGTAGCCGCCGGAAGCGAGGTTCACCGTTGCGCCGGCCGGCAGCTCGATAGCGTCGACTTCGCGCATTGTCATACGCTGGCCGTTCATTTCCATCTTGTGCAGTTGAACGGAAGCGGCTAGCGGAGAGTTCACCGCGACCAGGCGGGCATTATTCTCCGAGCGCACTTGCAAATAGGCGCCGCTGGCGGTTTGCTGGAGCACCGTGGCGCGTATCCACGGATTGGTGACGGTGATTTGCGCGGCTGCGGTCGAGGCGAACGCGGTCGACACGATCAGCGTGAAAAACTGCTTTTTCATGGTGGATCCTGAACGGAAAAATATGCCGGTAACGAAGCGCCGTTCACGCGTGGCGGAACGACGGTTTCCCCGGGGCCGGAAGGCCAATCAGGGAGTCAAAGGGTCAGGCGAGGGCGGGAGGTCCGCGCGCAGGAGCGGCCGACAGCGCCAGCAGGGGCTGGGGCGCGCGGTAAAATAGGAAAGGACGCAGGGCGTCGCTTTTCATCAGGCCAAGGCCGGTGATGGTCGATGGCGTCAAGGCGACACTGCCGCCGTGCGGCAGGCAGTAGCCGCAATCGGCCATCAGGATAGTGCTTTTTTCGGTGCTTTTTTCGCTGATTTTTTTGGCCAGCGAGCCGACCGCTACCAGCTCGCCCTGGCCCGGCACGGCCGCCGCTACCGCAGCTCTGCCGTCGGTGCGGCAGATTTCCCACGTGGTGGGAACTCCGGTCAAAGCAGCCATGGCGTGCGAAATCGGCGGCGCGAGCGCGTTTATCAGGACCGCGAAACACGCGATCCAGATCGTCCGCCGCCAATTCGTCGACTTGCTTTGCATGGTATGTATTATAACCTCACCGGCTTGACCGGATCACCGGCGGCATCGCGTCGCGCGCAAGTAATGTGCCTATGCGGCGCCGGACCGGCCTGGTCATTCTGGCGCTCGCCGCCCGGTCAGCGCTCTTCCTTGAACGGCTCGCGCTCGACCAGCACCGTGTCGACGCTGTCGGTCAGCCAGATCTGGCCGTCCTGGATCGTGCACTGCAATTGCATGTTGCGGTTGGCCATTTTCTGCAGCTGGACCGCGGCTTCCGATGGAATGTTAATCACCGACAGGTTCTTCGCCCGCTCGAGCTTGTTGGCGATCCCCTTGAACCAGATGTGGCTGGTGGCGCCGTAGCTGTACACCACCACTTTGGCCGAGCGCCCACAGGCTTTCATCAGGCGCTTCTCGTCCGGCTGGCCGACTTCGAGCCACAACAAGATGGCGCCGGTCAGGTCCTTCTGCCACAGGTCCGGTTCGTCGGTATCGAACAGGCCCTTGGTAAACGCCAGCGATTCGCTGGCGTGAATGGCGAACGCCAGCAGCCGGATCATCATCCGCTCGTCGGTCTCCGACGGATGGCGGGCAAGGGTCAGCAGGTGCTGCTGGTAGTAATTGCGGTCCATGTCCGCGATCTGCAGTTCCGCCTTGTAGATAGTCGCTTTGAGAGCCATTGATGCGTATGCCTGAAGTGAGGTTGTTTGAAGATGTTATGTAAATCAATTGAAGACGACTGTCTTGTCGCCGTTTTGCAAGATGCGGTGTTCGATGAACCACTTGACCGCGCGCGCCAGCACCACGCACTCGACATCGCGGCCGATTGCCGCCAGCGCCTCGGCGTCCATTGCATGGTCGACCCGTTCGACGTCCTGCTCGATGATCGGGCCTTCGTCGAGGTCGCCCGTGACGAAGTGGGCGGTGGCGCCGATCAGCTTGACGCCGCGGTGATGAGCCTGCGCGTACGGCCTGGCGCCCTTGAAGCTGGGCAGGAAGGAATGGTGGATATTGATGGCGCGCCCGGCCATTGCCTCGCACAGGCCGGGCGACAGGATCTGCATGTAGCGCGCCAGCACCACCAGGTCGATCCGGTGGGCCGCCATCAGTTCGAGCACCTTCGCTTCCTGCGCCAGCTTCGCGCCTTCGTCCGCCCCGGCTGCCAGCGGCAGGTGGTGGAACGGAATGTTGTAGCTGGCAGCGAGCTGGTAAAAATCCATGTGGTTCGACACGATTGCCGGAATCTCGATCGCCAGCAAGCCGCTCTTGTAGCGAAACAGCAGGTCGTTGAGGCAATGGCCGATTTTCGACACCATCAGCATCACGCGCGGTTTGGCGCGGGCGTCGTGCAGTTCCCAGCGCATTTGCATCGGCGCGCACAAGGCGTCGATGCCGCTGCGCAGGTCGCTGTCGCTGACTTCGCACTGTTCCAGCGCGAAATGCACGCGCATGAAAAACAGTGTCGAGGCGGCATCGCCGAACTGGGCCGAATCGATGATGTTGCAGCCGTGCTCGGCCAGGAAGCCGGAAACGCGATGCACGATGCCGCGCTGGTCGAGGCAAGACAGGGTCAGGATGTATTCGGGCGTTGTCATGAAAGCCGGGCGGGATAGGTGAACACAGGTGGTCTCGGGTGAGCCCGCTATTGTCTCATGCGCCGGGCAAACCACCAGCATCGACAAAATAGAACGACCGTGCAATTTACGGTATAGTTGGCGCTCCGTTCACTCCGACCAAGGAAGCGCCATGTCCGCCACCACCCTGCTCAACCATCAGTTCCGCCTCGCCGCGCGGCCAAGCGGCCTGCCGAAAAAGACCGATTGGGACCAAACCAGCGAGCCGGTACGCGACATCTTTGAAGGCGAAATCGTCGTCAAGGCGCTGTACCTGTCGATCGACCCGGCCATGCGCGGCTGGATGAACGAAAACAAATCGTACATCCGCCCGGTCGGCATCGGCGAAGTGATGCGCGCCGGCGGCGTTGGCGTGGTGGTGGCGTCGAAGTCACCCCGGTTCACGGTCGGCGATGTCGTCTCCGGCGGCATTGGCGTACAGAATTACTGGGTTGGTGCGGCCGACGACAAGTTTGGCGGCTTCTTCAAGATCGACCCGCGCATGGCGCCGCTGACGACCTGGCTCAACACGCTGGGCATGCCTGGCATGACCGGCTACTTCGGCCTGCTGGAGGTAGGCCAGCCGAAAGCCGGCGAAACGGTGGTGGTGTCGGGCGCGGCCGGGGCGGTCGGCCAGACCGTCGGCCAGGTCGCGAAACACCTGGGCTGCCGCGTGGTCGGCATTGCCGGCGGCGAGGACAAATGCAATTTCGTCGTGGGCGAACTGGGCTTTGACGCCTGCATCGACTACAAAGGCGGCGACGTGCGCGCGGGACTCAAGCAGCACTGCCCGGACGGGGTCGACGTCTACTTCGACAACGTCGGCGGCGACATCCTCGACACCGTGCTCACCCGCATTAACATGAAAGCGCGGATTGTCATCTGCGGCGCCATTTCGCAATACAACAACACCACACCGGTCAAGGGACCGGCCAACTACCTGTCGCTGCTGGTGAACCGCGCGCGGATGGAAGGCATCGTCGTGTTCGATTACGCGCCGCGCTATCCCGAAGGCGTGGCGGCGCTGGCGAAATGGCTCAAGGACGGCAGCTTCAAGAGCCGCGAAGATGTCGTCGACGGCCTCGAACACTTTCCCGACGCGCTGCTGATGCTGTTCGAAGGAAAAAACTTCGGCAAACTGGTATTGAAGATAGCCGACGCCTGACCGCTCAGTTCGAGCATCCCGACTCCTTGCCAATGCGTTTCGCCGATTGGCAGGGAGCACCTCTCCCTGCCCCTCCCCCTGCACATCGCCGGCGCTTGACCGATCCCATCGGCGCTGCAAATTGGCTGAACTCGGCCCCTTAAAAGACGTCTATCTGAAGCCCATTCCTGGGCATTTCCCACCGTTTCAAGGTGGGGTCATGTCGAACCGTTCAGCCGAGGACACCATGCATCTGTTTAGCGACAACACTGCCCTGCGCCCGCATGTCGAATCACAGGTCAACCTTACGCACGCGTTTTACCAACAAGCTGTCGACAGGCTGCGCCTGGTCAGTGAAATGAACCTGAAGCTGGCGCGTCAGGAAATCGAAGGCACGCTCGACGCCAGCCGCGACATCATGGCCTGCAGCGACCCGACACAGATGGCGCAGGCGGCGATGCGCCTGATCCCGCAGGCTGCCGTGCGCCTGCGCACCTACCAGCAATATTTGCTGTCCTTGCTGTCGGCGCTGTCGGCGCCGTCGGGCGACCAGGTTTCGCCGAGTGGCGCCACCAAAGAGCGCTCGCCCGCGGCAAGCGAGGTGGCCGACGAAGTGCTGCAGCATGCGGCCGGCGCAGGCAACGGCAGCGCCAGCGCAGCCGGCGAAACCCATCACTGACAACCGACCGCACAGCCAGGGAGACTTCCATGAAGACGGGCAAACAAAAAAACGGCGCCAGCGCCGATGCACTCGGCCTGCTCAAGGCCGACCACGACAAGGTCAAGGCGCTGTTTCGCGACTTCGCCACCATCAAGGGCGAGGATAGCGAGGACAGCCGCAAGGCCGAACTGGTCGATCAGATCTGCTACGAGCTTACGCTTCACAGCCTGCTCGAAGAAGAAATCTTCTACCCGGCTTTGCGCCGTTCGATCGACGACGACGAGCTGCTCGACGAGGCCGATATCGAGCACGCCGGCGCGCGCGAGCTGATCGGCCAGCTTGAAATCATGACGCCGGGCGACGACCATTACGACGCCACCGTCACCGTACTCGGCGAAGAAGTTGAGCACCACATCGAGAAAGAAGAAGTCGAGCTGTTCGAAGCCGCGCGCAGCGCCGGCATCGATCTCGACGACCTCGGCGAGCAGCTCGCCGCGCGCAGGGACGAACTCGAGGAAGACCTGTCGTCGCCGCCGTCGAGCACCGATGCGATGGAACCGCACGACGGCGCGCGCCGTGCGCCGCGTCCACCGAACTAAGGCGGAACTATTGGCGGCTCCTTGTCTCTAAACTCACGAGCGCATCAATGCGCCACTTGGCGCGGGACCTTCCGTCCCGGCTTCCAGAACCTGAACCCACAAGGAGAACGACATGGCGACAAGCAAGGACAGTGGCGGCAACAAGAGCGCCAGCTCGGGCGGCAACAAAGCCTCTACCGCGGCCGGCACCAAGAACGCTACCTCGGGTGGCAACGCCCAGAAAAGCGGCGCAGCTGCCCCGGCCAAGCGCGGCTTTGCCGCAATGGACCAGAACCAGCAGCGTGAAATTGCCAGCAAGGGAGGCCAAGCCGCCCACCAGAAAGGCACTGCCCACGAGTTCGATTCCGAAGAGGCGAGGCGCGCGGGACAAAAAGGCGGCGAGGCGGTCAGCCGCGACCGCGAACACATGGCCGAGATCGGCCGCAAGGGTGGCGAGAGCCGGCAGTCGGCCAACCGCGCTGCAGCGGCCGGAACGGCTGCGGCCGCCAAGGGTGGCAGCCGTCAGGGCGGCAAGGAAGAGTAAAAGCCTACGGGATAGGTTCGACGCCGGGGCCGTATCGATGTTTACCGTTGCCATTACGGTGACGGCCACGGTTGCGGTTAAGGTTAGCGGCGCCATGCTGTGCGTTGCGCCCACTTGTGTTGCGCCGGGCTGGGAACAACGTTTCCGGCCCGGCTTTTTTTCGCCGGAGCGCCGGTCGCCCATGCGCCGGCCGACTGATGTGATACATTCGCGGGCCTATGATGCCCCTAAAATATCTCAGTGCCTATTCCGACCAGACCCGTGCCCAGGTGGCGCAACTGATCGAGCAGGACAAGCTCGCCGCCTTGCTGCGGCAAAAATATCCGGCCGCCCACGCCATTCGCACCGACAAGGCGCTATACGACTACGTCCAGCAATTAAAAACCGAATTCCTGCGCAACGCCGAGCCGATCAGTAAAATCATCTTCGACAACAAGATCCAGGTCATCCAGCACGCGCTCGGCCTGCACACGTATATCTCGCGCGTCCAGGGCGGCAAGCTCAAGGCCAAGCACGAGATCCGCATCGCTACGGTGTTCAAGAACGTGCCGCTCGAGCTGCTGCGCATGATCACCGTCCACGAACTGGCGCATGTGAAAGAAAAACAGCACGACAAGGCTTTCTACAAGTTGTGCTGCCATATGGAGCCGCAATATCACCAATACGAATTCGACCTGCGCCTGGTGCTGACCCATTCCGACATGTCAGGCGAACGCCTGTGGGGCTAACGCCTTGCTTGTAGCCTTTTCGCAACAATATTTAATTGATAGTAAGCTGCGCGGCGCGAAGCATATCGACAATAAGTTCCACTACGGTTACAGTTCATGGCATTATGCAATCATTGCACCGCACTCCTGTTGAAGCATCCCGAGAAAATAGAACCGCCTTCCACATTTCCTGCTGCGTTAGTGCGCGCTGGCCAGACGCGTCGCCTCCGGCTTGCCTGATGAGAAAGAATTACATGTTTTTCCAGCAATCGGCAAATTGCCCCGTGACAACCACCGTCGCCGTCATTGACGCTAGCGCCATCGCCAGTGCAACCAGTGCCTCCAAGGCCGCCGGCTTGCGCTTGAGCGTCCTCCTGATCGGCCTGGCATGCGCGGCGTTCGCCCACGCCGACGACGGCATGTCGAAACAGGGCTGGTCGTTGCAAGGCTTCGGCAGCGCCGGCGCGGCGTATTCGAACAATACCGATGCCGACTACGTCACGTCGGCGCTCAAGCCCGAAGGCGTCGGCGCCAGCGGCCGCTGGAGCACCGACCTCGACACCCGGCTCGGGGCGCAACTCAATTTTACCGCAAATAACAAATGGTCTGCCGTGCTGCAGGTCGTCAGCGAACAGCACCTCGATCGCGGCTACCGGCCGGCCGTCGAATGGGCCAACATCAAATACCAGGTGAGCCCGGACCTGGCGCTGCGGGTCGGCCGCATCGCGCTGCCGATGTTCCTGGCGGCCGATTACCGCAAGGTCGGCTACGCTTTCCCGTGGGCGCGCACGCCGGTAGAGTTGTATGGAGGCATCCCGCTTACCAGCAGCGATGGCATCGACGCCACCTACCGCTTTAATCGCGGCGCCCTCAAAAACGTCACCCAAGGATTTTACGGCCGCACTCACCAAGCGCTGCCGGAAGGCAGCGGCCTCGAGGCCGAGCGCCTGGCCGGCTTTACCAATACCACCGAATACGGCGCGGCTAGCGTGCGCCTGAGCATGCTCAGCGCCGACGTGTCGATCGACGTCAACGTCCTGCGCAGTTTTTTTGGCCGCTTGCGCCAGTTCGGTCCGCAAGGCGCCGTACTGGCCGACCGCTACGATCTCAATCACAAACGGGTCACTGCGGTGAGCATCGGCGCCAGCTACGATCCGGGCCGCTGGTTCGTCATGGGCGAACTCGGACGCAAGCAGACCCACTCCCTGCTCGGCGACACCACCGCCTTCTACGCCACCGCCGGCTACCGCCTGGGCAACTTCACGCCCTACCTGACCTATGCCCGCGTCAGGGCCGACAGCGCCACTACCGAACCAGGCCTGAACCTGGCGGGCTTTCCGCCCGCCGCGGCCGGTGCCGGCGCCGTCATGAACGGCTACCTCAACGCACTGCTGAAGACTGTGCGGGCGCAACGCACGATCAGCCTTGGCGCGCGCTGGGATTGCATGACCAACATCGCGCTCAAGCTTCAACTCGACCACGTGACCCCGCAGGACGGCTCGCAGGGCAGCTTCGCCCACTTGCGGCCGGGCTTTCGCTCAGGGCGCTCCGTCAACGTCGCGAGCGCAGTGCTCGACTTTGTTTTCTGATGAGGCGAAAATGAATTTTTCCCACCTTCGCCAATTGTTTACGTCATCACTTGCTCTATCACTTGCCCCACTTCTGCTTGCGCTACCGATGCCGGCCGCCGCCGCCGATCTGGTCGTCATCGTCTCTTCCAAAAACCCGGTCGCCGCGCTGCGCACCGAGCAGGTGGCCGATATCTTCCTCGGCCAGGTCGGCCATTTCCCCGACGGCGGCAACGCCATTGCGCTCGACCAGGCCGTCGGCTCGGCGCAGCGCGACGAGTTCTACGTCAAAGTGACGGCCAAGTCGCCGGCGCTGGTCAAGGCGTATTGGAGCAAGATGATTTTCACCGGCCGCGGCCAGCCGCCGCGCGAAGCGCCGAGCAGCACCGCGATCCGCAAGCTGGTGGCCGACAACCCGGCGCTGATCGGCTACATCGACAGGTCGGCGCTCGACTCGTCGGTCAAGCCGGTGCTGATGTTGCACTGACCGGCGCGCATGCAAGCCCAGGCCAAACTGGAGAAAGCGCGGGCCGACGTGCCCGCGCACAGCCGCGCGTCCACTTACGCCATGCTTCGGCGCTGGCTTGGCCGCGGGCGCGAGACGCATATTTCGCTGCCGCTGTTCGCGCTGCTGCTGCTGGCGGCGCTCTGGACGGCTACCAGCCACTTCGTGCGCGTCGAACAAGCCGCCGCCCAAAGCGCCGCGCGCGATTCGGTGCGCGAACTGATCGATACCTATGAAGCGCAACTGGCGCGCAACCTGGGCGGCATCGACCAGACCCTCAAGCTGCTCAAGTACGTGGTCGAACAGAAGAGCGCCGCGGCCGCCCTGCCCGCCCTGAACGAAAAAGGCTTGCTGCCTTCGAGCCTGGTGTTCGTCGTCGCCATCACCGACGATTCCGGCATGGTCGTCGCCAGCAACCCGCCGGCGCCGCCCGCCGATCTTTCCGGCGATAGCTATTTCAAGTTCCACCGCAACAGCAGCAGCGACACTGTGTTTGTCAGCGAAACCCTGCGCGACCCTGGCAAGTCCGAGGCGAACATGCATTTCACGCGCCGCCTCAACGACGCCAAAGGCCGCTTCGCCGGCATCGTCATCGTCGAAGCCGACCCGGCTTACTTTACCAGCGGTTACGAGCGCTCGCGCCAGGGCGAGCGCGGCGTGCTTGGCATGGTCGGCCTGGACGGCGTCGCACGCGCGATGCGCGTTGGCGACAAGGTCAGCTGGGGCCATTCGATCCGGCTGGCGCCGGTCGAGAGCACCGCCGCGCCAAGCGCCAGCCCGTGGGACGGCGTGGCGCGCTTTACCAGCGTGCGCCCGCTGCACGGCTTCCCCCTGAGCGCGCTGGTCGCGCTGGACCGCGACGAGCAAAGCGCCCCATTCGCCAAGCGCCGCCGCACCTACCTGTGGGGCGCGGCCATCGCCAGCGTTTTGCTGCTGCTGATCGTGACGCTGGTATGCGTCTGGTCGTGGCGGCTCGAGCGCACCCAGCGCCGCAGCCGGCGTGCACAAGAGACGTTTGCCGCCGCTTCCGAAGCGAGCCTCGATGCATTTTTCGTCATGCGCAGCGTGCACGACGGCGGCGGCGCGATTGTCGACTTCATCATCGAGGCCACCAACGGCCGCGCCCAGCGCCTGACCGGCCGCAGCCGCCGTGAACTGATCGGCGCCACCGTCCTGACCATGATGCCCAGCTACCGCGACAACGGCATTTTCGACGACATGGTCGAGGTGACTCAGTCCGGCGGCATGCGCGAAACCGAATGGCGCGGCGAGACCGCTCTTACCCGCAACTTGTGGATGCACCGGCAAGTGGTGGCGGTGGAAGGCGGCGTGGTGGCGATCGTGCGCGACATCAGCGAGCGCAAACTGGCCGAGCAGCGCATACGCCACATGGCCCACCACGACGAACTGACCGGCCTGCCCAACCGCAGCCTGATCCGCGACCGCCTCGACCAGGCCATCCTGCACGCGCAGCGCAAGGGCCGCTGCGTGGCGGTCGCCTTCATCGATCTCGACAGCTTCAAGCTGGTCAACGACGGCCTTGGCCACAACGCCGGCGACGAATTACTGAAGGTAGTCGGCGCGCGCATGCAAGACTGCGTGCGCGGCGACGACACGGTCGGCCGTTTCGGCGGCGACGAGTTCGTCATCGTGCTCACCGACCTTGGCGAAGACGCGCTGGCCATCGCGCCGGTGCTCGAGAAGATCTGCCAGACGGTAACCCGGCCGGTGCTGCTCGGAGGCCAGGAAGTGCGGGTATCGTGCAGCATGGGCGTGGTGATGTACCCGCGCGACGGCGAAGACCCGAACACCTTGATGATGAACGCCGACGCCGCCATGTACCGCGCCAAGGACATGGGCAGCAACAACTTCCAGTTCTACACGCGCGAAATGAACGAGAGCGTGGAAGAAAAACTGGTGTTGCTCGAAGGACTGCGCAACGCCGTCGACGAACAGCAATTCCGCCTGCTGTACCAGCCGAAGGTCGACCTGCGCAGCGGACTGATTTTCGGCGTCGAGGCACTGATCCGCTGGCACCACCCGGAGCACGGCATGATCTCGCCGCTGCGTTTCATCGGTCTGGCCGAGGAAAGCGGCCTGATCGTCCCGATCGGCGAATGGGTGCTGCGCACCGCCTGCCGCCAGAACATGGCCTGGCGCGCCGCCGGATTGCCCCCGATCAGCATGTCGGTCAACGTCTCGCCGCGCCAGTTCCAGGAAATGCGCCTGGTCGAACGGGTCGCCCAGGCGTTGGCGGACAGCGCGCTGCCGGCCGGCGCGCTGGAACTGGAAGTGACGGAGAGCCTGATCATGCGCGACCTGGCCCAGTCGGTGGGCAAGATGCGCGAATTGAAGGCGATGGGCGTCTCGCTGTCGATTGACGATTTCGGCACCGGTTATTCGAGCCTGTCGGCGCTCAAGTCCTTCCCGATCAGCACCCTGAAGATCGACAAATCGTTTGTCAGCGAACTGGCCGACAATCCCGACGACCAGGCCATCGCGATGGCGGTCATCTCGCTCGCCCACAAGCTGAACCTGCGCGTCATCGCCGAAGGCGTCGAGACCGAGCAGCAGTGCCGCTTCCTGCGCGAGAACGACTGCGACGAGATGCAGGGCTACCTGTTTAGCCGCCCGCTGCCCCCAGGCGAAGTGGAAGCTTTGCTGCTGGCCCAGGACGCGCGTTGCCATCTTGCCGCTGGCGACACCGAAAAGTTCCATGTCGCTCCGCTCTGAACTCGGGCGCCTGTTCATCGGTTAAGACCGGCAGTTGATGGAGTCAAGCCGTCATGACAGGGTTCTGCAAACGCCGCATTAGGGCTTCGGCGGTCGACTCGACCATCATCAGGCCGGCGTGCTCGGCGCGCACGAAACCTTCGGCGTGCAGGTGGGCCAGGAAGCCGACCAGGCCGTCGTAGAAGCCGCCGACGTTGAGCACGCCCACCGGCTTGGCATGAATGCCGAGCTGGGACCAGGTCAGCATCTCGAACAGTTCTTCCAGCGTGCCCATCCCGCCCGGCATGGCGATGAATCCGTCCGACAGCTCGGCCATCATGGCTTTGCGCTCGTGCATGTCCTTGACGACGAACATGCGCGTCAGGCCCGTGTGGCCGACTTCGCGCTCGACCAGCGCACGCGGAATCACGCCGGTCGCTTCGCCGCCAAGGCGCAGCACCTCGTCGGCGATAACCCCCATCAGGCCGACGTTGCCGCCGCCGTAGACCAGGCCGATGTTGTGCCCCACCAGCACCTGGGCCAGCGCGCGCGCCGCATCGGCGTATGTCGGATCGGCGCCGAACGAGGCACCGCAATAGACGGCGATCGATTTCATTGGCCGCCCTGGCTGGTCCGGCTAGCTTCGCGCGCAGCGGCGTCGATGTCGAGCCATCCGGTGGCGTCCTGCGGCTTGAACGAGCCCGCCTGGCGGTACAGCAGCAGCGCCTCGTCGCTCCTCTTTTTTCCTTCCAGGCCCAGCATCGCATGGGCGTATTCGATGCGCCCGATCGCCGACTCCGGATCGAGGGCGAGTCCTTTCTGGAACGCCGCGTAGCAATCGTTCTTGCGCGCGCCATAAGTGAGGCCGGCGATCAGCGCGCCGACCGTGGCGATGATCTCGGCCTGGTAGGCGCCGAGGGCGATGTAAGCGTCGGCATGCGCCGGCGCCAGCCGGATTGCCTTGTCGAGGCCGGCGCGCACTTTCGGCGCGATCCCTTGCGCCAGCGCCTTGACGATCGAGATGCCTTGCGCGTAGCGGCCCAGCGCGTACGCCTGCCAGTAGTAGCCGGCCGGATTGTCGGGCTGTTCGAGCTGGTGGCGGTCGCAGCGCTCGGCCACTTCATCGAACAGCGCGAATTTCTTCCTCTCGTTCGGCTCGAGGTAATTGGCGTAGATGCAGGTTGCCTTGTGGGCCACCGAATAACCTTCCACGCCGACGTCGAGGCCGAGCCGCGCGGCCCTGGCGAAATGGCCGGCATGGAAGGCGATCCAGGCGTCGACCAGCGCCGGCTTTTTGGGGAAGGGCTCGCAATCGCCAAGGTGCAGCTGCGGCCAGGCCAGTTTCAGTTCTGCCGCGCCGTAGACCCAGGCATCATCGGGTTGGGGGAATGCAGTCCATGCCATGCCGGACTCCTTTCAATTGAGTTTTTTCAGGTATTCCTGCGACAGCTTCTCGAACAGCAGGTGGGTGTCGCCGCGCAGGTAGGGCCCGAGCATCGACAGCACCTGGTAACAGCCGCGCGCAAGCGCATCGGCCATCGCTTTCTGCTCGGTGTAGTTGCGCGGATTGCGCACGTATTCGTACGACAGCCAGTAGGTCGCGACCACCACCATGTTGGTTGCCATCGCGTCGATCTGCGCGTCCGACGCCTCGAGCGACTGCTCACTGCGCAGGTCCAGGCACAACTGCCGCGCAACCTTGATCTTGTGCGCCAGGATCAGCTTGAAGTGCAGTTCGAGCTTGCGGTTGCGCGACAGCAGGTCGCTCAGGTCGCGGTAGAAAAAACGGTAACGCCAGATCAGTTCGAACATCAGGTGGAGGTACAGCCAGACGTCCTCGATGTTGGAGCGGCGCGTGTCGGGCACTGTCAGGATGCGCTCGATCTCGGCTTCGAATATGACGAAAATCGAGTTGACGATGTCGTCCTTGTTGCGGAAATGATAGTACAGGTTGCCGGGCGAAATATTCATTTCGTCGGCGATCACGGTGGTCGTAATGTTGGGCTCGCCAAACTCGTTAAACAGCCGCAAAGACAATTCAAGGATGCGTTCGCGGGTGCGGCGTGGAGCTTTCTGGAGCATGGCTAACGATTCGTATTTTCTCTACCACAAGCATACCACCGAATTCCGCCCAAACGCCGCGCCGAACGGCGAGCGCGGACTCACGGGCTAGTTGCCGGCCCCTGCCGCGGCGCCGCCGTTTTTGCCGTGGTCCTTGCCGATTTTTTTAATGCTTTGCCAGGCGACTCGCGCAGGGCCTGCCCACCGCCGAGCTGCTCGACCATCCGCGCGAGCTGCTCGACCTGCCGGGCCAGCGCCTCGACGTCGCCGCGGCTGGGTACGCCGATGGCGCCGAGCGCGCGCCCTACGCGTTCTTCGAACACCTGCTCGAGCTTGTCCCACGAACCGGCCGCTCCATCGCTGACGCCGTCGGCCACTCTGGTCACGGTGTCGGTCATGCCGGCAACGCGCTCGTCGGACGCCGCGCCGCCGCGCTGCTGCATCTGGGTGCCTTCCTGCACCAGTGCGTGAAAGGCGCGCCCGCCCCCGCCCTCGCCTTCTTTTTGTGCCTTGGCGAACGCGCCGAGGCCGGCCTGCCAGATCTGCTGGGCCGAGATGCGCACCGCGTCGGCGAACCGCCTGTCCTCGTCCTTCGCCTTGGCCTTCAGTTTCTTGACCATGCCGTTCTCCTGTCAATGATCGTGGTGTGCCGAGCCTGCTATTTTAGATGGCAAAACTAGAGATCGGATTCTAATGCGCGGGTTGTAAACCGCCGTCGAACGCCATCAAGGGGTGTGACCGAAGGCGCTCAGCAGGTAGGCCATCAACTCCATGCTGGCGCGGTTGTCTTCGATAATGAGGATGCGTGCCATTACGTCGATGCCTGCGGCTAAAGTGAAGCATCAAGTTTACCTCGACGCTGACGCCATGGTCGACGCCGGACTTAACGCCAACTCAACCCGGTCCGCCCGCCGCCGCAATCTCCTGCATCACGCGCGCCAGCACGCGCCGGTTGCGCCCGAGCGCGACGTGGCCGACGCCGCCGAAGGCGATGTTGCGGGCGCCTTCCAGGAAGCTTGAGGTTTGCGGCGAGACGATGTTGTCGTGGTGGCTGTAGATGGAAGTGATCAGCGCGCGCGTATGACCGTTTTCGCCGGCCGCCAGCTCGCCCAGCCAGGAGTTTTCAAGGCCGTCGCCAGCCCGCATGCGGCGCATTTGAACGGCGTTGCGGCCGACGCCGAAACCGGCGAGGCAGGTGCCGTGGTGCGGCGTGCCGAGCGTGATCACGCGCGCCACCCGCTCCACGCCGTGCGCGCGCAGCCAGGCGCGTGCCACCAGTCCGCCCATGCTGTGGGCCACGATGGTCAGTTTCGGCGCGGCGGCGGCGGCGCACAGCGTTTCGCAGGCGCGCTGCACCGCCGGCACGTAGCCGTCGATGTCACCGGTGACCGGCGCCAGGTCGAGCGTGGCATGGCTGATGCGGGCCGCGTCGAGCAGCGGCGTCAGCGCCGCCCAATAGCCGCAATTGCAGCCATAGCCGTGCAGCAGAAGCACCGGCGGCACCGGCAATGCCGCCGGTGCCGAGGCATACGCCGAGCCAGGATAAATCACCTGGCGCGGCACGGCACGCGGCATGCTCCACGACGACTGCAGCATCGAGGCTGCGAACTCCTCGCCGAACAGGCGCAGGCCGGCGCCGGCGTTGATGCGAAATTCGGCCGGCGTGGCGCTGGCCGAGCGGCTGCTGAGAAAAAAATTATTTGCATTGATCAGCAGGCGCACCAGCAGGACGATACCGGCGCCGAGCACTACCGCGACGGGCGCCGAAAACCCGAACCAGCGCCACGCGCAAGCGGCAATCGCCAGCGCCGCCCCCGCCTGCGCCAGCAACAGCAGGCGCAGCATCCGGCGCGCACTCATGGGCCACCCGTTGGGTGACGGCTTCGGCGGTATGGGCTCCTGACCGCCGGCGCGCGCCGATTGCGCAGATCGCCCACTAGCGCCGGGCGCGCTTCAAGATATGACTGGCGATGCCGCGCAAAATATTCACTTCCTCGGTCTCCAAAGCGGTGCGGGCGAACAGGCGCTTGAGGCGCGGCATCAGTTTTTTCGGATTGTCGGCGTCGAGGAAGTCGATCGCCACCAGCGCCTCTTCGAGGTGGGCGTACATGCCGTCGATTTGCGCCAGGCTGGCCGCGTCGCCATGGAAGCCGATGGTGCTCGGCGCCGCGGCCGTATCGGCCCCGGCCGCGGGATCAAGCGCCACCCGGCATTCGTAAGCCAGCACCTGGGCCGCCTGTGCCAGGTTGAGGGACGAATAAGCCGGATTGGCCGGGATGTTGATGAGCACGTTGCATTGTTCGACGATCTGGTTCGGCAAGCCGAAGCGCTCGTTGCCAAAAATCAGGGCGGTGGTCAGCACGCGCTCGTTGTCGACCCGTCCGTCGAGATGGCCGGGGCCATGACCGGCAATATGGGAAGCAAAAGCGCGCGGCGTCCACACCGGCGGCGAAAATTCGCGCAGCCGGGCCGATACCGCGGCGGCAAAGTTGCAGCCTTCCAGCGCCTGCTTGATATCGGTGACAATGCGCGCGCCGTTAAGCACATCCTGGGCGCCGCTGGCGAAAGCGATTGCCTCGGGGTCTTCCACGGCGTCGGCAAAACGCGGGTTGACCAGCACCAGGTCGGAAAATCCCATCGTCTTGATGGCCCGCGCGACGGCGCCAATGTTGCCGGCGCGGCTAGTTTCGACTAGCACGAAGCGCAGCCGGTTAAAAACAGAAGTGTTGGTTTCGGGCTGGTTCATTTAAAATAGCGCTACCGCGCAGTGCGATCAGGTTGACAAGCGGGCCACAGGCAAGCTAAGTGCAGTCCATGCACAGGCTACCCGGCCCGCGAATTTTAACCATTTCGCCGCTGCCCCGCTCTTTAATTCACTCTTGGTTCTTATCGTTCACGGCGCATGGCAGCGTGGTGGCGTTAGCAATTTTACAACGGAAACTCATCATGCACCCAATGCTTAATACGGCCATCAAGGCTGCCCGCCGCGCCGCCACCGTGATCAACCGCGCCGCTTTCGACGTCGATCGCATTGCGATCACTGAAAAACAACACAACGATTTCGTCACCGACGTCGACCAGGCGGCCGAACAGGCGATCGTGGAAACGCTGCTGAAGGCCTATCCCGGCCATGCGATCCTGGCCGAAGAGTCCGGCGCTTCCGCCAACCTGAACGACGAGAGTGAATTCGCCTGGATCATCGACCCGATCGATGGCACCACCAATTTCATGCACGGCTACCCCAACTACTGCGTCTCGATCGCGCTGCAGCAACGCGGCATCATCACCCAGGCGGTCATCTACGATCCGGTGCGTAACGACCTGTACACCGCATCGAAGGGCGCCGGCGCCTTCCTGAACGAAAAACGCATCCGCGTGACCAAGCACGACCGCCTGACCAACACTTTGCTGGCATCCGGCCACGGCGCCGGCCCGCGCGCCCTCGACGAATACATGCGTATGTACCAGGTCACGTCGGAGCGCTGCCAGGCAGTGCGCAACGGCGGCTCGGCAGCGCTCGACCTGGCCAACGTGGCCGCCGGCCGCCTCGACGGCTTCTACGAAAAAGGCTTGAAGCCATGGGACATCGCCGCCGGTTCGCTGCTGGTGACGGAGGCGGGCGGCATCTGCGGCGAGTTCAGCGGCGAGTCGGCCTACCTGCACAAGGGCGACATCATTGCCGCCAGCCCGAAGGTGTTCGGCCAGATGGTGACGCTATTGGCCGCTTTCGCGTAAAATACGCGATCAGCTTAGTCGCGGGACGCATCCTACCGTCCCCGACTGACCCCGCGAGCGGCTGCGCAAGCCGCGCGGTATGTTTCATTGCAACATCGAGCGGCACCGTATCCAGTGTGTTTGCCGCCTCGATTTCCTAATCGGATTGCCTGCCACTGGCGCCTCAACATTGTGGCGACGGGCCGATCCTCACCATAAAGTTACCATGTCCTTTTCCCAACTCGGCTTGTCCGATGCCATCGTTCGTGCTGTTACCGAACACGGCTACACCATCCCGACACCGATCCAGACCCAGGCGATTCCCGCCGTGCTGGCCGGCGGCGACTTGCTGGCCGGCGCCCAGACCGGCACCGGCAAGACCGCCGGCTTCACTTTGCCGATCCTGAACCGCCTGTCGACCGACAAGATCGGCGTCACGCAGACGAACAAAACCTCAGTGCGCTCGGTGCGCGCCCTGATCCTGACCCCTACCCGCGAACTGGCAGCCCAGGTCGAGGAAAGCGTGCGCGTCTACGGCAAGTACACCAACCTGAACTCGACCGTCATTTTCGGCGGCGTCGGCATCAACCCGCAGATCAAGCAGCTCAAGCATGGCGTCGACATCCTGGTCGCCACGCCGGGTCGTTTGCTCGATCACATGGAACAGCGCACGGTCGACCTGTCGAAGGTCGAGATCCTGATCCTCGACGAAGCCGACCGCATGCTCGACATGGGTTTTATTCGCGACATCAAGAAAGTGCTGGCGGTGCTGCCGCCGAAGCGCCAGAACCTGCTGTTCTCGGCCACGTTCTCGGAAGAGATCAAGGCGCTTGCCGATGGCTTGCTGAACAAGCCGGCGATGATCGAGGTGGCGCGCCGCAATTCGACGGTCGAAGTGATCGCCCAGAAGATCCATCCGGTCGACCGCGACAAGAAGCACCCGATGCTGGCCCACTTGATCAAGACCAACAACTGGACCCAAGTGCTGGTGTTCATGCGTACCAAGCACGGCGCCAACAAGCTCGTCGAGCAGTTGAACGCCGACGGTATCGGCGCGATGGCAATCCACGGCAACAAGAGCCAGTCGGCGCGCACCAAGGCGCTGGCCGAGTTCAAGGACGGCGCACTGCAAGTGCTGGTCGCAACAGACATCGCCGCGCGCGGCATCGACATCGACCAGTTACCGCACGTCGTCAACTACGATTTGCCGAACATTCCGGAAGACTATGTGCACCGGATCGGCCGTACCGGCCGCGCCGGCGCCACCGGCGAAGCGGTGTCACTGGTCTGCGTGGACGAGCATGAGATGTTGAAAGACATCGAAAAGCTCATCAAGCAAACCTTGCCGCGCGAAGTCATTCCCGGTTTCGAGCCGGATCTGAATGCGCGCGCGCAAGCGATCCAGCTGCGCAGCGGCGCGCCAGGCCATGGCGGCCGCGGCGGACGCTCCGGCGGCCAGGTCGTCAAGGTCGGCGGTGGTGCTGGCCGCGCCACGGCCAAGCCGCGCAGC
>NZ_PDOB01000003.1 GCF_002760665.1 Massilia psychrophila | reverse complement strand
GCACTTGCTGGCGCTCCGCCGTTCCGAGGGCGAGCGGAGAGCGTCGCGGCTGGCGCACCGTATGCAGCGCCGCGCGCGACCACTTGGCACGGTAGTACGTGGCGCGTGACACGCCCATGCCTTTGCAAGCGGCAGCGGCGCCAAGCGGCAGCACCAGGGTACTGGCAGCTGTCATTACGGCACATCCCCCGCCGTTGGCAAGCCCAGCAGATCGCAAAGTTTTTTTTGGACGTCGATGATTTGTTCGGCGCGACCAAGCTGTTTCTTTAGCTTGGCGACCTCCAGCTCCAGACCAAGTACGCGGCGGTCGGCCGCCTTGGTGGCGCCGGGCTTGGGGCCGCGCGGCTTGCTCTGCAGAGCAGCCAGTTCGGCCGCCTCGACTTCCTGCCGCCAGTTGCTCAAATGCGAGCTGTACAATCCTTCGCGACGCAACAGCGCACCGACGGTGCCTGGGTTGCTGCAGGCATCGGCTTCGCGCACGATACGCCGCTTGTAGCTGGCCGTGAACTTACGGCGGCGCGCGACGGCGACAACCTCGGCACTCTCGCGTTCATCATTTTGTTTTACCGCTGGCGACATCTGGTTTTCCATGTGATAGCAACTTCCTTAATTAGCATGATGAAGTTGTCTCACAGTAGTTTGACACAGGGGGGTCGCTGTTAATTGCGCCAAGCCGGCCTTGATGTCGCTGCCATCGAACTGAGTGATTTCCAGGGAACCGGCAAACGGTTGACCTTCGTAAATCGCTACGATGGCAGATGACGCGATCACATCTTGATGAAATGCTCGCGGTAGTACTTCAATTCTTCGACCGATTCGATGATGTCGGCCAGCGCCGTGTGCTTCTGGTGCTTTTTAAAACCGGATACCAGCTCGGGCTTCCAGCGGCGGCACAGTTCTTTCAAGGTCGACACGTCGAGATTGCGGTAGTGGAAAAACGACTCGAGCTTGGGCATTGTGCGCGCCATGAAACGGCGGTCCTGGCAGATGGTATTGCCGCACATTGGCGACTTGCCGGCCGGGACGAACTGTTTCAGGAAAGCGATCAGCGCCGCTTCGGCCTGCTCTTCGCTCACCGTCGATGCGCGCACCCGGTCGATCAGGCCGCTGCGGCCGTGGGTGCCCTTGTTCCAGGCATCCATCTTGTCGAGCGTCTCGTCGGATTGATGGATGGCAAACACCGGGCCTTCGGCGATGGTATTGAGGTGCATGTCGGTGACGACGACCGCCACTTCGATGATGCGGTCGGTATCGGGCTCCAGGCCCGTCATCTCGAGGTCGACCCACACCAGGTTCATTTCATTGGGCCGATGGGCAACGGCGGGTGCGGCGGTTTCAGTGGCTTGTGACATAATTCTCTCTTGGCCTAATCAATCCTGCATTTTCTCACAGGCATAGAATGTATTCACTCGCGTTTTCGGTTTTGTTTGTCGCTTTCTTCGTTTTCACGCTGATACTGCGTTTTTGGCTGGCGAACCGCCACATCCGTCACGTCGGCGCCAACCGCGGCGCCGTGCCTGCCGAGTTCGCCGCGAGCATTGCGCTCGCCGCCCACCAGAAAGCGGCCGACTACACCATCGCCAAGACCAAGCTGGGCTTGTTCGGCCTGCTGTTTTCCAGCGCCGTGCTGATCGGCTTTACCCTGATGGGCGGCCTGCAATGGCTGGCGATTGCATTGCTGCCGCTGGTCGGTGCAGGACTCACCTACCAGATCGCCCTGATCGTCGCCTTCGGCGCCATTTCCGGCCTGCTCGACCTGCCGTTCGACTACTACCGCCAGTTCGTGCTGGAGGAACGCTTCGGCTTCAACAAAATGACACTCAGGCTGTGGCTGGCCGACATGGTCAAGGGCGTCGGTGTCGGCGCCGTCATCGGCCTGCCGTTGATCTGGGTCGTGCTGGTGCTGATGGAAAAAACCGGCTTCTGGTGGTGGCTTTACGCCTGGCTGGTCTTGAGCGGTTTCCAACTCCTGATGATGGTGATCTTCCCGACCGTGATCGCGCCGCTGTTCAACAAATTCACCCCGCTCGCCGACGACAGTTTAAAGACGCGCATCGAAGGCTTGATGCAGCGCGTCGGCTTCGCCTCCAAGGGCCTGTTCGTGATGGACGGTTCAAAGCGCAGCGCCCATGGCAATGCCTACTTTTCGGGCTTTGGCGCCAACAAGCGCATCGTCTTTTTCGACACCCTGCTCGCGCGCCTGGCGCCGCAGGAAATCGAAGCGGTGCTGGCGCACGAACTGGGCCACTTCAAGCTCAAGCACATCGTCAAGCGCATCGCCGTCATGTTCGCCGTTTCGCTCGGCTTTCTCGCCCTGCTCGGCTACCTCAAGACGCGTACCTGGTTCTACGCTGGTCTGGGCGTCGACCCGCTGTTCGCCAGCGACGCCATGGCGCTGATCCTGTTCATGCTGGTGCTGCCGGTCTTTACCTTTGTGCTCTCGCCGTTAAATTCGATCAGCTCGCGCAAGCACGAATTCGAAGCCGACGCCTTTGCCGCCACCCACACCGACGCGCGCGACCTGGTGTCGGCGCTGGTCAAAATGTACCAGGACAATGCCTCGACCCTGACGCCCGATCCGATCCACTCGGCTTTTTATGATTCCCACCCGAGCGCCACCGTGCGGATCCGGCGCCTGGACTTGGCGGCCCAATGACCCTGCTTGTTCAACTCGTCGACCAACACTGCATCGACGGCGCCGGCGCGCTGGACCCCGCCGCCTTCACCGCGCTGCTGGCGCAGGTGCCCGGCTGGCGCGTCGTCGACGGCCGATTGCAGCGCACGTTCGCCTTTCGCGATTTTCACCAGACTATCGATTTCGTCGGCGCGCTCGCCGCCATGATCCACCAGCAGGACCACCATCCCGAATTGACCGTCACCTACCAGCACTGCATCGTGAATTACAACACCCACTCGGCCGGCGGCGCAATGTCGCAAAACGATTTCATTTGCGCGGCGAAGGCCGACGCCATCTATGCACAAAGGACCCACGCATGAGCGGCCTGACCGGCATCATCATCGCCGCCCACGGCCGTCACTACCTGGCTGACGTCGATGGGCGCAAGCTGCAGTGCGTCACCCGCGCCAGGAAAACCAACATCGCGGTAGGCGACGTCGTCAACCTCACCATGACGTCGGAAGACCAGGCCGTGATCGGATCGACCGTCGAGCGCAACACGCTGCTGTACCGCTCCGACCAGTACAAGTCGAAGCTGCTGGCGGCCAACCTGACGCGCCTGTTTATCGTCGTCGCCACCGAACCGGGATTTGCCGACGACCTCATTTCGCGTTCACTGGTGGCGGCCGAAGCGGCCGGCATCGAAGCCCACCTGATCCTCAATAAAACCGACGTCAGCGAGCTGCTGCCGAAAGCACGCGAGCGCCTGCTCACCTACACTTCGCTCGGCTACCCGCTGCACGAAGTGTCGGCCCGCGCCGACCCGCAGCACGCGGTGGCCACATTGACGCCGCTGCTGGAAGGCCAGTCGTCGATCTTCATCGGCCAGTCCGGCATGGGCAAGTCGTCGCTGATCAACCTGCTGGTGCCGGACGCCGACATCGCCGTGCGCGAAATCTCCGCCGCCCTCGACACCGGCAAGCACACCACCACTTTTACGCGCCTGTACGATGTCGTGGGCGGCGGCTCGATCATCGACTCGCCCGGCTTCCAGGAGTTCGGCCTGTACCACCTGTCCGAAGGGATGCTGGAGCGCGCCTTTGTCGAGTTCAAGCCCTACCTTGGTGGCTGCAAATTTTACAACTGCCGCCACCTGATCGAGCCGCAATGCGCTATTTTGACGGCTGTCGCCGAAGGCAAGATCGCCAGGTTCCGCCATACGCTGTACGGCCAGCTGCTGCACGAGTCGGCGCAGACGCTGTATTAGGGGTTGGACCGAGCTTCCCGGAAAACAAGCATTGGCTTTATAATTGCGAGTCAGCCGCCCCGTCAAAGTTGCCTGTATGTCTACCACCAAACCGATCAAGCACTTCCTGCAGTTCTCCGACTTCACCTTGGCCGAATTCGAGTACGTCATCGAACGCGCTGCCATCATCAAGCGGAAATTCAAGAGCTACGAGATCTATCACCCGCTGATCGACCGCACGCTGGTGATGGTGTTCGAGAAAAACTCGACCCGCACCCGGCTGTCGTTCGAGGCCGGCATGCACCAGCTCGGCGGCGCGGCGATCTACCTGAACACGCGCGACAGCCAGCTCGGGCGCGGCGAGCCGGTCGAAGACGCCGGCCAGGTGATGAGCCGAATGTGCGACATCATCATGGTGCGCACCTTCGGCCAGGAGATCATCGAGCGGTTCGCCGCCAATTCGCGCGTGCCGGTGATTAACGGCCTGACCAACGAGCACCACCCGTGCCAGGTGCTGGCCGATATCTTCACCTTCGTCGAACACCGCGGCGCCATCGCCGGCAAGACGGTGGCGTGGATCGGCGACGCCAACAACATGCTGTACTCGTGGCTGCAGGCGGCCGAGGTCTTCGGCTTTCACCTGAACGTGTCGACCCCGAAGGGTTACGACATCGACCATTCGCTCGTGAGTACTGAACGCTTCACCTTTTTCGACAACCCGTCCGATGCTTGCGAAGGCGCCCACCTGGTCACCACCGACGTCTGGACCAGCATGGGTTTTGAAAAGGAAAACGCCGAGCGCCTGCAAGCTTTCGACGGCTTCATGGTCGACGCGTCGAAAATGGCGCGCGCCGCGGCCGACGCCCTGTTCATGCACTGCCTGCCGGCCCACCGCGGCGAAGAAGTGTCGGCCGACGTCATCGACGGTCCGCAATCGGTGGTCTGGGACGAGGCCGAAAACCGCCTGCATGTGCAAAAGGCGCTGATCGAATACCTGCTGCTCGGCCGCATCGAACCTGCTGGACACGCACCTGATTAAATCATCATCTACACACTGGAATTTCCATGAGCGACATTAAAAAAGTAGTCCTCGCCTATTCGGGCGGCCTCGATACCTCCGTCATCCTGAAATGGCTGCAAGACAACTACGGCTGCGAAATCGTCACCTTCACGGCCGACCTGGGCCAGGGCGAAGAACTGGAACCGGCGCGCGCCAAGGCGATCAAGTTCGGCATCAAGCCGGAGAACATTTACATCGACGACGTGCGCGAGGAATTCGTGCGCGATTTCGTGTTCCCGATGTTTCGCGCGAACACCGTATACGAAGGCGAATACCTGCTCGGCACCTCGATCGCCCGCCCCCTGATCGCCAAGCGCCTGATCGAAATCGCCAACGCCACCGGCGCCGACGCGATTTCCCACGGCGCCACCGGCAAGGGCAACGACCAGGTCCGCTTCGAACTGGGCGCCTACGCGTTGAAACCGGACGTCAAGATCATCGCGCCATGGCGCGAGTGGGACCTGCTGTCGCGCGAAAAACTGCTGCAGTACGCCGAAGACGCCGGCATCGCGGTCGACATGAAGCACAAGGCCGGCGGCGCGCCGTATTCGATGGACGCCAACCTGCTGCACATCAGCTTCGAAGGCCGCCACCTGGAAAACCCCAGCGCCGAAGCCGAGGAAACCATGTGGCGCTGGACCGTCAGCCCGGAAGCGGCGCCGGACCAGGCCGAGTATCTCGACATCGAATACGAAAAAGGCGACATCGTCGCGCTGAACGGCGTTCGCCTGTCGCCGGCCGCGGTGCTGACGGAACTCAATCGTTTAGGCGGCAAGCACGGCATCGGCCGCCTCGACCTGGTCGAGAACCGCTACGTCGGCATGAAGTCGCGCGGCTGCTACGAAACCCCGGGCGGCGCCATCATGCTCAAGGGCCACCGCGCAATCGAATCGATCACGCTCGACCGTGAAGTGGCGCACTTGAAGGACGACCTGATGCCGCGCTATGCGTCGATGATCTACAACGGCTACTGGTGGGCGCCGGAACGCGTCGCGCTGCAGACCCTGATCGACCATACCCAGCAGTCGGTCAACGGCTGGGTGCGGATCAAGCTATACAAAGGTAACGTGATTGTCGTGTCGCGCGATTCGAAGACCGATTCGCTGTTCGACATGAACATCGCCAGCTTCGACGAAGACGGCGGCGCCTACAACCAGGCCGACGCCGGCGGCTTCATCAAGCTCAATGCGCTGCGCATGCGCATCGCCGCCGTGGCGCGCGCCAAGCGCGGCCAGTAAATTCAGCCGCCAAGCCGGAAAGTTGACAGGCCGCCTTCCGGCGGCCTTTTTTATTTCCCCCTGGAAAACCACGCCCGCCCCGGCACATTGTCGCGCCGCGCTCGCCAAAATGATACATTTACGCGGGTCAATACCGTATCCGGAGAATTCATGTTCCAACACTTGCGCATCAAGAGCAAAATCACCCTGGGCCTGGGCGCCATCGTCGCCATTTTCCTGCTCTTGCTGGCGCTGGCGTACAACAATCTCTCCCGGCTTTCGACCGCAAACGAATGGGACCGCCACACCCTCGAGGTGCTGCTTGAAACCAACCATATTTCCACCTCGACGCTGCAGATCCAGGCCGCGACCCGCGGTTTCATGTTGACCGGCAATGAATTAATCATCGTGCCGATCCAGGAGGAAGAAGCCGAAGCGCGCGCCCACCTGGCCAGGTCGCGGGCGCTCACCGTCGACAACCCCCACCAGCAGGAACGTCTCGGCCGGCTCGGGCCGATGCTCGATCACTGGATCAGCAACGTGATCAACCCGCTTATCGAAAAACGCCGCGAAGTGAACCGGTCGCTGGGCGTGTCCCAGCAGGTCGCCAGCGCCAACGACGTACTCAACGGCACGCGCGCAGTGGCCGACATCCGCAAACTGATCGACGAGATCGCCAAAGAAGAGACGCGCTTGCTGGCGGTGCGCAGCAAGGCATCGACCGAGTTGCAGCAGACAATGTTCCTGCTGCTCGGCGGCGGTGGCCTGGTGTGCCTGCTGCTCGCCGCGATCATCGGCGCACTGCTCACCAATGCGCTGCTCGGTCCGCTCAACAGCCTGACCCGCGCCGTCGGCCGGATCGCCAGGGGCGACCAGGCAGCGCGCGCCGAAGTCGCCTCGAACGACGAGATGGGCAAGGTCACGGTCGAATTCAACCGCATGGCGCAGGCGATCCAGGACAGCCAGGCCAAGG
This sequence comes from Massilia psychrophila, assembly GCF_002760665.1. Classification (GTDB taxonomy): domain Bacteria; phylum Pseudomonadota; class Gammaproteobacteria; order Burkholderiales; family Burkholderiaceae_D; genus JAFCUW01. Next base: position 235,762 of record NZ_PDOB01000003.1, on the reverse strand, counting down.
AGCTGGCCGCCACCAATGAACTGCGCGCGAAAGTCGACGCGCTGCTCGACGTGGTGTCAAAAGCGGCTTCGGGCGATTTGACCGGCAGCGTCGCCGTCGGCGGCGTTGATGCGATCGGCCGTCTTGGCGACGGCCTTGGAACGATGTTCGACAACCTGCGCCGGCTGCTCAACAACGTGCAAAAGGCCGGCATCCAGGTGACCACGTCGGCCACTGAAATCGCCGCTTCCGCCAGGCAGCAGGAAGCAACCGGCATCGAACAGGCCCAGACCAGCGTCGAGGTCCTGTCGACGACGAAGGAAATCTCCGCCAACACCGCCCAGCTGCTGCGCACCATGGAAGACGCCACGGCGGTAGCCGACTACACCACCAGCGCCACCGCCGAAGCGCAGAACAACCTCAAGCGCATGGACCTGACCATGCAGCACATGGTGTCGGCCACCGATTCGATCAACGCCAAGCTGGCCGCGCTGTCGGAAAAGGCCAGCAACATCAACAGCGTGCTGATCACCATCACCAAGGTTGCCGACCAGACCAACATCCTGTCGCTGAACGCCGCCATCGAAGCCGAAAAAGCGGGCGACGCCGGCCGCGGCTTCTCGGTGGTGGCGACCGAAATCCGCCGCCTCTCCGACCAGACGTCGGTGTCGGCCTGGGACATCGACCAGATGCTCAAGGAGATGCAGTCGGCGGTGGCGGCCAGCGTGATGGGCATGGACAAATTTTCGGAAGAAGTGCGCCGCAGCGTCGGCGAAGTGCGCCAGGTAAGCAACCAGCTGTCGTCGGTCATGGACCAGGTGCAGAAACTGGCGCCGCAGTTCGACCTGGTGCTGCAGGGTATGCAGTCGCAGGCGGTTGGCGCCTCGCAGATTTCCGACACCATGATGCAGCTTAACGACGCCACCCAGCAGACGGTCGAATCGCTCAAGGCCACCAGCGAAGCGGTGTACCAGCTGCAGTATGCCGCCAGCGACCTGCAGTCGTCGGTCGCCACCTTCGCCGTGAACAGCTGAGTGTTGCCATGAAAGTGCTGGTGTTTTCCATCGGGGCCGACCGCTACGGCCTGCGCCTGGGCGCCATTGCGCGCGTGCTGCCGGCGGCCCAGTTGCGCCAGCTGCCGCTGGCGCCGCCGTTCGTCGCCGGTTTGATGGACCTGCACGGCGAACCGGTGCCGGTACTCGATCTGTCGCGCCTGGCCGGCGTCACGCCGCTGCAGATCTGGTTCGACACCCGTATCATCCTGGTTGACTACGAGGTTGGCGGCAAGGGTGGAAACAGCTGCGTGCGCCCGCTCGGCCTGCTGGCCGAGCACGTGCTCGGCATCGAAACGCTGATCGAGGCCGACCTGGCCGACAGCGGTATCCAAGCGGCGCCTTTCCTCGGTCAGGTCGCCGCCACCGGCGCCGGCATGGTCCAGCTGGTTGAACTGGCGCAGTTGCTCCCGCTTGATGTGCGTGCCCTGCTGTTTGCAACGAGCGCGGTGGCGCCATGAGCGCGCGTGAACTGCTGCGCCAGGCCAGCGGCCTCGACCTGAGCGAGCGGGTCGTCGAGCGCGCGCTGCGCGAGCGCATGGCCAAATGTGGCATGGCCGACACCGGCCTGTACCTGAAATATCTGCAGGACATGGCGCCGGCCGAACTGGCGGCGCTGATCGAACTGGTGGTGGTGCCGGAGTCGTGGATGTTCCGCGATGCCGACGCCTTTGCCGCCGCCACCGCGCATGTGCGCCACTGCCTGGCCGGGCGGCCGGCGCGGGTGGTGCGGATTTTGTCGATCCCCTGCGCCGCCGGCGAGGAACCGTATTCGATGGCGATGGCGCTGGCCGACGCTGGCGTGGCGCCGGCATCAATCCGCATCGAAGGCGTCGACCTGTCCGCTTGCGCAGTCAAACGGGCGCAAGCCGGACGCTACACCCGCAATGCCTTCCGCGGCGCCGACCTTCTCTTTCGTCAGCGCCACTTCAGCCGCCATGGCGACGAGTTCCAGATCAGCGACGCGTTGCGCGCCCAGGTCGGCTTTTCGCAGGCGAACCTGCTTGGCCTCGACACCGTGGCCGGCGCTGGCCGCTACGACGTGGTGTTCTGCCGTAACCTGCTGATCTACTTCGACGAGCCCACCGCCGCCGCCGCCATCGCCGTACTGCGCAGCGTGCTGGCCGACGACGGCATGCTGTTTGCCGGTTACGCCGAAGTGCCGGCGTTCTGCCGTCACGGCTTCGCGCCCCTGCGCCTGCGCGGCGCCTTTGCGCTGCGCAAGGCGGAACCCGGTGAAGCCGCCGCCGGGATTGCCAATACAGCCAGGATCGCAACGCGGGCAGCGGCGCCCGAGCGCCGACAACACAAGCCGCAGCAGGTCCTGGCAGCCGTGATTACCGCCGCCCCGCACGCCCCTGACCTGCTGGCCAAAGCGCGCCGTTTGTCCGATGCGGGCGACCACAAGGGCGCCGGCGCCGCCTGCCGCGCGCTACTGGCGTGCGAGCCCGATTCGGCCGACGCCTATTTCATCCTCGGTATGGTCAGCGAGTGCGCGCACGACAGCGCCGCCGCCGAAGAGCACTGGCGTCGCTGCGTCTACCTGCGGCCCGGCCATTACGACGCGCTGTGCCACCTCGCACTGCTGGCCGAGCGGGGCGGCGACGCACCGCAGGCGCAGGCGTGGCGCCAGCGCGCCGCCCGCATCTTCGAGCGCTAGCACAGCGGGGGCACGGCGCGATGAACACTATTCCCATCGAAGTGGCAGCGAACCTGGCGCCGATCGACGACTGCTGGAACCGCATCGGCGCGAGCGGTGACCAGAGTTGCGCCAGGCTCGAACAGCATATTCACTGCCGCAATTGCGAGGTAGTGTCGAACGCGGCCCAGCGCAACCTGCAGCGCCCGGTAGGCTCTGAATACCGCGCACAATGGGCTGCTATTTTGCGCCAGCCGCAGGCGCGGCGCGGCGCCAGCGACCGTTCGGTCCTGGTGTTTCGCATCGGCCGCGAATGGCTGGCACTGCCCACGCTTGTCGTCGGCAGCGTGGCGCCAACCGCGCCCGGCCACCGGCTGCCGCACCGCGCCAACGGCTGCCTGCTCGGCATCGTCAACGTCGCCGGCACGGTGATCCCGATGATGTCGCTCGGCGAGCTGCTCGGCATCGACGAACAGGACGGGCCGACGGCGCTGCGGCGCCACGTTTTCGCGCGCCTGCTGGTGCTGCAGTGGGAAGGCCAGTCCTTCGCCCTGCCGGTGGCCGACCTGCACGGCATCGCCCGCTACGCGCACGCCGCCCTGATGGCGCCGGCGGCCACCATCAACAAGGGACTCGGCCGCTTCCTGACGGGCGTGCTGGCGCACGCTGACATGCAGGTCGGCGTACTCGATGCGCAGCTGATCGGCCACCAACTGACAAGGATGCTGCGATGAGCCCGGACCACGCCGACCTCAGCAGCTTTTCGATGATGGACCTGTTTCGCATGGAAGCCGACGGCCAGGCCCGCACGCTGATCGACGGCCTGCTGGCGCTGGAAAGCAACGCCGGCGCCGGCGATCCCGCGACGGTCGAATCGCTGATGCGCGCTGCCCACTCGATCAAGGGCGCCGCCGCCATCGTCGGGCTCGACGCCGTGGTGCAGCTCGCGCATGCGATGGAGGACGCGTTTGTGGCGGCTCAGCACGGCAAACTGCTCACGGCCGCGCGCATCGACGCGCTGCTGGCCGGCGTCGACCTGATCGTGCAGTGTTCCAGGTCAAGCGAAGACGGCGTCGCCGGCTGGCTCGGGCAGAATGCCGCCCGCATCCAGGCGGCGATGGCGCAGGTGGCGCAGGTGGCGCAGGTGGCGCAATTTAACGAGGCGCCGCCCTCGGCCATGGTGGCGGCGGCAGAACTTGCGGAAATCGCGCCACAGGCAGCGGCGCCGCGCGCCGCACAGCAAAACTACGACCGGCTGCTGGCCCTGGCCAGCGAAACGCGCATCAATGCCCACCAACTGGTGCCGGTGACAGCTTCGCTGCAGCGCTTCAAGCGCAACCAGACCAGCCTGTTCCAGGCCATCGAAAAGCTGCACGAAGCGCTGGTGCGCAGCGCCGACCCGGCGCTTGCAGAACAGTGCGCGCTGGTGCTGCAGAAAACCCATCCGCTCAAGCAGAGCCTGCATGAGCATATGGCCAATATCGACAGCTACGAACGGCGCGTGCTGAGCGTGTCGAACAAGCTGGTCGACGAAGTGCTGGCGCTGCGCATGCGGCCATTGCGCGACGGCGTGCATGCGTTCGGCCGTATGGTACGCGACCTGGCGCGCAGCCTCGGCAAAGAAGCCCAGCTGACCATCAGCGGCGAAGACACGCTGGTCGACCGCGACGTCCTGGCCAGCATCGAAGGTCCGCTTGGCCACATGCTGCGCAATGCCGTCGACCACGGCATCGAGGCAAAAGAGCAACGGCTGGCCGCCGGCAAGCCGGCCGCCGGCGCCATCCTTCTCGAAGCCCGTCATCGCAACGGCATGCTGTCGATCGTCGTCAGCGACGACGGCCGCGGCGTCGACTTCGACAAGATCCGCAGGTCGATCGTTACCCGACAACTGGCAAGCGTGCCGATGGCGCAGGCGATGTCGAAGGCCGAACTGATGGAGTTCCTGTTCCTGCCCGCATTCACGATGAAGGAAACCGCCAGCGCGATTTCCGGGCGCGGCGTCGGCCTCGACATCGTCCTGCAGGCAATCCGCGCCCAAAACGGCAGCGTGCGCATGGAGTCGGAACCGGGCAAAGGCGCGCGCACGTCGATCACGCTGCCGCTGACCCAGTCGATCGTGCGCGCGCTGGTAATCGACGTCGGCGGCGAGGCGTATGCGATCCCGATCGTCAAGGTCGAACGCGTACTGAAGGTGGCGCCGGCGGATCTCCACACGCTCGAGGGCAAGCAATTCTTCGAAGCAAACGGCGAGCACTTGGGCCTGGTGTCGGCGGCCCAGGTGCTGGAACTGGGCCCAATGGCGCCGCCCGCCGGCGAACTGGCGGTGGTGGTAATCGGCGCCGGCGCGCGCCGTTACGCGCTGGCGGTCGACGCCATCCGCGGCGAGCAAAGCCTGGTGGTGCAGCCGATCGACCAGGTGTTCGGCAAGCTGCGCGACATCGCCTCGGCCGCCCTGCTCGACGACGGCGCGCCGGTGCTGGTGCTCGACATCGCCGACCTGCTGCTGTCGATCGACAAGCTGCTGGGCGATGGCGGCCTGCAGCCGCTGGCCCAGCCAAGCGAACAACGAGGTGAACAACGAGGTGCACAACAACAGCGCCAGGCCAGGCGCATCCTCGTAGTCGACGATTCGCTGACCGTGCGCGAGATGGAAAAAAAACTGTTGCAGGGGCGCGGCTACCAGGTCGACATCGCCATCGACGGCGTCGACGGCTGGAACGCGGTGCGCTCCGACGCCTACGACCTGGTCATCACCGACGTCGACATGCCGCGCATGGACGGTGTCGAACTGGTCGGCATGATCCGCAAGGACATCCACCTGCACAAGCTGCCGGTGATGATCGTGTCGTACAAGGACCGGCCTGACGACCGCGCGCGCGGCATGACGGCCGGCGCCGACTACTACCTGGCCAAGGGCAGCTTCCACGACGAGACCTTGCTCGACGCCGTGTTCGACCTGATCGGCGAGAGCGGCGCATGAAGATCGGCATCGTCAACGATGTTGCGATGGCAGCCGAGGCGCTGCGCCGCGCGGTGGCCGGGAGCCGCGAACACGAGGTGCTGTGGATCGCGCGCAGCGGCGCGGAGGCGGTACGGATGTGCGTTGACAAGCGCCCCGACCTGGTGCTGATGGATTTGAACATGCCGGAACTGGACGGCGTCGAGGCGACCCGGACAATCATGCGGCAGACGCCGTGCGCGATTTTGATCGTCACGGCGCGCCCGCAGGACAATGTCGGCCAGGTGTTCCGCGCGCTCGGCGCCGGCGCGCTCGACGTCACCGCCACGCCGATACTGGCTGGCGCGGACGGGGCAACCCAGCTGCTGGCCAAAATCAAGACCATCGGCAAGCTGATTCGGGCGAACGCACCGGCGTCCTCCATGCCGGCCGGGCGCGGCGCGGCCGGCGACGTAAAACACCTGTTGGCAATCGGCGCCTCCACCGGCGGCCCCGTTGCGATCGCCAGAATCCTGACCGGCTGGACGCCCGCCGCCGGCACCGCCATCGTGGTGGTGCAGCACATCGACGCCAACTTCGCCGGCCACTTCGCCAAATGGCTGGGCGACCAGCTCGCCATTGCGGTGCGCGTCATCGACGACGGCGATGCGCTTGTCCCGGACGTGGTGCAGGTGGCGCGCACCAACGACCATGTGCGGCTCGATTGCGTCCACCGCCTGCATTACGATGCGCAGCCCGAGGAGTACGTCTACCGGCCGTCGATCGACGTGTTCTTCGAGTGCGTCGCGGCGCACTGGAAGCTTGGCGCGACCGGCGTATTGCTGACCGGGATGGGCCGCGACGGCGCCCGCGGCCTGCTGGCGCTGCGCCAAGCCGGCAAGGCCACCTTCGCCCAGGACCAGGCCAGCAGCGCCGTGTACGGAATGCCACGCGCCGCCGCCGAAATCGATGCCGCCGAACGCATCCTTTCATTAGAAAACATCGCAATGGCGTTGAAAAGTACAATTGGCGTCCATCTGAACAAACCGCATTTTCCTAGCAAACCAGGTAATTAACGTCATGTCAGAAGTTACTCTCCCTATCACTGCCGATTATCAGGCAGTCACCCAGTTCAAGGTGCGCGTATTGCTGGTCGACGACCAGTTGATCATCGTCGAGGCGGTTCGCCGCATGCTCAGCGACCATGCCGACATCGAGTTCCATTACGTCACCGACCCGGCCGCGGCGATCGCCACCGCCCGCCAATTGCAGCCGACCGTGATCCTGCAAGACCTGGTCATGCCGGGCGTGGATGGCATCAACCTGATCCGCGCCTACCGCGACGACGCCAGCCTGGCCCAGGTGCCGGTGATCGTGCTGTCGGCCAGGGACAATCCGCAACTGAAGGCCAACAGCTTTGCCGTCGGCGCCAACGATTACGTCGTCAAGCTGCCAGACCGGCTCGAATTGCTGGCACGCATACGCTATCACTCGGCAGGCTATATTTCGCGCCTGCAGCGCGACGAAGCTTTCCGATTCTTGCGCGCTAGCCAGAAAAACCTGGCCGACGCCAACATTGAACTGCAAAAGCTGGCGGCCCTCGACAGCCTGACCGGCATTGCCAACCGGCGCCGCTTCGACGAAGTGCTGCGCGCCGAATGGCAGCGCGGCAAGCGCGACAAGAAGCCCTTGTCGCTGCTGATGTGCGACATCGACTGCTTCAAGATGTACAACGACACCTTCGGCCACCTGGCCGGCGACCTGTGCTTGAAGAAGGTGGCCGCGGTGTTGACCGAACACCTGATGCGCCCGGCCGACGTCGTCGCCCGCTATGGCGGCGAAGAGTTCGCGATCGTGCTGCCCGATACCGACGAGAGAGGCGCGCTGCTGATCGCCAGCGCCTGCCGCAGCCACATCGAACAGCTGGCAATCGACAATCCGCGCGCGCCGAACGGCGTCATCAGCATGTCGATCGGCCTGGCGACCATCGTGCCGTCGCACGAGGGCACCGCAGAGGGCCTGATCGCCATGGCCGACAAGGCGCTGTACCGGGCCAAGCACGACGGCCGCAACCGGATCGTGGCCGGCCCGGCCGGCCCGCACAATGACAATCAACGGGAAAACCGATGACTGCGCTTGAAAACATCACCCTCACCGCCAAAGCCAACATCGATGTCGACGGCAGCCGCAAATCGGTCTGTTACAGCCGGCTTACACGAACACCGGCTCCGGCTCCAAGGTCACGCCGTAGCGTTGGCGGACATCGTCGGTGATCGCGCGCGCCAGCGCCAGCACCTCGGCGCCGGTGGCGCCGCCGTTGTTGACCAGTACCAGCGCCTGCTTCGGATAGACCCCGGCGGCGCCGAGCTTGCGGCCTTTCCAGCCGCACTGGTCGATCAGCCAGCCGGCCGCCAGCTTTTCGCTGCCATCGCGCTGCGCATGGTGCACCAGCGCCGGAAAAGCGGCCAGCAACTCGGCGCAGCGCGTTTTTGACACCACGGGGTTTTTGAAAAAGCTGCCGGCATTGCCGATCAGGGCAGGATCGGGCAGCTTGCGGCGGCGGATCGCCACCACGATCTCGCTGATGTCGGCCGGGCCCGGCGCGCCCAGGCCGGCCCCGGCCACCGCCTGCGCCAGTTCGGCATACCCCAGGTTGGCCCGCCAGGCGGTCGGCAAGGCGAAGGTGACGTCGACGATGACGAGGCCCTTGCCATCCTGGTGCTTGAACACGCTGTCGCGGTAACCGAAGCGGCAGGCAGAAGCAGCCATGCTGCGCAGCCGGCCGGTGGCGAGCTCGTACACCGTTACCGAATGCAACACGTCCTTCAGCTCGACGCCGTAGGCACCGATGTTCTGGATTGGCGCCGCCCCCACGGTGCCGGGAATGAGCGACATGTTTTCCAGCCCGCCCAGTCCCTGCGCCAGCGTCCACTGCACCAGCGCATGCCAGTTCTCGCCGGCGGCGGCACGCACCAGCGTGAATTTGCCATCCGGCCCCTCCTCACCGAGTACTTCGCGCCCCATGATTGCCATGTGCAGCACCACGCCGTCGAAGTCGCCGGTGAGCACGATGTTGCTGCCGCCGCCCAGCAGCAGGCGCGGCATGCCGGCCAGGCGCGGGTCGGCCAGCGCGGCGGCCAGCTCGGCCACGCTGGCGATGCGCACGTAGCATCGCGCGCGCGCGTCGATGCCGAACGTGTTGCAAGATGCGAGGGGGAAATCGTGGGCGATGGCGAGGTCTGGAGGCATGGCGGGTTCGTGGTTGCGACGATTATAATAGGAAACTCGTCGGCAACCCGTGGCTTTGCGGCGCACGCGTCGGCGGCGGCCCCGGTTGTCCGTTAAAATATCGCTATCTATCATCTGCAAGAAAAAGGAATTTACCATGCCCTCGTTTGATGTCGTCTCCGAAGCAGACATGATCGAAGTAAAGAACGCGGTCGAGCAGTCCAACAAGGAAATCACCACCCGGTTCGATTTTAAGGGCAGTTCGGCCAAGGTCGAACAGAAGGACAATGAACTGACCGCGTTCGCCGACGCCGACTTCCAGCTCGAACAGGTCCGCGACGTGCTTACCACCAAGCTGGCCAAGCGCAAGGTCGATGTGCGCTTCCTCGACCCCGGCAAGATTGAGAAAATCGGCGGCGACAAGGTCAAGCAGGTCATCAAGATCAAGAACGGCATCGAGTCCGACGACGCCAAAAAAATCGTGCGCGTCATCAAGGACAGCAAAATGAAGGTGCAAGCCAGTATCCAGGGCGAAGCGGTGCGGATTACCGGCGCCAAGCGCGACGACCTGCAGGCGGCGATGGCGATGTTGCGCAAGGACGTGCCGGACATGCCGCTCGAATTCAATAATTTCCGCGACTAATACGTATTATGCGGCTGCCGAGTAGCTACTGCGGCGCGGGGGACTATGCTGAACACTGCGTGAAACCAAATCGTGCTTAGGGTAGAATTGAGGACGCGCAAACTGGCCCAGTTGCGGCCGTGCTAGCGCGCCTGTAAAACCTGGTAGGTAGTTTAAGGATAGCAATGAAACGTGTTGATGACTTCCGCCTGCATTTGGGCAACAAGGACTATGTTCCCATTATGGTGGGCGGCATGGGTGTCGATATTTCGACCTCGGAACTGGCGCTCGAAGTGTGCCGCCTGGGCGGTATCGGCCATATCTCAGATGCAATGGTGCAAGACGTTTCGGACCGTAAATTCGACACCAGCTTCGTCAAGGAAAAGACCAAGACGTATAAGTTCAACATCAACAACATGGACAAGGCGGTGGTCCAGTTCGACTTGGCGCGCCTGGCCGAAGCGACCCTGCTGCACGTTGGTAAAACCATGGAAGCGAAGCGCGGCGATGGCCTGATCTTCGTCAATTGCATGGAAAAGCTGACCATGAATTCGCCGAGGGAGACCTTGCGCACGCGCCTGGTCGCCGCGCTCGACGCCGGTATCGACGGCATTACCATGTCGGCTGGCCTGCACCTCGGCTCGTTTGCGCTGATCGCCGACCATCCGCGTTTTCGTGACGCCAAGCTCGGCATCATCGTGTCGTCGGTGCGCGCGCTGCAGCTGTTCTTGCGCAAGATTTCCAGGCTTGACCGCCTGCCCGACTTCGTCATCGTCGAAGGCCCGCTGGCCGGTGGCCACCTCGGCTTCGGCCTCGACTGGGCCGAGTACGACCTGCACACCATCATGGACGAGATCCAGGCTTTCCTGCGCGCCGAAAACCTGCAGATTCCGCTGATCGCCGCCGGCGGCATCTTCACCGGCTCGGACGCGGTCGGTTTCCTTGAAAAAGGCGCCGGCGGCGTCCAGGTCGCGACCCGTTTCACCATGACCCACGAGTGCGGCCTGCCCGACGACGTCAAGCAGGAATACATCCGCGCCACCGAAGCCGACATCATCGTCAATGGCGTCTCGCCGACCGGCTACCCGATGCGGATGCTGAAAAATACGCCGGCGATCGGCTCCGGCATCCGCCCGGGCTGCGAGTCGTACGGTTATCTGCTTGACGCCACCGGCAACTGTTCCTACATTAACTCGTACAACCGCGAAGTGCTGGCCAACCCGGACTCGAAAACCATCGTGGTGATGGACAAGACCTGCCTGTGCACACACATGCGCAACTTCAATTGCTGGACCTGCGGCCACACCACTTACCGGCTCAAGGACACCACCCATCAACTCGACGATGGCCAGTACCAGATCCTGTCGGCCGAGCACGTGTTCAAGGACTATCAGTTCAGCACCGACAACCAGGTCGCCTTGCCGCCCAGGGAAGAGGTCGCCGTCGCCTGAGCGCATCGGCGTCAATCGCAATCAACCACGGCACGCCGTGGTTTTTTTTCGCCATAGGTATTGCCCTTAAAAAAAATAAGGCAACAAAGAAAAACGCGAACCAACCACAAGTGGAAGCGGTCCAATTATGGGAAAGTTGTACCAAAAATAAAATTGAATCATTTTCACCGAGAGCTCCATGCCAGTCAGCGAACCGACCTCCCATGCTGCGTGTCTGGTCGATCAAAATGCCGCCATCGTCACCTGGAATGCCGGCTGCGAAGCGCTCTTCGGCATCCAGGCGACCTTTATTTTGAATCACCCGATCGGTGTCTTGCTGAGCGATGCCGGCGCCGTCGAGGTGGCGCTGCGCTGGCCTTCGCTGCAGCAGGCTGGCGAGGCGCTGCAACTGAAGGTCGAGTTCGCCCGGCCCGCGGGGGTGCCGCGGGCCGATCCGGCGGCCGCGCTTGAGGCCGATCTTACGCTCTTGCCGCAAGCCGACGCCGACGGCCATTTCAGCGGCTGCGTCGCGATTTTTTCAAACCTCCAAGATGGCTCGGAAAGCGCGCAGATCGGCAGCATGCACCTGCGCACGGTCATCAACGTCCTGCCCGGCACCTTTTACGTGCTGCGCGACGACGCTACTTTCGTGCTGTGGAATAAGACCCTCGAGGCGGTCACTGGTTACACCGCCGAAGAAATGCTCACAGCCCAGGCACTCGATTTGTTCGACGTAACCGAAAAACCCAAGATCGACGAAAATATCCGCCAGGTGTTCGAGCGCGGCGACCAGGTCTTCGTCGAAGCCAACCTGATCGACAAGGACGGCCATGGCACGCCCTACCTGCTGACCGGCGCCCGTATCGAATCCAACGGAAAATTTTACCTGTGCGGCATGGGACTCGACATTTCGCTGCGCCACCAGCAGGAACAGCAACTGCGCCTGCGCGAACGCGCCTTGCACGCAGCCAGCAACGCGATCCTGATCACCCGCTGCGGCGGCCACGACAATCCGATCGAGTACGTCAACCCGGCGTTCGAGCGCATTACCGGTTACCGCCTCGAAGAAGCGGTCGGGCGCGACTCGCGCTTCATGGCCGCGCCCGGCATGGACCTCGAAGCGCGCGCGCTGCTGCGCCGCGCCATCGATGAGCGCCGCGAGATCAACGTCAGTTTCCGCAATCAGCGCAAGAACGGCGAACTGTTCTGGAACGACCTGACCGTCACGCCGGTCGCCGACGAGAAAGGCCGGGTCACCCATTTCATCGGCGTCATCAACGACGTCACCGTGCTCAAGCAGCGCACCGCCCATCTCGAGCACGAAGTCAACCACGACGCCCTCACCGGCCTGGCCAACCGTACCTTGCTGTGGGACCGGCTCGAACAGGCCATCCACATGGCCCAGCGCAACAAGTCGCTAGTGGCGACGGTAATGATGGACCTGAACGGCTTCAAGAAAATCAACGACACCCTCGGTCACGAGGCCGGTGACGAAGTGCTTACTTCGGTGGCCAAGCGGCTGCTGTCGTCGGTGCGCGAGAGCGACACCGTGGCCCGCCTGTCGGGCGACGAGTTCGTGCTGGTGCTGGTCAACCAGCCATCGTTGCGGTTTACCTTGCGCATGGTCCAGCGGCTGCGCCAGTGCATGAGCCGGCCGGTGGTGATCAACCATACCGCGGTCGAGGTCGGCGCCGCTATCGGCGTAGCCGTCTATCCTCACGACGGCAACACCGCGTTCGACCTGGTGCGGGCAGCCGACGCCGCCATGTACCACGCCAAGGCCACCAAGAAGAACGATGTCCACTTTTTCTCGTCCGACATGAAAACCACCAGCGAGGCCAAACTGCGCTTCGAGGACAGCATGCGCCGCGCCGTCGAAAACCAGGAATTGTTTTTGATGTTCCAGCCGAAAATCTGCCTGCGCAACGGGCGCATCATGGGTTTCGAGGCGCTGTTGCGCTGGAATCATGCCGAGCAAGGCCTGTTGCTGCCGGCCTCCTTCCTGCCCGAGGCCGAGGAAAACGGCATGATCGTGCCGTTCGGCGAGCTCGTGCTGGAGCACACCTGCGCGTTCATCGGGCGCCTGGCGCAGGCAGGCTTCGCCAATATGCCGGTGTCGATCAACGTGTCGCAGCGCGAATACAGCAAGCCGCGCTACGTCCAGTACCTGTCCGAAGTGCTGGACCGTTTCGAGCTGGCGCCGTCGAACCTGCAAGTCGAAGTGCATGAAGAAGACCTGGGACGCAATCAGCTGCTGGGCGCCGAGGTGCTCGGGCAATTGAGCGAACTGGGCGTACTGCGCTCGGTCGATGCCTTCGGCGACGGCATGTCGGACCTGAACTACCTGCAAAAGCTGCCGCTGTCGCACGTCAAGCTGGGCAAAGCCGCGGTGCACCAGATTTCGCCGCAGACGCGCCGCGGGCCGATGGCAAAATGCCTGATCGACATCGGCCACAACCTGAACCTGACGGTGGTTGCCGAGTGCGTCGAAACGCGGGCCCAGATGGATTTCCTCAGGACGAACTTGTGTGACGAAATGCAGGGGCGGTATTTTAAGGAGCCTCTCAGCGCCGAAGCTGCCGAGCAATTATTGCTTGCCGCCACCAGCAGCGCGTAAATCCTCCCTGGCCGCTGTCCGGCGGCAGGACAGCGCCGGACCATGCATTCCACGCCGCCGATCTTGCAGTCTGTCGCAAACGGCTGGCAGCAACGCCGTCCCCGGCCTAAAGTTGCATCTTCCCAACAGTGCTTTCGCCGGCTCGCCGGATTATTTTCGCACCGGGCGGTGCCAGCGGGTACACTCGCCGATTGCATTGATTTTTGACTCATACGGACTACCCATGCAAGCACGGCGCACCTCTCCGCAATCGATCGCCATCGTCCTCGGCTGGCTGCACCGTATTTTCGACGCCACGGCCACCTGGGTCAGCCAGCTGTCGTGGTGGAAGTTTTTCCTGTTCGCGGCACTGGCCCTGATCGCCGGCAAGATTTTGCAGGATGAGCTGTTTTCTGGGGGCGGCGAGGAAATCGTCGAACGCTCCGACAAGAAGCCGAACAAGAAGGAAGAAAGCAACATCCTGATCGACGACAGCGGCATTCGTTTCAATCCCCGCCCCAAACCCAGGCGCGGCGCCGCCGTCGTCGCCGAGCCGGCCGAACCGGCCGAGTCCAGCGGTACAGCCGTGCCGGCCCCACCGAAGCCGCCGGAGCCGGGCGCCGACAACCCCAACGAAGTCCACATCGCCCTGCCGCCGCAGATCGGCGAAGAACTGTCGAACGCGATCGAAATGGCGGTGAACGAGGCGGCCGAAGCGAAAGTGACGCGCTATCACAAGCAGGCGTCGACCTGGTTCAAGAGCTTCGTCACCTTGCTGGTGCTGGGCTTGTTCGCCACCAAGGCCCTGGTCGGCGGCAAGAAGCGGGCCGAAGCCCAGACCCAGACCGCCAACGCCGCGGTCGAGCGCGAATCGATGCAGCGCCAGTTGTCGGAAGCGAAGATGCAGATGATGCAGGCCCAGGTCGAGCCGCACTTTTTGTTCAACACGCTCGCTTCGGTCGAGTACCTGATCCAGGTCGACCCGCCGCGCGCCTCCGCCATGCAGAGCAGCCTGATCCAATACCTGCGCGCGGTGCTGCCGCAGATGCGCGACAACGTCGTCGTCACCAACCTCGGGCGCGAAGTCGACATGGTCAAGGCTTACCTGAACCTGCTCAAGATGCGCATGGAAGAGCGGCTGACGGTCGAGCTGCAGGTGCCGGAACAGCTGCGCTCGGCCGCCTTCCCGCCGATGATGCTGCAGTCGATGGTCGAAAACGCCATCAAGCATGGCCTCGAATGCAAGCCGGAGGGCGGGACCCTGAAGATCGTTGCCGAAGTGGCCGGCAACAAGCTGCGCGTCATCGTCGCCGACGACGGCGCCGGCTTCGGCGTGGTGCCGAGCGACGGTACGGGCCTGGGCCTACCGACCATCCGCGAGCGCCTCAAACTGCTGCACGGCGACAAAGGCCAGCTGCAGATCGCCGCCAATTCGCCCAGCGGCGTCATTGCCACTATCGAAGTGCCATATCAGCTGTCAACATAGCAGTTGTCGAAGCAGGCCAGGCGCTTGATTAAACCGCCGATTCGTTGAATAATTGGCACCTTTATATCTTCCAGCCGACTTGACTATGCCAACAGCAATTATTGCCGACGACGAAAGACTGATGCGCGACCAGCTTCGCATGCGCCTTTTCGAGGCGTGGCCGGAACTGGAGATCGTCGGCGAGGCCAAGAACGGCGAAGAGGCGGTCGCGCTGGTGGCCCAGCTGCATCCCGACCTGACCTTCCTCGACATCCGCATGCCCGGCACCACCGGCATGGAAGCGGCGCGCCAGATCGGCGGGCAAAGCAATATCGTGTTCGTGACGGCCTACGATCAGTATGCCGTCGAGGCGTTCGAGCGCGGCGCGGTCGATTATGTGCTCAAGCCGCCCGAGCCGGAGCGGCTGCAGGTGACGGTGGCGCGCCTGAAGGAGCGGCTGGCCAAGCCGAAGGAGGCCAATGCGGTGAACGTCAACGACAGCGTCACCCAGATGCTGTCGCAGCTGGCACAGAAAATGGCCGCGCCCAAAGCGGCCTACCTGCAGTGGATCCAGGCCAGCATTGGCCAGGATTTGCGCATGATCCCGGTCGAGGACATCCTGTTTTTTCGTTCCGACGAAAAATACACCTGCGTGCAGACCGAGCGCTTCGAGGCGCTGATCCGCAAACCGGTACGCGACCTGGCCGAAGAACTGGACCCGGCGCTGTTCTGGCAGATTCACCGCGCCACCCTGGTCAACGTCAATGCCATCGAAGGCGTCACCCGCGACATCCGCGGCCGCCACCTGGTGCTCATCAAAGGCAAACCGGACAAGCTCGAAGTGAGCCGCAGTTTCTTGCACCTGTTCAAGCAGATGTGAGAGCGGCGACGGCGATTTTCTCTTCGCTGGCCGCTGTTTGCGCCGCCGCAAGCCTTGTTGCCAATGCGCGCCTTAAGGTAGTCGCCGGGTGTGCATCGGCGCGCCGATCACGGAGGGGGCGCAATGAATCGAATGACCAGGTCGCTGTTGCTGCTCCCGGGTCCGCTGGGCCTGGCCTTGGGCCTGGCCGGCGGCTACGCGCTGGCGCGCTGGCCGGCGCGCGCGCGCGCCCTGCATGAGCACGCCGACGTCATTATCCAGCACGCCAGCGAAGCCATCATTTCCGCCAACGACGACAACATCATCGTCATGGCCAATCCATCGGCGGCGGCGATGTTCGGCACCAACGTCGACGACATGCAAGGAAGCGCGCTGCGCCGCTTCCTCACCCCCGAGCCGATCACCGGCGACGGCGCCGCTGCGTTTTTCGGCGACACCGGCCGAGTCGGCCGGCGCGCCACCGACTACGCCGTCAGCGGCATCCGCGCCGACGGTGAAGCGTTTCCACTGGAAGGCTCGGTGTCGACCATGCAGGACAACGGCGCCCCGATCCACACCATCATCCTGCGCGACGTCAGCGGGCGCCACCGGGTCCAGGAAAAGCTGACCCGCTCGCATGCGCAACTGCGGCAATTGTCGGCCGCGCTGCAAACCATCCGCGAAGAGGAGCGCACCCACATCGCACGCGAACTGCATGACGACCTCGGCCAGCTGCTGGCGGCGTTGCGGATGGATTTGGCGCTGCTGCAGCAAAACAAGGCCGGCCAGGACAGTACCCGCCTGATACAGGGCATGGAGCAGAACCTGCTTACCGCCATCCAGTCGCTGCGCCGGATCGCCACCAACCTGCGGCCGCGCTCGCTCGACGAGGGCGGCCTGTACTTTGCATTGCAAGGCTTGCGCGACGATTTCGTCCAGCGCTACAGCATCGCCTGCCTGTTGTACGCGGACGAGGGTGAACTGGTGCTCGACGACAGCGCCAGCACGGCGATTTTCCGCATCGTGCAGGAAGCGCTGACCAACATCGCCCGCCACGCCGGCGCCAGCACCGTCACCATCACGCTTTACCGCAGCAATGGCGAAGTGCTGCTGACGGTGCGCGACAATGGCCGCGGCATCGCCGCCGGAGACCTGGAAAAAGCCCAGTCGCTGGGACTGGTGGGAATGCGCGAGCGGGTCTGGGCGATGGGTGGCGCCATTACCATCAACTCGGACGAGCCGCCCGGCACCCGCATCGACATCGTGCTGCCGCTGCCCAGGCGTGCCGGCGCGCCAGGAGCGGCCTGAAACAGCGAAGTTGCAAAAATTCTGCAGGTAAATTTTGTGTCATAAATCCAACATGTCATCGGGACGACATATTTGCTCGATAAGATTCTGGTCGATCAGCCTCAATCTTGTGGCATTTCTTGGAGAACCCCCCATGCAATTCAAACGTCTCGCCCTGGCCATGTTCGCTTCCGTACCTCTGCTCGCGTCAGCCCAATCGAACGTCACCATCTACGGCGTCGCCGATGCCGCCGTCTCGCGCGAGGACACCGGTGCGCCCGGCGCCAAAAGCGTGACACGGATCAACTCGGGCAACCAGTCGAGCAGCCGCTTCGGCTTTCGCGGCACGGAAGACCTCGGCAATGGTTTGAAGGCGATGTTCAATATCGAAGCCGGCTACGCAATCGACACCGGCGCCGGCGACACCGCCCTGTTCGGCCGCCGTTCCGTGGTCGGCCTGCAAGGCGCGTTCGGCACCGTCACCGTCGGGCGCGAGTACACCCCGATCGCCGCGGTAGGCGCCGCCAGCGACATCCTCGGCCAGGGCTTCTACGGCAGCAACCTGAGCGTGTTCAACGCCAACCGCCTGACACGCCGCATCAGCAACTCGGTCAACTACAAGAGCGCCGCGGTGAGCGGATTTACCGGCCTCGCCGCCTACAGCGCCGGCGAAGCAGTGAGCGGCGCGTCGGGCAACCTGAAAGGCGTTGCGCTCGAGTATGCCAACGGCCCGTTCTACATCGGTGGCGGCTACCATGAGCTGACGCGCCTGGCGACCGGCGACGACAAGGAATATGCCATCGGCGCCGGCTACAAGGTCGGCGACCTGGAATTGCGCGGCAATTACATGGTTGGCGACCAGACCGGTCCGAACAACAAGTTCGAGCAAGCCAACCTCGGCGCATCGATGGCATTCGGCCCGGGCAAGGCGTTCGTCAACCTGCAGCAAAACAAGACGCAAAACGGCGCCAAGGGCAATGCCTTTACGCTCGCTTACAGCTACACTTTGTCGAAACGCACCAACGTATACGCTTCGTACGCGTCAATGGACAACAACAACCTGGGCGTATTCGGCTTGAATGCTGCGGGCACCAACGTCACGCCACCGACGGCCGCGCCGGGCGCCGACCCTCGCGCACTGACCGTCGGCGTGCGCCACTCTTTTTAAGCGCAACTGTAGTTTTAAGTAACTGCCCTGCAAAAGCCGGGGCCAGGCCGGTCGGCCTGGCCCCGGCTTTTTGGTTCTCTTTCCCGTTTATTTGAGCCGGCAGGTCAGCATCCAGTAGTACTCGAGCCGCACGATCTTGATTTCACGCACCATGGATGCCATCTTCTTGCGCAGCGCGCTGTCGGACGGATAGGTTTTCGGGATTTCGTAGCGTTCGCCGTCGGCGGTGACGCGGATTTGGTAGGTGTTGCCTTCCAGGTCCGTACGCGCGACGGTGTCGCTGCTGCCCTCGACGTATGCATCGTCGAGCAATACCAGCACCGCGTCGCCGACCCTGGCGCGCAAGTGCGCAAGAAATTTCTCCTGCTGCTCGCGCTTGACGTGCGACCACCACGCGCCGATGAAAATCGCCGTGTAGCTGCCGATATCGTCGGGCAGCTTACACGCGTCGGCGATGCGCAACTGCACCTTGTCCGCCGGCAGCGCGCGCAGCCTGGCCAGCGCGATCATCTCGGCATTGATGTCGGTGGCGACAACCGAATCGGCGCTCGCGGCGATGACCTCGGTCCAGTAGCCGGTGCCGCAGGCCAGTTCGAGCACGACGTGGCCGCGCAGCGCCTCGGCGACGTGGCGACGCATTTCGGCCAGGTCGTGCTGGCGCTCCGGCTTGTCGTAGACCCGGTCGTGGTTGGCGGCGCTCTTGGCGTAAAACTGTGCAGATTGTTCGGTGATCATGATTTTCTTGTTCAAACGTTATTGCTGAGGTGCGTTACAGCTCGTAGGTTTCTTTCGCCCCGCTCATGGCCGACTCGACCATCTTGCGGTTCAGGGCCGGCGCCAGCAGCTCGATGAAAGTGTAAATATAACTGCGCAAGTAGGCGCCCTGCTTGACCGCCACGCGCGACACGTTCATGCCGAACAGGTGGCCGACCGGGATTGCCCGCAGGTTCTTGTCGCGCTCCGGATCGAACGCCATGCCCGCTATGATACCAATGCCCATGCCAAGTTCGACATAAGTCTTGATGACGTCGGCGTCGATCGCTTCGAGCAGCACGTCGGGCTTGAGGCCGCGCAGGCCGAAAGCATGGTCGATCTTGTTGCGGCCGGCAAACGCGGTGTCGTAGGTAATCAGCGGATAGGAAGCAATTTCTTCCAGCGACACCGCCTTCGATTTGAGCAGCGGATGGTCGGGCGCCACCACCACCGCGTGTTCCCATTGATAGCACGGCAAGGTGATCAAGCCATCGATGCCGGCGATCGACTCGGTGGCAATGGCCAGGTCGGCCTGGTCGCCTTTGACCATCTCGGCAATCTGGCGCGGATTGCCTTGCAAGAGGGACAAGCGTACTTTCGGAAATTTCAGCATGAAAGCCTGCACCACCTTCGGCAAGATGTAACGCGCCTGGGTGTGGGTGGTGGCGATGGTGAAGCTGCCGCTGTCCTGGGCCGCGTATTCCTTGCCGATGCGCTTGAGGCTGTCGATCTCCTGCATGATCAGTTCGACCGAGCCGAGTACCAGCCGGCCCGGCTCGGTGAGGCCGCGGATGCGCTTGCCGTGCCGGGTGAAGATGTCGACGCCCAGCTCATCTTCCAGCTCGATGATGGCTTTCGACACGCCTGGCTGCGACGTAAACAATGCCTTGGCGGCATCGGTCAGGTTATAGTTCTGACGTACGGCTTCGCGCACGAAGCGCAATTGGTGAAGGTTCATCGATGTCTTTTATGAAGTCGGTTTATGCTGTCTGCATGGTGCAAGCGCATTTTATAAGAATGCTTATGCTCCATACGAATATAAGCAAATAAATTCTCGGTAGTTTGGAATATAGAGAGAGTTTATTACTATTGGGGCCAATTTGGGGTAATGTCACGCCTCCCGCCCCGCACCACCCGCTTTTAGGACCGAACCATGTATCGTTACGACCAATATGATCACCTCATCGTGCGCGAACGCATCGCCCAGTACCGCGACCAGGTGCAGCGCCGCCTGAGCGACGAACTGAGCGAAGCCGAATTCGTGCCGCTGCGTCTGCAGAACGGCCTGTACATGCAGCGCCACGCCTACATGCTGCGCATCGCCGTGCCGTATGGTTTGCTGTCTTCAAGCCAGATGCGCATGTTCGCCCATATCGCGCGCAAGTACGACCGCGGCTACGGCCACTTCACGACGCGCCAGAACATCCAGTTCAACTGGGTCGAACTCGAGCAGACGCCCGACATCCTGGCCGAACTGGCGTCGGTCGAAATGCACGCCATCCAGACGTCGGGCAACTGCATCCGCAACACCACGTCCGACCCGTTCGCCGGCGTTGCCCACGATGAAATCATCGATCCGCGGCCGTTTTGTGAGTTGCTGCGCCAGTGGAGCACCTTCCACCCCGAATTCATCGCCCTGCCGCGCAAGTTCAAGGTCGCCGTCAACGGTGCCGAACAGGACCGCGCCGCGATCGCCGTGCACGACATCGGCCTGACGGTGGTGCGCAACGAGGCCGGCGAAGTCGGCTTTACGTTCATGGCCGGCGGCGGCATGGGCCGCACCCCGATTTTGGGCAGCGTGATCCGCGACTTCCTGCCGTGGCAGCATCTGCTGACCTACACGGAAGCGGTGATGCGCGTCTATAACCAGTACGGCCGACGCGACAACAAGTACAAGGCGCGCATCAAGATCTTGCTCAAGGCGCTCGGCGTCGAAGAATTTACGCGCCAGGTCGAAGCCGAATGGGCCGACCTGAAAGACAATGCCGAGACGCTGACGCAGGAAGAGATGACGCGCGTGAGCGCCTACTTCACGCCGCCAGCGTACGAGACGCTGCCGAACCTCGACCCGGCCGCCGGCAACGAAGACAACAAGGCCTTCGCCAACTGGCTGCGGCGTAACCTCATGGCCCACAAACAGCCGGGTTACGCCGCTGTCGTGCTGTCGCTGAAAAAAACCGGCGTGCCGCCGGGCGACGCCACCGCCACCCAGATGGACTTCATGGCCGACCTGGCCGACCGCTACAGCTTCGGCGAACTGCGCGTCACCCACGAGCAGAATATCGTGCTGGCCGACGTGCCGCAAAGCCGGCTGTTCGCGCTGTGGCAGGAAGCCAAGGCGCATGGCCTGGCGACGCCGAACATCGGCCTGTTGACCGACATGATTTGCTGCCCGGGCGGCGACTTCTGTTCGCTGGCCAACGCCAAGTCGCTGCCGATCGCCGCGGCGATTGCCGAGCGCTTCGACAACCTCGATTTCCAGCATGACATCGGCGACATCGAGCTCAATATTTCCGGCTGCATCAACGCCTGCGGCCACCACCACGTCGGCTCGATCGGCATATTAGGGGTCGACAAGGACGGCAGCGAGTGGTACCAGGTCTCGATCGGCGGCGCCCAGGGCAATGCGGCAGCCATCGGCAAGATCATCGGGCCAAGTTTCTCGGCGCTGCAAATGCCGGAAGTGATCGACCGCCTGCTGCAGGTCTACGTGCGCGAGCGCTTCGAGGACGAGCGCTTCGTCGACACCGCCCAGCGCTTGGGTATTTCGCCGTTCAAGGAACACGTGTACGCCACGCCGATCGTGGCCAACAACCTGGTTGGAGAAGACCACTATGCTTGAAACCCACCACCAGGTCATCAAAGGCCGTGAAGTCGTCGCCGACGACTGGAGCGTACTCAGACTCGAGGAAGACGAAGCGGCGGAAACGGCTATCGTCCCCGAAGGCAAAATCATCGTGCCGCTGGCGACATGGCTGGCCCAGCGCGAGTCGCTGGCCGCCCGTGCCCAGATCGGCGTCTGGATCGGCGCCGACGAACGGCCTGAGACGCTGCAAGCCGACCTGGAAAAATTTGCCGTCATCGCCGTCGACTTCCCGAAATTTACCGACGGCCGCGGCTACTCGATCGCCTACAATTTGCGCAAGCGGCTCGGCTACCGGGGCGAACTGCGCGCCATCGGCGACGTCCTGCGCGACCAGCTGTTTTCGATGCACCGGGTCGGCTTCGACGCGTATGCGCCGCGCCCGGATCGCGACATCCATGACGCCCTCAAGGGTTTGACGGTGTTTACCGAAACCTACCAAGCCTCGGTCGATCAGGACCTGCCCCTGTTCCGCCGCCACGAACGTGATGTGCGTGTTGAGAGCAGCGACGTCGGCTACGGCATCTGAGGAACACACATGAATGAAATAGATTCTCTGATTGGCGCGACCGAAGCGACGCTTGCGCGCATCGCCCGCGATTTTTCGCCCGCTGTCTTCGCTTCGAGCCTGGCCGCCGAAGACATGGTACTGACCGACCTGATTTTGAAGGCCCGCCTGCCGATCGGGATTTTTTCGCTCGATACCGGCCGCCTGCATCCGGAAACGCTGGCCGTGGTCGACGCCGTCGAGGCGCGCTACGGCTACGCCATCGCGCTGTACCGGCCGAATGCCCAGGCGGTCGACGCGTATGTCGCTCAAAACGGCCTGAACGCGTTCTACGACAGCGTCGAGATGCGCCTTGCGTGCTGTGGCATCCGCAAGGTCGAGCCGCTCGGGCGCGCCCTGGCCGGCAACCGCGCCTGGGTCACCGGCCAGCGCCGCTCCCAATCGACTACCCGCGCCGAGCTGGCGGTCGAGGAGATCGACGCCGCCCACGGCATGACCAAGTTCAATCCGCTGGCCGCCTGGTCCGAGGAAGACGTCTGGAACTACATCCGCGCCAACGACGTGCCGTACAACGCCTTGCACGACCAGGGGTTCCCGTCGATCGGCTGCGCACCATGCACCCGCGCCGTGCAGCCTGGCGAGGACGTGCGCGCCGGGCGCTGGTGGTGGGAAAACCCCGACTCCAAGGAATGCGGCCTGCACATGGTCGACGGCAAACTGATTCGCATTAAATCCGTGGCTACGTAAGTCACCACCTGGCCACACGACAAGGCACGACCAATGAACAACGATAACGATACACTGCGCGACACACTGCGCGATACCCTGCCCGCCGCTGACACCAAGCTGAGCGACGTCATGAACGCGCGCCACCTCGACGCCCTCGAATCGGAGGCGATTCACATCATGCGCGAAGTGGCGGCCGAATGCGCCAACCCCGCGCTGCTGTTTTCGGGTGGAAAAGATTCGGTGGTGCTGCTGCGCCTGGCCGAAAAAGCCTTCCGCCCGGGTAAATTCCCGTTCCCGCTGGTGCACATCGACACCGGCCACAATTTCGCCGAAGTGATGACCTTCCGCGACAAGCGCGCGGCCGAACTCGGCGAGCGCCTGATCGTCGGCTCGGTCGAAGAGTCGATCCGGCGCGGCACCGTACGGCTGCGTCATCCCGCCACCGACTCGCGCAACTCAGCGCAGGCCGTGACGTTACTCGAGACGATCGCCGAGCACAAATTCGACGCCTGTATCGGCGGCGCCCGCCGCGACGAAGAAAAGGCCCGCGCCAAGGAACGCATCTTTTCGTTCCGCGACGAATTCGGTCAATGGGACCCGAAAGCCCAGCGCCCGGAACTGTGGGACTTGTACAATACGCGCGTCCACCCGGGCGAAAACATGCGCGTGTTTCCGATCTCGAACTGGACCGAGCTTGACGTCTGGCTCTACATCCAGCGCGAAAAACTCGAACTGCCGCCGATCTACTTCGCCCACGAGCGCCAGGTCATTCCACGCAACGGCTTGCTGGTGCCGCTGACCGACCTGACGCCGGCGTTCGACGGCGAGACCGTCGAAACCCAGGTAGTACGCTTTCGCACTGTCGGCGACATTTCGTGCACCTGCCCGGTGGCGTCGAACGCATCGACCGTCGAAGCGATCATCGCCGAAACGGCCATCACCCAGATCACCGAACGCGGCGCTACCCGGATGGACGACCAAACGTCCGAAGCGTCGATGGAAAAACGCAAGAAAGCAGGATACTTCTGATGAACCCAATGATCGAAAACCCGGCTGGCGAGCAGCCCGACGCCGCATCAAGCCTGCTGCGCTTCATCACCGCCGGTTCGGTCGACGACGGCAAGAGCACCCTGATCGGCCGCCTGCTGTTCGACAGCAAAGGCATCTTCGCCGACCAGCTCGACGCGATGTCGCGCTCGAAGCACAAGCGCACCATCGGCGACGCGGTTGACCTGTCGCTGCTGACCGACGGCCTCGAGGCCGAACGCGAGCAAGGCATCACGATCGACGTCGCCTACCGCTACTTCGCCACGCCCAAGCGCAAATTCATTATCGCCGACACCCCGGGCCACGAGCAGTACACCCGCAACATGGTGACCGGCGCTTCGACCGCTGACGCAGTGATCATCCTGGTCGACGTCTCGAAGGTCAAGCTGAGCGAAGACGGCGGCGATGGTGACGTTGAGCTGCTGATCCAGACCAAGCGCCACTCGACCATTGCACACCTGCTGAAAATCCAACACATCGTCGTCGCCGTCAACAAGATGGACCTGGTCGGCTACGACCAGGTGGTGTACGAGCGCATCGTCAAGGCGTAC
This sequence comes from Massilia psychrophila, assembly GCF_002760665.1. GTDB lineage: Bacteria > Pseudomonadota > Gammaproteobacteria > Burkholderiales > Burkholderiaceae_D > JAFCUW01. The sequence continues at coordinate 211,048 of NZ_PDOB01000003.1, read as the reverse complement.
CGCGAGTTCGCCGCCACGCTGGGCTTGAAGGACATCACGCCGATCCCGCTGTCGGCGCTGTCGGGCGACAACGTCGTCGAGCCGAGCGCGAACATGGCGTGGTACCAGGGTCCGACCCTGATCGAACTGCTCGAATCGCTGTCGGTGTACGACCAGTCGCACCACGCGCCGTTCCGCTTTCCGGTGCAGCTGGTGGCGCGCCACAACGGCCACCAGGCCAACGACTTCCGCGGCTACATGGGCCGCATCGAAGCGGGCAAGGTCAGCGTCGGCGATCATCTGGTGGTGCAGCCGTCCGGCCAGCGCGCCACCGTCAAGGACATCGTCACGCTGGAAGGTTCGCACGCGTCGGCCGTGGCCGGCCAGTCGGTCACCTTGCTGCTGGACGAGCACCTCGACATTTCGCGCGGCGATCTGCTGGCCGGCGCCGATAAGCCGGCCACCCTGCTGAAAAACGTCGTCGCCGATGTCTGCTGGATGGCGGACGAACCGCTCGACCTGCGCCGCAAGTACTGGATCAAGCACGGCACCCGGCAAACCGGCGCCAAGGTGACCAAGGTCGACACGCTGCTCGACATCAATACCCAGCTGCGCCACCCGGCCGAGGGACTCAAGCTCAACGACATTGCCCGCATTGCGCTGACGGTGCAGCAGCCGCTGGCGGCCGATGCCTACGACGACATCCGTGCCACCGGCGCTTTTATCTTGATCGATGAAGTGACGCACCAGACGGTCGCCGCCGGGATGATCCGGCTGGAGACGTAACGGGCGCTCATGATGTCAGTATTTGGAAAAGTCTATCTGGTAGGGGCCGGTCCCGGCGCCCAGGACCTGGTCACGTTGCGCGGCGCGCGGCTGCTCGCGCAAGCCGACGTCGTGCTGCACGACGCGCTGGTGACAGCCGAAATGCTCGAACTGTGCCCGCAGGCCGTCAAGATCGCGGTCGGAAAACGCTGCGGCAGGCTGTCGACCGCGCAGGCCTTCATCAACAAGCAGATGCTCGACTGCGCGCACAAGTACGCCGTGGTGGTGCGCCTGAAGGGCGGCGACCCGATGCTGTTCGGCCGTGCCGATGAAGAACTGCGCGCGTTGGAACAAGCCGGCGTCGACGTTGAGGTAGTGCCCGGCATCACCACCGCGCTGGCGGCGGCGGCGGCGGCCAAACAGCCGCTGACCCGCCGCGGCGTGGCGCGCAGCGTGGCATTCTTCACTTCCAGCACCGCGCCCGAGCATGCCGGCCAGGTCCAGGTGCCCGACACCGATACGCTGGTGCAGTACATGGGCGGGCGCGAAGCGGTCACTACCGCGCAGCGCCTGCTCGAGCAGGGCCGCGGCGCCGACACGCCGGTCATCGTGGTGGAAAACTGCAGCCGGCCGGACCAGCGCATCCTGCGCCTGAGCTTAGCCACGCTGGCGCACGGCTTGGGCGAGGCGCATGGCCCGGTGCTGGTGATGCTGGGCAACGCCCTCGCGCTGCGCGAGTACCAGGCGGCAGATGGCGCGACGGGCTCCAAGGTAGTTAAAACCGCCTGAATCGGTACGTCGGGATACTTATCCCCTGGCGGCATTCACCAGGCAGGTCGACAGCTTATCGAAATGCAGCAGCGCCGCCTGTGTCAGTTCGACCTGCTTGCGGCGTGTGTCGTCGGTATCGGCCAGCATCAGCCAGCCTTTTTCGCGCATCGACTTGAGGCGGCTGTGGACCGTCGCCGGCGAGCCGAATTCGGCTTTCGCCATCATGTCGCGTACCGACAGCCGATCCCGTGCTTGCGCATTGACCGCAACAAATGCAAGGATGCGCTCTTCAAGCGGATCGAGTACCGGCAACGAGGGCAGGCCCCGGAGCGCTTCGGCAAGTTGCAGGAAGCGCAGGTAGATGTCGGCAGGCCGTACAAGTGACTTTGTCATTGATTTCAAATTGGCCGGTCGCCAGCTGTGTGATATTTAACGTAATTCTAACCTATATGAAGCGATGCCTTTATGAAGCACTTGCGCTTTCAGGCCGCCATGGTTGGCGCCACCATGCTCGCTTTCGTGACCACGATCGCGGTAAACGAATGGCTGTTCACCAGGCTCGAATTCGTCCCCGGCATCAACTGGATCTATCTGCCGGCCGGCATGCGCCTGCTGTGCGTGCTGTTGTTCGGTAACGCCGGCGCGCTCGGCTTGCTGCTCATTTCATGGCTGGTGTGCTTCTTCTATTTTTTCCCGGACGATTACCTGCGCTCCTTCATGGGCGGCGTGCTGGCCGCGGCCGCGCCCTGGATCGCCAACCGCCTCGCGCAGCAGGCGTTCGGCTTGCGCGCTTCGCTCACCAACCTGTCGCCTGCCCGGCTGCTTGTGTGCATTGTGCTGTATTCGGTCGCCAGCCCGCTGCTGCATCACGTCTGGTTCGCCGTGCATGGCGACAGCGGCGACCTGCTGCACGGCTTCGTCGTCATGTTCGTCGGCGACCTGGCCGGCACGCTGATCGTCGTGTATGCGATGAAGGGCCTGCTGTCGCTGCTGCCGCCGGCAGCGCCGCGCAGGCTCTGAGCATCACGTCAGCGAAGCTACACAGTACGCGGTCATCGCATCCAATACCGCCGGGTCTTCGCCCACCGCGCCGACGACCTTGATGGCAACACCCGGATGATCGATCTTCAGCTGCGCCACCAGTAACGGCAGGTCGCGCAGCAGATGGCCGCCCTGGCCCAGGAAAACCGGCACCACGGTAATGTCGTCGACACCGCCGGACGCCAGCTGCGCCACCTCGGCCGGCAGGCGCGGCTCCATCAGTTCGAGAAAGGCCAGTGAGACCGGCACTTGCGGCAACCGCGCCGCCGTGAGGTCGCGCAAGCGTTCGAACGGCGTTGCCCACGAGGCTGCACGGGCGCCGTGCGCGAAAAGGACCAGCGCGCGCGTGCCCATCAGTGCCGCTCCACCCACCACAATGCGCCCAGCGCCAGCGCCAGGAACAGCAGGCTGGGGGCGATTGCGGTGAAGAACGGCGGCCAGGTCGAGAGCAGGCCGAGATGCGAGAACAGCGTATTGATCAACATAAAGCTCACTCCAATCATAATGCCAATGAAAATCTTGAGGCTGATGCCGCCGCTGCGCGAGTGCAGATAGGCGAACGGCAGCGCCAGCGCCATAAGTACGAAAATGGCCAGCGGGTCGATCAGCTTCTTCCAGAACGCGATCTTGAAGCGGTCGGCCCCCTGCTTGTTTTCGGCCAGGTGGCGGGTGTACACCGCCAGCTCGTTGGCCGACATGCGGTCCGGGTCGGAGGACGACACCGACAGGATTTTCGGCGTGATTTCGGAGATCAGGTCCATGCTCGCCAGCTTGCGCGTCGCCACCGCGCTGGTCTCCTGGCCGAACGTGTTCTGCACCCGTTCTCCCTTCGGCACTTGCTGGCCGGGGGGCGGCAGCACGCGGCTGTTCGAAAACAGCGTTTCGGTGACGTCGGCCAGCCGCCACGTATTGTTGCCCTCGAAGGTGGCACTGGCGGCGGTGATCAAGGAGCGCAGGCGGAAGTTGGTGTCGAACTCGTACAGGTTCACGCCCACCAGTTGGCCATCGGCGCGGAACTGGCGCACGTTGAAGAAACGCGAGCCGGTCACCGGCCCGCGTACGCCATCGCTGCGTACGATATCCTTGGTCCACATCCCCGAGCGGAATTCCTGCGACACGGCCGTGCCTTTCGCGCTCAGTTTGAGCCGTTCGGCCAGCGGCGCCGTGCGCGGCGTGATCAGTTCGCCGAACACGAAGGTGATCAGCACGAACACGATGGCGACCCTGAAGACCATCCACGCCGCCATCCGGGTCGACATGCTCGAGGCGCGCATGATGGTGAACTCGGAGCTGGCGGCAAATTGGGCCATCGTGAAGATGGTGCCGATCAGCGCCGCCATCGGCATCACTTCATAGACGTGCCCCGGCAGCAGCATCAGCACATACAGGAAAGCGTGCTGGATCATGTAGCCGCCCTGGCCGACCGCCCCTAGCTCGCCCGTCAGGTCCATGAAGGCGGTCAGCGACAGCAGCGCGACCAGCACGAAAAATACCGCCTGCGCGATATTGACGGCGAAATAACGTTGAAGAATTTTCATCAGGCAATCGCCTCACGCGACGCGCGGCGCCGTTTCAATCCGTTCAGCAGCACCAGCGGATGGTAGCGGTGATTGACGTTCAGGCGCCAGGCGAACAACGCCAGCACGCCTAGCGCCACCAGCAGGTGCAGCGGCCACCAGGCGGCGCCGAAGCCGGCATTGCCCTGCTTGACGCTCGCTTCGGTCAGCTTGACCAGGTTACTGTAGGTGATGAAGATCAGCATCGCCAAAATCAGGTTGGCCGAACTGCCGGCGCGCGGATTGACGAAGCCGAGCGGAATGGCCAGCAGCAGCAGCACCAGGCACATGATGGGCGACGCGATGCGCCATAGCAGCTCGGCCAGCGCATAGCGGTTCGGCGCGGCCAGCAGCGCCGCCGTCGACAGCGAGGCGACCGGCATGTCGGCGCCCAGCACCGGCACCCGGGTGGTCACCCGCATGCTGTAGCGTTCAAACTCCATCGACTGGAAATCGGCCTGGCCCGGCACCCCCTGGTAGCGCCGGCCGTTTTTCAGCACCAGGAACTGGCCACCCTTGGGATCGGCCTCGATCACGCCCTCTTTCGCCACCACCACCGTATTGCCGTTCTTTTCGACGGTGTTGACGAAGACGTTCTGCACCACGTTCGAGCCGACGGCGCTGCCTTCGACGAAAAACACCCGGTTGGAGGAGACCGACTCCATGAACTGGCCAGGCGAGACGCGCTTGAGGTCTTCGCGCTTCTCGAAGCGCTGTTTGAACTCCGTGCTTTTCATGTTGGCCCAAGGGTTGGCGAACAGGCTCAGGGCGCCGGTCACCAGCACCAGCGGCAGCCCGAACGTGAGCACCGGATAGACCCAGCGCACCAGCGACTGGCCGGAGGCGAACCAGACCACCATTTCGGAATCGCGGTAGCTGCGCGTGACGACCATCAGCACCGAAATAAAGCTGGTGAGGATCAGGATAGTTGGCAGATAATTCAGCACTGCAAAGACCAGCAACGCGACGACGTCGCCGGAGGCTACTTTGCCGCCGGCGGCGCGGCCGAGGATGGTAATCAGGGTCCAGGTGACAAGGATTGAAAACAGCACCGTGAAGGTGGCGCCGGCAGAACTGGCCAGTTCCCGTCGAAGGGCGCGTTGGAAGATCATTCGAAAGTTATAATCACAGGTTAGGCAGAGCGCGTCACAAACGAAACGGAGAATCAAATGGACTTTAGCATAAAAGCATTCGACACAAAAAACACCATCGCGTCAGCCAAAACTGGCTGTGTCGCAGTTGCGGTATTTGAAAACAAAAAACTGTCGCAGGCCGCCAAAGCCTTCGATCAAGGTGGTGAAATCACGGCTGCGCTCAAGTCCGGAGACATCACCGGAAAACCAGGCTCCACCTTGCTGCTGCGCGGCGCCAGTGGCGCCCAGGCGGCGCGCGTGCTGCTCGTTGGCCTCGGCGCCGACGAAGCAATCAGCGAAAAAAGCTTCGCCACGGCGGTCGCCGCGACCTTCAAGGCATTCTCGCAATTGGGCGCTGCCGACGCCATTATCGCATTACCGATGCAAGACGTGAAACAACGCGACCTGGCGTGGGCCGTGCGCGCCGTCGTCTGCGCCGCCCACGAGAGCGAATTTCGCACCGACGCCCAAAAGAGCAAGAAAGATCCGGTCCCGGCCGGCGTGCGCAAGGTCACGCTGGCAGCGGCCGCCGTCGACAACCACATCAAGACCGCGCTGGCCGAGGCCCAGGCGATTGCCAACGGCATGGACCTCACAAAAGAGCTGGGCAACCTGTCGGCCAACGTCTGCACCCCGACTTACCTGGCCAACACAGCCAAAAAGCTCGCCAAGGACTACGATTTCGACGTCGAGGTCCTCGACCGCAAGCAGCTCGAAGCGCTCAAGATGGGTAGCTTCCTGTCGGTCACCAACGGCAGCGAGGAGCCGCCGAAGTTCATCGTCCTCAAGCACAACGGCGGCAAGTCGAAAGACGCGCCGGTGGTCCTGGTCGGCAAGGGCATCACCTTCGACACCGGCGGCATTTCGCTCAAGCCGGGTGCGGCTATGGATGAGATGAAGTACGACATGTGCGGCGCCGCCTCGGTGCTGGGCACCTTCCGCGCGATCGGCGAGTTGGACCTGAAGCTTAATGTGATCGGCGTGATCGCCGCCTGCGAGAACATGCCGTCGGGCCGCGCCACCAAGCCGGGCGACATCGTCACGTCGATGAACGGCCTCACGATCGAGGTGCTCAACACTGACGCTGAAGGCCGCCTGGTGCTGTGCGACGCGCTGACCTATTGCGAGCGCTTCAAGCCGGCCGCGGTGATCGACATCGCTACCCTGACCGGCGCCTGCATCGTCGCGCTCGGCCACCACAACAGCGGCCTGTTTACCCGCGCCGACGCCGCCCACGACGCGCTGGCCGCGGAACTGCTCATCGCCGGCAAGCAAGCCGGCGACACCGCATGGCGCCTGCCGGTCGAAGAAGCGTACAACGAGCAGCTCAAGTCGAACTTCGCCGACCTGGGCAACATCGGCACGCCGGGCGGCGGCAGCGCCACCGCTGCCTGCTTCCTCGAAAACTTCACCCGCAAGTACACCTGGGCCCACCTCGACATCGCCGGCACCGCCTGGAAGTCAGGCAGCGCCAAGGGTGCGACCGGGCGTCCGGTACCGCTGTTGACGACTTTCCTGATCAACCGGGTCTGATGGCGCAAGCCCGGCCCACCCCCTGTTTTTAATAAACCGGGGTGCTGGCGCCCTGTTCCGTCGCCGCTGTGGGCGCGGCCGACAAAGGCCGCATCATCACCGTCAAGGTCGCGGGATAATCGAATCCCGCGCCCGAACGGCGGTCGACGAAATAGCCCAGCCCCGCGCTGACAACGGCGTTGCCGATCAACTTGCCGATGCCGAACTGCGAGGCGACGACTTCGCGCGCGGCGCCGACGCCGTCTTTTTTGCAGTCGATGGCAAGTGGATCCTTACTTTTCCGGATCGTCACCAGGCCGGGCGCCGTCACGAACCAGCGCCCTGCCGGATTCGACAGCACGCAGCCGACGCCGCTCACTTCACGGTGATCGAGGATGGCGTGCACCGCCACCTCCTGCTGGTCCGAGCCGGTCAGCGTGGCGCAGCCCTGAAGCGCCATGACGGCCAGCAGCGACGCCGCGGCTGCGATTTTCAAGCGCAGTGTCGAGGACATGGTTTCGGTCCTTTGATTAGCCAAGCGAGTAAGCCGTTATTTAAGCGGAATCGGCTGGTTGGCCGGCACCGGCACCGCCGTCACGCTGTTTTTCGGGCTGCCGTCGATCAGGCGGTCCGAATACACCAGGTAGACCAGCGCGTTGCGCTTGGCGTCGACCATCCGCACCACCCGCACGTGCTTGAAGAAGATCGAGGCGCGCTCGGAAAACACCTCCTCCTGGCGCGGCACCTGGCCGGTAAACGACAGCGCGCCGACCTGGCGGCAGGCGACCGAGGACTCGGCCTTGTCTTCGGCCACGCCAATGGCGCCCTTGATGCCGCCGGTCTTCGCGCGCGACAGGTAGCAACTGACGCCCGCCACTTTCGGATCGTCGAACACTTCGACGACGACCTTGTGATCGGGGCCGATCAGTTTAAAGGCGGTATCGACGGAACCGATGGTTTCAGCCGATACGCACCAGGCGGCGGCCGATAAAATCACACCCAATACTGCCTTTGTCAGTTGCATGAAAATCCCGCGGATAAAGGAAAAGAACGAGGAAGGAGGCGCCGCCAGGCGGGGCAATCAGTCCACCGGCGCGAAGCGCGGTACCAGTTCGCCATCGACCTCGACGAGCTGGAAAAATGCTTGTTTGGGCCGGGTCCAGATCGAACCGTCGGCCGCGCGGTAGACCACCATGTCGGACAGGTCCGCTTCGAGCGTGGCCATGCAGACCAGCTCGTACAGGCCGCCCTTGTAATGCCGGTACTGCATCAGCTGCCGGCTTTGTCTTCCGCCAGTGCCTTCTGCTTTTTCTTCAGGCTCTGGATGACCTTGAGCGCGCCTTCGATACCGGCGGCGTCGTCCAAGTCGCTGAAGGCGTCAAGCACTTCATTGAGCACGCGGTTGCGCATCGCCGTTTCATCGGGCAACGCCTGCAGGGATTTTTGCGCGCTTGCGGCAACTTCCTTGTGCGCGGGCTTAGCTGCCGGCAACTTTGGCGCCGCCGCCGCCGTCTTGCCATGCGCCAGTGCGGCCTGCCAGATTACCCAGCGGCGCTGCGTTTCAAACACCAGGTACTCCTCCGGCTTGTCCTCACGGCGGCGAACAATGTGGCCATCGCGTTGTGCCCACGCCTCGAATGCATTGCGCATTTTTATCCTTTACAAATGCTGTAGTCGCATTTAACATTTTGAACTGCAACGTTTTAAAACAGTCCACCTGTCGGCGCAATTTCAAGCAGCGAAACCGGTCTCGAGGGCTCGTTACTATTATCGATTTTCAAGGATAACAGTTGATGTAATGATACTACGACTAGCCGTTATACAAATGCAATTTTTCATTCCCTGTCGGTAACAATAGGCTAGTTTTTCTATTTTGTCTTCCTTTTGTTACACTTTGCTACACATATAGCCCCGCTGAGTCAATTTGACAACATGTTTTAGCCCTTGGCGTGCATGGCGTAGCGAAATTGCTCTTACCAGCGCGAGTGCTTGATTGCCATTTTTTTAATTCGGCCGCAGGTTTAAGCAATCGTCCTGTTGCGCGTTACGTAACGATCCCCAATACTGCGTTCCAGCCGCCACTTTTCCAAAGTAATAATATGAAACTAGCAACATGGAACGTTAATTCGCTCAAGGTCCGCCTGCCCCACCTGCTTCAATGGCTGGCAGAAAATCCGGTGGACGTGCTCTGTCTGCAGGAAACCAAACTCACGGACGACAAGTTCCCCGTGGCCGAGATCAATGCCGCCGGCTACCAGGTCGCCTTCAGCGGACAAAAAACCTACAACGGCGTGGCGATTTTATCGAAGCTGCCGATCCTTGATGTCGTCAGAAACAATCCACGCTTCGACGATCCGCAGCAGCGTATCCTGGCCGCCACCATCGATGGCGTGCGCATCCTGTGCGCGTATGTGCCGAACGGGCAAGCGGTCGACTCCGACAAATACGCCTACAAGCTGGCGTGGCTGGCGGCGCTGGCCGAGTGGCTGGCCGACGAGATGCGCAGCTATCCGCAGTTGGCGATCCTGGGCGATTACAACATCGCGCCGGACGACCGCGACGTCCACGATCCGGCCGAGTGGGCCGGCCAGCTGCACTGCTCCGACAAGGAGCGTGCCGCGCTTGGCGAACTCACCGCGCTGGGCCTGACGGATGCATTTCGCATGTTCGAGCAGCCTGACAAGACGTTCAGCTGGTGGGACTACCGCCAACTGGCGTTTCGGCGCAACCGCGGCCTGCGGATCGACCATATCCTGTTGTCACAGGCGCTGGCGGCGCGCTGCACCGCATGCGCGATCGACCGTAACCCGCGCAAATGGGAGCAGCCGTCCGACCATGCGCCGGTGATTGCGACGATAGGCTAGCGCGCTTCAGCGGCCTTCAGCAGCGCCGGCGCTGCGGCGGCATTGATGCAATGCCATCTTTGCCGTTCAGAGCAACTGCGGATCGAGTGGCGCCCCGCTCCAGCCCTACGGTCACTTCGTCCATCTTTTCAGCTTACCTAAAACAAAACGCACCTGAGAGCCATTGATCCGGCTTGCAGGTGCGTTCTTTTGTTGCGCGCGGCTTTGGTACCGCAGCCGCGCCGAGGGTGCTAAAAAATTACAGGCCGCAAGCGTAGTATGCTGCGTCCTCGTTGGCGCCGGTGTACGAAGGATCGAGCGTCTCACGCAGGTTCAGCGTGAAGAACGCGGCAACCAGTGCCACCAGAGAAACGGCTGGGGCCGATACGTTTGAGGATTGAGCCGGTGTATTCAAAGTAAAAGACGTCATGTGATGCTCCTGAAGGTTTGTAATCGATAGACAGATTATACGGGCCACTTGACAGGAGTTCCAATTTCGAGTTCTGATACCCATTATTTCGGTTGTGAATATTGGCTATGAAACATTTCCGATGTTGAAATGATGTGACCCTATGTCGCCTCGCCCGGCACCCGCACCCAGCCGTCCATCAGCACCCGCGCGCTGCGGCTCATGATGGCCTTGCCCACCGTCCATTGGCCGTCCTGCTCGCTTGCTTCGGCGCCGACCCGCAGAATGCCGGACGGGTGGCCGAAACGTACCGCCGTGCGCGCACCGCCGCCAGCGGCCAGGTTCACCAGCGTGCCGGGGATGGCAGCCGCGGTACCGATGGCCACCGCCGCGGTGCCCATCATGGCATGATGCAGCTTGCCCATCGAGACGGCGCGCACCAGCAGATCGATATCGTTTTGGCCGACCAGCTTGCCGCTCGACGAGGTGTAGCTGGCCGGCGCGGCGACAAAGGCGAGCTTGGGTGTGTGCTGGCGCCTGGCGGCGTCGTCGATGTGCGCGATCAGGCCCATGCGCAGGGCGCCGTGGGCGCGGATCGCCTCCAACCTGGCCAGCGCGGCGGGCGCGCCGTTGATGGCGTCCTGCAGCTCGGTGCCGAGATAGCCGATGTCTTCGGCGTTGACGAAAATAGTCGGGATGCCGGCGTTGATCATGGTGGCCTTGAAGCTGCCGACGCCCGGCACGTCGAGTTGGTCGACCAACTGGCCGGTCGGGAACATGGCGCCGCCGCCGCCCTCCTCTTCGGCCGCCGGATCGAGAAACTCGAGGCGCACTTCGGCGGCCGGAAAGGTGACGCCATCGAGCTCGAAGTCGCCCGTTTCCTGCACCGCGCCGCTCGTCACCGGGACATGGGCGACGATGGTCTTGCCGATGTTGGCCTGCCAGATCCGCACGGTAACCACGCCGTCGTGCGGGATGCGCGCGGGGTCGACCATCCCGCTGTTGATGGCAAACGGGCCGACGGCGGCCGACAGGTTGCCGCAGTTGCCGCTCCAGTCGACGAAACCGCTGTCGATCGACACCTGGCCGAACAGGTAGTCGACGTCATGACCCGGACGGCGGCTTGCAGCGACGATGACGGCCTTGCTGGTACTCGACGTCGCCCCGCCCATGCCGTCGATCTGCTTGCCATACGGGTCGGGGCTGCCGATCACGCGCAGCAGCAGCGCGTCGCGCGCGGGGCCAGCCACTTGCGCGTTCGCCGGCAAGTCCTGCAGCCGGAAGAACACGCCTTTGCTGGTACCACCACGCATGTAGGTGGCGGCGATCTTGATTTGGGGTGGGTGTGCCATAAAAGCCTCTGTAATTTGGTAATGCTAATACGTCGTTCCGGCGTGCGCGAGGATGACGTAATTCGCCCGTCAGGCCGCCTTTGACGATTCGAGGAAGTCTTGCGCGAAGCGCTGCAGTACGCCGCCGGCCTCGTAGATCGACACTTCTTCGGCCGTGTCGAGGCGGCACGTCACCAATACTTCGTCGACGTCGCCATTCCGGCGGTTGATGAGCAAAGTCAGGTCGGCGCGCGGCATGCGCTCGCCGATGACGTCGAACGTTTCGGTGCCGTCGATGCCGAGCGTGATGCGGTTCACGCCGACCTTGAACTCGAGCGGCAGCACGCCCATGCCCACCAGGTTGGTGCGGTGAATCCGCTCGAACCCTTCGGCGACGATCGCTTCGACGCCGGCCAGGCGCACGCCCTTGGCGGCCCAGTCGCGCGACGAGCCCTGGCCGTAGTCGGCGCCGGCGATGATGATCAAGGGCTGCTTGCGCTGCATGTAGGTTTCGATCGCTTCCCACATGCGGGTGACCGTGCCTTCCGGCTCGATCCTGGCCAGCGAGCCGGAAAGGACTTGGCCATCCCGCTTGCCGTCCTGCCGCACCATTTCGTTCTTCAGCGTCGGGTTGGCAAAGGTGGCGCGCTGCGCCGTGAGATGGTCGCCGCGGTGGGTTGCGTAGGAGTTGAAGTCCACTTCGGGCAGGCCCATTTTCGCCAGGTATTCGCCCGCCGCGCTATCGAGCATGATCGCGTTCGACGGCGACAGGTGGTCGGTGGTGATGTTGTCGCCCAGGACTGCGAGCGGTCGCATGCCTGTTAGCGCGCGCGCGCCGGCCAGCGCGCCTTCCCAGTATGGCGGGCGGCGGATGTAGGTGCTCGGCGCGCGCCAGTCGTACAGTGCGCTGACCTTCTGGCCGTTGTCGGCCTGGATGGCGAACATCGGCGTATAGACCTGGCGGAACTGCTCCGGTTTGACGCTGGCGGCGACGATGGCGTCGATTTCTTCATCGAGTGGCCAGATGTCGGCCAATTTGACCGGCTTGCCGTCCGAATCGAAACCCAGCACGTCCTTCTCGATGTCGAAACGGATGGTACCGGCAATCGCGTAGGCCACCACCAGCGGCGGCGAGGCGAGGAAAGCCTGCTTCGCGTACGGGTGGATGCGGCCGTCGAAGTTGCGGTTGCCCGACAGGACGGCGGTGGCGTACAGGTCGCGTTCGACGACTTCCTGCTGGATGACCGGATCGAGGGCGCCACTCATGCCGTTGCAGGTAGTGCAGGCAAAGCCGACGACGCCGAAGCCGAGCGTCTCCAGTTCGGACAGCAGCTTGGCTTCCTCGAGGTAAAGGGCGACCGTTTTCGAGCCTGGCGCCAGCGAGGTTTTTACCCAGGGTTTGCGCGACAGGCCGCGCGCGTTGGCGTTGCGCGCCAGCAGACCGGCAGCGATCATGTTGCGCGGGTTGTTGGTGTTGGTGCAGCTGGTGATGGCGGCGATGATGACGGCGCCGTCGGGCATCATCCCGGGTGTATTGTCGACGATCCCGCTGATGCCGCGCTGCGCCAGTTCCGACGTCGGCACGCGCTTGTGCGGATTCGACGGACCGGCGATGTTGCGCACCACCGACGCCAGGTCGAACGTCAGTACGCGCTCGTACTGGGCGTTCTTGAGCGAGTCGGCCCACAGCCCGGTGTGTTTGGCGTACAGCTCGACCAGGCGCACCAGTTCGTCGTCGCGGCCGGTGAGCTTCAGGTACTTGATGGTCTGCTCGTCGATGTAGAACATGGCGGCGGTCGAGCCGTATTCGGGCGCCATGTTCGAAATGGTGGCGCGGTCGCCCAGCGTCAGGTGGGCCGCGCCTTCGCCGTAGAATTCGAGATACGACGAGACGACCTTGGCGGCGCGCAAAAATTCGGTCAGCGCCAGCACGGTGTCGGTGGCGGTGATGCCCGGTTGCGGCTTGCCGGTCAGTTCGACGCCGATGATGTCGGGCAGCCGCATCCAGGAGGCGCGCCCTAACATGACGCTTTCGGCTTCGAGTCCGCCGACGCCGATGGCGATCACGCCAAGGGCGTCGACCATCGGCGTATGCGAGTCGGTGCCGACCAGGGTGTCGGGGAAGGCGACGCCGTCTTTTACCTGCACCACCGGCGACATGCGCTCGAGGTTGATCTGGTGCAGGATGCCGTTACCGGGCGGGATCACGTCGACGTTCTTGAACGCCTTCTTGGTCCATTCGATGAAGTGGAAACGGTCTTCGTTGCGGCGGTCTTCGATGACGCGGTTTTTTGCGAACGCGTCAGGATCGAAACCGCCGCTCTCGACCGCCAGCGAATGGTCCACTACAAGCTGGGTGGGCACGACAGGATTGACCATTGCCGGATCGCCGCCCTGGGCCGCGATGGCGTCGCGCAAACCGGCCAGGTCGACCAGCGCGGTCTGCCCGAGGATGTCGTGGCAGACGACGCGGGCCGGGAACCACGGGAAGTCGAGGTCCTGGCGGCGTTCGATGAATTGCCTGAGCGACGCGGTCAAGGTGGCCGGGTCGCAGCGGCGCACCAGGTTTTCGGCCAGCACGCGCGAGGTGTACGGCAGCTTGTCGTAGGCGCCCGCCTCGATGGCGTCGACGGCGGCGCGCGTGTCGAAGTAATCGAGGGTGGTGCCGGGCAGCGGTTTGCGGTAGTCGATATTCATTGGTTTACCTTACGTGCGCTTACTTGCGCTTAGGTTCGTTCAGCCAGCGGCACGAACTGGAGGTCTTCCGGACCGACGTAGTTGGCGCTCGGGCGGATGATCTTGTTGTCGATGCGTTGCTCGATCACGTGGGCGGACCAGCCGGAGGTGCGCGAGATGACGAACAACGGCGTGAACATCGACGTCGGCACGCCCATCACATGGTATGACACGGCCGAAAACCAGTCGAGGTTGGGGAACATCTTCTTCACGTCCCACATAACTGTTTCGAGGCGCTCGGCGATGTCGAACATTTTGGTCGATCCGGCGGCCGTAGACAGGCTGCGCGCCAGTTCCTTGATCACCTTGTTGCGCGGGTCGGAAATGGTGTAGACCGGATGACCGAAGCCGATCACAACTTCCTTGTTCTCGACGCGGCGGCGGATGTCGGCTTCGGCTTCGTCCGGGTTCTCGTAGCGTTCCTGGATTTCGAGGGCGGCTTCGTTGGCGCCGCCGTGCTTCGGTCCGCGCAGCGCGCCGATCGCGCCGGTGATGGCCGAGTGGATGTCGGAGCCGGTGCCGGCGATGACGCGGGCGGTGAAGGTCGAGGCGTTGAATTCATGTTCGGCGTACAGGATCAGCGAGGTGTGCATTGCCTTGACCCAGGCGTCGGATGGCTTTTCGCCGTGCAGCAGGTGCAGGAAGTGGCCGCCGATCGAATCGTCGTCGGTTTCGGTGTCGATGCGCTTGCCGTTGTGGCTGAAGTGGTACCAATACAGCAGCATCGAGCCGAACGACGCCATCAGACGGTCGGCGATCGCGCGCGCGCCCGGCACGCTGTGATCGTCTTTTTCGGGCAACGCGCAGCCGAGGGCGGAGACGCCGGTGCGCATTACGTCCATCGGGTGGGCAGCGGCCGGCAGCGCTTCGAGCGCCAGTTTTACCACTTGCGGCAGGCCGCGCATCGACTTGAGGTCGGTCTTGTAGGCCTTCAGCTCGGCCGCATTGGGCAGCTTGCCGTGCACCAGCAAAAAGGCGATCTCTTCGAACTCGCAGGTGTCGGCGATGTCGAGGATGTCGTAGCCGCGGTAATGCAGGTCGTTGCCGGTCTTGCCGACCGAGCACAGGGCCGTGTTACCGGCAGCGACGCCGGACAGGGCCACGGATTTTTTTGGCTTGAAGGGAACCGCTTCGGCCAAGGTGCTTGTGTTGTCAGTCATGTTATCTATCTCCGGTGTGGATCGCGGTGAAAATCAATTACTTTTCTTTGCCCTGGGCGAACAACGAGTCGAGCTTTTTTTCGTAATCGTGGTAGCCAAGGTAGTCGTACAGTTCCATCCGGCTTTGCATGGTCGGCACGACGTTCTTCTGCGTGCCTTCGGCGCGCAGCGTCTTGTAAAAATTCAGCGCGGCCGCGTTCATCGCGCGATAGGCACCGCAGCAGTACAGGACGATATCGACCTTGTTGGCGCGCAGTTCGTCGACGGTGAACAAGGGCGTGGCGCCGAACTCGGTGAGGTTGGCGAGGATCGGCACGTTTACCGCGTCGCGCACCTGTCCATACATCTCGAGCTTGGTGATCGCTTCCGGGAAGATCATGTCGGCGCCCGCTTCGACGTAGGCGCAGGCGCGGTCGATCGCCGCGCTCAAGCCTTCGACCGCCAGCGCGTCGGTGCGCGCCATGATGACGAAGGTTTCGTCGTGGCGCGCATCGACGGCGGCCTTGATGCGGTCGACCATCTCCTGCGTGCTGACGATTTCCTTGCCGGGGCGGTGGCCGCAGCGCTTGGACGAGACCTGGTCTTCCATGTGCACCGCGGCGACGTCGGCGCGGATCATGTGGCGGATGGTGCGGGCGATGTTGAAAGCGCCGCCCCAGCCGGTGTCGATGTCGACCATCAGCGGCAGGCCGCAGGCGTCGGTGATGCGCTGGGCGTCGGTGATGACGTCGTCCATGGTGCTGATGCCGAGGTCGGGCATGCCGAGCGAGTTGGCGGCGACGCCCCCGCCCGACAGGTAGATGGCCTTGTAGCCGGTCTGCTCGGCCATGCGCGCGGTGTAGGCGGTGATCGCGCCCACAATTTGCAGTGGCGATTCTTCGGCAACTGCGCGGCGAAACAGCGCTCCCCTGGATTCTTTCATCGTGTTCTCCTGTCGTGTTTCATGTGGATGCCATGCTTACAACGCACGATACGTGCCAGCGTCTTGTTGCCGCAGAAGTAGTAAAAAACCGTTTGAAATCAAGCACCCGCGCAAAGTGACCAAGTTCTGAAACATTGATCGTTTCAATCTATGTTTCAACGAACGTTTCATATTGAAACACTGAAACACCTGACGTACAATGAAGCGATGCCCTATCCTGCTCCCAGCACCGAAAACATCGACTTGCCGGTCATCTGGACCGTCTCGGTGTCGCGCCTGTCCGACCTGTTCCGCGACATCACGCTCGAGTACGACCACCTTGCTACCATCGAGCCGATTCATCTGGGATTCGACGAGGCGGCGCGCCACATCCGCGAGCGCATGGCCACCGAGCGCTGCGACGTCGTTATCGCGGCCGGCTCCAACGCAGCCTACCTGAAGGGGCGGGTGTCGGCGCCGGTCATTGTCGCCAAGGCCAGCGGTTTTGACATGATGCAGGCACTGGCGCGCGCGCGCCGGGTCTCAAAACGCATCGGCGTCATTACCTATCAGTCGCCGTTGCCGGAGCTGGCCGAATTTTCAGCCACCTTCGGCGCCGGCATCTTTCAACGCACCTACGTGACCGAAGAGGACGCGCGCGCCCGCATCAACGAACTGAAGGCGGAAGGAATCGAGGCCATCGTCGGCGCCGGCCTGATCACCGACCTGGCCGAGGAAGCGGGACTGACCGGCGTGTTCGTGTACTCGGCCGCGTCGATGCGCCAGGCCTTCGACGACGCGCTGGAGGTAGCGCGCCTGACCCGGCTCGAAGCAAACCGCAGCCGCCGCGCCGCCACCATCCCGCTGGCCGATACCCTGCGCGCGCGCCACGGCTTGAACGACCTGCGCGGCGAATCGCCGGCGATGGAGAAGCTGCGCCAGCAGGTGGTGCTGTTCGCGCGCTCGCCGGCGACGGTATTGATCGAAGGCGAAACCGGCACCGGCAAGGAGCTGGTGGCGCAGGCGATTCACCGCGAGGGCCCGCGCAGCCTGGGCTCCGATCGCCCTTTCGTGGCGGTCAACTGCGGCGCCGTGGCTGAGTCGCTGCTTGAATCCGAACTGTTCGGCCACGAGGAAGGCGCTTTCACCGGCGCGCGCCGCGGCGGCCATGCGGGGCTGTTCGAGGCGGCCAACCATGGCACCCTGTTCCTCGATGAAATCGGCGAGATGCCGCTGGCGCTGCAGACCCGGCTGCTGCGCGTGCTGGAAGAAGGCGAGGTGGTGCGGGTCGGCGCCACGCGGCCGCTGGCGATCAAGGTGCGTGTCATCGGTGCCACCCACTGCGACCTGGAGGCGCGCGTGCGCGAAGGACGCTTTCGCGCCGACCTGTATTACCGGCTGGCGGTGCTGCGCATCTCCCTGCCGCCGCTGCGCGAGCGCCGTGAAGACGTTAGCGCGCTGGTCGAATGGTCGCTGAAAAATGCGCTGGCCGCCCTTGGCGCCCGCCCGCATCCGAACCTGCGCGCCGAACTGGCAGCCTGCGCGCCGCTGTTCGAACGCTACGACTGGCCGGGCAACGTGCGCGAGCTGCGCAACCTGACACAGCGCCTGGCGCTGTACCTGGCGGCGGAACCGCTGCAGGCGTTGACGCCGGGCTTCGTGCTGGCGGTGACGCCGGAATTGGGCCGCGCGGCGGCAGCGTTGCCGTTGTCTGCCGGGCAAACGCCCGGGGAGACGGTAAGGGACGTGCTGGCGCGGTTCAAAGGCAGGCGCGACGAGGCCGCGCAGTACCTTGGGATCAGCCGTACGACACTGTGGCGCAAGCTGCGAGCGGGAGCATGATTGATCTTGACGCGGCGGCGCGGCTGAACGCGTGAAACGTCAGCTTTCCTAAAACACCGAAAAAAACCCGCGGCACTTGCGTGCGCGGGTTTTAAGTGTTCGACGACCCTTGTGAGTGCCCGGATTACTCGATCTCGACCGTTTCCGGCGGCACGGTCGGCGGCGTCGCATCGGACTCGGGGAACTCGAGCACGACCTGGTCCTTGTCGTCCAAGTCGACCGTGATGCGCCCGCCGTTGACCAGGCGGCCGAACAGCAGCTCGTCGGCCAGCGCCTTGCGGATCATGTCCTGGATCAGGCGCGCCATCGGCCGTGCTCCCATCTGCGGATCGAACCCTTTTTTCGACAGGAACTTGCGCAGCTTCTCGGTGAAGATGGCTTCGACCTTCTTCTCGTGCAGCTGCTCTTCGAGCTGCATCAGGAACTTGTCGACCACGCGCAGGATGATATCTTCGTCGAGCGCGCGGAAGCTGATGATCGCGTCGATCCGGTTGCGGAACTCCGGCGTGAACATACGCTTGATGTCGGCCATTTCGTCGCCGGCCGCCTTCGACTCGGTGAAGCCCATCGAGCGCTTGGTCAGGCTTTCGGCGCCCGCATTGGTGGTCATGATGATGATCACGTTGCGGAAGTCCGCCTTGCGGCCATTGTTGTCGGTCAGGGTGCCGTGGTCCATCACCTGCAGCAGGATGTTGAAAATGTCCGGGTGGGCTTTTTCAATCTCGTCGAGCAGTAGCACCGCGTGCGGCTTCTTGGTGATCGCTTCGGTCAGCAGGCCGCCCTGGTCGAAACCGACGTAGCCCGGTGGCGCGCCGATCAGCCGGCTCACGGCGTGGCGCTCCATGTACTCCGACATGTCGAAACGGATCAGCTCGATACCGAGAATGAACGCCAACTGCTTGGCCACCTCGGTCTTGCCGACGCCGGTCGGGCCGGAGAACAGGAAGGAGCCGATCGGCTTGTCGGTCTTGCCCAAGCCCGCGCGCGCCATCTTGATCGCCGACGACAGCGCATCGATTGCCGGCTCCTGGCCGAAGACGACGTTGCGCAGATCGCGGTCGATCGTCTGCAGCTTGCTGCGGTCGTCCTGGTTGACCGTTTGCGGCGGGATCCGGGCGATCTTGGCGATGATGTCCTCGATCTCGGTTTTGCCGATGGTCTTTTTCTGCTTCGACTTCGGCAAAATGCGTTGCGCCGCGCCGGCTTCGTCGATGACGTCGATGGCCTTGTCGGGCAGGTGACGGTCGTTGATGAAGCGGGCCGCCAGTTCAGCGGCGGTCGTCAGCGCCGACGACGAATACTTGACGCCGTGGTGCTCTTCGAAGCGCGACTTCAGACCACGCAAGATCTGGATGGTCTGTTCGACTGTCGGCTCGTTGACGTCGACCTTCTGGAACCGGCGGCTCAATGCGTGGTCTTTTTCGAACACGCCGCGGAACTCGGTATAGGTAGTCGCACCGATGCACTTGAGCTGGCCATTGGCGAGCGCAGGCTTCAGCAGGTTCGACGCGTCCAGCGTGCCGCCCGACGCCGAACCGGCGCCGATGATGGTGTGGATCTCGTCGATGAACAGGATGCCGTTCGGGGTTTCCTTCAATTGCTTGAGGACGGCCTTGAGACGCTGCTCGAAATCGCCGCGGTACTTGGTGCCGGCCAGCAGGGCGCCCATGTCGAGCGAATAGACGACTGCGTTTTGCAAGATCTCGGGCACTTCTTCCTGCGTGATGCGCCATGCCAGGCCTTCGGCAATTGCGGTCTTGCCGACCCCGGCTTCACCGACCAGCAGCGGGTTGTTCTTGCGACGCCGGCACAGGATCTGGATGACGCGGTCGACTTCGTCCTCGCGGCCGATCAGCGGATCGATCTTGCCTTCGGTGGCGGCCTTGTTCAAATTCTGCGTGAACTGGTCGAGCGGACTTTCCTTTGGCTGGCCTTCGACCTGCGCTTCCTCCACGCCTTCGGAGGTTTTCTGCGCGTCGGCCGGCTGGTCCTTGCGCACGCCATGCGAGATGAAATTGACCACGTCGAGACGGGTCACACCCTGCTGGTGCAGGTAGTAGACGGCGTGCGAATCCTTTTCGCCGAAGATCGCCACCAGCACGTTGGCGCCGGTAACTTCCTTCTTGCCGTTCGAGGCCGATTGCACGTGCATGATTGCACGCTGAATCACGCGCTGGAATCCAAGTGTCGGCTGGGTGTCGACCTCGCCCGTGCCAGGCACGGTCGGGGTGTTGTCGCCGATAAAATTAGTGAGCGTTTTGCGCAAGTCGTCAATGTTGACCGCACAGGCGCGCAGGACTTCCGCGGCCGATGGGTTGTCCAAAAGCGCGAGCAGCAAATGTTCAACGGTTATAAATTCATGCCGTGCTTGCCGGGCTTCGACAAAGGCCATGTGTAAAGAGACTTCCAGTTCCTGCGCAATCATACTTCCTCCATCACACATTGTAGGGGATGCCCCGCCTTGCGTGCATGCGTTAAGACAAATTCGACTTTGGTACACGCTATATCTTTGGAAAACACACCACACACCCCTTTGCCGTGACGGTGAACCGAAAGCATGATTTGCGTAGCCGTTTCCCGATCCTTGTTGAAGTACTCCTGGATGACGGCGACGACGAACTCCATCGGAGTGTAGTCGTCGTTGAGCAGTGCCACCTGGTACAGTGGCGGCGGCTTGACGGTCTGCCGCTCCAAAAGTTGTTCGGTATCTTGCTTGGTTGCCATACGCTTTATTCTAATGCTTTCAGAAGTGATGCTATACGTAAACATCAGGGCATTCACATTTGTTTTCCATCTTACGCGGTTTCCGCCTAAAGCACACATGGCGACCCGATTTGGAATAACAAGAGTTGCTTTCGGGCCTAACGTGGCAAAAAAGGCAATTCGCGTTTGAAACCACTTGACTTCAATAGTCATTCCGCCAACAATGAAGATATTGACTAGTACTTATTGTACTTGTTGATGAAGTGAGCAGGCTAGGGAGACGGCTGAAATTCTCCTTGCCTTTATAGCTCGTGTGATTGGTTTTTATTTGAAAGTTCTTTTTATGGCAACAGGTACAGTTAAGTGGTTCAATGATTCCAAAGGTTTTGGCTTCATCACTCCAGATGACGGCGGCGAGGACTTGTTCGCGCACTTCTCCGCAATCAACATGAACGGTTTTAAGACCCTCAAAGAAGGTCAAAAAGTTCAATTCGAAGTCACGCAAGGCCCTAAAGGCAAGCAAGCTTCCAACATCCAAGCTGCTTAAGCAAACGCGATGTAAAAACCCCGCTTCGGCGGGGTTTTTTTTCGCCCCGGTCAAACTTTACCTTGTTTTCAGGACGTGGATGCGCACGGTTGCGGCGGCGGGCGGCGCCTGCTGTTGAGTCAACTCAACTGTGGCAAGGCGAATCAGGCGAGCAGCCTTCCTGCGCGCGGGCGCGCCGCGATGTCGACAGTGAAAGCGGCCACCACCCCGGCCAGCTTGTCGGCCTGGTCCTGCAACGATTGGGCGGCTGCCGCGGCCTGTTCGATTAGCGCCGCATTTTGCCGGGTCACTGCGTCGGCCTCAGCAATGGCGCCGTTGATGTGGCCGATGTCGGCTTCCTGCTCCGCGCTGGGCCAGGTTGCGCACCTCGGACGCCACCACGGCGAAGCCGCGCCCCTGCTCGCCCGCGCGGGCCGCCTCGACCGCCGCATTCAGCGCGAGGATATTGGCCTGGAAGGCAATACCATCAATGACCGAAATGATGTCGACGATCTGCCGCGACGACGGGTTGATCGCGCCCATCGTATCGATCACTTGCGCCACCACCGCGGTGCGGACCGACAGGTCGAGATTGCCCGAGGCAATGTCGCGCGAGGTGCCGGCGATGGCGCCCACACCTTGCCGCACCCGGTCGAGCGCGCCATGCAGCGTGCCCACCATCTGCTGCAGCGCCTGGCCGGTCTTGCTGGTCGCCGCATGGTGCGATCGGCGCAGGTCAATGGTGCCGGCGGCGGCCCCCGACAACGCAGCCACGCCCAAGGCAAGTTCGCCGGCCTGGACCGCTTCGCGCCGCAGCACGCCGGCCTCGACAACCACATAAGCGGCATGCACCACCACCCGGCCGAAGCCCGGCTCGGCCAGGCAGCGCACGCCGTAGCCGAGTTCCTGCAGGTAATTAAATAAGAGGTGATGCACAGCGATCACGGCGGCGGCGACGACGATGACGAACCAGTCGCGGTAGCACAACAGGAAGGCCAGCAGCACAAAAATGCCAAAGTGAAGTTCGTTGATGCCGGCGGCCTGGTGGATATGCAAGGCGCTAAAGACCATCAGGGCCGCCGCCACGGTCCCTGGCGGGAATAGATCTTGAGGATAAGATCAAGTGTCTTCATAAGAAAAAATTTCTTTTTAATATGAAAATCACATGGACCACACGATTGAGTGTCAATAGGCTTGGTTCGCCTGTTGCGCGTTGTACTCCAACAATAAATCGCTTGCCTGAAAAAATCGCAAGAGAAACCCCCGCGGACGCAAAAAAGCCCCGCTTCACGAGGACAGCGGGGCTTTCCGGTTGGCGCGGCAGGACGAATCCGTGACACCGGTTACATGCCTGCTTACATCTGCTCGATCATGACATCGCCAAAGCCCGAGCACGACACCTGGGTTGCGCCTTCCATCAGGCGGGCGAAGTCGTAGGTGACTTTCTTGGACCCGATCGATTTTTGCATCGACGAAATAATCAGGTCGGCCGCCTCAAGCCAACCCATGTGGCGCAGCATCATTTCGGCCGACAGGATCAAGGAACCCGGGTTGACGTAGTCCTTGCCGGCGTACTTCGGCGCGGTGCCATGGGTCGCTTCGAACATCGCCACCGAGTCCGACAGGTTGGCACCCGGCGCGATGCCGATACCGCCGACCTGGGCCGCCAGCGCGTCCGATATGTAGTCGCCGTTCAGGTTCAGCGTGGCGATCACGCTGTACTCGTTCGGACGCAGCAGGATCTGCTGCAGGAAGGCGTCGGCGATCGAGTCCTTGACGATGATGTCGCGGCCGGTCTTCGGGTTGTTGAATTTCATCCATGGGCCGCCATCGATCAGCTCGGCGCCGAATTCCTTCTGCGCCAGCGCGTACGCCCAGTCGCGGAAACCGCCTTCGGTGTACTTCATGATGTTGCCCTTGTGGACGATCGTCACCGACGGCTTGTCGTTGTCGACGGCGTACTGGAGCGCCTTGCGCACCAGGCGCTCGGTGCCTTCGATCGATACCGGCTTGATGCCCAGGCCCGATGTTTCAGGAAAGCGGATCTTGGTGACGCCCATTTCCTTGACCAGGAAGTCCATCAGCTTTTTGGCGCCTTCGGAACCCTGTTGCCATTCGATCCCGGCGTAGATGTCTTCCGAGTTTTCGCGGAAGATGACCATGTCGGTCTTCTCCGGCGCTTTTACGGGCGAAGGAACGCCGGTAAAGTAGCGCACCGGGCGCAGGCAGACGTACAGGTCGAGCTGCTGGCGCAGTGCGACGTTGAGCGAACGAATGCCGCCGCCGACAGGCGTCGTCAAAGGACCCTTGATCGAGACGACATAGTCCTTCACGGCGGCCAGGGTTTCTTCCGGCAGCCAGACGTCCGGACCGTACACGGCGGTCGACTTTTCGCCGGCGAAAATTTCCATCCAGCTGATCTTACGCTTGCCGCCGTAGGCCTTGGCCACCGCCGCATCCACGACCTTGATCATCACCGGGCTGATGTCGACGCCGGTGCCATCACCTTCGATGTAGGGAATGATCGGATTGTCTGGTACATTCAGCGAAAAATCGGCGTTGACCGAAATTTTTTGGCCGTCAGCAGGTACTTTGATATGTTGAAACATCGTGTGATCTCCGAAGTGGACGCATGGCAGCTGCAACCGGGTTGCGTCTGTCAGGCAAGGTCTGGAATCTGCATTTGCTTACAAAAACAATAAGTGGCCCCAGTCTTCTATAAGACATAAGAGCGCGCGTTACCTATTATGCACCAGTATTTTGCCAGACGCTACGTTTTACGACTAACCGATGGCTTTCGAGCCACACCACACCACCCCAACACCATGCCCCTGATTCTTTTTAATAAACCATTTAATGTACTGTGCCAGTTTACGCCGCAAGAAGGACGCAAGTCGCTGGCCGATTACCTTACCACGCCGAACATCTATCCAGCCGGGCGGCTCGACGCCGACAGCGAAGGGTTGATGCTGCTGACCGACGACGGCCGGCTGCAGCACAGCATTGCCCATCCCGACCACAAGGAAGCGAAGACCTACCTGGTACAGGTGGAAGGCGACATCGATGACGCCGCGCTGGCGCGGCTGCAGGCACCGCTCGACCTGGGCGACTTCACTACCAAGCCGTGCCGCGCCGTCAGGATCGCCGAGCCGGACTGGCTGTGGCCGCGCGAGCCGCCGATCCGGGTGCGCGCCGGCAAACCTACGAGCTGGGTGGCGATTACTTTACAGGAGGGAAAAAACCGCCAGGTGCGGCGCATGACGGCCGCGGTCGGCTTCCCGACCTTGCGGCTGGTGCGCAGCAGTATCGGGCCGTTTTCGCTGGCCACCAACCCCTTGCTGCCGGGCGAATCGGCGACCGTGGCGGCAGCCGGCTTGAAAAAAATCTAGCTTGCACCGTTATTGCGCTGTTGCCGCCCTCGAACTTGCCGGCAACACCGCTCCCGCATCCACTTCGCGCGCCAATGACAAAAACCCGCCGGACCAGGTCAGGCGGGTTTTTTAACCACAGGCAGTATTGTCTGTACCAAGGCGGCGCCTTGGCGACAAAAAATTAAGCCGACAGTGCTTTCAGGGCAGCAGCCAAGCGGCTCTTGTGGCGAGCAGCCTTGTTCTTGTGGATGATTTTCTTGTCAGCGATGCTGTCGATCTTCGACACCGATGCTTGGAAGATCGTGGTCGCAGCGGCCTTGTCGCCAGCCTGGATCGCTTTACGCACAGCCTTGATTGCTGTACGCAGGGTCGAACGCTGCGACGAATTGTGCGCGTTCTGCTTAACTGCTTGACTGCTTGACGAGCGCGTTTGCGCGGTATTTGCCATGGAATTTCCTAAAACGGGGTCAAGTTGCGTTTGCAAACACAAGCGTCTGGCAAACCGGTAAGTCCATACGTTCTGAACGACCTTGTTGTCAAACCAGTGCCTGTCAAACAAGTGTGTCTGCGTAACAGAATTCTGTACAGCCTTCGATTATAGCGAAATATTCGTTTCCAAGCAATTCAAAAATCAACAATCGTCGGGGCTGCTCGCTCGCGGCGCTGCTGCCGAGCTATAATCTGGCGCCATGAACTTGCTCAAAACCCTCGCCGCCATTTCCAGCATGACCATGCTGTCCCGAGTCACTGGATTGCTGCGGGAAAGCTTGTTCGCGCGCGCCTTTGGCGCCTCGGCCTACTCCGATGCGTTCATCGTCGCCTTCCGCATTCCCAACCTGCTGCGCCGCCTGTTCGCCGAAGGCGCTTTCTCGCAGGCCTTCGTACCGATTTTGTCCGAATACAAAAACCAGCATGGCCCGGAGGCGACCAAAACCCTGGTCGACCACGTCGCCACCACGCTGGTGTGGGCAACTGTACTCACCAGCATGATCGGCATCATCGGCAGTCCGCTGCTGGTGATGGTGATTGCCGGCGGACTCGACAAGACCCCGGACGCCTTCGACGCCTCGGTCTGGATGACGCGGCTGATGTTTCCCTACATTGCCTTCATGTCTTTCGTCGCGCTGTCGGGCGGCGTACTCAACACATGGAGCCAGTTCAAGATACCGGCCTTCACGCCGGTCCTGCTGAACGTGTCGTTCATCCTTGCCTCGCTGTTCCTTACCCGCCACTTGGCGCAGCCGATCTATGCGATGGCGATCGCCGTGTTTGTCGGCGGCATGCTGCAGGTGGCGATCCAGATTCCCGCACTACGCAAAATCGGCATGTTGCCGCGCCTGTCCTTCAATCCGCTCACGGGACTGCGCGACGCCGGCGTGCGGCGCATGCTGAAAAAAATGGGGCCGGCCGTGTTTGCCGTGTCGGCCGCCCAGATCAGCCTGATGATCAACACGAATATCGCCTCGCGGCTGGCAACCGGCAGCGTGTCGGCGTTGTCATACGCCGATCGCCTGATGGAATTTCCGACGGCGATGCTGGGCGTCGCGCTGGGCACCATCTTGCTGCCGAGCCTGTCGAAAGCGAGCGCCGAACGCGACAACGACGAATACTCGGCGCTACTGAACTGGGGCCTGCGCCTGACGTTCCTGCTGGCGCTGCCGGCGGCGGTCGGCATGGCCACCCTGGCCGAGCCGCTGATCGCCACCCTCTTTCACTACGGGGCATTCAGCGCGCAGGCGATCACCACCTCGGCACTGCCGTTGATGGCTTACAGCGCCGGCCTGATCGGCATCATTTTGGTCAAGACGCTGGCGCCAGCGTTTTATGCGCGCCAGGACATCCGTACGCCGGTACGCATCGCGCTGGGCGTGCTGGTGGCGACGCAATTGATGAACCTGGTGTTCGTGCCGCACCTCGCCGTGGCGGGACTGGCGTTGTCGATCGGCCTGGGGGCGTGCATCAATGCCCTGCTCCTGTACACGAGCCTGCGCAAGCGCAAGATTTTCGTCGCGCAGCCCGGCTGGAGCGGATTTTTCGTCCGGCTGGTCGTGGCGGTGTGCGCGATGGGTGCGCTGTCGTGGTATGCCCAAGGCCTGGTCGACTGGGCCGCGATGCAAGCGCACCCATGGCTGCGCGGCGGCGCGCTGCTGGCCATCATCAGCGCCAGCGCGGTGCTCTATTTCGCGGTGCTGTTCGCGCTCGGTTTTCGGCCCGGCGACTTCAGGCGGCGCGCGCGCTGATCGCCAATCAACGCGTGTTGTCCTGCCCGGCCGGTAGCGCTGTCGTGTCTTCGACCTGCTCTTCCGGCTCCGCGGGCGGTGTTTCCGGCGCCGCCGCGTCCACCGGCGCCGTCGATAACAGCACCGGCGCAAACGCGCCAGCGGTAAATTTCCAGTCCGACAAACGCTGCTTGCCGTCGAAGCCGACGAAGCGCGCGTCGAAGTTGCCGATTTTTAGGGGCTTGGCCTGCGACAGGCTGTACACCGCCACGACGCCCACCTTGTCGGCCTGGTAGGCAATGCCCCACTCGGTGCTGCCGGTGGCGGGATCGACGAAAATCTTGCGCAAGTGGCGGCGCAGCGCCGGCGAGCGCGGGTCTTTGAGCAACTCCTGCAAACTGGGCGGCTGCAGCGGCTGGCCTTTTGGCGTCGCTGCCGCGTAGCTTTGCAGCGCGGCGCTGAAGCCGGCGCCAATGTCGAGCAACTCTTCTTCGGCCTGGGCGCGCTGCATCAGCGCGCCGATCTTGAGGGTGGCGGCGCCGATCATGCCGATCACGCTGACCAGGATGATCAGGCCGAGGTAGGTAAAGCCGCCCTGAGAGGGGCGACGTAATAGACAAGATGAGTTCGAGGATTCGTTCGGCGCCATCGGCCTACCAGTCGAGGTACGGCTTGCCGCTGCGGTCATTGCCGGGCGCGCCGCTCTTGACACCGGCAACAGCGCCTCTTGCGCCCTCTTCCGGAGCCACCACGATCCAGCTGGCGCTGCTGCCGCAGATCGGGTCGAGCGGCAACTGGCGCAGATATTTTTTTTCGACCAGCTGGTCGAGCGAGTCGGGATAGCGCCCGGTGTCGCTGTAATACTGCTCGATCACGCTGCGGGTGTTGCGCAGGTTGTCGGCGAGGATGGTCTCTTTCGCGCTGTCGATGCCGGGGAAAAACCGCGGCACGGCCAGGGTCAGCAGCAGCGCGACGATGCCGAGCACCACCAGCAACTCGATCAGCGTGAAGCCGGCGCGCGTTCGGCGCGAAATAATCACCCGGGTTACCATCTTTTATACGGCACGCCGTTCAGGCCGAGCCGCTCCGAGGTCGAATACACGTCGTACACATCGTCGCCTTCGCGCGGGTCGGCCGCTTCGCTGGCGTAGCTGCGCTTGCCCCAGGTTTGCGCTTCCGGCTGCTCGGGTTCGACATTCAATGGGTCGCGCGGCAGGCGGCGCAGAAAAAATAGCTTGGCGCGTTTCGGGTGGCGCAAATCGCGCACGCCGTCGACCAGCACGTTGAGCTTGGGCGGGTAGCCGGTGGCGCCGGCGTTTTTGGCGATGCGCCCTTCGTCGCTGGCCTTCTTGTAGGCGTCGATGCCGAGCCGGATTTCGCGCAGCGCGCGGCGCAATTCCAGTTCGTTGCGGCGCTGGACCGTGACCTGGACGGCGGGCGCTACGATCGTGCCGAGCAGCGCCAGGATCGCCAGCGTGACCAGCAACTCGATCAGCGTGAAGCCGCGCGCGGTCATTGCGCCGGGGTGGGCAACAGCGAAGGAGACGGCACCGGCGTGACAGTCACGCCGTCAGGCGACGCCGGCAACTGCGCTGGCAACTGCGCCGGCGCCCTGGGCACGGGGTCGGGACGGCGGCGGAAACTGGTTTCGGTGCCGGCCGCAAATTCGGACGCGCCGAGCGCCGGGCGCTGCACAGTGCGCACCAGGTGCGGCGTGATCGACAGCACGATCTCGTTCTTGTCGTTCGAGTCGCGCGTGCTGCCGAACAGGCGGCCGAGGATCGGCAAACTGCCAAAGCCAGGCACCTTGCTGCCACTAGTACGGTCTTCATTGCTGATCAGGCCGGCCAGCACCTGGTTTTCGCCATCTTTCAATTGCAGCATGGTGCTGGCCGAACGGGTGCCGATGCGGTAGGCTACCGAGCCGGACTTGGTGGTAAGGGTGTCGACCAGGTTCGACACCTCCAGTTCGATGCGGATCGCCACCTCGTTGTTGAGGTAAATGGTCGGCTCGACGCCCAGGGTCAGGCCGACGTTGACGTAACTGACCGCTTCCGAAGCAAAGCCGCCGCTGCTGCCGGGGGTGATGATGGTGGTGATGACCGGCACCTTGTCGCCGATGACGACCTTGGCCTTTTCCTTGTTGCGCACGCGGATGCGCGGGTTGGCCAGCGTGTTAGAGTCGCCGTCGGTCTTGTTAGCGTTGATGGTGGCAGCGATGCCGGTCACGCCGATGCTGCCGCCGTTCAGTTGGCGCAGCACGTCGATCGTCAGCGGCCCCGCGCCGCTCGACTGCAGCGGCGCGAAGCCGACGCTGGACGGCCAGGCGATGCCGAGGTCCATCAGCCGGCTGCGCTTGATTTCGAGGATCTCGACATCTAACATCACTTCCGGCTCGGCCACGTCCTGCAAAGCCACCAACCGTGTGGCCAGCTTGATCGCCTCCGGGCTGTCGCGCACGATCAGCAAGTTAAGCTTCTCGTCGACGACGACGTCGCGCGACTTGAGGATGGTTTTAAGCGTGTTGGCGACGTTCTTCGCTTCGGCGTTGGCCAGGAAATAGGTCTTGACCGTCATCTCCTGGTATTCCTTGAGCTTGGCCGGAATGTTTTGGTAGACCAAGATCGTGTTGCCGTCCATGATCTGCTGTTCCAGCTGGTTGCTCACCAGCAAATAATAAATGGCAGCTTCCACCGTACTGTTCTTCAGGAAGATCGAGGTGCGCTGGTCGGTCTTGACGTCCTTGTCGAACAGGAAGTTCAGCCCGGAGCGGCGCGAGATAACCTCGAACACCTGTTTCAGCGAGGCGTCGCGGAACTCGATGCTGATCGGCAGTTTATAAGCGGCGCCAAGGCCGGCATCCAACGCCGGCAGCGCCGTTTTTTCGACTACCTGGGCCAGCAGCACGCGTGCCGGCTCATGGTTCGGCCGCTCCGCCAGCACTGCCGTCAGCTTCTGGCGCGCCAGTTCATGGTCTGCCCTGGCGAAGGCGGCGCCGGCGTCGCCGACCAGGATCGCGTGGCGTGCGTCGGCCTCGAGCAGGCGCACGCCGGCGCGGGCGCGCTCGTTGGCCGGGTCGATCGCCAGCGCGCGCTGGTAGCTGCGTGCCGCCAGGTCGCTCTTGCCGGCCGCCAGTTCGCGCTCGGCCTGCTCGAGCAGGCCGGTGGTGCTGCGGTCGCGCGCGGCCAAAAAGGCGGTGCGGTACAGTGCGTTGCCAGGGTCGAGCGCGATGGCTTCCCGGTACTTGACCAGGCCCGCTTCGACCTTGTCGCCGGCCACCAGTTTTTCAGCGTCGCGGTAAGCGGTTTGCGCCGCGCAGCCGGCCAGCGCCAGCGCGGCGCCCATGACCAGCAGACGAATGACCAGCGCACGACATATGCGGTTCAGGTGACTTGCCATCAGTCGAGTACTCCAATATTAAGCTGTTGAACCTGGTTCAGGGGCAGATAGGTCATCGTCATGCCGGGTGGCGCGATGGCGTCGATGCGGTAGACGCCGTCGAGTACCATCTTGTCGCGAACAATCAAGGTCTCGCTGCCGCGCGCGAGGAACACTTCCCACTGGCCGTTCGAAACGGCCTTGCCGAGGAAGGTGAACGGCAGCGGCGGCGCACTTGGCGGCGGCGGTGGCGGCGGCGGCGATGGCGGCGGCGGTTTTGGCGGCGGCGGCGTCCAGTCGTGGCTGGCGAAGGCGTCGCGGCCGGCGCTGCCTTCGCCAGCCACGACCAGCGCGGTGCGCTCTTCCAGGCGCAGGATGGTGACGGCGGCGGCTTTCTGCGCGGCGCGCGCGGGGACGGCGGCCGCATTGGCCGCATTGGCCGCATTGGCACGCAGCGCCGGCTCCACCACGGCGCCACTCGGACTGTTGTCGCCAAACAGCGCGAAGCCGGCGGCTACCAGCAGCGCGGCGCCCAGCAGCAGGTGGCGCGCCATCATGGCGTCGCTCCGGGCGGCTGGCCGGCGAGCGGGTGGGCCAAATACAAGGTCAGGCGCAGCCGCGCTTCGACCGCCGGCGCGCCGATGGTGTCGCGGCGAAAGCTGATTTCATCTAACGAGGCGAACGGGATCGCCCGCAGCGCCAGCATGGCGAACTGCCAGATGGCGGCGTAGCTGCCTTTGACCGGCAGGTTGAGCTGGTAAGTATGGAAACGGCCGTTCTGCTCGAACGCGCTCTTGTACTCGCCCTGGCTCAGTACCAGGCCGGTCTTGGCGGCCAGCGCAAACAAGGTCTTGACCTGCTGCTCGGCATAGCGGCGTTCGCCGAGGGTGTCGTAGAACAGCGCCAGGTTGGCATCCGGGCTTGGCGGCGGTGCGACGACTGGCACCGCCGCCGGGCCGAGCGCGACGGCGCGGCGCTGGCCCTGCAAGGCGCGCTCGGGCAGCAGCCAGGCCAGTGCCAGCGCGCCGGAGATCATCAGCACAGCGGCGCCGGCGGCGACCGGACCGAGGCTCGACCACGCCAGCCGCAGGCGCAACATGAGCCGCAACATGAGGTGCAACATGCGCCGCAACGCGCCGGCGGAAAACGCCGGGCCGTTCATGGCGCGCTCCACTGTGCATCGAGCTGGAAGCGGATTGGCCGGTTCGGATCGAGCTCGACCGTCTCGTGGCGCAGCAGCGTAACTCCTCCGACGACGGTACCAGCGCCCAGGCCGAACAGCTCCTGCTGCTTGAGCTGTTCGACGTAGGCGATCATGTCATCGCTGTTTTTCGCCTCGGCGGTGATTTTCATGCTGCGCCGGCGCGGATCCGGCTCGAGCGCGATGAGGGCAATCTGCTTTGGCGTGGCCTGCTCGACGGCGTCATGCAGCGCGCGCCACGGCAGGTTCAGTTGCAGCACCGCGGCGTTGACCGCTTGCGCCTGCGGCTCGCCGATCTGCACAGGCGCCACCACGGCCACCGCCACCGGCGCAGCATGGGCGCGCACCAGCGCGAGCTGGGTATCGAGCACGCGCTGGCGCGCCAGCATCTGCCAGCCAATGGCGACGGCAGCAGAGCACAGCAGCACTGCCAGCAGCGCCAGGCTCCAGCCCAGCGGCCCGGTGCGATAAACGGTGCGCGCCAGGCCAGGCGGCGCGAAATCGATGCGCACGCGCTTCATGCGGCGCTCCCGCTGGCGGCCAGCACCGCTGCCTGGGTCCAGCCGGCGGCACCAGGCGAGCCGAGCGTGGTCGTGGTCGTGGTCGTGCCCGCGCCAAGCCACGTCGGCGGCGCACCCCACAGTTGCAGGCGATTCGGCGCGGCCAGGTTCAGGCGCAGTGCTTCGCGCGCCAGGTGTTCGGCCAGCCAGAGCGGGCCTGGTGCCGCCGGCAGCGCTTGTGCGCGCACCGCCACCAGCAGGCCACCTTCGCGCGCGCCCAGGGTCAGCACCTTGTCGTGCAGGGTGCCGAACCAGGCGCCCGCCGCCAGCTCGCCGCGGCAACGGTTCAGCAGCGCGACAAACTGCGGCACGATTTCGACCAGCTTCATGTGCTGCATGGCGGCGCCCTGCCCGAGTGCGGCGAGCAAAGCACGCGGCATCGCCGCCGCCAGGAAGGGTTGGCCCGCGTCCCAGCCGGCGCGCACGATCCAGTCGGCCGCCGGTTCGCCGTACAGCCGCTGGAAGCGCAGCGCGGCGGCAGCTTCGAGGTCGGCCAGGCGCGTGGTTTGCGCAGGCGGCGTCACCTGCCACATGCGCACCAGTTCGTCGCTCAGCACGATCGTCAACGGCCAGCCGGCGTATCCGCCGCCGAGCAGCGCCGCCAGCGCATCGGGCAGCGCGCCAACGCTCGCATACGGCTGCTCGGCGAGCAGTTCCGCCGGCCCGCCCCAGCGGCGCGTTTGCACCAGTGCCAGCGCGCTCGCGGCGACGCCGAGCCGCAAGCCCTGTCCGAAGCGCCTACGCATGCAAGGTCACCCGCCTGATCTCGGCCAGCGTGGTGGCGCCACGCCGCACCAGGTCGA
The DNA here is from genome assembly GCF_002760665.1 of Massilia psychrophila. Lineage (GTDB taxonomy): Bacteria > Pseudomonadota > Gammaproteobacteria > Burkholderiales > Burkholderiaceae_D > JAFCUW01. Next base: position 178,308 of record NZ_PDOB01000003.1, on the reverse strand, counting down.
GCGCGGCCAGGCGCAGGCTGCGGGTGCCGTTGTCGTAGGCGGCCGCCTTGATCTGGCGGATCGGCCGCTTGTCGACGATCAGTTCGCGGATCTCGTCGTTCAGGGTAAGGATTTCGGCAATCGAACGGCGTCCCTTGTAGCCGGTGCCGCGGCAGTCGCCGCAGCCCTTGCCCTGCATGAACAGGTAATCGTGGACGTCGGCGCGCGCGAGGTTGACGGCGGCAAGTTCGGCGTCGTCGGGACGGTAGGCGACAGCGCAGTGCGGGCAGTTGGTGCGCACCAGGCGCTGGGCCCAAATGCCGTTCAGGGCCGACACAAACGCGTACGGGTCGATGCCCATATGGGTGAAGCGGCCGAACACGTCGAATACGTTATTGGCGTGCACGGTGGTGAGTACCAGGTGGCCGGTCAGGGCCGACTGCACGGCGATTTCGGCGGTTTCGCGGTCGCGGATTTCGCCGACCATGATCTTGTCCGGGTCGTGGCGCAGGATCGAGCGCAAACCCTTGGCGAAGGTCAGGCCCTTTTTTTCGTTGACCGGGATTTGAAGGATGCCGGGCAACTGGTATTCGACCGGGTCTTCGATGGTGATGATCTTTTCGCGGCCGTTGTTAATTTCGGTCAGCGCCGCGTACAGCGTGGTGGTCTTGCCGGAGCCGGTCGGGCCGGTCACCAGCAGCATGCCGTAGGCTTCCTGTGCCAGCGAACGCAGCGACACCAGCGACGGCGCATCGAAGCCGAGCGCCTCGAGCGTCAGGGCGCCGTAGGCTTCGATCATGGCGCGCTTGTCGAGGATCCGGATCACCGCGTCTTCGCCGTGGATGCTCGGCATGATCGACACCCGCAGGTCGATCTCGCGCCCGCCCGACTCGACCCGGAAACTGCCGTCCTGCGGGATGCGCCGCTCCGAAATATCGAGTTCGGCCAGCACTTTCAGGCGCGAGACGACCTGCTCGGCCACTTCGATGCCGTTGACGGAAGTGGCGTGATCGAGCACGCCGTCGATGCGGTACTTGACGGCCAGGCCGAACGCGGTGCTTTCGAGGTGAATGTCGGAGGCGCCCGCTTTCAAGGCGTCGTACAGGGTCGAATTGACCAGCCGGACCGCCGGGCTGGCCGCTTCGCTGACGGAAGCGAACGACAGCACCGCAGCCGCCTTGCCGTCACGTTTGCCGTCGGCCACGCCTGGCGCCAGGCTGTCGACCGCGCGCGCCGATTCCTCGTGCTTGCCGAGGTAGGCCTGGATGTCGGAGGCTAGCGCAAGACGGGTGTGCAGCATCTTGTGCGGCGTCGCCTGCGCGCGCGCCCCCAGCCAGGTCTGCAGGTCAAGGTCGAACGGGTCGGCCATCACGCCGATCAGCTCTTTCGAGGCACTGCGCAGCAACACGCAGCGGCGCGCCAGCGCCTGCGCCAGCGGCAGCAGGTCGAACGCCGGCGTGAACGCCAGCATGTCGGCCGTCTCGAGCACGGCCAGGCCGAACGGCGCGGCCAGCGCGCACACGATCAGGCGCGGATCGAAGCCGCTCTCGGCTTCGATTTCGTCGACCAGCGAGCGCCGCGACTGCGCGCTTTGCGCGCGCGCGCGCGCCAGCAGCGCCGGGTCGAGTAAAAGCCCCGGCAACTGGGCGGGCAGCGCCGTCACGACATGTCCCCGGCGAGGTCGAAGATCGGCATGTACAGCAGCACCACGATGGCGCCCACCACCAGCCCGATAGCGGCCATTAACAGCGGCTCGAAGGTGCGGGTAAAACGGTCGATCCAGCGGCTGATTTCGCCGTCGTAAAAAGCCGCCGACTGGGTCAGCATCGGTCCCATGTCGCCGGTGCGCTCACCGACGCGCAGCATGCGCAGCGAAATCGGCGTGGTCAGGCCGTTGGCGGCAAAAGCGCTCGACAGCGGCAAGCCCGATTCGACCGCCAGTCTTGCGTTCTGCAATTTTCCCTGCACCGCCGGCGACACCATCGAGCGCACCGTGTCGATCGCCTGCACGATCGGGATGCCGCCTTCGGCCAGCATGCCGAGCGTCAGGTACAGCCTGGATAGTTCATAGATGCGCACCCGCTCGCCGATGCCGGGAAGGCGCGCCAGCAGGCCGGCAATACCGCCACCGCGCATCAGGCGGCGCGCTGCGAACACCAGTAGCGCGGCCAGCGCGCAGGCAGCGGCCAGCAGCCAGGCGGTATGGTTGGCGGCGAACTGGCCCCACGACAGCAGCAGGCGCGACATGAACGGCAGGTTGCGCCCGGCACCCTGGTAGACCTCGGCGAAGCGCGGCACCACATAGGTAATCAGGAAAGCGCTGACGCCGCCGCCGACCGTCAACAGGATCATCGGGTAGATCGCCGCGCTGACGATTTTTGCGCGCACCGCGTCGATGCGCTGCTGGTAGTCGATGTAGCGGGAGAGGGAGCGCGGCAGGTCGCTGGTGCCTTCGGCCGCCTTGACGATGCCGATGTAGAGCGGCGGAAAACGCTCGCCCTGCTCGGCCAGCACGCTGGAAAAGCGCTTGCCTTCGCGCAGGCCGGCGAGCAGGCGTCCGAGCACGTTGGCCAGTGCCGGGTTGGCTTCCTTTTCGAGCAGCGCTTCGAGCGCCTCGACGACGCCGAGACCGGCCGATAGCAGCGCCAGCAGTTCCTGACTGAACAGCACCAGCGAAATGCCGCCGGTGGCGCGCGCGCCGCCGCGCCGCTTGATGGTGGAGACGAACAGGCCGCGCGCTTCGACCTGGCGGCGGGCATCGGCTTCGTCGAGCGCGTCGATGCTCAGCTGTTCAACCATGGAATCGGGCGACAGGGCGCGCACCTCGTACTGCATGCTGTTTCCGGTCCCGGCTAATTGGTGATGTCGGCGTCTTCGCCGCTGCCGCCGGGCTGGCCGTCGCGCCCGAGCGAGAGAATGTCGAACTCGCCCTTCGGACCCGGCGCACGGTACTGGAACGGATGGCCCCAGGGATCGGGCGGCACGGCTTTTTTGAGGTAAGGGCCGTTCCATTTGCCGGCGGCGCTGGCCGGCGCCGCCAGCAAGGCAGCCAGTCCTTCCTCGGTGTTCGGGTAACGGCCGATGTCGAGCCGGTAGGTGTCGAGCGACTTTTCGAAGGCGCCGATCTGGGCTTTGGCGATGGTCACTTCCGACTTGCCCAGCTGCGAAAAGTATTTCGGGCCGACGTAGGCGGCGAGCAGGCCAATGATGACGATGACGACCAACAGTTCGAGCAAGGTGAAGCCGCGCTGGGCGCGTGGGACTGTAATGTAGTTCCGGAAAATTCGCTCGACCATTCGCGTACTCCCTCAATCAATCATTTTTAACCAAACTACACTGCCGCGACGCGTGCAAGCGATGCAAGCGATGCAATTTAGGCAAGCCGGCCCAAAATGCTACCACAGCGCAAGTATCCTTGCCAAATTTATCTTTTCTATCAGGAAGGTTGACGCGTTCTCAACGCATTCTTCCTCTTCCGCCTATCACGGTCCGTCGAGAAAAGAAACTGAACTTTTCCCCCGTGTCGCAAAATCGTTGCATATTTGCGAAATAAATGTCCGCATGAAAATACATTTCCCTAGTGCAAACAGAATTAAATATTGCAACAAGTTGGAAATCAAAAATATTAGTTGTTAACTTTTTTAACATCAAAATTATTCTATTTGCTATATTTTATTGCATCCTGAAACATTTAAGGAAATCAACAAATTGCCCGGGAGGGGAACCGCCTTACGCCTGCGGCGCCGCGACCGAATACCGGAATGCCAAGAAAATATAAGAGATAAAAATGAAAAAGAGTGTCAGCTTTGCAGTGGCGATGGCAATTGCCAGCGTATGTTCGTCGGCGTCTGCCGGCGTTGTGACGTTCGATAATTTTGGTCCCGCCATCTATTCCGGCGGCGAGGTCCTTACCGATGGGATGCAGACAATCACTGTCCGCGGTACGAACGGTTTTGACGGCGCAATCATCAACGGCAGCGACCCGACCAGCTGCGACATCGCGGTATGCCCGGCTGGCAATTCGAGCAAATATTACGCTGGCGTAAACGATGGCGGCGTCAGCTTCGGTCTCAGCGGCAGCCTGTTCAACCTGACCGGCGTGGACTTCGGGTTCCTCTTGCCGCTCGACGCTCTGATCAACTTTACGGTCGGCCAGTTAGTCGTCACCGGCAATGACGGCAGCTCTGCCTCGAAGGACTTTGCGCTGCAGGACCTGAATGGCGACTACGGGTTTGCGCATTGGGATTTCGACGGCCCCTTCAGCCAGACCCGCTTCACCGAGGTGACGTTCAACGCCTGCCTGTACAACACCGCTGGCGCTTGCGTCAGCCCGGCCGGCAATCAGGCTCAGTTCGGCCTCGACAATATCGCTTACGTGCCGGAGCCGGCCAGCCTGCCATTGGTCGCGCTGAGCCTGGCGGCCATGCTGGCCGCCTATCGCCGCCGCAAGTGTGCTTGATTCATCTCCCTCCAACAATCTCAATAAGACCGGGATCACAACAATGAACCAGAAACTCCGTCCTATTTCGCTGGCAGTCATGACGCTGCTGGCCAGTATCGCCTTTACCGCGAATGCCCAGGAAGTACGCCGCTCCTACATCGTCCAGCTGCCCGCCACCGCCGCCGCCTCATATGAAGGCGGCATCGCCGGCCTGCCCGCCACCAAACCGGCGCCGGGTAGTCACCTTGACATTTCGGCGACCGACGTGCAGAACTACATCGCCTACCTCGAAAGAAAACAGAATGACGTGCTCGCCGGTATCGACCCGGCCAACGTCACCGCCCGCTACGATGTTGCCCTCAATGGCTTCGCCGCCATGCTGACCGACACCGAAGTGCGCGCGCTCAAGAAGAACGCGGGCGTGCTGAGCATCCATGCCGACAGCATGCAGCAATTGCACACCAGCAGCACCCCGGCTTTCCTCGGCCTCGATCAGGCCAACGGCCTGTGGAGCAAGGTCGGCGGCAAAGGCAGCGCTGGCGAAGGCATGATCATCGCCATGCTCGACAGCGGTGTGTGGCCGGAGAACGCCAGTTTCGCTGACCGCGTCGACGCCAACGGCACGCCCACCCACGATGCCAGCGGCACCCTGGCATACGGACCGCCACCGGCCAAGTGGCGCAATTACGCCGGCGCGTCGGATTTGCCCAACGGTTGCGAACTCAAGCCCGGCATCACGGCCGCCAGCTGCAATAACAAGCTGATCGGCATCCGCTCGTACGCCCCCGCCAACTTGACTATCGCCGCCGCCGATTTCCCGTCCGGCCGCGACGCTACGGCTGAAGGCAGCGGCGGTCACGGCTCGCACACCCTGTCGACCGCGGGCGGCAACGCCGGCGTGCCGGTCACCATCAACGGCATCGATCTCGGCTCTCTGTCGGGCATGGCGCCGCGTGCGCGGCTGGCAATGTACAAGGTGTGCTTCACCGGCGGCGGCTGCGCAGGCAGCAGCACCGTGGCCGCCGTCAATCAGGCGATCAAGGATGGCGTCGACGTCATCAACTACTCGATCGGCCCGACCGCCGGCGGCGGTTTGATGTCCGACCCGACAGCGGTGGCGTTTTTGAACGCGTCCAACGCCGGTATTTTCGTTGCCGCTTCGGCCGGCAACGCCGGTCCGGTCACGGGTCCGGCCGCCAACCTGGGGCCATGGAACGCGACGGTGGCGGCATCGACCCACAATCGCGCTATCGGCGCCAACGTGGTCGCAGGGAACGGCGCGATCTATCGCGGCGCCTCGCTCAACCAGGTCGCGCTGCCAAGCGCTGCAGTGATCAGCGCCCGCAATGCCGGCACCGTCGCCTATGCCGCACTCACCCCGGCCGACCAGCTGGCGCGCCGCCTGTGCTACACCGCCGCTGACCGCACCGCGGCCGCCAGCTTCCCGGGCATGCCCGCAGGCACTACCGCCTCGTCGATGGGGGCGCTCGACCCGGACCTGGTAGCGGGCAAGATCGTCATCTGCGACCGCGGCAACAACGCCCGCACCAACAAGAGCGCCGCCGTGCTCGCCGCTAGCGGCGCCGGCATGGTGCTGGCCGACAATGGGGCCGGCCTGGTGAGCGAAGTGCACTCGGTACCGACGGTGCATATCAGCGCGGGCGATGGCAACCTGCTCAAGGCCTATGCCGCCGCCAATGCCATGCCAACGGCTGCGCTGACGAAAGCCCTGGTATTTCTCGACAAGCCGGCGCCGTTTGTCGCCGGTTTTTCCTCGCGCGGCCCGAACGTGGCCGACAACAACATGCTCAAGCCGGACATCTCGGCGCCGGGCGTCGATATCGCCGCAGCCTACACGCCGTCGACGACCGCCGACGAAGTGAGCACGCTGAAAGCCGGTGGCGCCACCAGCAAGACTGGCTTGAGCATCATCTCCGGCACATCGATGGCCAGCCCGCACATCGCCGGCCTGGCCGCATTGCTGAAACAGCAGTACCCGACCTGGACGCCGGCGATGATCAAATCGGCGCTGATGACCACGGCGACCGACACACTCAACGACGGCGTGTCGGCCGCACTGCCATGGACGAAAGGTGCCACCGCGGCCGGCAACAAGCCGTTCGGACAAGGCGCAGGCCACGTGACGCCGAACGGCGCCAGCGATCCGGGTCTCGTGTACAACGCAGGCCTGGCCGACTATGTGCGCCTGGGCTGCGGCTTCACCGCCCCCAACGTGCCGATCTACACGCCCGCAACCTGCGCCGCGTTCGGCTCGATCAAGGGCGTGGCATTGAACCTGCCGTCGATAACGGCCGGCGCAGTGCTCGGTTCGCAGACCATCACGCGTACCGTCACCAACGTCAGCGACGTCTCGTCCACCTACACGGCGACGGTTGCCATCGATGGCTACAGCGGCGTTGTCACGCCGGCGAGCTTCACCATCGCGCCCGGCGCCAGCCAGACCTACAGCGTCAAGCTGACCCGTACCAACAAGCCGCTCAACGCCTGGGGCTTCGGCAACCTGACCTGGGAAGACGGAATCGGCCACAAGGTGCGCATCCCCGTCAGCGCCCGCGGCACCGCGCTGTCGGCGCCGTCGCTGGTCTACAGCGAAGCCGCCAGCGGCAGCAAGATCATCACCGTCGGCACCGGCTTCGCCGGCCCGATGACCGTCGACAAGGCTGGCCTGAAGCCGGCAACCCGCAACACGTTCACTATTTCGGCCGTCAGCAACGCCGCGCAGCAGGGCTTGTGCGCTGCCGGCACCTCGCCGGCGGTCCGGGTGACGAACGTCGTTGTTCCGGCAGGCACACAGGTGGCGCGCTTCTCGCTGTATAACGCCGATACCACCGCTGCTGCAATACCGGGCGCGGAAGACGATCTCGATCTGGTCGTCCTGAACTCGACCAGCACCATCGTTGGCGCCAGCGGCAACGACGGTTCGAACGAGGCGGTAACGCTGATGAACCCGGCGGCGGGCACTTACAAGGTCTGCGTGATCGCGTATAGCCTGCAAGCGCGTCCGTCGACCACGGCCACCCTGTCGTCATGGATCGTGTCGTCAACGGACGTCGGCGGCAACTTCAAGGTGCTCGCTCCTGCCACCGCCTACATTGGTGGCACCGCCTCGGTGGGCATGAGCTGGTCCAGCCTGGCCGCCGGCCAGCGCTACCTGGGCGCGGCGTCGTTCAAGGTCGATGGCGTAGTCGCCGGCACCACGCTGGTCGACGTGCAGACCAACGATCCAGTGCCGCTGGCGCTCAATTCGAAGCCGCTCGAGGTCGGCGCCGAATAAATGCCTGATGTCGGCACGGGCGCCCGCAAGGGCGTCGCGTTACCGGGCCGCGTGCACCGCAAGGTGGCGCGGCCTTTTTCATTATAGATCGGCGGGTGTCCGGCAAGCGGCTGGCAACTGCATCGAGCGGCTCAGGCCACGCCGAACGGTGTTTTGGCGCCGATGCCTTCTCAGGTGTCGTCGTCGGGCAGGCTGCCGCTCCCGCGCGGGCGCAAGGTGCAGCGCGCGGCCTCGCAGGTCGCGCCCGGGTTGGTCTCGAAAACGCACGTGGACATCATGCCGTTGCGCAGGTTCTCTTGCTTGCGTGCCGACGCGTGTCGCTCGATCAACGGGCGCAGCTTTTTCAGGTCGGTGCGCTTGCTCGACCAGGCAAGATAGCCGTCCGGCCCACCGCACGGCTTGGCGCCTATGGCAATGCTGTGGCATTGCTGTGGCCCGTCGCAGGCAGCGTCGCCAAGCTCGACCTGGATTTGCGTCAGCAGTTCAGCACTGGCGATGCCAACGACGGTTTTACTTTCCCGATCGACGACATGGGCAATCGGCAGCGCGGCGTCTGGCGTCGGCCTGGAATCGGGGCGGCCAGCGCTGCAGCCGGCGCAGGCAAGTAGGAGGATCAGCGAAAGTTGTCTCATGGGCACATGATCGCGTGCCAGCGCGCCAGGGTCAAGCCTGATTCGATTGTTCAGCCATGGCACGGCTTGCTTGTCAGAGCATGCGCCCTCGCTGGACTGGTCTGGGTCGACTGTAACCACAAGCACTATTTATTGCAACGCAACCACCCATCAGCGGCAATCGAAAATATCTCATCATCATTCATTGTCTATCAATGCGCTGTTATTATCTGTTCAAAATCTTATAAACCTTACCGCCGGCATTCTGTTATTGCCTTGGAGAAAATTCCCTAATACAATAGTTTGTGTTACGAATCAGCTTGCATACACTAGATGAAAACTTTTAACTTCTGCGTCATGTTCGCCGGCGCCGCGTTCGCCTTGCTGACTGCCTGCGGTGGCGGCACCAGTTACCCCGCCGTGGACCAGGCCAGCCTGGCCACGCCGATGGCACACATTAACGCGCCGGTGGCCGACTGCGAAGCGGAGGGTTGCAACCGGCCGCGCGTGGTCGATGGGCTGGCCGAGCAGTTCCGCGCCAGCGCCATCGCCGCGCCGCCGGCCGAGCCGGCACAAGCGGGCGAGCCGATGCAGGCAAGCGGGCCGATACTGACCACTAACCAAGCCACACCCGGTGCAGCTCCAGCTATCTTAGCGCCACAGTAAGACGCGAGGCGCCGCCCAAAATTTCCGTTAACAGGGTCGAGCCGCCCGCCAGCGTGCACCACCATGTGTTCGACGCCGGCCAGCTGCAGCTCGCGGCGCAAATGCGACAGCATGGCGTCGCCGGTGCGGCAACGGCGCGCTGCTTGCGGCGGCGGTGCACGAAGCCGATCAGGCCCAGGCCGGTCATCATCAGCAGCAGTTCGGACGGTTCCGGCACCGCGGTAACGCTGGCGAATTGGCCATCGGCGCCGACGGCGATCCCGGCGCCGCCGAATAGATCGAAGGTGACCAGCGGGCCACCGATCGGATTGAGACCGGCGTCGAGGGCGGACACTGAAAAAGTGCTGCCATCGATGCTATTGCCGTTTAAGAAGTCGGAATTGAACGACACGTCGAAGCCGAATGTATCGCCGAACAAGACATTGAAGCCGACCATGTTCGAAAAAGGGCTATTGCCGATGGTGATGCTGCCATCGGCATTGAAGACGACCGCGCCGTCGGCGTAATCGACGGTGCCGAACGCACCAGTGAAATTCGATACGGTTGCCGAGGCCGGCGCGGCATTGCTGGCGGCCGAGAAGAACAGGTCGATGTATGTCGGTTTCGCCAGAGCGCTGGTGTTCAGGTTGACGTGAAAGCTGGTCGGGCCGGCCAGCGCGCCGAGAGCCGTAGCCGCCAGGGTGAGCGCCAGCAGGCACTGCCGCAGGAATGTTTTAGCATTGATCATGGCAGGTTTTCCTTAAAATGTTCCAGAGTAAATCGATGCGGTATAGGTGATCGCGACCTTGTTCGGATTGGCGAACGTGGTTGTCACCGTCACGGTGGCGCCCGGGGCAATCGAGGCGCCGCCGGCGCTGATGTACGGCAGGCCGTTATGCGCGCCTGTCGCGTTGACGAGGGTTACGCCGGCCGGCAGGCCAGCTAGTTCCAGCTGGAACGGACCGTTGATCGCCGCGCCGCTATTGTTGGTGAAGCGATAGGTACCGGTGTACTGGCCGGTTGCCCGGTTCTGGGTGTAACCGGAACGCTGCACCGTGAAGCTGGACGTGACGTTGAAGAAGGTCGCGGCCAAATTCAGGCTGACGACGACCGGGTCGTGGTCCGAAGCGCGGTAAGCGTTGTTTTCGTACAGGTCCTGCGGCTTGGCGGTCTTGGTGGTGCCAAGATTAAAGTTGTAGTCGATCACTTCTGGCTCGTCGGCGTTGTTATGCCATTCGGTCGCGCCTGCCATCTGGGCGTCGAGCGACGCGGTTGCAAGCGCATGGTCGAGGTAGCCGGCGAGGCCGTCGAACACGTACGAGTAGACCATCTCGCGTGGGCGCACGAAACGCTCGAGCTGGTTGACCATGCCGGCGTCGGTCAGGGCGCGGATCGGGTCTTCGAAGCCGTGGGCGTTCATGTCGCCGATGACCAGTACGTCAGGGTCGCCCGATTCCTGGATCACGCGCGGGATGAAGTAATCCTTGAGGCGGTTGGCCTGGCCCAGGCGGTCGGCATTCCAGCAGCCCTGGCCGTCGAGCTTGTCGGCATTGGCGCCGCTGGCCGAACCGCAGCGCTTCGACTTCAAATGGTTGACGACGACCGAAAACTTCGCGCCATTGCCGGCCTTGAAAGTCTGGGCCAGGGTCGCGCGGTTGTTGATGTCGCGGTCGTCATCGGCGATCGGCGAGCCGGACGCGGCTACCTTGGCCGGCTTGTAGATCATCGCTACCCGGATCGCGTCGGTACCGGTGAACGATGGCACTGGCACGGCCGCGTAGGTGTTCGGCCCCATGGCCGCGTTGAGCGCGCCGACCAGATGATCGACCGCAATATTGCCATTATTTTGGATCTCCATCAGGCCGACCACGTCGGCGTCGATTGCCTTCAGCTCGTGGACGATCTTGGCACGCTGGCGCAGGAATTCTTCCCTGTTGTCGGCACCGCGGCAGTTGGCCGGGAGCGCTGGCCGGGTGCCGATGGTGCAGCCATTACTGGTGCTGGTGTTCTCGGTCGAGGCGCCATTGGTAAAGGTCGTGAAGAAGTTGAGCACGTTGGCGCTGGCAACCTTGATGTTGCCAATTGGCAATTCTGGGCCCGCCGTGCGCGGGTTGCTGCGGACGATGGACACCGATCCGACCGACAACGGTTGCAGCTTGTAGCCGTACTTGCTATTGCCGATGGAACCGTAGTCCACTATGCCGATGAGGTTGTCCACGCTGTCGCCAGCGCGTACTGTGTTGTCGGCGGCAATATACGGGATGGTGGCCGACTGGGTGAAGATCAGGTCGTCGAGCACGATCTGGTCGGCCGCGTTACGCGCGGCCAGGTTGAGCGCTTCCGCGCTACCGGGACGATAGCGGCTGGTCGGCACTTCGCGGCGCACCGACGCCAAGGTCAGCTCGCCGCGCTCGCCCAGCGAATCGACCGCGTTGACGATCAGCGAGCCGGTAAAGCGCACCAGCATGCCCTCATAGCGCTCGAGGTCGGCCGGCATGGACACATTGGTCGGGGTGACCGTGTAGCCGCCGCCGAGCCTGACAATCGAGGTAGTGTCCTTGAACTGGGTGATGCTGGCCGGCGCGCTGCCCGGCGTAAATTCGGTGACGGTGCCGGTCACGCGCACCAGCTCGCCAACCACGGCCGGGGTGACGCCGCCGAACACGAAGATGCCGTCGGAGGTGCTGGGATCGCCATCGCCGGCCAGGTGCTGGATGTAAAAGCTGCTGCTCGTCTTGAAGGTGATCACGCCTTCGGTGGTCTGTACCATGTCGGCGACCGGCGACTTGGCGCCGGAACCCTGGATCTGCGAGATGGTGCTGGTGCCGGAGGCCATCAGGGTCACCTTGCAGGTGGCGCTTTCGCTCGCGTTGGTGTCGTTGGCAAAGGTCACGTCGACGACGAAAGCGCCGACAGGCACGCTGGCGTCGACGCTGAGCGTGGCGCTGGCTTCGGCACCGGCACCCGAAGCCACGAACGAACCGAGCGATACGCCGGCGCGCGCGCCGGCGCTGATCGATGCGGAGGTGATGTTGCTGTCCAGGTCGGTGGCGACCAGGGTGATTGCCCCGCCGCTGCCGGCAGCGAATGACACACTGGCCGGGCATGACGTCTTAAGCACGATCGGCTTGACGGCCGGGGTGCCGCCGCCGCAGACGTTGGCGCCGGCCGAGGTACTGCGCGCAGCAGGGATGCCGGCGGAGAAGTCATCGGCATTGTTATCGGTGTCGGTGCAGCCGTTGGCTGCCCGAAAGATTGCCATCGTGGCCGACGGCGCCGGCGCTACCTTGCCTTCGAACGAGTTGGCGGTGCCGAAACCGACCAGGTCGACGATGTTGGCGGCCTGGTTTGCCGGCGTCATCGATTCAGCAATCTTCGACAGGGCGACTTTGCCGGTCGTTCCCGACAAATTCAGGCTGCCGGTCTGGTCGGCGGTACCGACCTCCGACCCGTTTGCGCCACCGGCTCCCGTCACCAGGAAATACTGCCCCGCGGCCAAGCTAACATTCGGCAAGGCCGTCGACTGCCAAGCGGTGCCGGTGGCCGACTGATACTGCACGCTCATGCCGGCCAGGCTAACCGGCGAAGCACTCCGATTGAACAGCTCGATGTAGTCCCGGTTCCTGGAAGCGCCGGTGTTGCCGCCCGCGCCATACACCTGGCTGACGACCACGTTGCCGGGCGCGGCAAGTGCCGGCAGCGCCAGGCTGGCGCACAGTGCGGCAAGCATGGTCATGCGGCCGGGAAAATATATCGGAGCAACGGGCTTTTTCATTGAGCTGTCCTGATCGGTGAAGTGTCGAATCGTCGTGTTGCTAATTTGGCAGTTCGGATAATACAGTGTATTGCCAAAAAGTATTTATTATTAAGAAAGATTATATTACTAGGTCGCAATGACATGTTGATGACTAAACAATGATCCGTTCGGACTAATTTCGAGCCAAAGCGAAGGCGATGTGCTGTCAGCGCCGGTTGGCGGCAGGCGCGCGCGGCAATTGAGCAAAAAAAGACGAAAAAAAACGGAAGCCGCAGCTTCCGTTCCGTTGAGGGCGCCAACCAGGCTAGGCACGCTGGTAGATATCCTCGAAACGCACGATATCGTCTTCGCCCAGGTAGCTGCCGGACTGCACTTCGATGATGTGCAGCGGCATCTTGCCGGGATTTTCCAGCCGGTGGTTCATGCCGATCGGGATGTAGGTCGACTCGTTTTCGGACAGCAGCTTGACCGTCTCGCCGCAGGTGACGCGGGCGGTGCCGCTGACCACCACCCAATGCTCGGCGCGGTGATGGTGCATCTGCAGCGACAGTTTTTCGCCCGGTTTGACGGTGATGCGCTTGACCTGGAAACGCTCGCCCGCGTCGATGCCTTCGTAGTGGCCCCACGGCCGGTAGACCTTGGTGTGGTGAAGGTGCTCGGTGCGCGCTGTCGACTTCAGGTGTTCGACGACCTGCTTGACCCGCTGCACCTGGTCCTTGTGGGCGATCAGCACGGCGTCGCGCGTTTCGACGATGACGAGGTCTTGTACACCGATCACGGCGACGATGCGGCTTTCGGCGCGCACCAGCGAATTGGCCACGCCGTCGAGGTAGACGTCGCCGCGCTGGCTGTTGCCGTTGGCGTCGCGCTGCTGCACTTCCCACAGCGCCGACCAGGAACCGACGTCGCTCCAGCCGATGTCGGCCGGCACCACCACGGCGCGCTCGGTGTGCTCCATCACGGCGTAATCGATCGAGTCGGACGGGCAGGCATTGAACGAGTCTTCGTGCAGGCGGCAAAAATCAAGGTCGCTGTAGCCGAGCCGCACCGCCGCTTCCGTGGCGGTGGCAATTTCCGGGCGCAAGCGGGTCAATTCGGCCAGGAAGCGCTCGGCGCGGAACAGGAACATACCGCTGTTCCAGTAATAGCTGCCGTCGCGCAGAAAATCCTGGGCGGTGGCGCGGTCCGGTTTTTCGACGAAACGGTCGACCCGGTAGCAGCCGTCCGTGCCATCCACGCTGCTGCCCACTGCAGCGCCGCGGTGGATGTAGCCGTAACCGGTTTCCGGCCCGGTCGGCACGATGCCGAAGGTGGCCAGCGCGCCTTCTTCGACCATCAGGGCGGCGCGCCTGACGGCGGCGGCGAACATGTCGGGCCGTTCGATGACATGGTCGGCCGGCAGCACCAGCATGACCGCGCCGGGATCGATGGCGGCCAGGAAATGGGCCGCCGCGGCCACCGCCGGCGCCGTGTTGCGCCCGCTCGGCTCGAGCAAAATACCGAGCGGCGCGACGCCGATCTCGCGCAGTTGTTCCGCCACCAGGAAGCGATGATCGTTGCCGCACACCACCACCGGCGCCATCAGCTCAGGCCAGTCGGCCACCCGCAACGCGGTTTCCTGCAGCATTGTCTTGTCCGTCACCAGCGGCAGCAACTGCTTGGGCAACACCGCGCGCGACAACGGCCACAGGCGCGTGCCGGCGCCGCCGGACAGGATGACAGGATAGATTTTCATGGTCATTCTTTCATGGTTTGCTCGTAATTGGTTCGCCTTGCGTGCGCCGGTGACTACGGCGGTCGCGCGCATTGACCCACTCTTCGGACGAATATTCGGACACGTGCCGCATTTCGCCCTGGCGATCGACGCTGTAATCCTTGAATACGATTGTTTCGTACAAACTGACGTCGGCTAACACACGAGTATATTCGAACAATACGCTGCGCACCAGTTCCGCGCCTGCACAGATATGGCTGCCGTGACCGATCCAGGTCGGTCCGACGATATGCACGCCGGCCTCGATCCGGCTGCCGGAGCCGATGTACACCGGTCCCTCGATGGTGGTGCCGTTCCAGTCGATGTGGGTGTTGAGGCCGACCCACAGGCCGTCTTCAATCTGTGTGCCGGGCACGTCCAAGTGGGCGACTTCGCCCGTCAGCACGGTCTGTAACACTTCCCAATAATCGGACATGGTGCCGATGTCAAGCCAGTTGAACGGGCGGCGCTGGGCGTAGAACGGCAGGCCGCGCTCGACCAGCAGCGGAAACAGCTCGGAACCGATGTCGAACGACACGCCGGACGGAATCAGGTCGAGTACTTCAGGTTCGAAAATGTAGATGCCGGTGCTGATAAAGTTCGAGCGCGCCTCTTCCTGGCTCGGCTTTTCCTGGAACTCGGTGATGCGGCCGGCGGCGTCGGCGACCACCACGCCGTAGCTCGACACCTTGTCCCACGGCACTTCGCGGGTGACGACCGAGGCCATCGCGCCCTTGCGGCGGTGCTCGAACAACGCCGACTTCAGGTCGAGGTCGATCAGCGCATCGCCGCACAGCACGATCGTGGTCTGGTCGAAAAAGCCGCCGAATTCCTGGATTTTCTTCATGCCGCCGGCGGACCCGATCGGCATCGGCACCACTTCGCCGTCGTCCTTGGTGTAACCTTCGAACGAGTAGCCGATCTGTACGCCGAACTGGTCGCCTTCGCCGAAATACTCTTCGATTTTTTCGTGCAGGTAGCTGACGTTGACCATGATGTCGGTCACGCCATACTTGGCCAGGTGCTCGACCAGGTAAGCCATCACCGGCTTGCCCAGCAGCGGAATCATCGGCTTGGGTAAATCGTAAGTCAACGGCCGCACCCGGGTGCCCTTGCCTGCCGCCAAAATCATCGCTTTCATGGTCTGTCCTCTCTTACCCCTGAAGTGCCTGCATTGTCTGATAGCGCCAGGAATCGGCGCACATTTGCGCGACGTCGCGCGTGGCGGTCCAGCCCAGTTCGGTGCGCGCCCGGGTCGGGTCGGCATAGCATTTGGCGATATCGCCGGGACGGCGTGCCACCACTTGGTAGGCAATCTTCTTGCCGCAGGCTTGCTCGAAGGCGCGCACCATCTCGAGCACGCTATTGCCGCGCCCGGTACCAAGATTGTACGTAACTACCCCCGGCGACGTCGCCAGCTTGTCGAGCGTCTTGACATGACCAAGCGCAAGGTCGACGACGTGAATGTAGTCGCGCATGCCGGTGCCGTCGGGGGTTGGCCAGTCACCGCCGTAGACCGACAGTTGCTCACGCTGGCCGGCGGCCACTTGGGCGATGTAGGGCAACAGGTTGTTCGGAATGCCGTTCGGGGTTTCGCCGATCAGGCCGCTCTCGTGAGCGCCGACCGGATTGAAGTAGCGCAGCAAGGCGATGCGCCAGCCTGGATCGGCGACGGCGACGTCGCGCAGCATTTCCTCGATCATCAGCTTGCTGCGGCCGTAGGCGTTGGTGGCCGATAACGGAAAATCCTCGGTGATCGGCACCGATGCAGGGTCACCGTACACCGTCGCCGACGAGCTGAACACTAGCGTCTTGACGCCGAATTTGGCCATCGTTTCGAACAGCACGATACTGCCGGTGACGTTGTTGTCGTAGTAGCGCAGCGGCTGCTGCACCGATTCGCCGACCGCCTTCAGGCCGGCGAAATGGATCACCGCATCGACCTTGTGCGCCCCGAACGCCGCTTCGACGGCAGTGCGGTCGCGGATGTCGGCTTCGACGAACGATACCGCCTTGCCGGCGATCTGCTCGATGCGCCGCTGCACGCCAGGCTCGCTGTTGGTCAGGTTGTCGAGGATGACCACCTGGTGGCCTGCGTTCAACAACTCGACGCAGGTGTGCGAGCCGATGTAGCCCATGCCGCCAGTAACCAGAATATTCATTGTCGTGTTCACCTAAAAAATAGTAAAAATGTCGCGCGGGCCTAGCGCCGCGCCGCTTCCTTGATAAACAGCCAGATGAATGCCATGTCGTCGATAAAATAACGGCGAAACAAGCGCCGCGGTTCCTGCATGAACCGGAACAGCCATTCGAGGCCGCACTGCTGCATCCAGCGCGGCGCCCGCCGGATACGCCCGATGGCGACGTCGAAGGTGCCGCCCACGCCCATTGCGAACGGAATTCGCATGGCCGCCTGGTGACGCCCCAGGAAAATCTCTTTTTTTGGCGAGCTGATGGCCACGAACAGCAGGTCGGCCCGGCTGGCGCGGATCTGCTCGACCACTTCGGCCTCTTCCTGCTCGCCGTCCCAGTAACCGTTGCGCCAGCCGGCGACCAGCAGGTGCGGATACTTGCGCAGATAGGCGTCACGCACCGCCAGTACCACGTCCTCGCGCGCGCCGAGCAGGAACACGCGCCAGCCCCTGTCGGCGGCGCGCTCCATCAGCGCCTCGAACAGGTCGACCCCGGCCACTCTTTCCTTCAGCGGCGTGCCCAGCAGGCGCGACGCCCACACCACCGGCATGCCGTCGGCGTTGACCAGCGCGCAATCGTTAATGACGCGGCGCAGCGACTCGTCGCGGCTGGCCTTGACCAGCTTGTCGACATTAACCACCACGTGCTGGTGCGGTTGGCCGGACTGGACGAAGCCCTCTACTTTCACGAGGGTGTCTTCCATTGACAAATTATCGATCTGACATCCCATCAACGTGATGCGTTGCATGATTGCCGCCTTCATCAGGTCGGGCCCGGCGCATGCTGCAACTGCCTGCCGTGCCCTGCAAACGATATTGTAAACCGGCACTCTACCGGAACAGCGCCCGACAAGCTTGTTATTCTGAACACGTCGCACGCCTGCTTCGATTCATAACTGCGCGAGTACCACCCTAGTGGTGGATTCTCACAGCCGCTGACAAGTTCCAAAACCAGGTTCACGCCGCTTACTTCAATATGCAGCGCGAAGCGGCGGCCACGCACGTGCAAGCCGTCGCCAGCCAGCGACAGCGCCAGCCCGGGCGCGAAATGCCAGAACTGTTCGAGCCGGTGCTCTCCCCTGGCCGCCACTTCGTCGATCACCACCAGGGTCGAGCTTGCCTCGTCGAAGCGCACGCGGCGCCGGTGGCGGGCCGGGTCAGGCAGGCGCAGGTAACCGTCGTGCGAGCCGCAAAAGTCGAACTGGCCGGGCGCCAGCGGCATGCGCTCGATGCTGGCGGCAGCTTTCTTGAGCCACATGAAGCGCCCGCCGCTGACGGACTGGTCGAGGCCGTCGATGCGCACGGTGTTGTGGGCCGACGTGCCGCGAAAATAGTCGCGCCACTTCTGCTCCTGCCAGTAAGAATAGGTGCCAGGGTCGACCAGGCACTCTTCGCCCGCCACCGACAGCGTGATGGCCAGCGCGTCGGCGTGGCCATGCGCGGCGATGCCGAGGTAGCCGAGCGGGCCGCAGTCGAGCATGCCCTTGATTTCGTCGGGCGCACCGAAGCGGCTGCCGAACAGCAGGTAGCCGCCTTCGGAGAACGCCCAGCCGGGGGCGCTTTCCGACGCAGCGCAGCCGGTTGCGGGCCGCGCGCCGGGCAAGGCATGCAGCAGCCAGCGGGCGCCGGCGCTGCCTGGCGGCGAATTGTCCAACACGGTGTCGAACACGGCCGCGCCCAGCGCCAGCAGCTGGGCGGCGCGGTCGTCGTCGTCAACGCCGAGGCGGAAGGCGGCGCCGTCGTCGGCGTCGCCGATCATCGGCACGTGGCCTTCGATATCGCGCACCGAGCGCAGGAAGCGCACGGCGCGCCCCAGGATTTGCCAGTATCGAGACGAGAACGGCTGGCCCCAGGCGTGGCCGGCGAGGCCGGCGGCGAACAGGAATTCGGCGCTGAACACGTGGTAGGAAAACGCCTGCTCGCGGTTGACGCCGTCGCGCGAATACTGGCGCACGGCCTCGTCTTCGAGTCCGGCCGCGGCCAGCGCACGCCAGCGCTTCGATGCGCTCCAGCACGGCCAGGTGGCGGCGCCGACGAACAGCCCGGCCAGTTCGCCGATCAGGTGGTTGTTGGCCGACGAATGGCGCGACAGGTGACGCTCGATATGGCGGCAGTGGGCCTGAATGCTGTGTAGCCAATCTGTGCGCAGGCGCTGGCCTGAGGCACCGGCGAACAGCGCGCTGGCGTCGCCTTGGATCAGTTGCCACAGCAGGCTCCAGTTGAGCAGGCGGATGCCGATTTCCAGGCCGCTGGTCCAGTTCGGCCCGCGTAGCGGCGGGCACTGGTCGAGCCAGCCGCGCAGTTGCGCCGCCAGGGTGCGCAGGTAGACCGGATCAACGCTGGCGAGCGACGCCTGCGCCAGCCGCACCAGGTGCAGGTGGCGGTTCAGCTCCCACACATATTTGATGTCGCCGACCAGCGCGTGGTCGAGCACGTCGATGCCGCCCGCATACACGGCCGGGCCGAGGATGCCGCTGGCCGGGTCGCGGTTCCACTCGGGCAGCGCGCCGACGTTGAAGCTGCGGCCGGCGAACAGCGTGACGTGACCGGCGCAGATGCGGTCGGCCGCCAGCAGCAGCGCGTCGCGTTCGCCGTCGGCCAGCGGCAACAGTTTGAGGACGCCGGGCTGGCGCGGACTTGCTTGAATGGCGCCGCCGTTAACCGTGTCGAGCCAGCCGCGTTTTTCGAGCAGGTTGATGCCGGCCTGGCGCAGCCGGTACGCAACTTCAGCGGGCCGCATGCAGCGCAGCCGGTTGAGCAGCCACAACGCCCGCGGCATCCCGATGGACGACCTCATTGGCCACCTTCGGCCAGCTCACGGTACAGCGTTGACAACTGGCCGAGCGCGGCCTCGGTGCTGAAGCGCTCTTGCACGGTGGCGCGCGCGGCGTCGCCCAGGCGTGCGCGCAGCGCGGCGTCGCCCAGCAGCGCTTTGATCGCGCCGGCCAGCGCTTCGGCATCGCCCGGCGCCACCAAGCGCCCGTTGGCGCCGTCGGCGACCGCCTCGGGGATGCCGCCGACCGTGCTGGCCACCACCGCCTTGGCCGCCGCCATCGCCTCGAGCAGCGCCATCGGCAAGCCTTCGGCATGCGACGGCAGGCAGAACACCTGGGACAGCGCCAGTTCGCGCTGTTTGTCGGCGCCTTGCACCCAGCCGGGCAAGGAGACGCGCTCGCCGATGCCAAGGTCAACGGCGCGCCGGCGCACCTGATCGAGTTGGCCGGCGCCGCCGATCACCAAGTGAACCTGGGGGAACGACAGCGCCAGTGCCGCTACCGCTTCGAGCAGTTCAAAGACGCCTTTGCCGGCGTCGACGCGGCCAAGGAACAGGATGCGTCCCGGCTGTTCTTTGGTGCGATCGAGCTCAATTGCGGGCGGTAGCGGCACCGAATTGGGCACCACCACGATGCGCGCGGCGGGCGCGAAGCCGCGCAGGAAAGCGGCCCAGCTGTCCGACAGCGCGATCACCACCGAGCTGCGTTCGAGAGTGTGGCGGATCCACCAGCGCTGCGCTGCGCCCGATTCAGCGCCGGCGAACCGGTCGAATTCGGCGCCGTGCAGGTGGAATATGGTGCGGCAGCCGCTTGAGCGCGCGATCAAGAGCAGCAGCGACTTGCGGACAAAACTGGCGCGCGAGGCTGCATGGGCATGCACCACGGCGGGCCGCTCGCGCAGGCAAGCCAGGCTTGTCCGCCAGAGCGCATTGAAGGCGGCGCCGGCCTTGGCGCCACGCGAGCCTTCACGGTGCGAACTCAGATAGCGCACCGACTCGCGCTCGAACAGGCCGCCCTGGCGCAGCACTTCGATTACCGACGCCACGCCACCCTGCCCGCCCGGCGCCGTGCCGATCATCAGTACCCGCGGCGGCGGTGGCCGCTTCTGCTGATTCATGCGCATGCTTTCGACATCGACATCGGCTTCGCTTGCATTCGGCCTCCGGTTTCACAATAAGAATACGGCATGATTCAACGCGGCGCGGCGGCGTGCACGCCATGCAGCGGCAGCAGCCGGTCGTAGGCTTCGGCGACCTGGCGGCCGAGGATGTCGTAACTGCGATGGCGCCTGACCCACGCGGGGCCGCGCTCGGCAAGGCGGCAGCGCAAAGCCGGATCATCGAGCAGCGCGCGCACCGCCGCGCTGAACGGGCCGGCCTGCATCGGCGCCGACAGGCCCGCCCCGCTCTGCTCGATCACCAGTTGCTGGTCGGGGATGTCGTTGGCGACGCTGGCGATACCCAGCGCGAGGTACTCCACCAGCTTGGTCGGCGACGACACGTCGAACAGGGCGCCGCGCGGAATCGGCGACAGGCCGACCTCGGCGCGCACCGCGTAGCCGAGGGCGGCGCGCTGCGGCAGCCAGCCGGTCAGCAGCACGTGCTCTTGCAGGGCGCGCGTGGCGATCTGGCGCCGCATCCACGCCATCTCGTCTGCCGAGGCGGCGTCGCCGGCGATCACCAGCAGGACGTCCGGCACGCCCGGGCGCAGCAGTTCGACAACGTCGAGCAAAAAATCGGAGCGGCGCGACTGCGCAATGCGCCCGAGGTAGACAATGACGCGGCGAGCGTCGAGGCGCGCATCCTGGGCCGGCGTTATCGCATTGCGGTCGAACAGGGCGGCGTCGACGCCCATCGGCACCGCCGTCATGCGCGCGCGATCCACGCCGCGGTGCGCCAAGGCGTCGGCCATCGCGTCGCTCTGGACGAACACGTGGCGGGCGGCGGGCAGCACCAGCCGGTAGACCAGCGCACGCGCGAGCGCCGCGCGCAGCGCATGGGCGGCCCACTTCAGGCCGCGCCGCTGTTGCCCGATCTGGTCGCGGCGCACGGCATACCCTTCGGCCATCGGGAACGACATCCAGTAAAAGAACGGCACGCCGAGCATGGCGGCGGCAAGCCGCCCGACCAGCGCGGCGGCGATCTTGTCGCGCACCTGGACGCAATCGATCGGGCCGGTGCGCCACGCGCGCCACAGGCCGAGTGCGTCGAAGAATGGGCTAAAAGCGCCGGATAATGCGCCCTGCTGGTGAGTGCCTTGCCCGATCCACACGGCGCCGATGCCGTAGCGCGGCAATTCGGCGCCGAACAGGGTCAGCACGTCGGCGCGGGTGGGCGGCAGCGGGTCGCGCACGACAAAGGCGATCGACAGCGGAAACAGACGCACCCCGCGAACCCGGCGCAGCGGCGTCATGGTTCGCGGCTTTCGCGCAGCCGGCTCAGCAGCGGCAGCAGTGCGGCGCTGGCAGGCGCCTCGATCTTGCGGCAGAAATGCGCGCGCGAGGCGCTGATGGCGGCAAAGTCGCGTTCGTCGAGCACCTTCGGGTGGCGCGCTTTGGCACCGTCCCAGTCGATGTGGCGAAAATTTTCAAGCACCACGCTACCCCGGAACGGAGAATTCATCACCAAGGTCTGGAAGAACAGTTCGTCGGGACAGGTCACGCTGCGAAAAAAGCGCACGATCGCCGGGTCGGTGCCCACCCGTTTGAGGATCGCCTCGACGCACGCGCGCGACAGCGACCACCAGGACGAGCCGCCCCACGGCTGCCAGCCGTTGACCATGGCGCGGCGCAGGCCGCCAACGCGCATGACGTGGTTGGCGGCGCGGCAGACCAGCGCCTTGACTGCGCCGCTAGCGTGGAAATACTGGTAGCGCTCGGCGCATGCCCAGCCGTGCGGGCCGACCGCGACACAGTCGAGCAGCTCACGCCCGGCCAGCGCCGCCAGTTCCATCTTGAGGCGCCGGTTCGGCAGCAGCGGCGCATCCTGGGCGCTGATGAATACCAGCTTGTCGAAGGCGCCCACCTCAATCAGGATCTGGCGCATCGAATTGAGTGTGGCCTCGACCTGGCTGAACTGGCCCCAGTAGATGGCGATGCGCGGCAGCACAAGGCGCGCCGCCGGATGCAGGCCGTTGACGTCGATCGCCGACTTGGCATCGACGTTGACGTAGATCAGAAAGTCGTCATCCAGCAGCTGGCTGACCAGTGTGTTGAGTTGCCCAAGATCTTTATGAGCGTGGATCAGGATGACCTGCTGCATGGACGCGTCTCGTGCTTGTGGAGGGAGCGGAAACGAAATTGTCCTTCGCCACGGCAAGTGACGAAGGACATCGTCGCGCCGAGTGTAGCACCGGGAGCGCGGGGTGGTGTTGATCAGTTCAGCGTAACTGCCTGGCCTCCAACGTTAACCGTGCGAATGCCGCCGAAGGTGGTGATGGTCACTACCGGACGCTTGCAGCCGACGTCGAGCAGCACCAGGAATTCGGCCGGTGCGGCGGCGGCGGTCTGCAAGGTGAACGCGCCATGCTCTTCGACCTGGCCAGGCTTCGGCGCGCCGCCGGCGCGTGGCGCCCAGGCGCCGGCGCCGAGCGAACGCACGCACACCGACTGGCCATTGATGGCGACCTTGACGGCGTTTGGACTCTCGACCGTAAACGCGGTCAGCGCGTGCAGGTTGAACTCGAAATCGCGCGGCACGCTCGACGCCAGCTTGTCGCGGATCAGCACGGCGTTGACGTTGCGCAGGTACCACAGCTGGCGCTTGGCGCTCGTGAGCGCGGCGCCGTACGCGGCCAGCGCGTCGCCTTCGGCATAGTCGTAGGTCGGCTGGGCGGAGAAGGCGGTGATCTTGCCGTTACGCTGCAGCGTCTCGCGGTAGCCGTCGATCAACTGGCCCTTGCCGCCGTCGAAGGTGACTGCGTTGGCCGAGCGGGTCTGACGGTACCAGGTGAGCCAGTTCGGCGAGCCGTACCAGTCGTACCAGCCAGCCTTGACCAGCAGCGGCTGGCCGGCCACCGACAGCACGAAGGCGTTCTGGTCGCCGTGGCTGTGATTGAACGAGCCGTACGGACTGGACTTGAAGTACACCGAGGTGCGGTTCAGCGAGTTCAGGTCGCTGTGCATCGCGGTCCAGCCGATGCTCGGAAAGAAAGCCGAATTCGACGGCGCCGACACGTACGTGGTGGAAGCTACCGGCAGCGGGTACGGCGCCTGCAGCAGCGACAGCGTGTCCTCGGTGCCGCCGAGGTTTTTCACGTACCAGGCGGCGCGGGGCGACCACAGGCGCGAGGCAAAGGCGTGGAAGACCCGGGTGTCGGGTTTGGTATCGGAGGCGTCGCCGAACACGTGGGTGCGGGCGCCGGGTGGTGTGAACTGGGCAGCGAATTCCAGAAAACCCGAGGCCCATGGCTTGGCGTAGAAGTTGATGCCGGTGGCCTGCGACAGCGGGTCCCACAGCGCCACCAGGTAGCCGGCGGTATATTCGGCGTAAGCGGTGCCGTTGGCATAGCCGCCTTCCGGGCCGCTCCATGGCGTCGTGCTGCTGGCGTAGGCGCGAAACGAGAAGTCGAACCACTTCTGCGCCTGCGGGATGTCGCCCAGGGTCAGGCTCGAGATCAGCACCAGGTACACCAGGCTGGTGTTGGCGTGCGAGTCGAACGGGAACTGGTCGAGGCGGCCATTGGCGCCGGCCAGGTTGGCGTATATTTCATCGGTACGGGTGGTGATCGCAGCCAGCCAGGCCGCCCTGCGGGCCGCATCGAGGCCGCCCGCCAGCACGTCGAGCCCCTTGGCCAGCGCCACCGCGATTTCGCGCGTGGCCTGGTCCTGATTGGCGAAGCTGGTCGGTCCCGCCGTATCGAGCGAGGCGATGGCGTCGCCCTTGCGCAGCGCTTCGGCCAGGTACATCGGATCGCCCTTGAGGCGCCACATCACCGCTGCCGCCTGCAGTTGGCGGCTCGTTTCGTTGATGCGGTTGCGGATGTCGGTCTGCTGGACGTTCATCGACGCCGTCAGCGGCGCCGAGATAATCACCGGCCAGCGCGCGTCCGACAGCAGCGGCAGCGCGTTGATCTGCAGCTTGATTTCGTTCGTCATGCGGCTGGTGAAGGGCTCGAGCGCGAGCATGCGCGCAGCGCTCCACTGCGTCATCGGCACGAACGACGGCGGCAGTGAGCGCGGATGGCCGCGGGCGATGATGCGGGCGCGCAGGGTGGCGTTGTCCGGTACTTCGAAGATGCTTGAACGGGCGGCGATGACGAAGCGGCGCGCGGCCGACCAGTCGGTCGAACCGAGCGGACGCACCCGCCAGTTGTAGGTGCCGTTGGCCATGGCCTTGGCCGGCAGGTACCAGTTGCGCTCGACAATGGCGCTCTCGGGCGTGGCGCCGTCCAGCGTGATCTCGATTTCGTACTGGGCGGCGCCGGTCGGATGGCGCGCCCACGTGAATCCAGGAGGATTTTGTGCCTGCACCTGGCCCAGCTCGGGGGCCGGCTTGACCACCAGTACATCGGACGACTGGGCCCAGTCGGCGCGCGCGCTCGAGCACAACAAAAGCGCGGAAATGGCCAGCATGCGCCTGATCTCTTGACGGGGGAATTTCATGACATGACTCCGATGATGTTGAACAGAACTGCTTGCGTGGCTAAGGGCGGCGCAGGACCCCGAGTTCCTGACGGGCCGCTGCTGAACACGGTTTTATGTTACCGCAACTCACATTTCCGTACGGCAATTTAATGTCGAATACGAAGATTTTCCACTGTGCAATGCAATAATCCAACACAAAGAAATCAAGTAAATAATGAACGTCTTTCTCCGCAAAAAATCCGGACAAATGTAACAATTATCGAAAGGAAACAGTAATAGCAAGCGTGCCAACACAGCGCTGTTCAGGCCATGCGGCGCAGCGCGCGCATGCGCTTGAAGTAACGCAAGCAGTAGATACCGAAGGCCAGCGGTGCCTTGCCCATGTAGCGGCGGCGCACGCAAAATTCTTCCTGACGCGCGCGGATCCGGTTGGCCGAAGAAACGCTGCCGGCGTGATCGCGGAACACCGCCAGCGTCCGGTCGAGAGCGGCCGGCGGGCTCAGGGCGGCCAGCCGCAGCCACAGGTCGATGTCCATTGCAAACTTGAGCCGCTCGTCGAACATGCCGGCGCGCGCGAACAGCGACCTGCGCACGAACACTGCCGGGTGCGGTATGAAGACGGCGCCCGACGCCAGCGCAAAGTAGCTGAACTGGCGCACTGGAAACGGCGCGATCAGGGCGCCGTCTTTCAGAACTTCGACGGCGCCGAACAGCCAGTCGCGGCGGCTGGCGGCGAGATTTAAGGCGACGCCGGCCAGTACGGCGGCATTGGCAAAATAGTCGTCCGAATGCAGGTGGGCGACGAATTCGCCGCTGGCCGCTTCGATGCCATGGTTCATGGCGCGGCTGATGCCGCCCCTGACGCCTCGCAGCAGCAGCTTGTTGCCGGGATAGGCGTCGATCATGTCGAGCGTGGCGTCGGTCGAGCCGGCGTCGACGAAGATGTGTTCGATGTCCTGGCAACTCTGGGTGCGGGTCGACGCCAGCGTGTCGGCCAGGGTGGCGGCGCTGTTCCACGTACAGGTCACGATCGAAAACTTAGGCGGGTTCGGCATGGCATTCCAGTAGTTTCGGCAAGCCCAGTTGCGCTTCCTTCCAGCCGGGCCGGCGCCAGTCGAAACACGCAATGAAGCGCCCCTGGAAACCGATCTGCGCGGCGCAGTATTGAGCGCCACCGCCGTTGCGGCCGAGGTTTGCAACGTCGCGGCCCAACGCCCGCAAGGCGTTTCCCAGATTGACGACGTGCTTGCCGAGGCCGCCGGTGTGGACGCCGGACAGGTCTTCGGACGCCATCAGGATCTCCACGCCAGTTGTCCCAGGCAAGCCTTGACGCGGGTCCAGGCAACAAGGCGATCGTCCTTGTCGATGACGAACAGCATGCCGACCATGAACAACAGCGCCACCGTGACCGCCAGCAGGAAGACAAAATCGAACGCGGTGCGGGCGAACAGGTGCTCGGCCAGCGCCGCGAACAAAGCGACGCCCAGCACGCTATACAAGGTCGGCGCATACCCGCGCAGCAGCAGTCGGCGCAAGTCGGTTGGCACGGTGCGTCCGTGCACGTAGACGATGAAGGCGGTCGAAAGCAACAGCGACGCGGCCAGGTGGCCCCAGGCGGCGCCATCGATGCCCCAGCACGCCACGCCGAGCCAGACCATCAGCACGCCCGCGCACGCGCGCACCAGGGCGAACAGACCCGACACGCGCGGGTGGCCCATGCCGTCGTTGACCAGGGACGGCAGGCTGGTGAGCGAGTCGACGAATTGCGACCCCGCCATCACCGCCAGCACCAGTGCGCCCTGGCGGGCGAACTGCGCATTCATCCAGTACAGCAGGATCTGGTGGGCGAACACCGCCACCAGCACCAGCATTGCGGCGTTGAAGAACACCACGTAGCGGGTCGCCTTCAGGTACAGCCGGTCGAGCCGCGCCAGTTCGCCATTGGCCGCCAGCGCGCTGGCGGCCGGGAACAAGACGCTGGACAGCCGGTACGTCAGCCCGAGCACGCGATTGGCCAGGGTCGCAGCGATGGTGAAATACGTCAGCGCGGTGACACCGGCCAACGCGCCGATGATCAGCTTGTCGGCATGCGCGTAGGACAGCGAGGCGAAGCGGCTGAGGACGGACCAGGCGCTGAAACCGAGCAGGCCGCGCCTAGTCGAGCGGCCCGGCCAACATAGCGCAAGGACGGGCAGCAGCCGGCGGATCGCGCGCCACAGCACCAGGCAATGCAGCGCGCTGGAGGCGACCCGCACCAGCACCACCTCGAACAGGCCGTGGCCGGCAATCAGCACCAGCACCGTCAGCAGCGGCACGGCGATGCCGAACAGCATCTCGAGCCGGCTCGACACATCGTAGCGCATCAGCGCCTGGGGCACGCTTTGCAGGTAGTTCTGCAGCTGGCCGAGAAAAAAACCGAGAGCGGCGAGCTGGAGTGTGGCGGTCGCTTCGACCGCCAGCGCGGCCGGCACGCTAAACACCTCGGTGACAAAAAAATGCGCGCCGGCGTACAGGCCAAGCGCGCCAACTACGCCAATCAGTGCGTAGACCATGATGCCAAAAAAAACTGTTTCGCCGATTTTTGTATATTCCTTGCGCGCGCTGAATCCGGCAATGAACTTGACCGAGCCGGCCGTCACGTTGATGTCGATCACCGCGAAATAGCCGACGATCGCCGTCACCAGCGAATACACGCCGTAGCTGGCGTCGCCCAGTTCGCGCACCACCAGCGGCACGGTGCCCAGCGCCACCAGCGACGGCACCAGTGCGCCGAGCAGATTCGCCAATGCATTGCTGGCCAGCCGCAGCTTCATCAGGCCGGCGCCGGCTGGTTGCGCGATGCCGTAGCGGTAACGACGGCCGGCCGCGCCGCCAGTGCGGCGTTGGTCGCTGCCATCGCCAGGTAAGGCAGCGCCAAGCAGACCGCCAGCATCTGGCTGGTGCGCACCTGCGGGAATGGCGTGCCGACCAGGAGATCTGGCAGCATGAAGGCGAGCCCGGCCACCCCGGCCGTACCCAGGCCCAGCAACTCCGGCGGCAGTTCGCGCAGGGCGCGGCGTGAAAAGTGGACGAAAGCCCACACGGTGCCGGCAAACAGCACCAGGCCGATCAGCCCGGTCTTGAGGCCAATATGCAGGACGCCGCTGTGAATGAACTGGCCGCCCTCGGGCCCGGCCTGCCATGAAATGCGTTGATGGCCGCTGTAGCGGCCCCAGGAGCCTATGCCGGTCAGCGGATTGGACAGGAAATCGGCCAGCGCCAGCTTCAGTTCGACCACCCGTTCGCTCTCGGCGCCGAAGCGGCGCGGCTGCATGTCATAGGCCAGGCTGCCCAGGCCGCCGCCGGCGCCCTTGGTCTGCGACAGCCGCTTGAGCGCGACGTAGCCGAGCGCGGGAGCGACGAACGGCAGGCCGAGCGCGATCAGCTGCAGGCGCCGGCGCAGCGGAAAACGCCATATCACCACCAGCAGCGCCAGCACCAGCCCGATCCACGCGGTGCGCCGGTAGGACAGCACGATGCACAGCGCCGTCGTCGCCAGGGTCATCGATTCGAACGCGGTCCAGATACGTGGGCGCGCCACCTTGGCGGCCTGGAACAGCTGCACGGCGGCAATCGAGAACGCCAGCACACACAGCAGGCTGTCGTTGATGTCGAAAAAGGTCAGCTTGATCTTAATGGCGTTCATGTTGGCGTACACATTGTTCGGGTCGCCACCGCCCACGGCCCAGCGCGCCAGCCCGAACAGCGCGCGGCCAAGACCGGCCAGCATGATGAAGCGGGCCAGTTCGACCGCGTGTTCGCGGGTGCGAAACGCCAGCAACATCAGCGACACCAGCGGCGCCATCCAGATGATGTTGGAAAACCCGCTGGGCGCCAGCGCTTCGGACAATTTTTTGCCAACGAAGATGGCGACGACGACGTGGCCGAGCAGCAGTAGCGTCCAGCCAAGAAACCACGGCCGCAGGTTGCATGGCGCGCTGTCCAGGCCCCTGAAGCTGGCGCTGGCACGGGCGCAGCACCAGGCGCCCAGTACGTACCACAGCAGCAACGAAAAATACAGCAGGCCGGAGCCGCGGCTGTAGATGCCGCTGCCGTAAGAAACGATGGCAAGGTTGCCATAGTTGGTCGAGTTGATCAGGAAGAAAATCGCCAGGTAGGGATACACCAGCAGCCGCGGCGCCACCATCCCGATGCCGATGCCGGCCACCGACAGCGCGGCGAGCGCCAGCACCACGACGAAGGGCAGCGAGGTGTAAAAATAGATCAGAAGTTCGTCCATCGCCCAGCTCCGGTTACGCCGTCGTCGGCATTGGCATCGACATCGGGCCGCTAGCCGCCCTGCCCGGGCGAACCGAGCAGGCGGACGCGGTCTTTGCCGTCGAGTACGTCGAGCATCTGGCCGACGAAGCGGTCCTGCAGGCGATAGGCGCTCTCTTCGTCGGCCTGGATCGACGACACACGCACCAGCATTCCGTCGGGAATCTTTCCTGACAGGCCGTACGCCAGCCGCTGCAGCTTGCGTTCAAAACTCGACTTGACGGCCTTGTCGCCGACCGTGATCCAGTAGGTGATCGGCTCGACGCGGCTGTTCTGCTTCGCCACCAGGCGCCTGACCGGCAGTGCGCCGAAACGGGTCGCCAGCGCGCCCTCGCCTGACTTGAGCATGTCGAATCCCTGCGCCGCGTAGCACACTTCCGGCAGGTGCAACTGCAGCGCGCGGCTCTGGTCGCCGCCATACGCAATCGACAGCATCACCCGGTCGCCAGCCTTGTTGATGTAGGTGCGCGACAGCGTCTGGTCGTAGATTTTCTCCAGCACCGACTGGCGCTCCGGATCGACTTGCACAGGCACGACGGTGGCGTCGACCGTCCAGTCGGAAAATGCGGCTGGGATCATGGTCTCGAGCTTGAACTGGGCCTGCATTTGCGACAGCTTTACTGTCGGCGTCAGCGCGCCCGTCAGCGCCGAGGTGGCCGCCATTGCCAACCCCAGCATCACGCTGGCGGCCAGGCCGCGCGTCACCGCGCCCCCTTGAGGCGCACGCCCCATTGCAACGCCGAATCGACAAACACAATCAGCGACAGCGCGGTCAGGAACAGCACCATGCCGGCAAAGCCGTGCAGAAAGCCCTGGCCGGCAGCGTCGCCGTAATGATAGGTAATCAGGGTCAGCGTGATGACGCGGATGATGTTGGCAAAAAACGAGATCGGGATGATCAGCAGCGCCAGTGCGACGTTGCGTACCGCCGATGTATGTTGGACCACGTTCAGGTAGAACAGGCCGAGCGCTTCGAGCGTCAGTAAGGTTTGCAGGCCAGCGCAGGCGTCGGCCACCAGCAACTGGTACTGGCCGATCTGCAGCACCACGCCGGAACGGCTGATCGGGTAGCCGGCCAAAAACAGCAGCTGCTCGGTGGCGTACGACACCGCCATCTTCATCGGCAACGTCAAGGTCGCCACTAATTCGCTCGGCAACGGCACCATGAACAGCATGAAGAAAAACGGGAACCACAGCATCCTGACCACTGCCGCGCCGCGCTTGACCAGCAGTACCGCCGCCATCACGCAGATGATTGCGCTGATCTGGAACATCAGAATGTGCTGTGAACGCCCCAGCAGGTGAAGCCCGAGCCCAACGGCCAGCAGCGGCCAGCCGGCCCAGGATCCTGCTGACTGCGACTGCAGGTGTGGGTGCGGCGGCGCCAGCGTGGCGGGCCACTTGCGCGCGATCAGCCACAGCGCCAGGGCAAAGATGATCGGCCCGTGGCCCTGCTCTTCGCCGATCCAGGCGCCGGTGAACAGGTCGTAAAACGTCGGCCCGAACAGCAGCGCCATTCCTGCCAGCACCGGCCACCACTCGGGCAGCACGGCGCGCGCCTGTGCGGCGTTGTGAACCAGGCCGGCGCGCGCGGGGGAAATCATCAGAAATCCACCACGACCGAGCCGACCACTTCGGCACCGGCTTCGCCCAGCTGGTCGGCCATATGGGAGAGAGCCGCCATCCGGGTATGGTCCTTGCGCGCTACCAATAATACGCCACCGGCGCGGCTGGCCACCGCCATTGCGTCGACCCCGCTCGCAAACGGCGGCACGTCGTACAGCACGATGTCGTAGCGGCTCTCGAGCTGGGCGTTGAGGTTGCGGAAGCCTTCACGGCTGAGCAACTCCTGCGGATTCGGCGGCAAGGTACCCGACGGCATCACCGACAGGTCGACCAGAGCGCCTATTCTGGCGATCACGTCAAGGTCGGCGCGCCCGGCCAGTACGTCGGACAGGCCCAGGCCGGGCTTGAACGCGAACACTTCCTGCTGGCGCGGGCCACGTAGGTTGGCGTCGACCAGCAGCGTCTGTTCCCCCAATTGGGAAAACACCACCGCCAGGTTAGACGCGAGAATGCTGGCGCCGTCTTCGGCGTCAGCGCCGACAATAGCGAGAGCGCGCCGCCCGCGCGCGAACCAGCGCAGCATCAGCTGGCTGCGGATTGCACGCAGCGATTCGACCTGCACGCTGAACGGCTCGAACGCGGCGACCAGCTTGGGCGACAGCGCCGACTCGCCCTTGAGCAGGTAGGGATAGGCGAACTGGCGCGCCAGCACTTGCTGGACGTCGGCTTCACTGATCAGGCCGAGTCGAATGGCCGCTTCGCCGAAGCGGATGCCGAGCTCTTTTTGCATCCGCAACACCCGTTCGGCGCCTTCCGGCGTGAGCTTGCCCGAGTCGAGCAACATCACGCCGATACACGATTCGGGCGCGGTGGAATTGGCCCCGAAGGCTTCAGTGACTGCCGGAAAATTCATCGCATTGTCCATGAGTTAGTTCAGCCGCAAGCGGCGCGGCCCCATCAGCGAGCGCAGGCCGCGCGCGCGCGGGTGCGGATGACGCCACTCGACCGTTCCCAGCACGGGCAGGCCAAGCAACTCCTTCATGTCGGCGGCGGAACGGATCGGCCGGTTCATCATTTCGATCAGCAGGCTGATGCCGACGCCAAGCACGGTGCCGAGCAACACCGATACCAGCGTGTTGAGCAGCACACGCGGGCCGAACGCCTCGATCGGCGCCACGGCCGGGTTCAAGATCGAGATGTCGGACTGCTCGGACGAGGCCTCGATGCGGGTCTGCGACAGCCGCTGCGAGGCGGCGTCGAAGGCGCGCTGGGCGCTGTCCATGTCTTTCAGCAGCACGCCGAGCTCGTCGCGCGCGCGGTTCAGTTCGAGTACCTTGTCCTTTTGCGCGGCCAGCGCGCTGCGCAGTTCGCCTTCGCGCTGGCGCTGCACCACGGCGTTGTTGCCGACGCTGCGGGCGACAGAGCCGAGCGCGCTGGCCAGATCGGCGCGCATCTTGTCGAGCTCGGCCTTGTTGGCACGGTATTGCGGGTGGTTCGGTGCCAGCCGCTGCGACGTTTCTGAGAATTTGGCCTCGGCGGTGGCGAGGCCGATCCGCAGGCTCTGGATCAGGCCGTTGTTGACGACGTCAGGTGAGTCGGCCGCCCCGCGGCTCGCCATCCGACCGCGCGAGTTTGCCTCGATCTCCTGGCCCTGAACTGCCACCAGCTGCTGCGACAATTCATTGAGCCGCGCCAGTTCGACGTCGGCACGGTTGAAGTCAAGGCTGACGATGCCTTTTTCCTGCTGGTATTTCGATAGCCGCGCCTGGGCGTTTTCAACGTTGTCGCGCAATAGCTTGGTTTGTTCGTTGAAATAGGTCGACGCTTTTTTCATCGGTTCGGTCTTGAGCTGGACGCTGATGCGCTGGTATTCGTCGGCGAAGGCATTCGCCACCGCCGCGGCGAATTGCGGATCGGAACCCTTGAAGCTGATTTCAACGACGCTGCTCTCGCGCGAGGGCAGGATTTCGAGCTTTTTCAGCAGCAGCTCGGCAAGCCAGTCGCGCACGTTGCCGCGCCCCTCGGTGCTGGCGTTGAACTGCGCCAGGATGACGCTGCTGCTGGCCAGCCTGAGCGCATCAACCACGCGCAGCGCGACGTTCTTGCTGGTGATAATGTCTATCTGAGTCGCCATATAGCCGGGCAGCAGCTGGCCAGGCATGGTCAGGCCGGTCAGCGGATCGACCCCCTTGTAGTTCAGCAGGACCGAAGCGGTCGCCTTGTAGGTTTTCTGCTGCACCAGGCTGAAGCCGAGCGTCAGCAGCACGGTGACCGCCAGCGTGGCCAGGATGACCTTCTTCTTGGCCAGCATAATTAACAGGAACTGATGCAGGTTCATGCGAAACTCCCGAGGAAAAAATTCAGAACCAGCTTTCGCGCACCGTGATGACGTCGTCCACCTGGACCAGGTCGCTGTACTTGACGTCGAACGTGTTGGCGTTGCCGCTGGGGTCCTTGCGGGTGATACGCAGGCCGTTGTTGCTGCCGCGCGGGGTCAGGCCGCCGCCGGCCGACAAGGCCTGCTGCACCGTCATTTGGCGCTCGACGCGAAAAGCGCCTGGCCGCTGCACTTCACCGACGATGTAAAAACGCGGCGCGCGCTCGACGAAAATCATGTCGCCGCCGGTAACGTCGACATTGCCGTCGAGCGCACCCGAGCGCACCATCTGCACCACGTCGAGCGTCTCGCGGTTGGTCTTGCCATTGCGCGTGCGTACCAGGCTGACGGCGTCGCCGCCTTCGACCGAGATGCCGCCGGCCAGCGCCAGCACGTCGAGCACGCTGCGCTTGCCATCGACCGGGTAGCGGCCCGGGCGGTTCACCTGGCCGAGCACCGACACCTGCTGGCTGGCCAGCAGCGAGACGATGATGTTGACCTGGGCCTTTTTCAGGTAGCCGCCCGTCTCGAGCATGCTGCCGATTTTCTTCTCGGCCATTGCCACCGTCAGCCCGCCGACGGCGACTTGACCGACCAGCGGGAAGGTGATGGCGCCGGTTTCGCTGACGCGGGTCTCCAGGCTCAAGTCGGGGTTGCCGTAGACCGACAGGCGCACCACGTCGCCTGGCCCGAGCGGCACTTCGGCCGGCGCCGCCATGGCGCCAACGGACACCAACGCCATGCATGCCAGCAGCACCGCAACAATCGATTGAGTGAATCGTTTCATTGTATTCCCCTTGAAGTTAAAGTTGATCATTTCAAGCCGGCAACGCCGCGCTCGAGCGCAGCCTTGGCGGCGGCGGCGGGCGCAGCCGGGGCGCCGAGACCGCTGGCCGGCGCGGCGGCAGCGCCTGTCACCGCTTTTGCGTCCGCCGCCATTGACTTGTTCAGGTATTCGATCTTGGCGCTGGCCCGCAACCGTGTCAGTTCGGCCGCCGCGCTTTCCTTGGTGCGCTTGTTGACGAGGAACTGCTCGATCTGCTGGGACGCAACTTCAAGGGGCACCGGCGCTTCGCGGATTTCAGTGATCGAAATCAACAGCGTGCGCTCGTTTTCCTTGACGATGAACAGCTGGCCTTTCGGCATGCGCAGCAGCTGGGTCGACATTTCGGGGCTAAGGTCGGCCGTGCTGCGCGTCAACTGCGCGCGGGCGAAGCGGACCTTCTGCGCATCCATCCAGGCCGCCACCTCCTCGAGCGACTTGGCGCTATCGGCCGCGACTTTTAACGCCGGTGTCATGTCGGTTGTGGCGATCACGAGTTCATTCATTTGGAATTGCTTGCGCTGGGAAAAGAATTGCGGGTTCTTGTTAAAATAATCTTCCACCTCGGCCGCGGTTGGCCGTGGCAAGTTGCCAATACGCTTGCGCAAATACTCCTGCGCAACAATCAACGCTTTGGCGCGCTCGATCGACTGCATAACCTTGGGATCGCGCTCCAGCTTTTCGCGCGCCGCTTCGCCTTGCAACAGCTGGCGATCGATCAGCGCCTGCAGCAGTTGCTTGCTGGCCGCTTCTTGCTGGCTGGGACCGATGCCGGCGCGCTGCAACTCTTCGTTCAGCTGCAGCACGGTGATTTCGGCGCCGTTGACACTGGCCAGTGCCTGCCCCGGCTTGGCTTGCTTGGCTTTGTTGTCGCACGCCGACAGGCCGGCCGCCGCCAAGATGAGCGCGGCGCACAGCACGCGCGTAGTAGGAATAGATGCGTTCATGACAGGTAGGATGATTTGATTAAACATAGGTTCCTCATGCGTTGCGGTGATCGGCGCAATGTTTGACCAATCGCTACCTCAAGGTAGCTTGTTGGTAGCCAGAAAGGCACGATATGCATGCTGCAAGCCAACGTCGAGCGGCATACGGGCCGACCAGCCCAGTGACTGCAATTTCGACACGTCGAGTAATTTGCGCGGAGTGCCGTCGGGTTTGCTCGTGTCGAACACGATCTTGCCGCTGAAGCTAACGGTTTTACCGATCAGTTTGGCCAATTCGCTGATCGTGGTATCGGCACCAGTGCCGACGTTCAAGTGCGAATGCATCGGGGCGGTGTTGGCGCCGTAACTGGCATGGTCGAGCTGCATGACGTAGACGCTGGCCGCGGCCATGTCGTCGACATACAGAAATTCGCGCATCGCATTGCCGCTGCCCCAGATCACCACTTGTTCCGCACCGATCAGCTTGGCTTCGTGGAAGCGCCGGATCAGCGCCGGGATCACATGACTGTTTTGCGGGTGGTAGTTGTCGCCCGGGCCGTACAGGTTGGTCGGCATCACGCTGCGGTAATCGGTGCCGTACTGCCGGTTGTAACTCTCGCATAGCTTGATGCCGGCGATCTTGGCCATGGCGTATGGCTCGTTGGTCGGCTCGAGCGGGCCATTCATCAGCGATTCCTCGCGGATCGGCTGCTGCGCCATGCGCGGATAGATGCACGACGAGCCGAGGAACAGCAGTTGGTGTACGCCGCTGCGCCAGGCCTCGTGCACCACGTTGGTCTGGACCATCATGTTGTCATAGATGAATTCGGCCGGATAGGTATGGTTAGCGTGAATGCCGCCGACCTTGGCTGCGGCCAGGTAGACCTGGTCGACCCGTTCGCTTTCGAAGAAAGCGCGCACCTGGGCCTGGTCGGTAAGCTCGAGTTCGGCGCGGGTGCGCGTGACAAGGTTGGTCAACCCCTGCGCCTGCAGCACGCGCACGATGGCCGAACCAACCAGTCCGCGGTGGCCGGCGACGAAAATACGGGGTTGTGCGCTATTCATCGTGCTACTCCAGCGAAATGGCAATGCGGTAGCCGTGCGACTTGAGCAGCTTGTGGCGGCGCGCCGCGTCAAGGTCGTGCGCAACCATTTCCTGCACCATCGACTCGAAGCCGGTTTGCGGCGTCCAGCCTAGCCGCTCGCGCGCCTTGGTAGCGTCGCCCAGCAGGGTTTCGACCTCGGTCGGGCGAAAGTATTTGGGGTCGACCGCGACGATAGTCT
The DNA here is from genome assembly GCF_002760665.1 of Massilia psychrophila. Classification (GTDB taxonomy): domain Bacteria; phylum Pseudomonadota; class Gammaproteobacteria; order Burkholderiales; family Burkholderiaceae_D; genus JAFCUW01. The sequence continues at coordinate 141,984 of NZ_PDOB01000003.1, read as the reverse complement.
GGCCGACCCGTACGCCGTCGCAGTTTTCGCCCCTCATGAAAGCAACGATGCCACGTTCGTTGACGCCACTGCCCTGCCAGTCGATTTCCATCCCCAGTTCGCGTGCGGCAACTTCGACGAAGTGGCGCACCGAATACTGGCGCCCGGTGGCGATGACGAAGTCTTCGGCGTGCGATTGCTGCAGCATCAGCCACTGCATTTCGACGTAGTCGCGCGCATGGCCCCAATCGCGCAGCGCGTCCATGTTACCCAGAAAGAGCTGGCGCTCGAGGCCCTGGGCAATGTTCGCCAGCGCCCGCGTGATTTTGCGCGTAACGAAGGTTTCACCGCGCCGCGGCGACTCGTGATTGAACAGGATGCCATTGCAGGCGTACATGCCGTAGGCCTCGCGGTAATTAATGGTGATCCAATAGGCGTACAGCTTGGCCACCGCATATGGGCTGCGCGGATAGAACGGCGTGGTTTCGCGTTGCGGCGTTTCCTGCACCAGGCCGAACAGTTCGGAAGTCGATGCCTGGTAAAAGCGCGTGGTCTTTTCCATGCCGAGGAAGCGGATCGCCTCGAGCAAGCGCAAGGTGCCGACGCCGTCAACGTCGGCGGTGTACTCGGGCGACTCGAACGACACCGCCACATGGCTCATCGCGCCCAGGTTGTAGACCTCGTCGGGCTGCACTTGCTTCAGGATACGGGTCAGGTTCGAGGTATCGGTCAGGTCGCCGTAATGGAGGAAAAAATTCGGCTCCGGCGCATGCGGGTCCTGGTAGATGTGGTCGATCCGCTCTGTATTGAACAGCGAGGCGCGCCGCTTGAGGCCGTGAACCTCATAGCCCTTGGCCAGCAAAAACTCGGCGAGATAGGAACCGTCCTGCCCCGTGACGCCTGTAATGAGTGCTTTTTTCATGCTGTTTAATCCCCTCTGTTAATGAGCGTTCTCGCGCGCCAGAACTACCTTGACGGTCTTGAGGATGATCCACAGGTCGAGCCACACCGACCAGCTGCGCAGATAATCGAGGTCGAACTGGATACGTGCCTGCATCTTGTCGAGGGTGGCGGTTTCGCCGCGCATGCCGTTGACCTGGGCCCAGCCGGTGATGCCGGGCTTGACCTTGTGGCGCAGCATGTAACCCTTGATCAGCTTGCGGTACAGCTCGTTATGGGCGACCGCGTGCGGGCGCGGCCCGACGATGCTCATGCGCCCCTGCAGCACGTTGACGAACTGCGGCAATTCGTCGAGCGAGGTGCGGCGCAGGAAAGCGCCGATCGCGGTCAGCCGGCGGTCGCCTTTGCTGGCCTGGACGATGGCGTTGCCGTCGTCCGTTACTGTCATCGAACGGAACTTGTAGACGATGATCTCCTCGCCATACAGGCCATAGCGGCGCTGGCGGAAAATTACCGGCCCCGGCGAGCTGAATTTGACCGCCAGCGCCACCACCGCCATCAACGGCACCAACAGCAGCAGGATCGCCAGGCCGAACAGGATGTCGCTGGCGCGCTTGATGGCGCTGTTGAGGCCCATGAATGGGGTTTCGCAGATAGCGATCACCGGCATACCGCCGACGTTGTCGAAGCGCGCCTGCATCAGGTCGAAGATATAGATGTCAGGCAGGAAGTAAACCGAGGCGGTGGTGTCCTGCAATTCGTCGAGCAGCTTGCGGATGCGCGGCTGGGCCGAGATCGGCTGGCTGATGAAGATCATCTTGATGTTGTGTTCGCGCACGAAGGCGACGATTTCGTTCATCCCGCCAAGCATCGGATGGTGCATCCCGGCTGGTTGGCGGTCCAACGTGCGGTCGTCGAAATAACCGTGCATGTGCATGAACAGGTTCGAATGCTTCTCGCAAATGCCGGCAAACTTGATGCCAACGTCGTTGGCGCCGATCACCACAACCGAGCGCACTTCGCTACTGCTCTTGGGCCCGCCGGAAGCGCGCCGCACTGTAATGTGGCTAACCAGCAAGATGATCGGCGTGGCGATGAACCAGGCCAGCACCATCCGTTCGTCGTAGTAATAGGACAGCCCGCTGGCCGAGCCGAGAAACAGCAGTACGGCGACGGTGATGCACCAGCCGACGACAGTGTCGCGCGCGTACGCCAGCATGCGTCCGCTACGCCAGGTGCGGTAGGGATCGATATGCTGGTACACCGCCGACGAAATGAAAAAGGCGAGAATCATCAACACCAGCGAATAGCCGGTAAAGGTCTCGTGATATAGCAGCGAGCACAGGTACAACGTCCCCATGACGATCAGCGGATCGAGCACGCGCTGGAAGAACGAAATCAATGGAATGTCGTTGACCGTCATTTTTTGTTCAGAACTGTGCGTTGACATTGAGCATGATGCTGTTCGACTTTACGTTGCCGCTGCCCAGGAAGACCGAGCCGGAGCGCGCCTGGTGCGCCAACGTCGCGCTTACCTGCACCGATCGGCGCGGCGCCCAGGTGGCGCGCAAGTTGGCTGAGCGGATCGAATCTTTCAAGTCGCCGCCCGGGATCGCCAGCAAGCGCGCATTGTAGGCACGGCGCTCGTAGACGGCGCTGGCGTCGACCTTCACCTTGGCGCTCGCGTCCCATGCCACCCCGATGCTGGCACCCTTGTTAAGGGTGTAATTGAGGATGGTCGATTCGATCGGGGCGAAGTCGCGCCACAACGCGGCGTTGTAGCTGAGTGAACCCGAACGTTTATAGGCGGCGCTGATACGGCCGTTGAAACCGCTGGTGTCATCGCCCAGCGAGCGCTGGCGCCGCTTGACCCAGCCGCCGAGCGCCTGCACCGTGGTGCTGCCGCCGGCAACCCATAGCACCCTCGCCTTGAATTCGTCCTGGTCGTAATCGTTGTTGATCAACTGCTGGCCGAACGGGCGCCGGTTCGGGTATTTGCCCTTGACCTTGCGCAGTACCAGGCCGATCTCGCTGCCGCTGGCCGGCAGGTAATCGGCGCCGGCCTCCCATGCGTCTTCGGTGCGGTCGTTGGCGCGCTGTTCGGCCAGATCGTAGCTGAATTTGTCTTTCGACACACCGGCGCGCAGCCGGTAGCTGGGGTGCAAGCGCCAGCCGCCGTCGAAGAAAGTGCTGCGCTGCAGGCGCAGGTTGCGCTGGTCGCTGCGCAAATCGGTGTAGGACGCCAGCGACTGGGTGTATGTGCCGCCAAACTTGCCGTCGAGGTGGTTGCCGACTTGCCAATTCCAGGTTCCCTCGACGTCATGGCCGTCGTAGTCGAGTTGCTGGAAATGGTTGAACTTTACTTTCGACAGCTTGGCGTGGCCGCTGATGCGTTGGCGGCTGTAGGTGTGGTCGAACAGCAGACCGGCGTCGGCCTGGTACCACGAGTCGCCGAACTGGTTGCCGAACGCGGGGAAACCTTCGGGCACGCGCAGCAGGTTGTCGTCATGGCCGTAACCGAGCCCGGCGTAGACGTGCAATGCGTCGCCCGGCGCCGCCAGTGCAGGCATACCGCACAGCGCGGCTCCCAACAGGCATAGTCGGCTGGCGCTGCGCCGCAAGGGGTAACTGTCTGGGTATGGAAAGTAGTTCAGCATTTTTTTCATCGTCAAGAATGATCAATTTGCTGGTCACCGTCCCGTTACCAATAGGACCAGCTACTCGTCGTGACGACCCATATACCAAGCAGGCCGTTGGTAACAGCATGGGCCAGGATGGGTGACCAGATCGTGCGATGGCGCATATAAAGTGCGCTAAAAGCAATCCCCGCAACGATCCCCGCCAGCCAAAGGTTATGCTCGAATCCGAACAGCACGGACGTAATCAGCACGCTTTTAATGGTCGCTTGAGCTGGATCAACGATTTCGAAGTCAGCGGTGTCAAGCCAGCGCAACAGAAAAGAACGCCAGAACAATTCTTCCATGACTGGCACCACCAACGCGGCGCCGGCAATGCGTACCGCCACCAGCGGCCAGTCGATGCGCCCGGCGGTGGTCGGGTCGAAGCCAGCCGGCGTGCCGATCGTCATCCAGCCGGCGCCGAGGTTAAGCCACAGCACCAGCACCAGCACACCGGCAGCCAGCGCCAGCAGCATGCCGGACGCAGGCAGGCGAAAGGTTTTCAGTTCGGAATATTCGCGCCAGAAAACGGCCAGCACCAGCACCACGGCACCGATCTTGACGCCGTACAACCAGCGCAGGTCGGCCGCACTCCAGCCGAGATAGCCGAGCAATTCGGCGACGCCGAGAAACAACATGTAGGTGAGGAAAGGCAGGATCCGCGCCCAGGCGGCGCGGTTGAACATCGGTGCCGCGCCGCCTGTTGCGGCGGGGGCTGGTGCGTCATGCTCGGACATGTGGCTCCTGTAGGTCGGCGCGGGAGGATCCGAGTCGCGCAGGCGAATGCAGCCGGGGGCGCGGCATCGCCGTATGCCCCCCTGAATTACTCCCCCTTCGAACGGGCCTCGATGAGTTCCCATTTTTCCAGAGCGACCAGCAGCAGGTCGTCGATCTGCGCAAAGCGTGCGTTGATGCGCTTTGCGTCGGCTGGATTGGTCTTGTAGAAATCGGGCGCATTGAGTTGCTGGGTAATCGCCGACTGCTCGTCTTCGAGACTGGCGATCAGCAACGGCAACTCTTCCAGCTCACGCTGTTCCTTGTAGCTCAGCTTGACCTTTTTGACAACGTCCTTCGGCGCTGCCAGCGCCGGCTTTGGCGCCGGCCTGGCGGCCGCCGGCGTTTGCGACTTGACCCGTTCCCAGTCGGTATAGCCGCCGACAAATTCGCGCCACATGCCCTCGCCCTCCGCCACGATGACCTGGGTCACCACGTTGTCGAGGAAAGTACGGTCGTGGCTAACGAGGAAAACGGTGCCGGTATAGTCTTCGAGCAATTCTTCCAGCAACTCCAGCGTATCGATGTCGAGGTCGTTGGTTGGCTCGTCGAGCACCAGGCAGTTGGCCGGTTTGGCGAACAGGCGCGCCAGCAGCAGGCGATTGCGTTCGCCGCCGGACAGCGATTTGACGGGCGAACGCGCGCGTTCCGGCGCGAACAGGAAGTCGTTCAGGTAGCTCATCACGTGCTTCTTGGCGCCGTTGATCTCGACCCAGTCGCTGCCCGGCGCAATGGTTTCCATCAAGCTGTCTTCTTCGTTCAACTGCGCGCGCATCTGGTCGAAGTACGCCACCTGTAACTTGGTGCCGAGCTTGACCTTGCCGCTGTCGGCCTTCTCTTCGCCGAGGATCATCTTCAGCAAGGTGGTCTTGCCGGCACCGTTAGGGCCGATCAGGCCGACCTTGTCGCCGCGCAGGATGGTGCCGGTGAAATCATTGACGATCACCTTGTCGCCGTAGCTCTTCGATACGTTCTCGAGGTCGGCGACAATCTTGCCCGAGCGGTCGCCCGCCGTCACCGTCAGGTTGACTTGTCCCTGCTGGTCGCGGCGCACGGCGCGCTGCACGCGCAGTGCCTCCAGGCGGCGCACCCGGCCTTCATCGCGCACCCGACGCGCCTTGACGCCCTTGCGGATCCACACTTCTTCCTGCGCCAAAAACTTGTCGAACTTGGCAGCTTCGACTTCTTCGATTTCAAGCTGCTCGGCCTTACGGGTCTGGTAGGCCGAAAAATTGCCCGGGTACGACAGCAGCTTGCCGCGGTCGAGTTCGATAATACGGGTGGCAACGTTGTCGAGGAAGCTGCGGTCGTGGGTAATGAACAGCACCGAGCCCTTGAAGTCGCGCAGCAAGCTTTCGAGCCACAGGATCGACTTGAAGTCGAGGTGGTTGGTCGGCTCGTCGAGCAGCAGCACGTCCGGCGCCGACACCAGCGCTACGGCCAGCGCGACGCGTTTCTGCATGCCGCCCGACAGCGTGCCCATCAACGACGCGCCGGCCAGGTTCAGGCGGTCGAGCGTGGTGTCGACCTTGTTTTGCATGCTCCAGCCGTCGGTGGCATCGAGCTTGACCTGCAGGTCGTGCATCTTGTCCATCAGCGCGTCGTCGTCGCCCTGGCCGAACTGGCCGGTGAGGGCCTCGTATTCGGCCAGCAGGGTGGCCTGCTCGCCCATGCCGGCGGCGACTGCGTCGAACACCGACATGGCCGGGTCGAACGTCGGCTCCTGCTCGACGTAGGCGATCTTGATGTTCTGCTGCATGACCAGCAGGCCATCGTCGAGCTTGAACTTGCCCGAGATCGTTTTCAGCAGGGACGACTTGCCGGTGCCGTTACGCCCGATCAGGCCGACACGCTCGGCGTTTTCAAGAGAAAATTCAGCGTGATCGAGCAACGCGACGTGGCCGAACGCAAGTTGCGCCGACGAGAGGGAAATGACTGCCATAATAGTTAAGGAGTGCCCGGCCGCGGCAAATTTCGGGAGAAAAACGTGGCCGGAAAAATGAAAGAAGCGTGCATTGTACCGACTGCGGGCCGAGGAGTCGTAATTCCTGCCAAAAGGTCGGCTATAATTGCGATCGATTCACGACACCGGACGGCTGCGCGCCGTCGCGATCGCCGAATTGCAGGCTTGTCCTGCGCTGCCCGCCGGCTCAACCGGCAAGGCAAGCGTCCTCCCCGTAGCACAATGGATAGTGCACATGCCTCCTAAGCGTGGGATACTGGTTCGATTCCAGTCGGGGGGACCAACAGTTGGTATCAAACGGTCCAGCATCCTCCAGAAAAATCCTATTTCAAGGGCCTAAAACGCTCCGTCTTGTCCTCCGAAACCGGCGGCATGTCCGAACCCGCGTACAAAAAGAAACAAATCTGCGGCCAAGTACTCCGTTTCGCGGTAATTAGCGGGCTAGCTGAGCGCGACATAACGTAACGGCCGAGCAGAAAGACGCCCCTTGCAACCATCCTGCACCTGGCCTGTATGCCCGCGCGCTTGCAGCGCGGGCAGTGAACCGCCTTAACCTGAGGCCAAGCCCCTGCAATTATTCTCCTGCGCACTCCACTGTGATTGTGCTACATGATTCCCTTCCACCAGTGGGTGAACGACTGCTGCGGATCGTCGAGGCGTACCGGTTCACCGATCCGCGGCGTTAATAGTCGGTAGCGCTTGCCTTCGCTGGCGGCAACGGCGCGTTCGAAGGGTTCGTCCCACGCATGGCGCGCCAGGCTGAAACGGCCGGCGTGACCGCTCAGGAGTGTTCGCGTGTTGAGCATTTCGGCCGCACGTGCGGCCTCTTCAGGCGTCATGTGGATGTCGGCCCAGCGCTCGTTGTACTGCCCGGCGTCAAGTGCGACAAAGTCGAAGGCAGGAAAGCGTTTGGCGATGTCGGCGAAGTGCGGGCCGAAACCCGTATCGCCACTGAAGTACAGGCGCCGCTGGGGCGTCTCGAGCGCATAGCTTGCCCACAGGCTCTGGTTGCGCTTCATGAAACGGCCGGAATAATGCTGAGCCGGCAGTACATGAACCCGCAAACCCGGTGCGATGTCAACGCTGCTGTGCCAGTTCATTTCGCGGATTTTCGCTTCGGCGTATCCCCAGTGCCGCAGATGGGCACCGTTACCCAGCCCCGCAATGACCAGCCGGGTCTTGGACTCGAGGCCCTTCATGGTCGCGTAGTCGAGATGGTCGTAGTGATCGTGCGTGATCAGCACAACGTCGATCTGCGGCAAGTCATCCATCGTATAGGGGCTTGTGCCATCAAAAGCGCGCACCATTCCGGGCACCGGCGCTGCGTAGTTGCTAAATACCGGGTCGATCAGCAAGCGCTTGCCACCGACTTGCACGAAGTACGAGGAATGGCCAAGCCAGACCACGATGTCCTGCTCCAACGGCAACGCCGCCAGGTTGGTTTTTATTGAAGGCAGCGGTGCGGACGGCGATGGCCTGTCGCGCGGCTCAAAGCGTCCACGAATGAGCGCCAAAATAAAGCCAAAGCCACCGGGGCGCGGCGGTGACGCTATTTCGTTTTGAAACGCGCCGTCGCGGTAATGCGGGGATGCCTGCAACGCTTCGTTCTCGTGCAACTGGCCTAAAGCCGGATAAATGGTTGCGCACGCGCTCACGCCAAGCGCACATACCAGGGCCAGGCTTAACACCAACATTCGTTTCATCTTTTCTCCATTACTGCCCCGGCAACGCCACGGCGGGTGATTTTTGCCAACGCCTTGCCCTCGGGGCGACCGAATAATGGTGGCGCCTGTGCGGTTGAGGTTGAGGTTGCGCCATAAAAGCTGCGTCGATAATAAAGCAAGTTGGCGCTGCATCCATGTGTCTGTCAGCAATAGGCCTATATTGCTGGTTCACAAGTGAACGTGGGGATAATCGGATGCAGACGCTTTTGCTCCGTCGTTCTGGCACTGCTGGTCAGTTCATGCAACGTCATGGCGGCAGACCTGGCCGCGGCCAGCCGCAAAGGCCTGAAACAGTCCCGGAGCTCAAACAATCCAAGCCGGCCATTCGGCAACTCCGGCGCCCGTATTGGTTTAAGCCCTCATGAATCTAAGCACCGTTTCCCAACCATGTCGTTCTCAGCCGGTGTCCCGGGCTATTCGGTCACCGGCATCCGGCGCACGCGCTCGCCTTGCTCGCGCACCGTTGCCAGCGCGGCGGCCAGCGCGGCCTGCACCCGCACGCTGTCAAGCTGGCCGGAGGCCAGCGCGTCGAGGCCGGCGGCCGGGCCGGCCAGGCCAAGCGTGACGCAGCCGGCATGCAGCCGCCCGAGGCGCGCGCGCAGGTCGGCACCAGCGTCGCCTGCGCTCCCGGCTGCCATTGCCGCACCGAATTCGGCCACGGCCGCTTCAAGTTGGGTTTCGAACCCGACCAGGTAGGCCAGCAGGCGCTCGCTGCCGATGCCGAGCCGCGCGATGGTGGCGAACGGGCTCTCGACGTCGTCCGCGCTGGCGGCCAGGCCGGCCATTTGGACGCGCACCATGTCGTGCTCGAACGGCTTGGCGAGGTAGCCGTCGGCGCCCAGGCTGTTCGCCGTCGCCATCGTCGCGTGGTCGCTGGCCGAGGACGCGAGTATGAAGTGCATGGAGTCGAACGCGCGGTCGGCCTTGACGCTCGCGAGCAGCTCCATGCCGGACCAGCGCGGCATGCGCAGGTCGCAAAAGAGAATTGCCGGACGCAATCCCTGCTGCAGCTGCTGCCACGCGTCCAGGCCGTCCTCGGCCTCGTAAATTTCATAGGCGCCGCAGCTGTCGACCAGGTGCATCAGCACCATGCGCGAGACAACGTCGTCGTCCACCACCAGAACCTTCATCGGCCGCCGTCCTTGTTCACCGTTGTTTACCGTTGCGCTCACTGATCGACCGTCACGCTGACGGCACGATTATACCAATTGCGTGCTTACGCCGGCGCCGCCTTCGAAGCCGGCCAGCAGGCGCTGCAGGCGCGGCATGGCCACCTCGACGCCCGACCACCGGCCCTGGTCGGCGGCCAGTTCGAGTTCGCCGCACAGCAGGTGCAGCTCGGTGGCGTCGAGGTAAGCCGCGCTGCCCCTGATCCCATGCAACAGCCGCCCAGCCGCTTCGCGGTCTTCGGCGGCGATCGCCGTTTCCAGCTCGGCGCGCCGGCGTGGCAGATCGGCGCCGAACTCGCTGCGCATGCGTGCCTTCAGGTCGGTGGTGCGGCGCCCGGCTTTGCGCGCCAGCGGGGTCGGGCCGGCGGCCACGCCGAACATCGCATCGAGTGCTGCGGCCGTCGGCGGCGGCGCGCCGTCCGGTAGCGGCACTGGCAGGGGCATCGACACCAACGCCACCCCGCGCCTTAGCTGGCGGTCGATGGCGCGGCAAAGTATCGCATGCAGCGCCGCTTCGTCAATTGGCTTGGTCAGGAAGTCGTCCATGCCGCAGGCCAGGTAACGCGCCCGGTCTTCGTCGCTGGCGTTGGCGGTCAGCGCGACGATCATCAGCTCACGGTCGAGCACGGGAGCGGCGGCCGGCCCGCCGGCGCGAATGATGCCGGTGGCGCCGGCGCCATCCAGCTCCGGCATGCGGCCGTCCATCAAAATCAGGTCGTAACGGGTGCGCGCGCATGCCGCCAGCGCCAGCAAACCATTTTCGGCGATGTCGACCTGGTGGCCCAGCTCCTGCAGCATCATGCGCACGATGATCTGGTTGGTCTGGAAATCTTCGGCGCACAGCACCCTCAGGCAGTGGCTGTGCGGCGAGCGCGTCACATGCAGCGCCGGCGGTGGCGCCACGCCCTCGAGCAACGGCAGCACGAACGAAAAGCAGCTGCCGGCGCCCTCGGTACTGTCGACGCTGATGGTGCCCTGCATCAGCTCGACCAGCTGGCGGCAAATCGCCAGCCCCAGCCCGGTGCCGCCGTAGCGGCGCGTGGTGGTGCTGTCGGCCTGCTCGAATTTCTGGAACAATCGGCCCAGCGCCTCGGGGGCGATGCCGATGCCGGTGTCGCGCACCGAGAAGCGGATCAGGTGTACGCCCGGCTTAAGCGGGTCGGGCTCGAGCGCTTCGACCCGCAGGCCGACGCTGCCCTGTTTGGTGAACTTGAAGGCGTTGCCGACCAAGTTGACCAGCACCTGGCGCAGCCGGGTCGGGTCGCCCACCACGAAACGCGGCAGGTTCGGCGCCAGGCCGATGTCGAAGTCGACGCTATGGGCGCCAGCCTGCTCCTCGAACAGGCTGGCGACGTTTTCCAGCGCGCCGGCGAGCGCGAAGTCGATGTTCTCGATGGTCAGCTTGCCGGCCTCGATCTTGGAAAAATCGAGCAGGTCGTTGATGATCGACAGCAGCGACTCGGCGTTGGCCTGGCCGCGCAAGATCTGCTCGCGGGTGCCGTCGCCCAGCCTGGCGTCGCGCAGCGCAAAGCCGAGCATGCCGATCACGCCGGCCAGCGGGGTGCGCATTTCGTGGCTCATGTTGGCCAAAAATTCGGACTTCTGGCGCGTCGCGTCTTCCGCCTTCTGCTTGGCCAGGCGCAGCCGCTCGTCATTGTCCTGTAAGGCGCGGTTGGCCAGCGCCAGTTCGTCGGTGTTCAAGCGCACCTGCTTTTCCATCTCTTCGAGCTGGCGGTAGGCGCGCGCGTTGTCGAGCGCCACCGCGGCATGCGCGGCCAGCGTCTGCAGCATATCCAGGTGGACCCGGCGGTAGGCATTCTTGTCGACGCTTTGCACGCCGATCACCCCCATCACGCGTTCCTTGACGATCAGCGGCACGTACATGGTCGAGGCCACCACCGAGCCGCTGCTGCCGTCGACCCGCCGCAACGCCGCCAGCGGATCGGGGGTAGCGGCGCTGATGTAGTTGTCGTACTCGGCGTCGAGATCGTTGATGAACACCTCGCGCCGGTGAGTCAGGCACCATACTGCCAGCTGGTTCGGCTGGTTCACCGTGCGGCTGTAGCGCGGACTGCGCACGCCATGGTCGATGGCGAACGGGTACTCGATCACGTCGAGGTCCTCGCGGTAGATGCCGATGCCGAAAATACGCGCGTCCATCAACTGGTGCACGTGCAGGTAGACCGTTTCCATGATGGTTTCCATGTCCAGCGTGGCGGTCATTTCGCGGCCGATTTCGGACAGGATCGAGATGTTGCGGTGCGCCAGTTCGACATTTTCTTTTTGCAGCTCGACTTCCTCGGTCTGGCGCTCGGCGTCGAAGCGGCGCTGCTCGGCCTCCGCGCGCTGCAATTCGGCCTCGATGCGGCGCGATTCGAGTTCCAGCTTCTGGCTCTCGAGCATGCGGTTCTGCTGGCCGATTTCGGCGGTGCGCGCGCGTACCTGGTGCTCCAGCAGTTCCTTCTGGCGGCGCAGGCCGCGCACGCGAAAGCGGAACGCGCCGAACGCGCTGCCCAGCACCAGCAGCGCCACGCCGCCGCGCAACCACCAGGTCTTCCAGAACGGCGGCAGGATCGTGATCGCCAATGTTGCACCGGAAGCGCCCCAGACGCCATCCTTGTTGGCTGCCTTGACGCGAAAGGTGTACTTGCCCGGATCGAGATTGGTGTAGGTGGCAAAGCGCCTGGCAGCGTCGGTGACTACCCAGTTGGTGTCGAAGCCGACCAATTGGTAGGCAAACCGGTTACGCTGCGGCGCGGCGTAGTGCAAGGCCGAAAACTCGAGCGAAAACACCGAATCGCCGGCCGCCAGCGTGATCTCGGAAGCGTGTTCGATCGGTCCGGTGAGCAAACCCGGATGGACCTGCTCGATCGGCTTGTTAAACACCTGGAAGCCGGTGATCACGGCGCGCGGCGCGATCAGATTGTCGTTGATGGTGCGCGGGTTGAAGGCGGTGATGCCGTTGAAGCCGCCAAAATAGAGGGTGCCGTCGCGCCCCTTCAGCGCCGAGCCGTCGAAATAGGCGCCTTCGATGGTGCCGTCGCCGGCATTATAGACGCGCCACTTGCCGCTCGCCGGCGTAAAGCGCGATAGGCCGGTCGAGGAGCTGGTCCACAGGTTGCCGTCCTCGTCCTCCAGCATCGCCGCGACGCCGTCGTCGGCCAGCCCGTCGGCGGTGGTGTAGCGCTTGAAGCGCGCGCTGCCGTCGGGCGCGACGCTCATCTTGTTCAGGCCCATCGCGGTGCCGACCCAGATGTCGCCGCGCCGGTCTTCCATCAAATAATGGATCTCGTCGTGGCTGATGCTCGACGGGTCGGCCGGGTGGTGGCGATAATGACGGAATTTGCCGGTGGTGCGGTCCAGCAAATCGAGGCCGTTGAAGGTGCCGATCCACAGCCGGCCGCGCCGGTCCTCGAGAATCGGGCGCGTCACGTTGTCGGCCAGGCTGGCGCTGTCGGCCGGGTTATGGCGAAACGTTTGGACCGCACGCGTGGCCAGGTCGAGCCGGTGCAGGCCGCCGCGCGAAGAAATCCACAACACGTCGTCGCGGGCGACCAGCATGCCGCGGATGCTGTCGCTGTCCGGATCGCCGTTGGCCAGCGAAAACCGGTTGAAACGCCCGCTGGCCGGGTCGAAGCTGGTGACGCCGGCGCCCCCGCCGGCCCAGACAATGCCGCGGCGGTCGCGCGCCACCGCATTGACGAGCGCGTCGGCCAGGCTGTTCGGGTTGCCCGGCTGATGGCGCAGCACGCTTGCTACGCCGGTGGCCGGATCGAGCAGGTTCAGGCCGTCGCTGGTGCCAAGCCACAGCTTGCCGGTGCCGTCGTCGACGATGGCGCGCACTTTGTTGTTCGACAGCGAGGCCGGGCCGTCGGCCAGCTTGACGATGCGGGTAAAGCCGCCGCTGCCGAGGTCGACCCGGCTCACGCCGGCGTACCAGGTGCCGACCCAGAAGGTGCCGACGCGGTCGCGAAACAGCGACGAGACGCGGTTGTCGGCCAGGCTGCGGCTGTCGGCCGGCTGATGGCGGAAGTTGGCGAAGCGCCGCGCCTGCGGGTTCCAGCGATACAGGCCGTCGTCCTGGCTGCCGACCCACAAAGTGGTGTCGCTGTCCTGGAACAGCACGCTGATTTCACCGCGCGCGATGCCATCGCCCGGGCCCAGCAGGTGGCGATCGGCCGCGCCGGCGGCCAGCTTCCAGCTTTCGAGACCGGCCAGGCTGCCGATCCACAGCGTCTGGCTGGCGTCCACCAGCAGCGCGCGCACGGTGTTGTGCTTGGCGCCAGCGCCGGCCAGCGCGTGATGCTCGAAGGCGCTGGCGCCCGGCGCCATGCTGTCGAGGCCGAGCGCGGTGCCGACCCACAGGCGCCCGCTGGCGTCCAGCGCCAGCGCGTTGACCTGGTCGTTGGCCAGGCTCGACGCCTTGCCTGGCAAGTGATGCCAGACCTTGAAGACGCCTGTTTTCATGTCGAAATGCTGCAAGCCGTCGGCGGTGGCGATCCACAAGCCGTCCTTGCCGTCGCTTTCCATCGCGTGGATATGGCGGTTGCCGTTGCCGCGCTTGTCCGCATCGTTCGGCGTGTAATGAACGAAGGTGCGGGTGATCGGATCGAAGCGTTCGAGGCCGCCGTCGGTGCCGATCCAGAGCCGGCCGGCGCGGTCGACGTGCAGCACCCGCACCCAGTTGTTGATCATGCTGCGCGGGTTGCCGGGTTCATTGCGGTAAGTCGTCACGCGGTAACCGTCGAAGCGCGACAGGCCGGTCTGGCTGCCGAACCACATGAAGCCGTCGCCATCCTGCACCATCGACAGGATCGATTCCTGGGCCAGGCCATCGGCGACGCTGAGCTGCTCGAATTGCAGGCTGCGCGCCGGCTGCGCGGCGACGGCAGCAAAGCCGAAGCAGCACAGGAGCAGCAACAGGAGCAAGCGCCAACAGAGGCGGAAGCGGAAGCGGAGGTGGGGATGGAAAAACATAAGCATCATGGCGCTTTCAGGAGCCGAAAAAAGCCAGCACATCGGCCTTGCGGGCCTGGGTGTCGCGCACGCCAAGACTAATCAGTTCGCCAGTGTAACTCGATTCGAACAACAGATAGGAAGCCAGCGCCGAACCGCGCGCCTCGGTCGCGCCAATTCCCGACAGCAGCGCGCGCACCGGCGCCGGCAAACTGGCGATGTGGCGCGCGGCGATGTCGTCGAGCCGCTCGGACGGCGCGATCACCAGCAGCTCGATCGGCCGCAGCGCGGTCCCGGCGTGGTGCTCACGCGGCATCAGCGACAAGGTGGCGTTGATCCGGTTTAAGCGCTCGACGTCAACCGCCAGGCTATCGAGGAAGATCGAAGACATGGCGTGACCGGCGATTTGCGCCAGGCTCGGGTAGCGGGTCGTGCGTGGCGCTTGGCGCAGCGGCTCGTTCATGCGCCCGGCGCCGATGACCAGCACGCGGGTAGCGCCGAGATGGATCGCCGGCGAAATCGGCGCCAGCTGGCGCATCGAACCGTCGCCGCAATATTCGAGGTTGCCGCCGAGGTACAGCGGCACGGCCGGGAAGATGAACGGGATCGCCGACGACGCCAGCAGGTGCTCGACGCCGATCTGGTCGTACAGCGCGATGCGGTGCATGCGCACCCATCGCGCGATTTCAGCGGCGCTCTGGTAAAACGTGATGTGGTGGCCCAGCGTGTATGAGGAAGCGGTGACGGCGAGTGCGTGCAGCTTGCCGTCGGCCAGCGCGTCGTCGAGGCGCGGCAAGTCGAGCATGCGGTGCAGCAGGCCGGCCAGCGGGGTGTTGTCGAGCAGCGAGCTGGGCGGCGCCGCCCGCCATTTGCGCAGCAGCCAGCCGAACGACAGCAGCGACAGCCAGCGCGCGCCGGAGCGCAGCACGCCGATCGAATCGGCGCGGTAGACCTGGTCGACTGAGAAATTTTTCCAGACGTCGAGCAGCTTTTGCACGCCCTCGCCGAAATGATCGGCGCGACAAGCGAGCGCCGCCGCATTGATGGCGCCGGCGGACGTGCCGCAAATGATATCGAAAGGATTGCGTGCCGGCGACCAGCCCTGTTCGCGCAATATGTGCGAAATCGCCTGCAGCACCCCAACCTGGTAGGCCGCGCGCGCCCCGCCCCCGGACAGGATCAAGCCGGTTTTCTCATTTATTCCCATGAGCCAAGATTAGCAGGGAGAGAGTAATTCCAGCTAGTAAAAAATTACATATTCCGGTCGTCGGCGCGAACGAAGGGACCCCATTTTTCGAGCTCGTCGACGATGCGTGCGAATGGGGTCGCCGCATGCGCGCCAGGCTGAGCCTACATCGTTGAAACAGTCAATAACATCAGCGAACTGCACACGCGCGGGGACCCGATTTGCGTCAATTGCGCCATACCCAAAAGGCACCGGCGATGGCTGCGCAAGTATTTCAAAAATGTGGGCATTAGTCCAGGCATCCTCAATCACCCTTCGCCACACCTTCACGCCGCGGGTCCGCCCCGCCGAACCAGAAATCTGCGCCGTGGATCGACAAGCGCTGGATGCCGTGCAGCCCGGAGTTCTGCTCCGTCAGGCGCACCGTATGGCCGCGCGCCTTCAGGGCGTCGACCGTCGCCGGCGGAAAGCGCCGCTCTTCCAGTTCGGTCGGTCCGTTGCGGCTGCCGAAATTGGGCAGTGCGATTGCCTGCTGCACGTTCAAGCCCCAGTCGAGCGTGCCGACCAACACCTTGGCGACGTAGTTGATGATCGCCGGCCCGCCGGGCGAGCCGAGCGCCAGCACCAGCTTGCCGGTGGCCTTGTCGAACACGATGGTGGGCGACATCGCGCTGCGCGGGCGCTTGCCGGCCTGCACCCGGTTGGCGATCGGGCCGTCCTTGTCGCTTGAATCGAACGAGAAGTCGGTCAGCTGGTTGTTGAGGATGAAGCCGCCGACCATCTGGCGCGAGCCGAAGGCGTCTTCCACCGTGGTCGTCATCGACAGGCCGGCGCCGTGGCGGTCAACCACGGCCAGGTGCGAGGTGGACGGGTTGTCGATGGCGGTGTCACGGCCCCAGGCCACCTCGATGCCGAACGGGTGGCCCGGCTCGGCCACGCCGATCGATTTTTCGCCGATCAGGGCGGCGCGCCTGGCAAGGTAGTTTTTGTCGATCAGGCCAGGCACGCCGCGGCCCGGCAGCGGCACGAAATCGGTGTCGGCGGCGTAGCGGTTGCGGTCGGCGTAGGCCAGCCGCCCGGCTTCGGCAAACAGGTGGACGGCGTCGGCGCCGGGCACGCCATTGCCTGGCGCGTATTGGCGCATGTCGTGCGTTTCGAGGATGCCGAGCATCTGCGCCACCGCTATGCCGCCCGACGAAGGCGGCGGCATGCCGCACACGGTCCAGGCGCGGTAGTCGCTGCATACCGGCACCCGCAGCTTCGGCCGGTAGCCGGCGATGTCGAGCGCGGTGAGCTTACCCGGATTGGTCGGATGGTTGGCCACCTTGGCGGCGATGTCGCGCGCGATGTGGCCGGTATAGAAGGCGTCGGCGCCGCCGCGGGCGATCTCGCGCAGGGTACTGGCCAGCGCCGGGTTCTTGAGGATATGGCCGACCGGCCACGGCTTCATGCCGGCGTCATAAAAATACTTTGCCGCCACCGGGTCCTTGCGGATGTGCTGGTCCCACGTCAAGAGGCCATTCAAGCGCGGACTCACCGCGAAGCCCTGTTTGGCGAGCCGGATGGCCGGCTCGAACAGCGTCTTCCACGCCAGTTTGCCGTGCTGCCTATGCGCCATTTCGAGCATGCGCAGCACGCCGGGGGCGCCCACCGAACGGCCGCCGACGACGCCGGCCGCGCGCGCGAGCGGCGTGCCGTCGGGGTTTTTGAACAGGTGTTCGTCGGCCGCCATGGGTGCCGTTTCGCGGCCGTCGAAGGCTTGCACGCGCTTGCCGTCGTAGTACATCAGGAAGGCGCCGCCGCCGATGCCCGACGATTGCGGCTCGACCAGGCACAGCACGAGCTGGGTGGCGATGGCAGCGTCGATCGCGCTGCCGCCCCGTTTGAGCATCTGGTAGCCGGCGTCGACCGCCAGCGGATTGGCGGCGGCCACCATGTATTTTTTGGCGGCCCAACCGGGCTTGTCGTTATATCCGGTAGCCACCTCCGGCGCCTGCTGGGCCTGGGCCTGGACTTCCTGCGACAGCGCGGGAACAGCGGTGAATGCGCCCGTTAGCGCGGCGGCGAAGGCGAGCATCCTCAGTTTGATCATAATTCTCCAGCAGGGTGGCGACAAAACATGGCAAAAAATGTGACGATAAAAAAGGGCGCGCTACCGAAGCCGCGCGCCCGTGTGCCCGTGTACTGCGAACATCCTACCTTACATTGAGCGCTGCCTCACATCGAACTTACTTTGGCTGCATGCGGATGGCGCCGTCGAGGCGGATGGTTTCGCCGTTGAGCATGGTGTTTTCGATGATGGTGCGCGCCAGGTGGGCGTACTCGCTTGGCCGGCCCAGGCGCGATGGGAACGGCACCATCTTGCCGAGCGCATCGCGTACCTCGTCGGGCATACCCATCAGCATCGGCGTCTCGAAGATGCCGGGAGCGATCGTCATCACGCGGATGCCGCTGCGGGCCAGGTCGCGCGCCATCGGCAAGGTCAAACCGACCACCGCCGCTTTCGATGCACCATAGGCCGCCTGGCCGATCTGGCCATCGTAAGCCGCCACCGACGCGGTGTTGATGATGACGCCGCGCTCGCCCGAGTCGAGCGCGTCAAGCTTGCCCATGGCGTCGGCCGCCAGGCGCGCCATGTTGAACGTGCCGACCAGGTTGACGTTGACGGTGCGCTGGAACACGTCGAGCGGGTGCGGGCCGTCCTTGCCGACGGTTTTGACGGCCGGCGCCACGCCGGCGCAGTTGACCAGGCCACGCAGCGTGCCCATCGCCTGCGCCGCGGCGACCACGGCCAGGCCATCGGACTCGGACGTGACGTCGCACTTGAGGAAGCGGCCGTTCAGTTCCGCCGCCAGCGCGGTGCCGGCTTCGACCTGCACGTCGGCCAGCACCACCTTGCCGCCGGCAGCAACAATCATGCGCGCGGTGGCGGCGCCGAGGCCGGATGCACCGCCGGTGATAATGAAAACATTGTTTTGAATTTGCATGAATTTCCCCCCGAAGTCGTTTTGACGTTTACGTAAACGTCAACCTTCAGGATTGTAGCGAAGTTTTGCGTGGCGTAGCCGGAAACTGGTGATCAAAAGCACTGGGCATTGACCACGCCCTTGACGCACAGTTGGCCATTCGGACTGAGCAAGGTGTTGCCGCCGCCGTTACCGTTGTAGCGCGCGCCGCCGGTGTCGAAGCAGCCGCCGGGGCCGCAGCTGTTCATGCGCGCCGGCGGCTGCGGCGCTGCCGCGGGCGGACGTACCGTCGCGGTCGGCCGATACCCTTCGGTGACGATGCGCGGTGTCGGTTCGATCGCCTGCTGAACCGATCGGCGCTTGATCGGTTTGGGCACCGGCGGCGGCTTGACGCCCGCCTCCTTCGCCGTGGCCGGCGCCGGCGCTTGCGCCGCGGCCGGCCCGAGCGCCAGGGCCAGCACCGAGGCCAGCACCGACGCCAGTGCCGGCCCCCTGAAATCAGGTTTTGCGGTTTTCATGTTTCCGACATTACCACCGTTGCCGACACGCCGGCGCGCTATCACCAGGCGACAGCCGTCAGGCCACGGTCAGTATCGTGGAGTAGCATCGCTGGATATAGTATAGCTACGTCATATAGCTACATCACCAGCCAATTGAGGAAGCGACAACATGCAAACGGCGCACCAGATGTACCAAAACAAACGCAGGAGCGCCGATGAGGCGCTCGACCTGCTGCAAGACGGCGACATGATCATCGTGCCGACCGGCGTCGGCGAGCCGCCGGCGCTGCTCGCCGCGCTGTCCGGGCAGCGGCGCCGCTTTAACGACATCAAGGTGGCGCAGATCCTGGCGATGCGCAAATTCGCCTATTTCGACAGTGAGACGTCGCATCACGTGCGCCACGCCGCGCTGTTTTTGGGCGGCGCCTCGCGCGCGGCCGGCCAGGCGGGCTGGTGCGATTTTATTCCGAATTATTTTTCCGAGCTGCCGAGCATGATCGAGCGCGGCTTCATGCCGTCTGACGTCGTCTTCGCGATGGCCTCCAGCATGGACGAACAAGGCTATTTTGCCATCAGCCTCGGTACCGATTACACCATGGCGGCGATCGACAAGGCGCGCGTGGTGGTGCTGGAAGTGAACCCGAACGTGCCGTTCGCCCACGGCCAATGCCATGTCCACGTGTCGCAGGTGCACGCCATCATCGAAAGCGATGAACCGATCCTCGAAGTTGGCCTGCCGGCCATCGGGCCGGTGCAGGAAGCGATCGGCAAGTACGTGGCGGAAATGATCGACGACGGCTCGACCTTGCAGATCGGTTACGGCGGCATCCCGGACGCAGTGGTAATGCAGCTGACCGCCAAGCATGACCTCGGCATCCATACCGAGATGATCGGCGACGGCATATTGACCCTGGTCGAATGCGGCGCCGTCACCAACCGCAAGAAAACGCTACTACCCGGCAAAATGGTCGCCACCTTCGCCCTCGGTTCGCGCAAACTGTACCAGTTCATGCACCACAATCCGATCATCGAGATGCACCCGTCCAATTTCACCAACGACCCGTACAACGCGGCCCTGAACGACAAGCTGATGTCGATCAACGCCAGTTTGCAAGTGGACTTGCTCGGCCAGTGCGGCTCGGAAAGCATCGCCCACCTGCCCTACTCGGGCACCGGCGGCCAGGTCGATTTTGTGCGGGCGGCAAACCGTTCGCGCGGCGGTAAATCGTTCATCGTGCTGCCGTCGACCGCCAAGGACAACACGATCTCGCGCATCGTTCCCACGCTCACCCCCGGCACCCACGCCACCACCAGCAAGAACGACGTCAATTACGTCGTCACCGAATACGGCGTGGCCCAATTACGCGGCAAGTCGGCCAAGCAGCGGGCTCAGGCGCTGATCGCGATCGCCCATCCGGATTTCCGGGCAACGCTGCGCGAAGCGGCCAACAAGATGTGCGTATTCTGACGCAGTTCGAGCGCCGTCCACGACAGGCGCACCACGCCGGTGCTGTTCTTATGCCGATGGCGCACCGGTGTTGATTGCAGCCGTCAGCTGCTGGCGCAATTTCGGCGTGTCCTGGTGGCCATGCCTGGCCACGGCGTGCTGGAGCGCGACCGCCACCAACGCCTGCTCGCTGTCGGCGGCGATCGTCACGGTGCATCTGGACTCGCCCGGAATCTCGCGGCAATCGATATATTTACGTGTCATGATGGCCTGCAGATCGGCCGGTGCGGGATTACAGTACCGGCTGCGCCGGGCTAAGGTCACGCTAATGTCAAGCTAACGTCAAGGAGCGAAAAACATGCCAGCAATCGTTTCCATTCACCAAGACGATCACATGATCGGCAGCAGGGATGCCACCATCGTGCTGATCGAATACGGCGATTACCAATGTCCGTACTGCCGCCGGGCGCACGCCGCGGTCAAGCACTTGCAGCGCCGTTTGGGCAAACAATTGTTGTTTGCTTACCGGCATTTTCCGCTGACCAACATGCATCCGTACGCAGAAATGGCGGCCGAAGCGGCCGAGGCGGCCGGCGTGCAGGGCAGGTTCTGGGACATGCACGATGCGCTGTTCGCGTTGCAGCCGCAGTTCGGTCCGCACCTGGTCGCCGACCTGGCCGACCGGATGGAAATCGACCATGACCAGCTTCTCGATGACCTCAAGCGCCGCCGCTTCCAGCCGGTTGTCGAGCGCATGGCCGCCGAAGGCACCCACCTTGGCGCGGCCAGGACGCCGACTTTTTTCATCAACGGCGAACGGCACACGGGCGACTCGGACGAGGCGTCGCTGGCGACGGCGATCATGCGTTTCGTGGCGTGACCACCCCGGCCTGTACCAGCAGTACCTGATGCCCGGGCTCTACTTTAGCGCTACTTCAACGGCTTTGGCTCGTCCGTTTCGCTTTTCGGCATCGGCTTGGTGAGCATCGGATCCATCGGCGGCGCCAATTCGCCCGCCGCCGGTGCCAGCGTGACCGTCTCATCGGCCGACAGTGCCGGCGCAGCCACGTGCGCCAACGGCGCCGCCGTTACCGCAAAATAACCGGTGGCCGGCAGCAGCGGCACCAGCAGCAGTGCGACGATGTTGATGATCTTGATCAACGGGTTGACGGCGGGGCCGGCGGTGTCCTTGTACGGGTCGCCCACCGTGTCGCCGGTGACGGCCGCCTTGTGGGCATCGGAACCTTTGCCGCCGAAATTGCCGTCCTCGATGTATTTCTTGGCGTTGTCCCAGGCGCCGCCGCCGGTGGTCATCGAGATCGCCACGAACAGGCCCGTCACGATGGTCCCCATCAGCAAGCCGCCCAGTGCGGCCGGCCCCAGCAGCATGCCGACCACGATCGGCACCACCACCGGCAGCAGCGACGGCAGGATCATCTCGCGGATCGCCGACGCCGTCAGCATGTCGACCGCCTTGTCGTATTCAGGCTTGCCGGTGCCGTCCATGATGCCCTTGATGTCGCGGAACTGGCGGCGCACTTCAACCACAACAGCGCCGGCCGCGCGCCCTACCGCTTCCATTGCCATCGCGCCGAACAGGTAGGGAATCAGGCCGCCGATGAACAAGCCGACGATCACCATCGGGTTCGACAGGTCGAACGTGACGACGTTGTTCACCGATTCGAGGGCGTGGGTGTAATCGGCGAACAGCACCAGCGCGGCAAGCCCCGCCGAGCCGATCGCATAACCCTTGGTGACGGCCTTGGTGGTGTTGCCGACGGCGTCGAGCGGGTCGGTAATCGCGCGCACCGATTCGGGCATGCCGGCCATCTCGGCGATGCCGCCGGCATTGTCGGTGATCGGGCCGTAGGCGTCGAGGGCGACGATGATGCCGGCCATCGACAGCATCGAGGTGGCGGCAATCGCGATGCCGTACAACTGGCCCATCTGGTACGACGCCAGAATCGCCGCGCATACCACCAGCACCGGGTAGGCGGTCGACTTCATCGACACCCCTAAACCGGCGATGATGTTGGTGCCGTGGCCAGT
Source organism: Massilia psychrophila (assembly GCF_002760665.1). GTDB lineage: Bacteria > Pseudomonadota > Gammaproteobacteria > Burkholderiales > Burkholderiaceae_D > JAFCUW01. The sequence continues at coordinate 119,693 of NZ_PDOB01000003.1, read as the reverse complement.
GGTCGATGCCTCGGCGATGTGGCGCACCGGCTTGAAGTCGGTGCCGGTGTAGTACTCGGTGATATAGACCATCAGGCCGGTGAGGACGATGCCGACCAGCGCGCAGCCCATCATGTTCAGCCGCATCGCCGGCTCGTCCCAGACCATCCAGGTGACGCCGAAAAATCCCAGCAGCGACAGGCCGGCGGCCCACCATAGGCCGGTGTACAGCGCCGCCATGATTTTTTTGCCCGGCGTGTGCTTGACCAGCGAGCAGCCGACGATCGAGCCGATGATCGACACCGCGCCCAACAGCAGCGGATAGACGATGGCGGAGGTGCCATAGCCGGTGATCACCAGGGCGCCCAGCAGCATGGTGGCGATCAGGGTGACGACGTAGGTTTCGAACAGGTCGGCGGCCATGCCGGCGCAGTCGCCGACGTTGTCGCCGACGTTGTCGGCAATTACCGCCGGATTGCGCGGATCGTCCTCGGGAATGCCGGCTTCGACTTTTCCGACCAGGTCGGCGCCGACGTCGGCGCCCTTGGTGAAGATGCCCCCACCCAGCCGCGCGAAGATCGAAATCAGCGAAGCACCGAAGGCCAGGCCAATCAGCGGTTTCAAGATGTCGTGCTGGGTCAGCGCGGTGCCCTCTGCCTGCACCGTCAACATCCAGTAGAACAGCGTCACGCCAAGCAAGCCCAGGCCGACCACCAGCATGCCGGTAATGGCGCCGCCCTTGAAGGCGACGTCGAGCGCTTCATTCATGCCGCGCGTTGCGGCCTGGGCGGTGCGTACGTTGGCGCGCACCGACACGTTCATGCCGATGAAGCCGCAGGCGCCCGAGAGCACCGCGCCGATTAAAAATCCGAGGGCGGTCTGCCACTTGAGCAGCACGAAAATGGCGATGAACAGCACGACGCCGACAATGGCGATGGTGCGGTACTGGCGCGCCAGATAAGCGGCGGCCCCTTCCTGGATCGCCTGGGCGATCTCCTGCATCCGGGCGTTGCCGGGATCCTGGCGCAGGATCCAGCTGCGCGACCATAAACCGTACACGACTGCGATGACGCCACACACTACTGCAAATACCAGGTAATTTGCTGCCATTTCGCCCCCTTAGTTTTATTATCAAGTGACACAACCACACACTTCGAAAGACCGGCCCCCAAGGGTTGGAGACATGGCCAGCGATACTGCGCACTGCAAAACGTTGAAAAATTTAAAATAAGACTTGTGCGACGATGGCGGCCTGGACATTAGCGCGCAAAAAAATAGCGGACACGAGGTCCGCTGTTTTCCGTGCTGCTTTATTCCGTCAGCGTGGCGAAGGCTGCATCGCGGATCTGCTCGACCGGTCCGACACCGGAAATACGGCAGTATTTCGGCGCGCCGGGCAAGCCGGACTGCGACCATTTGTTGTAATAGCCAAGCAGTACTTCGGTCTGGGCGTGGTAGACCGCAAGGCGGTTCATGACGGTTTCGGCCTTGTCGTCATCGCGCTGGATCAGCGTTTCGCCGGTGACGTCATCAAGGTTGTCCACTTTTGGCGGATTGAACGTCACGTGGTAGACGCGGCCCGAGCCCGGGTGCGAACGGCGCCCGCTCATGCGCTCGACAATCGACTCGTCCGGCACGTCGATTTCAAGCACATAGTCAACGTTGATGCCGGCGTCCTTCATGGCGTCGGCCTGCGCGATGGTGCGCGGGAAGCCATCGAACAGGTAGCCGTTGGCGCAGTCGAGCGCCTGCAACCGGTCCTTGACCAGGCCGATCATGATGTCGTCCGACACCAGTCCGCCCGTGTCCATCACTTTCTTTGCCGCCAATCCAAGGTCGGTGCCGGCCTTGATCGCCGCGCGCAACATGTCACCGGTTGAAATCTGCGGAATATTGTACTTTTCCTTGATAAAATTGGCTTGAGTGCCCTTGCCGGCGCCGGGAGCTCCTAACAAAATAAGACGCATGAAATTCCTAAACAAGATTAAATAATTTTTATAAAAACAACAAATAGAGTTTGGTGCATATCTGACCAGCTTGAAACGAAACTTACCACAAAATTCATCGTCCGCGCCAATATCAAATGCCTTGTCATTTTTTTACTTGATGCGCAACAGGACGAGCGCACACGTGGCAAACGCGATCGGGAAGGCTGCGGACTCAGCCGGTGTAATGCAGGCGCACCCGAGCCAGGTCGTCCGGCGTATCGACCCCGCCCGCCGGCGCCGCATCGGTGACGTGGACCGCGATCGGGTAACCGTGCCACAGCACCCGCAACTGTTCGAGCGCCTCGATCGATTCGAGCGGCGCCGGCGCCAGGGTCGGGTAGCATTGCAGGAACTCGTTGCTATAGGCGTACAGGCCGATGTGGCGCAACGGCGCATAACCGGCCGGCATTGCGTGCAGCGACAAGGCGAAACCGTCGCGGTGCCACGCAATCGGGGCGCGCGAAAAATACAGCGCGCGGCCGTTCTTGTCGAGCACGACCTTGACCACGTTCGGATTGAAGACGTCGGCCACCTCGACAATCGGATGGGCGCAGGTGGCCATCGGCACGTCAGACGAAATACGGCTGGCGCAGGCCGCCAGCAGCACGCTATCGATCAGCGGCTCGTCGCCCTGCAGGTTGACCACCACCGCATCCGGCGCCAGTTTCAATGCGCGCGCCACTTCGGCGATGCGGTCGGTGCCCGACGGATGGTCGGCGCGCGTCATGCACACTTCGACGCCGTGGGCCGCGCAGGCGGCGGCGATGTCGGCATGGTCGGTAGCGACGACGATGCGCCCGGCGCCCGATTGCGCCGCCCGTTCGGCCACCCGCACCACCATCGGTTTGCCGCCGAGGTCGGCCAGCGGTTTGCCGGGCAGCCGGGTTGAAGCCAGCCGCGCCGGGATGATGACGGTAAATTGTGCGCCGGCGGCCATCAAACCGGCTCGACTTTTCTCGCCTCGTCGGCCCACATGATCGGGATGCCGTCGCGGATCGGGTAGGCCAGGCGGTCAGGCTTGCAGATCAGTTCCTGCGCCTTCTTGTCGTATTCGAGCGGTCCCTTGCACAGCGGGCAGACCAGGATATCAAGCAGTCGAGCATCCACGACATTTCTCCACAATTTGTTCGGCCAGCGCGCCATCGAGCTGCGCCGTCACCGGTACGACCCACAGTCTCGGGTCGTTTCTGAGATGTTCAATTTGCCCACATTTTACTGCATCCTTCTCGGTGATCAAGATGAAGTCGGCGTCGACCCGTGCAAACGGCTGGTCGAGGAAATCGTGATGGTCCGGCAAGGGCAGTTCGGCAAAGTGAAGACCTTGCGCGCGCAGCATGGCAAAAAAGCGCCCCGGGTTGCCGATGCCGGCCGCAGCAAGGATGCGCTTGCCCTTTAAATCGGCAAGATCGGCGAGATCGGCGAGCGCCATGCGGGTGGCGCGCGCCGTCAATCGCTCGGCCACCGTGCCGGCCAGTTGCATGCGAAATGGCTGGCCGCCCACGGTGGCGGCCAGCCTTGGTGTCAGCAGCGGTGCGTTGACGATCGTAAAATCGCGCTGGCGCGATACCGGTTCGCGCAGCGGCCCCGCCGGCAGCAGAAAACCGTTGCCGGCGCCGCGGCCGTCGAACAGGACGATTTCGACGTCGCGTTTGAGCGCGTAATGCTGCAGGCCGTCGTCGCTGATGATGACGTCCACCTGCGTATTGGCCGCCAGCAGCGCCCTGCCCGCGGCCGGACGGTCGCGCCCGACCATCACCGGGCAGCCGGTACGGCGCGCGATCAACAGCGGCTCGTCGCCGACGTCTTGGGCCAGCGAGTCGGGAGTGACGGCGCGCGGCGCGCTGCCCGCCGCGCCATGGCCGCGCGAAATGATGCCGGGATTAAAACCCGCCGCGCGCAGCGTAACCGCCAGCCAGATCGTCAGCGGCGTCTTGCCGGTGCCGCCGATAAAAATGTTGCCAACTACTACAACCGGCACCGGCAGCCGGTGCGATGTAAGCAGGCCGGCGCCGAACAGGCGCGCGCGCAGGCGCGAGACGGCATGGAACAGCAGCGAAACCGGCCACAGCGCGCAGGCCAGCGCGCCGCGGTGCAGCCAGGCGCGGGTCAGCGTGGATTCGAGGAACGATTTCAGCTTAATTGATTGCAGCTCATTTGATTGCAGCTTACTTCTTGCCGGCGGTCTGGGCCGCGAAGGTCAGCTTGTCGTAGCCGGCGATCCGCGCAGCTTCCAGCACGTTGATGACCATCTGGTGCATCGCGAACTGATCGGCGTTGACGATCACCACCGGGCTTTTGTCGGCAACACTTTGCTGACCGGCGCCTGGTTGACCGGCTTTTGCCGCCGCCTTCAGGTCGTCGGCCAGGCCAGCAACACCATGGAAGGACACCGCCACGTTGTTGACCGTGTAGTTGCCCTTGGCGTCGATGGTGACGTTGATCTCGAACGGCCGGTCGAGCGCCTTTTCGGCGTCGGCGGTCGGCAGCGTGATCTGCAGTTCGGTAAACTTGCTGTAACTGGTAGTGACCATCAGGAAGATCAGCACCACCAGCAGCACGTCGATGAACGCGATCAGGTTAATTTCCGGATCCTCGCGTTTGCGCCCGCGCCGAAAATCCATCATTTGCGGGTACCGTGAACGACGTCGACGAATTTCACCGCCTGCCCTTCCATGTCGATGATGAAGCTGTCGATCAGGGCGCGAAAGTGGCGGTAGAACACCAGCGCCGGCATGGCGATCGCCAAGCCGAAACCGGTGTTATACAGCGCCACCGAAATGCCGTGCGCCAGCTGGGCCGGGTTGGTGCCGGTGGCATTTTGCGCGCCGAAGATCTCGATCATGCCGACCACCGTGCCGAACAGGCCCATCAAGGGGGCCAGCGAGGCGATGGTGCCGAGGGTGGTAAGAAAGCGCTCGAGCACGTGGGCGACGCCGCGGCCGGCTTCCTCGATCGACTCCTTCATGATCTCGCGCGGCGAATCGATGTTGCGCAGCGCGGCGGCGAGTACGGCGCCCAGCGGCGAGCTGTTTTCGAGCTTGTCGATGATGTCCGGGGTCACCTGGCCGTTGTGATACACGCGGATGACCTCGCCCAGCAGTTGCCTCGGCAGGATTTTGGTGCGGCGCAGGTAGATCAGGCGTTCGATGATCAGGGCCAGCGCGATGATGGAGGCAATCAGCAACGGCCAGATCGGCCAGCCTGCAGCTTGGAGAATGGCGAGCAAAAGAACTCCTGAAGTTAAGTAAAAAACTAAGTGACAACTAAGTGACAACTAAGTGAAAAGCGGCAATCAGTTAATCCGGCAATGTATCTTGTTGCCAGCTGAACGGCAAGTAAAGTTCTGCACATCTTCTGTGGATAAGATTGTGAGCAATGTACTCGACTGTCGGTAAGTACATTGATTCTTATGGGAAAATTCCTGATGCGTAAATTTGAGGCAGCCGTTCAATTCTTGGCAATACCGGGGACCAGCCCATCGAATCGCCGGTTTGGGCGCCAACGCGGCGACACTCGTTCGGCGTTTTTGGCAATTTAGCCAACATCGCAGAATTGGCGCCGGCGCCGGTATCGCGTCAAATGTTCTGCACACCTTCTGTGGATAACATTGTGCGCAAGCGCGGTGACCATGGTTCATCAGCTTGATTCTTATAGGAAAATTCCTATTGCGCAAAAAAAGGGCAAAGCGGGATATGGCGGCCAAAAAGCGCTTTTGAGGCAGGCAATCACCTGCAAACTTCCGCTACCGAGGTTTTGCACATCTTTTGTGGATAAGATTGTGCGCAAGCACTTTGACTCCCCCGGAAAGCCTTGATTCGTTTACCTATTTTGCTATTGCGCAAAAACAAGGCAAGTGGCCGGATAGCGGCAAAATCGGGATTTTTTTAGGCTCGCGCCCGCCTGTTAGCTCATCAATGTGAAATCGGTCCCAGCTTCTGCACACCTTCTGTGGATAAGATTGTGCGCAAGGGTGGTAACACTGCATCAAGGGCTTGATTTAATTGAATATTTTCTGCATGCCCAAATTAGTGGCAGGCTCCGGCGCAGGACTTGTCCACCTCGCCTGTTCGAGCCACCCCGGGCAGATAGTGAGGCAAAACCCGCACGCCGGCTCGCGCGGCGGTCCCCCCAAGCGCTGAAGGATATAATCGAGGTCAATCGACACAACGCCCTCCCCCAGCCAATTTCATGCAGATCAGTTTCGATCCCGATTCCAGTTACGCCGCGCCGCCCGTCCTGTCCGTCACGGCCCTCAACCAGCAGGTCGCCCGCTTGCTCGAGCGTAGCTTTCCGCTGACTTGGATTGGCGGCGAAATTTCCAATTTCACCCGCGCCAGCTCCGGCCACTGGTATTTCACGCTCAAGGACGACGCCGCCCAGGTGCGCGCCGTCATGTTCCGCGGACGCGCCCAGTTCGCCGGTTTCATCCCGCGCGAAGGCGACAAGGTCGAGGTGCGCGCGCTGGTCACCCTGTACGGCGCGCGTGGCGACTACCAGATCAATGTCGAGTCGATCCGGCGCGCCGGCGTCGGCGCCCTGTTCGAGGCCTTTTTAAGGCTCAAGGAAACACTTGGGGCCCAGGGCTTGTTCGACCAGGACCGCAAGCGCCCGCTACCCCTGTTTACGCGCAGCATCGGCATCGTCACCAGCCCGCAGGCAGCGGCGCTGCGCGATATCCTCAGCGCCCTCAAGCGCCGCGCCCCGCACGTGCGCATCGTGCTCTATCCGAGCCCGGTGCAAGGCCAGGGCGCGGCCGACAAGATCGCCGAGGCCATCAACACCGCTTCGCGCCGCGCCGAAGTCGACGTGCTGCTGGTGTGCCGCGGCGGCGGCTCGATCGAGGACTTGTGGAGTTTCAATGAAGAAGTGGTGGCGCGCGCGATCGTCGGCGCCAGCATGCCGGTGATTGCCGGCGTCGGCCACGAGACCGACTTCACCATCGCCGATTTTTCCGCCGACATGCGCGCCGCCACCCCCACCGCCGCCGCCGAGCTGGCCGCCACCGCGCGCACCGACTGGATCAATTCGCTGGCCGCCGACTGCACCGACTTGCGCCGGGCGATGCGCCGCACCTTGTCGGAAGCGAACTTAAGCCTGGACAATCACACCCGCCGCCTGGTCAGCCCCCTGGCGCGCATCGGCCACCAGCGCCTCGAGCTGCTGGCACTGTCGACGGCAATCACGCACGCGGTGCGCGCCCCGCTCAATCGCCACGGCCTGGCGCTGGCCCAGTTGCGCGCGCGCGCCCTGCGCCATCGCCCGGACGTGCGCGCGCTGCGCGCCGAGATCGCCTCGCAGCAGCGCCATTTCAGCGCCAGCCTGGCCAGCCAGATGGGCGCGCGCCGCCATGCGCTGGGCGCGCTGGCCGCCCAGCTCGAGCTGCTCAATCCGCAGCGCACGCTCGAGCGCGGTTACGCCATTGTCAGCGACGCCCACGGCCAGGTGCTGCGCGTACCAACAGCGGTCAAGGCCGGGGAAAAGCTGACGCTGCGCCTCGCCGAAGGCAGCGCCGAAGTCGGCGTGGCCAGCGTGCAGGCGAAGCTGGTCTAGGCGCCAACGTCGTTCGCAAGACAAATCAGCAACGAAACGGCATCCGTTTTACAATAGAATCTGTTTGTGAGTGATTAACGCTTTTCAATCGACCAAAGGACAAGATATGGAACATACACTGCCACCCCTGCCGTACGCGATAGACGCCCTGGCGCCGCACATCTCCAAAGAAACGCTGGAATTCCACTACGGTAAGCACCACGCCACCTACGTGACCAACTTGAACAACCTGATCAAGGGCACCGAGTTCGACAACCTGCCGCTCGAAGAGATCATCAAGAAATCGTCCGGCGGCATTTTCAACAACGCGGCGCAGGTATGGAACCACACCTTCTACTGGAACGGCATGAAGCCGGCCGGCGGCGGCGTCCCGAGCGGAAAAGTAGCTGACGCGATCAACGCCAAGTGGGGTTCGTTCGACAAGTTCAAGGAAGAATTCACCAAGTCGTGCCTGGGCAACTTCGGCTCCGGCTGGACCTGGCTGGTGCAAAAAGCCGACGGCGGCGTCGACATCGTCAACACCTCGAATGCCGGCTGCCCTTTGACCACCGGCGACAAGCCGCTGCTGACGTGCGACGTCTGGGAGCACGCTTACTATATCGACTACCGCAACGCCCGCGCCAAGTATGTTGAATCGTTCTGGGGCCTGGTTAACTGGGAAGAAGTCAACGCCTGCGCCGCTTGAATTTTTAGCGCTGTCGATTAAAAATAGAATCTGAGTTTTTGCCCGCATACGTAGGCCGCCCGGCGGCCTACGGCGAGACGACCAAGCGCGCCGCATTCCGTCACATCGTCGTGATACGCGTATGCCCGCCCCTCATGCTTTGCGCCCTTCCCGCCATGGTCGGTTTTACCCCCCATGCGTATCCCCCCGGCGTCCTTCATGTTGCATTGCCGCCCTCCTGTCCAAGCAATCAACTCGATTACTGCGCAAGGCAAAAAAGTTAGACCTTCAGGTCATCCAGGGTCAGCGTTTGCGTTTTCAGCATCGCCTCGAATAGCATGCCCTTGTTTTCCAGGCTGAAGTAGTGCGTGTTTAGTCGCACCGGCACCTGCACCTGCACCATGTGCGTGAGCTTCACACCCGGCAAGGCGAGCCGGACGATGTCATCAATATTTGTTGACGAACTGATCTTGAAACGTATTGGCACAGCGGCGCGTAAGCGGTAAGCCAGCGGCGTTATATCCGACAAACGTCCGCGACGGCACAATCTCATCCATGTTCAACACGATAGAGATTGACCATGCATGCAATGCTCGTAAGACGATCGCGCAAGGAATTGGAATGGTGCCAGCGGCTGGCCCGGTTTGCTGCCAGCGCTAAGCAAATCAAGCCGTTCTGCCAGGCAGAGCTGGTGTCGGAGGCCGCGCTCTACCGCTGGCGCACGAAGTTGGCAGGGACAGTTGACGCGACGCCGGCAGCAGGTTTCATCGACGTCGGCGTGATGGCAGCTACGCCCGAAGCGCAATCGATGCGCCAGCTTGCGTCGGTCGGTGTGGCGCTGGCAGTTCGCCTCGACCTTGGTCACGGCATGAAAAATGATGGCAGAGCGCGGCGTGTCTGTAGACCACTCATCAATCAACCGATGGGCGATCCGGTTCTTGCCGCTCATCGAGAAGACGGCCCGCAAACACAAGCGCCCGGTCGGGGCCAGCTGGCGCATGGATGAGACCTACATCAAGGTCAAAGGTGTCTGGAAATACCTCTACCGCGCTGTCGACAAGCAGGGCCAACCGTTGATTTTTTGCTGACCGCACAGCGCGACATGGTCGCGGCGAAGCGTTTCTTCGACAAGACCATGCAAACCAATGGCGATCCCGAGAAAGTCGTGATGGATAAGAGCGGCGCTAACAAGGCCGCCATTGATGCGATCAACGCCGGACGTGACGTGCCGATCGTGGTGCGCCAGGTCAAATACCTCAACAACATTGTCGAGCAAGATCACCGCGCCATTAAGCGGGTCACCAGGCCGATGCTCAACTTCAAATCATTTCGCTCTGCTCGCTGCGTGCTTGCCGGCATCGAGCTCATGCACATGATCCGCAAGGGCCAGTTCGCCATCGATGGCGCAGATACGACCTCGTTCGCCGACCAATTTTATGCGCTGGCAGGACAGGTCCGTCCAGTTTGAGGGCGCTGTACCCTTTCGAGGGGATCTCATTTTTCGATCAACGGTAGTTGTCAACAACGCGACAAAGCCCGGGCCTTGGCACCTGAAGTTCGAAAATTGGTTGTAAGTGATTGATTTTTAATAGAAAAACGTGCAATTACATGGCGTTAACCAATAAAAATAATGAATAATTTTAAATATTTATTTGCACCAATTGCCAAAGCCGGGTGGTCCATATCTTTGCAACAACACTCCAGAAGTTGACAGTATCCTGGGCGTAACCGCACTCGATGTGCGCTATTAAACATACGCGACACCTCAATTCTCCTATACTGGCTCTGGCATGAACAATATTTTGTGTTTGTCGCGTCCCAACTTAGCGCGGTTTAATAGTTTACAAGGCAGTATTCCAAAGTTCGACATTTGGCTGAAAGTAATTATTTTAATAAAACGTGTCATTTCATCGCGTTGAAAATTAGAAATAATTGATAAATTAAAATACTTAAATGAGGCAACTGTCAAAATCAAGGGTGCTGACGTCGTTCTTTATTGAAAGACTAATCTTATGAGTGACCGGTTAACAATCAAGCCGAATACCGCACCTTCGGGCGGCTGGGGTTCGGTACGTAAAGTCGCGTCTAGCTTGTTTAACGAACATGTCATTCTAAAAGGCAGCTATTTGCTCAATTTGCAAAACAAGGCAAACGGCTACGCTTGCGTCAGCTGCGCTTGGGCAAAGCCAGCTAATCCGCATCCTTTTGAATTTTGTGAAAGCGGCGCCAAGGCTACTGCTTGGGAGGTCACCAGCAAACGCGTGCCACCTGCATTTTTTGAGCAGCACACGGTGGCCGAACTGGAACGCTGGAGCGACCATGCGCTGGAGGCCGCTGGCCGGTTAACCGCGCCGATGCGCTGGGATGCTGATAGCAACAAATATCTGGAAATTACCTGGGGTGCGGCGTTCGCGGAAATCGGCGCCGAGCTAAAGCGCTTGAATGCGCAGGAGGTCGTGTTCTACAGCTCCGGGCGCGCCTCGCTTGAAACATCGTATCTGTATCAGCTGATGGTGCGTATGTACGGCTCGAACAATCTGCCCGACAGTTCCAATATGTGCCATGAGAGCACGTCGGTTGCCTTGCCGACGACAATTGGGAGTGGTGTTGGCACTGTCCTCATTGAAGATTTCGAAAAGACCGACTGTGTTTTATTTTTCGGCCAAAATGTCGGTACCAACAGTCCGCGCATGTTGCATCAGCTTCAGGAGGCGCGCAAGCGCGGTGTGCCGATTATTACATTCAATCCACTGCGCGAACGTGGCTTGGTCAGCTTCGTCAATCCACAGTCGCCAGGCGAAATGCTGAGTGGCGATGAAACCATTATCAGCACCCATTACCATCAACTGAAGGCAGGCGGCGACATCGCAGCCATCATGGGCATCTGCAAAAGTTTGATTGAGGCCGATGATGCAGCGCTTGCAGCAGGTACCGCGCGCTTATTGGACCAGGCATTTTTAACGCAGCACACCCATGGCTTCGTCGCTTTTGCGGCGGCTACCCGGTCCTATCGCTGGGATGACATCGAACGCGAGTCTGGTCTCGCACGCGCATCGCTTGAGGAAGCTGCCGCCATCTACGCAAAAGCGGATGCCGTAATCGGCGTCTACGGTATGGGCCTGACGCAGCATCGAAACGGCGTGCAGAATGTGCAGATGCTGTCGAATCTATTGCTCTTGCGTGGCAATATCGGCAAGAGCGGGGCAGGCATCTGTCCGGTGCGTGGACATTCGAACGTTCAAGGCCAACGCACTGTCGGCATTACCGAAAAACCAGAACTGGCGCCGCTGGACAAACTGGCCGAATTATACAATTTTGCGCCGCCGCGTAAAAAAGGCATGAATACGGTCGAAGCTTGTCAGGGCATTCTCGAGAAAAAGGTAAAAGCGTTTGTCAGCCTGGGTGGTAACTTCATACGCGCAGTGCCTGAGACCGTTCTAATGGAAAAAGCCTGGCGCGACATGCGCCTGACGGTGCAGATATCAACCAAGCTCAACCGCAGTCACTTGATCCATGGCCAAGTGTCCTTTATATTACCCTGCCTTGGCCGCATCGAGATTGATCGCCAGAACGGCATCGAGCAATCGGTGTCGATCGAGGATAGCACCGCCTGCATCCATGGCTCGCGCGGAAGAGCCGAGCCTGCCAGCAAGCAGCTGCTATCAGAGCCGGCAATTATTGCCGGCATTGCCAAAGCGACGCTGGACCCTAATCCGCGTGTCGATTGGGACGCCTGGTGCGCCGACTATGGCCTGGTACGTACGGCAATTGAAGCCACTTATCCCGAAATTTTTCGCGACTTTAATGCGAGAATGTGGCAGCCTGGCGGTTTTCGCAAGCCAGTTGCCGCGTCCGAACGGATTTGGAAAACCGACACTGGCAAAGCAAACTTCATCGTCCCAACCGCGCTGGACGCAAACCCGGACATGCGCCCCGCGCCCGACACCTTGCGTCTGTTTACCGTGCGCACCGATGGTCAGTTCAACACTACCATCTATAATAACGATGATCGTTTTCGCGGCGTCTACGGCACGCGCATGGTGCTGTTCATATCGCGTCATGACATGACCCGCCTGGCCTTGGCTGAAGGCGACTTGGTAACAGTCAGCACGCCGTCTGACGACGGCGTCGCGCGAAGCGTTTCTGGTTTGCGTATTACGCCGTACGATATTCCGCTCGGTTGCATTGCCGGTTATTACCCCGAATGCAATCCCTTGATTCCGCTTTGGCACCATGCCGAAACGAGCATGGTGCCAGCCGCAAAAGCCATTGAAGTGCAGTTGCGGCTCGATAGCCGATCCGTTGCGGCGGCAGCTGCCGCTAGGGTCTGAACCGGAGCCGGGTGTGCGTGAAGATGCTTTCGATGCATTCCCCGAGCGGACGAACATGGCGCCGAACGACGCCGTGCAAGACGATCGTGAATTGCCGCCAGCGCTGCGGCGCGTGCCAGTGCAGCGCTGGTGCGTCGGCCCACGCACTTGCGTGCAGGACGTCACCAGCGAAGAAGTAGTGGAAGAGACACCGGTTGCACTCGTCTACAATGGTATTTCACAGGCAGTTATGCTCGCCACGCCGCAGGATCTGGAAGATTTTGCGATAGGATTTAGCGTGAGCGAACGGCTCGTTGCCTGTGCCAGTGATATTTACGAGATCGACATCGTTAGCCATCTTAGCGGCATCGAAATTCAAATGCGCATCGCCGCTTCAGCCATGTTCCGGATCAAGCAAGCGCGGCGCATGCGCACTGGTAAAACCGGCTGCGGTTTGTGCGGCATCGAAAGCCTGGAGCAGTTCAGTCCCGACCCAATGACCGTGCCCGCCGGCGGCATGCTCGACGCTGGCGCGTTGCACACGGCCATGGCCGGCTTGTGCCAGCTTCAGTTAATTCACACGGCAACCGGCGGGGCGCACGCTGCCGGCTGGGCTACGTGGGATGGAAGGGTGGCGCTGGCACGGGAAGATGTCGGTCGCCATAACGCGCTTGATAAATTGATCGGTGCGCTCAGCCGGGCCGGCACCTGCCCCGCTTCGGGCTTTGCAGTCATTACCAGCCGTGCAAGTTTTGAGATGGTACAGAAGGTATCGCGTGCTGGAATTAGTGTTTTGGCTGCCGTTTCTGCGCCGACCGCACTTGCGGTTCGCATGGCCGACCAGGCAGGTGTGTCTTTGGCCGGCTTCGTGCGTGCAAACAAGCATGTAATATATTCGCATCCGCATCGTTTTAAGCCAGGCTGAAGCAGAAAAATCGACGCACTGTCGATTGCAAACTCGCCCTGGGGTATCCTGTGGATGAGCTCAATGCCGGCAAGTGCCCCGCCTGCGCAGCGTCTCAACAGAAAAAACCCGCGTGACGCATATCTCGGAAGGATTCGACTTCCTTGGGCAGAACGTTCGGAAATACCGATGCGGAAAACCGAACGAAAAACTGCTGGTAACTATTCAGCCGCTATGCAGCTGATTGAATAGGAGTGCCGGCGAAGGCCTGCTGCAGCACGGCAAGCATGTTGTGGCCTTGCTTGCGCAGGGTATCGAGGCAGGAGCGGATGACGCAGAAATACTCGGCGCCATCGAGCGTGCGGAAGCAGCCAGAAACCTTCTGTTTCACCTTGGGCATTCGGACTACACGTTCGGCCGCGTTGTTGGTAAATCGGACGACGAAGTTGCCGACGAAGCGCAAGACGGCGTCGCCGTACTGGCGGAAGCGGCGCAGCAGATTGACCGTGGTGGATTGCTTGACGCGCCCGCTGGCGACGCGATTGGCCCTTTCGCCTTCCCGCACGATGTTGTCGTAGACGGTGCGCAAGGCGCGCACGTCGTCGGCGCTGAAGACGATTTGCCGCTCACGCGCCGCCGTGCATAACTTGTTTGCGTTGAGCAGGAAGTCGGTCATCGCCTGCGCCCACGGCTGGCCGGTGGTTTCTTTCGCGTACAACAATTCGCGCAGGAGGTGAGCATTGCACAGGGCATGGGTACTGTCGTCGAGGCGACAATATGGGGCCCAGCAATCGTGCACGAGTACGCCAGTGCGCCCGGCGAGAATGCCGTGCTCTTCGATCGCGGCCATGCCGCGCTTGCCGTGCATGCCGTACCAGGTGTGCGTCTCATTGGCGGCGATGTGCAGCCAATGGAGTTTGCCGGCCACGCGCAGACCTGATTCGTCGGCGTGGACCAGCTGTGCCGCGCTCAGTTGGCTGGCGATCAAGTTCGCCGTTTCCTGCAGGGCAGCGCTCACCTCGGCCACCCATGCCACCAGCGTACCCGGCGACACCGCAAGGCCGTACACGTCATGGATCAGTTCGGCCGCACGCGCATACGGCAGCATCTGGCCTTGCGTCAGATGCACGCCCAGTGCACGCACGTTGGGACCATATTGGACCGATTCGCTCACGCCGCCTGGAAAAGAGCTCGTATGAAATTGCCCGCAAGCGCAGGTAAGGGCCAAAGCGTGATGCTCGACGACATTGAAAGCGACGGTTGGCACATCGACTACTTGGCGGCGAGCCCATACCCGCGCGTGCTGCGTCGGCAAGGCTGCATGGCAGCGTTCACACTGTCCCGGCAACGGATGCTTCACGACCTCATCGGGCTGCTCTGCTTGCCTGAGCGTCGTACCCTTGCGGCCCTTCTGGCCTCCGACCTTCTTGCCCGACGACTCGCGCAACGAGCTCGTCTTCTTGGCCAGCCCGTCGGACGATGGCGGCTTGCTCGAATTGTCGCTGTTCGTGCCCAGCTTCGCTTCGACCGCGTCCAGGCGCGCGAACAGCGCATCGATGAGCCGTTCCTTGTCGGTATCGGACAGTTGAGTCAAATCGGGCCGGGGTGGCTTCGGTGGCATGGCGGAATGATGCGGCAAACCAGCATTGTTTACAACTACTAATCGCGGGGCTCACTGCGGCTGAATAGTTACCTTATCCGGTTGCCAATGAAAAATCCCCTACGATTTGTCCCCCAATTGTCATCAATATGTAATCCCGCGGTGCCGCCTTGGCTCCGCTCCAATGCGGCCATAGAGAAAACTATGTCGTTGACCTTGTGCGCTGCCGGAATGGCGGCGTGAACCGCCTGTTTTTCCGTTTTTTCGTGCTGGTGATGTTGTCGATCACCGTGGCGACCTTCGCCATTTACTTTGCCATCAGCCGCCTGTTCGGCGACCCTTTGGCCGAGATCGCGCGGCGCCAGGCGGCGGCGCAAATTTTCCTGCTCGAACACTATGTCGACCAGGCCCCGGCCGACGAATGGCTGGTGCGCCTGAACAAGGTGCGCGAAGTGTCGCGGGTTCGCCTCGAACTGATGCCGCTCACCAGCGCGCCAGCAGGGCGCCCTCGAGCGCGGCGACGTCGTGCTCGACGCCACCAACAAGGCGTTCTTCCGGCGCGTCGACGTCAAGGGCGACAAGTACATCGGCAGCATGGATGAAGTCATCCACGCGCGCGACCTGCCGATCGACATTGCCGTGGCGCTGCAGATGGAAGCTTTGTGTTACGCGATCGTCGCGCTGGCCTTGCTGATTCCGATTGCGCTATGGTCGCGCGCCCATTGGCAGGGCTTGCAGGCTTTGTCGACGGTAGCGGACGAGATCGGCGCCGGCAAGCTGTCCTCGCGCACCAACGTCAACAGCGGCGCCAGCATCTACCCGCTGGCGCAATGCATCAATCACATGGCCGGGCGCATCGAAAGCCTGGTCGCGTCGCAGGCCAGCCTGCTCCATTCGGTATCGCACGAGCTGCGCACGCCGATCGCGCGGCTTGAATTCGCGATCGAACTGCTGCGCTTGGCCGCGCCCGACGCCGCGCTGGCGGCGCGTATCGACGCCATGCAAGGCGACTTGGCCGAGTTCGACGCGCTGGTGGCAGAACTGCTCGGAATGGCCAGGATCGGCAGCGAGCGAACCGTGCAGTCGACGCCGTTCGCGCTGGCGCCGGCGCTGGCCGAATGCCTTGCCTTACTCGATGGGCAGGCCGGGGCCGGGGCTGGGATCGAAGTCGAAGTCGACATCGATCCCGCCCTGCGCAACGTCGGCGGCGAGCAGCGACTGCTGATGCGGGCGATCGGCAACGTGCTGCGCAATGCCCGCAAATATGCGCACTCGCGCATCGCCATGGCGGCGCGCAAGGTCGACATGGTCGAGATCGTGGTGGAGGACGATGGTCCCGGTATTGCGCAGGAGGAACGGGAGCGCATTTTCGAGCCGCTTTACCGGCTCGACCGCAGCCGCGACCGCGCGACCGGCGGCTTCGGCCTGGGGCTGTCGATTGCGCGCAAGGCGCTCGAGCAGCATGGCGGCGCGGTCGCCGCCGAGCCATCCACCCTCGGCGGGGCACGGTTTGTGCTGCGCTGGCCGGCGTAAGGGGGCGAAAAAAAACTTCGCCGCAGCGAAGTTTTTAATGTTCTCCTTTACTTCGGCGCCGCCGCAGGCGTCACGTGTGTCAGCGCGTAGCCCAGGTGCTGCCACCAATGGTCGCGCGAGCGCACCATCACCAGGCATTGCTGGTCCAGTTCGCCCTTGAACAGCGGATCGGCGCACTTGTTTGTCATCAGTGCATGGCGCTGGTTTTCGGCGTTCACCAGCGCGATGCATAGCCACATGACGAGGCCGGCAAGCAGCGCCACCAGGGTCCACGCCAGCTGGTTTACGTTGCTGGTTTCAAACAAGTCCTCGTCGACCGGCTTGGACCGGTCGTACATCTTCAGGACTTCCCGTTCGACATCGCTCATTTTGTCTTGGCCACTTTCGCCACCATGCCATCGAGTACTTGTACGGTCGCCTTCGACAGCGCGGCCTCGTTCATGCCCTTGTTTGCCGCATCGACCACCGACGGCGACGTCATGAAGCGGCCATCGACGACCAGTGTCGGCACCGAGTTGACCTTGTAGGCGTTAAGGACACTCGGCAAGCGGTTCAGCTTGGTCATGACGCCGAAAGAATTCCAGGCGTCGAGGAATTTTGTTTTGTCGAGACCATTCTTGACGGCCCAGTCAAGCACGACCGCATCCGTGTTCATGCGGACGCGGTCGACGTGAATCGCCTTGAAGACCTTGACATGCATGTCGTCGAGCTTGCCCATCGCTTCAAGCGTCAGGTACAAATGCGCTTCCGGATCTTTCGGACCCGTCTGCGGCATGTGTACGCGCCGGAAGTTAATGTTGGCACCCTGCTTTTTGACCCATTCGGCCAGGTAAGGTTCCAGCACGTTGCAATGCGGGCAGTGGTACATGAAAAATTCGATGACTTCAACCTTCTTGCCGACGACCTGGGCCGGCTGGGGACTTCCCAACTGAACATATTCGGCACCCAGCTTCGGATCGGCAGGCGAGGCGAACGCGGTAGAGGCGACCAGCCCGATGGCGGCAATGGCAAAACGCAGGAAACGCATGGAAATCCTTATCATGTTTGTTGACGAACGATCGCAAGATACCACTTTTTCGACGATTTCTCCGGCGCATGGGCCGGATATTGCAAATGCTTACTACTTTAACGTGGGCTTACTTGCGCCGTTGACGCGCCAGTTCAATTTTTTCGCACAATTGCGCCGCGCCCCGGGCAATGCGCGGCCCGGGCCGGGTCAGCAGTTCGCCGTCGATCCGGAACAGGTTGGCCTGCAGCACCGCGTCGTTGATGATGTGCTTGCTGCTAAGGGTATAGATCGGCTTGTCCCATACCTGGCAAAACACCGGCACCAGCGCGCGCTTGCCATAGCGCCGCTGGAGGTCTACGATGCTGGCGCGGAACTGCGCCGACCAGGAGGATTTTTTCGCCGCCTCCGGGTAGTCGCTGAAGTTGATCGCGCCGACCATGCGTTCGCCGCCGCCAGCGTCACTGTCGTATCAGCGCTTAAAAAGCGTAGCGCGCCGAAAGCTTGAGCTGGCGCCCGTCGGACGGGTAAATCGCGTCCTGGCAGGCGAACGCATTGCTGAAGTAGCGCTTGTCGGCCAGGTTCAGGCCTGATACCGCCAGCTCCCACCGGCCAATGGTGCGGGCATAGCGCGCATCGAGCGTGGTGTAGGACGGGATGCGGGCTGCGCAGGCGTTGGTAAAATCGCTGCCGTAACGCTGGCTGTCGACCCATTGCGCGCCGACGTCAACGCTGTGACCGTTGGCCGGTGCCCACGTCAGCCGCGCCGACACCAGGTTTTTCGGCACCAGCACCATCTCGCGGCCGGCGTTGGCACCGCCCGTGAAGCTGGCGTCGACGTGCTGCAGGTGGCCCGTAAGGCGCCAGTCCGTGGCCAGGCGCGCTTCGGCGTCGATTTCGACACCCTGGCGACGGGTCGGGTCGAGGTTGGTGTTGGTGCCGTAGTTCAGCGTCGGGTTGTAGAAGATCTCGTTGACCAGGCGATGGCGGAAGACGCGCGCGCTGATGGTATGGCCGGCGCCTGCCGTACCGAACGTCACGCCCAGCTCGAGGTCGTGCGAGGTTTGCGCCTTGAGCACCGTCGACGACGAACGGAAGCTGTTTTCGTCGGCATTCGCCATGCGGTAGCTCTGGCCGGCTTTTGCATGCAGGTTCACCTGCGGCAGCACGCTGTAGCTGGCCTGCGCCTCCCAGGCGTTCTGCGCCTGCGCGCTGGTTTCCGCAACCGGCGCCAGTGGATCGGTGTAATCCTTGTCGAACACCTCGCGCCGCACACCCAGTGCCAAGCGGCCGTTGTGGGCCGGGTCCCAGCGGATCTCGTTACGCAGGTAGATCGCCTTCGAATCCTGGCTGGCGTCGGCCTTTGAAAAATCCGACTTCGTGACCCGGTTCCAGCGAATCAGGTCGACGCCGGCGACGAGTTCATTGAGGACGCCGCCAAACTTTGCGAGGTGACGCAGGCGCGGCGAGAACTGGATCTGCTCGCTGTCGTAGGCGACGTCGGTGATGCCGAAACTGGACACATAATGGCCCTTGACGGTTTTTTCGCGGTGCGACAGTTCCGCCGCCAGGTCGATGGCGCCGATGCGCTGCTCGACGAACGCGCTGATCCGATTGGAGTCGAGCGAGCCGAAATCGTCTGGCGTGCGGCTTATCCGCGGGTTGGCCAGGAACTGCGCCAGGGACAATGATCCCGGCAGGCGCGAATCCTGGCGCGCGCTGTCGATGCGCACGCCGATGCGGCCTGCGCCTAATGCCCACTGCGCGCCGCCGCTGAAGGCGCTCTGGCGAAAGCGGCTGTTGGCGCGGTAGTTGTCGCTGGCCTGGTTGCCGATCGACGCGTCGAGCGATACCGCATCCCAGCTTTGCGCCACCGAGGCGCGCACGTCGTGCTGGCGGAACTGGCCGGCCTCGGCAAACACCGAACCTTGGCGCGCGCGCTTGGCAGACCGCTTGGTGACAATCCGGATCACGCCGCCGGTGGCGCCTTCGCCGTACAGCACCGAGCTGCCGCCGCGGATAATCTCGATCCGTTCCACCGTCTCGATCGGAATGGTCGACAACACCGGGCTGGCCAACTCGTTTTCGCTCATGCGCACGCCGTCGAGCACGACGACCATATTCTGGCTGCTGTTCGAACCGAAACCGCGCAAATCGAGCGCAAAATCAGGGCTTGCGTCGAGGCTCTGGCGGCCGTACACGCCGCCGATCTTGCGGATCGCCTGGTTGACGTCGGACACGCCGGCGCGCCGGATCTCGTCGGCGGTGATGACGGTGGCGCCGATCGGCGCCAGTTCAGGGACGCTGGCAAAGCGCGCGCCGCTGATCAGCACCGACGGCATGGCGGCGTCCTGGGCGTAAACCGGCTGGACGCAAAAAAGGAGAGAAATGGCCGAAGCGACCGAAGCGGCGGAAAAAGAGGAAACAAGGGCGAGCGGTCGGGTGGCCCGCGCGTGGCGCAGTGCAGCTGGAAAAATCATGGTGTCGGTCTTCGAAAGAGTCTCCGGCCATGCGTCCCCGCAAGCCGGATTCAACGGAAGATACCGGCGCCAAGGCGCCGGCGCTTCCACCTGTCCTGGCCGGTATCCGGGCTCGCAAGTCGGACCGCCCCACCTTCCTGTGCAATGCAACGCACAGTGGTCATTGAGACAGCCAGTCGCCAATCGCGGCAACGCTTGTTTACCGTTGCGGGGGCAGCACACCCTGGACCGCTGCGCCGGATGGTGGCGCGGCAGCGTGGTGTTTCCCGTTTAACTGCACGCGTGATCACGCGTGCGGGCACCAAAACCAGGACATTATAAACGCAACAAGGCGTCGTACCGAATTGGCATTGCCACCGCCGGCCCAATGGATTTTTTTGCGCTTTACCCGCGCGCGCACATTAGTCCTAACTAGTACAATTTGTTTTCAACCCTTCTCGGTAGATCGTTTCTTGAGGAGTCACCATGCCAAATGCCCTGCCCACTTTTTTCGTCTCCCATGGCGGCGGTCCTTGGCCGTTCATGAAGGACCAGTACGGTTCTACCTACGACAAGCTGGAAGCGTCGCTCATCGATATGCGGCGCCAAGTCGGCGTGCGCCCGAAAGCAGTGCTGGTGGTCAGCAGCCACTGGGAGCAAGCCGGGCTGATGGTCTCCTCGAGCGCCGCGCCGGGGATGATCTACGATTACGGCGGCTTCCCGCCACATACCTACCATGTAAGCTATCCGGCTCCCGGCTCGCCGGAGCTGGCGCGCCAGGTGGCGGACCTGCTCGGGCAAGCCGGCCACGCGGTCAGTCCCGATCCACTGCGCGGGTTCGATCACGGCACGTTCTCGATGCTCTATCCGGTGTACCCGCAGGCCGACATGCCGGTGGTGCAGCTGTCGATCAAGCTTGGTTACGATCCGCAGACGCACATGGATATCGGCCGCGCGCTCGCGCCGCTGCGCAGCGAAGGCGTCTTGATCATCGGCAGCGGCCTGAGTTACCACAACCTGCGCCAGTTCGGGCCGGGCGGCCAGAAGGCGTCGCACGGCTTCGACGCCTGGCTGCAACACGTGCTGCGCAAGTTGCCGCCGGCCGAACGCGGCGCCGCCATGCTGCACTGGAGCGAGGCGCCGTACGCGCGCCTGGCCCATCCGCGCGAAGACCACCTGATGCCGCTGATGGTGGCGCTCGGCGCGGCAGAGAACGAGCCGGCCAGCTGCGTGTATCACGAAGACGATTTTTTCGGCAGCCTGGCGGTGTCGAGTTTTCGGTTCGGGGCGGCGGCGTAGCGCTCGCGTCGTCAACCTCGTCAACCTCGTCAATCTTTAGCTGCCGCGCTTGCCGCGTGCCGAGTTGGCAGCCTTTTCGGCGGCAATCGCAGCAGCCTTGGCCGCCTTCTCCGCCATCGCCTGCGCGTGCGTGGCCAGGGCGTTCGCGCGCGTTTCCGGCGTCTCCAGGCTGATCCGGCCCAGCACGCCCGTGCGGTAGTCCTGCAGGAATGTGTGCGCCGCCTTGTCGAAATCGAGGTCGCCGCCTTTTTGCCGGTAGCCGCGCCGCGCGGCGACGCCCTCGATGACGGAAATGCCGTCGATGCCGTCGGTCTTGAAGCCGTAGCGCGCCGCCAATAGCTGCGGGTAGCGCTCGAGCAGGACCTCGGCCAGGAACACCGCGACTTCATCTTCGATCAGCGCATTCGAGCCGATCGCGTGGCTGGCGGCGAGCATCAAGCCGTCGCTGGCAAGGGCGATCTTCGGCCACAGCATGCCGGGGGTATCGACCAGAATGGTGTTTTTGCCGAGGTAGAGCTTTTGCTGCATCTTGGTGACGGCCGGCTCGTCGCCCACCTTGGCCACCTTCTTTTTCAGCAGCGCGTTCATCAAGGTCGACTTGCCGACGTTCGGGATCCCCATGATCATGATCCGCAAAGGCTTGGTCGGCACGCCGCGATGCGGCGCCAGCGACAGGCACAGGTCCGGGATGCGCGCGACGTCGGCCGGCTTCTTGGTCGTCATCGGATAGGCGGTGACGCCCTGCTGGGCGTCGTAATAGGCGCTCCAGGCGGCGGTGACGGCCGGGTCGGCCAGGTCGACCTTGTTGAGGATTTTGAGGCACGGCCGCTGGCGAAACAGGCGCAGCTCTTCGACCATCGGGTTGCAACTGGCCTCGGGCAGGCGCGCGTCGAGCACCTCGATGACCATGTCGATATTTTCCATCTGTTCCGCCGCCTTCTTGCGGGCGGCGTTCATGTGGCCCGGGTACCATTGTATCGACATGCGTAGCTTTCAAAATCTCGAAGAATGGCGCTATTTTACGGGTTCGCACCGGGTTCGCAAAAAAGCGGGCACGAATTGGTTTGCACCGCCCACGCTATCGACAGTGAATTTTGATTCGCCGCAATAAGTTGACGCAAGGAAAGGCCAACAATAGACCCACATTTTCGAAAGGGTCAGTCATGAACGCGCTCAGGCACATGGAACTTACTTTTGGCGTGGCGGCAGTGGCCATATGCGTGGCCGCCGCACTGCCCGGCAACATCGGCGCGCACGCGCGGTCCGAGGCGGTGGCAGCACGCATGCCGGTGGTCGTGATCAAGGGCAAGCGCTTGAGCGCGCTGGAAAAACGCGAGTTGAGCGGCGCCAACACTGCCGCCCGCGACAAAGGCGCGAACGGGTAGCTGACGGCGCCGCCAAGCGGGGCCGCGCTACCTAGCAAACGCCTCCATATCGGCGCGCAGGGGGATGGTGATGCCTTCCCAGTTGTTATTGAGGTAGTGTTTGAACTGTTCGGCGTCGTCGCGGTAATGCACGTAATGATTGTTCCACTTCGGCCGTCCGCCCTCGTTGACGGCAGCGCCCAGTGTCAGGTCGTTGCACCACCAGTCGCGCGGATTGCAGTAAGAGCCGCCCGAGCTGCCCGCTACCCCGCCCGAGCTGTGATACGCCACCACTTCGTCGTCCTGGCCGGGCAGCAGAAGCGAGTAGGCGGATCCGCGCGCGCCGGCGTACATGTAAAACCAGGTGCCGCGGGTATCGTTATGGTTGTACATTGCCCGGACCGTTGTCGTCTTCAGGTCATGCACGAGAGGTTCGCCGGTAGTCCAGCGGCCCGCATCGGCTAGTTCGGTGCCGCCCGCCGCGCCGGCCGCCGCCCGCACCCAGCGGATGTTCCAGCCGATCTGCGTCTGCTTGGCGCCGCCACTGACGCCGCATACCCCGGCCGCATTCGGCGCCGCATTGCTGACCTGGCGCGACGAGCCGCCGAAATTTGCCAGCGTGTAGCCGATCATCGGGTCGCCCGCGCTGAAGGTGGCGATATAACACCAGTTGGTGCCGGTACAAAAGCAGTCGAGCGCGTCGCGCACCTTGCCGTTTTGCGAGGCAATGCTGTTGTAGCCGTCCCAGTTGACGGCCCGTGGGTTGACGCCGAGGCCGGACCGGGCCGGCCCCCAGTACGAGAAATCGGCGTAGCTGCCGGCCGCGCCGCCAGCGCCGCGGCCGTTGATCCACAGTGAATAATTGGTCGCGCCGGCCTGGCTCGATATGGCGCTGGCAAGCAACAGGCACGCCAGCACCAGCGGACGCATCGATGTATTCATGTCGTACTCCCGAGGAGATTGAATCAGTATTTGACAGCGCAACCGTTCAGCGGTTCTCCGTTTTTGCGCATTCGCTCGGCGGCAACGGCGCGGACGGATCGAAGCCGGCCAGTTCGCTGCGGGCGCGCGCCAGGTCCTTGCCGAACTCGGCCAGGTAGCGGCTGCGTTCCTCGCCCTGCCATTCGGCGTCCGAAAACGCCGGTAAAGGATGCGGCTTGCCGGTGAAGACCTTGCCCTCGAGGCGAGGCATCAGCGCGCGGTCGGGGTCGGCGTTTTCCTTCAGCAGGTAGCCGTCGACGTCGCGCAAGGTCAATGGCAGCGCCGCCTCCTGGTCGCGCAGCAGCTTGCCGAACATGGTGAGCCGCACTTCGTTCGGCCCGGCGTCGAGCACGTCGTTGGAGCTAACCAGCGCGAACGGCTTGCCCCTGGCGTCGTCGACCCGGCCACTGACGACGTAGCGGCCGGCCTGGCGCACTTCGGCCTTCAGGTAAAAATTGAGCGAGCCGTCTTCGAGCGCCTCGCGCACCTGGCCGGTCCACCTGGCCGGCAGCTCCGGCGAATAGATGACGTCGAACAGCACCGAGCCGGCGTTGCCGCCGACGCTGTAGCGCACCTCGGCGCGGATGGTGCCGTTGAACGAAGCGAGGCCGGTTTGGGCCGGCGCCAGCACGGCGGCGACGGCGCCGTCGCCGGCGAACGCATCGGCTCCGGCGCCGTCGTCGGCGAACGAGAGCGCCACCTGGGCCGCCGCGCGGCTGCCTTTGAAGGTAATGCCCTGGGCGACGGCGCGGGTGACCATCAGCGGCAGCACCTGGCCTCCGGTGTCGAGCGCGCGCAGCGAAAACGACACGGTTTCGCCGGCCGCCATGTAGACGCGCGACTGCGAGGCCTGGATCTGCACGTTCGGGTCGCTGGCGCCGCTGCCCTGCCGCATGGCCTGGGTATCGATGACGGGCGCGTTCGGATACACCTGGTCGGGCTGCTCGGCGATCGGGCGCGAGGTGTGCGGATACCTGGTGCTGTTGCGGTAGCTGCAAAAGGTGCGGTCGGCCAGTTGCAGGTTTTCGACGAGTCGGGCCCGCCGGCCTGGCGCCGCGGCAGGCCGGCCGGAGGCGGCACCACTGTCGATCCGGCCGAAAATTTGCCGCCCGGGCGCGGCGGCGGCGGCGGCGGCGGAACCGGGGGCGGGGGCAGCGCCCTCCTCGTGCGTCAGCCAGGCGAACAGCACCACCAGCGCCACCAGCGCCACAATCACCGCCACCGGCCCGATCCGGCGCCAGTGCTGGCGCGCGGCGAAGCGTCGGCGCGGCGGAGCGCCCATCTTTTTAAAAGGCATTGCTGACAACAACGCCGCGCGCTGCCGGCACGCGTGCGAACCGCTTCGACGTGCTCATTGCTTCCTCCTCGCGACGCGATTGGCCGGCCGGCCCCGCGGCGGCAATCCGGGGCTGGTAGCAGAATAACGAGCGTGCGGGCCGCATGCAGCAAATTTACGCCCGACCAGGCGCGAAGTCAACGGCGCCCTGCGTGCGCCGCACCGGCCTGCTAGAGTCGGCTCTTAGTCGAGCTGCGCCAGCGCCTTGACGTGGGCGGCGACGCTGCGGCCGAGCGCAGACAGGTTGTAGCCGCCTTCCAGGCAGCTGACGATGCGCCCGCCCGCATGCTCACGCGCCACCGCCATGATCTCGCGCGTCATCCAGGCGTAGTCGGCTTCGACCAGCCCCATTTCGCCGAGGTCGTCCTCGCGGTGGGCGTCGAAGCCGGCCGATATGAAAATCATCTCCGGCTTGAACGCGTGCAGCGCCGGCAGCCAATGTTCGCGCACCAGCGTTCGCACGGCGTCGCCGCCACTGCGCGCCGGCAGCGGGATATTGACGCAGGTGGCGGTGATCGGCTCTGGCGCGGTGAACGGATAGAACGGATGCTGGAAGAAGCTGGCCATCAGTACGCGATCGTCGTCGCGGAACGATTCGGCCGTGCCGTTGCCGTGATGGACATCGAAGTCGATGATCGCCACGCGCTCGAGGCCGTGCGAATCGAGCGCATGCAGCGCCGCCAGCGCGACGTTGTTAAACAGGCAGAAACCCATCGCGCCACTGGGGCGCGCGTGATGGCCCGGCGGGCGGATGGCGCAGAAGGCGTTGTCGATGTCGCCGGCGATGACGGCGTCGGTGGCGGCCATCGCGCAGCCGGCGGCGCGCAGCGCGGCCTGGTAGCTGTATTCATTGAGCAGCGTGTCGTCGTCGAGGGGATAATACGCGCCCGGCCCCGGCAGGTTGTCGCGCACCAGGGCGATCGCCGCCTGCGTGTGGTTGCGCATCACCGCCGGCAGTTCGGCCAGGGGACCCTCGCGCCGCTCGATCAGGCCATCGAGACGGGCGCCGATCAGTTGGTCTTCGATGGCCTGCAAGCGGGCCGGCGATTCGGGGTGCCACTCGCCCATCTCGTGGCGCCGGCAATCCGGATGACTGTAAATGGCTGTTCTCATGGTCCTGTTTTCGTATGCTGGTTCACATCAATATCACACCAGACCTGGCGTTCTCGCATAAAATCTTTTTAACTGGTGGTGAGAAGCGATGAAAATTGTCCGAATGCCGACAATCTACCACGCCATGACACCTTTTTGCTCCGGTTCGGCACTCAGATTCAATATCGGCAGGCACGGCATTCTTCTCTTCTTCAAAAAGACAGGCCCATGTTTAAAAAAATGCACGCGGTAGCACGCCAGGTCAGCCAGATCGTGGTCGGCAAGGATTTGCAGGTTCGCCAGGCGCTGACGTGCCTGCTGGCCGGCGGCCACCTGCTGGTTGAGGACGTGCCAGGAGTCGGCAAGACCACGCTGGCGCACGCGCTGGCCATTTCGCTTGGCCTCAAATTCAACCGGGTGCAGTTCACCAGCGACCTGCTGCCGGCCGACATCGCCGGCATCTCCGTCTACGAGCGCGAAAAAAACGGCTTCGTATTCCATCCAGGGCCGATTTTCACCCAGGTGCTGCTGGCCGACGAAATCAACCGCGCCACGCCGAAGACCCAATCGGGCCTGCTCGAAGCGATGGAGGAGCGCCAGGTCAGCGCCGACGGCGTCACGCGCGCGCTGCCCGAGCCGTTCTTCGTCATCGCCACGCAGAACCCGGCACACCAGGTCGGCACTTTCCCGCTGCCCGAATCGCAGCTCGACCGCTTCCTGATGTGCCTCTCGCTGGGCTATCCGGACGCCAGCGCCGAGCGCGCGCTGCTGATGGGCGAGGACCGCCGCAGCATGCTCAAGTCGCTGCCGGCGGCGATGCAGCCGGCCGAACTGGCCGCAGCCCAGCAGGCGCTGCGCCAGGTGCATGCGTCGGCCTCGCTGATCGATTACGTGCAGGCGCTGGCGCAGGCTTCGCGCCGCGACGGTTTGTTCACCGAAGGCCTGTCGCCGCGCGCCGCGATCGCGCTGCTGCAGGCGGCGCGCGCCTGGGCCGCGCTGGAAGGACGCGACCATGTGGTGCCGGAAGACGTGCAGGCGGTGCTGGTGCCGGTCTGCGCACACCGACTGCGCCCGCTCAAGTCGGCGCACGGCGTGGCGCTGGCCAGCCGCGAACTGGTGCTGCAACTGCAAAAATCGGTGCCGGTGTAGGCTGTCCCGCATGAAGTTCGCATGAAGTTCCCATGAACCTCCCGAAAACAAACCGCACCACGCGCACGGCCTGGCATTGGCTGTCCCGGCCGCGCGAAGGCGCAGCCGACAAACGCGGCGAAGTATTCCTGCACCGGCGCCAAGTCTTCATCCTGCCCACCAAGGCCGGATTGGGCTTCGCCGTGCTGCTGCTGGTGCTGCTGGTGGGCGCCACCAATTACAATCTCGCTCTCGGCTTCGCCCTGACGTTCCTGCTCACCTCGTGCGCGCTGGTCGACATGGTTCTCACTTACCGCAACCTCGGCCAGCTGCACTTGCGCCCGGGCCGCGTGGCCAGCGTGTTTGCCGGCGAAGCGGCCCGTTTCGAGCTGCACCTGAACAATCGCACGCGGCTCGACCGCTACGCCATCGGCGTCGATTTTGCCGACGCGAACTGGCCGCATTACGTGGTCGACGCGCCGGCCGGCGGCAGCGCCGCGCTGGTATTGAGCTGCGCGACCGAACAACGCGGCTATCTGCCGGCGCCGCGGGTGCGGCTGGTCACACGCTTCCCGCTCGGCCTGTTCCGCGCCTGGAGCTACTGGCGGCCGGACCTGCGCGTGCTGGTCTATCCTTTTCCGGAACCGGAACCGGAAGCGCCGCCGCTGCCGATGGCGGGCAGCGCGCGGCTCGACGGCCGCGGCGTGGCCGGCAGCGACGACTTCGCCGGCATCCGCAGCTACCAGGCGGGCGACTCGATGCGCAGCCTGGCGTGGCGCCAGATCGCCCGGCTCGACCTGGCATATGGCGGCCAGCTGGTCACCAAGCATTTCGAGGGCGGCGGCGGCGACCAGCTGGTGCTCGACTTTAACGCCATGCCTTTGATGATGAACCTCGAGCTGCGCCTGTCGCGCATGACGCGCTGGGTGCTCGACGCCGAACAGCGCGGCTTGCCATATGCCTTTCGCATCGGCGCGCACGAGCTTGCCCCCGCCGTCGGCGCGGCGCACCAGGCGGCCTGCCTGCGCGCGCTGGCGCTGCACGGTTTCGCGCCGGAGGCACGTTGATCGCGCTTGCCGCACTGCGCGCGCGCGCCGCCGGCCTGGTGCAATCATTGTCGCGCGACAAGGCCGACACCTTGCTGCTGCTGGCCGGCGCGCTGACGGTGCTGGCGCCGCACGCCGGCCACTTGCCGCCTTGGGTGTCGGCGCTGTGCGCCGCCACGCTGGCGTGGCGTACCGTGATCACCCTGCGCGGCACGCGCCTGCCGCCGCCGATCCTGCTACTGCCGCTGGCGATGGCGGCGGTCGGCGGCGTGTTCCTCACTTACCGGACAGTGCTCGGGCGCGACGCCGGGGTGGCGATGCTGGTGTTGCTGGTAGCTTTCAAGATGCTCGAAATGCGCGCCCGGCGCGACTTGTTCGTGGTAATTTTTCTCTGCTTCTTCCTGCTGTTGACGACTTTCTTCTACGCCCAGGGCATCGGCAGCGCGCTGATGATGGCCGCCTCGATCGCCCTGCTGTTCGGCGCCCAGCTGTCGTTCCAGTTCACCGGCGCGGCGCCGCCGCTGCGGCGCCGGCTGTGGCTCGGCACGCGCGTCGTGCTGCTGGCGGCGCCGCTCGCCGTAACGCTGTTTTTTCTTTTCCCGCGCCTCCAGGGACCGCTGTGGGGCATGCCGGGCGACGCCAGGTCCGGCCGCACCGGCTTGTCGAACAGCATGGCGCCGGGCAACATGTCGAGCCTGGCCCTGTCGCAAGACACCGCGTTCACGGTCCGCTTCATCGACCCTGCCCCGCCACAGGAGCAGCTGTACTGGCGCGGCGTGGTGCTGGGCGCGTTCGATGGCCGGACCTGGGTCCAGGTCGGCGCGGGCCTGCCGCCGGGCGCCACCATCGATGTTGCCATGCGCGGGCGCGCCGTGCGCCACCAGGTCACGCTGGAGCCGACCGGCCGGCACTGGCTGTTCGTACTCGATCTGCCGGCCGGGCTGCCGCGCCTGGACGGCAATCCAGCCGCCATGTCGCCGGAAATCGAGCTGACGGCGGCCGCTCCGATCGAGCAGCGGATGCGCTACGACGCCGTGTCGCATCCCGGCTACAGCCTGCAGGCCGGCGTTGAGCTACCCGGGGCCGAGCTGTGGCTGGCACTGCCCGACGGTTTCAATCCGCGCGCGCTTGCAGACGGCGCGGCGCTGCGCCGGCTTGGCGATCCGATCCGGCGCATCAATACCGTGCTGCGCCGCTTTCATGACGAAGCCTACTCGTACACGCTGGAGCCGCCGCTGCTCGGGCGCCATTCGGTCGATGAATTCCTGTACCAGACCCGCGCCGGCTTTTGCGAACACTACGCCAGCGCCTTTGTCGTATTGATGCGCGCGGCCGGCGTGCCGGCGCGGGTGGTGACCGGCTACCAGGGCGGCGAAGCGAATCCGGTCGACGGTTACCTGACAGTGCGCCAGTCCGATGCCCACGCCTGGGCCGAAGTGTGGCTGGCCGGGCGCGGCTGGCTGCGCGTCGATCCGACCGCGGCGGTGGCGCCGGAACGGGTACGGCGCGGCTTGGCAAGCGCGCTGCCGGGCGCCAATCCATTTGGCATCGGCGGCTTCGGCTTCGACGACACTGGCTCGCTGCTCTCGCAGCTGCGCTTCCGGGTCGGTGCGCTCAACAACGGCTGGAACCAGTGGGTGCTCAATTACACGCCCGAACGCCGGCACGGCGTCATCGAGTCGATCAAGTCGGGCGCGCTGAACCTGCGCACGTTCGCGGCGCTGGCGGCGGTCGCGCTGCTGGTGTGGCTGGCGCACGCGCGGCGCGCGCGGCGCAGGGGCGATCCGGTCGATGCGCTATACTTGGCGCTATGCCTGCAACTGGGCCGCATGGGCCTTGCGCGCGGCGCCGACGAAGGGCCGAACGCCTACCGTGCGCGGTTGGCAACGCTTGCGCAGCTTGGTACCTCGCCCCTGGCCGCGCCGCAAACCCAGGCCGCCACCGAATTCCTGCGCCTCTACAGCGCCTACAGATACGGTCCCCGGCCGTCCGCCGCGGGCCTGGTCGCCACCCTCACAAACCTGTTGACGAAATTCCGATGACATTCTTGCCGCACCCGCTCTCACGCCGTCTCTTGCGCCGCCCTTTACCGCGTTGCTGGCGCGCTCTCCCCCTGCTGCTGGCGTTGGCCTGCGCTGCGGCTCCCCCCACCGGCGCTATCGCCGCCGCGTCGGCAGCCCAGACCAAATCGGCCACGGCCACGCCTAAAACGGCCAAGGCCGCCAAGGCCTTGAAGGTTGCCAAGGCCACCAGGGCGGCGACAATCGTCAAGGCGGCGCCCAGGCCGAAGCCGCTTGCGCGCGCGGTCGATTACGCCGGCGAACCGGTCAACTTCCGCGAGTGGAAAGCGGTCGCCGATTTCGAGCAGGAGATGGCTGGCAAGCACGGCTTCGACACCGAGGCACTCAAGGCCTTGATGTCGCAGGTGAACTACATCGACTCGGCGGTGCAACTGGTCAAGCCGGCGCCGCCGGGCAAGGCGAAGAACTGGCAAGCCTACCGCGACCGTTTCATCGAGCCGGTGCGGATCGACGCCGGCGTGAGCTTCTGGAACGACAACGCCGCGGCGCTGGCGCGCGCCGAAGCAGCCTACGGCGTGCCGGCCGAAACGATCGTCGCCATCATCGGCGTCGAAACCGTGTACGGCCGCAACACCGGGCGGTTCCGGGTGATGGATGTATTGACGACGCTCGCCTTTGCCTATCCGGAAACGCCGAACCGCGAGGCGCGCATGCGCTTTTTCCGTGGCGAGCTCGAAAACACGCTGCTGCTGGCGCGCAAGTCGAACATGGATCCCTTGTCGCTGGTCGGCTCGTTCGCCGGCGCCGTCGGCCTGCCGCAATTCATGCCGGGCAGCATCCTCGCCTGGGGCGTGGACTTCGACGCCGACGGCCGGGTCGACCTGCGCGACTCGGCAGTCGACGCCATCGGCAGCGTTGCCAACTTCCTCGTCCAGCACGGCTGGAAGGCCGACCAGACCGGGCCGCTTGCTTACCCGGCCGAGGTGTCGCTGAACCGTGCATGGGAGCCCCTCATCGGCCAGGCACTGGCAGCCAGAAACAGCGCCGAAGAACTGGCGGCAGCTGGTGCAATCAGCAGTCTGGCACTTCCCGCCGGCAAGCTGTTCGGATTGATCGACCTCCAGAACGGCGCTGAGGCAACAGAATACTGGCTGGCAACAGATAATTTTTTTGCAATTACCCATTACAACCGCAGTTATTTTTATGCCATGTCAGTGGTCGAACTCGGACGCGCACTGCGTCTTGCACGGGGTATGTAAAAGTTGTTTTTAGGAAAAACTTTGTAATCAGGTGTAACGGGCCGCGGCCAATCACAAGGCCCAGCCGTCGCCGTTGGCACATACACCCCCGTGTATGTCGATTTTTTCTGGCTCGCGGAGGGCTAAATTTGTCGACCTGGCAAGATACTCCCCTATACAAGCGCACCAGGCCATGCGGGTCGGAATTGTGCGGCTGATCATCGATAATTACCCTACACTTAACTGTACTTGAAAAACAATTGCAAGAGAGTGATAATGTGAGAGAATTGCATATGGGCTACGTTGCAACTTGACAACGAACGGCCGACGCTGTCAATCCGATTTTTATTGCTTTCAGGTATTACATCAGGAAACGTTGTATTATTGTGTACAGATTTTCCAAAGTGTTAGCAAAGCCTTCGCAGTCGATAAAACAAATTACGGTTGTAGCACCGCAACGCCGAGTGTACGAACCAGCAGGACAACTCAAGATAGGAATATTAGAAATCATGACAAACCAAGTCGGCATTGATATAAACAGCGATTCGGATTCGGATGATCTG
This sequence comes from Massilia psychrophila, assembly GCF_002760665.1. Lineage (GTDB taxonomy): Bacteria > Pseudomonadota > Gammaproteobacteria > Burkholderiales > Burkholderiaceae_D > JAFCUW01. Next base: position 87,632 of record NZ_PDOB01000003.1, on the reverse strand, counting down.
TTGCAGTACAACCCTAACCGGTTGCTCGACACACTCATCGAAAACCTGCGCCTGAAAAACGACGCAGCGCTGTCGCGCGCCCTTGAAGTGGCGCCGCCGGTCATTTCCAAAATCCGCCACCACCGTTTGCCGGTCGGCGCATCGCTGCTGATCCGCATGCACGAAGTGAGTGACCTGTCGATCCGCGACCTGCGTTACCTGATGGGTGACCGCCGCAACAAGTTCCGCATCAGCGACAAGCAGTTCAAGCCAAAAGAAGGCGAACCGCAAGCTTGAGCCAGTCCGGGTTCAGACCCGGACCAATGCTCACCCAGGTCCCTTCCCTGAAAGGACCTGGGCGTTTTTTACATAATCATTCGTACCTCAGGCCGGAAAAACTCCTGTCGACAGATAGCGATCCCCGCGGTCGCAGACGATGAACACGATGGTGGCGTTCTCCACGCTCTGTGCGACACGCAGGGCAATTTCGCAGGCGCCCGCCGCTGAAATTCCGCAGAAAATTCCCTCTTCCGCCGCTAGTCTTCGCGCCATGTGTTCGGCTTGCGCCTGGCTCACGCTTTCGACCTGGTCGACGCGCGCCTTGTCGAAAATTTTCGGCAGGTAAGCTTCAGGCCACTTGCGGATGCCGGGAATCGACGAACCCTCTTCCGGCTGGGCACCGATGATGCGTATCTCCGGGTTCTGCTCTTTCAGGTAATGCGACACGCCCATGATGGTGCCGGTGGTGCCCATCGCGCTGACAAAATGGGTGACCCGCCCTTCGGTGTCGCGCCAGATTTCCGGGCCGGTGGTCTCGAAGTGCGCGCGCGGATTGTCCTGGTTGCCGAACTGGTCGAGGATGATGCCCTTGCCCTCGCGTTGCATCTGCTCGGCCATGTCGCGGGCGTATTCCATGCCGCCGGTTTTCGGCGTCAGCACGATGTCGGCGCCGTAGGCGGCCATGCTCTGGCGCCGCTCCACCGACAGGTTGTCCGGCATCAGCAGCACCATCTTGTAGCCGCGCACCGCGGCCACCATCGCCAGCGCGATGCCGGTATTGCCGCTGGTCGCTTCGATCAGGGTGTCGCCCGGCTTGATGTCGCCGCGCTGCTCGGCACGCACCAGCATCGACAGCGCCGCGCGGTCCTTGACCGAGCCGGCCGGATTGTCGCCTTCCATCTTGCCGAGGATGATGTTGTTGCGCGCGGCGGCAGCAGCGCCCGGCAGGCGCACCAGCTGCACCAGCGGCGTGTTGCCGATGGTGTCTTGTATTGTCTTGTAAGGCATAGGTACTCTACTCTCAGGCAGTTCGAACAAGCTTCATTGTATGTCGGGATGCATTAACGCGTATACGCGGGGCCGGGCCGGGCGCGAGGACGACTATTTAACGGTCGCAGGACGTAACGGAGCCCCGCGGTTGCCGGCGGGGCTCTCGTAGGTTCGGCGCGGATTAAATTTTGGCGGGCGTGGCGGCGGGGGCTAGCTTGGATGCCTTGGCGGCGACAGGCTTCGCGGCTGGCTTGGCGCCAGCGGCGCCGTCGATCGATTTGCCGCCCACCTGCAGGCCGGCAGCCGACATTTTTTGGGCATTTTTCGTACCCACACCCTTAACCCGGCTCTCGAGGTCGGCCCAGTCCTTGAAGGGGCCGCCCTTGGTGCGCTCGTCGATGATCAGCTTGGCGGTCTTCGGGCCAATCCCTTTGATGGTATCGAGCGCGCCAAGGTCAGCTTTGTTGACGTCGACCTGCGCAAATGCAAAACCCATCGTGACAATCATCGTTGCGACTGCGAGCATCAGTTTCTTGATCATGTCCGTATTCTCCGTTGTTGTTGGGTAACTGAGGGCGGCGGGCGCTGCCCTCAGCTGCTTAACGGCTGACCACGGCCACGGTTGACCCCGGGTCGACGCCGTTGTCTGACCCGGCTCAAGCAGCGCTAGCGCCCCGCGCCGAACAATTCCTCGCGGGTGACTGTCGCAGTGCCCAGCTTGCCGACGACAATGCCTCCGGCACGGTTGGCGGTGATCAAGGCGTCGGCCATCGGCATGCCGGCCCCTAACATCGCCGCCATCGTCGCAATCACCGTGTCGCCGGCGCCGGAAACGTCGAACACTTCGCGCGCGGCGGCATGCATGTGCAACACTTCGGTGGCGCTGTAAAGACTCATGCCCTCTTCTGAACGGGTCAGCAGCAAGGCGTCCAGTCCCAGTTGCTGGCGCAGCGACTGGGCCTTCGCGGTCAGCTGCTCTTCGCTGCTCCAGGAGCCGACGATGCGTTTGAGTTCGGACTTGTTGGGCGTGAGAATGGTGGCGCCGGCGTAGGGCGCGAAATCGTCGCCCTTCGGATCGACCATCACCACTTTGCCGGCGGCGCGGGCGGCGCGGATCATCTCGGCAACGTTGACCAGGCTGCCTTTGTTGTAGTCGGACAAGATGATCACGCTGTAGTCGTCCAGCACGCTGTTGAACTGGGTCAGCTTGTCGCGCAGCACGGTGTCGCTCGGCGCGTCTTCGAAGTCGATCCGCAGCAGTTGCTGGTTGCGGCCGATCACGCGCAGCTTGATGATGGTCGAAATTGCCGCGTCGCGCTTGAGGTAGCTGAAAATGCTCGACTCGGCCAGCAATTGCTCGACCTGCGCGCCGGCTTCGTCGGCGCCGACCACGCCGAGCAGGCCGCAATGGGCGCCCAGCGAAGCGACGTTGCGCGCGACGTTGGCGGCGCCGCCGAGGCGCTCTTCGCGCCGTTCGATGCGCACCACCGGCACCGGCGCCTCCGGCGAAATCCGGCTGACGTCGCCGAACCAGTAACGATCCAGCATGACGTCGCCCACCACCAGGATGCGCACCGCGTCCAGCAGCGGCGCGCCGATGTTCGGGTTGCTGTCAGGGGTCAACAGGCGGCTGATTGCGGTTTCGTCGGCAATGGTCATCAAGTCACCTGCGCGTCAGCACGGAGCGGCCGATGCCGTGATATTCGATGCCGTGTTCGGCCATCTGCTCCGGCTCGAACAGGTTGCGCCCGTCGAACACGATCGGGTTTTTCAGGCGCGCCTTGATCTGCTCGAAATCGGGACTACGGAAAGCCTTCCATTCGGTGACGATGACGAGGGCGTCGGCCTCGTCGAGCGCGTCCATCGGGTTGGCGGCGAAGCGCACTTGCGCAAACTGGGCCGGGTCGAGGTCGCGCGCCAGCACACGGCGCGCCTCGAGCATCGCCACCGGGTCGTACACCGCGACGCTGGCGCCGCGCTCGATCAGCTCGCGCAGCAGCACGCGGGCCGGCGCTTCGCGCATGTCGTCGGTGTTCGGCTTGAACGCCAAACCCCAGATGGCAAAGTGGCGGCCGGCCAGGTCTTCGCCGAAGTTGGCGACGACCTTCTTGCCGAGCACCTGCTTCTGGCGGTCGTTGACCGCCTCGACCGCGCGCAGGATGAACAGGTCCTGGTCGTACTGGCGGGCGGTGCGCTCGAGCGCCTGAACGTCCTTCGGGAAGCACGAGCCGCCATAACCGGCACCGGCATACAGGAAGCTGTGGCCGATGCGCGGGTCGGAGCCGATGCCATGGCGCACCGCCTCGATGTCGACGCCGACCTTGTCGGCCAGGTTGGCCAGTTCGTTCATGAACGAGATACGGGTGGCCAGCATGGCGTTCGCCGCGTACTTGGTGAACTCGGCCGAGCGCACGTCCATCCAGAAAGTGCGTTCATGGTTGCGGTTGTACGGCGCATACAGCTTTTTCATCAATTCGCGCGCGCGCAGCCCCTGGGCGCCGCTGTCGTGGCCGATGACGATGCGGTCGGGCCGCATGAAGTCCTCGACCGCCGCGCCCTCTTTCAGAAATTCGGGATTCGACACCACCGAGAACGTCGCGCCGCTGCCGCTGGCGGCGATTTCCTGGGCCACGACGGTGCTGACCCTGTCGGCGGTGCCGACCGGGACGGTCGACTTGTCGACGATGACCTTGAAGCCCGCCATGTGGCGGCCGATGTTGCGCGCCGCCGCCAGCACGTATTGCAGGTCGGCCGAGCCGTCCTCGTCGGGCGGCGTGCCGACCGCGATGAACTGCAGCGCCCCGTGCGCCACGCTGGCGGCGACGTCGGTCGAAAACTGCAGCCGGCCAGCGGCGCGGTTGCGGGCGACGACTTCTTCCAGGCCCGGCTCGTGGATCGGGATGCCGCCGCTGTTGAGCAGCGCGATCTTGTCGGCGTCGATGTCGAGGCAGAACACGTCGTTGCCCAGTTCGGCCAGGCAGGCGCCGGTCACCAGGCCTACGTAGCCGGTGCCGATAATCGTAATTTTCATGGGGTTATCTCTGTTCTCGGTCTATGCTTAGTTCATCACATTGAGTTCTTCGGTGCGGCGCGGCGGGTAAGTCTCCCAGCGGCTGCAGCCGGGGCATTGCCAGTAAAACTGGCGCGCCTTAAAGCCGCAATGGCTGCACTGGTAGCGCGCCAGCTTCTGGGTATAGCCGTGCACCAGGTTCTTCACCATCGACAGCTCTTCCCAGATGTCGGCGCGGGCGTCCATCAGGCGCGCCTCGAGCAGCTTGTCCAGGCCCAGCAAGGTCGGACTGCGGCGCAGCTCCTGGACCACCAGATCCTTGGCCGCCTCGACGCCGTCGAGATCGATCACGGCCTTGAACACGACTTCGATCAGGTCGACCGACGATGCTTCGGCCAGGTAGGAGCGCAGCAGGTTGACGCCTTCCTGAGCCCGTCCGACCCGCTTGTAGCCGTCCATCAGCCGCGCTGCGACCAGCGCCACGTGCGGCACGCTTTGCTGCTCGACGCGGCGCCAGGTCTTCAGGGCGCCTTCGACGTCGCCCTGGGCCAGCTGGACGTCACCCGACAGCATGGTGGCGCGCACGTTCTTGCGGTCGGCGTGCAGCGCTTCGTCGAGCAGCTCCCTGGCCTCGGCGACCTGCATGTGCACCAGCGCGTCCTGCGCCAGCTCGCAGTAGAACTGGGCGATTTCCTTCTGGCGCGCGCCGGCGCCGGACTCCTGCAGGCCGCGCGCGGCATCGATCGCGCGGCGCCATTCTTTTTCGCGCTGGAAGATCTCGAGCAGCGCGCGGCGCGCCTGCACGCCGTAGCTCGATTCGAGCAGCAGGTTGAAGGTTTCTTCGGCGCGGTCCAGCAGGCCGGCTTTCAGGTAGTCCATGCCCAGCTCGTACTGCGCGTGCTGCTGCTGCTCGAGCGGCAAGTCGGGCCGCGCCAGCAGGTTCTGGTGGACCCGGATGGCGCGCTCGATCTCGCCGCGGCGGCGGAACAGGTTGCCGAGCGCGAAGTGCATGTCGGCCGTTTCAGGGTCGAGCTTGACGATTTCGATGAAGGCGTCGATCGCCTTGTCGGGCTGTTCGTTAAGAAGGAAATTGAGACCTTTGAAATAACTGGTCGGCAGACTGCGCGACTCGGCCAGCAGTTGCGCGATATCGACCCGCGCGGCAATCCAGCCGAGGGCAAAAAAGACGGGGATGCCAAGCAGCCACCAGAGTTCGAAATCCATGCGTTTCTTTTTGTTGGTTTGATGGAAAAAAATGTCAGCGCCGCGGGCTCACGCTGTCCGGCTGCGGCTGGACCGGCGTAGCACCGTTGCTGCCGTTGTTTTGCAGCGCGGTAATGCGGTCTTCGGCGCGGGTGCGTTCGCGCCGATGGCGGAACACGGTCGGCGTGACGGCGAGGATGCCGAGAGCGGCGCCGGCGATGAAAAACGCCAGCAGCATCAGCACCAGCGGGCCGCGCAATTCGTAATTGAGGAAAAAATGCAGGTCGACCGCCTGCGTGTTCTTCAGCGCGAAGCCGAAAAACAGGATAAACAGCACCAATCCAACGATGGTGGAAACAAATTTCATCAGCCCGGGCCCTCTGTTGAGTCGAAGTGCGAAGTGTGGCACAACATAACGATTATTCAAAGAAAACCACGGTGGCGTGAAGCCGGAGCGAAACGGAAATAGCGAACTAACCGCTTAATGTAAAACCAAAAGCACGTCATTCTCGCAAATGAGGTCCCCGCGTGCGCGCGGACGACGATTCAGCGGCCAAAACGAAAAAAAACGGCATCCAGGGACGCCGTTCTTTACATGCTGTGCTGCCAGAAGACTTAATCTTCGATGATCGGCTGCCCGACCGTCGCGTCTACGCGCTCGCGCAGCTGTTTGCCAGGCTTGAAGTGCGGCACCCGTTTTTCGGGCACCATTACTTTGTCGCCGGACTTCGGATTGCGTCCAATCCGAGGCGGCCGGCTATTCAGGGAAAAACTGCCGAAACCACGGATCTCGATGCGTTGACCGGTTGCCAGGGCATTGGTCATTGCATCGAGAATGGTCTTGACAGCGTACTCCGCATCCTTGGCAACCAGCTGGGAATAACGTTCAGCGAGGCGGTTGATCAGTTCGGACTTCGTCATCTGGGTTGCTCGAACACTTAGTTCTTGTTATCGAACTTGGCCTTCAACAGCGCGCCCAGGCTGGTGGTGCCGGAAGCTGCGTTGTTGTCGGCCGACGAGGCGTTTTTCTGCATCGCTTCCTGGGTGTCGACATTGTCTTTCGCTTTGATCGACAGCTGGATGCTGCGCGCTTTGCGGTCAATGTTGATCACCAGGGCTTCGACCGAATCGCCGACCTTCAGGTGGGTACCGGCATCTTCAACGCGGTCGCGCGAAATTTCGGAAGCACGCAGATAGCCTTCGACTTCTTCGGACAGCTGGACGACAGCGCCCTTAGGCTCGACCGACTTGACCGTACCCGTTACCAGGGAGCCTTTGTCGTTCATTGCCGCGAAGTTGTTGAACGGGTCGCCTTCGAGCTGCTTGACGCCCAGCGAAACACGCTCGCGCTCAACGTCGATTGCCAGCACGATGGCTTCGAGTTCGTCACCTTTCTTGAAGCGGCGGACGGCTTCTTCGCCCGTCTCGGTCCACGACAGGTCGGACAGGTGCACCAGGCCGTCGATGTTGCCGGCCAAGCCGATGAACACGCCGAAATCGGTGATCGACTTGATGGCGCCACGGACTTTGTCACCCTTCTTGTGGGTCACGCCGAAGTCATCCCACGGATTTGCTTTGCACTGCTTCATGCCCAGCGAAATACGGCGACGCTCTTCATCGATTTCCAGGACCATCACTTCTACTTCGTCGCCCAGTTGGACGACCTTGTTAGGAGCGACGTTCTTGTTGGTCCAGTCCATTTCGGAAACGTGGACCAGGCCTTCGATGCCCTGCTCGACTTCGACGAAGGCGCCGTAGTCGGTGAGGTTGGTGACTTTACCGAACAGGCGGGTGCTTTGCGGGTAACGACGCGACAGGCCGGTCCAAGGATCGTCGCCGAGCTGCTTGACACCCAGCGAGACGCGGTTCTTTTCCTGGTCGTACTTGAGAACCTTGGCAGTGATTTCCTGGCCAACCGTCAGCACTTCCGACGGGTGACGCACGCGACGCCAAGCCAGGTCGGTGATGTGCAGCAGGCCATCGATACCGCCGAGGTCGACGAAGGCGCCGTAGTCGGTGATGTTCTTGACGATACCGGTAACGACGGTACCTTCCTTCAGCGTTTCCATCAGCTTCTGGCGCTCTTCGCCCATCGAAGCTTCGATGACGGCGCGGCGCGACAGCACCACGTTGTTGCGCTTACGGTCGAGCTTGATGACCTTGAATTCCAGGGTCTTGCCTTCGAACGGGGTGGTGTCCTTGACTGGACGGGTGTCGACCAGCGAACCGGGCAGGAATGCGCGGATGCCGTTGGTCAGGACGGTCAGGCCGCCCTTGACTTTACCGTTCACGGTACCGATGACGATCTCACCGGATTCCATTGCTTTTTCCAGGGCCAGCCACGACGCCAGGCGTTTTGCCTTGTCGCGCGACAGGATGGTATCGCCGAAACCGTTTTCCAGCGACTCAATCGCTACGGAAACGAAATCGCCGACTTGAACTTCCAGTTCGCCCTGGTCGTTCTTGAATTCTTCGATAGGAATGAAAGCTTCGGACTTGAGGCCGGCGTTGACGATCACGAAATTGTGGTCGAGGCGCACGACTTCAGCGGAAATAACTTCGCCGGAGCGCATATCTTGCTTCGACAACGATTCCTCGAAGAGCGCTGCAAAACTTTCCATACCAGTTGCTTCAGTTGTTGCTGTTGACATAGTTTGTACACGAGTGATCCAGCAGAGTTCGCACGATGCGACTTAAACTGGGTTAGGTTGAACCACGCCTGAGATCGACACCATTGCCGGACCAGGCACCACAATTACTGTTATTACTGTTATTACTACTGCTTGCCGCCTGCTGCGCGCCCACCAATACCCACTTCCTCAAAGGCCAAAACCTTCCCTGGCCGTCATGTTGGACAGTGTGCCCTGGAGCCGCGCCGCGCCCCTTATTTCGGGACCCTGCGTGCATACAACGAGAGAACTTCCTCAATGGCCTGCTCGGCCGTCATGTTGGAAGTATCGAGGATATGCGCCCCTTCTGCCGGCGCCAAAGGTGCGATTGCCCGATGTGTGTCACGGTCATCGCGCGCTTTCAAATCCGACAGGAGGTCTTCCATATTAGCAGAAATCCCCTTGTCAATCAATTGCTTATATCGACGTTGCGCGCGCGCCTCAGTACTTGCGGTAAGGAACACCTTTAATTTGGCATGGGGAAAAATCACCGTCCCCATGTCGCGCCCGTCGGCCACCAGCCCGGGCGCACGCCGGAAACCGAGCTGCACGGCAAACAGCGCCTGGCGCACGGCCGGCAGCGCGGCGATCTTCGATGCCAGGTTGCCAACCTCCTCGGCACGGATGGCAGCGCTGACGTTGTCGTTCGCCAGCAGGATCTCGGCGCCGTCGAAGTTCACTTGCATGTGCTCGGCTACTTTCGCCAGCGCGTGTTCGTCGGCAAGATCTGTCTCGCGGCGCAGCGCCGACAAGGCCGTCAGCCGGTACAACGCGCCCGAATCGAGGTAATGAAAGCCAAGACGCAGCGCTACCTTGTGCGCGACGGTGCCCTTGCCGGAAGCGGTCGGGCCGTCGATGGCGATGACTGGTATCAAGGAATTTTGCATTGTTATCACTTATTAAATTTAATCTAGAGCCCTGGCAACAATTTTGCCTCAATGGAACTCCAGGGTCAGTTCCGACATTCGGACACGACCTCTTCGCTAGCGGAACCCTGGGGTCAGTTCCGACATTCGGACACGGCCTCTTCGCTAGCGGAACTTCTAATGATGGGACCGTGTCCGAATGTCGGAACTGACCCCAGCGGTACCAGCGGTAATCAGAATAATTCGCCTTTGGCGATGCCGGCAAAGGCCTCGAAATAGTCGGGGAAGGTCTTGGCGACGCATTGCGGTTCGTTGATGCGGATGGCGTTGCCGCGCCGGGCGGCGCCGTCCAGACTGGCAAGCGAAAAGCACATCGCCATGCGGTGATCGTCGTAGGTGTCGATGGTGGCGGCCGCGATTTGCACCGGCGGCGTGATGGCGATATAGTCGAGGCCCTCTTCGACGGTGGCGCCGAGCTTGCGCAGTTCCTTCGCCATCGCGGCCAGGCGGTCGGTTTCCTTGACGCGCCAGCTGGCGATATTGCGCAGCGTGCTGGTGCCGTCGGCATATAGCGCGGCAATGGCGATCGTCATCGCGGCGTCGGGAATGTGGTTGAAGTCGGCGTCGATCGCTTTGAGCACGCCATTCGACGTCGCTTCGATCCAGTCGTCGCCGCGGGTAACAGTCGCGCCCATCTGTTCGAGCGCGTCGGCAAAACGCACGTCGCCCTGGATGCTGTCGCGCCCGACGCCAACCACGCGTACCGGACCGCCGCCAATCGCCCCCGCCGCCAGGAAATACGAGGCCGACGAGGCGTCGCCTTCAACGTGGATGGTGCCTGGACTAACGTAGCGCTGGCCCGGCTGCACCGTGAACGAGCGCCAGCCGTCCTGCTCGACCGTCACGCCGAAGCGGCGCATCAGGTTCAGCGTGATTTCGATATAGGGCTTGGAAATGAGCTCGCCCTCGACCTCGATGCTGACCGGATGTTCGTTGGCCATCAGGGGCGCGGCCATCAGCAGCGCGGTGAGGAACTGGCTCGAGACGTTGCCGCGGACAAGGATCGGCGCGGCGTGGGCGTGGATATGGCCGCGCCGGATGCGCAGTGGCGGGAAACCCGCTTCGCCGGTGTATTCGATCTGGGCGCCGACGGCGTTGAGGCTTTCCACCAGGTCGCCAATCGGCCGCTCATGCATGCGCGAGACGCCATGCAGCGTGTAGTCGCCGCCGATCACCGCCAGCGCCGCCGTCAGCGGGCGGATCGCAGTGCCGGCGTTACCCATGAACAGGTCGGCCTGGTGGACCGGCAACACGCCGTCAACCCCGTGCACGATATGGGTGCGCTCATCTAGCTGCTCCCACTTGATGCCGAGCGAATGCAGCGCGCCGAGCATGACCATGGTGTCGTCGGACGCCAGCAGGTCGACGATGGTGGTGGTGCCGCCGGCCAGCGCGGCCAGCAGCAAGGTGCGGTTCGAGATGCTTTTCGAGCCCGGCAGGCGCACCGTGCCCGCGACGTGCATGACGGGTTTCAGGTCGAGGTAGTGCGGGTAAATTTTTGGGTTGTTCTGGGGCATTTGAAAAGTCTTTCGTGAATCTATGCTGCGCTATTCTGTGCGCGTTATTGCGTAACGTCCGGCGCCTGCGACGCCTCGGCCGCTTCGATCGCGCCGGTCCACTGACGCCGGGCGCGCTGGGCGTTGGCGTAGACGGTTTCGAGGGCGGCGCCGTCGCCGGCGGCCAGCATCGCGCGCATTCCGATCAATTGTGCCAGATATGCGTCGAGCTCACCGAGCAGCGCGTCGCGGTTGGCCAGGCTGATGTCGCGCCACATTTCGGGCGAAGACGCGGCAATGCGGGTAAAGTCGCGAAAACCGCTGGCTGCATACTGAAACAGCAGGCCGGCGTGCCGCTTGTTGGCGATGTCGTCGACCAGGGCGTAGGCCAGCAGGTGCGGCAAATGGCTGACGGCGGCGAACACCTTGTCGTGTTCGCCCGGTTCAAGCTGGCGCACCACCGCGCCGCAGGCAGTCCAGGCGCCAGCCACCCGGGCGATGTCAATGGCGCTGTTTTCCGGCAGCGGCGTGAGCACCGTCTTTTTCCCTTGGTACAGGTTCGCGACGGCAGCGTCCGGCCCGTTCGATTCGCCGCCGGCGATCGGGTGGCCCGGCACAAATTGAGAAATCCGGGCTCCAAGGGCGCGGCGGGCCGCGGCGGCGACGTCGGCCTTGGTGCTGCCGGCGTCGGTGACGATGGTGCCCGCTTCCAGGTGCGGCAGCATCGATGCGAGGATCGCTTCGGTCTGGGCGACGGGCGCCGCAATAAGCACCAGGCTGGCGCCGTTCAAGGCAGCAGCGATCGAGTCACCGACGCTGTCGACGATGCCCAGCTCGAGGGCGCGGCCGAGCGCTTCTTTTGAGCGGCCCATGCCGACGATGTGACCGACAACGCCCGCGGTTCTCAACGCCAGCGCGAACGAGCCGCCGATCAGACCGACGCCGAAAATGACGACCTTGTCGAACACGACCGCGCCGGCCATCAGGCCAGCGCCTTCCTGAGCGCGGCCAAGAACAACGCGTTTTCGCGCGGCAGGCCGATCGAGATGCGCAGCCATTGCGGCAGCCCGTAATTGCCGACCGGGCGCACGATCACGCCTTGCTTGAGCAGCGCCAGGTTGATCCGCGCACCGGCGCTGTCGTCCATGCCGACCCGCACCAGCACGAAGTTACCGAACGACGGCACGTACTCCAGGCCGAGTTCTGCGAACGCCTCGACGAACTGGCGGTAGCCGGCAGCGTTGTTGGCCGCGCCCTGCGCAAGGAAATCCTTGTCGCCCAGGGCGGCAATCGCCGCTGCCTGCGCCAGCGAGTTGACGTTGAACGGCTGGCGGATACGGTTCATCAAGTCGGTGAGAGCCGGCTGGGCGATGGCGAAACCGACCCGCAGGCCGGCCAGCCCATAGGCTTTCGAGAACGTGCGCGAAACCAGCAGGTTCGGGTAGGTGCGCACCCATTGGCTCGACTCGAACTGCTGCTCGGGCGCGAGGTATTCGTTATAGGCTTCGTCGAGCACGACGACGACGTGGGCCGGCACGCGTTTCAGGAACGCTTCGATCTCGCTTGGGGCGATGAAGGTGCCGGTCGGGTTGTTGGGGTTGGCAATATAGATCAGGCGGGTGTCGTCTTCGATGCTTGCGGCCATGGCGTCCAGGTCGTGGCCGTAGGCCTTGGCCGGCACCACGATCGGGCGCGCGCCGACGCCCTGGGTGGCCAGCGCGTACACCGCGAACGAATACTGCGAATACACCACCGACTGTCCGCCCTGTACAAACGCGTGGGCGGCGATCTCTAAAATGTCGTTGCTGCCGTTGCCCAGCGTGATCCAGTCGGGGGACACGCCGTAGCGTTTTGAGAGCACCGCTTTCAGCGCGAAACCATTGGCGTCCGGGTAGCGGCCAAGCTCGGACAAGGTGGCGGCCATCGCCTGCTTGCTCGATTCGGGCACGCCGAACGGGTTTTCGTTGGAGGCCAGCTTGACGATGCTCGCTTCGTCGAGGCCGAACTCGCGCGCCACTTCGGCGATGGGTTTGCCGGCCTGGTAAGGGGCGATGGCGCGGACGTATTCTGGACCGAATTGCTGGGGCATGGAGGATCTCGTATCTGTATTAATTAACTGATCAATTGGCTTAGAGGCTGAGCGGGTAGGAACCGAGCACCTTGAAAAAAGCGGCGTTGTCTTTCAGTTCCTCGAGCGCCCTGGCGACGGCGGCATCAAAGACGTGGCCTTCGATGTCGACATAAAAATAGTATTCCCAGGTGCCGATGCGCGCCGGACGCGACTCGAAGCGGGTCATCGAGACGCCGTGTTTGGCCAGCGGCGCCAGCAAATTGTAGACGGCGCCGGCCTTGTTCGGCACCGCCAGCACCAGCGAAGTCTGGTCCTCGCCCGACGGATTGGTCTGCAGGTGGCCGATGATGGCAAAACGGGTGCGGTTGTGCGGATCATCCTGAATATGGCCCTGGACCACGCCCAACTTGTACTGCTCGCCCGCCATCTCGCTGGCGATCGCGGCAATCGCCGGATTGGTGCTGGCCATCACCGCCGCCTCGGCGTTCGACGCCACCGCACGCCGCTCGATGTTGGGGTAGTGCTGGTTGAGCCAGACCTGGCACTGGGCCAGCGCCTGCGAATGGGCGCAGACGACGGTGACGCCATCCATCGAGCCGGTACTGCTCATCAGGCTGTGATGGACCGGGATCGACACTTCGCCGCTGATGATGGTGGTGGTGGCGAGCATCAGGTCGAGCGTGCGATTGATCGCCCCTTCGGACGAATTTTCGACCGGGACCACGCCAAAGTCGGCGGTGCCCGCTTCGGTGGCGCGGAACACTTCGTCGATCGACACGCACGGCAGGCCGTCGACGGCGCCGCCGAACTGCTGGTACACGGCCTGCTCGCTGAAGGTGCCGGCCGGCCCCAGATAGGCGACGGTGACGCGCTTCTCCAACGAGCGGCAGGCCGACATGACTTCGCGAAAGATGGTTTGCAGGTCGGCGTTTTTGAGCGGGCCGGGGTTGCGCGCGGCGACGCCGCGCAGTACTTGCGCTTCGCGCTCCGGGCGAAACACCGGCGCCCGGGTTTCGGCCTTGACGTGGCCGACCTGCTGGGCAAGGCGGGCGCGCTGGTTGAGCAGGTCGAGAAGCTCGGCGTCGATGGCGTCGATCTGCTCGCGCAAGGGGGTCAGTTTGTCTGTCATCGTCTTTACACGCGTTGGTTCGATTGGAGCCGGCTTTCTTAAATTATCTGCCAGCAAACTCGTTCAAATAATCGACCAGGGCTTGCACGCCCTGGATCGGCATCGCGTTGTAGATCGATGCGCGCATACCGCCTACGGACTTGTGGCCCTTCAGCTGCAACAGGCCGCGCGCTTTTGCGCCGGCCAGGAATTGTTCATTGCGGGTTTCGTCGCCCAGGTAAAACGGCACGTTCATGCGCGAGCGGCTATCAAGCGCCACCCGGTTCGCATAAAAATCGTCGCAATCGAGCGCGGCGTACAGCAGCTTGGCCTTGGCGATATTTTGCTGTTCCATCGCGGCTACGCCGCCCTGGCGTTTCAGGTGGGCGAACACCAGGCCGGCGATGTAGATGGCGTAGGTCGGCGGCGTGTTGTACATCGAATCGTGGTCGGCGACCGTCTTCCAGTTGAACGCCGAAGGACAGATCGGCAGCGCGTGGCCTAGTAAATCGTCACGAACAATCACCAGGGTCAGGCCGGCCGGGCCGATGTTTTTCTGGGCGCCGGCAAACATGACGCCGTATTTCGACACGTCGAACACGCGCGACAGGATGTGCGACGACATGTCGGCGACGATCGGCGTGTCGCCCTGGACCGTTGGTACGAAGTTGTCGAGGTTATACTCCACGCCGTCGATGGTTTCGTTGGTGCACAGGTGCAGGTAGGCTGCGCCTGGCGTCAGCTGCCAGGTTTCCTGCGGCGGCACGCTGGTAAAGCTGCCCGCCGGCTTTGCCGCCACGTTGACGTTGGCGTAGCGCGCCGCTTCCGCGACCGACTTGCCGGACCAGGAGCCGGTGTGGACAAAATCGATGGTGGCCGGCTGCGCAGAGCGGCCAACCAGGTTCATCGGCACGATGGCGTTTTCGCCAAGGCCGCCGCCTTGCTGGAACAGGATTTTATAATTGGCCGGGATGGCGAGCAGTTCGCGCAGGTCGGCCACGGCCTGTTGGTAGATCGAGATGAATTCGGGGCCGCGGTGGCTCATTTCCATCACCGACATGCCGCAGCCGTGCCAGTCGAGCATTTCGGAGGCGGCCTGTTCGAGCACTTCCCTGGGCAGCACGGCGGGACCGGCGGAAAAATTGTAGATAGGAGTCACGGTAGCGGATCAGCGAAGTAATTGGGTTCCCGCCTGCGCGGGAACGACGTAAGAGTCACCGGTGCTGCTTTTGCTGGCAATCGGCGAAGCACCAGTATAGGCGCTTCGCCGTCGTCGCCTCAAGAGCGTTACTGCGGCGCCTCTTCCAAGTCCGGCTCTTCCAGATCGGTCTCGACGATGCGCTGCAGGCCCGACAGCTTGGTGCCGTTTTCGACCGCGATCAGGGTCACGCCTTGCGTGGCGCGGCCCATCTCGCGGATCTCCGACACGCGGGTGCGAATGAGCACGCCGCCGGTGGTGATCAACATGATCTCGTCGCTCACCTCGACCAGGGTGGCAGCCACCACTTTGCCGTTACGCTCGCTGGTCTGGATCGCGATCATGCCCTTGGTGCCGCGGCCGTGGCGGGTGTACTCGGTGATCGGAGTACGCTTGCCGAAGCCGTTCTCGGTTGCCGTCAGCACCGATTGCGTTTCGTTTTCGGCCACCAGCAGGGCGATGACGTGCTGGCCTTCTTCCAGGTTCATGCCGCGCACGCCGCGCGCGGTACGGCCCATCGGGCGCACGTCGTTCTCATCGAAGCGCACTGCCTTGCCGGAGTCCGCGAACAGCATCACGTCATGCTCGCCGTCGGTCAGCGCGGCGCCGATCAGGAAGTCGCCTTCGTCGAGGTCGACCGCGATGATGCCGGCCTTGCGCGGATTGCTGAAGTCGCGCAATGGCGTCTTCTTGACGGTGCCGAGGCTGGTGCCCATGAAGACGTAATGGTCTTCCGGGAAGGTGCGGTTTTCGCCCGACAGCGGCAGAATCACGGTGATTTTTTCGTTGTCCTGCAGCGGGAACATGTTGACGATTGGTTTACCGCGCGAGTTGCGCGAACCTTGCGGCACTTCCCACACTTTGAGCCAGTACATCCGGCCGCGGTTCGAGAAGCACAGCATGTAATCGTGGGTGTTGGCGATGAACAGCTGGTCGATCCAGTCCTCTTCCTTGGTCGCCATCGCCTGCTTGCCGCGCCCGCCGCGCTTTTGCGCACGGTACTCGGCAATCGGCTGCGACTTCATGTAGCCGGTGTGCGACAAGGTCACCACCATGTCCTGCGGCGTGATCAGGTCTTCGGTCTCGAGGTCGGTCGGGTTCAGCTCGATGTGCGAACGGCGCACGTCCTTGTTGCCGGCGCCGTACTCGTTCATCACCGCGGTCATTTCATCGGTGATGATGACGGTGACGCGCTCCGGCTTGGACAGGATGTCGAGCAGGTCGGCGATGTGCGACATGATGTCTTTGTATTCATTGACGATCTTGTCTTGCTCGAGCCCGGTCAGGCGCTGCAGGCGCATCTGCAGGATCTCTTGCGCCTGCTCGTCGGACAGCCGGTACATGCCGTCAGCCTGCATGCCGTAGTGCTTCGGCAGATGCTCGGGACGGAACGCCTCGATGCCGCCGACGGTGGCGCCTTCGGCGGTGCGGGTCAGCATTTCACGCACCAGCGACGAATCCCACGAACGGGCCATCAGCTCGGTCTTGGCCACCGGCGGCGTCGGCGCGCCCTTGATGATGGCGATGAAGTCGTCGATGTTGGCCAGCGCGACGGCCAGGCCTTCGAGCATGTGGCCGCGTTCGCGCGCCTTGCGCAGTTCGAACACGGTGCGCCGGGTGACCACTTCGCGCCGGTGCGACAGGAAGTAGAACAGCATCTGCTTGAGGTTCAGCAGCTTCGGCTGGCCGTTGACCAGCGCTACCATGTTCATGCCGAAGGTGTCTTGCAGCTGGGTCTGCTTGTACAGGTTGTTCAGCACCACTTCGGGCACTTCGCCGCGCTTCAATTCGATCACCACGCGCATACCCGACTTGTCGGACTCGTCGCGGATGTCGGAAATGCCTTCCAGCTTCTTGTCGCGCACGTTTTCGGCGATGCGCTCGAGCAGCGACTTCTTGTTGACCTGGTACGGCAGCTCGTCGACGATGATGGCGATGCGCCCGCCGTCCTTGCCGTATTCCTCGAAGTGGGTCTTGGCGCGCATGACGACGCGCCCGCGCCCGGTGCGGTAGCCGTCGCGCACACCGGAAACGCCATAGATGATGCCGGCGGTCGGGAAGTCCGGCGCCGGGATGATCTCGATCAGGTCGTCGATGGTGCAGTCCGGATTGCGCAGCACGTGCAGCGCGCCGTTGATGATTTCGGTCAGGTTGTGCGGCGGGATGTTGGTCGCCATGCCGACCGCGATGCCGGACGAGCCGTTGATCAGCAGGTTCGGGATGCGGGTCGGCAGCACCGTCGGCTCTTTTTCCTTACCGTCGTAGTTCGGCTGGAAGTCGACCGTATCCTTGTCGATGTCGGCCAGGATTTCGCTGGCGATCTTGTCGAGGCGGCACTCGGTGTAGCGCATCGCCGCGGCGCTGTCGCCATCGACCGAACCGAAGTTGCCCTGGCCGTCAACCAGCGTATAGCGCAGCGAGAAATCCTGCGCCATGCGCACCAACGTGTCGTAGATCGAGGCGTCGCCGTGCGGGTGATATTTACCCATGGTTTCGCCGACCACCCGCGCGCACTTGACGTACGGGCGGTTGTAGACATTGTTCATCTCATGCATCGCAAACAACACGCGGCGGTGCACAGGCTTGAGGCCGTCGCGCACATCCGGCAATGCGCGGCCAACGATCACGCTCATGGCGTAATCGAGATAGCTCTTGCGCATCTCTTCTTCGAGGGAAATTGGGATAGTTTCTTTTGCGAATTGATCCATTGGCTGGGCGGCGGTCTCGGGCTGTGGTTATACTGCAAGCGGGCGATTTTACCATAGCACCAGCGCAATTCCTCCTATTGGTCTCAATGCTCAACTCGCCGCAACTTGACGCGATGTCAAGCGCAACGCAAGCGCCGCGTGCCACGTTGCACGAAAACAACGTAAATTTCATAATGCGCGACGTTTGATTTGTCAAGCGTCGTGCTATTTCGCCCACTGTGGCAAAATGATTCAGAAGCCAATTGCATGTTTCGCAATCAGAAATGAGGAATGCGAGACAAACTGTTAGTATTCTGCCTATGCACGTCAAGTTGCGCAGTTTTTGCTGCGGATATCACCCCCGAAAGGAAGAAAAACATATGAATAAAATTGCAGCCCTTATCTTCGCCGCTTCCGCAGCGTTCACCGGTATCGCGTCCGCGCAGACCACGTATCCAACCGCGCCGCCGTTCGCACCGCTGACGACCGACATCAAAGCGAAGTCGCCAACCAGCGCTTACGTGCAAGATTCGCGCGGCGTCATCGCCCGCAACCCGTTCGGCCTGTGCTGGCGCACTGGTTACTGGACGCCAGCCGATGCGGTGCCAGGTTGCGACCTGCCATTGTGCGTAGCGCCGGACACCCTGGTCAATGGCAAGTGCGTCGCACCGCCACCGCCAGTCGTCGCCCAGGCACCGGCCCCAGCACCGGCCGCTGCCCCCGCGCCAGCATTGGTACCGGTGCCGACGTCGGAAAAAGTGAGCTACTCGGCTGATGCGTTCTTTGACTTCGACAAGGCCGTACTCAAGCCAGCCGGCAAAGCCAGCCTGGACGACCTGAGCTCGAAGCTGCAAGGTATCAACCTGGAAGTCATCATCGCCGTCGGTCACACCGACTCGATCGGTACCGATGCCTACAACCAGAAGCTGTCGATCCGCCGCGCCGATGCGGTCAAGGCATACCTGCAGTCCAAAGGTATCGAAGCCAACCGCGTCTACACCGAAGGCAAGGGCGAGAAGCAGCCAGTTGCTGACAACAAGTCGACCGCCGGCCGTGCCAAGAACCGCCGCGTTGAAATCGAAGTCGTCGGTACCCGTAATAAGTAATCCGGGCGCTTCGGCTCTCCTCGAGAACCCCGCTTCGGCGGGGTTTTTTTTTAAGTCCGGCGCCAAGCGCCGGCCTTTTACGCTCGCGTACGCCCCTTCCCCCATTTTCCCGCTATCATTCCTGCTATGAACGCCGACCTCCAAGAAATCCAGAAATTCAGTGACCTCGCCCACCGCTGGTGGGATCCCACCTCCGAGTTCCGCCCGCTGCACGACATCAACCCGCTGCGCCTCGAGTGGATCAACGCGCGCGCGCCGCTGGCCGGACGCAAGGTGATCGACATCGGCTGCGGCGGCGGCATCCTGGCCGAATCGATGGCAAAAAAAGGCGCCATCGTCACCGGCATCGATTTGTCCGAAAAAGCCTTGAAGGTGGCCGACCTGCACAGCCTGGAGTCCGGCGTGCAGGTGCGCTACGAGCTGATTGCGGCCGAAGACATGGCAGCGCGCGAAGCCGGCCAGTACGACGTCGTGACGTGCATGGAAATGCTCGAGCACGTGCCCGATCCGGCATCGGTCGTGCGGGCGGCGGCGGCATTGGTCAAGCCCGGCGGGCACGTGTTCTTTTCGACCCTGAACCGCAATCCGAAGTCCTACCTGTATGCCATCATCGGCGCCGAGTACCTGCTGCGCATGCTGCCCAAGGGCACCCACGACTACGCAAAATTCCTCACCCCGGCCGAGCTGTCGCATTTCGTGCGCCAGGCCGGGCTGCAACTGGACGCAATGAAGGGGCTGGGATACAACCCGCTCAGTAAGATTTATTCGCTTAACGACAACACCAGCGTCAACTACATGGTCGCTTGCAACCGTCCGCTATAAACGGCAAACACGCATTTCCCATCCATCCGCCCGCTACCTACCGCGCCGCTTTTCCAAAGATATTCATGACCCGCCCTCCTTTCCTGCAGGCACCGCTTGCCATCTTGTTCGACCTTGACGGCACACTGGCCGACACGGCGCCCGACCTGGCGGCGGCGGTCAATTTCCTGCGCACCGAGCGCGGCCTGGCGCCGACGCCGTATGCGGTGCTGCGCCCGACCGCGTCGGCCGGTGCACGCGGCATGATCGGCGCCGCCTTTGGCCTGACCCCGGCCGACGCCGGCTACGAAACGCTGCGGCTGCAGTGGTTCGACCGCTACCAGTCGGCGATGTCGGTGCACAGCACGCTGTTTGGCGGCGTCACCGAACTGCTCGACGGCATCAAGGCCGCCGGCATGGCCTGGGGCATCGTCACCAACAAGCCGGCGCGCTTCACCGATCCCCTGATTCCGCAGATCGGCCTGGCGCACGCCGGCTGCATCGTTTCGGGCGACACCACGCCGCACGCCAAGCCGCACCCGGAGCCGCTGCTGGAAGGCGCGCGCCGCCTTGGCGTTCTCCCCCAACACTGCTGGTACGTCGGCGATGATTTGCGCGACATCGAAGCCGGCCGCGCGGCTGGTATGGTCACCGTCGCCTGCGCCTGGGGCTATTGCGGCGCCATCGAACCGGCCGCCTGGGGCGCCGACTTCCTGCTCGACACCCCGGCCGACCTGCTGGAAATGTTGCGCGGCATGGCCGATGCGGGCATCGGCGCAAGAATGAGCGCCTGAGCGACGCCGTCTTTACAGCTTGTAACGTTTGAAACACCCTGCGCCTATCTTGGCGCACGCGCTCCCGTTAATCTGTTCCTGCAGCCTCACTCAACGTCTCAGGAGCAGAATAATGGAATCGATCAAGACCGCAACCCGCATCCACCCGCTGATGGCCGCCGCGGCAGTATCCGTCGTCATCGTCAGCCTGGCCGGCACCGCGGCGATCACGGGTTTGCTGCCGAACTCGCGCGCCACCATCGCGCCGGCGCCATCGGCGTTGCCGCTTGCGACCCAACTGTCTGCCGTAGCGCCAGCCCCGACCCCGGCCCCGGCCCCGGCCCCGATGCTGATGGCCGCCGCCGCGCCGCAACCGAAATATCTTGAAGAGCCAGCTGCCGCGCCGGTTGTACGCAAGGCGCCGGTGGTCAAGCAAGCGCCACGCCACGTCGCCCACCGCCACACCCAGGTTGCGCGCAACGACTACGAGCGCGATTACCAACGCAATAACAACGCAAATAACAACGCAAACTACAGCGCGAACAACAACGCGAATTACAGCGCGCCGGCCGTGCAGCAGCCAGCGCCTGCGCAACCGAATTACGTCGGCATCGGTCTTGGCGCGGTCGTTGGCGGCTTGCTCGGCAACCAGGTTGGCGGCGGCAACGGCAAGAAGCTGGCAACGGTCGCCGGCGTCATCGGTGGCGGCATGCTCGGCAACCAGATTGCCAACGGCAACCGCTGAGCTTGATGCCTTGTGCGGTACGCAAGCCGCACCGCACAAGGCCAAAGATTGCGTTACAATGACCGTTCTGTGGGGGCGACCTGGTTTCGACAGGGGTTGCAAAGCAGCGCAGGGCATACCGAGGGCGGGCTACCTCGTAAATACAACCTGAAAAAACTTAACTGCAAACGATAACTCGTACGCACTGGCAGCTTAATTGCTGTTAGCTCTAGAACACCTCGTCCCTGGGGTGGGCCGTTAAAAGCTCTAGAGTCATTTACAGGGACTCGTTCTTTACCGGGTTACTTGGTACGGAACTAAATAATAGGTAACTCGCTGGTACAAAGCGTGCACGTCCGCGTTGTATTGGTTAAATTAAATGGCAGTGCTAAGTATGTAGAACTGTCTGTAGAGTGCTTCTGGACGCGGGTTCGATTCCCGCCGCCTCCACCACATCATCCTAAAAAACCGCCCGATGGGCGGTTTTTTTTCGCTTGCGCTACCGGGCGGCGGGAATCGAACCCGCGTCCGCGGGGCGTAAGCGGGGTTTCGCCGAGCACTGCTCGGCGCCGCTGAAGCGACTTGCGCTTGCAAGCGCGTGATCAAATGTCGGTAGATTTTCACCGCGCCGGCACGTTACAGCAGAAGGTGCTGCATTTGGTCTGTGAGATCGCCATTGAACGACGGCCCAAGAACCAGGTCCAACCAACTACGCCGGCGCTGCGCCTGTTACGTCGGGGCCCGTCTGCCAGCTACCACCTGCACGGTCCGTCATCAACCGGTCGCTACGGCGACGCGGGCATCAGCCACTACCAGGGCGTGTACCAATGCCGTATTCAAAGCCCAATTCCTTCACCCATGGTCAACGCCATTGCGCGCCGGCCCAAAGGACTCCTCATGCAGAGCGTCAACCCGCACTCCCAGCAGCAGATCGCGACCTACGCCCCTTACGACGATGCCAAAATTGAGCAACTGATCAGCGCCGCTGACAGCACCTTCCATGATTGGCGCACGACCTCCTTTGCAGCCCGCGCAGCGCTGATGCGCGTGGCGGCGAATGTGTTGCGCCAACGGCAAACAGAACTGGCGGCATTGATGGCAAGCGAGATGGGCAAGGTATTGAAGGATGGCGTCGCCGAAATTGGAAAGTGCGCGGACTGCTGCGATTTTTATGCTGATAACGCTGAAAAGTTTCTTGCCAATCAGCCCATCGCGACGGATGCTGCGGACAGCTATATCGCTTGCGATCCGCTAGGCGTGGTCCTGGCCGTCATGCCATGGAATTTCCCGTTTTGGCAAGTATTCCGCTTTGCGGCGCCGGCGCTCATGGCCGGCAATGTCGGCCTGCTCAAGCATGCGTCGAATGCGTGTGGCTGCGCATTGGCAATCCAGGATGTTTTCATGCAGGCAGGTTTCCCTGCTGGCGCTTTTACCACTTTGCTGGTCGAGGGCACACGGGTGGAGCCGATCATCCGCCATCGGCTGGTGCGTGCAGTCACCTTGACCGGCAGCACGCCGGCCGGAAAATCGGTCGCTGGAATCGCCGGCTCGGAGCTCAAAAAAAGCGTGCTTGAACTCGGCGGCAGCGATGCCTACATCGTGTTGCAAGATGCCGACCTTGGACTCGCGGTACAAACCTGCGTCAAGAGCCGGCTGATCAACGGTGGCCAGAGCTGCATTGCCGCCAAGCGCTTCATTGTCGTCAGGTCGGTGCAGGAAGAATTTACGCGGCGCTATGTGGAGCAGTTTCGCAACGTTCGCTTTGGCGACCCGACAGATCCGGAATCCGACATCGGCCCAATGGCGCGCGCCGACCTGCGCGACCAGATTCACGATCAAGTCTGCCGCAGCGTGGCACAAGGCGCGCAGCTGTTAATTGGCGGCGCGGTGCCGGATCAACCCGGCAGCTACTACCCGCCGACCGTTCTGGGTGGCGTACGACCCGGCATGGTGGCTTTCGAAGAAGAGATCTTTGGACCGGTGGCCTCGATCATCGAAGCGGACGATGAAGCTGACGCGATCGCCTTGGCAAACCAGTCCGAGTTTGGTTTGGGTTCGGCAGTGTTTACGAGCGACAAGTCAAAGGCGGATCGTATCGCGCGTCAAATCGATGCCGGTTCCGTGTTCGTGAATGCGCTGGTGAAGTCGGATGTGCGCCTGCCATTCGGCGGCGTCAAGCACTCAGGCTATGGCCGCGAGCTGTCCTGGTTCGGCATTCAGGAATTTGTGAATATCAAAACGGTCTACCACGCCAATGTGCCGCGGCAATAGCAACGGTCGCTTTCCAGCCCTGCCCTTGCCCTTGCCATTGCCATCGTCAAGACGGCAGCGTATCGCCACGCCGGGAGCGAAAGAGGTAGCGGCACCGCAGTCCTTGCGCACCTCGGACGTCCTTACAACCCATCGAGCTGCGCCCTCAACTCCCCCGCCTTCTCCCTTAACGCTTTCACCGCCTCCGGCTCCATCTTGCGCAACTGCGGATATACCATCCCAATGCGCGGATTACTCGCCAGCCGCTCTTCATTGCGCGCAAAAAAATCCCAATACAGCGCATTGAAGGGGCAAGCCCGCTCGCCCAAACGCTGCTTCTTGTCGTAATGGCAGCCTTTGCAGTAATCGCTCATGCGGTCGATATACGCCGCGCTCGACACGTACGGTTTGGTGGCCAGCATGCCGCCATCGGCGAACTGACTCATGCCCAGCGTGTTGGGCAGTTCGACCCATTCGAACGCGTCGATATATACGCCGAGGTACCAGTGGTGCAGCGCGACCGGATCGAGCCCTGCCACCAAGGCGAAGTTACCGATCACCATCAGGCGGTGGATGTGGTGGGTATGCGCGTGTTCGAGCGAGTCGCCGATCGCGCTGGCCATGCAGCGCATCTTGGTCTGGCCGGTCCAGAACCAGCCAGGCAAGGCCCGGGTGTGGCCAAACACGTTGCGCTCCACATACTCCGGCATCTGTTCCCAGTACACGCCGCGCACGTACTCGCGCCAGCCGAGGATCTGGCGGATGTACCCTTCGACGGCGGCGAGCGGGGCGTGGCCCGCGTGCCAGGCAGATTCGACCCTGGCGACGACTTCGCGCGGGTTGAGCATTTTCGTGTTGAGGGCGAACGACAGCAGCGAATGGAACAGGCGCGACGAGCGGCTGCTCATGGCATCCTGGAACTGGCCAAAATGCGGCAACGCGTGTTCGACAAAGGCATCGAGGTGCTGTAACGCCTCGTCGCGGTTGAGCGGCCAGGCCAGGGCCGCTGCGTGCGGCGCGCCAAAGCTGGCGACGCCGGCTTTCTGGATCGTTTCCCATAGCGCCGAATGGTCGTGCGGCGCGCGCCAGTCGGCCGGCGCGGTCGGCGTTCCCGGCCACGACTTGCGGTTGTCATGGTCGAAATTCCACTGGCCGCCGAGCGGCTTGTCGTCGGCGTCGACCAGCACCTTGTGCTTGACGCGCATGGCGCGGTAGAAATGCTCCATCAACCATCGCTGGCGTTTGCTGAACAACTGCGCGGCTTCGCCGTGCGCGCTGTAAAAATGTTCGCTGTCGACCATGGCCGAACGCACCGCCAGCGTGCGCGTATACGTCGCCATTTGCGCATCCAGACGCCATTCGTCGGGCGCCTGATATTCGAATTCGGCGGCACTGTAGCGCGCCAGCAGCATGTCCAGGTTGGCCGGCAGCGACTGCAAGTTGGCGGCGTCGTCGATAGTGAGATAGCAGACCCGGTGGCCGCTTGCAGCGAGCTGGCGCGCCAGCTCGCGCATGCCGGCAAAAATGGCGATGATTTTTTGCGCGTGATGCAGGACGTAGTCGGTTTCCTGGCGTACTTCCATCAGCACATACACGACGTCGTCGTGGCGGTGCCGGAACCAGGAATGCTGCGCGTTGAGCTGGTCGCCCAGCAGCAGGCGCAGCGTGGTGGCGGGGGTGGCGTCAACCACCGGATCAAACTCTGAATCAGGGCGCGGCATGGGCGGACCTCCTACAGTGCGGCGGGCAGCGGCAGGCCATCGGCCCGCGCCAGCTGCTCGAGGGCCGCTTCCAGCAGCACGCGCGCGGAGCCGGCGGCGATGCCCAGCTGTTCATGCAGCAGCGCGTCGGCCGGCGTGCGCGAAGCGCACTGCAAGCTGTAGCGCTCGAAGCTGTTGATCATGAGCAGGATGTCGCACAGGTGGCGCGGGCATTCGCAGGCCACGCTGTTGCTCGCCGCGGACAACGCGGACAACGCCTCGTCGTCGAAGCGGCGCGCGGCCGATGGCGCGTGCTGCGGCAGATCCGCTTGCCCCGCCTGCTCCGCCTGCCCCACCACGGCCGCCAACGCAGCTTGGCACAGCAGCACAATTTCAGCGGCGTCGGCCGGCACGCGCGCCACCAGGCACCCCTGCTCGCGCAGATGGCGGATCGTCGCGCTGGCGCAGAAGCGGTACAGCACCACGATTGCCGCGCCCAGCTGCTGGCGCAGCGCGACGATCGCCGGCAGCGCGCTGTCGTCCAGCTCCGCCACTTCGATCAGCAGCACCTCGGCGCTGCTGCCGGCCAATGCCGCTGCGGCGCCATCGAGTTCCCGGCACTTGCCGACGATGTCGAGTCCCGGCCAGGCACTCCTGCTGCCGGACAGCCGCAGCGCCATTGCCTGACCCACCAGCGCCAGCCGCAGCGGCCGCGACGGCGCGCGCGACGCCGGCGCCATCGCGCGCAGCTGGTCGAGTTCCAACTGTGCCAAGGAACCGATCGGATGGCCATGATCGACCAGTTGCTTGATCAGGCTGAGCCGGCCGACCTGGGCTTCCGAATAGAGCCGCTGACCGTGCGCCGAACGGCGCGTGTCGCAGACGCCGTAGCGGCGCTCCCAGACCCGCAGCGTTTCCACCGGCAGGCCGGCGAGCCGCGCGGCGACGCCGCTGCGATAGCCCACGGCGGGAGCGGCGTCCTTCGTTTTAATTTGCAAGACAATCATGATTGAACCAAGAATGAACCGTAAGTGAACCGGCAAAACTCAAGTATAGCGTGATATTTCAAACGAAACGCGCGATTCTGCGAAAAGATGTTGGTACACTTCTTGTTCACGTTCCGAAGGAGTTATCATGACAACGCGCCGTATCTTCCTTACTACGATTCCCGCCGCCGCCCTGTCTCTCGGCCTCGGCAAAACTGCGTTCGCCCGTGCCGAGGTGCTGCCCGAGTCCGATCCGGCGGCCGTGGCATTGGGCTACAAGGCAGACGCCAGCAAGGTCGACGTCAAGAAGTGGCCCACCTACGCCAAAGATCGCCTGTGCGCCAATTGCCAGCTGTACGCCGGCAAGTCGACCGACCCGATGGCGCCGTGCGGTGCGTTTGGCGGCAAGCAGGTGAGCGCGAAAGGATGGTGCGCCGCCTGGGTCAAGAAGGCCTGACGGCGTACGGTGCCCGGCGCACCGGCATTGTCCAACCAAGAGCGACAGCGCCGGTCCCTACAGCGCCAGCGCCGACACTCGCCTTGTTCTGTGCCGGCAGGCCCGACCGCATCGAAAAGGCCAATTATGAAGGCTTGGCTGTGCCACGTCTCAGCATAGTACCTGAGTAACAACTTCTGTCGGGTCCGACGCCGATCTGCCTTTGCGTCTAAGATATCTCCTTTCAAATTGATTGCGCGCCATCGTTTCGTACGTTCAAGCATGGAAGCCGCAGTCAAAGCAGCGCGCCGCGCCGCTCCTCTTTTACAGGATCAAATAATGACCAGTTCCATGACCGCCACTAACGCCATTAACGCCACTACCGCCACTACCGCCGCGCACGACGCTGCAGTCGATCGCAACGCATCGAGCGATCTGTTCAAGCCGATGCAACTCGGACCGCTGCAATTGTCCAATCGCATCGTCATGGCGCCGCTGACGCGCAGCCGCGCAAAGGAAGACGATATCCCCGGTGACCTGGCCGCCGAATACTACGTGCAGCGCGCTGGCGCCGGACTGATTATTGCCGAAGCTACCCAGATTTCCCCACAGGGCAAAGGCTACATTTTCACGCCCGGCATTTACAGTGACGCGCAAGTACAAGCCTGGAAAAAGATTACCGAGGCCGTGCATGCGGCCGGCAGCAAGATTTTCCTGCAGCTGTGGCACGTAGGGCGCATTTCCCATCCATCGATTCAAGTCGACGGCGCTTTACCTGTGGCACCTTCGGCAATCAAACCCGAAGGCCAGTCCTATACCAACGACGGTTTCGTACCGATGGTGACACCGCGCGCTTTGGAAACGAGCGAAATCGCCTCGATCGTCGAGCAATACCGCAGCGCTGCACACAATGCCAAGGCCGCCGGTTTCGACGGCGTCGAAATCCATGCGGCGAACGGCTATCTGCTCGACCAGTTCTTGCGCGACAAGACCAACCAGCGCACCGATGCCTATGGCGGCTCGATCGAAAACCGCGCACGGCTGGTGCTGGAAGTGACGGAAGCCGTGGTCCAGGTCTGGGGCGGTGATCGGGTCGGCATCCGGATTTCGCCGCTCAGTGCCTTTGGCGACATCGCCGACAGCAACCCGCAGGCGCTGTTCACCTACGCTGTCGAACAGCTCAACCGTTTTCATCTGGCCTATCTGCACGTAATCGAAGGCGACACCGGCGGCGCGCGCGAGGTGCCCGGCGGCTTCGACCTGCAGATTCTGCGCCGCCTGTTCAACGGGCTGTTCATGGCCAACAACGGCTACGATCTGGACCTGGCCCTGGCCGCCCGCGCCAGCGACAGCGCTGACCTGATTGCCTTTGGCCGTCCGTTCATCGCCAATCCGGATCTGGTTCAGAGACTGCGCATCGTGGCACCGTTGAACACGCCGGACCCAGCCACCATGTACGGTGGCGGCGCGGGTGGCTATATCGATTATCCGGCACTCAAGGCGTCTTGAGCTGCCAGCGTTTCGGCCGCGGCTGGCGTGCAACCTTGCCAGTAGGGCGGGCAACTGCGCTGCCTTAACCGGTAGCGTCGATGATCCAGTCCGCCAGCTTTTCGTTGGCCTGCCTTGGCAACTGACTGCCGAATGAAAACGCCATCGGCCGCTGGGAGCTGTCGAAGCGCTCGCGCGACCATGCCGCCAGTTGCGCCTGCAGCATGACGCGATCGGCGTGCGCCGCGCGGGGCACGATAAATGCCTTGAGCCGGTTGCCCTCGTCGGCGCGCATCAGCCGCACGGAGGCGTCAAGCACCGCCGGGTGTTCGCGCAATGCGGCAGCCACCTGGGCCGGAAACACATTGATGCCGGCGACCTGCACCGCCTGGTCGATCCGGCCCGCGGGTCGAAAGGTGTCGGTGCCGACCCATTCCAGCGTATCCTGGATGGCGCAACGCGCGCATGCGCCGTCAAGCAGCGTACGCTCGAGCACCGCATCGTCCTCAGCCACGCGCCGCCAGTACGGGAAGGCTTGAAAAGGCGCAGCGGCAGACTCGCGCCACCCTACGCCGCCGGTTTCGGAACTGCCATATACCTGGATCAGTTTGTCCAGGCCTGCCGCCAGCAATGCCTCGGCCAGTTCATCCGGACATGGGGCGCTCGACGTCACCCCGATTACGCCGGGCGCGAATAACGGTTGCGACTGCAGCGCGGCGCGCCAAAATTCGGGATGCGCCACGACCAGGTCGCCAGCACGCAGTTCGTGCGCCAGCCGAGCCGCGGAGCTGCCGCGCACATCGAGCACATCCAGGTCTTGCATGCCGGGCGCCTGCGGTAACAGCACCGTAAACAGGAAGCCGTAGATGTGATGGCTAGGCACGGCGCTGAGGATGCGCCGCCGTCCCGGCAGCAACGCCGCCAGGACGGCTACCTCTTGCCAAAGCGACGACACGGGGTGGGTGCAGCGTTTCGGAATACCCGCGCTACCGGAGGT
This sequence comes from Massilia psychrophila, assembly GCF_002760665.1. Lineage (GTDB taxonomy): Bacteria > Pseudomonadota > Gammaproteobacteria > Burkholderiales > Burkholderiaceae_D > JAFCUW01. The sequence continues at coordinate 58,755 of NZ_PDOB01000003.1, read as the reverse complement.
GCGAAACGTCAGTTCGGCTGAAAACTGGCGCAGGCTCTGGCGGGCAATCGCTGCCCACTCTTCGATTTCCAACCGGGCCAACAGGTAATCCTCGATCCCCGACCGGTGCAGATGCAGCATGTCGGACAATGCGGTGGCGACAGAGAGTACTTCGAGCGAGTCGGCGCCAAGATCGCGTCCGATATGCAGCGTCCCGGGCCAGGGCAAGCCCGGCTCGACGCGGCTGCGGCGCAGCAGCGACAACTCGCCGGCCACCAGGTCGCACACAAAGCGCAGCAGATGCGCATCATGTTCCCACCACACCGGGGCCACCGGCTGTTTGATCGCCACGCCGCCGCCGATTGGTCAGATGCGCTTGACGAAGACCCAGTACGACGTGCCGCTGATCGAGCGTTTCATGTGTACCTTGACCTTGGTCGCTTGCATCTGATAGTCGAACACGTACTCAAACATCGTGTTCAGGTTGCCTGCCTTGACACCGGCATCGAACACCCCTTTGAACGCCGGCTTGGCGGTGCATGGAGCAACATCGCGGAAAAAATTCTTGCCGATGACGGTCGCCGGATCGCGCCCGGTGATGGCTCCCTCGGCCGAGTTGTATTTCAATACCGTGCCATTCTTGTCCAGTTCGATGGCACCAAAAGCCAGCTTGTCGAAGTCCTTGTCCGCCAGCTTGCCGAGGACGTTTTCGATGCCTGTTTTCCCGAAAGCAATGGTTTCAAGTTCTAGCATGGTGATTTCCTAAAAAGTGGAGGTTGGCGGCAGACCGCATGGCAGCCGAATTGCGCCTACGATATTGTCATACTACAACGATTAATCGCCATCAACACATTACTGTTGCCCCATCGTTTGTCCAGAACAAATTGAACGTTGCCTTTTACACATAGAGGCGCCATGCCTTGCCGCGAATGCGCGTCAACAACAGGTGGAGGTCAAGGTCGAGGCGCCGGTCTTCTTCTACCGGCGCGACGTCGGCGGCGAGCGATGCCATCATCGCGGCGACCGCGGCCGACAGCGCCAGCTTTGGGTCGAGTTCGCAGCGCAGCCGCACGGCTTGCTGTACCGCGATCAGCAAGGCTGCGCCAACTTGCTCGGTCAACTCGATCACGCGCAGGCAGTCGCGCGCCGCGATGGTGCCCATGCTGACCTTGTCCTGGTTGTGGCACTCGGTGGAGCGCGAAAAGGCCGATGCCGGCATGGTCAGCTTCAGCGCTTCGGCGGTCCAGGCCGAGCAACTGATCTGTAGCGCCTTCAGGCCGTGATTGATTGCGATCCGCGGCCCCGTCGCACCGGACAGGTTGGGCGGCAGGCCGTTGTTGTAGCGCGCATCGACCAGCAGGGCGATCTGCCGGTCCATCAAATCGGCCAGGTTTGCCACGGTATTTTTCAAGGTATCCATGGCAAGGGCGATATGGCCGCCGTAAAAGTGACCGCCATGCAGCACGTGCTCGCCGTCGGCGTCGATGATGGGGTTGTCGTTGGCGCTGTTAAGCTCATTGTCGATCAGCTGGCGGAAAAATGGCAGGCTGTCTTCGAGCACCCCGATGACGTGGGGCGCGCAGCGGATCGAATAGCGGTCCTGCACGCGATTGCCGTTGCGCGCGCGCTCGGCGCGCGGCAGGTCGCCCCTGATGCGCGCGGCTATCCGCTGCATGCCGGGATGCGGCTTGACCGAAAACAGGACCTCGTCGAAATGATCGGCGTTGCCGTCGAGCGCGATCGACGCCATGGCCGTGATGCGCGTAGTTAGCTGGCCCAGGTACTCGGCGCTGCCATAGGCGAGCACGGCCAAGCCGGTCATCACGGCAGTGCCGTTCATGATCGCCAGCGCTTCCTTCGGCCGCAGGCGCAGCGGCGCCATGCCGGCGGCAACCAGCGCTTCGCCCGCCGCCACGTGCTCACCGTTGCACCACGCCTCGCGCTCGCCGCACAGCACCGCCGCGAGGTACGACAACGGCGTCAGGTCGCCGCTCGCGCCAACCGAACCTTCCGAAGGAATCAGCGGCAGTATGCCGGCATCGAGCAGGCCCACGATCTGTTCGAGGAGCGCAACCGAGACCCCTGAAAAACCTTTGCACAGCGACGCCAGGCGCGTTGCCATGACGGCGCGGGTTTGCGCCGGCGTCAGGAACGCCCCCAGGCCGCAGCCGTGATAAGTGTAGAGCTGGTGGGGCAATTCGGCCACCAGTTCAGCCGGCACCGGCACCGTGCAGGAGTCGCCGTAGCCGGTCGTGACGCCGTAGATGACGCCCTCCTCTTGCAGCAAGCGGTCGAGAAAGGCCGGGCCGCGCGCAATCGCGGCGCGAAACGCCGGGTCGGACGACAAGACGGCGCGCGCGCTGCCGTCGGCCACGGCGGCGATATCCTCGAGTTGAAGGCGATTGCGGTCGAAACAGATGGTGCGCCGGGGGGAAGTGGACGGAACCGGGTTGATCTTTACCATGTACGGAGGGTAGCAGAGTGAGCGTCGGCGGTGACGGATAGGAAGAAATTATACGGGTATCGATATAATTGTCGTGGACAAATATTAAGGCAGCGGAAATCCGGCCGGCGCGACGCAGGGGGGATGTCCGGTTTTTGGCGGGTACTGCGCGAACGCTCAGCCTTCGAGCACCCGCAGGCGCGCGCGCAGGCGATGGATTTCGTCGCCGAGGTCGAGCACCAGGGCGGCGATCTCCTCGTTGGCGTCGAAGGTCTGCTCCAGGCTCAGCAGGCCGCGCGCGCGCAGCAGGTCGCCGCTGCGAAAGCGCACCGAAGTGATTTCGATGCTGTCGCCTTCGCCGAGGACGCCGGCGCGGATGTGGCGCACCACCCAATCGGGCTCGACGGCGCAGGCGCGCGCCAGTTCCTCGACACTGAGGGCCACTTCTTCGAGCGGCACGGCGTTCACGGGATCGTCTTGTGACATGGTCAAGCTCCGGTGCGCGCGCGCGGGTTGAAGGCAAGCTCGCGCGCCATGGTTTCGTACAGGGCGCGGGCCTTTTCATTGTCGGCCGGCGGCAATACCACTTCAAGGACGAGGTACAGGTCGCCCGGCAGCCGGGCTGGAATGCCGCGCCCCTTCAAGCGCAGCTTGCGCCCGGTTTGCGAGCCGGCCGGTACCGTGACTTCGACATCGCCCGATGGCGTCGGCACGGCAATGCCGGCGCCGAGCGCCGCTTCCCACGGCGTCACCGGTACGGTTTCGTATACGTGGCTGCCATCGACACGGTAACGCTGGTCGCTCTTGAGGCCGATTTCGAGAAACAGGTCGCCGCTACCGCCGCCGCCGATGCCGGGATGACCCTGGCCGGACAGGCGCAATTGCTGGCCCGGCAACACGCCTTTGGGAATCTTCACTTCGATCGACTTGTCGGTGGTCACCGCCCGGCCGCTGGCGTCGCGCTGCGGCACGCGCATGGTGACGGTGCGGGTGGCGCCGTGGTAGAGATCGACCAGGTCGACGGTGATGGCGGCGTGAATGTCTTCGCCGCGCGCCTGGTAGCCGGCGCCCGGTCCACGCCCGCGCGAGCGCTGTCCCACATTGGCAAACAGGTCGGAAAAGAAATCGCTGTCGGCGCCGTTCGCACCGCCGCCGAAAGACGAGGCCCAGTCGGGCGGCGGCTGGAATCGCTGGCCGGCGCGCCCGCCGCTGCCGAGCTCGTCATAAGCGGTACGTTTTTCAGCGTCGCCCAGCACGCCGTAGGCTTCGTTGATTTCCTTGGTCTTGCTATCGGAATCCTTGTGCTTGCTGACGTCGGGATGGTACTTGCGCACCAGCTTGCGGTAAGCCTTCTTGATGTCGTCGGCCGAGGCGGCTTTCTCGACGCCCAGACTTTGGTAATAATCTTTGTATTCCACGAAACAGCACTCCCGGCATTGGTTTTTTTTGATCGTACTGCAGCGCTGCGCGCGGCGGCGCACTGCTCGCTTTTGATGACTGCACTTTACCGGGAAAACATGACAGCGGTTTGATTTATCACTTATTTCATTATTGCTAACATGATAAATTGATACCACGGAGTAGTGTTGAAAAAAAGGAACATGCCATGAACAAGTGGATGAGACGCACCAGCATCGGGTTGGGTCTGCTGGCACTGGCCGGCGTCGCAACGGTGATCGGCGGCAAAGCCGCGGGCGAGCGCAAGCTGGTGCGCACAATCGCGCTGCAGGTGGCGCCGGTCGACGTGCGCGGCGACCCGGCCGAGGTCGAACAGGGCCGCTACCTGTTCAGCACCCGCGGCTGCGTCGATTGCCATGGCGCCAACGGCGCCGGCAAGACCGTCATGCAAGAGGGTGCGATGCTGGTCATTTCGCCCAACATCACCGCCGGCGCCAACAGCGTAACGAGCGCCTACAAGGTCGAGGACTGGGTGCGCACGGTGCGCCACGGCGTCAAGCCGAACGGCAAGCCGATCATGATCATGCCGAGCGAAGACTACAACCGCCTCACCGACGCCGACATGGCGGCGGTGATTGCCTACGTCAGGCAATTGCCGCCGGCGGCCGGCATCGCGCCGGTGATCGAGCTGCCGGCCATGGTCAAAGTCCTGTATGCGTTCGGCGCGGTAAAAGACGCTGCCGAAAAAATCGATCACGCGTTACCGCCCTCGATGCCGGTGGCGCCCGCGGTGTCGATCGAGCATGGCGCCTATGTGGCCAACACCTGCATCGGTTGCCACGGCGCGCGCCTGAGCGGCGGCGTCGTTCCCGGCGCGCCGCCGTCCTGGCCAGCCACTGCCAACCTGACGCCCGGCAAGGGCAGCGTCATGCCCCGCTACCCGACGGGCGACGTTTTCATGGCGACCATGCGCAGCGGCCGCCGGCCGGACGGCACGCCGATCAGCCCGGTAATGCCGGTCGATTCGTTCAAGCACATGACCGACACCGACCTGCTCGCCGTGTACACCTACCTGAAGTCGCTGCCGCCGGTTGAGGTTGGGCGCTACTGAGCGGCGCAACTATCAGCTAGCGCCCTTGCTTCAGCAAGCCGACGATCTCCTCGAGCCTCGCTTCGATGATGCCGGTCAGGTGCATGTCGGAGACCTGGCCGACGCTATGCCCCGCGGTGTCGAACTTCAGCGTGCTGAGGTGGATGTGGCGCAGGATCGGTTCCTCCACAAACGTTACATCCTGGATGTTTTCCAGCGGGATGGTCGTCTCCATTAATGGGGTCTGACCCGTTTAAAAAGCGGAACAAGCCTGCCTTAGCCAATTTTTAATGGGGTCTGACCCGTTTAAAAAGCGGGGATATGCGCGCTGAGCCGAAGTTCAGACGGCCATGCCGATCTGCCTGCGTTACCGGCAGCGTCAGTGGCGATGAGATCGTTGGCGGCACTGGCGGATAGACAGTAAAATCACCGGTTTCCGCCGCCGCGCATTCCATGTCCACCGCCATCGCTTCGCCCTCCTCCGCTGTCGCTACCGAAATCAAGGCCATGTGGCAGCTGGCCTGGCCAATGCTGATCGGACAGCTCGCCACCGTCGGCATGGGCGTGGCCGACGTCGCCATGACCGGCCACGTCAGCGCCGAGGAGCTGGCGGCCGTCTCGCTGGGCGCCTCGGTGTGGTCGATCGTGCTGGTCACGGTGATGGGCATCATGATGGCGATTAATACCGTCGTCGCCCACGAAATGGGCGCCGCCAATTACCATTTGATTGCGCACTCGGTACGCCAGTCGCTGTGGAAAGGCGTCGGCGTGGGTTTATTGGCGTGCGCCGCGGCGAACCTGTCGACCTTGCTGTTCGACCATATCGGGCTCGAGCAGGCAGTCAACGACAAGGCCTCGATGTTCGTCCACGTCATCAGCCTGGGCATGCCGGCGTTCGCCTGCTACCGCGCGCTGTACGGCTACACCACCAGCATCAACCAGACCAAGCCGGTGATGATCATTGCCGTCGGCGGCTTGCTGTTCAACGTGGCCGTCAACTGGCTGCTGGTGTTCGGCAACCTCGGCATGCCGCAAATGGGCGCGGTCGGCTGCGCGGTGGCCACCGCCGTCAGCATGTGGCTGATGCTGGCGGCGATGGTCGCCTGGATCCGGATTGCGCCGGCCTACACGCAGACGTTTCCGTTCACCCACTGGGAGTGGCCGAACTGGGCCGAGATCGGCAGCATGCTGCGGCTCGGCCTGCCGATCGGCGTCACCTATTTTGCCGAGGTCAGCGCGTTCGGCGCGGTCAGCCTGCTGGTGGCGCGCTTCGGCGTGGTGCAGATATCGGCCCACCAGATCGCCCTCAATTTTTCCTCGCTGGTATTCATGGTGCCGCTCAGCTTCGGCATCGCCCTCATCACCCGGGTCGGCCAGTCCCTGGGCGGAGGCGATCCGCGCAAGGCGCGCTTTGTCTCGTGGGTGGGGGTGGCGATGTCGATCGCGTTCGGCGCGCTGTCGGCCGGCTTCATCGCGCTGTTTCGCTGGGAAATTGCGCGCGCCTACACGTCCGACCCGCAAGTGCAGCAATTGTGCGTGCAGCTGCTGCTGTTCGCGGCCCTGTTCCAATTGTCGGATGCAACGCAAGTGGCCGCTTCGAGCGCCATTCGCGGCTACAAGGTGACGCGCCAGCCGATGGTCATCCAGCTGGTCGCGTTCTGGATATTTTCGCTGCCGCTGGGCTACGTGCTGGGCCTGGCGCCGGCCTGGTTTCCATGGTCGCCAAGCGCGCCAATGGCTGCGTTCGGATTCTGGATCGGACTGGTGCTGGGGCTGACGGTGGCGGCGCTGCTGCTGACGATAGCGTTGCGGAAGCTGGCCAATCGGCGCGTGCTGGCAGCTTGACATCGTCTCCTTCCCACAAGCTCCGACGCCGTCATCCTCGCGAATGCGGGGATCCAATTGCGTCGGTCCGCTACCAAATCGGGCGAAACGCCTGCGCGGGAACGACGGCCTGACTGTAGCGTGCTCGCTTATACAAGGGCTTCCCGTATGTTCAGCGTTCACCACCCGACTCTGGTATCGTTTCGAAGTTGTTCCAGTTCAACCAATCACATCGAGACAATCCATGCGTTTTTTCCTTTGTTTTTTAGCCGCCATGTCGGCCGTTCCCGCATCTGCCGAACGCCTGACACTGGACCGTATCCACGCCGACCCGGCGCTGGCGGGACCTGGCGTGCGCAACCTGCGCGTATCGCCTGACGGCGAACGCATCACGTTCCTGCGCGGCCGTGCCGACAACCAGTTCCAGCTGGACCTGTGGGAATTCAACATGAAGGACAAGACGACGCATCGCCTGGTCGACTCGAAACTGCTGGTGCCGAACGAATCGATTTCACCCGAGGAACAGGCGCGCCGCGAGCGCTCCCGCAGCGCCAACCTGACCGGCATCCTGAACTACAGCTGGTCGCCCGACGGCAAGCAGCTGCTGGTGCCGATCGGCGGCGACCTGTACCTGGTCGACGCCGCCCATCCGGACAGCGCGCGTAAAGTCGCTTCCGGCAATGTCGCCGATCCGAAAATTTCACCCAAGGGCCGCTACGTCTCGTTCGTGCGCAACCAGAACCTGGTGGTGATCGACCTCACCACGGGTGCCGAAAAGCAGCTGACCAGTGACGGAAAAGACACCATCCACAACGCCGAAGCCGAATTCGTGGCGCAGGAAGAAATGGGCCAGCGTACCGGTTACTACTGGGCGCCGGACGATTCGGCCATCGCCTACAAGCGCTTCGACGAAGCGCCGGTGCCGGTGGTGCGTCGCTTCGAAATTTTTGCCGACCGTACCGACGTCGTCGAGCAGCGTTACCCGGCCGCCGGCGACCCCAACGTCATCGCCGAGCTGATGATCGTCTCGCCCGCTACCGGCGTGCAGCGCAAAGTAGACATCGGCGCCGACAAGGACATTTACCTGGTACGCGCCGACTTCAGCGCCGACAGCAAATTTTTGGTGTACCAGCGCCAGTCGCGCGACCAGAAGCGCCTCGACCTGATCGCGGTCGATGCTGCCACCCTGGCCCAGCGCACGCTGCTCACCGAAACCTCGGCCACCTGGGTCAGTATCCACGACGACCTGCGTTTCCTGGAAAGCCAGAACGCCTTCCTATGGTCGTCCGAACGCAGCGGCCGCAATCACCTGTATCTGTACGGCATGGATGGCAAGCTGATACATACCGTGTCGAGCGGCGCCTGGGGCATCGACAACGTCCAGGCGGTCGACGAAAAGACCGGCCGCGTGTTCGTTTCGTCGAACCGCGACAACGTCGTCGACAAGCAGATCTATTCGCTCCCGCTTGACGGCAGCGGCGCCGACGCTCCGGTTCGCATCACCACCGCCGACGGCTGGCACGAGGCGGCGTTCTCGCGCAACGGCGAAGTATTCGTCGATACGTTCTCGGACCCGAACACGCCGCCGCAAATTTCGATCAGGAAGCCAGACGGCGCGATGGTCGGCTGGCTCGAGCGCAATGAACTGGACGGCAGCCATCCGTACGCCAAATTCAAGCTGGACCACCTGGCCACCGAATACGGCACTTTGACGTCAAACGACGGCCAGACGCTGTACTACTCGATGATCAAACCGAGCAACTTCAAGGCCAGCAAGCGCTACCCGGTGTTCCTGTCGACCTACGGCGGCCCGCACGCCCAGCACGTGGCCCGCAAATGGGGCAACTATTTCGACCAGTACATGGCGCAGCAAGGCTACGTCGTGTTCCGGCTCGATAACCGCGGTTCTTCGCGCCGCGAACGCGTATTCACCGACGTCATCTACAAGGAACTGGGCAAGCACGAGGTCGAAGACCAGGTCACCGGCATCGATTGGCTGGCCAAGCAGAAGTTCGTCGATCCGAAGCGGGTCGGCGTATTCGGCTGGAGCTACGGCGGGTTCATGAGCCTGCGCCTGCTGTCGGCCGCGTCAAGCAAGATCGCGATGGGCGTGTCGGTGGCGCCGGTGACCGACTGGGCGCTGTACGATACCCACTACACCGAACAGTTCGTCGGCGCCACGCCCAAGTCCGACCCCGAAGCCTACAAGCAGAGCGGCGTGTTCGCCCACCTCGATGGCCTGAAGTCGCCGCTGCTGCTGATTCACGGCATGGCCGATGACAATGTGCTGTTCACCAACACCACCCGCCTGATCGACGGCCTGGTCAACCGCGGCATCAAGTTCGACCTGATGACCTATCCTGGCGCCAAGCACGGCATCTCCTCGCGCGCCGGCCAGCGCCACGTGTACGCCACCATCGAGGCATTTTTCAAGAAGAATCTCGACCCGCGTTAAGCGGGAACACAACATCGAAGCACAAAAAACAGCCGCGAAATTCGCGGCTGTTTTTCGTTGCGTCTGTCTTTTGCTTCACCAAACTTAATTGGTCGCGTCCTTGAGGATTTCCTTGGCGTCGCCGAGCTTTTCCTGGGTCTTGCCTTCGACCTGGTTGGCCAGGCCTTTGGCCTGCTGTTCGGTGCTGCCCGTCAGCTTGCCGGCCTCTTCCTGGATTTTGCCGCCGATGTCTTGCAGTTTGCCGTTGATCTGATCTTTGTTCATGGTGGAGCTCCTTGAATAGCACATGCCCGGATGGCCATGCAGATACGCCAGAATAGCGCGCGCGCAACAGACGGTCTGTGCGGGATCGTACGTTAACCCAGCATTCAAGGTTTGCTTATGCTGGATCAAACTACCGCCATTCTCATCGGTCACTGCGGCGTCTGGCGCCTCTAACAAATAATATTCATAATCAATGAGGAGGATTCAATGAACTACCTGCCCAAACATACCTCGCCGCCCTTCGCCCTCACCGTCACCGTCACCCTTGCCGCCTTGCTGGCGGCGTGCGGCGGTGGCGGCGGTGGCGGTGCCAGTGGCGGCGGCTCAGCGCCTCCGCCTGTCATTGCACCGGGTCCGGTCGTCACCGGCGGCGTCGACATCAACGCCGCGTGGCGCGACTACCTCGGCGCTCCGCACACCTGGGCCATGAGCGGCAAGACCCCGGATGCCCGAGCGTTCGATCTGTCGGTGATCATGAAACCCGGCGCCAACCGCAGTTTTGCGCTGACCGGCGCCAGCGGGCAAACGATTGACCAGTCGATCCGCTTCACCATCGCCGGCGCCAACCCGGTCAGCAGCGACGGCACGCTGTACTTCAATGGCGCGTCGATGGTCGGCGTGAGTACCACCAATGGCGCCTGTTTCGGCCTGCGCGGCACGATGCCGGCCTTGCCGGGCGCAAGCGCGGTTGGCACCAGCGGCGCCATGTTCGTACTCGACGGTAACGCGGGATGCACACCCAATGGGCAAAAGCTCGGCACCAGCACCTACAACTGGTCGGTCGAAAACGACGGTGCGCTGACCATGTTCTGCCTCACCACGCGCCAGGAAAACGCCAGTGCGACACCGATCGGTTCCGACGCCTACTGTTTCGAAGCGAGCCCTGCCGGCACTCTTGGCGCCAAGGCCAAATTCACCATTACGCGGCCAGACGGCAGCACCATCACCGGCAGGAATTTTTAAGGAGGCTGCAACGATCATGCCCCACACCGGCCTGAGCCCGGTAAGGCAGCTCAGCGATTGCCGCTGCCCTTGACGGCGTCTTTCACATCGCCTGCCTTCTCCTGCATTTTGCCCTCGGCCTGCTTGCCCAGTCCTTGGGCTTGCTGCTTGTTGCTGCCGACAGCCTTGCCAACTTCTTGCTGTATCTTGCCGCCGATGTCTTTGGCCTTGCCTTTGGCTTGGTCTTTGTTCATTTTGAGTACCTCATTTAATGGTTGGGAGGAATCAGAATAGGCGTAATCAAATGAAGCCTCTGTTCGCCACTTAACGCACCGGTTTACGCCACACGCTGGCCAGCCACGGCTGCTGGTCGCGTGGCAAGTTGGGCGGCCGGTAGTAGTGATGCAGCGGTGAAAAACCCGCGGCCACCAGGTAGTGCTGCCACGTCTCGACATCGTAGTAGCTGCCATAGCGCGGGCCTTGCCAGCCCTCTTCGTTATGGCCGCGCGGATTGGAAGTGAACAGCACCGCACCCGGTTTCAACGCGGCATACAGGTCTTTCAATACTTTCGGCAAGGCGGCACTGGGTACGTGGAACAGCACCGCGTTGGCGAAGATGCCGTCGAACATTGCCGGCGGCAGGTCGAGGTGGACAAAATCCTGCTGCCACACTTCGCAGCCGCTGAAGGCGCGCGCCATGTCGACAAACTGCGCCGCGCCGTCGACGCCGATGGCGCGGTGGCCCAGCATGCTGAAGGTTTTCAGGTCGCGGCCCGGACCGCAGCCGAGGTCGAGGATGGTGAACGGGAGCGTCGACTCAATCGCGCCAAGCAGCGCAGCGATATTTTGCGACACGTCATGGTCGATCGTGCCGGCGAAGAACTGCTGGGCGTGGCCGTCGTAATAGTCGAGGGTGCGGCGGGTGATGTCGTCGATGTCGGTGGTCATGGCGGTATGCGGTCGAAAAAAAAACGCGCCGCGCGGCGCAAGCCGGCGCGACGCGACTTGGCTAGCATTAGTTTACCAGACCCGCACTCGCTCGGCAGGCGGCAGGTACAGGGCCTCACCGGGCTGGACGTTAAAGGCGGTGTACCAGGCGTCGATGTTGCGCACCGTCGCCGCGCGGTACTGCGATGGCGCATGGCCGTCGGTCATCACGATGCGGCGCAGCTGCGCCTCGCGCATCTTGCTGCGCTCGCTGTGTGCGAAGCCGAGAAAAAACGCCTTGTCGGCATCGGCGGCAGCCGGCTTGCCTGCCAGGGTGGTGCGGTAAGCGTCGTACGATGCCGCCAAGCCGGCCAGGTCGGCCAGGTTTTCGGACAAGGTCAGGTTGCCGTTGACGGCCAGGTCGGGGAACGGCTTGTAGGCTGAAAACTGGGCCACCAGCTTGCTTGAAATGCTCCTTGTCTTCTTCGGTCCACCAGTCGCGCAGCCGGCCCTGGGCGTCGAACTGGGCACCCTGGTCGTCGAAGCTGTGGCTGATTTCATGGCCGATCACGCTGCCGATGGCGCCGTAATTGGTGGCATCGGATGCTTTCGGATCGTAGAACGGCGGCTGCAGGATCGCGGCCGGGAACACGATCGCATTTTACAGCGGCATGTTGACCGCGTTCACCAGTTGCGGCGGCATCGACCATGTGGTTTTGTCGATCTTCTTGTTCAACTTGGCTAGCCGCTGCGCGGTATGAAATTTCTCGGCGCGCACGACGTTGCCGAACGCGTCGCCGGGCACAACCTTCAGTGCCGCATACGACGCCCATGTGTCCGGGTAGCCGACGCCGACATACAAGGTCTTGAGCTTTTCCTGCGCCTGGGCGCGGGTGGCTGGCGCCATCCAGTCGAGCTTGTCGATCCGTTTGCTGAAGGCGGCGACGATGTTGGTCACCATCTGCTTCACACGCGCCTTGTCTTCAGCGGCGAAATTGCGTTCGACGTAGACCTTGCCGACCGGCTGGTCGAGCGCGATGTTGGTGGCGGCCAACGCGCGCTTCCAGCGTGCCGACTGTTTCGGCGTGCCCGACAGCGCCGCGCCGTAGAACGCGAAGCGCTGGTCGACGAAAGCCTTCGACAGGTTGGGCGCGAAATGGTTGATCTGGTGGAAGGCCAGGTAATCCTTCCAGCTGGCCAGGGGCGCGCTGGCGACCAGCGCCGCTTCGCCTTTGGCGGCGCCCGGATGCCAGACGATGAATTTGGTCTGCGCGCCGAGCCCGGCGCTCTTGAAGAAAGCCGGCCAGTCGATACTCGGCGCGTTGCTGGCGAAATCGTTCAAGGTCCAGGTGTTGTTGCCCTTCATGACGTCGGCCGAATCTTCGCGCGTGGCGTGCGACCTGGCGATGTCCATTTCCAGCGCGAACACCTTGGCCGCGCGCGCTTCGCTGTCGGAGTAGCCGGCCAGCTTGAGCATGGCGCCGATGTGCTGCAGGTATTTTGTCCGCAGTTCCGCCATCTTTGGACTGTCGGTCAGGTAATAGGCGCGGTCGGGCATGCCCAGGCCGCCCTGCGGCAAATACACCATGTTGCGCGACGAATCGGACAAGCCCTGGGCCACCCACAACCCAAAAACGTTCTCGGTAAAAAAGTTGGTGTTGTTGAGCGGATCGACGTCGGCGCGCAGCGAAGCGCCCAGCGCACGCGTGAGCGCCGCCTTGTCCTTGATGGCGTCGATGGCAGCCAACATTGGTTTGAGCGGCGATCCGCCCTTCGCCTCGATTGCCGCCTCGTCCATGTAACTTGAATAAAACGCCGCCACCTTGCGCGCCTCCACGCCGGACTTCCTGTCGGCGTCGATGGCGGCGAACATCTTGACGATGCGAGCGTTCGTGTCTTCGGCGATCGCGGCAAACGCACCCCAGCTGCTGCGGTCGGCCGGGATCTCGGTCTTGACCAGCCAGTCGCGATTGGCGTAGGCGAAAAAATCGTCGCCCGGCAGCATGGCTATCGTGGCCGGCCCGGCGCTCGATGCCGCCGACGCTGCCGGCGCCGTCACCTGGGCGCCGGCCGGCGAAAGCGCCAGCATGGCGCCGCAGGCGGCAAGGGTGATGGTAATCTTGATGGGTGTCCAGCTTGGCTTCATGTGGTCCCCTTCGTGGTGTCGCTTTGATGGTCGAGCGTGGTGCAACGGTTTCATGTCATGTCAATGCGGCGCGCACTTGCGGCAGCAAGCGGCCTTCTGCGCCGCGCGGAGCCGGATGCCGTTGCCGACGCGCCGGGCTGCGACATCTGGATCGCTGGAACTGGCAACGATATCCGAAAACGCCTTGTTCTGGCCAATCGCATCCTGGTCTTTCATCAGCTTGTCGCGGTTGGCGACGGCGAACGCCCAGGCCTGGTCGATGTGCTCGCTCGCGGCAACAGTCGCGCCGTCGGCATTGCGCCCCGCCACGTTCATCACGAAGTCGATCATCGACGGACTGACGCCGGCCGTCCTCGACCGGATTGCCAGAAGTTTTTCCAGCGCGGCCCACAAGTCGGCGCCGGTGGTGTTGGAATACTTATGCCTGACCGTGGATGGTCTTGCGCGCGTCGAGATTGAGGATCGATGCGCGCTCGACCTGGCCATCGAGGAGTTCCCGCTTCTCGCGCGAAACGACGGCTCGTCCCAGCTCGGCAGCAGGCGGCGCGCGTCGGTTGGCTCCATCGTCGTGGCGATCATGGCTTTCCCAAGCGCCCCGGCACCAAAAGCCGCGTCAGGTTAGACGTCAGCGTCTGCTGCTGCTTGTCGATGAGCGGGGTCAGCTTCAGCTCGCCGATATCCTTGCCGATCGGCGCGCGGCGGCGGGCAAGATGCAGACCAGATGCAGGCAAGCTTATCGGATTTACATTTTTTTCTTTCAACGTTACTGTTTGACGTAACAAATTGAAAGAATTTTCAATTATTTTCGCAAACATCCTAAAGTTTGCCGGTAGGCAGCCGTTATGTAAGGACAATCAGTAATCCAATCAATTTTTAGCCGGTGCGACAATGACATCAAACGAAGTTCTCTCGATGTATGAAAACCTTGCAGGCCTGACGGCCAAAATGTCGCTGGCGGCGCAAGCGGGCGATTGGAATACCTTGGACCGGCTTGAAAACCAGTGCGCCGACCAAGCCGCAGCTACCCTGACGGGTGTCCCTGCCCTGTCGGGTGCGCCGCGCCTGCGCAAGATCGACCTGCTCAAGCAGATCATGGCCAACGACCGCGCGATTCGCGACGTCACCGAGACGTGGATGAGCCCAGTGGAACAGGCAATAGCCGCACACTAAATTTATGCTGACAACGACAGCGCCCTGCGGGGCGCTTTTTTATTGGGAGAGCGTTTTCGTACGCCCATGAAAAAACCGCCCGGAGGCGGTTTTCCACAATTCTTGAGAGCGATCACCAGGTATCTCCTGATGTCGCCTCTGGCCGGTTGCATCCGGCGTCCGCGAGCACATCGTTGGCCCAACGGACCGCTTCCGGAACAGGCGTTTTTTCAACGTTCATCTGCGTGTCGCGCCACGCTATCGTTGGTGGCTGCGCCAGATCCTGGCCCGGTTTTTGTGATCCCTCAGGACCACGAAAATAAGTATAGCCGAAAAAAAGATCTTGTGTAGACAAGTTCGTGCGCTAACTCGTCATTTTTGCAATATTGCTCCGAAGCCAACGATTAACCGCCCCCCGGTTTAGCCGCCGCCGCCGAATCGGCAGCTTTACGGCCCGGCAGCAGACGGTCCCTGACGCTGGCAATGAACCCGAAACTGGCCGGGACCGCCGGCGCCGACCTGGCGGCCTTGCGCTTGCGTTGCAGCAGATACAGCAACACGCCAATCAGCGCGAACACGGCCGCGCTGGCGACACCGATGAACAGCCACGGTGTCGCCGCGGTCGGCTGGTCGACCGCCGCGCCCGTCGGCGTCAGCACCTCCGGCAGCTTGTTTAAAACCGGTTGCGCCGCCGCCAGCGGCACCGGCGCTGCGGCGGCACGCATGGCCACCGTCAAGCGCTGCACCTTTGCTTCGAGCTCGACGATCTGGGCGCTTAGGGCAGCATTGCTGGCATCCATCGCGGCGCAGGTGCCGATCTGGGCGGCGGTAAATTGCTGCACGCACGCCGCTGGCCTGGCCGCCGGCGCCATCTTGAACGGCGTGGCAGCGACCGGGAACGCGGCAACTTGCGGCTGGACCGGCGGTTTTGACGGCGGCAAAGCCGGCACCGCGACCGGGACGGCTGCGGCTGATACTACCGGCGCCGGCTTCACCGGCGCCGGATGCGGATCGGGCGTGAACCACAGCGTGCTCTGGCGCACCGCGCGGCGACCGTTTTCATTCAACTCGAAGAAGATGTGGATAAATTCGGCGTCCACCAGTTTAGGCGAGGTGAGGCGCAAGAAGCGCTTGCCGTCGCGCCGGATAATGACGATGCCCAGCGCGGCCACTGCCGGATGGATGGCGATGTTGGCGCCGCGGTACACCTCGGTGTCGGCCACGCCTGCCTGCACCGTCGCCGCGTCATTGACAATGCCGGTCAGTTCAATGTCGGCCGACAAAGGCTGGCCGATGTGAGAGCGCACCAGGGTGTCGCCGAGCTCGACAGCCTGGGCGCACGTAAGCATACCGGACAGCACGAAGGCGCTCGCCAGGCGGGCAAGGCAGGAAAAATGATGTTGACGCATATAAACAAACTCTATCAGCAAACTTCGGTGGATATCAAACAATGTGCGCCTCACTGACATTAACGCGCGTTGGAGTAAACTCTTTAATATCTTTTACGCAAACGACAGGACGTCGCATGGAAACGCGGATCGAAAAAGATAGTTTCGGGCCCGTCGAGGTAGCCGCCGACCGTTTGTGGGGCGCGCAAACCCAGCGCTCGCTCGAACACTTCCATATTTCGACCGAGCGGATGGCGCCGGAGCTGATTGCCGCGCTGGCCCAGGTCAAGCGCGCTGCGGCCGAGGTAAACCGTTTTCTCGGTTTGCTCGAGGACCAGCAGGCCGACGCCATCGTGGGGGCGGCCGACGAAGTGCTGGCCGGGGACCATCCCGACGAATTCCCGTTGGCGCTCTGGCAGACCGGCTCCGGCACCCAGAGCAACATGAACATGAACGAGGTGCTGGCCAACCGCGGCTCCGAACTGATGGGGGGGGCGCGTGGCGAAGCGCGCCTGTTGCATCCGAACGACCAGGTCAATTTGGGGCAGTCGTCGAACGATATTTTCCCCACCGCGATGCACGTGGCGGCGGCGCTGGCGGTGGCGCGGGCCGTGCTGCCGGCGCTGGCGCAACTGCGCGCCACATTGGCCGGCAAGGCCGGCCAGTTTGCCGATATCGTCAAGATCGGCCGCACCCACCTGCAGGATGCAACGCCGTTGACGTTGGGCCAGGAGTTTTCCGGCTACGTCGCCCAGCTCGACTATGCCGCGCAGCTGATTGCCGCTACCCTGCCCGGCCTGTTGCAGTTGGCTGCCGGCGGCACCGCCGTCGGCACCGGCCTGAATGCCCACCCCGAGTTCGCCAGCCGGATCGCCTTTGAGCTGGCCGCGCGTACCGGTCTTGGCTTTGAAACCGCGCCCAACAAATTTGCCGCGCTGGCCGGCCACGATGCATTGGTGGCGATGCATGGCGCGCTCAAGACGCTGGCCACGGCACTAATGAAAATTGCCAACGACGTGCGCTGGATGGCGTCCGGCCCGCGCTCCGGCCTGGGCGAGATCACGATTCCGGAAAACGAGCCGGGCAGTTCGATCATGCCGGGCAAGGTCAATCCAACCCAGTGCGAGGCGTTGACCATGCTGTGCTGCCAGGTGTTCGGCAACGACGTCGCCCTGACCGTCGGCGGCGCATCGGGCAACTTCGAACTGAACGTGTTCAAGCCGATGATCGCCCACAACTTCCTGCAAAGCGCGCGCCTGTTGGCCGATGGCATGCTTTCGTTCGATCGACATTGCGCGCGCGGCATCGAGCCGAACCGCGCGCGCATCGGCGAACTGATGGAACGTTCGCTGATGCTGGTGACGGCACTGGCGCCCCACATCGGCTACGACCGCGCGGCGCAGATCGCCAAGCTGGCCCAGCACGACGGCCTCACGCTCAAGGGGGCGGCGCTGCAACTGGGCTTCGTCAGCGAGAGCGAGTTCGACGCCTGGATCGTACCGATCGAGATGACCCGGCCGACACCGGGCTGAAGTTTTTCGCGCCAGCGGCTACACTGTGCGCGATTTAACCAACAAGCAAACTCTCCAAGGATAAGATGCAGAAACTAACTTTCGAATTGAACACGGAATTCGTCGAGATCAACCAGTTGCTGAAGTTGTCGGGACTGGTCGACAGCGGCGGCGCCGGCAAGAACCTGGTTGCCAGCGGCGTCGTTTCGGTCGACGGCAAGAAGGAATTGCGCAAGACCGCCAAGATTCGCGCCGGCCAGACGGTCAGCCTGGGTGATGTACGGATTAGCGTGATGGCTGGAAACAACAGCGCCGCCTAGCCTGAATACCAGCGCGCTGATCGGCGCTGCGGTTGGCCTGCCGTGTTTGTTGATGATCCGTTCGGGCTGAGCCGGATGCGAGACCGGCTCACCCCGAGCCCGACCGCTTGCGCCATTCTCGCGGCGACATGCCAACCCGGCGCGTAAACGCTTTGGTAAACGCCGGCTGGCTACCGTAGCCAACCTCCAGCGCGACGGTGCCGACCGGGCGGTCTTCGTCCAGCAGCCGTTGCGCCGCGGCGATCCGGCAATCGGCCAGGTAGGCCGCCGGGGTAACGCCGACTACGTCATGGAACAGGCGCGAAAAAGCGCTGCGTGACATACCGGCCTCGTCCGCCAGGCTGGCGATCGACCAGGCTTGCCCCGGTCGTGCGTGGATCGCGGACAGCGCCCGCGCCAGGAAGATGTTCGACGCGCCGGCCAGTGCGCCGTGCTCGATAAGCTCGCTCGAGACCGCGTAGCGCAGCAGTTGCACAATCAGCACCTCACAGAGCCGGTCGAGGATGACTTGGCGCCCATACGCGTCCGCGCCTGCCTCCTGGTACAACACGTCGAGCGTGGCGGCCAAGGTGGCGACACTGTCCAGTGGAACCAGCAGTGAATCGGGCAAGGACCCTGCCAGCGGGTTCTGCGCACCGCCGGCGAAACTGATCGTTGCGCACAGCACATCGGCCGCACTCGCATCAGGCACCACCAGCCGGTGGTTTAGCGCGCGCGGATAAAACAAAACGCTGGGCGTCTCGATCTCGATCGCCGCGCGATCGGGATAAAATACCGTCGCCCGGCCATGGCGAACGATGTGCAGGTGTCCGACCCCATGGTCGTCACTGAAGTCGGCCACGCCGCACAGTTCCCCTGTATGGAAAACCTGCGCGTTGATCGCGAAGCTGGACGATAGACCGGAAAACATGTCCATGGATTTCCCAGATACATAAAGACATGAATTATGGACTATTGGCGATAAATCCACAGTGCAGACGGGTAGCATTGGGGAAGCGCAGACGCAATCAACCAATGGAGAAACCATGCCTACCCACTATCTCATGCACCAACTTCAGACTGTTTCGTCCGACACCGCCGACCAGGCGCAGGGCGCGATCCTCGACACCGCGATGAAACAGGTTGGCTTTATCCCAAACATGTACGCCAACATGGTCAACGTCCCGGCAGTGCTCGACACCTACCTGCATGGTTACGCCCAGTTCCGCAGCGATTCCGGGCTCACGCCCGCCGAGCAGGAAGTCGTGTTCCTTGCCATTAGCAAGGTGAACAACTGCACCTACTGCACCGCCGCCCACAGCATGATTGCCGACAAGATGTCGAAGGTGCCGGCGCCCGTTCTCGACGCGATCCGCGCCGGTGGCGCCATTCCGGACGTGAAGCTCGCCGCAGTGTTCGACTTCGCCACCACGATGACAATCTCACGGGGGCGGCCGTCGAACGAAGCGGCACAGGCATTCCTGGCCCAAGGCTATACCGAGAAACACATGATGAATATCGTGCTGGCCATCGCGGTCAAGACGCTCAGCAACTATTCGAATCACCTGTTCGGCACCGAACTCGATGAGAAGTTTGCCGCGTACAAGGTGAACGCGTAATTCTTTCCCATTTACTCATCAGAAGGTGGCACCGCACGATAAAAGATTCGGCCCGCGCTAAAGCGGCCGGGTCCGATGGCGTGGAAATCCACGACGCCAACGGCTACCTGCCCGACCAGTTTATGACATTGCATACCAACCGGCGCACCGGCCCGCAACCGGGTGCGCCTGCCGGTCGAGGTGAACCAGGCCGTGCGTGAAAAACGGAGCTGCTCTGGGGTAGAATTCATGCTGGGCAAGGTGGCGTTCGTGTCGTAATTTGTGTTTCTCGATAACTCACATTTTATCAATCACTGATGACATTCTTGCCCTTTTTTTATGCAAAATTCAGGTTAGCGCGCTGGCGGGGATGCGCCGGGACATTGCGGAGGTAAAAGAAGGCGCGTTCATCCTTTTCATTTGCGCGTGCACAAATATGGATGGGCTCGCATGCTCATATCATAAGACGTGATCAACCGGCTCGAAGGTAACTGCCATGAACAGCCCAGACGAAAGCCCGCAAGCGCAAGAGCGACTCATCGGCGATTTACGGCTGGTAATCGAAAACGCCGAGGAATTGCTCAGAAATACCGATCAATACACCAGCCTGCTTTACCAGAGCGCCCGCGCCAAACTGGCGATGGCGCTGACGGCGGCGACCGAAGAACTGGTCCGTTTCGAAGACGCCCAGCTCGAACGCATGATCGTCGCCACCCATGAAGCCGGCCTGGCCCATGCCGACCAGAGCGGCGAGGCGCGCGTCCTGCGCGCGTTTGACTAAAATTTTACGTTGCCGGCATGTTCGTACGGCGCCTGCATGGCGCCGTTTCACTTGGGCAAATGGATTGCCGTCAGCACACCAAGTTGCAGCC
This sequence comes from Massilia psychrophila, assembly GCF_002760665.1. Classification (GTDB taxonomy): domain Bacteria; phylum Pseudomonadota; class Gammaproteobacteria; order Burkholderiales; family Burkholderiaceae_D; genus JAFCUW01. The sequence goes on along the minus strand of NZ_PDOB01000003.1, from coordinate 38,470 downwards.
ATTGCTGCAGGTGGCCAGCGACATCGACATCCTCATCGCGTTCAAACGCGGCATCGAGGGCGGCGCCAAAATCCTGACCCGCCGCCAGCACCGATAGTGCTGCGTGCGCCGCCTGGCCGAGCGGCGCGACTTCCGCGCGAAAGTAGCGCCGCGTCACCAGTGCAAAACCGGGCACCGCCATCGATGCCGGAAAATCGACGCCGCTATCGGGCTGGTGCGCCTGCCACAGCGCCACCACGGCCCAGTCCAGGGCGAGCAGGCTGCAGGCTGGATGCAAGGTGAAGCGGGCAGCTTCCAGCTGTGGCGGCGCGAGCGCGCCCAGCGCGGCTGCATTTAGCGCGCTCGCGTCGGCGGCGAAATGGGCGCGGTGCAGTGCCCATTCGAGCCGCGCCATGTCCGCCAGGTAAGGGTAGTCGGCCACGTGCTCGAACTGTTCCAGAAACTGCGCGAAGCTGGCGCCGAAACGGTTGAGGTCGGCGTCGCCTGAGGGGTTGGCCATGCCGTAGGCGCGCGCCAGCGCGCTGAAAAATTCGTCGCCGACCAGCTGGCGCAACACCGGATACGCCGCCGACAGCGTCTTGTCCCAGGTGGCCGCCAGGTTGCCGCGGTACAGGGCCAAGGCGCCGGCGCCGCCATCGCCCTTCAGTTGCGCCAGTAGCGGCGCGACCGCGTCCGGCGCAAACAGGGCCGCGGCGAAATCCTGCTGGCGGACCGCCATGCCAGGCTCCGGATTCGATGCCGCCACCGGGGACGCCGCGGCCGTGCGGGTTTGCCAGGCCAACGGCTCGGCCTTTCGGGCGTTGGCGGCCATCTGGTCCGCCGTGCGCGCTTCGGCCAGCAAATCGTCGAGCGGGGGGATGTCGGTATCCCACTCGACCAGTGTCGGCACGCGGCCGAAGCGCGCCAGCGCGGCGCGGTACAGCGCCCACACCGGCTCGGCCACGGCAGCGCCATGATGGTCGATCACCGCCGTAGCGGTCTCGAGGTGGCCGGCGAGGTGGATTTCACCGACGCTGCCCGGCGCGATCGCCGCCAGCGCACTTAAGGCGTCCTCGCCATGATTACGCTGGTTCACGTACAGGTTGTTCACATCGAGCAGCAAACCGCAGCCAGTGCGCCGCGCCAGCGCCGCCATGAACTCGGCTTCGCTCATGGCATCGTCGCGAAAGCGCACATAGGTCGACACGTTTTCGAGCAGGATCTGGCGCCGCAGCCGCAGTTGTACCTGATCCACGCGATCGGCCAGCAAATCGAGCGCGGCACGGTCCAGCGTCAGCGGCAGCAAGTCGTTGAGGTTGCGGTCAGCCACCGCGCCCCAGCAAAGGTGTTCGGATACGAGCATCGGTTCGACCCGCTCGACCAGCTTTGCTACCCGTTCGAGGTGGGGCGCGGAAAAGCCGCGCGCCGAGCCGAGACCAAGGCCGACGCCGTGCAGGCTGACGCAATAATCGCGCCGCAATTGCCGCAGCACGTGCCAGTCCCAGCCGGATTGGTCGAGATAATTTTCGGTATGAACTTCGAGCCAGCCGACCGTCGGCCGCTGCTCGATGAACTGGCGGTAATGCGGGGCGCGCAGGCCGACTCCGGCCGCGCGCCCGTTATGGAGCAACGCGGTCGTGGGTGTGGGCTCGGGCTCGAACACGGGCATCAGGCCCTCGCCTGAACGCCTATTTCGACGCCGTCAGCTTGCCGCCGGCCTTGGTGCAGGTGCCCTTGGCCACATATTTCCAGTCCGCACTACTCTTGTCCGCTTTTGCCTGGCCGGCGCAGCCATGCGTACCGTCGGCGGCGGCGCAGTCGTTCTGGCCCGCCTTGGCAATGCTGAAGCATTTTTCCTGATCAGCCTTCGGTGCGTCGGCAGCGGCGGTGGCCGCGCACACGGTGGCGAGGGCTGCGGCGATGAGGGCGTGGCGTTTGTACATGTGTTGCTCCTGATTGGAAGGCGAAAAACCGATAATGCCACAATTCTACACCGGCTGGCGCCGGCATGAAAAAACCCGGCGCCTCCTGCGGAAGGGCCGGGTCTTGCATTGCGATGCTTGAACGCCTCAGGCCTTGGTGTTGATGGTGTTGCCGAGGTTGGCCGGCAGGTTCTGCACCGGGGGAATGGCTGCAAGCAGCTGCGTCGCGGTCGACAGCTGGATATTCTGCGCCTTTTTCAGCATCGCGATGTCGATCTCCTGCTTGGTGCCGGTTTGGGCCATGCTTGTTGAGAGTCTGGCAATTGATGACACATCCATGTCGTGCTCCAGTTAATGGGCTGTCCCTGATTATCGGAAGCAACGGCGAAAACTTGAGGAATTATTTGCCAGGTGCTCGTCAAGCCACCCCAGTACCGCCGCCGGGTCGTTCAGGTCGAGCCATGCGAGCCCGGGGTCGACGCCGTCGGGCCGCGGCGTGTCCGACGCCACCGCGGCAATGTTGCGATCATCCGGATACAGTGCCGGCTTCGCCAAAGACGGCCGGTATACTTCCAGTTTGGCGATCGGCTCCCATTTATAGCCTTCAACCAACGTCAGGTCGCTTGATGCCAGGCACGCGATGTGGCTGGCCAGCGACGGCTCATCCGCGCCGCGCAGTTCGCGCATGATCGCCACCCGAAACGGCGACGCCAGCATCACCTGCGCCGCGCCGGCCATGCGAAAGCGGGCACTGTCCTTGTGCGGCGGCTCGAGCAGCACGTCGTGATGGCTGTGCTTGATGACGTTGATGCGCAGGCCGCGCGCGGCAAGTCGAACGACCAGGTATTCGAGCAGCGTGGTCTTGCCGCTGCCGGACCAGCCGACCACGCCAAGCACGCGGACCGGGCCGGCCGGCCCGCTTTCGATGTCAGTAGGGGACGCGATAACGGTATCCCCTGTAATTCATCACGGCCGCCTTCGGCAGCAGTTTTTCGAGTACCAGGCCGGGCGCGACTTCTTCGCCTTCGTGGCGCAGCGCCTTGTCGATCAGCAGCAGGCGATCGGCCGGATTTTTCGAATACATGTAGCCGCCGAAGACCAGCGGCGGCACGGATTGCCGGATCGGCTCGGGCAGTTCGCGCAGCGACGGCAGCGTTTCTTCCAGCGCGACCGGCGCCGGCTTCGGTGCGACCGGCCTCGGTGCAACCGGCCGCACCGGGACCGACGACGGCACCACCGCCAGCGGTGGCATTGACGCCGGCGGCGGCGTTACCGCAGTTTGCAGCGGTGCCGGTGCTGGCTTCATCACGGGCGACTGGAAACGCCATGCCAGCACCGCCAGCGCGACGGCCAGCGCGACGGCGGTCAGCGCAATCCAGGGTAACATTGGCCGCAGTCGCGCAGGCGCGCCCCTGCCCGGCGCCGCCCCGACCGGCACCGCCAGCAGGGTCGGCGCGCTGCCCAGCTGGCGTTCGGCCTGGGCCTTCTTGAGCGCTTCGAGAATATACGACATCTTATTTGCCCTGCCCCTTTCCCATCCCCGCCAGCAGTCGCGGTTCGCTGACCCCGCCCAACTGGGCGAGGCGCATGTAGGTGCGCGGCCCGGCCACGCCATCCGTCTTCAAATTCTGCGCGGCCTGGAAATCGCGCAGCAGCTTTTGCATGCGGCGGTCGAACGGCTGGTTCAGCGCCGGCGCCTTGATGCCATTGAGCTGCGCCAGGCGCGCGCCGATCCAGTCGACGTCCGGGCCCACTTCGCCCATTGCCACCTCGTCGCGAAAACCGCGCGGTGCCGACCACAGCGTGGTGTAGGCGCCGTCGAAGCGCGCCGCGATCGCCGCCACGCTCAACGTTTGCTGCTTGCCGTTGACGCGCAGCGTCGCCGTGGTGTCGTCAAGCCCGGTCATCACCGCGTATGCGACTTGACGGCCGTCGCGCAGCGTGAGGATGGCCGGACGGTCGAGCAGGCGCAGTTCGTACAGCCCGCCCTTGCCCTGGTAGCAGTGCAGGTTCAGACTCAAAGCGGCCTGGCATGGCTCGCCGGCCGGCAGCGGCTCGCCCCACAAGCGGGCCAGTTCGCGCAGCGCATCGTCGGCGCTGGCGTAGGCCGGCGCCGGCACCACGGGCGGCGGCGTTTTCACGAGAACCTCCGGCACCGGCCTGGCCGGCGCCGTCACCCGCGCCGTTACCGGCACGCCGGCGTTGCGCGGCAGTAGCTGCCACGCCGCCGCGCCGCCCACCGCGGCGATCGCCACCAGCACGCCGGCGGCTCGCGGCCAGCGGTTCGCCGGCGCTGCCGGTTCGCCAAACACTTCGGCCCCGGCGCGGCGCAAGATCGCCGGCGTCACCACGCTGGCGGCTTCAACGTAGGCGCCAAGCAGCGCGCGGTCGCATAACAGGTTGATCCTGCGCGGCACGCCACGGGTAAGCCGGTAAACCTGCTTGACCAGCGGGTGCGGAAACAAGGTCACCGCGCCTGCCCCGGCCACCGCCAGCCGGTGCGCGATATAGCTGCCGGTTTCAATTTCGGTCAGGGAACCGAGGTGATAGCGCGCGATGACGCGCTGCGCCAACTGTTCAAGTTCCGGCCGCGCCAGCATCGCCCGCAGTTCCGGCTGGCCGATCAGGATAATCTGCAGCAGCTTGCGCTCGCTCGTCTCGAGGTTGGTCAGCAGGCGCAATTGTTCGAGCACGTCGGCCGACAGGTTCTGCGCCTCGTCGATCACCAGTACATTGTTGTTGCCCTCGGCATGGCTGGCCAGCAGGTAGCCGTTGATGGCGTCGACGTAGGTCTTGATGGTGGCGGCGCCGCTGGATTCCGGCGCGATGCGAAATTCGTCGCAGATCGACAGCAGCAGCTCTTCCACCGACAGCTTCGGGTTGAAGATGTAGGCCAGCTTGCAGTTCGGCGGAATCTGTTCGATGAAACAGCGGCACACGGTCGTCTTGCCGGCGCCGATTTCGCCCGTCAGCAGAACGAAACCGCCGCCGCTGCCGATGCCGTACAGCAGGTGCGCCAGCGCTTCGCGATGGCGCTCGCTCATGAACAGGTAACGCGGGTCGGGCGCGATCGAAAACGGCGACTGCCTGAGGCTGAAGTAGTTGGTGTACATGGGATTACTTGGCTTGACGCGCCGGCGGCAGCGGCTTGTACTTCGCGCAGAAAATCTTCGCGTTGTCGTTGAAGTAGACGATCTGGCTGCCGGGCGCCGATTCGCGCACCGGATAGGTCGTTGCGCCCTGCGCGCGGTGGTGCACGCCGACCGCGGCGCGGATGGCTTCGTCGAGCTTGTCCGGCGCGCCCGGCGTCACCGCGCCGATGAAAACCAGCTCGCTGGTGTCGTCGCTGACGATGACGTCGGTCACTTGCGCGCCCCACAAGGTGGCGTCGGCCTTGAACCACCAGGCGCCGCCCTCGTGCTTGTACGGCGGGCCGAACGCGCTCGACAAATAGGAATAAAAATAAACGTTGTCCAGATGGCTGCGGCACAGCAGCGCACTGCCGATCACCGGGCCGAACGTCGACGGCGCCGCCGCGCCGACAGGCGCGCTGGGGCACAACAATAGACACGACAACAGGCGCAACGACGCGCGCAGCCGCGCGCAAGCCAGGGCCGCGCGCACTGCCGACAGTCGGGCCAGGCCGTTCATCTGGCGCATCGGGGTTCCCGCACGCGCCTTTACTGCCGCGAGCGCTCTTCCTTCTTGACCTTCTTGGCTTCCTTCTTTTCCTTCATGGTCTTGGCCGGCTCTTTCTTGGTTTCCTTCTTATTGTCTTGTGCTTTGGTCATTGAAGCCTCCTTGATGTGGGTGTTGGATGATGCTTACCGATCGCGGCTAATCCGCGGTAGAACGTTCGCATTATGACACCGGGCGCACGCCGGCGGTGCGGAAGGCGTGGGCGCACGCCGCAAGCGCGGCGGACAGTCAGTCACCGGCCAGCCACGGATCCGATTCGGGGTGCGGAAACTGGGCATTCAAAAAACCGACGAAGCTGCACACCTTGGCCGACAGCAGGCGCCGGCTCGGGTACACCATCATCACCGACAACTGGCCCAGGTGGTGCCCTTGCAGCAACTGCACCAGCCGCCCGCTCTCCAGGTCGTTTTCCAGCGTGAACGACGAGCGCAGCATGATACCCATTCCGGCCAGCGCGGCCAGGCGCAGCACGGCGCCGCTGTTCGACACCATCCGGCTGACGATCGGCGCGTTCAGCACTTGATTTTCCCAATGCACCGGCCAGTGGTGACGCAGCTGTTCGAAGGCGAAATTGAGGCAGTCGTGGCCGGACACGTCGGCAGGCGTGGCCGGCGACGCGCACAGCACGACCTTGGAGGTCGCCAGCCGGCGCGCGATCATGCTGGCGTCGAATTTCTGCAGGCCGACGTCGAAGCCCTCCTCGACCAGGTCGATCGTATGATCGGCCAGCGTGACGTCAAGCACCACGTCCGGCATTGTTTGCGCGTACAGCGGCAGCAAGGTCGCCGCCAGCGCCACGGTGCTCGCCCCGAACCTGAACCTGCCGGCTGTGACCATCAGCGGCGCCGAAGCACGGGCCGAAGCCGTCGAGTTCGTGAAGCATTACAAGACCGCGCTGGCAGTGCAGCTCGATCAATACAAGAACTGATCCAATTGCCTGCCGCACGCACTTGAATAAAGCTGCGAAGGAATAATCATTGTGATAATGTAACGGCGCGCCGCGCGGACCCGCATGCGGCGGTGGCTCGACATCGCGGTCACGCTCACAAGGAAGCCACATGAAGTCACCGATTACCCGCCTGGCGCCGCTTGCCAGCGCAGTCGCATTCGCCGCGGTCAGCTTAAGCCTGGCCCAGGCCCAAACCGCTCCCGCGCCAGCTCTCCCTGCCGTCCCGGCCGCTGCTTCCGCTGCGGCCACCTATCCGGCCCTGCCGTCCGATACGCCCGCCGAATTCACACCCGTCACCACCAGCTTCAACTACGTCAAGCGCACGGTGATGGTGCCGATGCGCGACGGCGTCAAGCTCAATACCGTGATCGTCATCCCGCGCAACGCCAAAGGCGCGCCGGTGCTGCTGACCCGCACACCGTACGATGCCGGCGGCCTGACCAGTCACGCCGAGAGCTCGGACATGAAGTCGATCCTGCAGGGCTACGACAATGCGGCCGACGTCATCGTCGAAGGCGGCTACATCCGCGTGGTACAGGACGTGCGCGGCAAGTACGGCTCGGAAGGCGACTACGTGATGAACCGGCCGCTGTCCGGCCCGCAGAACGCGACGCCGGTCGACCATTCGACCGACACCTGGGACACCATCGAGTGGCTCACCAAAAACCTGCCGGAATCGAACGGCAAGGTCGGCATCATCGGCATCTCGTACGACGGCTTCCTGCCGCTGATGGCGCTGGTCAATCCGCACCCGGCGCTGAAAGTGGCGGTGCCGATGAACCCGATGGTCGACGGCTGGATGGGCGACGACTGGTTCCACCACGGCGCCTTCCGGCAGATCAACCTGTCGTACGTGATGGAGCAGGTCGTCACCCGCAAGAACGACGCCAAGTGGTTCACCTCCACCTACGACGACTACGATACCTACCTGCGGGCAGGCTCCGCCGGCGAACTGGCGCGCCAGCGCGGCTTGCAGCAGAGCGGCTTCTGGCGCAAGATCGTCGCCCACCCGACCTACGACGCCTTCTGGCGCGAGCAGGCGGTGGACAAGATCCTGGCAAAGCAGCCGGTGACGGTGCCGACGATGCTGGTGCACAGCCTGTGGGACGCCGAGGACATCTACGGCGCCATCGCGATGTACAAGGCGATCAAGCCGAACGACAGCGCCAACGACAAGGTGTTCCTGGTGATGGGGCCGTGGTCGCACGGCGGCGGCATCGGCGACGGCAGCAAACTCGGCGCCCTCAATTTTAATAGCGACACCGCCCTCCACTTCCGCCAGGAGATCCTGCGCCCCTTCCTCGACCGTTACCTGAAAGACGGTCCGACAGCCGCGAATGCGCCTACGGTAGCGCCGGTGTCGGCGTTCGAGACCGGCACCAACAAGTGGCGCAGTCTGGCCTCTTGGCCGAGCGGATGCGCCAGCGGCTGCGCGATCAAGCCGGCGGCGCTGCGTCTTGCGGCCGGCCAGAGGCTGGCCCTGGGCGGCGAAGCCGGATCCAATGCCGGCAAGGACTACGACGAATACGTCGCCGATCCGGCCAAGCCGGTGCCGTACCGCGCGCGGCCGATGAAAAACGGTTACGACGAGGCCAAGGGCCAGAGCTGGCCGCGCTGGCTGGCCGACGACCAGCGCGAAGCATCGGGCCGCACCGACGTGCTGACCTTCACCTCGGACATCTTGACCGCGCCGCTCAAAATCAGCGGCGAGCCGATCGCCAACCTGATCGCCTCGACCAGCGGCACCGATTCGGACTGGGTCGTCAAAGTGATCGACCTGTATCCCGACCAGGTGGCGGACCAGCCGGCGATGGGCGGCTACCAGTTGATGATTTCGGCCGACATCTTCCGCGGCCGTTACCGTGAAAGCTATGAAACGGCCAGGCCGATCGCGGCCAACAAGGCACTGGCCTACCGGTTCGCGCTGCCGACCGCCAACCACGTGTTCCTGCCGGGCCACCGCATCATGGTGCAGATCCAGTCGAGCTGGTTCCCGCTGTACGACCGCAATCCGCAGACCTTCGTGCCGAGCATCTTCGATGCGAAGCCAGGTGATTACAAGAAGGCCACCCAGCGTATTTATCACAGCAGCTACGTTGAGCTGCCGGTGGTGGAGATTGCAAAGTAAGCTGGCCGAAGCGCAGCCAGCACCGTCGTTTTCGCTGCGCGGGGACGACGGCGGACTAGCGCAGTAATACCACTTCCGCACCTGCCATTTCCGTTTAAATAACAACGGGTTAGCCACATAACCCGGCGCTATTCCGCAATGCCGATTCGACCTATTTCAATACCAATTAAATACCTGTTGACAAGCTGTGGAGCCAAACCTATAGTGCGCTGACCTCCCCCTCAGCTCACCATCCCCACCACAACATGATCGAATACTTCATCGGCGTCGACGGCGGCGGAACCGGCACCCGCGTACGGCTGGCAGACGCCGGCGGCACCGAACTGGCGCAGGCGCACAGCGGCCCGTCGGGCCTGGCGCACGGCATCGCCAGCGCCTGGAACAACATCGGCGACGCGGTCGGCAAGGCATTCGCCCAGGCCGGCATTGCGCAGCCGCCGCTGACCGCGGTGGCGATCGGCCTCGGCCTGGCCGGCGTGCATAACAAACTGTGGGCGGCCCAATTCATCGCCGCCGATCCGGGCTATGGCGCGTTGCGGCTCGAGACCGACGGCTACACCACCTTGACCGGCGCCCATTGCGGCGAGCCGGGCACGATCGTCGCCATCGGCACCGGCAGCGTCGGCCAGGCCCTGCTGCCCGGCGGCGAGCAGCGCGAAGTCGGTGGCTGGGGTTTCCCCGCCGGCGACGAAGCGAGCGGCGGCTGGATCGGCCTGCGCGCCGTCAACCATATCGAACAGGTGATGGACGGGCGCAAACCGGCCAGCGCGTTTGCCCAAGCGCTGATCGATGCCTGCGGCGGCGGACGCGATGCAATCCAGGTCTGGCTCGGCCAGGCCACCCAGACCAGCTACGCGCAACTGGCGCCGATCGTTTTTAATCATGCCGCCCTCGATGCTACGGCGCGCGGCTTGCTGGTCGACGCCGGCGTCGAAGTGGCCGCCATCGCGCACGCGCTCGACCCTTCCGGCACGCTGCCGCTGGCCTTGTGCGGCGGCCTTGGCGCGCCACTGCGCGCGTATTTGCCTTTCGCCCTGCTGGCGCGCAGCCGGGCGCCGCGCGGCGACGCCGCCAGCGGCGCGCTGCGCATGATCGAGATGCACGTCAACCAACCAACGGAGCGACTTTGATGAGCGCAGCAATCGGCGACACAGCAATCGGCGACACATCAATCAACGGCAATATCCTGACACCGGCCGGCTGGGTCCATGGCGCGATCAGCTTCGGCGAGCGCATCGTTCAGATCGAAGGAGACGCCAACGATCCGTCGATCAACAGCGACGACTACATCATCCCCGGCTTCATCGACCTGCACGTTCACGGCGGCGGCGGACGCGACGTGATGGAAGCGGGCGAGGCGCCGCACGTGATCGCGGCGATGCACGCAAAGCACGGCACCACCAGCCTGCTGGCCACCACCATGACGGCGCCGCCGGAAGATATCGTCGCCGCCTTGAAGGCGATCGGCGCCGCCTGCGCCGCGCGCCGTCCGGGCGCCGCGCGCATCCTCGGCGTCCACCTGGAAGGCCCGTACATCAATCCCGGCAAGCTTGGCGCCCAGCCGGCCTACGCGCGTTCGGCCACGCTGGCCGAAGTGCAGGAACTGGGCAGCCACGCGCCGATGCGCCTGATCACGGTGGCGCCCGAAATGGAGGGCCATCTCGCGCTGGTACGCGAGCTGGCCGACGCCGGCATCCGCGTGCAGATCGGCCACACCACGGGGTCTTACGACGACGGCGTCGCCGCGCTGGCGCATGGCGCGGCCGGCTTCACCCACCTCTTCAATGCGATGAACCCGCTGCACCACCGCGCGCCGGGCATGGTCGGCGCCGCGCTGGCGCACGCCGAATACGCCGAGATCATCCCCGACCTGCTGCACGTGCACCCGGGCGCGATCAAGGTGGCGCTGCGCGCGATCCCGCGCCTGTACTGCGTCACCGATTCGACCGCCGCCACCGGCATGCCGGACGGCGACTACATGCTGGGCCGCCAGCTGGTTCACAAATGCATGGGCGGCGTGCGCCTGCCCGACGGCACGCTGGCCGGCAGCACCCTGACCATGGACCAGGCGCTGCGCAACCTGGTCGGCATCGGCCTCGACCTGGCCGATGCCTCGCAACGCGTCTCCACCAACGCCGCCGATTACTTGGGCGAAGCACAGCGCGGCCGACTGGCCCCCGGCTGCTTCGCCGACATCGTGGTCCTGGACCGTAACCTGCACATCAAAGCTGTATATATAGAAGGGGAAGTTTGTGACCTCACTAATGCTTAAAGAGGCAATATCCGCGGCCGAATGCGTTTCGCTGCAATTGTCGCAAGACGTCGGACACTACGCCGAACTTGGCCGCAAACTGCGCTCCACCAATTTCAACACGACACTGACGGTGGCGCGCGGCAGTTCCGACCACGCCGCCAACTACTGCGCCTACCTGATCATGGCGCGCATGGGCCGCGTCGTCGCCTCGCTGCCGATGTCGCTGGTGACCTTGTACAAGTCGCCTTTGGTGACGCGCGATACCTTGACGATCGCAATCTCGCAGTCGGGCCAGAGTCCGGACGTAATCGAGCCGATCCGCTATTTCCGCGACGGCGGCGCCACTACCGTCGCGCTGGTCAACGACATCGATTCGCCCCTTGCTACGGCCGCCGAATGGGCGATGCCGCTGCATGCAGGCAAAGAGCTGAGCGTGGCCGCGACCAAGAGCTTCATCACCAGCCTGGTGGCCAGCGCGCGCCTGGTGGCGCAATGGCAGAACGACCCGGAATTGACCGAAGGGCTGGCCGCATTGCCGGAGGCGCTGGCGATCGGCGCGCGCGCTGACTGGTCGGCAGCGCTCGAGGTGCTGGCGCCGGCCCGCAACATCATGGTGGTCGGGCGCGGCATCAGCTTCCCCGTAGCGCTCGAATCGGCGCTCAAGTTCAAGGAAACCTCGGCGCTGCAAGCCGAAGCCTTCAGCGGCGCCGAAATCAAGCACGGCCCGATGGCGCTGATCGAGGACGGCTATCCGCTGCTGATCTTCGCCACGCGCGGACCGACCCAGGCTTCCCTGGTGCAACTGGCGACCGAAATGCGCGGGCGTGGCGCGCGCGTCCTGCTGGCGGCGCCACTCGATGTTGCCGAACGCGACCTGACCTTGCCGGTCGCCGCCACGCCCGACCTCGATCCGATCGTCGCCGTGCAGGCATTTTATGTGATGGCCGCCCGGCTGGCCGAAGCACGCGGCATGGATCCGGACCGCCCGCGCCACCTCAGCAAAGTCACCAGGACCAACTAAATGACCGACTCCAGAAACCTGGCCGGCCGCTTGATCATGGTGCGCATTGCCGGCACCGAGCTCGATGCCGCCAGCGCCGAATTGCTGAAGGCGACCAACGTGCGCGGCGTCTGCCTGTTCCGCCAGAACATGACCGATGCCACCCAGCTCGCACGCCTGACCGCGAGCCTGCGCGCCGTGATGGGCCCGGACGCGCTGATCGCGCTGGACCAGGAAGGCGGCGCCGTGGTGCGTTCGACCTGGGTGCCGGCGCCGCCGTCGGCAATGGCGCTCGGCGCGGCCGACGACACTACCCTTGCGCGCAACGTCGGCGCGGCGGTGGCGCGCGCGATCAAGGCGCTCGGCTTCAACTGGAATTTCGCGCCCGTCCTCGACCTGAACAACAACCCGCACAATCCGGTGATCGCCGAGCGCTCGTTCGGCGCCGATCCGCAGCGCGCCACCGAACTGGCGATGGCCTGGATGGCGGGCAGCGAATCGGAGGGCGTTGCCTGCTGCGTCAAGCACTTCCCCGGCCACGGCGACACCCACGTCGATTCGCACCGCGACCTGCCGACGGTGGACAAGCCGCTGGCCGAACTGGAGCAGTTCGAGTTTGCGCCGTTCCGCCTGGCCGCCGGCAAAGCGCCGGCGATGATGACCGCGCACATCGTGTACCCGACGCTCGATCCCGAGTTCCCGGCCACGATGTCGCGCCGTATCCTTACCGGCCTGCTGCGCGAACAGTGGCAATACGACGGTGTGATCATCACCGATGCGATGGACATGCATGCGATCGCGCACCGCTACGGCGCCGGCCATGCCGCTGTCAACGCCCTCGTTGCCGGCGCCGACATGGTGATGGCGCTGGGCGATGCCGCGATCCGGGAAGAGACGATCGCGGCGATCGCCGCCGCCATCGACGACGGCAGCTTGAGTGCCGACGACATCGCGCAGCGCCTGGCGCGCCTGGAAGCGTTGGCGCGCGCCTACCCGTGCGTGCAGCGCGACTATCCGGCAGACGGCGCCGACCGCGACCTGATGGCTGACGCCTGGCGGCGCGGCCTGACCGCGCGCGGCGAGCCACAGCGCCCTGGCCCCGGCGCCAAAGTGCGGCTGGTGGTGCGCCAGGACGTTGTCAGCGACGGTGTGTCCGAAGCCGGCGTGCCAGCCGCCGCGCTGACCGCCGCGCTGGCGCGCCTGTACGACGTCGACACCGTGACGTTCCTCGATGCCGAGACGTTCGACTGGAATTGCCTGCCGGCCGACGGCCGCTTCACAATGCTGGCCTCGACCTCACGCCTGCGCTACGGTCCGAACGCGCGCGCCGGCTGGAGGCCCGACCTGCACCTGGCGCTGTGGAACCCTTACCAGGCGCTCGACATCGCGGCGCCGGCGCTGATCACTTACGGCTTTGCGGCGCCCGCGCTCGATGCCGTCAATGCGTGGCTGGCCGGGGAACTGGAAGCGCGCGGATGCTGCCCGGTGGCCGGCTTCTGATAGGGGGTTTCGAATAGGAATCGTTGCGCACAATTACAGAGTAGATCTGGACAACTTTATGGGACAATATGCGCGCGCCTGACCTGGCTCGATCGAAGCGCCAAGTGCACGCATCGAGCCTCTCGCGCTGTTACCAGACTCAGCTCATTTATTGTCATTGATCGAAGGGTTTTCCATGTCCCATATCCGCCTCGCCCGCATCAGCCTGATGTTGGCCGCAATCGGCCTGAACGCAGTGCCCGTCCTGATGACCGGCGCCCACGCACAGAAGGCAGCCGCACCGGCTGCCGCCGTGGCCCCACCTGCCGATACCGTCCGCCCCGAGCTGTTCAAACTGCTCGATCCGGCAGCAGTCAAGCTGTTGATGGCGGAAAAAAAGTACGCTGACGTCCAGGCCCGCCTGACCCAGGCCGATGCCTTTCCGGCGAAAACCCCGTACGAAATCTATGTGATCGACCGTATGAAGGTCGCGCTCGGCGTAGGGTCCGGCAACGACGCGATGGCGATGGCCGCCCTCGATGCGGTCATCAACACCGGCCGCCTGCAGGGCCAGGAACAAAGCGATTTCATCCTGGCGCTGGGCAACCTTCACTACAACGCCAAGGACTACCCGAAAGCGATCGAGTGGTTCAAGCGCTACCAGAAAGACAGCGCGACGCCGCAAAAAGCGCGCGGCTCGATGATCCGTGCGTACTACCTGGGCGGTGACTACGCCACCGCCAAAACGGAACTGAGCGCCGAGATCGCCGACAACGAAAAAGCCGGCAAGGCACCGTCGCTGGAAGAGTTGCGCCTGCTCGCCAGTTCGGCCTCCAAGTTGAAGGACACCGCGACTTACATCGCGTCGATGGAAAAACTGGTGGCGCTGTACCCGACGGACGAATACTGGAGCGACCTGCTGCACCGCATGCAGAGCAAACCCGGCTACAACCGGTCGCGTGACCTCGACGTGCTGCGGCTGCAAGCGGTGACGCTGAAGGCAATGGCGCCGGAAGAGTATGCCGAAATGGCCGAACTGGACCTGGCCGCCGGCTTTCCGACCGAAGCGAAAAAAGTCCTCGACGCCGGCTTTGCCAACGGCGTGCTGGGCGCCGGTTCGAACGCGGCCAAACACAAGCAATTGCGCGACAAGGCTGCCAAGGGCGCGGCCGACGACGCCAAGAACATCGCCAGCGGTGAAGCGGGCGCTGCCAAGGCAAAGGATGGCGCCGGCCTGGTCAACCTGGGCTACGCCTACGTCACGATGGACCAGTTCGACAAGGGCATCCCGTTGATGGAACAGGGCATTGCCAAAGGCATCGCCAAGAAAGGCGACGATTACAAGCTGCGCCTGGGCATGGCCTACGCCATGGCCGGCCGCAAGGCCGAAGCGGTCAAGACGCTCGAATCGGTCAAGGGCGACGACGGCCTCGCCGATCTGGCCCGGTATTGGATCATGTGGACCAATCGGTCGGCAGTGCCTGCGGCTGCCGCTATTCCTGTAGCTGCTGCGGCCCCGGTCGCCAAGTAAGCCGGCGCCACCGCACGCGCGCTTGCCCAGGCGGGTACGGACTTCGGTCCGGCCCGCCTTTTTTCATGCGCCGCACTTCCGTCCCCAAGGTTAACCGGTGTACATAACAACCGTGACATTTCTCCGGTAATCAATATCCTTCCGAGGAAGGCTCACTATCACGACGTGATGGAGCGCGATCTTGATTTCCAGGAAGCGGTGCGCAACGACGCGCTCGGCGAATCGCGGGCGCGGCGATTGCCGACACCGAATCGCCAGCTGCGCCCGCCCCGGCCGAAGTAAAAAAGTAAAAAACCCGGCGTTTAGATTGCCGTCAGCCCGCCGTCGACCATCAGCTGGTGGCCGGTGACGAACGCGGCCTGGCTCGAACACAGCCACAGCGCCGCGTTGGCGACGTCGGCCGCTTCGCCGAAACGCCCGATCGGATGCAGGTTGCGCAGTTTCTTTTCGCGCGTTGGGTCGCGTTCGAGCGCGCGCGCGAGCATCGGCGTATTGATCACGCCGGGGCACACGCTGTTGACACGAATCCCGGCGCGGCCATATTCGGCCGCCGCGGTCTTGGTCATGCCGACCATGGCGTGCTTACTGGCCGCGTAGATCGCCTGCGTCGGCGCGCCTACCAGCCCGGCCACCGACGCCGTATTGACAATCGCCCCGCCGCCCTGCTTGAGCATCTGGCGGATTTCGTACTTCATGCACAGCCAGGTGCCCTTGACGTTGACGTTCATGATGCGGTCGAACAGCGCCTCGTCGGCGTCGGCCAGCAGCAAGTGCTCTTCTTCGATGCCGGCATTGTTGAAGGCGCAGTCGAGACGGCCGAAATACGACACCGTTTTGTCGATCAGCGCTTCGACGTCAGGCGCGCGCGTCACATTCGTCTGCACGAACAGCGCCTTGCCGCCGGCTTCGACAATCATCGCCGCCGTCGCATGGCCGCCATCGACCGACAAATCCGCCACCACCACGTTGGCGCCGGCGCGTCCGAAAGCGATCGCCGTGGCGCGGCCGATACCGCCCGCCGCACCCGTCACCAACACCACTTTGCCTTCGAAATACCCATCCTGCTGCTGCTTGTTCTTGCCGACCATTGCGTATCCCATTATTGAACAGAGGCAGTTTTAACTGCCCTAGAGCAACATGATACCCGATGTGGGCAGAGGATCGAACAATGGATCATGCGGAAAGCCGGTTTTTAATGATGGGAATAGCATTATTTTGGCGCCACTGTTGCCTTTTGCTGGTCTCCGGCCATCACCACGCTCAGTTTCGACGGGTCGATCGCCTTGCGAAAGGCGGCGTTCAGCTGCGCCAGGGTGACTGCGGCCAGCCGCTGTTCGAACTGGCGGCTCCAGTCGAACGTCTTGCCGCGGTACAGGTAGCTGGTCCAGCCGGCTGCCAGCACCGCGTCTTCCGCCCGGTTCTGCATGCGCTGCTGCAGGACGCCCGACTTGGCGCCGGCCAGTTCCGCTTGCGTGAAGCCGCGTTGCGCCGCGCGCGCCAGTTCTTCGCGCACCGCGGCATCGAGTTTGCGCAGATTTTGCGGCGCCGCGATGGCGCTGATGGCGAACATGCCGGCGCGGTCGAGCTCGCCCGGCGCCAGCTGCGAGCCGCCGCCGTACGACAAGCCATCCTTCTGGCGGATGCGGTCCATCAGGCGCGACTTCAGGCCGCCTTCGCCGAACACGTAATTGGCCAGCATCAGGGCCGGATAATCGGCGTCTTCGATGTTCAGGTCGAGGTTCATGCGCGCCGTATAAAAGCCGTTCTCCTTGTCGGGCGTGTCGAGCGTCTTGCGCACTGGCGCAATGTCTTCGTGCCGGCGCAGCAGCGGCGCCACGTGCGCCTGGGCCTTCCAGCTGCCGAACAGCTGGTCGACCAGCGGCGCGATGGCGGCGGCGTCGAAGTCGCCCACGATCGCCAGTTCCGCTGGCGCGGCGCCGTAGAACTGTTGATGAAATTCTTTTACTTGCTCGAGCGTGGCCGCGCGCGTGTCGGCGATGTCCTCGTCGATGGTGGTCTCGGCGCGCGGGTCGCCACGCGGATATAGATTAAATTGCTCGGCCAACGCGCGCGATGCCACCGCCTGCGGTTCGCTGCGACTCGACTCGATGCCGACCAGCGCCTGCTGGCGCAACTGCTCGAATTCGGCCGCCGGAAAAGCCGGCTCCTTGAGCACGTGCGCAACCAGCTCAAGCGCCTCGGCCAGGTTGGCGCGGGTGGTCTCGAAACGATGCGGGCCGCCCGAGATGCGCAGTTTGTCGAAGGCGTCGGCCAGCGCGATGCGGCTGTATTTTGTCGAGCCGCGCATCAGCATTGCGGCCGTGAGTGCCGGTACGGCGCCCTTGCCGAACAGGTTTTTTTCGTCGCCGAAGTGCTGCACGAACGCCACCGAGACCGCCTCGCCGCGGTTCTTCTTCGGCAGCAGCGCCAGCTTGATCCCACCCACCGTCAGCAGCCTGCTGCGCTTCATGATGTTGTCCTGGCTCGGCTCGAAGTTTTCCGACACCAGCGAGGCGGCGCGCGGCTTGAAGTTTTTCAGCAGGCTCTCCACACTTGGCGCTTGCGGGATGTCGGCGCGTTGCGGCGCGTCTTCGGGCTGGAAAAAGCCGGTCACCCGATTATCGCGCCGCAGATAGCGCGCCGACACCTTCGCCACGTCGTCGACGCTGATGGTGGCGAGCCGCTCGCGCCCGATAAAATACAGCCGCCAGTCGCCCAGCGCGATCGCTTCCGACAGCGCGACGCCGACCCGCTGCGGATCGTTCAGGCTCTTGTCGATCTCGTTGCCGATGTTGCGGCGTACCCGCTCCATTTCCTCTTGTGTCGGCGGATGGCGCGCGAAGTCCTCGACCGCCGCCGTCATCGCCGCCCGCACCGGCTCGATCGGCTGGCCCTTCTTGACCACCGCGCCGAACAGCTGCATGCCGGGCGCGTAGCCGGTCTGGCCGAAGCCGAACACCTCGCTCGCCATGCCGCTGTCGATCAACAGCTTGTGCAGGCGCGCGGCCGGACCGTTGCCGAGGATGTCGGAGGTAAACGCCAGCACGTCGCTGTCGTCGTGCAGCGCCGACGACACCTTGTAGCCGAGCGCGACGATCTGCACGTCGCCCTGGCGCCGCACGTAAAAATCGCGCTCGCCGTCCTGGGTCGGCTCGACCGTCCAGAACTTCGGCAGCACGCGCGTCGGCTTCGGGATGGCGCCGAACGTGCGGGCGATGACACCGAGGGTTTTGGCCGGATCGAATTTGCCGGCCACCAGCAGCACTGCGTTGTCCGGCTGGTACCAGGTGCGGTAGAACGCCTGCAGGTTGCCGATGCCGACGTTCTCGATGTCGCTGCGGTTGCCGATGGTCGAGCGGCCGTAGCTGTGCCAGTCGTAGGCGACGCTTTCCATGCGCTTGAACAGCACCGAACTGGGCGAATTTTCGCCGCTCTCGTACTCGTTGCGCACGACCGTCATCTCCGAATCGAGGTCCTTCCTGGCGATGAAGGAATTGACCATGCGGTCCGCTTCCATCTGCAGCGCCCAGTCCAGGTTGGACAGGCCGGATGTCGGCGCGTCGGCTTGGAACACCTCGTAATAATTGGTGCGGTCGAGCGAGGTGGTACCGTTGAACTGCATGCCGCGCTCGGCGAACTGTTGGGTGATCGCGCGGTTGCGCGAGGAACCCTTGAACATCAGGTGTTCGAGCAGGTGGGCCATGCCGGTCTCGCCATAGTTCTCGTGGCGCGAGCCGACCAGATAGGTGACGTTGACGGTGACGGTCGGCTTCGAAGCGTCGGGGAACAGCAGCACCTTCAAGCCGTTGGGCAAACGGTATTCGGTAATGCCCTCGACTTGCGGCCCCTGGACAACGCCCTTGGGCAGGGTCAGCGCGGCGGCGGCGCCGCAGCAAAGAAAAGCGAAGAGCGCAATGGCGCCGGCGAAAAAGCGCGGACGGGCGCGCCGCTTGCAGCTGTTCTGGTTCATGCGGTCTCGCGGAAAAAAGTAGCGGGTGAAGTTGCGCGCGGCCGCAGGCGTAAGGCGAGCGTGGCCGTGCGCTGGTGATCGATAGTAGCAGAGCGGGCGCCGCTACAGGGCGGGCGTTTTGCCCCCCGTGACTTGCTCAGTGGCGCGCGCGCTTCTCGTGCGATTGCTGGTGCGGGCCGATGCGCGCCAGTTCGCCCATTTCTTCGGCCAGAAATTCGAGCAGATCGTCGACGCTGACGATGCCGGTCAGCCCGCCCGCCGCATTGACCACGGGAACGCGCCGGATCGCGCGCTGGCGCATGCGTTCGATGGTTTCATAAACGTCGTCGGCTTCGCTGCAGGTGAGCAAGTCGTCGCTCATGACGTCGCCCACCAGCAGGCTGGCCGGGTCGAGTCCGAGGGCAATGACCGAGACGACAATGTCGCGGTCGGTGAGAATGCCAACCGGCACCCGTTCGCCGTCGGGCTGGTCGACGACGACCAGGTCGCCGACGTGGTTCCTGCGCATCAGCAAGGCGGCGCCCTGGATGGTTTCATCGCGCTCGCAAAAGATTGTCTCGGTGGTGCAGATTTGCCCTACATGCATAACGTTCTCCCGGCGGCGCCAGCCGCTTTGCCGTGCGCCCCGACAAGGTACGCACTCAAAGAATAACGCTAACTCGCCGATTCCGCCGCAGGCTTGATTTTGCGCAAAACGCGGCCCGCGCGGCTGGGCTTACGGCGTCGGATCGGGCAGGATGCAAGCCTGGATCACCTGCAGGTCGTTGTCCTTGGCGAAGTCGACCACGAAGTGATAAGCCAGC
This sequence comes from Massilia psychrophila, assembly GCF_002760665.1. GTDB lineage: Bacteria > Pseudomonadota > Gammaproteobacteria > Burkholderiales > Burkholderiaceae_D > JAFCUW01. Next base: position 18,756 of record NZ_PDOB01000003.1, on the reverse strand, counting down.
GGTTCGAAGTTTTTCAGCGCGCTGTCGACCACGACTGCCTTGGTGCCGTTCAGCACGGTCGGGCGGACATATGGCGAGTACCCCAGGTGCGCATTGCGCCCGCCCGTGCCTTCCGGCCGGAAGCACGCCATCACACCGCACAGGCGGTCGGCCCAGTCGCTGGGGCGAAACTGCCTGCCATCGCTGGTGACGCCAAGAATGAAGAACTCGTCGGCAACTTCTTTCTTGATTTGCGGTGACTCGACCATTGGGCGGCTTGCTCGGACAAGAATGCTGCGTGGATGGACCCGAGAAGGACTGGGGACGCTGACGCAGTATTATATCTTATAGAAGACTTGAAATCAGAACCATGGGCGGCGCGACCGATACCAATTCAAATTACCCCAACCAGACCGCGCCGGACAACAACAACAGTAGCATCATCCACAGCAGCAAGGCGCGCCATACCAGCCCAACGGTGCTTTGCAGCGCCCGCAAGTTCGGTTCTTCGCCAGGCAACACCTCCGCTTCAGGGTCAAGCGAATCGACGGTCGCCGCGTCTGGCGGCAGCACCAGGCCGGACGCATTTTCGTAGGGTGTGCCAAGGCGTACTCCCATCGCGCCGCCGCCGGCGGTCAGGATGATGCCCTTGGCCGGGTCGGACCAGCGGTATGCGAAGTTGCGCCACGCATAGATCGCATCCTCGAAATTGCCGACAACGGCGAACGCGACAGCCGTAAGGCGCACCGGCAGCCAGTCGATCCAGTAGAACGCCTTTGCGGCGAACTGGCCAAAGGCCTCGCCGCGCATGTGGTCCGGCTCGTTCCAGGCGCGCGCCAGGTATTCGGCGACACGGTACATCACCGCGCAGGCCGGCCCGAGCGGCATCAGGAACCAGAAAAACACGCCGAACACGTTGCGGTGGGTGGTGACGAGCGACTTTTCGACCGCCAGCCGGGCGATCTCGGTAGCTTCCATACCGACCGTGTCGATCCTGATCCACTCGGCCAGCAAGCTGCGCGCGGTCGGCTCGTCGCCAGCGCCCAGCGCCATCTGAATCGACGTGAAGTAGTGGCTGTAGTGGCGAAAGCCCAAGGTCAGGTAGACGATCAGCACGTTCCAGGCGAAGGCGGCAAACACCAGGCCGAAGTGCAGCAGTACCCAGTAGACCAGTGCGGTCGGCACCATCAGCGCCGCCATCATCAGGATCCAGCCGAGGCGGCCATGGCTGGCGTCGCCCGCGTTGAACCAGCTTTCGATCCGCTTTGCGAAACTTTTGATCTCGGCATAAATCATGTTGTCCGCGCGCAAGGGCTTCAGCTGCTCGATAAGCAACGCGCACAGAATGGAGAGAAAAGTCATCGAAATCCTTTTTGAAGTAAAGCCATACTGTTCAGCCGCGCTGTTCAGCCCCGCTACGATAGCGCAGAGCAGTTGCGGAATCAAACATATTGCAGTTTTCCCCGCCTGGCGCTGCCCGCTCACCGCGCCCGGTTTTCAGACGCGCAGGAAATGGAACAGGTTGCGCAGCATGCCGGCGGTAGCGCCCCAGATGAAATAGCGCCCGTAGGGCATGGCGTAAAAGCTGCGCCGCCCGCCAGCCGGCAAGTCGATCGACAGCCGCTGGTGGTGGGCACCATTCATCAGGTGCGCCAGCGGCACCTCGAAAATCTCGGCGACTTCACCCGGGTCGGCCACCAGCTCGAACGGCGGCATCAAGAGGCCGACCACCGGCGTGATGTGATAGCCGGTGCCGGTCAGGTAGTCGGGCAGCTGGCCAATGATCTCGACGTGGTGCCGCTCCAGGCCGATCTCTTCGCGCGCCTCGCGCAGCGCAGTGTCGACCGGCGACAGGTCGACCTGCTCGGCGCGCCCGCCAGGGAAGCTGATCTGGCCGGCATGGTGGTTGAGGTGGTCGGTGCGGCGGGTCAACAGCATCGTCAGGCCGTCGGGCCGCGCCACCAGCGGGATCAGCACCGAGGCGGCAATCATTACCGGGCGCCGTCCGACCGACTCGTCGAGCGCTTCAGGTTGCCAGGCCGGGGGAGCGGCGAAATGCCCGCGCAGCCAGCCGGCGGTCAGGCGGGCCGCCTCGACCGGCGCTTCGCCGCCGACCGACTCTATCGGCAACTGCTCGGGATCGAATGAGAGTTTCGGCAAATGCATTTCCTCGGGCAAAAACGAAAAAGGCACCCGGAGGATGCCTTTTTCCAGGCATCCGCCAGGGATGCCTACGTTCGCAACGCAGACGCCATTATTACTTGGCGGCGGCCGGAGTTGCAACGCGACGTTGTGGCAACTTCTCTTTGATACGTGCGGATTTACCCGAACGCTCACGCAGATAGTACAGCTTGGCGCGGCGAACATCACCACGACGCTTGACTTCGATCGATGCGATCAGCGGGGAGTACAGCTGGAACGTACGCTCAACGCCTTCGCCGGACGAGATCTTGCGAACGATGAAGTTCGAGTTCAGGCCACGGTTGCGACGGGAGATCACCACGCCTTCGTACGCCTGGGCACGCTTGCGGGTGCCTTCGACGACGTTGACATTGACGATGACGGTATCGCCTGGTGCGAAGTCAGGAATAGTCTTGCCCAGACGGGCAATTTCTTCCTGCTCAAGAATTTGAATCAGGTTCATTTTTATGACTCCAATGACCATCGTGCTGGCGCTGCATTCGCCCAGTAGAGGATGGGGTTAAAACAGACGGGCAACATGCCCGCCAGGTGCTACGACAGGTTTTTACAAACCCGCCAAAAACTTTTCATCGATCTTCGTCAGCATGCCGGCAGTCCTGGCTTTGACGAGCAAATCGGGCCGCTTGCGCGCCGTTGCCTCGAGCATGCGCTGGCGTCGCCATTTGACGATCTCGGCGTGATTACCGCCCATCAACACGGCCGGCACGTTGATACCTTCGTACATTTCGGGCCGGGTGTAATGCGGCGAATCGAGCAGGCCGTTGACGAAACTGTCTTCGATTACCGACGCCTCGTCGCCCAGCACGCCCGGCAACTGCCGCACCACCGCATCCATCAGCGCCATTGCCGGCAGTTCACCGCCGGACAGCACGAAGTCGCCAAGGCTGATTTCTTCGTCGACGACCCGGTCGAGCAGGCGCTGGTCGACCGCTTCGTAGCGTCCGCACAACACCACAAGTCCCGGCTCGTCCTTCAGTTGCATCACCCGCTCGTGGCTCAACGCCCTGCCCTGCGGCGACATGAACACCACCCGCGGCGCGGCCAGCCCGAGGGCGACCTGGCGCTCCTTGGCAGCGCCAATCGCCGCTTCCAACGGCTTGGCCAGCATCACCATGCCGGGACCGCCGCCGTAAGGGCGGTCGTCCACGGTGCGGTGATTGTCGGTCGTGAAATCACGCGGATTCCACAGCGACAAGCCCCAGCGCCCCTGTTCGAAGGCGCGGCGGGTGACGCCCGATTGCGTCAACGCGGCAAACATTTCGGGAAACAAGCTCACGACGTCAAATTGCATCGCGTGCTTTCTGATGTTTTCGCTTTATCGCTGGCGCCTTAATAATCCAGGCCCCAGTCGACGGTAATTTTTTTTGCTGCCAAGTCGACCGTCTTGACGAACTGATCGACATACGGGATCAGCCGTTGTTCCGCTTTCGCGTCCGCATCGGCCACCGGCGTAATGCGCAAAATCGATTGCACGCCGTTGTCCATCATGTCAGTGACTTGCCCGAGGGCTTCACCCTGCAGATTGACGACGTCGAGTCCGATCAGATCGGACCAGTAAAATTCATCTGCGGCCAGTTCCGGGAACTGGCTGCGCGGGATCGACACTGCGGCGCCCTTGAGCGCCTCCGAAGCATCCCGCCCCACCACGCCGACCAATTGCGCCACGACGTCGCCGCCGTGCAGTTTGGTCGTGCGTACTGTCACTGCGCGCAAACCTGGCTTGTCGAGCCACCAGGTTTTCACGTTCAGCAGCGCATCAGCGTCGCTTGAAAACGGTGTAACCCGGATCGAGCCGGTGACTCCATAAGCGCCGGACACATACCCGACTTGCGTCAGGTCGCCAGGGATTTGCACCCCGGATGCTGCTGTATCGGTCAAACCTGGAACCGACGTATTACGCTGCTACTGCTGGCTGCGAAGCGACCAGGCGTGCAACGGTTGGCGACAATTGTGCGCCAACGCCTTGCCAGTAGGCCAAGCGATCAGCGGTGATGCGCAGGCCGACTTCGCCGCCTGCAGCCATCGGATTGTAGAAACCGATGCGCTCGATGAAGCGGCCATCGCGGCGATTGCGCGAGTCCGTTGCAACGATGTTGAAGAACGGGCGCTTCTTGGCGCCTCCACGAGCTAAACGAATAACGACCATAGTTTAAATCCAAAAAGTTATGCTGGGCGGAAAAAGCCGACAATTATAGCGCGCAATGCCGCGCAGCAGCAAGAGACAATGACAACAGGGCGCGCAATTCGGACCGAAGTCGAACATTATCGCCGATTTTCGACGTCCAGGGCAAAGCGAATTGAAGTGCGCAGCATCGGCTTTTCATCGATACTCCTGCTTTCACAATAATTGATTGCCCAACTTTATGTCTTTCGCACCCACGACCCACAAGAACAAGACCGTCGCCACCTTCCTCGCCATGGTACTGGGCTGGGCCGGCGCCCACCGCGTGCTGTTGCGCGGCAGCCGCGACAAGTGGGCCTTGCTGCACTTCGCCAGCGTACCGGCGTCGGCGCTGGTGCTGTTCCTGGCGCCCCATGCAAACATCTTCTACCAGTTGCTGCCGATGATCGTGTCGCAACTTGCCGGCCTGCTCGAAGGGCTGGTGATCGGCCTGATGCCGGACGAGAAATTCGACGCCCGCTACAACGCCGGTTCGAGCCGCCAGTCCGCGTCGAACTGGCCGCTGGCCGTGATCCTGGTAAGCATGATGCTGTTTGGCACAATCATGCTGATCGCCACCATCTCGCGCCTGTTCGACCTGCTCTACACCGGCGGCGCCTACGGCTGATCAGGCCGCACATCAGGCCGCAAACGCGCGCCGGTACCGGCGAGAATTACCTTCGATCGCGCAGTTTCAAGTCGTCGCGGCCGGGCCGCGGCGCGCTGGCCGATCCGGCCCTCAGGATTGACGGCTGGACCGGCCTGGCACTTGCTCCCACGCTTGGGGCGAGCACCAGGTTGGCGTCCCAGCTCGCGCCCACTTTCATCAGGATCGGCGCCGGCAGGCTGTCGACGGCCGCCAGGTCGATCCATGGCGCGATGCGGGCAAGCACCAGCTTGATGCGCGGTTTGATCGCCGCTTCGGCGATGCGTCCGCGCTGGCCCCAGCCAACGATCACCTGGGGCGCCGTCATGCCCTCGGTGTACACGTTAGTGAACGCAATGTCGTATTGCACGCCGTGCCGATAGCTCATCATGAACTCTTCGAACAGCATCGCCAGGTCCTCGCGCGAACTCGAGTAGGCATAGTCGTCCGAGGCGACGTCGGCGCCGAAGAAGCCGCCGACATCAAACGCGGTGTAGGCTTTTTGCGCCTCCGTGACCACCGCTCCCTGGAACAATACCTGGCCGAGTGCCTTCATCTCGACCGACTGCAGCGGATACTGCGTCGTCAGCGCGTCCGATGCCAGCGCGCCCGAGTCAATGCGGCCAGCGACGTTGTCGTAAATCGGCAGCGCCGGGTTGAGCGTGCGCTGGGTGGCCGGGAAGAAGTCGCTCGCATGGGCCAGCTCGTGATACAGCAGGCGGCCGATTTCCAGCACCAGTTCTTCCGTACTGCGGCTGATGCGGTCGGTCGATGGGAAGCTGCGGCGCGCGTAGTCGTTGTTCTTGACCTGGCGGCCAAAGGCGCTGTAATTGAGACCGTCGGCAAACGCCAGCCGGTAATCAGGCACTTCGGTTACCACGTCGCGCTGGTCGGGCGTGAGCCAGAGATTGTTGGCGTCGAGGTAGATGGCGCCGGTGCCATAGGTGTAGTAGCTTGGCCGCACATGCGAGCCGAGCACGATGGCCGTGACGCCGGCCAGCAGGCGGCGGAAGTCGCCGTGCGTATCCTGGGTCAGCAGGAACTGCTCGAAATTGGCACCCAGGAAGTCGTGCGACACCAGCACCCGCCCCATGATCTGGGCCACGCTCGGGACCGCGCCCGGGCCTGCTTCGGCTTGCAGCAGCGGCAACGTGCCGACACTGCAGACATTGTTCTTCGCCGACGTTTCGTAGTACAGGCCGATGTCGTAGACACAGCGCGCCAGCGCGCCGGTGTAGACGCCGGCCGAGCGGTAGGGATGGACCCGCTGGGTCGAATCGAACAGGTAATAGTTTGGCTTGGCCGGCTGGGCCTCGACGCCGACCGACACCTCGTCCTGGTCCTGGCGCCCGCTGCCGGTGGTCATCACGGCGCGGAACCTGAGTACGGTGTCGACCGTTGTTGTCGGCGTCTTGAACATCAACAGCTTGTTGTTGGCCGTGTCCATCGTGACGATCGGACCGGACACCTGGGTCCAGACGATGTCGCGCACGGTGTCGCCGCCAATCAGCATCGGCCAGGCGCGCACCGACGTGTTGGTTTCCGGCCGCACCGAATGGTCGGCGCGCAGCGTGACGTAACTGCCGGCCGGCGCCGCCGACACGGCGATGTCGGCCGTGGCGCTGGCGGCGCTGCCGTCGGCCAGGCGGACGTCGGCGCGCAACCGCACGGTGCCGGCGACGCCAGGCTCGAACGCGACAGTCTGGCTGCGCGCGGCGAGCAGGTTGACGACCGGGCCGCTGACCTGGGTCCAGGTCACGTCGGCCAGGGTGCCGCTGCACGCCAGCGCCGTCGCGCCGGCGGTCTTGCCGGCCTCGATGCTGGCGTCGGCGTCGATCCGCACGCTGCAGTTGGTGGGGGCCGGCGTGGGTGCAGGCGTGGTTGCCGGTATCGATGCCGGGGAGGCACCGCCAGAGCCGCCGCCGCATGACGCCAGCAGCATGGCCAGCAGCGTTGTGGCCAGGAGCGCGCCCGGCAAACGCCATGTCGATTGTGCGAAATTCAAGATAGAGTCCAATGTAGATTGACTATGCGGCATCTGCGCAATTTACCGTGGCGCCAGTTGGCATAACGGTTCGCCCACGATACAGCAAATGCGGTCCGAAAAATTATCCGAAAGTAACGGGACCGGAGAAATATTTTGACAACATTTACCCCCTCGAGACGATCCATGACGCTTTCAGCACGCATCGGCGGATCGAAAAAAAGCAGCCGCGGGGCTGCTTTTTTGCTCGTTTTGCTGACTTCGCAAACGATCAGAACTGGTCTTCCGTCAGCGCCAGCACGCCCGCGCTGCCCTCCACGATCGCGCAGCGCAAGCCGCTTGCCTGCGACAGGATATGGTCGGCGAAGAAGCGCGCGGTGGCGATCTTGGCCCGGTAAAAGGCGGCCTCGCCCTCGCCAGCATCGAGCTTGCGCTGGGCGGCCAGGGCGGCGCGCGCCATCTGCCAGCCGCCCAGCACGATACCGGCCAGCCGCAGGTAAGTTACGCTGCCGGCGAACACGGCCAAGATGTCCGACCTCATGTTCGCTACCATGTAGTCGACCACCGCTTCCAGCGCGGCGCTGCCGTCGGCCAGCCGGAGCCGGATCGCCGCGAAGTCGGCGCCATCAATGTCGGCCAGCTGCGCTTCGGTGGCGCGCACCTGCGCGATGATGCCTTTGGCGACAGCGCCGCCGTCGCGCACCGTCTTGCGCCCCACCAGGTCATTGGCCTGGATCGCCGTGGTGCCCTCGTAGATGGTGAGGATCTTGGCGTCGCGGTAGTGTTGGGCGGCGCCGGTTTCCTCAATAAAACCCATGCCGCCGTGGACCTGCACACCGTCGCGCGTGACGTCCTGCGACATCTCGGTCGACCAGCCCTTGATGACCGGCACCAGGTATTCGTACACCGCCAGATTGGCCGCCCGCATGTCCGCATCCGGGTGGTGGTGGGCCAGGTCGCTGATGCCGGCGCCGACATACGCCAGCGCGCGCGCCGCCTCGACGTGGGCGCGCATCGACATCAGCATGCGGCGCACGTCCGGATGGTGGATGATCGATACCGGCCCGCTGGAGCCGGCCAGGTCGCGCGACTGCACGCGGTCCTTGGCGAACGCCACCGCCTGCTGGTAGGCACGGTCGGCAAGACCAATGCCCTGCAAGCCGACGCCGAAGCGGGCCGCATTCATCATGATGAACATGTATTCGAGGCCGCGGTTTTCTTCGCCCACCAACGTGCCGATGGCGCCGCCATGGTCGCCGAACTGCAGCACCGCGGTGGGGCTGGCCTTGATGCCCAGCTTGTGCTCGATCGAAACGCAATGGGCGTCGTTGCGCTCGCCCGGGGAGCCGTCCGCATTGACCAGGAACTTGGGCACGATGAACAGCGAGATCCCCTTCACCCCCGGCGGCGCGTCGGGCGTGCGCGCCAGCACCAGGTGGATGATGTTCTCGGCCATGTCGTGCTCGCCGTAGGTGATGTAGATCTTGGTGCCGAACACCTTGTAGGTGCCGTCGCCCTGCGGCACCGCGCGCGTGCGCACCGCTGCCAGGTCGGAGCCGGCCTGCGGCTCGGTCAGGTTCATGGTGCCGGTCCATTTGCCGGAGATGAGCGGCTCGAGATAGGTGCCCTTCTGCGCATCGCTGCCCGCCGTCAGCAGCGCCTCGATGGCGCCGTCGGTCAGCAGCGCCACCAGTGCGAACGAGATCGACGCCGCATTGAGCATCTCGATGCATGGCGTGGCCACCAGCTTGGGCAGGCCCTGCCCGCCGAATTCGGATGGATGCTGCACGCCCTGCCAGCCGGCGTCACCGAAGCTTTTAAAGGCTTCGCGAAAGCCCTTGGCGGTAGTGACCTGGCCGTCGTGCCAGAAGCTCGGTGCCTTGTCGCTGGCGTGGTTCAGCGGCGCGATGACGTTGCCGCAAAATTTCGCGTTCTCTTCCAATACCGCCTCGACCGTGTCGGCGGTGGCGTCTTCGCAGCCCGGCAACTGGTTGATGGCGGACAGTCCGGCCAGTTCGTTCATCACGAACTGCATGTCTTGAAGGGGGGCTTTGTAGGTCACCTGGGTCTCCTGATATTTTCGTGAGCACACCCGAAGCTAACCGGCCAATAGCGCCGCTAGCTCGTCGTTCCCGCGCATGCGCGAACCCGATTTCGCCGGGCATCTGCAAAATGGGGTCCCCGCGTTCGCGAGGACGACGTCACACTATGTCCGGTCAGCCGAGCTGCTTGACCAGATCCGGCACCACGTCGAACAAGTCGCCGACGATGCCGTAATCGGCCACGGCAAAGATCGGCGCTTCCGGATCCTTGTTGATGGCGACGATGGTCTTCGAGTCCTTCATGCCGGCCAGGTGCTGGATCGCGCCGGAAATGCCGACGGCGATGTACAGCGCTGGCGCCACGATCTTGCCGGTCTGGCCGACCTGCCAGTCGTTAGGCACGTAGCCGGCGTCGACCGCGGCGCGCGAGGCGCCCATGGCCGCGCCGAGCTTGTCGGCCAGCGGCTCGAGCAGTTTAAAATTGTCGCCGGAGCCCATGCCGCGGCCACCCGAGACGATGATCTTGGCAGCGGTCAGTTCAGGGCGATCCGACTTGGCCAGCTCGCGCCCGATAAAGGTAGAGGTGCCCGCATCGGCGACGGCGGCAACGGTTTCAACCGCGGCCGTACCGCCGCCGGCAGGCGCAGCGTCGAAGCCGGTGCCGCGCACGGTGATGACTTTAATCTTGTCGCTCGACTGCACGGTGGCGATGGCGTTGCCGGCGTAGATCGGGCGCTCGAAGGTATCGGGCGAATCGACCTTGGTGATTTCGGAGATCTGCGCGACGTCGAGCTTGGCGGCCACGCGCGGCAGGATGTTTTTGCCATAGGCGGTCGCCGGCGCCAGGATGTGGGAGTAGCTGGCCGACAGTGCCAGCACTTGCGCGGCGACGTTTTCGGCCAGGCCGTCGGCGAAGTGCGGTGCGTCGGCGACCAGCACTTTCGTGACGCCAGCGATGGCGGCGGCTTGCTCGGCGGCGGCGCCGCAGTTGCTGCCGGCAACCAGCAGGTGCACTTCGCCGCCGCACTGGAGTGCCGCGGTGACGGTGTGGTGGGTGCTTCCCTTCAGGGATGCGTTGTCGTGTTCGGCGATGACTAAAGCGGCCATGATGTTTCCTATTCTTGTGTGGGACGGACAGGCGTGGGCGGCGAGCGCGCTATCAGATGACTTTGGCTTCGGTGCGCAGCTTGGCCACCAAGGTCGCCGCGTCGGGTACCTTGATGCCGGCCGAGCGCTTGGCCGGCTCGACGACCTTGAGCGTTTTCAGGCGCGGCGTCACGTCCACGCCCAGCTCTTCCGGTTTCAACACGTCGAGCTGCTTCTTCTTCGCCTTCATGATGTTCGGCAGCGTGACGTAGCGCGGCTCGTTCAGGCGCAGGTCGGTGGTGACGATCGCCGGCAGCGTGAGCGCCAGCGTTTCCGAACCGCCGTCGACTTCGCGGGTCACCGTGACGGTGCCGCCTTCGAGCACCACTTTCGAGGCGAACGTCGCTTGCGGCCAACCCAGCAAGGCTGCCAGCATCTGGCCGGTCTGATTGGAGTCGTCATCGATTGCCTGCTTGCCGAGGATGATCAGCTGCGGCTGTTCCTTGTCGGCCACCGCCTTGAGCAGCTTGGCCACGGCCAGCGGCTCGAGGTCGGTGCTGGTTTCAACCAGGATCGCGCGATCGGCGCCGATCGCCATGCCGGTACGCAGCGTTTCCTGCGCCTGCGCCACGCCGCACGAGACGGCGATCACTTCAGTAACTTTGCCGGCTTCTTTCAGGCGCATCGCTTCTTCCAGCGCGATCTCGTCGAACGGATTCATCGACATTTTGACATTGGCGGTTTCGACGCCAGTGCCGTCGGACTTGACGCGAACCTTGACGTTGTAGTCGATGACGCGCTTGACGGGGACCAGGACTTTCATGGGGGGCCTTTGAAAATAAATATGATGAATGACTGTGGGCTAGATTATATGAGAAAAACACGATCAAGTCGAAATTAAAGCACGATCGTGCGATTTTTAGTAGAAGGGAACGTCTAAATACGGCGATCCTCGCGAAAGCGAGGCTGCCGCACAAAAACAACAACCATACAGGGACCAACGCCCTCATCGAGGGCGTTGGCGATCATGCATCGGTTATTTGCGGCGCATCAGGAATGTGAACTCGAGGCCGTTCTGCGTGTGCGACAGCAAGGCATTGCCGGTCTGCTTGGCAAACGCCTGGAAGTCGCGTACCGAGCCCGAATCGGTGGCGAGGATGCGCAGGACTTCGCCTGTCTCCATCTCGGCCAAGGCCTTTTTCGCCTTCAGGATCGGCAACGGGCAATTGAGGCCGCGTGCATCGAGTTCTTTCTGGTATTCCATGTCGCTAATGAAAGTGATGTCGCTCATCGCATGGTGTACTGGGGTAGTGGCGGTGTTCATACTTCCCATACTACTCCAATTGGCGAATTATGACGCAGCGCACCAAAATAAACTTGGGCCGTTGCGAAATCGCAACGACCGTAAGCAATATACGATCATAATAACCGGTCTACAACATCAGCCGGTGCGCTGTCCCACCCACGCCACCACGCCGGCCAGCGCTTGCGCCAGCCCGCTCGGATCAGTGCCGCCGGCCTGCGCCATGTCGGGACGTCCGCCGCCCTTGCCGCCAACCTGCTGGGCCACAAAATTGACCAGTTCGCCAGCCTTGACCCTGGCGGTGGCGTCCGCCGTGACGCCGGCGATCAGACTGACCTTGCCATCGGCCACGCTAGCGAGCACGATGGCGGCCGTCTTCAGCTTGTCCTTGAGCTTGTCCATCGTCTCGCGCAGGCGCGCCACGTCGGCGCCTTCGAGCGTTGCCGCCAGCACCATGATGCCGTTGACGTCGATCGCCCGGGTCACCAGTTCGTCGCCCTGCCCCGAGGCCAGCTTCGATTTGAGCGCCGCCAGTTCCTTCTCCAGCGACCTGACCTGGTCCTGCACCTGACCGATGCGGGTGGTCAGCTCTTCCGGATTGGTCTTGAGCGCGCCGGCCGCTTCCTGCAGCCGGCGGCCCAGCGACTGCACCATTGCCAGCGCGCCTTCGCCCGTTACCGCTTCCAGGCGGCGGATACCGGCCGCCACGCCGGCCTCGCTGATGATCTTGAACAAACCGATGTCGCCGGTGCGCTCGACGTGGACGCCGCCGCACAGCTCCTTCGACGAGCCGATGTCGAGCACCCGCACTTCGTCGCCGTATTTTTCGCCGAACAGCGCCATCGCGCCATGCTTGACGGCGTCGTCGAACGACATGTGCTGGGCCAGGGTAGCGTGGTTTTGCAGGATCTCGCGGTTGACGATGACTTCCACCTTGGCGATCTGCTCGGCCGTCAATGGCGCGTTGTGGCTGAAGTCGAAACGGGTCTTGTCCGGATCGACCAGCGAACCTTTTTGCGCCACGTGGCTGCCCAAGACTTCGCGCAGCGCCTTGTGCATCAGGTGCGTGGCCGAGTGGTTGCGGATGGTGCGCCCGCGCTTGTCTTCGTCGACGATGGCATCGACCTTGTCGCCGACCTTCAGCACGCCGGCCACCAGCTCGCCGTGGTGACCGAACACGTCGGCCTGGACCTTGAGGGTGTCGTCGACTTCGAACGAACCGTCGCCGCCTTTGAGCAAGCCCTGGTCGCCGACCTGGCCGCCCGATTCAGCGTAGAACGGCGTAGTGTCGAGCACCACGATGCCGGCCTGGCCGGCTTTTAATTGCTCGACCTTCGCGCCGCCGCAGTACAAGGCGATGATGGTGGCGTTGTGAACCAGCGAGTCGTAGCCGATGAATGTGGTCTTGGCGCCCGAATACTCGACGCCGGCGGCCATCTTGAACTTGCCGGCCGCGCGCGCCGTCTTCTTCTGCTGCTCCATCGCCGCCGTGAAGCCGGCTTGGTCCAACGTCACGCCGCGTTCGCGGCAGATGTCAGCGGTCAGGTCGAGCGGAAAACCGTAGGTGTCGTACAAAGTGAAGGCGGTGGCGCCATCCAGATTCTTGCTGTCTTTGGCCAGCTGCGCCTCGAGGATCTTCATGCCGTTTTCCAGCGTCTCGCCGAAGCGCTCTTCTTCCTGCCTGAGCGTTTGGGCGACGCGCTGTTTGGCCTCGGCCAGCTCCGGATAGGCGGCGCCCATCTCGTCGTTGAGGTCTTCGACCAGCTTGTAGAAAAACGGCCGGTTTTGTCCGAGCTTGTGACCGTGGCGCAGCGCGCGGCGGATGATGCGGCGCAGGACGTAACCGTGGCCTTCGGGGCCGGGGATGATGCCGTCGACGATCAAAAACGAGGCGGCGCGGATATGGTCGGCGATCACGCGCAGCGACTTGCTCTCCAGGTCGAGGGTGCGGGTTTCGCGCGCGGCGGCGCGGATCAGGTTCTGGAACAGGTCGATTTCGTAATTGCTGTGCACGTGCTGGAGCACGGCGGCCAGGCGCTCCATGCCCATGCCGGTGTCGACGCAAGGCTTGGGCAGCTTGTTCATGTTGCCCGCTTCGTCGCGGTTGAACTGCATGAACACCAGGTTCCAGATTTCGATGAAGCGGTCGCCGTCTTCGTCGGGCGAACCGGGAGGGCCGCCCGGAATGTCGGCGCCGTGGTCGTAGAAAATCTCGGTGCACGGGCCGCAAGGTCCGGTATCGGCCATCTGCCAGAAGTTATCCGATGCGTAGCGCCCACCCTTGTTGTCGCCGATACGGATGATGCGCGCCGCAGGCACGCCAATCTCGTTGGCCCAGATGTCGTACGCCTCGTCGTCCTCGACATACACGGTAACGGTGAGCTTGTCGGCCGGCAGGCCGTAGACCTTGGTCAGCAGCTCCCAGGCGTAGTTGATGGCGTCGCGCTTGAAGTAGTCGCCGAAGCTGAAATTGCCCAGCATTTCGAAGAAGGTGTGGTGACGCGCCGTGTAGCCGACATTTTCCAGGTCGTTATGCTTGCCGCCGGCGCGCACGCAGCGCTGCACCGAAGTGGCGCGCGTATATGGCCGGCTGTCGGTGCCGATGAACACGTCCTTGAACTGCACCATGCCGCTATTGGTCAGCAACATGGTCGGGTCGTTGCCCGGCACAAGCGGGCTGGACCGAACAACCGAGTGTCCCTTCGATTCAAAGAACGTGAGGAATTTGTCGCGAATTTCAGATGATTTCATGTCGTATGGGCGAGGGAAGGCAGCATGCCGGGAAAAAACGATTATAGCGTAGCTAAGTTACGAATGACTTACTTCGCTGCCGCCGCAAAATCCGGCCCGATCAGGTCGATGCGGTCGGTGCAAAAGCCGTCGACGCCCCAGGCCAGGATCTCGCGCGCGCGGATCGGATTGTTGACGGTATAGCAAAACAGGCCGAAGCCGGCCAGCCTGACCTCGCGCGCCAGGGAAGCCGTCAGGTGCTTGTGGTTGACGTGGATCGCCACCGCGCCGAGCTTTTTCACGCGCGGCCGCCAGTTGCGCGGGATCGCATCGAACAGCACGGCGCGCGCGATGTCGGGGGCCGCGTCGCGCGCCGCCGCCAGCGCCGTCTCGCTGAACGACGACAACAGCGGCACCTGCGCCACCTCGCCGGCGCCGATCTCGAAGGTGAACAGCGCGCGCGTGGCTTCGGCCACCGCCTTGCCGGTCTCGAGCTCGAACCCCGGCGCCGGCTTGATTTCGATGTTCATCCAGATGCCGTTGGCTTTGCAGAAGGCGGCGAAATCGGCGAACAGCGGCACCGGCTCGCCTTGAAACTGCTTGCCGAACCAGATGCCGGCGTCCATCCCGGCCAGCTCATCGGCGTCGTAGTCGAACACATTGCCGGAACCGGCGACCGTGCGCCCGAGATACGGATCGTGCATCACCACCGGCACGCCGTCGCGTGCCAGCATGACGTCGAATTCGACGGCGCGATAGCCGTGCGCCAAGCCGCACCTGAGCGCCGCCAAGGTGTTTTCGGGAGCGAGCTTGCCGCCGCCGCGGTGCGCCAGCACTTTTTGATAGGGCCACATGCGCATCACGATATCACGGCGGCCGCCGTGCGACGGCCGCCAAAAGGTGGCGACGTCGAGGTAGCCGACCCGCTCGGTGATCTGCGCCGGGCTGAGCTTCCCCGATTCGAGCAGGCGCCTGGCCAGGTTGATGCGCGCGCACGTTCAGCAGCGCCATGCGCGCCACCGCCCTCGCCTCTTTCGGCGTCGCCGCCTGGCCGAACACGTCCATCCCCATGCAGCCATCAAAGGCGGGAACGTTGATTTTCATGGTGGTCACGCGCATCCCCACATCGGACGAGCTTCATTGCAGCGCCTGGCCGCGCGCGACACTCCGTTTCAGAAGCCGTTTTGAGAAAGCAAGCCCCATGCGAATCACCCAACCAAAAAACGCCACCGTCATCGTGTATGTCGGCCAGCACCACATCCTGGTGGACCCCGATGTTGGCGCGCACCGGTCGAACTGTCGGAAAACGCCGATGCGGCGCTGCAGGATGTGACGCACTGCCCGATCACACACTGCCAGAGGGGACAGTCCGACCACCTGGACCGCCTAACTGGCTAGGCGAGGCTTGAACGTGCGGGCGCTGGCGAGCGGCCGTGGCAAGCCACAGCTCTTCTTGAGCGGAACAATCCGCACGGTGGCGTGCATGCATGGGCGCGGCCTGGCGCATGACGTATCTGATGCGCCAGGGATAAACCTGTCCAGACCTGGCGGCGTCGTTATTCTTCGACCCTGACGAAATCCGTGGCGCCCGCTTGCTGACCAAGAAGGAGATGTCCGCCACGCCACTGGCGCTCAATAAGGTCGTGCGAATGATTGCGCAGGTGGGCGGCTTCCTCGGCCGCAAGAGCGACGGCGAACCGGGAGCCAAGACAATCTGGCGTGGGCTTGATCAAGTGTTTGCTGCCGCCGCGACGCTACGGGCACTTCGGGACGGGCTTGGATGACTTATGTATAAAAACACGGCTCCAAGCGTTGTCCTTATTTTTACGCCGACGGGTGACAACGCCCATCATGCCTAAACCAACCAACAACAAAGCATAAGAATTTGGCTCTGGCAGTTCAGGGAGCGAAACTGAATCGGATACTTCGGATACTGGAGAGGCAACTGCGATGCCATTTACAATATGAAGGCCGCCACTCATGCCTTTGAATGAGCCCGCACAATCGCTAGCACTGGTTGCCCCATCGGCACCAACACCGACGTAGCTCAGCGAAAAGGCGTTTCCACATGCAATGGTTGCGCCGGCGCCTTCGACGATATACTCCGAAGAGAGAACGACACCGAGTAACGAGGTATCGGCTCCAAGTGTTGTATAGCCGCCTGTATTCCAGAATACACTGGCGTTTGTGGTGCCGGCTGCAAATTGAACCTCCGTATTTGCCCCCGTAACCAGATAAGTATTAATATTGAAAACCCAATACGGGTTTGCCATACCCTTACCATCAAGTGTAATAATCGTGCCAGCCGCCGTCGTCAGAGCGCTCGAAATGTAGAGACCGGGTGCGAGTAAAATATTGCCACTGATTGTCGCATCAAGAGCACGTCCGTTCTCCATGTTGTTTAACGCGGATTTTGCAGCGTTAAATTGTGTAAGCGCAATCTCTAAGCTCGATATATTTTTACCAACGGCACCGGCATTAGCAAGTTCACCTATGGTTACAGCGCTGACCGCATTGGTGCTTAGGCTTGAAGCTCCAGCGCCGTAGGTAATAGCAGCGCCAGAATAATTATTCAATGTCATGGCGTTGGCGCCGGCCGTTATATAACCAACAGCCCCTACATTACCATTAATGGTGGTGTTCGCACCATAAGTTGCATAACTACCGGCCAAAACCGAAAAACTCGCCAACTCAGTGCCTATCAAAGGTGTTGCTGAGGCGTGCGATGAATAATAAAACGCGGCCAACGAAACTAACAATAATTTTTTAATTTTTATAAAATTTTTAAAAGGATATAAATACATATTATTGGAGCAAAAAAATGGGGAAATTAGGCGCTACGGTGCGTAGCATGATTGCTCTAGTATAGTTAACTACGCTATTTACCGGGGCGGTATCGGAAATGGCTTACGGCGGCTTTCGGATGTCGGGCCACTAATCCGACATGGTTTTTTTACTCTTCACAAAGGCCGGCTCAGTCATCCCAGGGCCACCGCTGCCAGACATTTTAAACCTGATGACGTTCGTCCGTCGGCAGGCTTCAGAATCTTTCTTTTCGAACATGGACTTGCCCGCATGACAGCAACGGCGAGCCATGGCACCATGGCTGCCAAATCGGAGCGCCGACGGAATCGATATTGCGCATCGGCTAAATCGCGAGGACGACCTTGTGTTCATAGACCGGTCGTTCCAGCACGTCGAACCGAGCAGGCCATCGGCGAGCACACAGCTGCCCGGAGCAATTGCACTCTTCGCCCATGGCGCCAGGGCGGCAAAAAAAAGCCGACCACAAACGCGACTTTGCTCTCCACCCCGCGTCCGGCTTTGCCGCCAGTGCGCCCGCCTCCCAAGTAGGCATCGTCGACACGCACGTCGCCCTGTAAAGGCTGGTTTTCCTCGCGCTGGCGCATCATGGCCAGCTTGGCGATGTTGGTCTTGGACTGGGTCATGAGGTAGATCCACAACGATAACGAGTCCCATAACACTTATCAAAAGACCAAAAATGATCCGCGATTCGATGGCGGTGCACAGCATCCGCCAATCCGATCTGACTGCTTTCTTTGCCTATTTAAATGACCGTTTGCGCGACAACGGCGTTAACGGGACACATTTTTTTAACCCATGCGGTGTGCCGAATCGCGCTTTCCGGGGCAAAAGCGAACGGACTTCGAGAGTGGATTTGCTCCGCTCTTGAGTCGAGGGGGCCGGCGTCGAGCCTGGATCGCAGTGAATGCCGGCGGCGCAATCACTGGGCCTTTCGAATCGCGCGCGCCGCCGGGAGCTGCCGCAGCACACCGCGCCTTACTCGGCATGGGCGTGCATCGCGCACTATCGCCAACAAGGACTTGGCTTGAGCCTGGTGCGTGAGGCTATCGACCGGAAGCTGAAAGGGCGTCAACCGTGAGCATAACCGGCTTGAAACGCGAGCTGCTACACACAGGTGGAAACCTGTTAAAATTTTACATGTTAATTGTTGCTGCATTGTATCACTAATTTAATTCAGGAAATTAAATTTCTTTGTGTGATTTTTAGTGGCTTCGTAGACATTGATAGGGACCGGTAGCCAGCCCCGCTATCGCGCAGGCGCTACAATCTTTTAGCGTAATCAGCCCTCCCTCGCTCGTCGTCTTCCGTTCAGTCACCGTTTGACACAAGGCTCAATCGGCGAAATCATTCTTTCGAGGGCGCCTTCGGCAGCGTGGTTGCCAGCTTGCCGGTCAGGTTGGCGACGGTGTTTTTTGCCGCCTCGACCTTGGCCGCGTCCGCGAACACCGCTTCGCCATGCTTGCGCGCCTGGGCCATCGCTTCGATGGTCGCCGCTTCCGCCTTGCTTATCCGCTCATTGGCCGCCTCCAGCCTCAACAGGGCCTTGGTCAGCTCGATGTCGCCGCCCTGCCGCTCGTTTTCAGCAGCCAGGTCAGCCGCTTCCTGCTGCTGCTCGATTCAAGCCGGCGCGTGGCAAGCGCGCGCCGTTACCATCGGAGTTGCAGCGCGTCCGGAATGTGTCAATCACTTTGAGACAATAAAATTGATGAGTTTAGTGTCTAATTCTCTGTATTTCCCCCGCTTTCCGGTGCCGGTTTTGGCATGTTAATGCCGGCCACAGTTGGCAATGCGGGCGGG
>NZ_PDOB01000002.1 GCF_002760665.1 Massilia psychrophila | reverse complement strand
AATACCGACCCAGCTTCCCGGCCCGGTTCCAGTCGATCGAGGAGGCACGATCCTTCTGCCAAACGTTCTTCGCCTGGTATAACAACGAACATCGCCACTCCGGCATCGGCTACGTGACGCCGGCGGCAATGCACGCAGGCGTTGCTACCGCGATCTACGATCAGCGCGCAATCGTTTTGCAAGACGCCTTTATACGCCATCCCAACCGATTCAAACATCGGCAGCCACGCCCGCCCGCATTGCCAACTGTGGCCGGCATTAACATGCCAAAACCGGCACCGGAAAGCGGGGGAAATACAGAGAATTAGACACTAAACTCATCAATTTTATTGTCTCAAAGTGATTGACACATTCCGCAGGCGCGACGCCACCACCTGACGTTGGACATGCCTGACAATGCAACGACGGTCATGGGCGACCAGCAGCGACTGGTCCAGGTCGTTGCGAACATCCTCAATAACTCGGCGAAATACACCAACGAAGGCGGTGCCATCAGGCTGCACATCAGCGTGGATGAATCGACCATCCTGATCGCCATCAGCGACAACGGCGTTGGCATGGCGCCGGAGCTGGCGTGCCGCGCATTTGAACTTTTCACGCAAGCCGAGCGCACTTCCGACCGGTCGTCGGGCGGGCTGGGGCGGGGACTGTCGCTGGTCAAAAGCCTGGTCGAACTTCATGCCGGATCGGTCAGCTGCCACAGTCCGGGAATCGGCGCAGGCAGCACCTTTACGGTGCGCTTGCCCCGGCTACACCACGACAGCATCGGTCATGCGTTGCCGCAAGCGGACGTGGTGGCCACAGCGCCACTCACGGCGTTGCGCGTTCTGGTAGTGGACGACAATGTCGACGCCGCGGCAATGCTCGAGTTGTACCTGCACACTGCCGGCCATCATGTGCTGGTCGAACATCGCTCAGTTTTGGCGCTCGAGCGCGCGCGGCAGTCAGGGCCGCAAGTTTGCCTGATCGATATCGGGCTGCCGGAAATGGATGGGAACGAGCTCGCCAGACGGCTGCGCAGCGACCCTCGCACTGCCAACGCGATGTTAATTGCAATCACCGGCTATGGACAGGAGAGTGACCGCAATCGGGCCCTGGCTGCCGGTGTCGACCATCATATGGTCAAGCCGGTCGATATGGAAAACCTCGAATCGATTTTGGCTTCCATTCACTAGGCGTTTCACCCGGTCAGGCAGTCGCGGCCCGACTGTGGCGGGTTTTCGCGGTGCTCCCTGCTATTGCGCGCTATAATCATGCCGTGATGCAGGCCAAGACAGTCGCTGGCTGGCGCGTAATGCGTCGGCGGGAGGAAGGTCCGGACTCCATAGAGCAGGGTGACGGTTAATGGCCGTCCGCCGAAAGCCGCAAGGTATAAGGCGAGGAACAGGGCCACAGAGACGAGCGTATTAAGTTACGGTGAAACGCGGTAACCTCCACCTGGAGCAATCCCAAATAGGCACGCGTTGAGGCGGCTCGCGGAGCGTGCGGGTAGGGAGCTTGAGCGCAGGAGTAATTCTGCGCCTAGAGGAATGGCTGTCATAGCGGGTGTTCGCAAGGGCAACCGCCGTAACAAAATCCGGCCTATCGGCCTGCTTCACTTCTGAATATACGACCCCGGGGGGCGCTCGCGGGCCACTGCGGGGTTGCGCATGAAACAGCGCTTGAAACAATACATCCTCGCCCTCGACCAGGGCACCACCAGTTCGCGCGCGGTCCTGTTCGACCGGGACGGGCGGTTATGCGGCAGCGTTCAGCAGGAATTTCCTCAACATTTTCCGCAGCCGGGATGGGTCGAACACGACCCCATCGACATCTGGAACAGCCAGCTCGCTTGCGCGCGCCGGGTGCTTCAGGATACCGGCGTGGCGGCTGCCCAGGTGGCCGGCATCGGCATCGCCAACCAGCGCGAAACGACCGTGCTGTGGGACCGCGCCACCGGCTTGGCCGTAGCGCCGGCCATCGTCTGGCAGGACCGCCGCACGGCCGACGCTTGCGAGCGCCTGCGCGCCCAAGGCCATGCCGGCCTGATCGGGCATATCACCGGGCTCGAACTGGACGCCTATTTTTCCGCCACCAAGCTGGCCTGGCTGCTCGATAACGTGCCCGGTGCGCGCCGGCGCGCCGAGCGCGGCGAACTGGCCTTTGGCACGGTCGACAGCTATCTGGTGTTCAAGCTGACCGGACGCCACGTGACGGACGTTGGCAACGCTTCGCGCACCATGCTTTTTAATATCCACGACCTGTGCTGGGATGCCAGCCTGCTGGCGCTGTTCGATATTCCACCGGCGGTATTGCCGCAGGTCGTAAGCAGCGCGGAAGTGGTGGGTTTTTGCGACCTTGCGTGGTTCGGCCAGCCGATCCCGGTGGCCGGCATTGCCGGCGACCAGCAAGCGGCCACCTTCGGCCAGGCCTGCCATCGCCCGGGCATGGTAAAAAATACCTACGGCACCGGCTGCTTCATGCTGATGAACGCGGGCGTGCGGCCGGTGGCGTCGCGCAACCGGCTGCTGGCAACCGTCGGCTGGCGCATAGGCGGCGCCAGCGCCGATCGCACAGATTACCTGTTGGAGGGCAGCGTCTTCATGGGCGGCGCCACGGTGCAGTGGCTGCGCGATGGCCTGGGCATCATCGAGCGCTCGGCCGACGTCGAAGCGCTCGCGCAGAGCGTGCCCGACAATGGCGGCGTGTTCCTGGTGCCGGCGTTTGCCGGTTTAGGCGCGCCGCACTGGGATCCGTACGCCCGCGGCACCCTGGTCGGCATGACGCGCGGCAGCGGCCGCGGCCACATCGCCCGCGCCGCGCTGGAAGCGATCGCCTACCAAAGCGCGGAAGTGTTGCAGGCAATGCAAAAAGACGCCGCCTGCCCGGTGCTCGAGGTGCGGGCCGACGGCGGCGCCGCGCGCAACGATTTACTGATGCAGTTCCAGGCCGATTTGCTCGGCGTGCCGGTGGTGAGGCCGACGGTGACGGAAACGACGGCGCTCGGCGCGGCCTGGCTGGCCGGCCTGGCGCTCGGATTCTGGCAATCGCGGGAGGAAATTGCTGCCCAGTGGCAGGCCGAGCGCCAGTTCGATCCGGCGATATCGGCCGACCGGCGCGAAGATTTGCTGGCGACGTGGGCGCGTGCGGTGGAGCGCTCGCGTGGCTGGGCGTTGCCTTCGGTCTGAAACTTGGGCGGCAGTCTTGTGTTAAACCCGCTCAAAACCCGATCCGCGCCTTGCCCGGGCCGGGCTTGATACGAATGTCTTCGACCTTGACGTCATCGCGCCCCGCCGCCACCGCGTAGCCCAGGCCGTCGAGCAGGTTTTTGCGCATGTCGCGCGGCGACACCGGGGCCAGCCGGTCGATCACGGCGGCGCCTAAATTGGGCGCGAATTTCCTCAGCCGCAGTTCGGCCAGCAAGCCGCGGTAGATGCGCTGGGCGATGCCGGCGGCTTGCTCAAAGGTCGGCTTGGGCACCTCGTACACCGCCATGCGGTTGAGCAGTGGGGCGGGGATGCCGTCGGTGCTGTTGGCTGTCAGCACCCAGAAAATCTGGCTGGCGTCAATCTCGACGTCGATGAATTCGTCGCGAAAGGCGCGCGAGGTTTCCGGCTCGAGCAGTTGATACAACGCCGCCAGCGGGTCCGACTGCGACGATCCGCTGGCTTTTTCGACTTCATCGAGCAGCACCACCGGGTTGGCATATTGGCCACGCACCAGCCGCTCGGCCACCTTGCCGCATTTCGCCCCTTTCCAGCTGGCCGAGCTGCCGGTGATGACGAAGCCGGCCGACAGTGCGTTCATGCTGATGAGTTCAAACTCGGTCTGCATCACCTTGGCAAGACCGCGCGCGAAGTGGGTCTTGCCGACCCCCGGGTCGCCCAGCAGCAGGATCGGCATCACGTTGAAGCCGCCGTCGCCGGCGTGGGCCAGACCCAGGTAGCGCGTCAGGTCGCCCAGCACTTCACCGAAATTGGGACAGTTTTCGGCTAGCGGCGCCAGCGCCGCGGTGGAGGAAGGGGTGGTGACGAAGCGCTCGGCGCCGGTGTCGAGCATGCGCTCGTAGAACGCCTCGAGCTCGGGGGAGCGGCCTTTGCTGCGCTCGAGCGCGCCCTGGACGCTGGCCAGGTCGTACAACGCACGGGTGCGGGCCAGGGTGATGCTCACGATGGTCTCCTCAAGGAACTCGCGGGCCAGGAAAAAATCGCTGTCGCGGCGCTGTCGAAACGCTTGGCCCTGGCGTCAATCCTACGCCGGACTGCCGGGGCGCGCAATCCTGTGGCGTGCGCGTCGCATGTCGCAGAAATTGGAGTTGAGACATTTATTTTGATTCAGATCAAAGAGCAAATACCCATGCGTACAGATGAGAAGCCACATTCACTGTCTTTTATAAGTACCTAATTTGTCGACGTATTTTTACTTTACGCTACTTCAGGGAAGTGCGCTAAGTCATTGACTTCATTAGTAATTTCCCATTTTCTTGGCGGAAACCGCTTGACCCTTGTTATTGCTTCCTCTAAAGTGGGCGACAGTGTGAAAAAGTGCAGTTTTGTGGGAGGAAATGCAAGCCCGCAGCTTCCTACTCAGCCGATTTATCCAACTCCAACCCAGGGTCCCTATCGTGTTTCAAGGCGCGTCCGCAATCAATCTCGATGCAAAAGGCAGGATGTCGATCCCTGCCAGGCACCGTGACGCGCTCGCCGTCCAGTGCGAGGGTCGCCTCACCTTGACCCGTCATCCGCATGGCTGCCTGCTGTTTTTTCCGCGCCCGGTGTGGGAATCGCACCGCGAGCAGATCTCGGCGTGGCCGATGTCGGCCCGTGCCTGGCAGCGCATTTTCCTCGGTAATGCCTGCGACGTCGAGATGGATTCGGCCGGCCGCATCCTGATTTCGCCGGAGCTGCGCGCCGCCGTCGGCTTGGCCAAGGACGTGATGTTGCTGGGCATGGGTTCGCACTTCGAAATCTGGGATGCCGCCAAGCTGAACGACAACGAGCAGGAAGCGGTTGCCGGCGGCATGCCCGATGTACTCTCCAACTTTTCTTTCTGAGGCGGCCACGATGACGAATGTGGCGATGCCTGAATTTGCGCATCGGACGGTGCTGCTGGACGAAGCGGTCGATGCCCTCGATGTTGGCGGCGCGCGCGCTGACGGCGTCTATATAGACGGCACCTTCGGGCGTGGCGGCCACAGCCGCCTGCTGCTATCTCGGCTGGGCGCCGGCGCACGCCTGTTCGGCTTCGACAAGGACTTGCAGGCGATCGCCACCGCTGCCCGCATCGACGATCCGCGCTTTGCCATCATCCACGACAGCTTTGCTACCATGCGCACCGCGCTGGCCGCGCGCGGCGTGTTGCATGTCGACGGCATCCTGCTCGACCTCGGCATCTCGTCGCCGCAAGTCGATGACGCCGCGCGCGGTTTCAGTTTTCGCAACGACGGGCCGCTCGACATGCGGATGGATACCACGCGCGGCATGTCGGCGGCGCAATGGCTGGCGATCGAGACTGAACAACAACTGGAAAAGGTAATACGCAATTATGGAGAAGAACGGTTTGCTTTTCAGATTGCAAAGGCGATTGTTGCTCGCCGGGCAGTCGAGCCAATTTCAAGCACACGACAGCTTGCCGGTATCGTGGCAAGCGCGGTCAAAACACGGGAAAAGGGCAAGGATCCGGCCACCCGTACCTTTCAGGCTATCCGGATTTTCATTAATCAGGAGCTTGAAGACCTTGCGGCAGGCTTGAGCGAAGCCTACGCCATGCTCGCGCCCGGCGCGCGGATGGCCGTCATCAGCTTTCATTCGCTGGAAGACCGCATCGTCAAGCAATTTTTCGCCAGCAAGGTCAAGGTCGAGCAGCCGGACCGCCGCCTGCCGATCCGCGCGGTCGACCTGCCGCAGCCTTTGATGAAACTGGTCGCCAAGATGAAGCCGTCGGACCAGGAAGTGGCACTCAACCCGCGCGCGCGTTCGGCCGTGATGCGCGTGGCCGAGCGGCTGCCTGCTGGCCCAAGCGCGGCAAAAGGCGCCCGATGAACGGCAAGATCAACATCGTGCTGTCGGCGGCGCTGGTGGTGTGCGCGCTGTCGGTGGTCAAGGGCCAGTACCAGGCGCGCCACCTGTTCAGCGACCTCGAGATCATCCAGCAGCAGGCGCGCCAGCTCGACATCGACTGGGCCCAGCTCCAGCTCGACCAATCGACTCTGGGCAAGAACGCCCGCATCGAACAGATTGCCCGCACCGAGCTGAACATGACGCCGCTGACGCCCGCCCGCACCCAGTACCTGACGGAAGCGGCCAAATGAAGCGCACCGGCAACGGCGCGCGGATGGCCGCCCCGCGTGTGGCCGCTTCGAAAGGGGTGGCGTTTTCGAAAAGCCCGGTGCTGGCGGTACGCCTGCCGACCTGGCGTTCGCGCGTGGTGCTGTTCGCGCTGTTTGCCGCGTTCGCCGCGCTGGCCGGGCGCGCGCTGTGGCTGCAGGCGATGTCGACCAGCTTCCTCCAGCAGCAGGGCAAGAGCCGCTACGAGCGCGTGCTCGAGCTGCCGGCCACACGCGGCAAGATCATGGACCGCAACGGCCAGGTGCTGGCGTCGTCGCTGCCGGTCAAGGCGGTATGGGCGATTCCCGACGACGTGCTGGCAGAGCCGCCGGCCAAGCTGCGCGCGCTGGCGAAACTGCTGGAAATGCCGGAAGCGGATCTGCGCAAAAAGCTCGACTCCGACCGCACCTTCGTCTACCTCAAGCGCCAGGTCGAGATGGACGTCATCGACCAGATCGACCAGCTCGACATCGACGGCCTCGACACCCGCAAGGAATACAAGCGCTTCTATCCGCAGGGCGAAGTGATGACCCACCTGGTGGGCTTTACCAACGTCGAAGACGTCGGCCAGGAAAGCATGGAACTGGCGCAGCAGAAGACACTGGTGGGCGCCACCGGCAGCCGCCGCGTGATCAAGGACCGTCTTGGCCGCATCGTCGAAGACGTCGGCCTGTCGAAGGAGCCGCACGACGGCCGCGACCTGACCTTGTCGGTCGACAGCAAGCTGCAGTACATCGCGTACACCAGCATCAAGGAAGCGGTGCAGAAATTTAACGCCAAGGCCGGCGCCGCGGTGGTGCTCGACGTGCACACCGGCGAAGTACTGGCGCTGGCCAACTGGCCGACCTACAATCCGAACGACCGCAGCAAGCTGACCGGCGAGCAGCTGCGCAACCGCGTCATCACCGACACGTTCGAACCAGGTTCCACCCTCAAGCCGTTCACGGTGGCGCTGGCGCTCGAGACCAAACGGGTGACCCCGAATACCCTGTTCGACACCACCACCAGCGGGCGTTTCGTCATCGGCGACCGTACCATCCGCGATACGCACCCGCACGGCGTAATCGACGTCACCACCATCATCCAGAAGTCGTCCAACATCGGCATGTCGAAAATGGCGTTGGCGATGCCGCCGCAGGAAATGTGGGAAATGTTTACCAAGTCGGGCTTTGGCCAGGCGCCGCGCTTCGGCTTTCCGGGCGCGGTGGCCGGCCGCGTGCGCCCTCACAAAGCCTGGCGTCCGGTCGAGCAGGCCAACATGGCGTTCGGCCACGGCATCTCGGTGTCGCTGCTGCAGCTGGCACGGTCCTACATGATCTTCGCGCGCGACGGCGACATCATCCCGCTGTCGTTCCAGAAGGTGACGGAAAAGCCGGTCGGTCAGCAGGTCATTTCGGCCAAGACCGCCGCCGAAATACGCGTCATGCTGGAGACCGTGGTCGGCCCCGGCGGCACCGCGTCCCGGGCCCAGGTGCCTGGCTACCGGGTCGGCGGCAAGACCGGCACTGCGCAAAAACTCGTCAACGGCCGCTATTCGCAGACCAAGTACATCGGCTCCTTCGCCGGCATCGCGCCGATGTCGAACCCGCGCTTCATCATCGCCGTCATGGTCGATGAGCCGAGCGGCGCCGTCCATACCGGCGGCGGCGTGGCGGCGCCGACGTTCGCGGCGCTGGCGGCGAACGCGCTGCGCGCGGCCAACGTGCCGCCTGACTCGACGGTGACGGAGATCATCATCCCCGAACATCCGCTGGAGGAGTAACGATGGATGCCATGATCGACATCAGTGCAATTCGAGACATCAGCCAGTCGATTCGCCAGGCCGCGCCGCAAGGCCGGCTTGCATCCGATTCGCGCCTGGTCAAGCCAGGCGACGTATTTTTCGCCTATCCGGGCGCAGCCGGCGACGGCCGCGCCTATATCGGCGCCGCCATCGCGCAGGGCGCGGCGGCAGTCGTTTTCGATCCTGCCGGTTTTGCCTGGGACGCGGCCTTGGACTCAGCCCGAGCGGTGCCGCACTTCGCTGTTGCGGGTCTGAAACAGGCTGCCGGCCCGATCGCCCATGCCTTTTACGCCATGCCCGATGCGGCGATGTTTACCGTCGGCGTCACCGGTACCAACGGCAAGACCTCGTGCGCGCTGTGGTTCGGCCAGGCGATGGCGCGCCTGGGCAGCCCGACGGCGGTGATCGGCACGCTGGGCGTGGGCCTGTTCAAGGGGCGCAGCGAAGCGCAATTCGACGTCACCGGCTACACCACCCCCGACGCGGTGCTGCTGGCCGGTAAACTGGCCGCCATGAAGAGCGCCGGCGCCAACGCGCTGGCTATCGAGGTGTCGTCGATCGGCCTCGAACAGGGCCGCGCGCTGGGCATGCATTTCGACGTCGCGCTGTTTACCAACCTGACGCGCGACCATCTCGACTACCATGGCGACATGGCGCGCTACGAAGCGGCCAAGGGCAAGCTGTTCGAGTGGCCGGGTTTGAAGACGGCCGTGCTGAACCTCGACGACGCGGCCGGCCTGCGCCTGCTGACACGGTTGCAGGCAACAGCGGGCCTGGGCGAGGGCGAGGCGCCCGCGCTGATCGGCTACACCTTGCAGGACGCGGCAGTGCAACCGGACATGCCTGGCGTCGCCATGCTGCGCGCCTCGCAATGCCGCAGCCGCCATTCGGGCACCGATTTCCACCTCGAGTCGGCGTACGGCGCCGCCACCATCAAGACGCAGCTGGTCGGCCTTTTCAACATCAGCAACGTGCTGGCGGTGCTGGGCGCCTTGATGGCCAAGGGCGTGGCGCTGCGCGCTGCCGTCGACGCCATCGAAGCGTTGACGCCGGCGCCGGGGCGCATGCAGCAGGTTGGCGGTCAGGATGCGCCGATGGTGGTAATCGACTACGCCCACACGCCGGACGCGCTCGAAAAGACGCTGCTGGCGTTGCGCCAGGTGGCCCGCGAGCGCGGCGGCCAGCTGTGGTGCGTGTTCGGCTGCGGCGGCGAGCGCGATCCGGGCAAGCGGCCGCAGATGGGCGCCATTGCCCAGATCGCCGAGCACGTGCTCGTCACCAGCGACAATCCGCGCGGCGAAGAGCCGCAAGCGATCATCGCCGCCATCGTCGCCGGCATGCAGCCGTCGCGCCCGGGGTCGAACTTCCAGGCCAT
Source organism: Massilia psychrophila (assembly GCF_002760665.1). Lineage (GTDB taxonomy): Bacteria > Pseudomonadota > Gammaproteobacteria > Burkholderiales > Burkholderiaceae_D > JAFCUW01. Next base: position 238,094 of record NZ_PDOB01000002.1, on the reverse strand, counting down.
CGAAGACCGCGCCGCCGCAATCTTGTCGGCCGTCAAGCACGCCGCCAAAGCGGACGTGATCCTGCTGGCCGGCAAGGGCCACGAGCCGTACCAGGAAATCAAGGGCCGCAAGATGCCGTTTTCCGACGCCGACCATGCCGCGCTGGCACTGGCCGCGCGCGTTACCAAGATGAGGACGAATTGATGCGCGCAACACTGGCACAACTGGCGCTGGCGCTGACCGGTGCCCGCTTGACGACGGCGGACGACACGCTGTTCGAAGGCGTCACCACCGATAGCCGCAACGTGCTGCCGGGCGCACTGTTCGTCGCCCTGCGCGGCGAGCATTTCGACGGCCACGACTTCCTGCCGCAGTTGGTCGAAAACACGGTGGCGGCGGTGATTGCGGAGCAGCTGCCGCCAGGCTGGACGCTGCCGGCCATCATCGTGCCCGATACCTTGACCGCGCTCGGCCAGGCCGGCCACTTCTGGCGCGCGAAATTTTCCATTCCGCTCATCGCTGTCGCCGGCAGCAACGGCAAGACCACGGTCAAGGAAATGATCGCGGCGATCCTGGCCGCGCAGTACGGCGAAGACGCCCGCCTGGCCACCCTCGGCAACCTCAATAACGAGATCGGCGTGCCGCTGACGCTAATGCGCCTGCACGGCGCACACCGGGCAGCGGTGGTCGAACTGGGCATGAACCATCCGGGTGAGATCGCGCGCCTGGCGGCGATCGCCGCGCCGACCATCGGCCTGGTCAACAACGCCCAGCGCGAACACCAGGAATTCATGCACACGGTGGAAGCGGTCGCGCTCGAAAACGGCGCCGTGCTGGCCGCACTGCCGTCAAACGGCGTTGCGGTCTACCCGGCCGACGACGTCTACACCCCGTTGTGGGCGGACCTGGCCGGCATTTGCCGCAGTTTTACTTTTGGACTGGACGCCGGCGCCAACGTCAGCTGCAGCCACCAGGCAAGCGGCTTCGGCAGCGAACTGGCGGTGACGGTACGCATCGACGGCGCCCAGCAGCAGTTCAACATCAAGCTGGCTGCCGCCGGCATCCACAACGTGCGCAACGCGTTGGCGGCGATCGCCTGCGCGACGGCGGCCGGCATCAAACCGGACGCCATCGTGCGCGGGCTCGAAGCGTTCGCGCCGGTGGGCGGCAGACTGCAGCACAATAGGGCTGTGAGCGGGGCATCGATTATCGATGACAGCTACAATGCGAACCCCGATTCGGTCCGCGCCGCCATCGACGTGCTGGCGCAAGCGGGCGCGCCGCGCCTGCTGGTGCTGGGCGACATGGGCGAAGTCGGCACTCAGGGCCGGCAGTTTCACGAAGAAATCGCCGCCTACGCCGTGGCCAGCGGCATCGAACGGGTGCTGGTGACGGGCGAATTGACGCGCCATATGATCGGCGCGCACGGCGCCGGCGTACAACATTTTGAACAGCTCGACGAATTATTGGCGGCACTCGATACTGCATTGGGTAGCAAATCTGACGCGACTGTGTTGGTGAAGGGCTCGCGTTTCATGAAGATGGAACGCGTGGTCCGACACCTGCTTGGATCACAAAACACTAGCAAGGAAGCCCACTGACATGCTGCTCTGGCTCGCACAATTTTTTCAGCAGGATTTAGGTCCGCTGCGTATTTTTAATTTCATCACGTTCCGCGCGGTGTTCGCCACCATTACCGCGGCATTAATCGGCCTGGGCTTCGGTCCTTTCGTGATCCGCTGGCTGACCCGCATGAAGGTCGGCCAGGCGGTGCGCACCTACGGCCCGGAGTCGCACCTGGCCAAGCACGGCACCCCGACCATGGGCGGCGTCCTGATCATCATCTCGATCGGCATTTCGACGTTCCTGTGGTGCGATTTCTCGAACCGCCTGATCTGGCCGGTGCTGGTCGTCACCCTCGGTTTCGGCGCGGTCGGCTGGGCCGACGACTACCGCAAGGTGGTACACAAGGACCCGGAAGGCATGCGCTCGGGCGAAAAATACTTCTGGATGTCGCTGATCGGCGTTGCCGCGGCGCTGTACCTGGCGTTTTCGGTGTCGGCGCCGTCCACCGCCAAGGTGTGGGAGCTGTTCTACGCGTGGGTGCGCTCCGGCTTCTCAATGGCGTTGCCGCCGAAGGCCGACCTGATCGTGCCGTTCGTGAAAACCATCAGCTATCCGCTCGGCGTGTGGGGCTTCATCGCGCTCACTTACTGCGTCATCGTCGGCACCAGCAATGCGGTCAATTTTACTGACGGCCTCGATGGCCTGGCGATCATGCCGACCGTGATGGTCGGCTCGGCCCTCGGCCTGTTCGCCTATCTGACCGGCAGCGCCACCTATTCGCGCTACCTGTTCATCCCGCACATTCCGGGCGCCGGCGAACTGCTGATCTTCTGCGGCGCGATGGCCGGCGCCGGCCTGGCTTTCCTTTGGTGGAACGCGCATCCGGCCCAGATGTTCATGGGCGACGTCGGCGCGCTGGCGCTGGGCGGCGCGCTCGGCACCATCGCCGTCATCGTGCGCCAGGAAATCGTCCTGTTCATCATGGGCGGCGTGTTCGTCGCCGAGACGCTGTCGGTGATCATCCAGGTGGCCTGGTTCAAGTTCACCAAGCGGCGCTACGGCGTCGGGCGGCGGGTATTCAAAATGGCGCCGCTGCACCACCACTTCGAACAAACGGGCATGAAAGAGACCAAGGTTGTCGTGCGATTCTGGATCGTGACGATGATGCTGGTGCTGGTCGGCCTGTCCACGCTGAAGCTACGCTGATGACGCTTTTGACGCCAATGACGCCAATGACGCAAATGACGCCAATGACTTACGCCGGCAAACATGCACTGGTGCTGGGCCTGGGCGAGTCCGGGCTGGCCATGGCGCAATGGCTGGCCGGCTGCGGCGCCACCGTGCGCGTGGCCGACACCCGTACCGAGCCGCAGCGCCTGCAGCAGTTGCGCGACGCCGTCCCGGGCGTCGAGTTCGTTTGCGGCGAGTTTTCCAACGCGCTGCTGGCCGGGATCGACTTCGTCACCCTCAGCCCGGGCCTGGCGCCGCAGCGCGAATTGCGCACCATCGTGCCGGGCGCGCGGGCGCTGAACATCCCGGTGTGGGGCGAGATCGAACTGTTCGCCCAGGCCCTGCTCGACCTCAAGGCCGAGCGCGGCTATGCGCCGAAAGTGATCGCCATCACCGGCACCAACGGCAAGACCACCGTCACCAGTTTGACCGGCCTGCTGTGCCAGCGTGCTGGCCTGTCGACCGTTTTGGCCGGCAATATCAGCCCGGCCGCGCTCGACGTGCTGCGCGAGGCGCTCGCCGGCGATGCGCTGCCGCAGGTGTGGGTGCTCGAGTTGTCGAGCTTCCAGCTGCATTCGACCTTCAGCCTCGAAGCCGACGCCGCCACCGTGCTGAACATCACCCAGGACCACCTTGACTGGCACGGCGACATGGCATCGTACGCCTTCGACAAGTCGCGCATTTTCGGCCGCCGCACGGTGCGCGTGCTTAACCGCGACGACACTGCCGTGATGACGATGGCCGCGACCACGTCGCCGGTCGTCACTTTCGGCACCGGCGCCCCGACTGCGGCCGACGATTTCGGCCTGGTCGGCGAGCGCGGCGTGCTGTGGCTGGCCAATGCGGCAGCGGGCGAGCCGTCTGAAAAGAGACGCAAGAAGCAGGTAGCGGCCGAGCCGGCCGACGTGATCGTCAACCGCCTGATGCCGGCCGACGCGCTGCACATCCGCGGCCTGCACAACGCCACCAACGCGCTGGCCGCGCTGGCGCTGTGCCGCGCCATCGGCCTGCCGCTGTCGATCCTGCTGCACGGCCTGCGCGAATACAAGGGCGAGCCGCACCGGGTCGAACTGGTTGCCAACGTCGGCGGCGTCGACTATTTCGACGACAGCAAAGGCACCAATGTCGGCGCCACCGCGGCGGCCATCAATGGCCTGGGCAAAGCCTTCGGCGGCGACGGCGCAGGCGACCCATCCTTTGCCAAACGCATCGTGCTGATCGCCGGCGGCGACGGCAAGGGACAGGATTTCGAGCCGCTGGCCGAACCCGCCTCGCGCTACGTCCGCTCGGTGCTGCTGATCGGACGCGACGCGCCCAAGCTGCGCGCCGCGCTCGAGCCGTCCGGGACCCTGCTGGTCGACTGCGATTCGCTGCTTGACGCGGTGCAGCGCGCTTGCGCGATGGCCCGGCCGGGCGACCTGGTGCTGCTGTCGCCGGCCTGCGCCAGCTTCGACATGTTCACCGGTTACGCCCACCGCGCGCAAGTATTCGTCGACGCCGTGCGCGACATCGCGCTGGCGAAAGGGCAGGACATCTGATGGCCCTCCAGCTCCCGTTCAAGTTCTCCGGCGGGTCGTCCGATTCGCTCACCGGAGCGCGTTCGCGCGTGTCGAAGATGATGGAATACGATCAGCCGCTGGTATGGGTTACCGTGCTGCTGATGCTGTTCGGCATGGTGATGGTGTATTCGGCCTCGATCTCGCTGCCGGATTCGCCCAAGTTCGCCGCCTACAAAAACACCTATTTTCTGCAGCGCCAGGCGATCTTCGTCGGCGTCTCGCTGTTCTTTGGCCTGTTCGTGTTCCGCGTCAGGGTAGCGACCTGGCAGCGCCTCGCGCCATGGCTGTTCGGGTTCACGCTGGTGCTGCTGATGCTGGTGTTCGTGCCCGGCCTGGGCGTGAGCGTCAACGGCGGCAAGCGCTGGATCAGCGTGGCTTTTTTCAGGCTGCAGCCGTCCGAGGTGATGAAGGTGGTGGCGGTGTTGTACGCGGCCGACTACACGGTGCGCAAGCAGGAATACATGCACAAGCTGACCAAGGGCTTCCTGCCGATGGCCGGCGCGATCGGTCTGGTCGGCCTGCTGCTGCTGCTGGAGCCGGACCTGGGCGCATTCGGCGTGATCGTCTGCATCGCCATGGGCATCCTGTTCCTGGGTGGAATCAACGCCATCTGGTTCGGCAGTATCGGCGCGCTGCTGGTGCTGATCTTCAGTACCATCATCGCGCTGTCGCCGTTTCGCCGCGCGCGCATGTTCGCCTACCTTGATCCGTGGCAGGAAGACAATGCGCTCAACAAGGCCTACCAGCTGACCCACTCCCTGATCGCCTTCGGGCGCGGCGAGCTGTTTGGCGTCGGCCTGGGCGGCAGCATCGAAAAACTGCACTATCTACCCGAAGCGCACACCGATTTCCTGCTCGCCGTGATCGGCGAGGAGCTGGGCCTGGCCGGCGTGCTGGTGGTGATCGCGATGTTCTACTGGCTCGTCAAGCGCGCCTTCGACATCGGCCGCCAGGCCATCGCCATCGACCAGACCTTCGCCGGCCTGACGGCCAAGGGCATCGGCATCTGGATCGGCGTGCAAACCTTCATCAACATGGGCGTGAACCTGGGCCTGTTGCCGACCAAGGGCCTGACCTTGCCCCTGATGAGCTATGGCGGTACCGGCGTCTTCATCAACTGCATCGGCCTGGCAATCCTGCTGCGCATCGATTACGAGAACCGCGTGATGATGCGCGGAGGCCGCCCATGAAGCGCCTGCTGATCATGGCCGCCGGCACCGGCGGCCATATCTTCCCCGGCATCGCGATCGCGCAGACCATGCGCGCGCGCGGCTGGGAAGTGAGCTGGCTGGGCACCGCCACCGGCATGGAGCAGGACATCGTGCCGAAACACGGCATCGCGATCGACGCGATCGACTTTACCGGCATGCGCGGCAAGGGCCTGCAGCACACGCTGGCCGGCGCCTTCAAACTGACTGCCAGTTTCGCCACGTGCCTGCGCATCATGGCGCGGCGCCGGCCCGACGTCGTGCTCGGCATGGGCGGCTACGTCACGGTGCCGGGCGGATTGATGGCACGCCTGCGTCGCATCCCGCTGGTGCTGGTCAATGCCGACGCCGCGTTGCTGCTGTCGAACAAAATCCTGGCGCCGATGGCGCAACGCGTGCTGTTCGGCTTCCCGGCCGACTTCGGCCGCGCCGCCGGCAAGGCCAGCGTCACCGGCAACCCGGTGCGCAAGGAAATCCTCGACGTCACGCCGCCGCAGAAGCGCTTCGACGGCCGTGACGGCGTGCTGAACATCCTGGTGGTCGGCGGCAGCCTCGGCGCCAAGGCGCTCAACGACGCGGTGCCGGCCGCGCTGGCGCTCATCGCGCCGCAGAAGCGTCCGCTTGTCGTCCACCAGTCGGGCAAGAAGAACATCGAGGCCCTTACCAGGTCGTATGCGGATGCCGGCGTCGATGCCACCGTGGTCGACTTCATCGAGGACATGGCGGCGGCCTACGCCAAAGCCGACCTGGTGATCTGCCGCGCCGGCGCGATCACGATCTCCGAGCTGACCGCGGCCGGCGTAGCCAGCGTGCTGGTGCCGTTCGTCGCGGCCACCACCAGCCACCAGCGCGACAACGCGCAGTGGATGGCGCAGCAGCAGGCGGCGATCCACCTGCCGCAGGGCGAACTGAACCCGGCGAGCCTGGCCGCGCGGCTTGCAGCGCTATCGCGCGCCGGCTGCCGCGACATGGCGATCGCGGCGCAGGCGGTGGGAAAACGCGACGCCAACGAGGCGATCGCTGAAATCCTGGAAAAGCTGGCGGGAACGAATTTGTCGCAAACTAATCTGGCGGGAACGAACACATGAAACACAAGGTCAACAACATCCATTTCGTCGGTATCGGCGGCAGCGGCATGAGCGGCATCGCCGAAGTGCTGCTCAACCTCGGCTACGTCGTCTCCGGTTCCGACCTGGGCAGCAACGCCGCCACCGTGCGCCTCGAAAGCCTCGGCGCCAGGGTGTTGCTGGGCCACGACGCGGCCAACGTGGCCGGCGCCGACGTGGTGGTGACGTCGACCGCCGTCAACGAGCAGAACCCGGAAGTGATCGCCGCGCGCGGTGCGATGATTCCGATCGTGCCGCGCGCGATCATGCTGGGCGAATTGATGCGCCTCAAGCGCGGCATCGCCATTGCCGGCACTCACGGCAAGACCACCACCACCAGCCTGGTCGCCTCGGTACTGGCCGAAGGCGGCCTCGATCCGACGTTCGTGATCGGCGGGCGCCTCAACAGCGCCGGCGCCAACGCCAAGCTCGGCACGGGCGACTACATCGTCGTCGAGGCCGACGAATCGGACGCGTCTTTCCTCAACCTGGCGCCGATGATCGAAGTGATCACCAACATCGATGCCGATCACATGGAAACGTACGAGCACGACTTCGACAAGTTGAAGATGGCCTTCGTCAACTTCACCCAACGCCTGCCGTTCTACGGCCGCGCGATGCTGTGCATCGACGACGAGCACGTGCGCGCGATCATCCCGCACATTTCCAAGCCCATCACCACCTACGGTTTCAGCCCGCTGGCGCAGGTACGCGCGGTGGACGCCCGCGCGGTCGGACTGCAGATGCATTTCACCGTGGTCCAGGAGGGTTACGCCGACACCGATTTCGTCCTCAACCAGCCAGGCATGCACAACGTCGCCAACGCGTGCTCGGCGATTGCGATTGCGCGTGAAATCGGCATCGACGACGACGCCACGCAGCGCGGCCTGGCCGGCTTTAACGGCGTCGGCCGCCGCTTCACCCGCTACGGCGAGATCGCGATTGCCGGGGTCGGGGGCGGCAGCGCTGGAAGTTTTGCACTGGTCGACGACTTCGGCCACCATCCGGTCGAAACCGACGTGACGCTGGCCGCCGCGCGCGGTGCCTACCCGGGCCGCCGGCTGGTGCTGGCGTTCCAGCCGCACCGCTTTTCCCGCACCCGCGACCTGTTCGAGGACTTCGTCAAGGTGCTGTCGACGCCGGACGTGCTGCTGCTGGCCGACGTCTATCCCGCCGGCGAAGCCCATATCGCCGCCGCCGACGGCCGCGCGCTTGCGCGCGCGCTGCGCGTGGGCGGCAAGATCGAACCGATCTTCGTCGAATCGATCGCGAGCATGAGCGAAGCCATCATGAACGTGGTCAAAGACGGCGACGTCGTCATCACCATGGGCGCCGGCTCGATCAGCGGCATTCCCGCCCAACTGACTTCTTATTCAAAGGCTTGAACGTGAGCGTTATTTCCCCAATTTCATCGTCGAGCGATGCAGCGGCCTTCGGCAAGGTCGGCGTGCTGTTCGGCGGCCGCTCCGCCGAACGCGAGGTGTCGATCATGTCCGGTACCGGCGTGCTGGCCGCCTTGTCAAGCCGCGGTATCGACGCCCACGCCTTCGACCCGGCGCTGCGTAGCCTGGCCGAGCTGGCCGATGAAGGTTTTGATCGGGTGTTCATCGCGCTGCACGGGCGTTTCGGCGAAGACGGCAGCCTGCAGGGCGCGCTCGAGCAGCTCGGCATTCCGTACACCGGCAGCGGCGTGATGACCAGCGCGGTCGGCATGGACAAGATCGCCACCAAGATGATCTGGATCGTGCGCGGCCTGCCGACGCCGAAATACGCCATTCTCGACGACGACACCGACTTGGCGCGGGTGGCGCTTGACCTCGGCCTGCCGCTGATCGTCAAGCCGCCGCTCGAAGGCTCGACCATCGGCATCACCAAGGTCGGCGCCGCAAGCCAAATGCAGGCTGCCTACCGGCTCGCCGCGACATTTGACGAAGTGGTGCTGGCCGAAGAATTCGTCAGCGGCCGCGAGTTCACCGTCGCCGTGCTTGGCCGCGGCAAGACGGCGCGCGCGCTGCCGATCGTCGAGATCGTCGCGCCGCAAGGGAACTACGATTACCAGAACAAGTATTTTACCGACGACACCAAGTATTTTTGCCCGGCCGACCTCGACCCGGCCACCGCCGGCGAGATGGAACGCATCGCCGTCGAGGCCTACCGCGCCCTCGGTTGCGAGGGCTGGGGCCGGGTCGACGTGCTGCTGCGCGCAGCCGACAATGCGCCGTTCCTGCTCGAGGTGAACACCTCGCCGGGCATGACCAGTCACTCGCTGGTGCCGATGGCGGCGCGCGCGGTCGGCATCGGCTACGAAGCGCTATGCGTCGAGATACTGGCGTCGGCGCGTTTGAAGATGGCCAAGGGACAGGGTTAAGCACACATGTGGCAAGACGCACGCGCATTGAACGCTGCCGCCAGCGGGCTGATGGCCCTGGTGGTGCTCGCCCTCATCGCCTCCGGCGTGTGGTGGGTGTCGCAGCGTCCGATGTTTACGCTCAAAGCGGTGCGGGTCGAGAGCATGTACGACATCGAACTGAAGCGGGTGAACGAACTGACCTTGCGCGCCGGCGTGATCGGAAAATTCAAGGGCAATTTTTTCACCACCAACCTCGAGCAGGTGCGCACTGCGTTCGAATCGGTGCCCTGGGTACGGCGCGCAACGGTGCGGCGCGAATGGCCGAACCAGCTGATTGTTTCGGTCGAAGAACACGAGCCGCTCGGCACCTGGGGCGAAGACGGCCGGCTGCTGTCGGTCAAGGGCGATGTGTTCACCGCCAACCTGGCCGAGGCCGACGAGGATCATCCGCTGCCCGAGTTCGAAGGACCGGAAGGCAGCGAGAAGGAAGTGCTGGCGCGGTTTTCCGAGCTGCGCGCGTGGTTCGCGCCGGTCAAGCTGGTGCCCGATGCGTTGACCTTGTCGAGCCGTTACGCTTGGACGGTGAAGCTGGACAACGGCATGAAGGTCGCGCTCGGACGCGAGCAGGATTCCACCACGCTGCGCAGCCGGGTGGCGCGCCTGGTGGCCGTGTATCCGCAGCTGGCCAGCCGCATTCAGGGCAACATCGACCTGATCGACATGCGTTACCCGAACGGCCTGGCGCTGGCCGCCGCCGGCCTGGCAGTGCCGAAAGATGGAACCAAGCCTGTGAAGGCCGTTGCGAAAAAGCCAAATTCAACATCCAACAAAACCAGCAAGCACTAGGCCCACAGCAAAATGACAAAAGACGCTAAAAACCTGATCGTCGGACTCGACATCGGCACCTCGAAAGTGGTCGCCGTCGTGGCCGAAGTGATGTCCGATGGACGCCACGAGGTCATCGGACTGGGCCAGCACGAGTCGCGCGGCCTGAAGAAAGGCGTCGTCGTCAACATCGAGGCGACGGTCGAATCGATCCAGCGCGCCCTTGAAGAAGCCGAGCTGATGGCCGACTGCAAGATCCGCAACGTGTATGCCGGCATCGCCGGCAGCCATATCCGCTCGTTCAATTCGAGCGGCATGGTCGCCATCAAGGACAAGGAAGTGACCGCGACCGACGTCGCCCGCGTGATCGAGACGGCGAAAGCGGTCAACATCCCGACCGATCAGCAACTGCTGCACACGGTGCCGCAGGAATTCATCGTCGACAGCCAGGAAGACGTGCGCGAACCGATCGGCATGAGCGGAATAAGACTTGAAGTGCGAGTGCACATCGTTACCGGCGCGGTGTCGGCGGTACAGAACATCGTCAAGTGCGTGCGCCGCTGCGGGCTTGAAGTGTCGGACCTGATCCTGCAGCCGATGGCCTCGGCCGACGCGGTACTGACGCCCGACGAAAAAGAGCTCGGCGTGGTGTTGATCGACATCGGCGGCGGCACCACCGACATCGCGGTGTTTTCCGACGGCGCGATCCGCCATACGGCAGTGCTGCCGATCGCCGGCGACCAGATCACCAACGACATCGCGATGGCGCTGCGTACGCCGACCTCGGAAGCCGAAGAAATCAAGATCCGCTACGGCGTCGCCAAGCAGGCGCTGGCCGATCCGGGCGAGTCGCTCGAAGTGCCGGGCCTGGGTGACCGCGGACCGCGCACCCTGTCGCGCCAGGCGCTGGCGGCGGTGATCGAGCCGCGCGTCGAGGAACTGTTCGCGATGGTTCACCAGGTGGTACGCGAGTCGGGCTACGAGGGCGTGCTGTCGTCGGGCATCGTGCTCACCGGCGGCTCGGCGATCATGCCCGGCATGGTCGAAATGGCGGAAGACATCTTTCTCAAGCCGGCGCGCCTGGGCACGCCCGACTACCGCGGCCAGCTCGCCGACGTGGTGCGCAGCCCGCGCTATGCGACCGTGCTCGGCCTGCTGCTGGAAGCGAAAAAACAGTATTTGCGCGGGCATATCGTGACGCGCCAGGACGGCTCTGTGAAGGCGGTATGGCAGCGCATGAAGGAATGGTTTCTAGGGAATTTTTAAGCGGCGGCGGTTCGGTTTTCGCATCAGGTTTCGGCACTTGGTTCCAGCTTAAGGCAACAACAATACAAACACTTACATTTTTTATTTACAAACGCGGTTTTCAATCTCCAGGTTTCATACGACTATGAGTCCTGGCGCTTGGGAGCGGCACTTTGATCGGGAGTTATTCATGGAGTTCGATATGGTCGATAACGCAGCACTAGGTACCGTCATCAAGGTCGTCGGCGTCGGCGGCGCCGGCGGCAATGCGGTTCAGCACATGATCAACAAGGGCGTTTCCGGCGTCGAGTTCATCGCGGCAAACACGGACGCACAGGCGCTGGCCGCCTCGAGCGCGCACAACATCATCCAGATCGGCGAATCGGGCCTGGGCGCCGGCATGAAGCCGTCGGTCGGCCGCCAGCTGGCCGAAGAATCGCGTTCGCGCATCGAAGACTCGCTGCGCGGCGCGCACATGGTGTTCATCGCCGCCGGCATGGGTGGCGGCACCGGTACGGGCGCGGCGCCAATCGTCGCCGAAATCGCCAAATCGATGGGCGCGCTGACGGTGGCGGTGGTGTCGAAACCGTTTTCGTACGAAGGCCAGAAGTGCATGGACATCGCCGAAGAAGGCCTCGAGGAACTGAGCAAGCACGTCGACTCCTTGATCATCATCCTCAACGAAAAGTTAGAGGAAATCTACGAAGACGAAAGCATGATCGACTGGATGCAGCACGCCGACGATGTGCTCAACAACGCGGTCGCCGGTATCGCCGAGATCATCAACGTGCCAGGCCATATCAACGTCGACTTCAACGACGTCAAGACCATCATGGGCGAGCAGGGCAAGGCGATGATGGGCACCGCGACCGCGTCCGGCGTCGACCGCGCGCGCATCGCCGCTGAGCAGGCCGTGGCCTCGCCGCTGCTCGACGGTATCGACCTGTCCGGCGCGCGCGGCGTGCTGGTCAACGTCACCGCCAGCCGTGGCCTGAAGGGCAAGGAAATCAAGGAAGTGATGGCAGCGGTGCGCGCCTTCGCGGCGCCCGACGCCTCGATCGCGCAGGGCATCGCCTACGACGACAACATGGGCGACGACATCCGCGTCACCGTGGTCGCCACCGGCCTTGGCAAGGCGAAGAAAGCGATGCAGCTGGTCCAGCAGCCGATGCTGCGCACCGGCACCCACGGGCCATTGATGGCATCCGGCGCGGGGCTGCACGCCTCGAGCGGCATCACGATGGGTTCGAGCTCGCTCGGCGGCCATGCCGCGATGGACGGCATGAAGCAGCCGGCCGTGTGGCGCCGCGAGCAGGCGTCCGAGCAGGTGCAGGCAATGCAGCGCAATGGCGTCGAGACGTATGACATTCCGGCGTTTTTGCGCAAGCAAGCCGATTAAGTTTCGGTAGCTGGTAAGAGGGAGTTCATGCACGCCATGGGCTCCCTTTTTTATCGAGCGTCTCTGTCAGTGGCCCGCGCACGCGCAAATCCCATTTGAATTTGCTTTTCTTGCCACTCCAGCAAAATTGCTACGGATCGGGCATACTGCCGGAGCGCTAAAAAATTGCCGCAAGTTATCCCATACAGCGGCCACCGTTCACCAGATACCAGCACAAGGAGTCATCAATGACCATCAAGATCGGCGACAAATTGCCAGAAGGCACCCTCGCAGAATTCATCGAATCCGCCGCCGAAGGTTGCGCGCTCGGCCCGAATATGTTCCAGGTCGCCGACCTGGTCAAAGGCAAGAAGATCGCCATCTTCGGCCTGCCGGGCGCCTACACCCCGACCTGCTCGGCGCAGCATGTGCCGGGCTATGTCGCCAATGCGGACGTCTTCAAGGCCAAGGGCGTCGACGAAATCTGGTGCATCTCGGTCAACGACGCCTTCGTCATGGGCGCTTGGGGCCGCGACCAGAAAGCCACCGGCGTCGTGCGCATGATGGCCGACGGCAGCGCCGTCTTCACCAAGGCACTCGGCCTGGATGCCGACTTCTCCAAGCACGGCATGGGCACCCGCTCGAACCGCTATTCGATGCTGGTCGACGACGGCGTCGTCACCCAGCTCAACCTCGAAGGCGGCGGCGGCTTGAAGGTGTCGGGCGCCGACACGCTGCTGGAGCAGCTCGGCTAACCAGGCATACCCGGCAGTTTTCGCACAACGGCGCCGCGGCGCCGTTTTTTGTTTTCCTCCTGATGGATGCGGCACACCGATGGATCAAGCGGACCAGGCAATTTCCCGGCACGGCGCCAACCGCCGCAACATCACTATGATGCTGATCGCCGCGGCGGTGTTTTCGCTGATGGACATGGCAATGAAGCTGCTGTCGGCGCACTACCCGGCGATGCAGGTGGCAGCGCTGCGCGCACTGGTGTCGCTGCCGCTGGTAGGCGCCTACGTGGTGTGGCGCGGCGCGCACCGCACGCTGCTGCAGATCCGCTGGCCGATGCACCTGCTGCGCGCGGTGCTCGGCATCGCCATGCTGGCGCTGTTCGCGTATGGCTTGAAAACGCTGTCGCTGGCCGAAGCCTATACGATCTTCTTCATCGCCCCGGCGTTGATCACCGCGCTGTCGGTCGTGTTCCTGAAGGAGCGCGTCAACCGCGGGCAGTGGATCGCGGTCGCGGTCGGCATGGGCGGCGTGCTGGTGGCGCTGCGCCCGAGCGGCACCGGCTTTTTCACCATGGGCGGGCTGGCGGTGCTGTGCGCGGCGACCTTCTATGCCGTTGCGGCCATCAGTGCGCGCATCCTGTCGCGCACCGACCGCAGCGAGCACATGGTGCTCTGGCTGATGGTGATGATGGCGATCGGCGCCACTGCGCTGGCCTTGCCCGGCTGGCTGCCGCTGCGCGCCGAGGATACCTTGCTGCTGTGCGCCCTGGCCGTCACCGGCTTCGTCGGCCAATTGGCCATCACCGAGGCGTTCGGCTCGGGCGAGGCGTCGAAAGTGGCGCCGTTCGAATATTCGGCGTTGGCATGGGGCGTGGGCCTCGACTGGCTGCTGTGGCAAGTGCTGCCCGACCACTACACGATGCTGGGCGCGGCGATCATCATCGCCAGCGGCATCTACCTGATCCGCCACGAGGACACCCACGCCGGGGCCGAGCACCCGTAGCGTTAAAACGTTGCCGAGTCAAATTCGCTATAATCGTCCGATGTTAAAACAACGAACCATCAAGCAACTGGTGCGCACCACCGGCGTCGGACTGCACTCCGGCACCAAGGTTGAACTGACGCTGCGCCCGGCGGCGGTCGATACCGGCATCGTGTTTCGCCGCGTCGATCTCGACCCGGTGGTCGAATTTCCCGCCAGCGCGGGCGTGGTGGGCGATACCCGCATGGCCTCCGTGCTGGTCAAGGACGACGTGCGCGTGTCGACCGTCGAGCACCTGATGTCGGCCTGCGCGGGCCTGGGCATCGACAACCTGTACGTCGACATCTCGGCCGAGGAAATTCCGATCATGGATGGCTCGGCGGCGTCGTTCGTGTTTCTGCTGCAGCAAGCCGGCGTGCAGGAGCTTAACGCGGCCAAGAAATTCATCCGCGTGCTGCGCGACGTCGAAGTACGCCACGGCAGCGGCGAGCAGGAAAAATGGGCCCGCCTGTCACCGTACGACGGCTTCAGCCTCGACTTCTATATCGAGTTCAATCACCCGGCGGTGGACGGCACGACCCAGCGCGCAATGGTCGATTTCGGCGACGTCTCGTATGTTCACGACATCGCCCGCGCGCGCACCTTCGGCTTCATGCAGGACGTCGAAAGCCTGCGCGGCATGGGCCTGGCGCGCGGTGGCTCGCTCGAGAACGCCATCGTGATGGACGAATACCGCATTCTCAATTCGGACGGCCTGCGCTACGAAGACGAATTCGTGCGCCACAAGATTCTCGATGCGATCGGCGATTTGTACCTGGTCGGCCATCCGCTGCTGGCCAGCTACCATGCCCATAAATCGGGCCATGCGCTCAACAACCAGCTGCTGCTGGCGCTGCTCGAGCGTCCCGATGCGTACGAAATCGTCTCGTTCGACACGCCCGGCACGGCGCCGCCGTCGTATGTGCGCCAGATGGCGCGCGAGTGGGCGCTTACCTAGATTCGCGCTCGATATTGCCGACGAACCGGCTAACAGCTCACTCTCACATCGCCTTCACCAGTTCGGAGATTAAGCCCGATCCAGCACCGATAGGGGCCTTCCTTGGACTTGGCGTCTTGCGCGGTATAGATGCAATCCACGCCCTTTTTACGTCGAGCCCGGTCGCCTTTCTCGCTGCTGCATACTTGCTGAGAATCAGGTCCGCTCAGGTCAAAAAGGTCTTTTGCAGCTTTTCCATCGATGACGACTGTTAGTACGCGATCAGCCTTCGTCGGTGCTTCCGGATACGTCGCGGTTTGTGAGTGAATTAGGTATCGGGCTTGAAGCAGATCCCAATCCCCACTACTCGCATGGGCCGGTAGGGCGAAAGCGGAACTTGTGCAAAGAATGAGCCATCCCGATCTGCGCATATTACCCCCGTAGCTCTACATGAAAATGGTTATCGTGATTTTTGAGCGGTATCACAAACGGGATGCCTGGCCCGTTGAAAAATAGTCGAACGACAGGGGCGAAGGTGCGGAACAGTTCGATCAGCTTTGCAGTGCTAGCCGAGTCATATTGCGATTCCATCCACGTGACGGGCTCTTCAAGACCGTCTTTGCGTAAAGGGCGAATATCCACCTGTAGCCCGTTTCTATGTGACTGGTGATTCGGCGGCTTTGGGCCTCCTGCCATGCTGATGTCTCCGATGCCGATCCTGCGCTTGTCAATGACCTGCCACTCGAACGCGACGCGTAAGATACTGGTCATCATTGTCGGATGTGCATACTGGTACGCACCTTTAGCCAGCTCCCCATAAAGTTTTCCATAGACATAGTAGCCAGAGTCTATCGGGGCCTGCGGGAGCATAAAGAAGCGGCGCGAGTCTTGGGTCGGGCGCGGGCGTAGTGGGTCGTTATCTTCAGCCATGGATGCCCCCTCTGTCACGCGCACTTGTTGCAGGCAAGGTCCCAGCCGCCGGCCGTGTTGCCGCCAGCACCGCCGCCAATCTTTTGCTGCGAGTATTTCCATTTGACTTTTGAGAACCGGAAGCCGATAGAATCGTGCAAGATGCTGCCCTCGCTCACCTGCTGTTCTATGTTGGCGATCAAGACGTTCTCCAGCTCGACCTCGTAGTACTTCACCGGTTTGCCGTTGCCATCAGCCCGCATGAATTCAAGTTTAGCCTTGGGGATCGTTTTGCCCATTGAACAGGTCTGCATCAGGATCGGCGAGGCAAGATCCGCGAGCTTTGTGAGCGACAGGGTCCTGTGCTCGCACCGTTCGGCTGTGTGGCCTCCACCTGTTGATGCGGTCGCGCTTCTGGGCTGCACAACGCCCCAGTGGGCCGAGTTAACTTCAATCCAGCCTTGGTGCGATGAATCGGCCGATTCACCTTTGATGCCGTCGATTTGCAGATATACGTCGATTGCCATGATGCCTCCGAGAATGGTCAGGGAACACCAAACGCATTGTTGCCCAGCCGCTAGCTAGGCGATTGAGCAGGGTCAAGTCGATTACGATTGGCCTCAATCATATCGCTGAAGGTGTGCAAGTAAGCCCAGCGCGCGGCAGGTCGATGGCAGCGAACAGATAGCGCCGCGACGTCTCGTCGGGCATCCGGGAAAGGTACGAGATGTCGATGAACAAAGCCCGGCTCAATGGTGCTTGGACGTCTTCTTGGCGTGCAGCATTTCGCCTTCTGCTGTCGGCAGTTCGTCAACGAGCTTCGTTAAATGGCGCGCGAATGGGCGCTTACCTAAAATTGTCGTCCTCGCGCACGCGGGGACCCAATTTGCGCGATAAGCTGATCAATTTTTAACGGACGAAACCGGTCGTTCTCGCTATTCCAGAAAAATTGGGTCCCTGCATTCGCCAGGACGACGTGATCATTGCGGCTGGTTGACGTTTTGCGACATCCTGGTTCGCCAGGACGACGTGATTAACTCGACGGTGAAGCGGCGCAAATAAGTCCTACCGCCGGCGCGCCGCCATCGCCTTGATGGCGGCGATCAAGGTCGCGTTCTGCGGCGTGGCGGGCAGGGTGTCGCCCAGTTCGGCGAAGGCGGCCACGGCAGTGGGCGGGAAGTCGAGCTGGCGCGTGTGCACCGCCGGCGCGATGCTGCGCGTGACCTGCACCTTCAGCTTGATGTTGGTGACCTGCCAGCCGCGTTTTGTCAGCGCGGCCTGCAGCTTCGGCAATTGCTGCTTGAGCTTGGCGGCGACCGCCGATGTCGGGGTCGCCAGCACCAGTTGGGTGTCCTCGAACGACAGCACGTCGCACATGCCGAACATCGGCGGCAGGGCAGCGGCGCAATCCTTCTGCAGGCTGGCCATGCGCATCGCGGTCGGCAGCAGGCTTGCCATCCGGGCATTGCCGCTTAGGAACGCGGTAGCGCCGACCGAAGTCTGGCGCGCCTTGGTGCCGAATATATGGCCGATGCCCTGATTGTAGGAAGTGAAGCGCATGAGGCGAAACATACCACAGTTGGCGCCACAGGTGGCCGCGCAGTGGCGCTTGCGCGCGTGCTTGTGTGTTGCCGGCGTGGTTCAATGACCTTAGCGGCAAGGGTGTTGGAAATACATGTTTTACCCCGGGCACTTGTTATCCGCCCCAATAACCCCAAGTGTGGTCGGATCGCATGATAAAATCACCCTCTTTTTGCCATAGTCGGCCTTCGATAGATAACTTTTTGGTATCATTCGGGCTCTTTTTAGCGGCGCATTTTTCAAGAATTCAAGCATGTCATTACTGACCCAGATTTTCGGTAGCCGTAATCAGCGGCTGCTCAAGCAATATCAAAAGACCGTGCGCGAAATCAGCGCGCTCGAGCCGCAGATCGAAAAGCTGTCCGATGCCGAGCTTCAGGCCAAGACGCCGGAATTCAAGGATCGTGTCGCCAAGGGAGAGTCGCTCGACGATGTGCTGCCGGAAGCGTTCGCGGTGTGCCGCGAGGCGGCCCGGCGCGTGCTCAAGATGCGCCACTTCGACGTGCAAATGATCGGCGGCATGGTCTTGCACTACGGAAAAATCGCGGAGATGGGCACGGGCGAGGGCAAGACGCTGATGGCGACCCTGCCGACCTACCTGAACGCGCTGGCCGGCAAGGGCGTGCATGTCATCACCGTCAACGATTACCTGGCGCAGCGCGATGCCGAGTGGATGGGCCAGCTGTACGGCTGGCTGGGCCTGTCGACCGGCGTGAACCTGTCGCAGATGGGCCACGACACCAAGCAGGCCGCCTACGCTGCCGACATCACTTACGGCACCAACAACGAATTCGGCTTCGACTACCTGCGCGACAACATGGTCTACGAAGCGCGCGAACGAGTGCAGCGGGTGCTCAATTTCGCTGTCGTCGATGAAGTCGACTCGATCCTGATCGACGAGGCGCGTACTCCCCTGATCATCTCCGGCCAGGCCGAAAATCATACCGACCTGTACCACAAGATCAACGAGCTGCCGGGCATGCTGACGATGCAGATCGGCGAAGAGACGCCGGACGGCAAGGGCGTCATCGAAGTTGCGGGCGACTACACCAAGGACGAGAAAGCGCACGCGGTGCTGCTGACCGAAGCGGGCCACGAGAACGCCGAAGCGATCCTGACCAAGATGGGCCTGCTGCCGGAAGGCGCCTCGCTGTACGACGCCGCCAACATCACCCTGATCCACCACCTGTATGCGGCGCTGCGCGCCCATGCGCTGTATCACAAGGACCAGCATTACGTGGTGCAGAACGACGAAGTGATCATCGTCGACGAATTCACCGGACGCCTGATGACGGGCCGGCGCTGGTCCGACGGCCTGCACCAGGCGGTCGAAGCGAAAGAAGGCGTGCGGATCCAGAACGAGAACCAGACGCTGGCCTCGATCACGTTCCAGAACTACTTCCGGATGTACGGCAAGCTGTCCGGCATGACCGGCACCGCCGACACCGAAGCGTACGAGTTCCAGGAAATCTACGGCCTCGAGACGGTGGTGATACCGCCCAACCGTCCTTCCAAACGGACCGACCGCCAGGACCAGGTCTACAAGTCGGCGCAGGAAAAATACGGCGCCATGCTGATCGATATCCGCGACTGCTACGAGCGCGGCCAGCCGGTCCTGGTCGGCACCACCTCGATCGAAAACTCCGAGCTATTGTCGGGGATCTTGGCCGGCGCCAAGCTCGAACACAATGTCCTCAACGCCAAGCAGCATGCGCGCGAAGCGGAAATCATTGCGCAGGCCGGCCGTCCGAAGATGATCACCATCGCCACCAACATGGCTGGCCGCGGTACCGACATCGTTTTGGGCGGCAACGTCGAAAAACAGATCCAGATCATCGAAGCGTCCATCGAGCTGCCCGAGTCCGATAAGGCGCTGCAATCGGCCAAGCTGCGCGACGAATGGCAATCGCTGCACGACCACGTGGTCGGCGCCGGCGGCCTGCACATCATCGGCACCGAACGGCACGAATCGCGCCGCGTCGACAACCAGCTGCGCGGACGCTCGGCCCGCCAGGGCGACCCAGGCTCGTCGCGTTTCTACCTGTCGCTTGACGACGCGCTGCTGCGCATCTTCGCCGGCGACCGCGTGCGCGCCATCATGGACCGCCTGAAGATGCCGGAAGGTGAACCGATCGAAGCTGGAATCGTATCGCGCTCGATCGAATCGGCCCAGCGCAAGGTCGAGGCGCGCAACTTCGACATCCGCAAGCAGCTGCTCGAGTACGACGACGTCGCCAACGACCAGCGCAAGGTGATCTACACCCAGCGTAACGAACTGCTCGAGACGACCGATATCTCCGAGCTGGTCGCCTCGCTGCGGGCCGGCGTGTTCACCGACGTCGTGCGCGCCCACGTGCCGGCCGAATCGGTGGAAGAGCAGTGGAGCGTCCCGGCGCTGGAAAACATGCTGTCGAGCGAATGGAGCCTCGAGGTGCCCTTGCAGGCGCTGCTCGCGGACGACCAGAACGTCACCGACGACGACATCCTCGAAAAGGTGCTGGCGGCGGCAGACGAGGCGTACAACGCCAAGATCGCCGTCGTCGGCAAGGAATCGTTCGGCGGTTTCGAGCGCAACGTCATGCTGCAAAGCGTCGACAGCCACTGGCGCGAGCACCTGGCCGCGCTCGACCATTTGCGCCAGGGTATCCACCTGCGCGGTTACGCGCAGAAGAACCCGAAGCAGGAATACAAGCGCGAAGCGTTCGAGCTGTTCGCCAGCATGCTCGACATGATCAAGAACGAGGTGATCAAGATGGTCATGACGGTGCGGATCCAGTCGCGCGACGAAATCGATGCCGCCGAAGCGGCATTGGCGGCGCAGCAAGCGCATGTCGCCAACGTCAGCTACCAGCACGCCGACTTCAATGCCGACGCGGCGCCGGAAGAACTGCTGGCGCCGACGACCGCAGCCTCGGCGACGGCGCGCGTGGCGGACGACGCCGGCACCTACATGGGCATGAAGGTCGGCCGCAACGACCCGTGCCCTTGCGGCAGCGGCAAGAAATTCAAGCAGTGCCACGGCAAGCTGGCGTAAGAGGGCAGTGACATGACAAGCAGGCGGCGGGGTGAAAACCTCGCCGCTTTTTTTCGCTTTTGCTTACGTGATGGAAAGACGCACGGCCATACGGTGGCTGCTTCTTGCAGCGTGGCTGACAACGGTGCCGTGCGCGCCGCCCGTAGCCCCTGACAAATGCCCGAAAGTCATCAGTCATCCGGTTTGCTTGATTGCTGCTGTCGAAAAGTGTTGGCTCAGGACACTTGCGCGCTGCTCGCCCGGGCGCGACAAAGGTACAATAGCGGCTTCTAATTCTTCCACTGGAACCTTGCCATGGCCGTCAACTCGCCGCTACCCGTCGCCGCTGAACTGAAACCTGTCAACGGCATCGAAATCGGCTTTGCCGAAGCTGGCATCAAGAAGCCGAACCGCAAGGATGTTCTGATCATGAAGCTGGCGCCGACGGCCACCGTGGCCGGCGTGTTCACCACCAATCGCTTCTGCGCCGCGCCGGTCCAGGTCAGCCAGGCTAACCTGGCGGCAGCGGCAGATTCCGCTGGCGCGGCGCCGATCCGCGCGCTGGTGGTCAATACCGGCAACGCCAACGCCGGCACGGGCGAATCGGGCCTGGCCAAGGCGCAGCAAACCTGCGCCGCGCTGGCCGGCCTGCTGGGCTGCAATGCGCAGCAGATCCTGCCGTTTTCGACCGGCGTGATCCTCGAACCGCTGCCGGTCGAGAAGATCGTCGCCGCATTACCTGCCGCGATCGCCAACCTGAAACAAGACAACTGGTTCAACGCGGCCGAAGCCATCATGACCACCGACACCCAGCCCAAGGCGGTCTCGCGCAGCGTCACGATCGGCGGCCACGCCGTCACCATGACCGGCATCAGCAAGGGCGCCGGCATGATCCGGCCGAACATGGCGACCATGCTCGGCTACCTGGCGTTCGACGCCAGGGTCGCGCAGCCAGTACTCGACGAGCTGGTGCGCCACGCCGCCGACCACTCGTTCAACTGCATCACGATCGACGGCGACACTTCGACCAACGACTCGTTCATGCTGATCGCCACCGGCGCCGGCACGCTGGAGGTGAACGATGCCGCATCACCCGATTACGCCGCGCTGCGCGACGCCGTCACCGGCGTGTCTACCAACCTGGCCCAGCAGATCATCCGCGACGGCGAGGGCGCCACCAAGTTCATCACCATCACGGTCGAGGGCGGCGCCAGCGTCCTCGAATGCCGCAAAATCGCCTATTCGATCGCCCATTCGCCGCTGGTCAAGACCGCCTTCTTCGCGTCTGACCCGAATCTGGGCCGCATCCTGGCGGCGATCGGCTACGCCGGCGTGGACGATCTCGACGTCGGCAAGCTCGACCTGTATCTCGACGACGTGTGGGTGGCCAAAAACGGCGGACGCAATCCGGACTACCAGGAAGCGGACGGCCAGCGCGTGATGAAGCAGAGCGAAATCACCGTACGCGTCACGCTCGGGCGCGGTGCCTCTGCGGCGACCGTGTGGACGTGCGACCTGTCGCACGACTACGTCACCATCAACGCCGATTACCGTTCTTGACCGCGTTACAAACCTGTGAGAATCCCATGACTCCGCTCGAACAATTCCTGGTGCGTGCCGAAGCGCTGCTGGCGCGGGTCGAAGCGGTGCTGCCGCCGGCCATCCCGCGCGAGCCGGACTGGAAGCGCGGCTATGCCTTCCGCTGGAGAAAGCGCGGCGGCTCCGGCTACCTCCAGCCGGTGGCGCACGCCTCGGCCATTCTGTTGACCGACCTCCACAACATCGGCAGCCAGAAGCAGCAGATCGAGCAGAACACGCGCCAGTTCGTGCAAAAGCGCCCGGCCAACAACGTGCTGCTGACGGGCGCCCGCGGCACCGGCAAGTCGTCGCTGATCAAGGCGTGCCTGAACCAGTTCGCCGGCGACGGCCTGCGCCTGATCGAAGTCGACAAGGCCGACCTGGCCGAGCTGCCCGACATCGTCGACCTGGTCGCCGGCCGGCCGGAACGCTTCATCGTCTTCTGCGACGATCTGTCGTTCGAAGAAGGCGAGAGCGGCTACAAGGCGCTCAAGGTGGCGCTCGACGGCTCAATCTCGTCGCAGTCCGACAACGTGCTCATTTACGCCACCTCGAACCGGCGCCACCTGATGCCGGAGCGGATGTCGGACAACGCCGGCTACAGCTCGGACGACAACGGCGACCTGCATCCGGGCGAAACGGTGGAAGAAAAGATCTCGCTGTCGGAGCGCTTCGGCCTATGGCTGTCGTTCTATCCGTTCAAGCAGGACGACTACCTCGACATCGTCGCCCACTGGTTAAAGAGCTTCGGCTGCAATGCCGCGCAGATCGAGGCGGCGCGCCTTGACGCCTTGCGCTGGGCATTGCAGCGCGGCTCGCGCTCGGGCCGGGTGGCGTGGCAGTTCGCCAAGGACCACGCCGGGAAACTGCCGGATGCATGAAGCCGCGCCGAAGTTGGCAGCCGGTCCGATCGACGTCGTCGTCGGCATCCTGATGAAGCCGAACGGCGACGTGCTGCTCGGCCAGCGCCCGGCCGGCAAACCCTATGCCGGCTACTGGGAGTTCCCGGGCGGGAAAGTAGAGGCGGGCGAAGCCTTGTTCGCCGCGCTGCAGCGCGAATTTGTCGAAGAGCTCGGACTGCACATCGACCAGGCCACCGAGTGGTGCGGCGTCGAACACGTGTACGAACATGCCCACGTGCGCCTGCATTTTTTTATCAGCCGCGCCTGGCAGGGCGAGCCGCAAAGCCTGGAAGGCCAGGCTTTTGCGTGGCAGGGCAAGGTCGGCGTCGCACCGCTGCTGCCGGCCACCATCCCGCTGCTCGAATGGCTGGACCTGGTGCGGTATCCGGCCTATCCGCGGGTTTTACATAAATAAACCCGCGTGTGAATCGACGCGGCGGCTACCCGCCGTTTTTCGCGTCGATCAGTTTTATAATCGGTAAAAGGAATCCTTTGAAAATTATTGTTCTGGGCAGTGGCGTCATCGGCACCACGTCCGCGTATTACCTGGCCAAGGCCGGCCATGAAGTCACCGTCATCGACCGCCAGCCGGAAGCGGGCCTGGAGACCAGTTTCGCCAACGCCGGTGAAGTCTCGCCCGGTTATGCGGCGCCGTGGGCCGGTCCCGGCGTGCCGATGAAAGCGGTCAAGTGGCTGCTAATGCAGCATAGCCCGCTGGTGGTGCGCCCGGCGCTCGATCCGCAGATGTGGCGCTGGATGTTCCAGATGCTGGCCAACTGCAACCAGAAAAGCTACGAGACCAACAAGGGCCGCATGGTGCGCCTGGCCGAATACAGCCGTGATTGCCTGGTGCAGCTGCGGCTGGACACCGGCATCGCCTACGATGAGCGCAGCCAGGGTACCTTGCAGCTGTTCCGCACCCAGAAGCAGCTCGATGGCGCGGCGGCCGACACCGCGGTGCTCGAGCGCTACCAAGTGCTGTACTCGGTGCTCGACCCGAAGGGGTGCGAGGCGGCCGAACCGGCGCTGGCCAATGTGCGCGGCAAATTTGTCGGCGGCTTGCAGCTGCCGGGCGACGAAACGGGCGACTGCTTCAAGTTCACCCAGCGCCTGGCGAAAATGGCCGAGGGCCTGGGCGTCACATTCCGCCAGGGCGTCGACATCGTGCGCTTGGTGGTCAATGGCGACCGGATTGCCGGCGTCGTCACCTCCAAGGGCGAGCTCAAGGCCGATGCCTTCGTGCTGGCGCTGGGCAGTTACTCGCCGCTGCTGCTGCGCCAGGTCGGCATCCGCATCCCGGTCTATCCGGTGAAGGGGTATTCGATCACGATCCCGATCGTCGATGCCAAGGGCGCGCCGGAGTCGACCGTCATGGATGAGACGTTCAAGGTGGCGATCACCCGCCTGGGCGAGCGTATCCGGGTCGGCGGCACCGCCGAAATCGCCGGCTACGATTTGAGCCTGCGCCAGGCGCGCCGTGACACGCTGGAGCACTCGGTGAACGACTTGTTCCCGATGGCTGGCGACACCTCGAAGGCCGAGTTCTGGTGCGGCTTGCGGCCGATGACGCCGGACGGCACCCCGGTGATGGGGCCGACGCCGTTTAGCAACCTGTTCCTCAACACCGGCCACGGCACCTTGGGCTGGACCATGGCGTGCGGCTCCGGCCGCGTGCTGGCCGACCTGGTGTCGGGGCGCCAGCCGGAGATTGGCCTGGAAGGGCTGTTCATGGATCGCTACGGGCGTTCGAACAAGCCGATTTTCGTGCCGCAGGGTGCAACTGTAGGGGGACAGGCCCCGGTTGTGCCGTCGGCGGCCTGACCCCGGTGCGGCAGGTAACTCAGCCGGGGTTGCGTTAGCGGCTTGGCTGGTCGATCAAGCGTGCGGCATGCGAACCTGTCAACAAGGTACGCCGTCTACTCGTCGGCCAGCGGATCGTCCAGCGGATCGGTCGGCGCAGCGCCGGGGATGACGAATTTTTCTTCCGCCCAGGCGCCGAGGTCAATCTGCTTGCAGCGCTCGGAGCAGAACGGGCGGTATTTGTTGGCCAGGGTCCATTCGACTTTTTTGGCACAGGTGGGGCAGCTCACGACAGTCATGGCAAATCACTCACATCTTAAAAGTTGCACAACGTGAGTTCGAACGGTACGTCGTCTTCCAGCGGCTTCGGTTTCAGGTCGCCGCCTTGGCTCGTAAAGCGAACCCACAACATGTATTTGTTAGCCGATATCTCGGGAATCGCGCCCAGCGATTCGTCCAGGGACAGGCGCAGCATTTGGTACACCTTGCCTTGCAGCATTTGCTGATAGCTGCCGGCGATGGCAATCATCTTGACCGGCCCGCCGGAGTCGCGCAGCAGGCGCAGCACCAGCGCCAGCGCGTCGAACAGGGGCGCCAGCGGCGCGAACCAGGCGACGATGTCATTGTAACGCTGCTGGGACGGGCGCTTTTGCCAAGCATGGTAGGAAGGCAGGTCGAACTCGCAGGCGCCGCCGGGGATGATGGTGCGCCCGCGGATGCTCATCAGCCATTCGTTGTCGCGCACGTTCTGGCCCGTCTTGCCTTGCGCGGCGACCAGGTTGGCGCTGACGGCTTCGAGTTCGCCGAGGACGGCGTCGAGCATCTCGGCGGCGACGTTCGGGTTCGAGCGGAAGCTCTGCAGGCTTTGCTTTTGCCGCTCGAGTTCTTGCAGCAGGTCGGACTTGAGGTCGGCGCGGCCAGCCACTTCGAGCATGTCGAAGATGGTCGACAGCGCGACGTGGTGTTGCATTGCGTGTTCCTGGTGCACAAAGAATTTGAATTTTTCATACAGGTCTTCCAGCCGCAACAACGTACGAATGCGCTCGTTGAAAGGGTATTCGTAGACGATCAAAATGACATCCCTTTACATGGTGGCCGGAGAAGAATCACGTGATTCTGAACCAAGCGAGGCAAAATTACAAATCCTCACTTGGGATTCTGGCCATTCCGGCCGAAATTGCCATATAAAGCCGGTGCAGCGCTTCTACCTGCGGCGCCAGGGCAGTTATCTTATCGTCGTTTGTAATGACATCGTCGGCCGCCGCCAGTCGCACGGGGCGCGTTACCTGCGCCGCCATGATGGCTTTTACCTGCGCTTCCTGCATGCCGTTACGCGCCATGACGCGGGCGATTTGCAGCGCTTCAGGGCAGTCGATGGCCAGCACGCGGGCAAGCCGGTGCCGCCAGTTGCCCGACTCGATCAGCAGCGGGACGACGAACATGAGGTAGGCGCCGGTTGCCGCCTGCGCTTCTTGTTCGGCGCCGGCGCGGATCAACGGATGCAGGATCGCTTCGAGCCGCAGCTTTGCGCCAGGATCGGAAAACACCAGCGCGCGCATTTTGATGCGGTCGAGCGCGCCGTCATCAAGCAGGTAGGGCGCGCCGAATTGGGCGGCGATCGCCGCCATCGCCGGGCCGCCGGGAATCGTCATCGCATGGGCGATCAGATCGGTGTCGACGACGGTCGCGCCGAGGGCGGCGAACATGTCGGCGACGGTGCTCTTGCCGCAGCCGATGCCGCCGGTCAGTCCGATGTGCAAAAGCGGGCCTTGGGGTTGGTCCATGTGTTAGCCCAACAGGTGGCTGGTAAAACCTGCAATCGGCGCGCCGTACAGCAGCGCGATCATGCCGGCCGCAGCCAGGTAGGGGCCGAACGGTATCGGCTTGTCGCGGCCGCGCTTGGCGAACACGATCAGGCTGATGCCGACCACCGCCCCGACGACCGACGACAGCAAGATGATGGTCGGCAGCATGGTCCAGCCGAGCCAGGCGCCGAGGGCGGCCAGCAGCTTGAAGTCACCATAGCCCATCCCTTCCTTGCCGGTCGCCAGCTTGAACAGCCAGTAGATCGACCACAGCACCAGGTAACCCGCGGCAGCGCCGATCACCGCTTCGTTCAACGGCACGAAGGTGCCGTTCAGGTTGACCAACAGCCCTGCCCACAGCAGCGGGAACGTCAGGTCGTCGGGCAGCAGCTGGGTATCGTAATCGATCGCCGTCATCGCCAGCAGCGCGTAGCCGAAGCCGAGCGTGGCCAGGCCGGCCCAGCCGCTGCCAAATTTCCATACCAGCAGGGCCGACAGCAGCCCGGTCGCCAGTTCCACCAGCGGATAGCGCACCGAGATCGGCGCCTTGCAGGCGCTGCACTTGCCACCGAGGGCGATGTAACTGACAACCGGAATGTTTTCCAGGGCCGTGATCTGGTGGCCGCAGTGCGGGCAGGCCGAGCGCGGCACCATCAGGTTGAAGTTGTCCTGGTGCGGCAGCTGCTTGCCGCTCTCGTGCGCCACGTAATTGTCCGATTCGCGCTGCATCATCTTCGGAATGCGGTAGATGACGACGTTCAGGAAACTGCCGATCAATAATCCGAACAGGGCGGCAGCGAGGGTTGCCCCGAGCGAACTCGGCGCCGCGAACAAAAGAGTTTCCGGTAGCATAACACTCCAAATCGTGACGAAAAACCTGTGGCGATGCCACCGCTGTTGCAATCATGTTGCATCTCAGGAATATCATAGTCGTGATACCCATGTTGTGCAAACCAAAACGACAAAATGCCGTCGCAGCGAAATTAGGTTGGCGCACCCGTGATTTGATGTGGGTCAAAGATATTTAGATGACAGACTGACAAACTGCAAGAGTCGGCCATTCATGTGGGCCGTCCTCCAGAAAAAGGAATGCCCATGTCTTACAAGACCATCCTCGTCCATGTCGACGGTTCGCACCACGCCGAGGCCCGCATCGCACTGGCCGTGCGCCTTGCCGCGGCCCACGGCGCCCACCTGGTCGGCGCTGCCATGACGGGCCTGTCGCGGTTCATTTTCCATGGCGCCAACGTCGACGTAGCGCGCACGGTGCTTGCCGGCCAGTTCGACGTGCTGGTCGGCAAGGCCAACACCGCCCTGGAGCGCTTCGAGGCGCTGGCCGGCGTCGTCAATGGCTTGGCGTTCGAACCGCGGCTGGTCGAGGATGACGCCGCCGGCGGCTTGGCGGCGCAGGCGCGCTACGCCGACCTGGTGGTGCTGAGCCAGTTCGATCCTGCCGATCCGGTCGCGCGCATCGACCCGGACTTGGCGGCCTATGTCATGCTCAACAGTGCCGGCCCGGTACTGATGGTGCCGACCATCGGCGCCCCGGCCGACGCCGGCAGCCACGTGCTGGTGGCATGGGATGAAAGCCTTCAGGCGAGCCGGGCGGTGGCGAGTGCCGTGCCGCTGTTGCAGCGTGCGGCCAAGGTCACGCTGGCAGTGTTCAACCCCGGGGCCCAAAGGCATTCGGCCGGCACCGACATCGCGCTGTACCTGGCGCGCCACGGCGTCGACGTCGTCGTGCGGCGCGAAGATAGCGAGACCGATGTCGGCAGCGCGCTGCTGTCGCTGGCATCCGACGTCGGCGCCAACCTGCTGGTGATGGGCGGCTTCGGCCACACGCGGTTTCGCGAGGTACTGCTGGGCGGCGTTACCCAGACAGTGCTCAAAAGCATGACCGTTCCCGCGCTGATGTCCCATTGATGTCCTATTAATGTCTTATTGATGTCTTATTGATGTCCCATAAATATTTCCTCAGGAGCCTCGCCATGTATAAGAAAATCCTTGTTCCCACCGATGGGTCGGCCCTTGCCGATCAAGCGGTCACCGCCGCCATCGACTATGCACGCTGCGCCGGCGCGGTCGTCGTGGCGTTCTCGGTCGCCCAGCCTTATCCGATGCTGCCGATGGTCGACGGCGCCATGATGATCGATCCGGTCGTCGACAGCGCCGAGCTGCAACGCTTGGCGCGGCAGGCGGTCGATGCCATCGCGCGCACCGCCCAGGCGGCCGGGGTCGCCTGCGAGACGCATACTTCGCTGTCGTTCGTCCCCTACGAAGAAATCATCCGCGCCGCCGGCGAATACGGCTGCGACGTCATTTTCATGGCCTCGCACGGCCGGCGCGGGCTGAGCCGCTTGCTGGCCGGCAGCCAGACCCAGAAGGTGCTGGCGTATTCGAGCATTCCGGTGATGGTGCTGCGGCCGGCGTCGCCGGTGCCGTAACGTTGCAGTCCGCGCCAGGGTGAAAGACCCGACGCCTCCCGCGCGCCGGGTCAGTGATCCAAACAGGTGCTCAAGAGGCCTGGTAATCGAGCAAGGCGGGCGCCTTGAACAGAAACCGCTTTTCCATCAGCGCGAGCATGTCGCCGGCCGGCATCGGCCTTGCAATGAAATACCCTTGCACCTCGTTGCACTCGAGTGCTTGAAGAATGGCCAGCTGCTCGCCGGTTTCGACACCTTCGGCCACGACCGACATCCCGAGCGCGTGCGCCATCGATACGATGGCCTGGAAAAAGACCTTGCCTTCGCGCGAGTTCCCCAGTTCCGCCGTGAATGCCCGGTCCACTTTCAGCACATCCATCTTGAGGCGCTGTAATTGCGACAGCGACGAATAGCCGGTGCCGAAATCGTCGACATGGAGCTTGATGCCGAGCGCGCGAATCGCCGCCAGTTCGGCGATGATGGCGTCTTGATCGCCCATCATGGCCGACTCGGTGATTTCCACTTCCAGCAACGCCGCCGCGACGCCATGGCGCTCGAGCGCGGCGGCCAGGTTTTGCTTGACGCTCCCTCGCAGAAATTGCTTGGCCGAGACATTGACCGACACCGGCACGACGACGGCATGCTGGTTTTTCCATGCGGCGATTTGAACGCAGGCCATGTCGATGACCATTTCGCCGATGCGCGCGATCAGCCCGCTCGACTCGGCCAGCGGAATGAATTCGCCCGGCGCCACCATGCCGAGCGAGGGATGGCGCCAGCGCAGCAGGGCTTCCATGCTGAGCAGCTTGCCGGTGCGGGTGTCGACGCGCGGCTGGTAGTGCAGCACGAACTGTTCCTCCCGGATCGCCGTCAGCAGGCCGTGTTTGAGTTGCGCGCGCAGCCTCAACGCGGCCGACAGCGATGGATCGAAGAATTTGAACCTTCCCTTGCCGTCGCTCTTGCCGGAATACATCGCGATGTCGCTGTGCTTGATCAGGGTTTCAACATCGGTCCCATCGCGCGGAAAAACGCTGATGCCGACCGAGGTGCCCACTGTCTGGACATCGTCGGCGATGGCGAACGGTGTCGAAAATGCCGTCACGATGCGCTCGGCGACGGCCGCAATCTGGGCGTCGCCTTCGCTGGGACTGAGCAAGACGATGAACTCGTCGCCGCCGAAGCGCACCACCTGGTCAAGCGGACGCAGCAGCGCGGCGAGGCGCTGCGCCGCCGCTTTCAGCAGTTGATCGCCCACCGCGTGACCCTGGGAGTCGTTGACGTGCTTGAATTCGTCGAGGTCGATGAACAAGATGGCCAGTTCGGTCTGGTCGGCGCCGGCCTTCGCCAGCGCGGCGCGCATGAAATTGAGGAACCAATGACGGTTCGGCAGGCCGGTCAGGCTGTCCTCGTTGACCAGGCACTCCAACTGCGCTTCGTGCATCTTGCGCTCGCTGACGTCCTGTAAGGTGACGGCGAGCCCATTGCCAACCCGCACAAGGCGGCGGTGGCCCCAGCGGATGTTGAGGCGGTCATCGCCCGGCATCCGCCGGTCATCCTCGTGAAAACCCGTCTCCATCGCGGTGCGGTAGGTCGCAACCAGTTCTTCGCCGAATAGGCCGCTGTCGATCATCGACAGGCGGCGCCCGAGCAGGTCGCTGCGCTGCAATCCGTAGAAAAAGGCGCCGCGTTCGTTGCAGTCGACGATCTTGAAATCGACGATCTGTCCCTGCCGGTCGCGCATCGCCGCGGCCATGTAGAAACCGTCGTTGGCGTTCTCGGTGGCGGTGCGGTAGGCACTGCGTACCTCTTCCTTTCCTCGCATGCGGGTCGCGGCGCGCCCGGCCAGGATGGCCGACAGCATCGCCAGCAGCATCAGGCAGGCACTGGCGAGGATCGCGTTGTTGCGGCTTTCACGCCAATACAAGGCCGCTCCCGCCAGCGCGTCGTTGTGCGACAAGCCCACCAGCGCGACCACCGGGTAGGCGGCGGAATGGCGCCAGCCAAGGACGCGGGCGGTGCCATCGGCAAAGCCGCGGTTTGCTTCAAGCAGCTGAACGCCGCTGGGGCTTGCCCAGCTTGCCGCGCTCGACGGCAAGATCGAGTCTTGCCGGTCGGTCGCCACGCTGCCGTCGCCGCGCTGCTCGAGACGCAGCATGCCGTCGGCGCCTGTCATGGCGACGATGCCGTGTCGGCCAAGGGTGGCGGGACTGATGAACGAGGTGAAATAGCGGGCGTCGATTGCCAGCAGCACGACGCCATCGAAGCCATCGTCGGAAGTGTCGAGCCGGCGCGTGAACAGCACCACTTCCCGGCTATATTCCAGCTCGCCGGGAGCGACCCCGATGCGTAGCGCAGTGGAGATATTGTTCCTGTGATGAGCAAAAAAATCCGTGTTCGACAGGTCGAGTTGCGCCTTGTTGCCAAGTGTCGAGGAGCGCACCACGCCGCCGCGGTCGAGGATGCTGACGGCGACGAAGGCGCTATCGGTGAACATGCCGTCGCGCTTGAGGTCCTCGAGCAAGGTCGATTTGTGCGAATGCTCCCAGCTGTGTTTGAGCTGCATCGTGACCTGGTCCATTTGCCCGACCGAACGGGTGATGTACTGTTCGTACGCTTCGGCAAACTCGCCGGCGTCCCTGGTGACGAGCGCGTTGGCACGGTCCAGTTCGGCGTTCGAGCGTGAGATCGTGACGACCCAGATACCGGCGCACACGACAACGGCGAGGGTCGGCCAAAACAGACGATGGAATACATTCATGGGTCGTTTGGCGGACATTGTCAGTTGGTAACTTCAGATGGATACTGGGTGGTGCGGCAGAACTGGCGCGTTGGAGCGGGCCAGTGGGAGGAGGGGGAAGTCAAGCGGATTTTTCGAGGCGGCGTCATCAGCGTGTCATTCGGGCGCTTTATGATCGACTGGTTCGCTGCCCTGTCGAGGGCCGGCAACAGCTTTGTCCGGTCGGCTCAAGCATCGGCACCAATGCGTTTTAGCCTATCGACACCGGCGTGGCGCGCCTGCCGCGCCGGCGCGCGCCACGCCGCGGCAATGGTCGCCGGGGCGTCGCTTTTGCCGTCAAGAAGCTGAAAGTAGCTGACCAGTTTGGCCAGGTCGTTGGCCTGCGTGTGCATCGCCTCGGCCGATGCCGCCGCCTCTTCGACCAGTGCCGCATTCTGCTGGGTGACGGCGTCCAGCTCCATGATCGCGCCGTTGATTTGGCCGATGCCGGCCTCCTGTTCCGAACTGGCGTCACTGATTGCGGCCATGATCGTTGCCACGCGCTGCACGCTTTGCATGATTTCGTTCATCGTCGTGCCGGCGACGGCGGTAAGCCGGCTTCCGGCGTCGATCCGCTCGCCCGAGTCGCCAATCAGCACCTTGATTTCCCGCGCCGCTGTCGAGGAACGCTGCGCAAGGCTTCGCACTTCGCCGGCGACGACCGCAAAACCGCGCCCATGCTCACCTGCGCGGGCGGCTTCGACCGCGGCATTCAAGGCCAGCAAATTGGTCTGGAAGGCGATGCCATCGATGACGGCGGTGATCTCGACGATTTTCTTGGCAAAGCTGCTGATTGCCTGCATCGTGTCGACGACGTCGGACACGACTTTGCCGCCTTTGCCGGCCACCTGCGACGCCTGCCTGGCAAGCTCGTTCGCTTCGTGGGCATGGGCGCTGTTTTGTTTGACGGCGGCGGTCAGTTGTTCCACCGAAGAGGCGGTTTCCTCGAGGGCGCCGGCCTGGTGTTCGGTGCGACGCGATAAGTCGCCATTGCCGGACGCTATTTCTTTTGATGCGACATCGATCGTCGACGCGCCTTCCCTTACCTTGCCGACCGTTGCGGCCAGGCGCGTCGTCATCGCGCCCAATGCATCGAGCACTTCGCCGATTTCGTCCGTCCTGAACTGGCGCGGAGCAGGGCGCAAGTCACCGCCCGCAATCCGCACAATGACGTTGACGGCATCGCGCAGCGGCTTGACGATGCTGCGCGTGAGCAGCCATGCCAAAGCGCATCCGATCGACAGGGCGAAGACGCCAAGTCCGATCAGCAGGTTCCTGCTGACGGCAAATTGACTGTCCGACTCCAGGGCCACCAGAGTCGACTGCCGGGTTTGATAGGCAAGCAGTTCGGCAAGGGCGCCGGTATAGCGTTGGAAACCGGCTTCCAACCGGGTGTCGGCCAGCTCTGCCACTTCCTGGGTCTTGCCCATTTCTTTTAGCTTGAAAATTTCCGCGCGCACCGCCAGGTAAATTTTCTTTTGTGCATCGACGTCGATGATTTTCGCCTGCTCCGCCGGGTCCGCGACAAACCTGGCCAGGCGCAGTTCCAGCGCAGCTTGCGTCTTCTCTCCCGCGTTCAGTTGCAACTGGAAATAATCGGAAACTTCCAGACTGTCGCTGCGCGCGATCGCCGCAGTCCGGATACCGTTCAAACGTGACATCCCCAGCACTTCGGAAGTGAGTTGCTGCTTTGCCAGTTTTTCATGGACCAGGTCTGCGGTAGACGCGTTTGCCGTTTGAAGCCGCCACAGCGCCGTGATCGACACCGTTGCCATCACCAGCAGGACAATGGAAAAAGACACCATCACGCGTGCGCCTGTATTCAATTGTGTAATTTGCATTGAAAAGAAGTATAGGATGGGAAAGAAAATTGAATAAAGCATCACGATTAATTCCACGACGGAAACAATTTTGCCTGTTAAATACTTCCGGGTGATGACATGCGGGGTTTGCTACAGAGCCAGGCGCGCTGCGCCATGTCGCACGGAAAAAAAGCTGAACGACGCGCGAGCGGCGTCGTCATAGGGGAAGGAATATACGCCCACCCAGGCGGGGCCTGGGTGGGTTTGCTCGTGGCGCCGCCGTTCGGGCAGGGATCAGTAGATGGCCTTGCCGGCTGCATCTTTCAATTGTGCTTTCCAGGCGCCCTGAACCAGTGTGATGACGGACGCCGGCAACGGCACGTAGTCGAGCTCTGCGGCCGATGCAGCGCCGTTCTTGAATGACCAGTCAAAGAACTTGAGTACTTCCTTGCCTTTGACGCCATCTGGCTGCACCTTGTGCATCAGGATGTACGACACGCCGGTGATTGGCCAGCTTGCCTTGCCTGCCTGGTCGGTCAGGACGACGCCAAAACCGGGTGCCTTGGTCCACTCCGCGCCAGCAGCGGCTGCCTTGAAATTGTCATCGTCCGGTTGCAGATAATTGCCTTCCTTGTTTTTGAGTTGGGTATGCGACAGCTTGTTCTTCTTCGCAAATGCCCACTCGACATAGCCGATCGACCCCTTGATGCGCTGGACGTTCGCCGCCACGCCTTCATTGCCCTTGCCGCCGACGCCGACCACCCACTTCAACGAAGTTGCCACGCCAATTTTGGCTTTGAAATCCGGGCTGATCTTGGACAGGTAGTCCGTGAACAGGAACGATGTGCCCGAGCCGTCGGCCCGGTGAACCACCGTGATTTCACTATCTGGCAGCTTCATGCCAGGGTTCAGGGCAGCGATTTCCGCAGCGTTCCAGCGGGTGATTTTTCCCAGGTAAATATCGGCCACGACCGGACCGGTGAGTTTCATCTGGCCGGGAGCGATCCCTTCGATATTGACGACCGTGACCACGCCGCCCATGATCGCCGGGAATTGCATCAGTCCCTCGGCGTCCAGTTCTTCCGCCTTCAACGGCATGTCGGAAGCACCGAAGTCGACCGTCTTGGCCTTGATCTGCTTGATGCCCGCGCCGGAACCGACTGATTGGTAGTTCAAGCCATTGCCAGTGGCGGTCTTATACGATTCTGCCCATTTGGCATAGATCGGATAAGGAAAGGTTGCGCCCGCCCCGGTCATGTCCGCCGCGCAGGCGCTCGACAGCGCCACCAGGGTCGATGCACCTGCGACGACCGATTTCAACATCTGATTCATTTTCATATGTGCTCTCTTTGTTGTTTGACTGCGCAGAGTTTATCGAGCAAATATGACATGTTTATGACGGCAAATGACGCCGGTGGTGCGGTGCGCTGTTCTCAGCCAAGCGACAGCATGTTGATGACGTCCCCGCCTCTGCACTGGTTTCATCCGGGAGGAAATGCGCAAGCGCGGTGGGGTTTTTCGCAGACTCGCTTAGCCATTCCTTGACACTATTGCGACACATGTCGCAGAATGGCGGTAGTAGTCACACAAGGAGCAACACATGGCAATTCCCTCAATTTCTGAACTTATTTTGCTGAAGTCACTGTGGAAGCAGCAACCGCTCAGCGCCCGCGAAATCCATGATCAAGTGGCAGAAGAACTTGGCTGGTCGTACTCGTCGACACGCAAAACGCTGGCGCGCATGCTCGATAAGGGCTCGGTGCGCCAATCCACCCTGCACGGCGTGCAGGTGTACGAGGCGGCACTCGAGAAAGTCGCTACCTTGGCGGCGTTTGCGCACGACTTTGGCAAGCGCGTGATGGAGATGGACACGCCTTTACCTGTCATTATGTTCACTGGCAGCAAGCTCGTCGATGAAGATGAACTCTCGCATTTGGAGCAACTGCTGCAAGACTGGCCGGAAGACCATGGCGGGGCGGCATGACCCCGTTTGACCTGCTTGTTTTCCGATTCCTATTGGCCAGTTGCGGCTGCGTGGTCGCTGGACTAGGCGTGTGGGCGCTGACGGCGCTTTGCCGCCGTAATCTGCCCGATTTTTCCGCACAGCGCTCAATGTGGCTCCTGGGCCAAATCACGGTTGTGGCGACGTTCTTGGTAATCTTGCTGCCGCACAGTGAACGACTGCGTGTGGTACCACCGATCGACCTGCCCGACACGACTGAGGAACGCCTGGTCGTTCCAGGCGGCACGGTTGCACTGACGACTGCGGCAACTGCTTCCAGCATGCCAAACGCGAATCCGATCGGTCGTTCCTGGCTTGTCTATGGCGCTCAAGCGTGGCTGTTGACGTATCTGCTCGGGCTTGGCTATTCGATCATCAGGCTGTGGCATGCGCGGCGGATGCTACGTGGCCTGGCCGCTGCTGGCTGCCTGGTGTCTGAC
The DNA here is from genome assembly GCF_002760665.1 of Massilia psychrophila. Lineage (GTDB taxonomy): Bacteria > Pseudomonadota > Gammaproteobacteria > Burkholderiales > Burkholderiaceae_D > JAFCUW01. The sequence continues at coordinate 201,924 of NZ_PDOB01000002.1, read as the reverse complement.
TTGGACCGGCATCAGGGCTTTTCCATGGCACTGACGCGCGCGCCAGCGGCATTGGTAATTGAAGTGGATGTGCCGATTTCGCCCATGCTGTTCGGTCTCTTCAAACCTTGCCTGCTCTTGCCGCGGCACCTGCGCAGGTTTGAAACGGCACAACAGCAAATGATCGTCGAGCATGAACTTACCCACCTGCGGCGGCGCGACCTGCAATGGATGAGCGTCGGTATTCTCCTTCAAACACTTCTCTGGTTTAATCCCTTCATGTGGCTGCTGCGCGCGAATTTGTCGTGGGCGCAAGAGCTAGGTTGTGACCGCGATGTGCTGCGCGGTCGTCCGCAGGAGCAACGCAAAGCGTATGCGGCGGCGCTGGTGGCGCAATTCAGACTGCAGCATCGCCCGGCAACGACGGCACTGGCTTTCGACGGGGTAAGCGTGAGCACGTTGGCAGCCAGGATCTCGCTGATCCGCGAGCCCGTCACCGCGCCGCTGGGCCGGTGGGCAAGATGCGCCGCGCTCGGTGGCCTTGCGAGCATTTTCGCGGGCAGTCTCGCCTTCCAGCCGGCGCTTGCATGGCGTGTCGATCGATTGCCAGAAGCCGCGCAGCCAACGCTGGAGAAATCGCTTTGGCCCGCCAACGATCCTGCGTCACAGACGGCCATCAGTTGCACGGAACTGGCTGACGCCGCAAGCGGCAAGCAGCTGGTTCACGAAGGCCAGTGCGACGAGCGCGTCACACCGGCATCGACGTTTAATATCGCTGTCAGCCTGATGGGCTATGACAGCGGCATCCTGAGCGATGAACACACGCCAAGGTGGCCATTCCAAGCGGGTTATGTCGATTGGAACCCATCGTGGCGCGCGGCAACTGACCCTGCGGGCTGGATCAAGAATTCGGTCTTGTGGTACGCCCAGCAGGTTACCTCCAGGCTTGGCGCCGCGCGTTTCCAACGCTACGTAAAGCGCTTTGACTACGGCAACCATGATGTGTCTGGCGATCCCGGCAAAGATAACGGTCTCGCTCTTTCATGGCTCAGCTCGAGCCTGAGAATATCGCCGGTCGAACAAGTGGCATTCCTTCGAAAGGTGGTGAACCGAAATCTTCCGCTATCGGCAAATGCGTATGACATGACGTTCCGCATCATGAATTCCGAGACCCTGAAAAATGGCTGGAAAATTTACGGAAAAACGGGTACCGCGGCGCCAGTCCTGCCCGATGGTCGGGATGATGAGGCGCACCAGTACGGTTGGTATGTTGGTTGGGCCACAAAGGGGCAACGCACGATTGTTTTTGCCCGCATGGCGTTAGAGCGGAGACAGGAAGGCTTCGCTGGCGGACGGGTCAAGGAAGCATTTCTACGCGATCTGACAACGCGGCTGGACTCGCTTTAATACTGTTAATCAGAAAAAGGAAAATAATGTTGACTATCTTGCCAAAACTCATCAGCTGCACAGCAATTGCCGTCATTTCTTCTTGCTTCGTTCCCCTCACCAGCTGGGCTGCCGACGATGCCGCGCAGATCCGCGCGATTGTCGACACAGCTGTTCGCCCTGTCATGGCAGAGTACGACGTGCCCGGCATGGCCGTCGCCGTGACAATCAATAACCAGTCCTGGTTCTTCAACTATGGCGTCGCGTCGCGGGAGAACGCTACGGCAATCAGCGAAAACACGCTGTTCGAGATTGGCTCGGTCAGCAAGACGTTTGCGGCAATCCTGGCCACCTATGCGCAGGCGCAGGGAGTGTTGTCGCTGGACGACCATCCCGGTAAATACCTGCCGCAGCTGAAGAACAGTGCAATCGACCAGGCCAGCCTGCTCCATCTTGGCACCTATTGCGCCGGCGGATTGCCACTGCAGGTTCCCGACGAGATTTCGAACATGCAGCAGATGATGGCTTATTTCCAGAACTGGAAACCAGACGCCGCGCCCGGTGCAGTGCGCCGCTATTCCAACCCCAGCATCGGCCTGTTCGGGCATATCGCCGCGCTTGCCATGAAGAGCGATTTCGCCAGCGTTGCGGAAAGCGTGCTGTTCCCGCAGCTTGGCTTGCAACACACCTATGTCCGCGTGCCCGACAGCGCGCAGGCCAACTATGCGTGGGGCTACAACAAGGCCAACAAAGCCATCCGGGTCACGCCTGATGTCTTCGATGTCGAAGCCTACGGTGTCAAGTCGAGCAGCGCCGACATGATCCATTTCGTGCGGGAGAACATTGAGCCGGCCCAGCTGGCAGGGCCTATGCGGCGCGCGGTAGAGGCCACCCATGTGGGCTATTTCGAAGTCGGGGCGATGGTGCAGGGGCTCGGATGGGAACAATACCCCTACCCGGTGACCCTCGAGCGTTTGCTCGAGGGTAATTCGCAATCCATGCTGATGGAGGCCAATCCGACCAGGCCGCTCAGAGCGCCGCGCGAGCCTGTCAAGCCGACCCTGTTCAACAAAACCGGCTCGACCGCCGGATTCGGCAGCTATGTGTTGTTCGTGCCTGAGAAGAAGATCGGCATCGTCATGCTGGCGAACAGGAGCTACCCCATTCCCGCCCGCGTCAAGGCGGCCTACGCGATTTTGCAGCAACTCGCGCCAATCGTACGATAGCTGCAAGGCGGCAGCTTAATAACCGGCAACTCTATTAATGTAAAAAAGTCGTGCTGCGGGAATTCTTTCGGAGAGGCACGCTATTGAGTTGCCGGAGGACCATCCTATCGATGATCAGTGGCGCGACGGTGTTGAACCAGCGCAGTCGGTGGCGCTTACCGGGCTACCGCCACCCTTGCGGCTCATACTGCACACGAGGCCGCGCTGCGCCAGCAGGTCCTGGTAAAGCTCGCTGACATGCTCGGCGCCATGGAACAGTCGACCACCTTGCGCGCATACAGGTCCAATACGGTGGCCAAATACAGCCATCCGGCGCCGGCACGGATGCAGGTGATATAGCTGACGCAAGCCAGATCTGGCGCGGGCGGATTGAACTGCCGGTTCAACACATTGGCGGCGATCGGCAAGTTTTGCCGGCAAGCTGACGAAGGTATCGTGATGCTGCTGGCAGGGGTGGTCGTCCGCTATGGGTTGGTACAGTCCACTTCGTGGCCGTTCGCTGCCCCCCAAGCGCGTGGGGGGCGACACTATCTGGGGGACTACAGCACAATAACTGTAGTACAGGGAGCGGTCGCTCCTGCTCGTGCCCAGGAGCGCCGTTTGCCGGGTGACCTGATTTGCCAAGTTCAGCCTGACTTGAAGGTTCGAGAAACTTTCACTTGCATGGGAGTTAACAAAGATGGAAATTCGCAGCCTGATGTACTCCGCTCTGATTGGCGCCGTTGCAAGCGCGCGATCAATGACGCCAATGGCCACCATCGCGGCGGCACGCCTTGCGGGCCGCCATACGACGGGGCAGCTAATCCTCCTGGATCGCCCTTTGTTTAAAGCCGGTGCGCTGGCGATAGGGGTCGGAGAACTGCTCGGTGACAAGATGAAAACTGCGCCGGACCGCACTGTGTTTCTAGGGCTACTGGTACGCATAATGAGTGCTGGGATCGCCGGTGCGGCGTTGGCGCCACAGGGGCACGCGCGGGCCGGAGCAGCGGTCGCGGTGGCAACCGCCGTACCGCTTGCCTACTTGACGCTTTCCGGCCGTAAGCTGGCCATGGCGCGTATAGGTCAGACCCGTAGCGGACTGATTGAAGACGCGCTGATCGTCGCCGCAGGTGCTGCGGTAGTGACGCTGGCAACAAGACCGACACACGCATACTGATGCACAGACCGTAGGCCTGGCCAAACGTATCGAACATCAGCGCGTTGAACCGGGCACCGACTGCGTCATGAGGAACGGCGCGAATCTGTCCAATGGACCGGCACACTCTCCGGCCATTCATTTTTCTGGCGCGGCGCAGAAGCGAGAACTTCTCGTAAGGCTCACCCGCGCTGCCGCCGAACACGTGCTTCGACACGGCGCTGATCCGGACACAAGCTCTTACAGCCACAAGGAAATTGCCGAGTGGTGTGACCGTTTCAGGTGCCAGTACCTATAATTAGAATGATTAAAGGACGGTGAATTACCAGTACTACGCCAGTAAAGTGTCGTGTCCGGTATGGGCCGAGGACTTATTTGAGAACTACGAGGTTTTTTGAGAAGCTGCAAACTTTTCTGAGAACCTACAACCCGGCCGTCACACCACCGAACCAAGCTTGAAGATCGGCAAATACATTGCGATCACCATGCCGCCGATCAGTACGCCGAGGATGACCATGATGAGCGGCTCCATCAGCGACGCCAAGCCGGCCACGGCTTCGTCGACTTCCTCTTCGAAAAAGTCGGCGACCTTGCCGAGCATCGCGTCGAGGGCGCCGGATTCTTCGCCGATCGCCACCATCTGCGTTACCAGGCTGGGGAACACGTTGGCGTTCTGCATGGCAACAGTCAGGCTGGTGCCGGTGCTCACCTCGTTCTGGATCTTGCGCGTCGCTTCCAGGTAGACGGCGTTGCCCGACGCCCCGCCGACCGAGTCGAGGGCCTCGACCAGCGGCACGCCGGCGGCGAACATGGTGGCCAGCGTGCGCGTCCAGCGCGCAATGGCCGCCTTGCGAATGACGTTGCCGAAGATCGGCGCCTTGAGCAAGGCGATGTCCATGAAGCGCTGTACCTTGGGCGAACGCTGCCATGCCTGGAAGAAGAAGTAGATGGTGCTGAACAAAATGCCGAAGATGGCCCACCACCATGCCACGAAGAATTCGGAAATTGCCATCACCACCAGGGTCGGCGTCGGCAGGTTGGCGCCGAAGCTGGCGAACACCTGCTTAAAAGCCGGCACCACCCAGATCATGATGACGGCGGTGACGATGAAGGCAATCGCCAGGATCGACACCGGGTACATCAGGGCCGACTTGATCTTGGCCTTCATGGCCAGCGTCTTTTCCTTGTAGATGGCAAGCCGGGTCAGCAGGTCTTCCAGGATGCCGGCCTGTTCGCCTGCGCCGACCAGGTTGCAAAACAGCGGGTCGAAATACAGCGGGTACTTGCGGAACGCATTGTTCAGGCTGGTACCGGTTTCGATATCCGAGCGCAGGTCCATGATCAGCTTGGACATCGACGGGTTCGAATGGCCCTTGCCGACGATGTCGAACGATTGCAGCAGCGGCACGCCGGCTTTCATCATCGTCGCCAGCTGGCGGGTGAACAGGGCGATGTCCTTGCCGGTGATTTTCTTGCCGCTGCGGTATTTCTTTTTCTTGATTTTGGTAACCATCACGCCCTGGCGGCGCAAGGTGACGTTGACCACGGCCTCGCCGCCGGCGCGCAATTCGCCGCGCACGGTCTTGCCGGACTTGTCCTTGCCTTCCCAGGCATAGACGATTTCCTTGACCTGCGCGGAGCCGGCTTTCGATGAGGTTGCCATGATTTTCCTATTCGTTAGTGCAGCCGAGCACTTCTTCAAGGCTGGTCAGGCCTTGCTTGACCTTTATCAGGCCGGAGCGGCGCAGCGACTTGACGCCCTCCCGTTCCGATTGGGCGGCAATCTCCATCGCATTGCCATGCGCAAGGATGATTTTTTCGATGGCCGGGGTGATCGGCATGATCTGGTAGATGCCGACCCGCCCCTTGTAGCCGCCGCCGAGGCAGCGCTCGCAGCCGACCGGGCCGTACGGCTTCCAGTCGCCTTCGAGCTCTTCTTCGCGAAAGCCGGCGGCGAGCAGGATCGCGCGGCTGGTGTCGACCGGCTTCTTGCAGGTGCACAGGCGGCGCGTCAGGCGCTGGGCGGTGATCATGATGACGGACGAGGCGATGTTAAACGGCGCCACGCCCATGTTCATCAACCGCGTCAGCGTCGATGGCGCGTCGTTGGTGTGCAGCGTGGAAAACACCATGTGGCCGGTCTGCGCCGCCTTGATGGCGATGTCGGCCGTCTCGAGGTCGCGGATCTCGCCGACCATGATGATGTCCGGGTCCTGGCGCAAAAACGATTTGAGTGCGACCGGGAAGGTCAGGCCGGCGCGGTCGTTGACGTTGACCTGGTTGACGCCGGGCAGGTTGATCTCGGCCGGGTCTTCCGCCGTCGAGATGTTGATGCCGGGCTTGTTGATGACGTTCAGGCAGGTGTACAGCGACACCGTCTTGCCGGAACCGGTGGGACCGGTCACCAGCACCATGCCGTACGGGCGCTGGATCGCCTCCATCAGCAATTCTTTCTGGTCCGGGTCGTAGCCGAGCGCGTCGATGCCCATCTGGGCCTGGGTGGCGTCGAGAATGCGCATGACCGTTTTTTCGCCGAACAGGGTCGGCAAGGTCGAGACGCGCAGGTCGATCGTCTTTACCGGCGACAGGATCAGGCGCATGCGGCCGTCCTGCGGCACGCGTTTTTCCGAAATGTCGAGCTTGGACAGCACCTTGATGCGCGAGACCAGCTTGTCGCGGATGGTGATCGGCGGCTGTGCGTGTTCGCGCAGCACGCCGTCGATGCGCAGCCGGATCCGGTAGAATTTTTCGAACGGCTCGAAGTGGATGTCCGAGGCGCCCAGGTTGACCGCGTCCATCAGGATCTTGTTGAGGAACTTGACGATCGGCGCGTCTTCGATGTCGTTGGCCGCGTCCGGCGCCACGGTGGCGGGCGCGTCGTCGGCGAACTCGATTTCCTGGTCGTCGTCGGCCAGCTCCTGCAAGCTCTGCTGGGCGCTCTTGCCAAGCACCGCCAGCAGCGCCAGCAGCGCGTCGTGCGGCACGATCACCGGCTCGACCGAGGCTTCGCTCTGGAACTTGATCTGGTCGAGGGCCTGGGTATTGGTGGGGTCGGAAATCGCCACCGACATCTTGTTGCCGCGCTTGGCCAGCGCAATGACGCGCTGTGCCTGCATCAGCTTGTCGTCGATGACCTTCGCCGGCAACAGTTCGACGTTAAAGGCCTGCAAGTCCATCAGCGGGTAGCCGAATGTCTCGGAGCAGAACACCGCCAGCGCCCTCGAATCGATCAGGCCGCTGGTAACCAGGCTGTCGATGAACTGGACCTTGTCGCTCACCGACTTTTTTTGCAACGCCTCGGCCTGGGCCGGCGTCAGGCGTCCGGCCTGCGTCAGCGCACGCGCCAATCCCGACATCGGAGTGCCTGTCACCGTGTTCTGGATCACTGCTGCCATATGCGCGCGAGGTTATGGAGGACGATGGATGGCCGTCCCGGTGGGGAAGGTCGGATCAAACTGCATTGGATCATGCCTCTGAGCATCATTTTTGTAAAGGGTTTGTCGCACGAGAGAGGCATCCATACCACGTAGACGAAATGGCATGGGCGCGCAAGGACGGGCCGGGCTGCCGCTGGTCCTAAGTACCCGCCAAAAAATAAATGTGCATTTTGGCGTCCATAACCGCCGCGCTGCTGTGTTGGCCGCTGCTTGCAGTGCTCGCACTGCGGCGCACCGACCGCCTTGCATCGCATCCGGTTCTGTTTGCCAAAACCTCACATTTATTTCTCGACGAGTACTTAGCGTTTGCCGGCCGACGGACGCCTTAGTTTGACCACTTTGATGGACTGGTTCTGGACCTGGATCACTTCGATCACGCACGTGCCGATTTTCAGGCTGATTGGCGACTCCGGTATGTCCTGCAACAGTTCGAGCATCAGGCCGTTCAAGGTTTTCGGGCCGTCGAGCGGGAAGTTGACTGCCAGCCGCTTGTTAATATCGCGCAGCGGCGTCGATCCTTCCAGCAGGCATTCGCCATTCGCGTCCCAGCCAAAGGTTTCGCTGCGCGAGGCGCCCGGCACCGAGGTCGTGAATTCACCGATCATTTCCTCGATGATATCGTCGAGGGTGACCAGGCCTTGCACCTCGCCATACTCGTCGACGATGATGCCGAGGCGTTCCTTGTTTTCTTGAAAATACTGGAGCTGGGTAAACACGCCGGTGTCCTGGGGGATGAAATAGGGCGTGTTCAACAGCGCGCGGAAATGCTCGACAGTCAATGCTTCGTCCTGGTTCAGCAGCGCCACTGCCTTGCGAACGTGCAAGATACCGACAATCTGGTTGATTTCGCCTTCGTACACCGGCAGCTTGTTGTGATAGCAAGTGGTCAGCTGGTGCTTGATGTCGTCCACCGGCACGGCCAGGTTCAGCGCCTCGATCTGCGAACGAGGTGTCATGATGTCTTCGACCGAAATCGTTTCCAGGTCGAACAGGTTGAGCAAGATGCTCTTGTGCTTTTGCGGAATGAAGTTGCCGCCCTCCAGCACGATCGAGCGCAGTTCCTCGGGCGAAAGCCGGTGCTGCTGGCGCTGGCCGCCCGATTTGACGCGCAGCAGTTTCAGTACCACGTTGACGAACAGGTTGACGAACCAGATGATCGGCTTGGCGGCGCTCATCAAGGGCCTGAGCAGGCGGCTCACCGCCAACGAGATTATTTCCGGGTAGGTGGCGCCAATTACTTTTGGCGAGATTTCGGCGAACACGATCAGCAGGAAAGCGACCGCCGCGATGGCGATGACGAGCACGCTGTCTTCATGGCCGAAGAACAAGATGGCGAAGGCCGTCACCAGCGCGGTGGCCATCGCATTGATCAGCGTATTGGCGATCAGCACCAGCGACAGCAGCTTGTCGGTGCGATCGAGCAGCCACAGGGTGGTGATGGCGCCCTTGTTGCCGCGCTTGGCGAGATGGCGCAAGCGGTACTTGTTGGCCGCCATTAGCGCCGTTTCGGCCATGGCGAAGAAAGCGGAACACAGGACCAGGACAATCAGCGCGGCTACCAGCGCCCAGAGCGGCACGGTCTTCACGGCCTACCTACAAACAACACACATGGAAACGCAGGGGGCATCGGCAGCGGGCCGGGCCCAGAATGGTTCGGCGCCTGTCGGCTGCCGCAGAGCTTTGGATTCTAAGCCACTCCCGCTTTCCTTGCAAGTTTGACCAGTGCGCGCACCGGGCTTGACCGCGTTAGCCGCGCCCCAGTGCCAGCGGGGCGCGCTGGGACGTCGCCAGTTTGAATACCGCCAGCGCTTCGCCGAGCTGGGTGGTCTGGTCGGTCAGCGATTCTGCCGCGGCCGCCGCTTGTTCAACCAGCGCCGAATTTTGCTGGGTCATCTCGTCCATGCTGACGATGGCCCGGCCGATGTCTTCGATGCCGGAACTCTGCTCCAGGCTGGCGGCACTGATCTCGACCATGATATCGGCCACCTTGCGCACCGACTCGACGATCTGCCCCATGGTCAGGCCGGCGGCGTCGACCAGCGCCGTGCCGGCGTTGACCTTGGCTACCGAATCGCCGATCAGTGCCTTGATTTCCTTGGCCGCGCCGGCGCTGCGCTGGGCCAGGTTGCGCACTTCCGCCGCCACCACCGCGAAGCCGCGTCCCTGTTTGCCGGCGCGCGCCGCTTCCACCGCCGCGTTGAGCGCCAGGATGTTGGTCTGGAAGGCGATGCCGTCGATCACGGCAATGATGTCGACGATTTTTTTGGCCGAGGCGTTAATGTCGCCCATCGTGGTGACCACGCCGCTGACGACCTGGCCGCCGCGGGTGGCGATGCTGGAGGCGTCAATCACCAGCTGGTTGGCCATGCTGGCGTTGCCGGCATTCTGGCGCACGGTACCGGTGAGCACCTCGATCGCGCGCGAAGTCTGGTCCAGGCTGGCCGCTTGCGATTCGGTGCGGCTGGCAAGGTCGGCATTGCCGCTGGCAATTTCCGAGCTGGCGGCCTGGATCGTCTCGGCCGACAGCTTGATTTCGGCCACCATGGTGCCGAGCTTGGCGCGCATGTCGCGCAGCGCCGCCAGCAGGCTGGCACGGTCGTTCGGCTCGGTCACGATCATCATCGACAGGTCGCCGTCAGCGACCGCGCGGGCAATCTGGCGCGCATACTCCGGCTCACCGCCGAGTTGCTGCCAGATGGCCCGTACGACAAAAAACGACACCAGCGCCAGGCTGGCGACGACGATCAGCGCGGTGAGCACGGTCGCGCTCAGAACCTTGCGCACGCTCGCTTCGCTATTGGCGATGCCGGCCTTGAACTGCTGCTGCGCCGCTTCATTGGTCTTGGCCAGGTCTTGGTTGAGCGTGACCAGCGCCGTTTGCATGCGCCCCACGGTTGCCTGGGCATCGCCCGCTTCCATTTCCAGCATGATGCGGGCAGCCGACAGCGCCGGCGCGTAGTAGGCGTCGAATTCCTTCGTCAGGCGCGCGCCGTTGGCGGCCTGGCCGTCGATGGCGCTGAATGCGGCCAGCTTGGCGCGCAGCTTGCCGGCCTGTTCGCCGACCTGGACGATGCGCGCCTTGTCGCCTTCGCTGACGGCGTCGCGTAACGCATCGGCCACGGCGCCGACGTCGAGGGCGATCGTCTTGGCGCCGTCGAGCACCGGATAGTCGACCTGTCCGGTGGTGTGGATCGAATCGAGCGCGCTCGTTGCGATGACCGCGCTGGCGGCCACGCCGAGACTGAAGATGATGGTCGAGATGACCGGCAATGACCAAATCCTGTGCTTGATTTTCATTGTGTTTCCTGATGTGAAAAGGGCCTGCTATGCCGCGAAGCGGCAGGGCAGGCCTGATAGGGCGCTTGGCGCGGTCGGCTTACGGCGCCGTCAAGACCGCCTTGACGGTGGCGTCGACGGCGGCTTTCTCGATGTAGCCGATGGCTTTCGGATCGGCCGCAACGGCCTTTTTCACGTCCGCGCTGCCGGCGACTTCCTTCGGCAGCGTCGCCTTGCCCGTAAACACCAGCTTGGACCACAGCGCCTTGGCCTGGGAGGCTTCCTTGTCGGCCACTTTCTTGTAGAACTCGTTGCGCACGGCCGAGCCGTCAGGCTGGTCGATCGGCGTCATGGCTGTCGATTTGCCGAGGAAAAATTGCGCAATCTGGTCATTGGTCATGCTGGCGGCCGGGCTTTTGGCGCCGACCACGGCAACCACTTCGGCAAACGATGGGGCAGCGGCAACGAGCAGGCCGGTAACCAGGGCAGTTGTAATCAAAATTTTCATAGGGGTCCTTAAAATACGAAGTCAAGCGCAACTGCGCCAACGGTGACAGGACCAGTGAAGCCTGGCGCCGCGCGCAACAAGGAGCCGGCATTGCCGCGTGGACGCACGCGGTCGATCTGCGCCTTCAGCGCCACCGAGCGATACAAGTCCCAGCGCACGCCGATCGTGTCGGTGCTCTGGTTGATCGGAGTATTCAAGATGTTGACGCCGGCCGACAGCGCTCGCAGTGTCGGGGTGCAGGCGGCCGGGTAGCCGGCCGGGCAAGCCGCCGGCACGGTGTTGGCGACGTTGCCGGCGGACCTGGTGTCGGCATGGCTATAGTAGGGCAGGAATTTGCCGATACGGTAGCCGGCCATCGCGTACCAGGAATTGGTGTCGTTGACATAGCTGTCGGTCTTGCGCTTGGTATATTCGGCCTGCACCAGCACACTGTTCCAGTCGAGTCCGAGCCCGGCCGAAGTGAACGACGCCTTCTTCTTTGTCACCGACAAGGCGTCGGCCAGCGGCGCCAGTTGGGCGATGCGGTAACCGGCACCGGTGGCGCGCAGCGCTCCCAGCAGCGAGTTCAGGCTGGACGAATCTTGCAGGTCGAGGGTGCCGTCGGCGCGGCCGAGGCGCAGCGTCAGCGGGCCACGTTCGGCCATCAGGTTGAGCGCGGTTATCGCGGTAATGTGCATGTGCAGCGGCGCGCTGCTGTTGGCGCTGATCCGGTTGCTGGTGCGTCCGAACGCCAGCTGGGCCGACAAGGTGGTGTCGCCAACATTTTGCTGCCAGGTGGCGTCGATGCCGTCGATCGAGTTGATAGGTACTTGCGAATACACTTCCGACGGCGGGCGCAGCATCGTATTGGCGTAGCCGACGTCGCGGTAGTCGGAGATCATGAACACTGGCAAGCCCATGCGGCCGACCCGGACCGACAGGTTGTCGGACAGCTTGGCCTTGACGAACGCCCACGCCAGTTCGGCGCCGTAGTCGTCTTCCGCATCCTTGCGCACCAGGCCCTGGGCGGTGGCCGACAGCCAAGCGTTGATGCCGACGTTCGCTTGCACGCCGAAGTTCGAGTCGACGCCGGTGCGGGCGGTCTTGCCGGCGCCGGAAGACTGGTTGGGACGGGCAAACTCGGCCTTGTCGGTATCGGTAAACGTCAACGCCGCGGTGCCGAAGCCGCTGATGGTGACGACCGGTGCGCCGCTGGTATCCTGGGCATAGGCGCAAGAGAGCGCCAGCGGCAGGGTCAGGAGGGAAGCAATAATACGTTTATGCGTGGGGGAAGCCTTGGCGGCAGCGCCGCGTGGTGGAGGAAAAAATCGGAGGGGCGCGCCGGCATTGTCCGGGCCGGCGCGAAGTCATCTAACAATTGTATCGAAGCAACAACACTTCCCGCAAGAATATTGTCACAATGTGTTGTTATTAGCGCAATCTAGCGATTTTGCGTTGTTCGTTGGAAACCTCGATCGGCGGGCGATTTGCCGCGCTAGCCGTTCCACCAGTGCGAAGTGGTGCCGGCAACGGGCAGCCGGGCTTGCACCGCCTGGTGGATGATGCCGGCCGCCAGCGCCTGTTCGGCGTCGAAAATGCGGGCGTTGCCAAACAGGTGATTGCGAATCTGGTCCGGCGCCAGGCTGTCGCAAGTTGCTTCCTCAAAAATGGTGGCGTAGCGTTCGGCGTCGAAATCGAGGCATTCGCGCCATTCGGTGACGCGCGAATGGTCGGCGGCGACCAGGTCGCCAAAGCCCCAGTGCAGCGGGTGGACCAGGAAGCGGGTGCCGGGGCAGGCATAACGCTTCTGGCCGGCCAGGAAAATCACCACGCCGACCGACTCGACGCTGCCGATATTATGGGTGGTCAAGGGCAGCGGCAGCGACTTGAGGAAGAAGTACAGCGCGAAGCCGGCGGTCATGTTGCCGCCCTCGGTGGACAGGTGCAACTCGATTTCACTGGCGCCGCTTTGCAGCGCCTGCAGGCACAGGTTGCGGATGGTGCAGGCCGAACTGTGATTGATCGGCCCGATGAAGTGAACAATGTGCAAGGCCATGTGCTCTCCAGGCGCTCAGTTGCGCTCAGTTGCGTTCAGTTACGCTCAGTTGCATCAACAATAGCATCATCGGGCCACGGTCCACGGTCCATGCAAGCAGGCGCAAATTCAGCTGCCGCGATAGGTCGAATACGACCATGGCGTCACCACCAGCGGCACATGATAGTTCTGCTCGACCGAAGCGATGCCGAACGCGATGGTGACCTGGTCGACAAAGCGCGGCTCGGGCAGGACCACGCCTTCGGCGGCGAAATAATCGCCGGCGGCAAATACCAGTTCGTACTTGCCGATTTGCATCGCGTCGCCTTCGAGCAGCGGCGCGCTGCAGCGTCCGTCCGCGTTGGTGACGTCGGTCTTGAGCAGGGTACGCCCGTTCGGCTCGATGGCAAACAGCGCAAGGCGCACGCCAGCGCCGGGTTTGCCCTGGGTCGTGTCGAGCACGTGGGTACTGAGTTTTCCCATTCGGTTTCCTTGGTTGTCGGGGGTGGACCAGCAAATCGCGCAGATCATCACTTTACCTGTTGCGAACATTATATGATGGGAAATTGTCCTTCCATCCAGCGGCGCCCTGATGAACACCTACGATAACTACCCGCGCGACCTGATCGGCTACGGCCGCAATCCGCCTCATCCGGCCTGGCCCGGGCAGGCACGGATCGCGTTGCAATTCGTCCTCAACTACGAAGAAGGCGGCGAAAACAGCGTACTGCATGGCGACGCCGCGTCCGAAACGTTTTTGTCCGAAATCATCGGCGGCGCTGCCTTTCCGATGCGCCACATGAGCATGGAGTCGCTGTACGAGTACGGTTCGCGCGCGGGCCTGTGGCGGGTGCTGCGCCTGTTCGAGGAGCGCAAGCTGCCTTTGACCGTGTTCGGCGTGGCGATGGCGCTCAAGCGCAATCCCGAGGCGGTGGCGGCGTTTCGCGAGCTGGGCCACGAGATCGCCTGCCACGGCCTGAAATGGATCTCGTACCAGCACATCGACGAGGCGACCGAGCGCGCCCACATGGCCGAAGCGGTGCACATCATGCGCGAACTGACCGGCTTTGCTCCGCTCGGCTGGTACACCGGGCGCGATTCGCCAAATACCCGCCGCCTCGTCGTCGAGCACGGCGGCTTTGCCTACGACGCCGACAATTATGGCGACGACCTGCCGTTCTGGGACCCGGTTGCGGTGCAAGGCACCGTCAGGGCGCAGCTGGTCGTGCCTTATACCCTCGATACCAATGACATGCGCTTCGCCGCCATGCAGGGTTTTAATTGCGGCACCCAGTTCTTCGATTACCTCAAGGATGCCTTTGACGTGCTGTACGCCGAAGGCGATCCGGCCGGCCAAAACCAGCCGAAGATGTTGTCGATCGGCTTGCATTGTCGCATCATCGGCCGGCCGGGCAGGGCTGCCGCGCTGGCGCGTTTTCTCGATTATGTGGCACGGCACGACAAGGTGTGGGTCGCGCGCAGGATCGACATCGCCGAGCACTGGCGCGCGGTTCATCCTGCCCCCACCCCCTTTAGTATGGAAAATAAGGTATAACCAACATCATCGATTCGGTATAACCTAGCGTGCCCGTGGTGTTAACCTATCAAGCTGTCAAGCTGGGAGAAAACCGAGGCAAGCATGTCAGAACCGATCCGTTTTTATTATCAAGGCAAGGTCCACGAGCTCGCCGACATCGCGCCAACCCGCACCGTGCTGCAGTATTTGCGCGAGGACCTGCATTGCACCGGCACCAAGGAAGGTTGCGCCGAAGGCGACTGCGGCGCCTGCATGGTGGTCATCGGTTCGCTGGAAAACGGCGAGCTGGCGCTAAAGGCCGTCAATTCCTGCATCCAGTTCGCCGCTACGCTCGACGGCCGCGCGCTGTTCTCGGTGGAAGACATACAGCAAGCCGATCGCCTGCTGCACCCGGTGCAGCAGGCGATGGTCGAATGCCACGGCTCCCAGTGCGGGTTCTGCACGCCCGGCTTCGTCATGTCGCTGTGGGCCATGTACCTGACACAGGACGGCAGGCAGCCGAGCCGCTGCCAGATCGACGACGCCCTGTCCGGCAACCTGTGCCGCTGCACCGGTTACCGCCCGATCATCGACGCCGCGCGCCGCATGGGCGAATTGCCGCCCGTCGGGTTCGACCGTGCCGCCCTTGCGGCCCAGCTGGCGGCATTGAAGCGTGATGCGATGGCCACTTACCGCGCCGGCGGCCACAGCTTTTTCGCCCCGCGCACCATCGACGAACTGGTGCGGGTGCGCGCCGAACATCCGCAGGCGCTGTTGCTGGCCGGCTCGACCGACGTCGGCCTGTGGGTCACCAAGCAGCTGCGCCAGATCGGCGACATCATTTATATCGGCCACGTCGATGCGCTCAAGACCATCACGCAAGCTTCCGGCACGATCGGGATCGGCGCCGGCGCCACGCTCGACGACGCCTACCGGGCAGTGTGCGAGCACTACCCGGCGCAGCTGTCCGAGATGTGGCGGCGCTTCGCATCGAGGCCGATCCGTAACGCCGGCACCCTGGGCGGCAACGTCGCCAACGGCTCGCCGATCGGCGACTCGATGCCGTGGTTGATCGCGCTCGGCGCCGAACTGGTGCTGCGGGGGGCCAGCGGCACGCGCGCCATGCCGCTGGAAGATTTTTACCTCGGCTACCAGCAAAAGGATGTAAGGCCGGGCGAGTTCGTGCAGGCGGTGCGGGTGCCCATGCCGCGCGCCGGCGTGCAGTTCCGTGCATATAAATTGGCCAAGCGCTTCGACCAGGATATCTCGGCGGTGTGCGCGGCGTTCGCGTTTCGTTTCGACGGCGAGGGTAAATGTGACCTGATTGCCGATGCCCGCATCGCCTTCGGCGGCATGGCGGCGACGCCGCAACGCGCCGCCCGCACCGAAGCGCTGCTGATTGGCCGCCAATGGAGCGAAGCGACGCTGAAACAAGCGATGGCGATGCTGGCCGAGGATGTCGCGCCGCTGTCCGACATGCGCGCCTCCAGCGCCTACCGCCTGAAGGCCGCGCAAAACCTGCTGCGCCGTTTCTGGTTCGAGACGCGCGCCGACCAGCCGTTGACTGCGAATGAAGTCAACGTGTTCGCCGCCCGCGCTGAAGGAGAGAGCGCATGAACGACGCCGGCGTCCCAGGATTGAAAGAAGCCGCATGGAAGGCCGTCGGCGTCCCGCGCGCCCATGAATCGGCCGCGCTGCACGTGCTCGGCCAGGCCACCTACACCGATGACATCCCGGAAGTGCAGGGCACCTTGCACGGCGCCCTCGGGCTGTCGTCGAAGCCGCACGCGCGCATCGTCGCGACGGATTTTTCAAGGGTAGCCGCCGCCGCCGGCGTGGTGAACGTGTTCGCCGCCAGCGACATCCCCGGCCTGAACGACTGCGGCCCGATCATCCACGACGACCCGATTTTCGCCGACGGCGTCGTCATGTACGTCGGCCAGCCGATGTTTATCGTTGTCGCCACCACCCACGACCAGGCGCGCCGCGCCGCCCGCCTGGCTGACATCGTCTACGAAGACCTGCCGGCGATCCTGACGCCGCAGGCGGCCAAGGCAGCGCAGTCGTACGTGCTGCCGCCGATGCGGTTGACGCGCGGCGATTACCGCCAGGCGTACGAAGCTGCGCCCCATTTTGTCAAAGGCGAACTGTACGTCGGTGGCCAGGAGCAGTTTTACCTGGAAGGCCAGATCGCCTACGCGGTGCCGCAGGAAGACAAGGGCATGCTGGTGCTGTGCTCGACCCAGCACCCGAGCGAGATGCAGCATGTCGTCGCCCACGCGCTCGGCGTCCACTCGCATAACATCGTCGTCGAATGCCGGCGCATGGGCGGCGGCTTCGGCGGCAAGGAATCGCAGTCGGCACTGTGGTGCGCGGCGGCGGCGATCGCGGCGGCGAAACTGAAACGTCCGGTCAAGCTGCGCGCCGACCGCGACGACGACATGCTCGTCACCGGCAAACGCCACTGCTTTCATTACGAATACGAGGTCGGCTACGCCGCGGATGGCCGTATCCTCGCCGCCAAGGTCGACATGGTGACCCGCGCCGGCTACTCGGCCGACCTGTCGGGGCCGGTCGCCACGCGCGCGGTCTGCCACTTCGACAACACGTATTATCTGTCGGATGTCGACATCCGCGCCGCCTGCGGCAAGACCAACACCCAGTCGAACACCGCTTTTCGCGGCTTCGGCGGACCGCAGGGCGCGATCGCCATCGAATACGTGATCGACGACATCGCCCGCAAGCTCGGGCGCGACCCGCTCGACATCCGCCGCCTCAATTTTTACGGCAAGGAAGGTGAGGGCCGCAACGTCACGCCGTACGGCCAGGTAGTCGTCGACAACGTCATCGACGCACTGGCGGCGGAACTCGAAGCATCGAGCGACTACCGCGCCCGCCGCGAAGCGATTACCGCCTTCAACCGCGCCAGCCCGGTGCTCAAGAAAGGTCTCGCGCTCACGCCGGTAAAATTTGGCATCGCCTTCAACGTCACCCACCTGAACCAGGCCGGCGCCCTGGTCCACGTCTACGTCGACGGCTCTATCCTGGTCAACCACGGCGGCACCGAAATGGGGCAGGGCATCAACACCAAGGTGATGCAGGTGGTGGCCCACGAACTGGGCGTCGACATGGCCAACGTGCGCGCCACCGCGACCGACACCAGCAAGGTGGCCAATACCTCGGCCACGGCGGCGTCGACTGGCGCCGACCTGAACGGCAAGGCGGCGCAGGATGCGGCGCGCCAGATCCGCAACCGCCTGGCCGCCTACGCCGTCAAGCTGTATGGCGGCGACATCGAGGCGGTGTGCTTCGCGGCCGACACGGTGTTCGTCAACGGCCGCCAGGTGCGCTTCCCGGAGCTGGTGCAAAAGGCATACCTGGCGCGCGTGCAGCTGTGGTCCGACGGCTTTTATGCGACCCCTGGCCTGCACTGGGATCCAAAAACCATGAGCGGCAATCCGTTTTCCTATTTTGCCTACGGCGCAGCTGTTTCTGAAGTCGTCGTCGATACCCTTACCGGCGAATCGAAGCTGCTGCGCGCCGACGTGCTGTACGACGCCGGCCGCTCGCTCAACCCGGCGATCGACATCGGCCAGGTCGAGGGCGCTTTTATCCAGGGCATGGGCTGGCTCACCACCGAAGAGTTGTGGTGGAACAGCGCCGGCAAGTTGATGACGCATGCGCCGTCGACCTACAAGATTCCCGCCGTGTCGGACTGCCCGCAAGACTTCCGCGTCAAACTGTACGACAACGCCAACGTCGCCGACAACATTCACCGCTCGAAAGCGGTGGGCGAGCCGCCGCTGCTGCTGGCGTTCTCGGTTTTTTTCGCTATCCGCGACGCCGTCTCAGCGGTCGGTGATCACAAGGTCAACCCGCCGCTCAATGCGCCGGCGACCTGCGAAGAAATCCTCAAGTCGATCGCCGCCGTTGAAGGGGCGATTGGTGGAGCCGCATGATGGACGAATGGACCCTGGCGGCGCGCGAACCGGCGGTGCTGGTGACGGTCGCCATCGTCGAAGGCTCCGGTCCGCGCGAGCCGGGCGCGCGCATGGTAGTGGCCGCAGCCGCACTGGCCGGCACGGTCGGCGGCGGCCACCTCGAATGGCGCGCCATCGGCATCGGCCGCGCCATGCTGCTTGACGCGCGCGCGCGCCACTTCGAACGCTTCGCGCTCGGTCCCAGCCTGGGCCAGTGCTGCGGCGGGGTGGTGCACCTGGCGTTCGAACTGGTGGAGCCGCAACAGGCGCGGATGCTGGCCGGGCGCCGCACTATTGATACCTGGCGCCTGGCCGCGCTGGATGGCGCGCCCGACAGCGCATTGTTCGACGGCGCCGGCGGGCAGCTCGCCGGCGCGCCAGTACCCGTCTTTACGCGCACCCGCGGCGCCCACGTCATGCAGGAACAGGATGGCCGCCGCTGGCTGGTGGCGCCGGTGGCGGCGCCGCGCGCTCACCTGGTGCTGTTCGGCGCCGGCCATGTCGGCGCCGCCGTTGTGCGTGCGATGGCCGACCTGCCTTGCACCATCACCTGGGTCGACGAGCGCGACGACATGTTCCCGCGTGACGTTCCGGCCAACGTCAGCATCGAAGCGACCGATGCGCTCGAATCGATGGTGGCGGATGCGCCGCCAGGGGCCAGCTACCTGGTCATGACCCACAGCCACGCGCTCGACCAGCGCCTGGCCGAAGCCATCCTCGCGCGCGGTGACGTCGGCTGGTTCGGCCTGATCGGCTCGAACACCAAGCGCCAGCAGTTCGAACACCGGCTGCGCGCGCGCGGTTTCGATTGCGCCCGCATCGAGGCGATGGCGTGCCCGATCGGCCTGGCCGGCATCACCAGCAAGGAGCCGGCCGTGATCGCCGCCTCGGTGTGCGCACAATTGTTGATTTTATGGGAAGCTGGCTGCCGCGCCGACGCCGGCGCACCTTTGATGCGGCTGGTAGGCTCTGCATGACTGTATTGGGAAAGTATCTTTGATGTCGATAGCAACACCGCTTCACCTGCGCGCTTACCGAGCCAGCTTGCTGCATTTTCACGCCGACCCGGCGTTCGCCGAACATGCCTATTGCTGGCATGAGGACGGCTTGCTGCTGGTCGACGGCGACAAGATCCACGCCGCCGGCGACTATGCACAATTGGCTCCACTGCTGGCCGAAGGGACGAACGTCGTCGATTACCGCGGCAAGCTGATCATGCCCGGCTTCATCGACACCCACCTGCATTTCCCGCAGACCGACATGATCGCCTCGCCCGCGCCGGGTCTGTTGCCGTGGCTGGAAACGTACACGTTCCCGACCGAGCGCCAGTTCGCCGATCCGGCACACGGACGCGAGGTGGCCGAGTTCTTCCTCGACGAGCTGCTGCGCTGCGGCACCACCACCGCGATGGTCTACTGCACCGTGCACAAGGAGTCGGTCGACGCTTTTTTTGAGGCCAGCGAGGCGCGCGGCTTGCGCATGGTCGCCGGCAAGATCCTGATGGACCGCAACTGCCCCGACTTTCTCGCCGATACCGCCGAGGGCGGGGCGCGTGACAGCGAAGATCTGATCAAAAAATGGCACAAGCACGGCCGCTCGCTGTACGCCATCACGCCGCGCTTCGCACCGACGTCGACCGACACCCAGCTGCGCCTGGCCGGCGAACTGGCGCAAGCCTATCCGGATACGTTCATCCAGACCCACGTGTCGGAAAACCCGGACGAATGCCGCTGGGTCCAGTCGCTGTTCCCGGCCTCGCGCAGCTATCTCGACGTGTACGACAGTGTCGGCCTGCTGCGCCAGCGCACGATGCTGGGCCACTGCATCTGGTTCGATGAGCGCGACTTCGCGCGCATGGCCGAGAGCGGGGCCGCGGTGGCGGTCTGCCCGACCTCCAACCTGTTCTTGGGCAGCGGCCTGTTCGACTTCGAAGGCGCCGACGCCGCTTCGGTGACGCTGTCGCTGGCGTCCGACGTCGGCGCCGGCACCTCGTTCTCGATGTTCCACACAATGAACGAAGCGTACAAGGTGGCGCGCATGAAGGGCAGCTACCTGCCGGCGGCGCGCATGTTTTATTTGGCCACCCTGGGCGCGGCGCGCAGCATGCGCCTGGAAGGGTCGATCGGCAATTTCACGCCCGGCCTTGAAGCTGACTTCATCGTCGTCGACTTGCAGGCGACGCCGCTGCTGGCGCGCCGCAGCGCCGAGTGCAACAACCTCGAAGAACTGCTGTTCGCACTGGCGCTGCTGGGCGACGACCGCGCCATCGGCGCTACCTATTCAGGTGGACGGCTGGTGCACCAGCGGGCGGGGATGACCTAAGCCAGTAACCCGGGGGTCAGTTCCGACATTCGTAACCCGGGGGTCAGTTCCGACATTCTAACCCGGGGGTCAGTTCCGACATTCGGACACGGACTGGTCAGTAACCCGGGGGGCAGTTCCGACATTCGGACACTGACCCCGGGGGAGACTCGTAAAAGGGAGTCTAATGTTGGGCTCGTGTCCGAATGTCGGAACTGACCCCGGGGGAGCTGATTGCCATCGAAAGGCTGCCGGAACACAGTGGCGCTATAACTCTGGCCTATAAAAAAGTTCTAATAAGCAACACCTTATCGCTCTGCCGCTCGATATTGCAAACCTGCCATGAAGCCTATACAGTAGCGCGCAACAGCCCGGCACCCATTTATCGAGAGCATCGAATGCACAAGACACGCTACAGCGTCACCGTTTCCCTGGCCCTGGCCCTGGCCAGCTTGGCTGGCACCGCCGACGCCAAAGGCCCCGCGCCAAAGGGCAACGAAGCGGCCACGGCGCGCTATTTCGCCGCGCTGCTCGGCGGCCACGGTCGCGGCCAGGGCGACGAACCGCAACTGGCCGAACTGACGATGTTTTTCTCGCAGATGCCGAAAGGCGCCGACCTGCACCATCATTATTCGGGCTCGTTGTACGCCGAGCAGTACGTGGAATTTCTCGACAAGCAGGGCTACTGCGTCAACAAGCTGAGTTACCGCGTGGTGACCGACAAGGCGGTCATCGACGCCGAGCGCGCCTTGGCGCCGGCAGCCCGCACCTGCCTGTCGTCGAGCGAACTGGTGGCCGACGATTTTACTTACCGCGAACTGCTGCAGCGCTGGTCGAGCAAGGATTTTGATAACCACGGCGCGATCCAGCCGCCGCCGGATCGCCAGTTCTTCCAGACCTTCGGCTTTTTCGGCCCAGTCTCGAACGCCAATTTCAATGACGGCCTGCAAACGCTCAAGGCGCGCGCCATTGCCGAGAACGTCAGCTACATCGAAACCATGTTCAAGTTGGCGCCCTTCGTGGCGGACGCCGGCTTCGATGCGAAGGCCTGGCAACAGGGCCAGGACGACGCCGGCTTTACCGCGCTGATGCGCAGCCAGCTGGCCCAGTTAGAGGGCGACGCCGGCTTCAACCGCGGCGTAACCGACTACGTGGCGAAAATCGCCGCCGCCGCGGCCGGCATCGACGACGCCGACTTCACCATGCGTTACCACGCCTACGTGCTGCGCCTGCTGGCGCCGTCGCAGGTGTTTTCGTCGATGGTGGCCGGCTTCAAGGCAGCCGGCCAGAGCGAGCTGATCGTCGGCGTCAACATCGTCGGCCAAGAAAGCCAGGCCGTGTCGATGCGCGACTACACCTTGCACATGAAAATGTTCGGCTTCTTGAAAAGCCGCTACCCAACAGTGAAAGTCGCGCTGCATGCCGGCGAACTGGCGCTCGGCGACGTGCCACCCGAGGGGCTGAAGTTCCACATCGACCAGGCCGTCAACCTGGCTGGCGCCGATCGCATCGGCCATGGCCTCGACCTGGCCCACGAATCGAACGCGCTCGGCCTGATGAAGACAATGCGCGAGTTCGGCATCCCGGTCGAAGTCAACCTGACCAGCAACGGCTTCATCAACGGCGTGCGCGGCGCCAACCATCCGGTCACCCTGTACCGCAAGCATGGCGTGCCGTTTGTGCTGTCGACCGACGACGCCGGTGTTACGCGCCACGACTTGTCGAACGAATACGTGCTGTTTGCCAGCCGCTATCGGCCGGACTATGCCGAAGTGAAGAAGCTGTCGTACAACGGCGTGCGCTATGCCTTCCTGCCAAATGCGCAAAAACAACGGTTGACGAAGCAGCTGGATGGGCGTTTCAGCCGCTTCGAGGCGCAGATTGCGGCGCTGGCCGCCGCGCCGGCCGCACGCAAAGCCGCGGTCCACGCGGCGCACTGATTACCCTGCTACAGGGAATGAGCCGGCGTCTTTACGCCGGTGCCCATTGTCGACGAAATTGTTCGCTGTAAAGACGTCGGCGGCAGCTTTGTGGTCATGCCGCGACACAATTGAACACTGCACGGTGGCAAAACTGAAATTCTACTGGAAAGAATTTCTTACAAGAATGCCTCCTTTATAATCCGTCAGCGGTTACTTCCCTTATTCGCGTCGTAAAAATTGTCGTTCGCTTCCAATCTTCAAGATCATTTATAGCTTTTTCATATAAATGTAGCAGGCAAAACGTATTAGCCATGCCTGGGGGGGTGATGCATAGTTGATAAGCGAACGAGGTACAGCCGCTGTTTGTGACGATGTTGTCATCAACATGACATATCAAGACGTCATGCTTGCAAGTTCCGCGCGGCAAATTGCATGGCTTTCCTCGCAACAGGTGGCGGCAAAGGTGTTTTGTACTCGGTAACCAGGGAAGTTTTCCGACGGCTACAAGCCGGGTGGGGACTCCACATAACTATTTGTATCTTAGGGATTATACAATGATCAATCACAAACGGATCCAGCTGACCAAGATGGCGCTCGCGCTGTCGATCGCGCTGGCTACCGCGCCTGCGTTCGCGCAAAACACGACCTCGGCAATCGCCGGCCGCATTTCTGGCGCCGACGGCAAGCCGGCGGCAGGCGCCACGGTCCAGATCGTGCACAACGAGTCCGGTTCCGTCAGCACCGTCACTACCGACGCCGAAGGCCGCTATAACGCCCGCGGCCTGCGTACCGGTGGCCCGTTTACGATCACCATCACCAAGAACGGTATTTCGGAAAAGCGCACTGACATCTATACCCAGTTGGCTGAAACTGCTGCCATCGACGCCACCCTGGGCGCGCAGATCCAGACCGTGACCGTCACTGGCGCCGCCAGCCGTTCGGATAAATTCTCGCGCAATACCATGGGTTCGGGCACCAACATCGGCGCCACCGAACTGGCCACCCAGGCATCGATCCAGCGCAACTTGCAAGACTACGCCCGCGCTGACCCGCGCGTGTCGCAGACCGACAAGGAACGTGGCGAAATCTCCGTCGCCGGCCAGAACTCGCGCTACAACACCATCACCATCGATGGCGTGGCCGTCAACGACACCTTCGGCCTGGAAGGCAATGGCTCGCCGACTGCGCGCCAGCCGATCTCGATCGAAGCGATCCAGTCGGTGCAAGTGAACGTCGCCAACTACGACGTCACCCAAAAAGGCTACACGGGCGCCAACATCAATGCCGTGACCAAGTCCGGCACCAACGACGTCAAGGGCGGCATTTACTACGTCACCCGCGACGACCGCCTGGTGGGCGACCGTTACAACATCACCTCCGACACCTATGTCGCAGCGCCGAAATTCAAGGAAACCACCAAGGGTGGTTATGTCAGCGCCCCGCTGATCCAGGACAAACTGTTTCTGTTCGCCCTGCTGGAAGAGTCGAAGAGCTCGCGCTCCGCGCCTGGATTCGGCCAGGTCGGTAGCAATGCCGGCACCACCGTGCCGATCACCCAGTCGTCGATCGACAGCGCCCGCGCGATCGGCCAGTCCCGTTATGGCCTCGACCTCGGCACCACCGCGGTGCCGGAGGGGGCCCAGTTCGTCTCGCGCGAGCAGATGATCAAGCTCGACTACAACATCAACGATAACCACCGCGCCAGCGTGCGTTACTCGAAGACCTCGCAGGCCGACCCGATTTACCCGGGCTTCTCCGCCACCGGCGTCACCCTTGCCTCGCAGTTCTACAACCAGGGCAAGAGCATCGAGACCATCGTCGGCCAGGTGCTGTCGGACTGGACCCCGAATTTCTCGACCGAGTTCAAGTACTCGACGCGCGACTACGATTCGATGCCGACCAACAGCACCCGCCTGCCGGCCATTTCGCTGCAATTGAGCGGCCCACTGCCTGCAGGCGCGGCGCCCGGCACCCCGGTCGGTAACCGCTTCATCAACGCCGGTACCGAGTCGAGCCGCCACTTGAACGTGCTGCGCAATGACACCCGCGACCTGTATGCGGGCGGCACCTGGACCCGTGGCGATCATGAAATCAAGTTTGGCAGCGACTACACCAGCACCAAGATTTACAACGCCTTCCTGCAAAACATCAACGGCAACTACACATTTGGCTGCCGCGACGACGTGACCTACACTTCGGCCGGCCTGGCCGGGTTCAAGTGCGCCACCGGCAGCACCGCGCAAATCGAAGCGGCCGTGCTGGAGAATTTTTCGCGTGGCCGTCCAAGTTCGTACACGGTGCAGCAAGCGGTTGCCGGCGGTACGCTCGCCAACGCCGTCGCCCAGTTCGCCCTGCAAGACACCGGCGTGTTCGTGCAGGATACCTGGAACGTCAACAAGAGCCTGACCCTCACGGGCGGCGTGCGCGTTGACTACAACGGCGTCACCGGCCGTCCGCTGGCTAACAGTGCCGCTGCTGCACCGATGGTGGCCGGTAACGCCACCACCGGCGTGCGCCAGTCGGGCGGCTTCGGCTACGACAACACCCAGACTATTGACGGCCAGAAGTTGGTGCAGCCGCGTATTGGCTTCAACCTGAAACTGCCGACCGAGCGCACCATGCAGTTGCGCGGCGGTGTCGGCCTGTTCCAGGGCGCTGCAGCGGCCGTGTGGATGTCGAACCAGTTTTCCAACCCTGGCGTGGCGTCGCGCATCATCACCTGCTCCGGCACGGGCGCCACCAAGTGCCCGACCGCCGACAATACCTTCAGCACCAACCCGGACAGCCAGCCATCGGTTGTTGGCGCCACCCCGGCCTCCAACGTCGACTTCCTCGACCCGAACTTCCACCAACCAGCAGTGTGGAAAGCCAACATCGCGTTCGATACCGAACTGCCATGGCAAAATATCGTGTTTTCGGCTGAATTTCTGCATACCAAGAACAAGGATGCGATTTACTACGAAAGCCTGAACCTGGGCGCGCCAACCAGGATCGGTACCGACGGTCGTAATCTGTACTACAACGCCGGCGGCTACCGGGCCAGCTGCTACGTGGCCAGTAATGGCACCGTCACCATCACGCCGAACTGCGTCACCAGCAAGGCTTTGAGCAACCTGAGCTACGGTAACGTGATGCTCGCCAAAGGCACCGATCTGGGCAGCGCCAATGTCGGCACCGTGTCGTTCTCGCGTCCGCTGAGCAAAGGCTATGGCTGGTCGATCGCTGCCACGAAGACCACCTCGACGGAAGTGTCGTCGCTGACTTCGTCGGTGTCGACCTCGAACTGGAACGGTCGCTCGGTATTCAATCCGAATGAAAACACCGCCACCAATTCGAGCTACCTGGTGAAGGACCGTATCAACGCCTTGTTCAACTTCCAGAAGAAGTTCTTCAGCACCTACAACACCCGTTTCGGCGTGTTCTATGAAGGTCGTTCGGGCAAGCCTTTCAGCTGGACCGTCAACAACGACTTGAACGGTGACGGCCTCGGTGGCAATGACCGCATGTACATTCCGAAGGCCTTTGGTTCGGGCGACGTGCTGTTCGCTGGCGACAGCGCCACCAGCCATGGCAACGAGCAGAAATTCTGGGATGTGGTCAATGCCAACAAGGTGCTCAGCCGCTCAGCTGGTGGTATCGTCGGCCGTAACACCGACTTCTCGCCATGGACCAACAGCATCGACCTGCGCATCAGCCAGGAAATTCCAGGCCTGTTTGCCCGTAACAAGGCAAGCTTCAGCCTCGACTTCCTTAACTTCGGTAACCTGCTGAACAAAAAATGGGGCCGTATCAATGAAGTCGGCTTCCAGAGCAATGGCGGTCTGGCGCGCAGCTTCGTCGACTATGTCGGTACCGATGCTGCCACCGGCAAGTACATTTACGCCGTGCGTCCGCAAGTGGAAAACCTCGACGTTCGTCAGGCCAAGGGCGAATCGCAGTGGGCCGTGCAAGCTACCTTCAAGTACGATTTCTAAGGAATCCGCTTGATTGAAACGAGGGGCTGGTGGCGACACCAGCCCTTTTTTATTGCGCGCCGCTTTGTATTGACGGCGCCTCCCGCCGCCATGCAGCCTGTGCTGGCGCTGCCCCGAAAACTTCTTTATGCTTCCAACTTATGATTAAAACCCCGCTCTGCCTGCTCGTCGTCGCCTGCCTCGCCGCCGGCTGCGCCCCGCTGGCGCCCACGCCGCCGGCTCCGATCGAGATCAACCTGGTCGCATTGAACGACTTCCACGGCCACTTAGAGGCGAGCAAATTCGTCTACACCAGCGCGCGCGACGGCAAGGAAAACACCATCATGGCCGGCGGCATCGACAACCTGGCCGCCGCCCTGCAGGCTTTTAGGCTCGAAGACAAGGACCTGGTGCTGGTCGGTGCCGGCGACCTGGTGGGCGGTACGCCGGCCATGTCGTCGATGTGGGCCGACGAGCCGAGCATCGTCGCACTGAGCATGCTCGGCATGAAATTCAGCTCGGTCGGCAACCACGAATTCGACCTGGGCCGCGCCGAACTGCTGCGCAAGCAGCATGGCGGCTGCCAGGGCGAACCCGGTGGTAAAGCCTGCAAGCTAGCGCCCGATTTCCGCGGCGCCGCCTTTACCTACCTGGGCGCCAACGTGATCGACAAGGTCACCGGCAAGCCGCTGCTGCCGGCCTTCTCGATCGAACAGGTCAAGGGCGTCAAGGTGGCCTTCATCGGCGCGGTGCTGAAAAACACGCCGTCAGTGGTGCTGGCCTCCAGCATCGAGGGCCTGGCGTTTACCGACGAAGCGGACGCCATCAACGCCGCGCTGGTGCAGGCACGCGCGCAAGGAGCAAGCGTGTTCGTGGCGCTGATCCACGAAGGCGGCAACACCACCGAGCCGTTCGACCAGGCCGACTGCACCGAACTCAAAGGGCCGGTGGTGGGCATCGCCGAAAGGCTCGACCCGGCCATCCGCTTGGTCATCAGTGGCCATAGCCACAGCGGTTTTCAATGCAAGGCAGGCGGGCGCACCATTACGCAGGCGCAGATGGGCGGCCATGTGCTGTCGCGCATAAAACTGTCGATCGATCCGGCCAGCGGCAGCGTGCGTGACGTCGTCGTGCGCAACGTGGCGGTGCGGCCGGGCGAATACCCGGCCGACCCGAAAGTGGCCGGCTACCTCGCCGCGGTCAAGGCGCAAAGTTCGGCCGCGCTGGCGCGGCCGGTTGCGCGCGTGGCGCAGCGCAGCACCGCGCGCCGGATGAACGATGCGGGCGAATCGGCGCTCGGCAACCTGGTTGCCGACGCCGTCGTCGATGCCACTCGCGCCGAGGGCGTGCAGGTCGGCTTCATGAACATGGGCGGCCTGCGCAGCGATTTCGACGTGTCCGAGAACCTTGTTGCGACCTTTGGCCAGGCACAGGCTGTGCTGCCTTTCTCGAACACGTTGGTGGTGATGGACATGACCGGCGCCCAGCTGCGCGCAGTGCTCGAGCAACAGTGGCTGCGTGCCTCGGGCCGTGCGATGCTGCAGGTGTCGCGCTCCCTGTACTACCAATGGGACAACGCCAGGCCGGATGGCCAGCGCGTGGTGCCAGGCAGTGTGCGGATCAACGGTGCGCCGCTCGACGACGCCAGGACCTACAAGGTGGTGGCCAATAACTTCCTGGCCGAAGGCGGCGACGGCTACCCGGCGTTCAGGCAGGCGGCCAACAAGGCCGACACCCGCATCCTCGACCTCGAAGCCTTGATCGGCTACCTGGCCAGGAACCAGCCTGGCGCCGCTGGCGCGGCATTGGCGGCGCCGGCTCTTCCTTCTGCGCGCATTGAAAGAGTAAACTAAGATGCATGCCCCGGCTCGGATCAAGCGCTACGGTTCAAACTCAAGGAAAACCAACATGAAAAAACTCGCTTGCGTGATCGCCCTGACCGGCGCCTTCCTGTCCTTTGACGCCCTCGCGTGGGGTAATGACGGCCACCGCGCCGTCGGCGCCATCGCCGACAAACTGATCAAGGGCAGCAACGCCGAGAAACAGGTCGGCGCGCTGCTGCTGCCCGGCGAAAGCCTCGAATCGGTCTCGGTCTGGGCCGACTGCGTCAAGGGCGACTGGTGCGGCCCGCAGACCCCCGAGATGGTGGCCTACGTCGGCGCCAATCCAAAGGCGAGCGAATACCATTACACCGGCGTGCCGTTCCAGAAGGACCATTACCACGACGGCGACGTCGGCACCACGCATCACGACATCGTGCAGACGCTCAAGCAGGCCATCGCCGTCTTGCAGGGTAAGCTGGACCCGGCGCTGAACCCGCATGGCTTTTCGAAGCGCCAGGCGCTGCTGCTGGTAGCCCATATGACCGGCGACATCCACCAGCCGCTGCACGTCGGCGCCGCCTTCGTTGGCAAGGACGGCAAATTCGTGGTGCCCAACAAGCACACCGACATCGACGCCGTGGCGATCTTCGATTCGCGCGGCGGCAATAACTTCCTGATGGACGACGACAAGGTCGCCGCCATGGGCGCAAGCCACATCCCGGGCGAAAATCCGAAACCGCGCGAAGGCGTGCCGCGCGCGCTGACCAAGCCGTTCCACTCGTACTGGGACAGCACCACGGTCGATTACGCAATGCGCCGCATGAGCACCCGCACGCCGGAAAAATTCGCCCAGGCCGTGATCGACGGCAAGCCGGCGGTCAGCAAAAACAATGGCGACCCGGCCACCTGGCCGTACCAGTGGGCCGACGATGTGCTGGTGGTCGCCAAGCTGGCCTACGCCGGCGTCACTACCGGCCCCGGCATCCGGCAGACCAGCAAGAAGGGCGACGTCTATTACAACTGGAACCTCGAAGTGCCGGCCAACTATCCGGTGCCCAGTTCAGCGATCGCCAAGACGCAGCTGATCAAGGGCGGCTACAAGCTCGCCGCGCTGTTGCAAACCATCTGGCCTTAAGCCATGCGCCCGCTCATTTTTGGCGCATTGACGCTCACTTTCATGCTGCCGGCCGTCGCGCAGCAAGCCTCGGCCCCGGCCCCGGCCTTGCCCTTATGGGAGGCCGGCCTGGTCGGCGGCGCCGTGTCGGGACCGGCCTATCCCGGCGCCGATCAGCGCTCCTCGCGCGCGCTGGCGGCGCCGTTCCTGATTTATCGGGGCAAGGTGCTGCGTTCGGACGCGTCCGGCATCGGTGCGCGCCTGCTGCGCAGCGAGCGCTACGAACTGGACATCGGCTTTGCCGCCTCGCTGCCGGCGCGCTCAAATGCCGGCGCCGCCCGCGCCGGCATGCCGGACCTGGGTTTCCTTGGCGAGTTCGGGCCGCGCGTAAAAGTCTTGTTGGCCAATCCGACGCCGACCAGCCGCTTGCGCCTCGACTTGCCGCTGCGCGCCGTGATGGAGTTTCGCGGCGGCGTGCGGCGCCAGGGCACCACGTTCGAGCCGCGCCTGACATACGCAACGCGCGACATCGGCAGCGACTGGAGCATCGACGCCAGCGTCGGCCTGGTGGTCGGCGACGGCGGCATCAATCGCTATTTCTACGAAGTGGCGCCGCAGTATGCGACTGCCGCGCGGCCGGCGTACCGGGCCAGATCGGGCCTGATGCTGGCGCGCGCCGGACTATCGGCGTCCTACCGGCTCAACGAGGACGTGCGCCTGTTCGGCTACGTGCGCGGCGAGAGCTATGCCGGCGCGGCCAACCGCGACAGCCCTTTGATGAGGAGAAACAGCGGCACATCGATCGGCGGCGGCTTTTCGTGGACGCTTGGCCGTTCCAGCGTGCTTGCCGCCGACTAGGAGGCGTAGCGTCGGCGACCCCGCTTATCCGTTCACCCGATGCAGCTTGCCGGGGCTCGCACCCCGCGCTACAGTCATGCATCACCAGCCTTGGGCCGACATGATCCACAACGCAATGCACTTTATTACACGAGAATGCGTGCGCGTGCTCGCCCGCCGGCTGAAATACACCTTGGGCTTCGCGACCCTGTTCGGCCTGGTCCTCAGCCTGACGTCCGTTTCTCCAACCATGGTGGTATTGCAGCGCGCATGGGGGGTTGGCCTGGGTGCCTTGCTGGCCTTCTGTATCCTCGAGCGATGGCCGCGCAATTTGCCGGCCTGGCTTGCCCGCTGGGTCTTGCAACTGATCGGTGTCGTGCTGGCTATTCCATTTGCGGCACTGCTGGCATACTGGATCGGTACGGGTGGCAGTTTCGGATTTTTGCAAGACACGATGCGCGTGAAGGGCCTTGCGAGCCTGAGCTTGATCGGCATTTTTTTCGCGCCATGGATAGCGCTTGGCGCCATCGTTCGCCAGCGCGAGGCGTTCGCGCGCGGCCAGCAATCGGCGTTCGAGCTGGAGCGAAGCAAGCTCGAACGCGAAGCGCTGGAAGCGCGCATGCGCCTTCTGCAGGCCCAGGTCCAGCCGCATTTTCTTTTCAATACGCTGGCGAACGTCCAGGCGTTGGTCGATACCGGTTCGCCAAAGGCGTCGCACGTCCTGGGCACGCTGATCGCCTATCTTCGCGCGGCAGTTCCCCTGCTCGACGAGCCCTTCAGCACGCTGCGCGATGAGCTGGCGCTGGCGCGTGCCTATCTCGAGCTGATGCACCTGCGCATGCCAGACCGGCTGGACTATGTCATCCATGCCTGTGAGGAATCGAACGCCATGCGCTGCCCGCCGCTTACGCTGCTGACACTGGTGGAAAACGCGGTGCGCCATGGAATCGATCCAAGCGAAGAAGGCGGCCGCATCGAGATCCACGTCCAGCTGTGGCAACAGCGCTGCCGCGTGCTGGTCAGCGACACCGGCGTCGGCCTGCAAGAGACCGGCCATGGCCTTGGTACCGGACTGACGACCTTGCGCGAACGGCTGCAACTGAGCTTCGGCGCCGGTACCGGCCTCAAGCTCACCGAAGTCCGGCCGCACGGGGTCTGCGCCGAGTTGCTGTTCCCCGCACAAAAGAGCATGCCATGAGCTGCCGGCCGAGCGCATTGATTGCAGACGATGAACCCCTGCTGCGCGACACCATGGTGCGCCTGCTTGCGCGGGTCTGGCCCGAACTGCACGTCGTCGCGCTTGCGCGTAATGGGCGCGAAACGGTGGCCATGTATGAAGAGTTCAAACCTGATGTATGTTTCCTCGACGTGCACATGCCGGGTCTGTCGGGAATGGATGCCGCGCACGCCATCGGCAGGCGCGCCCACCTGGTGTTTGTGACAGCCTTCGATCAGTATGCGGTGCGTGCATTCGCCGAGGGCGCGCTCGACTATCTGGTCAAACCGGTCGAGGTGGAACGCTTGTACGACACTGTCGCCAGGCTCAAGCTGCGGCTGCAGACGGCCGCGCCGGCGCTCAATACCGAAGCGTTGTTGCAGCAGCTTGCGGAGCGCATGCGTCCAGCCGCGGCGCCTGCCGCTTTGCGCTGGATTCGCGCCAGCGTCGGGCAATCCCTGCACTTGATTCCGGTCGACGCTATCGATTACCTGCGCTCGGACGAGCGCTACACCCTGGTGGCCTGGCATGACGGTCACGGTATGCAGGCCGAAGCATTGATCCGAACCCCGTTACGTGAACTGGTTACGCAGCTCGACGCCGGCCAATTCGTCCAGGTGCATCGCTCGGTCGTCGTCAACCTGCACGCGATCAGCCACGTTTTGCGCGGTGCAAATGAAACGGCCGATATTCATCTCAAACGCCGCAAGGACGTGCTGAAGGTCAGCCGGGCTTACCTGCACCTGTTTCGGCAAATGTAAGGCTGCGGCCTGTACGCACAGGCCGTAACGCGCAACGCGATTTCCGTCACTCGTCGCATGGCAGTGTCATTCGATTGCCGGTCCCGATACCTTGCACTCTTCCCGCAACTTCTCGAGGATCAAATGACAATCGCCAGCCCGAACGCCGTTAATTCACTACACGCAAAGCCGAAAGAGCGCGCGCACGGCGCGCTGTCCGCTTTTTCGGGCAAGGCGCTCAGCGCTGCCGCAACCACCTGGTTTGTCGTCGCGGTCGCGGGTCAGCTCATTTTCGTCCTCTATATCCTGTCGTTCTATGCCAGTTCGGCATTGCAGGGGAATATGCAGGCATGGAACAAGGTGCTGCCAACCGGGCATGTGCCGGGCGATACGCTAGGCAACATCGCTATCGCGATCCATGTCCTGATTGCTGCGGTTGTAACCATCGGCGGGCCGCTTCAACTGATGGCGAAGATCCGGGCCGGCTTCCCGCGCTTTCATCGCTGGAACGGCCGTGTCTACATCGCCACGGTTGTCGTGGCCAGCATTAGCGGCCTGTTTGTCGTATGGACGCGCAGCGCGAACGGCAGCTTCCTGCAGCACCTCACCATCAGCATCAATGCGGTCCTTATCCTGATTGCAGCCTGGTTTGCGCTGCGCCATGCAGTGGCTCGCCGATTGGCCGAACACCGCCGTTGGGCGCTTCGCCTGTTCCTGGTAGTGAGCGGCAGCTGGTTTTTTCGGGTGATATTGATGTTCTGGATTGCGCTCAACGGCGGCCCGGCCGGCTTCGATCCAACGACGTTCCAGGGGCCGGCACTGGTGGCTATCGGCTTGCTTCAGTACGTCCTGCCGCTTGCGGTGCTCGAGTTGTACTTTTTTGCGAAAAGCAGCGCGCGGCCGGCCGCGCGGATATCGGCAGCCGGCCTGGTGTTTGCGCTCACCGGCGCCATGGCGGTCGGTATCGCGGTCGCGACGATGGGAATGTGGCTACCGAAGATGCTGTGATTTGCCGCGCATCACCTCCACCGCGTCCATGCTGCGCTCAGCGCGACTTGACGAACGGTTTGCCGATCGATTTCGGCGCCACCGACTTGGCCATCAGGCCGGCCAGCACGATGACGGTGACGACGTACGGGATCATCTGGATCAGCGAGCCGGGGATGCGGCCCACGCCCGGCAGGTCGACGCCCTCCATTTGAATCTGCACCGCCGAAAAGAAGCCGAACATGACGCAGCCGAGCGCTGTATGGATTGGCCGCCAGTTGCCGAACACGAGGGCGGCGAGGGCAAGGTAGCCGGCGCCGGCCGACATGTCGCGCAAGAAGAAGCCGCTTTGCACGATCGCCAGGTAGGCGCCCGAAAACGAACACAGTACGCCGGCGATCAGCATCGCCATGTAACGCGTCGCTACGACGTTGACGCCGGCAGCGTCGGCCGCGTGCGGGTTTTCGCCGCAGGCGCGCAGGCGCAGGCCGAATCGGCTGTGGTAGACGACCCAGTGCACCAGCGGGATCAGGGCGAACGCCAGGTACACCAGCACCGAATGGCCGCCAATCACGTGGCCGTAGAACCAGCCGATGAAGGGGACGTTTGCCAGCGCGGCGGTGCCGGGCAGGACGATGTCGAACAGGCGGGCACCGCCGAGGTCCGGCGTGCGCCCGCCCTGCTGGTAAAAGAACTGCGCCAGCACGAACGTCAGCCCGCTCACGGCGATGTTAATCGCAATGCCGGCCACCAGCTGGTTGCCTTTTTGCGTGATGCTGACATACCCCTGCAGCAGCGCCAGCGTGGCCGACACGGCCAGGCCGGCGGCGACGCCATACCACGGGTTTTGCGTCGTGTAGGCGACCGCCGCCGAGGCGAACGCGCTGGCCAGGATCTTGCCCTCGAGCGCCAGGTCGATCACGCCGCTGCGTTCGGCGAACAGGCCGGCCAACGCGGCGAAGATCAATACCGGCGCGCTGCGGATGGTCGCCACCACGATGCTGGCTAAATGCAGGTCTTCGAACATGGCTTATCCCTTCCGGCGCAGGTTGATCAGCTTGAGGACGGCGGGGCCGTAAAAATTTTCCATCGCGCCGCAGAACAGGATGATCAAACCCTGGATGAAAATGAAGGTTTCCTGCGGGATGTTCGGTTTTTCCAGCGACAGGTCGAAGCCGCCCTGGATCAGCGCGCCGAACAGCACCGCCGACAGGAAGATGCCGACCGGGTGCTGGCGCCCCATCAGCGCGATGGCGATGCCGACAAAGCCGGCGCCGGCCGGGAAATTGAGCGACAGGTAGTGGGTCGAACCCATGATCGAATTGACGGCGGCCAAGCCGGCGAGGGCGCCGGAGATCAGCATCGCGACAATGATGGTGCGGTTGATCGACACGCCGGCGTAATGCGCCGCGTGCTGATTGAGGCCGGTTGCGCGCAGCTGGTAACCCCACGCCGAGCGCCACACCATGACGCCATAAATGACCAGCGCCACGATGGCCAGCAGGAAGCTGACGTTGAGCGGCGTGTCGCCCAGCACCGGAAACCACGCGTTCAGGCGCGGCATCGCACCAGCATCGGCGGACACGCGGCTGGCCGGATTTTGCTGGCCCTCGGGAATCAGGTATTTGACGA
This sequence comes from Massilia psychrophila, assembly GCF_002760665.1. Lineage (GTDB taxonomy): Bacteria > Pseudomonadota > Gammaproteobacteria > Burkholderiales > Burkholderiaceae_D > JAFCUW01. Next base: position 166,942 of record NZ_PDOB01000002.1, on the reverse strand, counting down.
TGATGAAATTCATCAGGCTGGCGGCGATGAAGTTGAACATGATGGTGGTGACCACCACGTGGCTGCCGCGTTTCGCCTGCAGGTAGCCGGGAATGAAGGCCCACAAGGCGCCGAACAGCGAGGCCCCCAGCATAGCGGCGGGAATCAGGAGCCATGCCGGCAGCGACGCGTCGAACGCCAGCATCGCCAGCGTCAGGCCAAGGCCGCCGAGATACATCTGGCCTTCGCTGCCAATGTTGAACAGGCCCGCCTTCATCGCGATCGATACCGACAGCCCGGTGAAGATGAAGGTCGAGGCATAGAACAGCGTGTACGACAAACCTTCCGGATTGATGATGGCGCTGTTGATCAAAATCGTCATCGATTCGACCGGGCTTTCGCCAAGCAGGTGGATTACCAGCGCGGCGACCAGCAGCGCCGATACCAGGTTCAGGACGGGCAGCACCAGTGCGGTGGCCCAGCGTGGGAGTTCGGTCGTTTTCATGATGTATGCATCCCGCCCATCAACAGGCCAAGGCGGGTGGTGTCGAATTCTTCGATGTTCAGTTCGCCGGTGATGCGCCCGCCCGACATGACGATGATGCGGTCGGCCAGCGCCCGCACTTCCTCCAGTTCGACCGACACCAGCAGGATCGCGACGCCTTCGTCGCGCATTTTCAGTAATTGCTTGTGGATGCTCTCGATGGTGCCGATGTCGACCCCACGGGTCGGCTGGCCGACCAGCATCAGTTTTGGCGCGGCCGACACTTCGCGCGCGATCACTACCTTCTGCTGGTTGCCGCCTGAAAGCAGGCCAATGCGGATGTCCGGATTCGCCGGGCGCACGTCGAACGCCGTCAGCAGGTGCGCGCAGCGTTGGGCGATGGCGGCGAAGTCGAACAGCCCCCAACGGTTGCGAACCCGGTCCTGGTAGCCGAACACGGTGTTTTGCATGACCGAGAAATCCTTGATCACGCCGTCGCGCAGGCGGTCTTCCGGCACGTGGCCGATGCCCAGCTTGCGGAAGGTGGCCGGCAGGCCGTCGGCATCGACCCTGCCGGCGAACGGCAGCGCCTTGCCCAGCACCTCGACCTGGCCCGACGTCGGCAGGCGCATGCCCGACAGGATCTCGAGCAGCTCGCTCTGGCCGTTGCCGGAGACGCCGGCAATGGCCACGATTTCACCGGCGCGCAAGGTAAAACCGACGTCGGCCAGCAGGCGCACGCCAGCCTTGTCGATCAGCTGCAGTTTCTCGACCTTGAGCACCGCGGCGCCCGGCTTGAACGGCGCGCGCGGCAGTTCGCCCTCGATCGGCCGGCCGACCATCATGGTGGCCAGTTGTTCTTTCGACGTGGTGGCGGTGGCGACGGCGCCGACCACGCGGCCGGCGCGCATCACCGTCACCTGGTCGGTGATGTCGAGGATCTCGCCTAACTTGTGGGTGATCAGGATGATGGTCTTGCCCTGCTCCTTGAACAGGCGCAGGATCTCGAACAGCGACGCCGTTTCCTGCGCCGTCAGCACCGCTGTCGGCTCGTCGAGGATCAGGATATTCGCGCTGCGGTAGATCTGCTTGAGGATTTCGACGCGCTGCTGGGCGCCGACCGACAGGTCGTGGATGGTCGCCAGCGGATCGACGTCGAGCCGGTAGCGGGTGCAGATGTCGCGCAGCTTGGCCTCGATGGCGGCGCGTTGCAAGGCCAGGCGGAAACCGCCTTCGGCGCCGAGCATGACGTTGTCCAGCACCGTCATGTTCTCGACCAGCATGAAGTGCTGATGCACCATGCCGATGCCGAGCGCGATCGCCTCGTGGCTGGTGCGGATCGAGCGCGCCTCGCCGTCGACCAGCAACTGGCCGCTGTCGGCATTGTAGTAGCCGTACAGGATGCTCATCAGGGTCGACTTGCCGGCGCCGTTTTCGCCGATCACGCCATGGATCGACCCCTTGGCGATGGTAAAGCTGACGTCGGCGTTCGCCTGCACCGGGCCGAAGGCCTTGCATATGTTGCGAAATTCTACGGCTGGCTGCATAGCGAATCAGTAGGTGAGGTGGTAGTCAAATGAAGTTGATGGTGAGCTTAAAAGCGCGCCGCACCGGAAGCCCGGTGCGGCGCGCTTTTTTATGATGCTGTCGAAAGCCGAAAAGATCAGACCGGGCAGCTGCTGCCAACGCGGTAATCGATGACCTTGATCTTGCCGCTGATGATGGCGGCCTTCGCTTCGTTGACCTTCTTCTCGATGTCGGGCGACACTACGCTGCGGTTGTCCTTGTCGATCACCCAGTCGACGCCGCCTTCTTTCAGGCCGCGGTAGCTCACGCCCGGCTTCCACGTACCGTTCTTGACCGCCATGAAGGAGTCGTAGACGGCGCCGTCGACCCGCTTGACCATCGAGGTCAGCATGGTGCCCGGATGGAGGTGGTTCTGGTTCGAGTCGACACCGATGGCCAGCTTGCCTTTTTCCTTGGCCGTCTGCAGCGTGCCCATGCCGGAACCGCCGGCCACCGCGAACACCACGTCGACGCCGCGGTCGAACTGCGCGCGCGCCAGTTCGCCGCCCTTGGCCGGATCGTTCCAGGCGGCGCTGGTGGTGCCCACCATGTTCTGCAGCACATCCACTTTCGCGTTGTTCGCTTTCGCGCCCTGGCTGTAGCCGCAGGCGAAGGCGCGGATCAGCGGGATGTCCATGCCGCCGACGAAGCCGAGCTTTTTCGATTTCGACGCCATCGAGGCGGCCACGCCGACCAGGTAGGAGCCTTCTTCCTCGCGGAACAGCACCGAGTTGATGTTCGGACCCTTGGCGATGCTGTCGATCAGCACGAACTTCACGTTCGGGAATTCGGCCGCGACCTTTTGCACTGCCTGGGTCTGGGAAAAGCCGATCGCCGCGATCAAATCGAGCTTCTTGCGCGCCAGGCCGCGCAGCACCTGCTCGGCCTGCGTATCGCTGCTGGCCTGGACTTCGATATAGCCGATTTTTGTTTCAGCCTTGAAGCGGTTGGCGCCCTCGAAGGCCGACTGATTGAACGATTTGTCGAACTTGCCGCCGGCGTCGTAGACGATAGCCAGTTTCGGATCGGCCGCCACGGCGCTGGCCGCGACGCACAGCGCCGCGATCGTGATACTGAGTTGCTTGAGTTTCATGGACGCTCCTGGAATATCGATATTGTACCCGGCGCAACGGCTGAGTTGGGAGGGGCGGTGTAGCTTAATCAAAACTAAACAGGCGAACTCTCCAGTTCAGCATTCCCGTGCCCGCATTGTGTCAGACCGACAGGCGGCAGGTCGTTACCAATTGTATCGATCGGATTCTTTCAACTATGCGTGACGATTAATATGTATGGCAAATACGTTTTTTCTTAATGATTTATATTTTTACAGTATATATCTTGCCGACCCCAATTATTCGGCAGCGGCGGGGTTGAGTATATTGAGGAAAGCGCGCACCACGGGCGCGTCGTCCTGGGCCGTGTAGGCGATGTACAGGTTGGCCGACGGCGGGTTGGTCTTGATCGGCAAAAAGATCACCCCTGGCCAGCCGATCCGGCTGGTGGTCTCGGGCATGAGGGCGACGCCGAGGCCGGCGCCGACCATCGCCAGCAAGGTCTGCGGCTCGGACGCTTCCTGGAAAATGGTCGGCTGAAAACCCGCGTCGACGCAGCACTGGATCAGGTAGCGCGGGAAGGCCGACTTGTCCAGCGCCAGCGTCAGCATCGGCTGGTCGGCAAGGTCGGTCAGTTCGACGTAACCCTTGCTGGCGAGCCGATGGTGTTCGTTGACGGCGACGCAGACGTTCTCGCGAAAGCACAGCTCCTGGCGCAGGTTGTCATGCTTGAGTTCGTCATCGCCCAGCTTCGGTTCGCGCCAGAAACCGACGTCGATCTGCTTGGCGCGCAGCGCTTCGTACTGCACGTTCGGCCCGGCCTCGTGCAGCGTCCACGTCACGCGCGGGAATTTGGTCTGGAACTGTTCGAGCAGGCTCGGAATCGGTCCCCACATCGCCGAGCCGACGATGCCGACCCGCAGCCGGCCTACTTCGCCGCGGTCGATCTGGCGGATGGTGTCGATCGTCATGCGCATCTTGGCCAGCAGTTCGGATGCCTCCACCATCAGCGCCTTGCCGGCCACCGTCAGTTCGAACGTGCGGGTGGTGCGGGCGAACAGTTTGACTCCCAGCTCGCTCTCGAGCTTCATGATCTGCTGGCTCAGCGGCGGCTGCGAAATATGCAGCCGTTCGGCCGCGCGCGAGAAGCTCTTTTCTTCCGCGACGGCGAGGAAGTACTTCAGCTGTTTCAGGTCGATGGACATGGCGTTTTTCAGTCAGATCGCGGTCAGAGCGGGGTCAGGCCGGGCAGGCCGGGTAACTGCTGCAACGCCAGCGCCAGGTGCGCGCCGACCAGCGCGTTGTGTTTGACCAGGGCGATGTTGGTGGCTAAGCTGCGCCCGCCGGTCAGCTCCTTGATCCGGCCAAGCAGGAACGGCGTCACCGCCTTGCCCGTCACGCCGTGCTGCTCCGCTTCAAACAGGGCCTGGCTGGTAATACGGTCGATTTCTTCCTTTTCCATCGCAAACGCGGCCGGCACCGGATTGGCGACGACGACGCCGCCAGCCAATCCCAGCGCCCACTTGGCGTGGATGAACCCGGCCTGCTCGAGCGCGCTGTCGCAGCGGAAGTCGGCATCGAAGCCGCTCTCGCGCGTAAAAAAGGCCGGGAAACCGGCCTGGCCGACGCTGATCACTGGCACGCCGTGTGTCTCGAGGTACTCGAGCGTGAGGCCGATGTCGAGGATCGACTTGACGCCGGCGCACACCACCGCCACGCTGGTGTGCGCCAGTTCTTGCAGGTCGGCCGAGATGTCGAAGCTGGTCGCGGCGCCACGGTGCACGCCGCCAATGCCGCCGGTGACGAACACGTTGACGCCGGCCAGCGCCGCGCAGATCATGGTGGCGGCCACGGTGGTGGCGCCGAGCCGGCCGGTGGCGACGACGAACGGCAGGTCGCGCCGGCTTACCTTCATCGCGTCCGGCGCGGTGCCCAGCAGTTCGAGCTGCTGGTTTGACAGGCCAATGCAGATCTTGCCTTTGATGATGGCGATCGTCGCCGGCACGGCGCCGGCGTCGCGGATGACTTGTTCGACTTCGCGCGCCATCGTCACGTTCTGTGGATACGGCATGCCATGCGAAATAATGGTCGATTCGAGGGCCACCACCGGTTTGCCGGCGGCGCGCGCGGCGGCGACTTCGGGAGAGAACAAGAGAAACTGCTGCATGGTCATTCCTGGTAGAGGGTGTTGAAATCGGTGCCCGGGGTGTGGGCCTCGTCGTCGATCCCGTCGAGGCTGTCGGCGCGTAGCCACGGGCAGACCGTTGCCGCGCAACCGAGCGTGATGGCGGAGAGCTTCAGCCCGCGCCGGCATGCCAGTTCAAGGTCATCGCTGCCGTGAAACAGCGACCAGCATACGGCTGCCGCAAAAGCGTCGCCGGCGCCGGTGACGTCGACCACGTCGGCATCCCGCGCGGCCAGATGCCTGACGCCGCCGGCATGCGTAAACAGTACACCGGCGGCGCCGCGCGTGACGATCACGTCCTGCGCGCCCTGTTCCTGCACGGCAGCGCAGGCGGCGGCGAAGTCGGCGTCGGTGCGCAGCGGCGCACCGACCCGGGTTTCGAGTTCGCCCTGGTTGAGGATCAGCACACGCAACCCGCGCAGATCGATCGGCAGGCGCGCCATCTTCGGCTGCGACACCGCCACCATCACCAGCGGCGCTTGCGCTTGCTCGCGCCGGCTTTCGGCCAACAGCATTGCCAGCGTCTCGCGCGGCAGGTTCAGGTCGGCCACGATCAAGGCCGGGGCAGCGCGGCGCGGCTGGCGATTGGCCAGCACATCGGGCGTGATCAGGTCGTACAGCGCCATGTCGGCCAGCGCCAGCATCATCTCGCCGTGCTCGTCGAGCACCGCGGTGTAGGTACCACTGCAGGCGTTGTCGAGTTTGAGGGTGTGGCGCATGTCGATGCCGGCCGCCTCGGCGTGGGCCAGCAGCGCGCGGCCCGACGCGTCGTCGCCGATCGCCGTCGTCAGGCTGACGGGGGCGCCAAGGCGTGCCAGGTTTTCGGCGATGTTGCGCGCCACGCCACCAAACGATTCGTCCTGGCGCGCGGGATTGGAAGTGCCCATCGTCAGCGTTGCCAGCGAACGCAGTTTGCGGTCCAGGTTGGCCGCGCCGATGCAGGCGATCGGGCGCAGGCTTGGGATGACGTAGGCGCGCCCGAGCAGGCGGCCGTCGCGGATCAGGCCGGCGACATGGCCGGCCACCGCCGAGCGCGACAGGCGCAAGCGGGCCGCCAGGTCCTGCTGGGAAATGAAAGGATCCGCACAAATCAGTTGATAGAGCTGTTCTTTTTTCGACACATCACTCACTTGGCACTATCCGGTAAACAATTGTCTTTGATCGTAAACAGTTGTTTTCAAAGTGTCAATCGATCCCGGCTGTTCGCTCTGTGCGCTGGAAAAGATCGTCATGCACCATTTACAGTTTCACAGAGCATTTATACTATAAAGCTCTAAATGGCAAAGAAAATTGGTATTTGCCATACATATTCGAATTAATGCATAGTAGTAAAAGGTGGTTAGCAATAAAAATTTCACGCCGGCCGCCGATACCACGATCATTCTTACCCAACAAGGAACCAGCATGTCCAACAACACTCCCTTCGAAGCGGCCGACCTGATCCGCGCGCGCAAACCTGGTTTCGCGCCGCGCGTGGCGTTGATCCTCGGTTCCGGACTGGGCGTGTTGGCCGAGCAGATGACGGACGCAGTGACCATCGGTTTCGACGAACTGCCGGGTTTTCCGATCTCCACCGTGCACGGCCACGCCGGCGAACTGGTGGCCGGCACCCTGGCCGGCGTCGACGTGGTGTGCATGAAGGGGCGCGGCCACTTCTACGAAGGCTACGGCATGGGCGTGATGACGTCGGCCGTGCGCACCATCAAGCTGCTCGGCTGCGAGATGCTGTTCGTGACCAACGCCGCCGGTTCGCTGCGACCTGAAGTCGACGCCGGCAGCCTGGTCGCGCTGACCGACCATATCAACCTGTTGCCGGGCACGCCGATGATCGGACCGAACGACGAGCGCTTCGGGCCGCGCTTTTTCAGCATGGCCAATTGCTACGACGCCGACATCCGCGACCGGGTTTTGGCAACGGCCGCCGCCAACGGCATCACCTTGCACCAGGGCGTGTTCGTCGCCTACCCGGGACCGAACTTCGAAACCGCCGCCGAAATCCGCATGATGGCCCGGCTCGGCGCCGACGTCGTCGGCATGTCGGTGGTGCCCGAAGTGGTCTCGGCCCGCCACTGCGGCCTGAAAGTGACGGGCGTGTCGGTGATTACCAACCTGGCCGAAGGCATGTCGCCGTTTCCGCTATCGCACGAACAGACCCTCAAGTATGCCGCGATCGGCGCCAAGGAACTCGTCAAGCTGATCCTCGCTTTTCTGGCCGACCTGGCGAAGACGCCGAGCGACGCTTCGCCGCGCGACGCTTCGCCGCGCGCCAACGCCTGACCTACCTACTTTTTTCGAGCCACCATCATGTCCCGTGCATTCATCCTCCTGCTTGATTCCTTCGGCCTTGGCGCCGCGCCCGATGCCGAAAAATTCGGCGACGTCGGCGCCAACACGTTCGGCCACATCGCCAGCTGGGCGCAAGACGCCGGCGCGCCGCTGCGGCTGCCGAACCTCGAGCGTCTCGGCCTTGCCGCCGCCGCTCACCAGGCTTGCGGCGAATGGGCTGCGGGTTTTACGCTGCGCGACGGTTTTACGGGCGCTTACGGCGCTGCCTGCGAGCGTTCGACCGGCAAGGACACCCAAAGCGGCCACTGGGAGATCGCCGGTGTGCCGGTCACTTTTGAATGGGGCTATTTTCCGCGCGCGGTGCCGTCGATGCCGCTTGACCTGACCGACAAGCTGCAAGCCATCACCGGCGTGGCTGGCTTTCTCGGCAACTGCCACGCCTCCGGCACCGACATCATCAATTTGCACGGCGACGAGCATGTCGCCACCAACAAAGTGATCATTTATACGTCGGGCGACTCGGTGATGCAGATCGCCGCGCACGAAGAACACTTCGGCCTCGAGCGCCTGTATGCCGTCTGCGAAGCGGCGTTCGAGCTGGTCAAGCCATACAACATCGGCCGCGTCATCGCCCGTCCTTTCGTGGGCGCGAACGGCAACTACCGCCGCACCAGCAATCGCCACGATTACGCAGTACCGCCGCCAAGCCGGACCTTGCTCGACCATGTGAAGGACGCGGGCGGCGAAGTCGTCGGCCTCGGTAAAATCAGCGACATCTTCGCTACCCAGGGCATCTCGCGCGTGGTCAAGGGCATCGATAACATGGCGCTGTTCGACGCGCTGCTCAAGGTCACCGACGAAGTGGGCGACAAGTCGCTCAGTTTCGTCAATTTCGTCGACTTCGACCAGGCTTTCGGTCACCGCCGCGACATCGCCGGCTACGCCAACGCGTTGCAGGAACTGGACGCGCGCCTGCCCGAATTCATCGCCAAACTGAAGCAAGGCGACATCGCCGTCATCACCGCCGACCATGGCTGCGACCCGAGCTGGCCGGGGTCGGACCATACGCGCGAACACATCCCGATGATTTTCTTCGGCCCGGGCGTGCCACCGCGCGCGCTGCCGATATCGAACACCTTCGCCGACATCGGCGCCACCTTGGCAAGCCACCTGGGCGTCACACCTCTCTCCAACGGAACACCTTTGCTATGATCCAAGCTCTTGATTTCAAACGCAACGAAGCCAGCGGACTCGATCTCGGCTGGGTCAACCAGATCAAGGTCAACCGCAACGCCGCCGACCGCCGCGCGGTCAGTTTAGCCAACCGCCGCACCGTCAAGAAGGAGTACCAGGCCGCGTGGCTGGTCCAGGCGATCAAGTGCATCGACCTGACCACCCTCGGCGGCGACGACACGCCGGGCCGCGTCGAGCGCTTGTGCATGAAGGCGATGCGCCCGCTGCGAACCGACATCATGGAGGCGCTCGGCGTCGCCAGTCTCTCGACCGGCGCCGTCTGCGTGTACCACGAGATGATCGCCCCGGCCGGCAGGATCTTGCAAGGCCGGCTGCCGATCGCCGCCGTGTCGACCGCTTTCCCGGCCGGTCTGGCCAGCATGGAAACGAAGGTGCGCGAGATCGAACTGTCGGTCGCCGCCGGCGCCACCGAAATCGATATCGTCATCACCCGCCAGCACGTCCTGAACGCCAACTGGCAGGCGCTATACGACGAGATGGTCGCTTACCGCAAGGCTTGCGGCGATGCGCACATCAAGTCCATCCTCGGCACCGGCGACCTGACCACGCTGGAAAACGTCGCCAAGGCGTCGTGGGTGTGCATGATGGCCGGATCCGACTTCATCAAGACGTCGACCGGCAAGGAAGGCGTCAACGCCACTATTCCAGTCGCGCTGACGATGGTGCGGGCAATCCGTGAATACCATGAGCAAACGGGCTTCCAGGTCGGCTTCAAGCCGGCCGGCGGCGTCAGCTCGGCCAAGAGCGCGCTGCAGTACCTGGCGCTGATGAAGGAAGAACTGGGCCGCGAGTGGCTCGAGCCGCACCTGTTTCGCATCGGTGCGTCAAGCCTCCTGACCGACATCGAGCGCCAACTCGAACACTACGTCACGGGCAACTACTCGGCGAACCACCGCCACGCGCAGCCATAAGCACCCATAATCAGCACTAAACCGTAACGGATTCGCCATGCCAACTATCAACGAGATTCTCACCACCATGGATTACGGCCCAGCTCCCGAAAGCACCAAAGAGGCGCTTGCCTGGCTCGACCGGCACGAGCGCCGCTTCGGCCTGTTCATCGACAACGCCTGGAGTGCGGCGTCCGACACCTTCGCCTCGACCAATCCGGCCGATGGCGTTGAACTGGCGCAGCTGACGCAAGCCAGCTCGCAGGACGTCGACCGCGCGGTGGCCGCGGCGCGCCGCGCCCAGCCGGGCTGGGTCGGCCTCGGCGGCCATGGCCGCGCGCGCGTGCTGTACGCGCTGGCGCGCCTGCTGCAAAAGCATGCGCGCCTGTTCGCGGTGATCGAGACGCTCGACAACGGCAAGACGATCCGCGAAACGCGCGACGCCGACCTGCCGCTGGCCGCCCGCCATTTTTATCACCACGCCGGCTGGGCCCAGCTGCAATCGGAAGAATTTGCCGACTACCGCGCCGTCGGCGTGGTGGGGCAGATCGTCCCCTGGAATTTTCCGCTGCTGATGCTGGCGTGGAAAATCGCCCCGGCCCTGGCCGCCGGTAACACCGTCGTCTTCAAGCCGGCCGAATTCACCTCCTTGTCGGCGCTGCTGTTCGCCGAGATCTGCCAGCAGGCCGGCGTGCCGGCCGGCGTCGTCAACGTCGTCACCGGCGATGGACGGGTAGGCGAAGCGATCGTCAACCATCCGGGTATCGACAAGCTGGCGTTTACCGGCTCGACCGAAGTGGGCCGCCTGATCCGCAAGGCGAGCGCCGGCAGCGGCAAGAAGCTCTCGCTGGAATTGGGCGGCAAGTCACCCTTCATCGTGTTCGAAGACGCCGACCTGGACGCCGCCGTCGAAGGCCTGGTCGATTCGATCTGGTTCAACCAGGGCCAGGTCTGCTGCGCCGGTTCGCGCCTGCTGGTGCAGGAGTCGATCCAAGAACGCTTCCTTGGCAAGGTGCGCGCACGCATGGAAAACCTGCGCCTCGGCTCGCCCCTCGACAAGTCGATGGACGTCGGCGCGCTGGTCGATCCGGTGCAGCAGCAGCGCATCCACGGCCTGGTCGAAGCGGCCCGCGCCGAAGGCTGCACCATCTGGCAGCCGAACTGCGAGATCCCAAGCACCGGTTCCTGGTTCCTGCCGACGCTCATCACCGGCGCCTCCACTTCGGCCGCCGTCGCGCAGGCCGAGATCTTCGGGCCGGTGCTGGTCGCCATGAGTTTCCGTACTCCGGCCGAAGCGATTCAATTGGCCAACAACACGGTGTACGGCCTGGCCGCCTGCGTCTGGTCGGAGTCGATCAGCCTGGCGCTCGACGTCGCGCCGCAGATCAAGGCCGGCGTCGTCTGGATCAACACCGCCAACCAGTTCGACGCTGCCTGCGGCTTCGGCGGCTACCGCGAATCGGGTTTTGGACGCGAAGGCGGCAAGGAAGGCATGTACGAATACATGACGGCGCTGTCGGAAGACGCCCGTCCGGCGTTGCCGGTGGTGGAAGCGAAGGGCGCGCTCAAGTCGTCGCCGTCGTCGCTGTCGTCGCCGTCGTCGCAGTCTTCCGGCTCAGGCAACGTGTTCGGCATCGACCGCACCGCCAAGCTGTACATCGGCGGTAAGCAAGCCCGCCCTGACGGCGCCTACAGCCGCGCCATCGTTGGCGCCGACGGCGCCTTCATCGCCGATGTCGGCGAAGGCAACCGCAAGGACATCCGCAACGCCGTGGAAGCGGCGCACAAAGCGTCCGGCTGGGCCAAGGCGACCGCGCACAACCGCGCGCAAGTGCTGTACTACATCGCCGAAAACCTGGCAATCCGCGCCGACGAATTTGCCGCCCGCCTGGCCGCGATGACCGGCTCGGCCAATCCCGCAAAGGAAGTGCAGGCCTCGATCGAGCGCCTGTTCTACTACGCCGCCTGGGCCGACAAGTACGACGGCCTGGCGCACCAGCCGCCGATGCACGGCATCACCGTCGCGCTCAACGAGCCGGTCGGCGTGATCGGCATCATCTGCCCGAATGAAGCGCCGCTGCTCGGCTTCATCTCGCTGGTAGCTCCCGCGCTGGCGCTGGGCAACCGCGTCATCGCCGTGCCGTCGGAAGCGTACCCACTGGCCACCACCGACTTGTACCAGGTGCTCGACACCTCGGACCTGCCGGGCGGTGCGCTCAATATCGTCACCGGCAGCGCCGACGAGTTGGCGCGCACGTTGGCGACCCACTCGGACGTCGATGCGGTATGGCGCCACGACGGTTCTGCAGAGGGCTGCGCCGAAGTCGAGCGCCTGTCGGCCGAATCGCTCAAGCGCACCTGGGTCGGCGGCGCCAAGGGCCGCGACTGGTACAGCACCAGGCAGTCGGGCGGTCGCGCGGTACTGGCGCACGCCAGCCAGGTCAAGAATGTCTGGATTCCATACGGCGTTTAGTTGCCCCAAAACAGGGTCAGACCCGTTTCTTAGTCGGTGTAAGCGCAGGTCTGCCGTATAAAAATGGGGTCAGACCCGTTTCTTATTCGGTTTATGGGCACGTCTGTCGTATAAAAATGGGGTCTGACCCCATTTTTTTGGAAGCCGGGGTTGCAAATCGGTTTCTTTTTTATAGCGAGAATGTATGTTTTTAAACCAAGAGATCATCCGTAAAAAGCGCAACGGCCTCGCCCTGAGCGTTCAGGAGATCGAGTTTTTCGTCGCCGGCATCACCACCGGCGCCACCACCGAAGGCCAGATCGCCGCACTGGCGATGGCGGTCTATTTCAACGACATGGACATGGACGAGCGCGTTGCCTTCACGCTGGCGATGCGCGATTCGGGCCGGGTGCTGGAGTGGCGTTCACTCGATTTGCCCGGTCCCGTCGTTGACAAGCATTCGACCGGCGGCGTGGGCGACGTCGTCTCGCTGATGCTCGGACCCATGGTGGCCGCATGCGGCGGCTTCGTGCCGATGATCTCCGGCCGCGGCCTCGGCCACACCGGCGGCACGCTCGACAAGTTCGACGCCATCCCCGGCTACAGTACTGTGCCCGATGCGGCGCTGTTTCGCAAAGTCGTGCGCGAAGTGGGCGTGGCCATCATCGGTCAGACCGCCGAGCTGGCGCCGGCCGACAAGCGTTTCTACAGCATCCGCGATACCACCGCCACGGTCGAATCGGTGGCCATGATCACCGGCTCGATCCTGTCGAAGAAGCTCTCCGCCGGTCTCGACGCGCTGGTCATGGACGTCAAGGTCGGCAGCGGCGCTTTCATGCCGAGCTTCGACAAATCGGTCGATCTGGCCGAGAGTATCGTCGCCGTCGGCAACGGCGCCGGCACCCGCACGTCGGCCATTTTGACCGATATGAACGAGTCGCTTGGCCCTGTCGCCGGCAACGCCCTCGAAGTGCGTCTTGCCATGGATTACCTGACCGGCCGCTCGCGCCCGGCGCGCCTGCATGAAGTAACGATGGCGCTGTGCGCCGAAATGTTGGTGTTGAGCGGGCTTGCCGCCACCGGCACCGAGGCCCGCGCAAAGCTGCAGCTTGCCCTCGATTCAGGGGCGGCGGCCGAACGCTTCGCCCGCATGGTGGCGGCGCTGGGCGGACCGGCCGACCTGCTGGAGCGTCCCGATGCCTACCTCGAGCAGGCGCCGGTCATCGTGCCGGTGCCGTCGCTGCGCGCCGGTTTTGCCACTACCGTCGATTGCCGTTCGCTCGGCCTGGCCGTGGTCAGCCTGGGCGGCGGGCGCCGCCGTCCGCAAGACGCGATCGACTTCGCGGTCGGCTTGACGGGGCTGGCGGAACTGGGCCAGGAACTGGCCGTCGGCGCGCCGCTGGCGATGGTTCACGCGCGCACCGAAGCGGCGGCCGAACAGGCAGTGCGCGAAGTGCAGGCGGCCTACCAGCTCGGTCCGATCAAGGCCGCGCCGAACCTGGTCACGTATCGTACTATCCGCACCATCCGCACCATCGGCCCATAAAAGAGAAAACGCCATGAAATACGCAAAACTGATCGACGAAGCCCGCGCCGCGCGCGAACTGGCTTACGTGCCTTACTCGAATTTCCAGGTGGGCGCCGCCCTCGAATGCAAGGACGGCCGCATTTTCCGCGGCTGTAACGTCGAAAACGCCTCTTACGGCTTGTGCAATTGCGCCGAGCGCACCGCGTTTTTCAGCGCCATCGCGCATGGCTACAAGCCGGGCGACTTCACGGCGCTGGCGGTGATCGGCTCGACCGATGGCCCGATCGCCCCCTGTGGCGCGTGCCGCCAGGTGGTGCTCGAATTGGGTGGCAACGACCTGCCGGTGATCCTCACCAACCTCAAGGGAGATTTGCTGGAAACCACCGCTGCCGACCAGTTGCCGAACGCGTTCGGCGGCTGGGACCTGAAGAAGTAAGTTGAAAGAAGCGAGTTGAAAAAAACCATCGACGTCCAGGCCGCTGTCGCGCTAGCCGCCGGAGAGGCCATCGCCGCCAGGGCGCAGGGCAGTTTCGGCGTCGGCGGCGTGCTGCTGGACCAGTATGGCAACGTACTCAAGACGCTGCAAAATAACGTCGTGAAGGGCGGCCTGGTCTTCGATCCGACTGCCCACGGCGAACGCCAGCTGATCGACTGGTATTTCGCCGAGCGCGCCAAAGGGCGCATGCTGCCCGCGCCGCACGACGTCACCCTCGTCACGTCGCTCGATCCGTGCGCCATGTGCGGCGGTGCGATCCTGGCGGCCGGTTTTAACGTCGTAATCGCCGCCAATGATCCGAAAGCCGGCATCAATCATGACGAAACCGCGACGTTCGGGGCGCTGCCGCAAGACCTGCGGCAGGCGGCGGCGGCCAGCTTCTGCTATCCCGCCGTGCTGGGATCGTCCGCCTATGCGCGCGAGGGCAGCGGGGCCGCGCCGAAGTCTTTTTTCATTGGCAAGACGATCGCCGAGCCAACCTTGGCGCTGTGTTCGCTGTTGATCGAGGCGACGACCGAAAAAGTACAGGCCTTCCTCCACAGCGATGCTGCGCAAGGCGAGTTGCAAGACCCGGCCACGCTCGCGCCCAGCCATCCGCTGCTGCGCAAACTCAAGTCGCTGTACCCGCATGCGCTGGCGTATCGCGGCGCGCCGCATGCGCCCGATGTGGGCCTGGCGCCTTTCCTGCTCGCCGCGATGGAGCAGGACCGCCGGCAGGGCGGCGATGGCGACTGCGCGGCGCTGTTAGATGGCTTCGGCAACCTGTTGCTGTGCGTGCCGGGCCGGCGCGCGCAATCGGCCATCTGTACGGCGTTCATGGAATGCACCCGCCAGTACGCCCAGCTGCGCTACCAGCTGATTGCCGGGGCCGGGGCCGACGCTGGAATGCGGGACACGGTACGCCGCTACCTGGCCCATCCGAAGGAGGGGACGTTCGTGTTCGCACGCGGCCCGGGCGCATGCGCCGAAAGCTTCATGGACCTGGGCGCCTACGGCTCGACGATGGAGGGGCCGCTGCCGGCCAACAATCCGCACCAGTTCCAGTATGTGCTGCCGAGGGTCGAAGAATCGCAATTGCACGCGCTATGCGAGGCGATGCCGCCGCTGTACCGTGACACCATCCGCATCCGCCCCGTGCAGGTTGGCGACGATGCGCTGATTGCGGCGCTGGCGTGACCGTAATCTTGGTCGTGTCCCGGTCGGGCCGCGTTTAACCAGGCGCCGCCAGCAGGTCAGGCCCCGGATCGCCTGCTCATCGTTCGCTTCGTTCACCATGGCAGTTTCGCCGTCGGGCCGGATCTATGCCTGTGCTTGTCAGGGATAGTAGCTGCCGATGCTCCAGATGTGGCCTTCGGGATTGCGGCAGGTGCAGCCGCGCCCGCCGTAGTCTTCGTCGACGACCAGGTAAGTGGTCTGGGTCTGGGCGCCGCCGATGTCGCCCGGCTGCACCATCAGCTCGCCGGAGTTTTTCCAAAAGACACCTTACATCGCTTCCTGCAGGCGTGCAAATGCTTTGCGTGGCCTCAATTTTAGATTGTCAATAATTGCTATTATTGCAATAATGCAGCAGTTTGGTCGCCGCGTCACTGGTGAACTGCTGGTCAACAACAAGGGGTGGCGCGATGCTCGCGATGAAACTGCGGTTTTACATTTATCTGGTGATTTTCGTCGCGCTGCTGGTCATGCTGGTACTCGACCCGCACCTGCTGGCACGCGCGTCGTCCGCCATCGCGGCGACCGTCGCTCCGTTTGTCAACAAGGTACGCGGCACATTTGCCGCGTTGACCTGAAACGCATGCAACGCAGACGCCACAGCCTCACATCTGCTGGAATAAATGTGCGTGATTGCGGCTGACTTCGAGCTCTTCGGCGAAACCGCGCAGCTTGAGCATCTGCCGCCCGCGCATGTCGCGCGTGACGGCGGCAATCGCGTCGACCCGCACCAGGGTCGAGCGGTGGATGCGCCAGAACTCGTCGGGGTCGAGTTCGTCGGCCAGTTCCTTGAGCGTTTTACGGATCAGCAGTTCGGCCTGCGCGGTCTGCACCCGCGTGTATTTGTCGTCGGAGCGGAAGAATAGCACCTCGCGCGTGCTGATCATGCGCAGGCTGCCGCCTACTTGCGCCTGGATCCAGCGCAGCCAGGCCGGCTTGGCCGCGCCGCCTTTGGCAAGCGCGTCGGCCAGCGTCGCCAGGTGCGCCAGTTGCAGGCCGATGTCCTGTGACGCCAGGTCCGACCGTAGCGGCAGCCCCAGGCGCAGGCGCCGCCGCAGCCGTTCGCAGGTGTTCTCGAGGCGTGCCGCCGACACCGGTTTGAGCAGGTAATCCATCGCGCCCTGTTCGAACGCATCGACCGCGTACTGGTCGTAGGCGGTGACGAAGACGATATGGCAGCGCTTGCACAGTTCGCCCGCTGCTTCGATGCCGCTTTGGCCCGGCATGCGGATGTCGAGGAACACGATGTCGGGCGCATGGCGGGCCGCCATCGCCAGCGCTTGCCCGCCGTTGGCCGCTTCGCCGACAATCGTCAACGCCGGCCACACCTCGGCCAGGCGCGCGCGCAACTGGTCGCGCATCGGCGCCTCATCGTCGACGATCAGCGCGGTAATTTCCTTCTGCGCCTTCTGCGCAAGCGGCGTTTCAGCTGCGATGTCAGCTGCCATCTTGGTGAACTTCCATCATCGAGTAGGGAATCCGGATCGATGCCAGGGCCCCGCCGCCGGGCGGCGCCTCGATCACCAGTTCGGCCTGGGTACCGTACAGCAGGCGCAGGCGCTCGCGGATGTTGGCCAGGCCGACGCCGTCGTCCGCATGCACATCGAAGCCGGCGCCGTTGTCGCGGACGTCGACCTGCAGCGTGGCGTGCACCACCTTTGCCGTGATGTCGATGCGCCCGCCCTCGATCTTCGGCTCCAGCCCGTGCTTGATGGCGTTCTCGATCAGCGTTTGCAGCATCATCGTCGGGAACGGCGCGCTGGCGAGGAAATCGGGCACCTCGAAGCCGACCGCCAGCCGCTCCTTCATCCTGGCCTGCATGATGGCCAGGTAGGCGTGCGACAGTTCGACCTGCTTGCCCAGCGTGCCGCCGCCGGACGCGCGCATCTGCGGCAACGTGGCGCGCAGGTAGTCGATCAGGCAGGCGTGGATACGCGCCGCTTCGGCTGGATCGGTCTCGATCAGCTGGCCGATCAGGGCCAGCGTATTGAACAGGAAGTGCGGCTCGACCTGCGCCTGCAGGGTCGCCATCTGCGCTTCCATCAGCATGCGCTCGAGCGTCGCCACATCGGCCTTGCGGCCGGCCGTTGCCGCTTCCAGCTCGGCCTTGCGCTTGGCGCCGGCCAGCACCTTGACGGCAAACGAGATCAGCACGAACCACACCGCCGGCTCGGGCGTTTGCAGCATGCCGAAAGTAACCAGGCCGAGCAACCAGATGATGATCAGCTGGCGCCATTCCGTCACCGCCAGCCAGTCGAAGAAGCGCCACCAGGTCGCGCTGACCACGGCGCCGGCTTCTCGCACCACGTCGACTGCGCGGTTCAGCTGCGATGCCTGCACAGTTACTCCTTGCGGCGGCGGGTGTTGATGACGATTGCCGCCACCGCCAGCTTGATCGCCATGAAGACGATGAACAGGCAGAGCGCCAGCGGCAGGATGGTGAGGACCAGCGCCAGGGCGACGCAGGTCACCAGCAGTTGCGGCCACGCCATGGTGGCGATGGTGCGCGAGCCCTGGCGCAGCGCCTGGGCCAAGGCCCGGCCGATCTCTCCAAGCAGTTCGGTGAACGAGGCGAAGGTGGCGTTTTTCATACTTGAACTCCTGGTCGTGTCGGTTGTCGATAACGGAACTTTAGCAAGGGCGCCGTTTTCATACCATCCGCGTCCGACGAAGCAGGCAAACCACGGCATAGCCGGTCAATCGGGGCGATTAACGGGAACGGCGCTCGTCCCAGTCGCTCTTGAGCAGGCCATAGAAGGCGGTGTCGCACACCTCGCCGGCGACGATCCAGCGTTCGCGCAGCAGGCCTTCGCGCTCAAAACCCATCCGCTCCAGCAGCCTGGCGGAGGCAGCGTTGCGCGGGTCGACGTCGGCTTCGACCCGGTTCAGATCGAGCGCGCTGAAGCCATGGTCGAGCATTGCTTTCATCGCCTCGCCAAGGTAGCCGCGGCCCCAATAGGGGCGGCCGAGGGCGTAGCCGACTTCGCAGCGCCGGTTCTGCTGGTCGAAACGGTGCATCCTGATCTGGCCGGCCAATTCACCGCTGGCGGCGAGCTCAATCCCCAAGCGCAGCATGGCGCCGCTGGCCAGGCCTTCGCCGGCACCGGCGATGTCGTGATCTGCCTGCGCGATGCCGGTCCACGGCGCGCAGCTCCAGTAACGCATCACTTCGGGATCGGAAAACACGGCAAACAGGGCGCCGGCGTCGGTCGCCACCAACGGGCGCAGCACCAGGCGTTCGGTATGAAGTACGGTTTCGGTCAACATGTTTATCCTGGTGATGTTTGGTAAAAACCCATGTCACCATCTTCCATGATGTCGTAGGTTACTGAAGCAGGTGGACCGCGAACGGTACCGCCAGCATCTTGACCGGCAGGCTGAGGTAAGTGCCGTCAATGCCAGGCGCGAGAACGCCGAGCGGCTGGTATTTGTCCACCAAACGCTGGCGTACCCGCCAACCGCGCTTGCATGAAACACCGGGGGCGCCGCCGCCATGGCGCTCATTGCGCTCATTGCGCAGCCCCCGCCGCTTGCACCTGCACCGGCAGCGCCACCGCGGACAAGACCATGTTGACGATCATTTCCTCGGCGTCGTCGAAGTCACGGCGCGTGAGCTTGCGGCCTAGTACCAGCGCCATCTGGGCGCCGAAGTCGGCGTACGACTGCGTCATCGCCCAGATCGCGAACAGCAGGTGGGTGGCGTTGACGTGGCCGATGCGGCCCTCATTGATCCAGCGCTCGAACACATCGATATCCTTGCGCATCAGCGGCACCACGCTTGCGCGGATCTGTTCGCCGTACAACGGCGCGCCGCTGATCACCTCCATTGCATACACCCGCGACGCGAACGGCTGCTCGCGCGAGAAGCGCAGCTTGGCCTGGACGTAGGCGCGCAACATGTCGCGCGGCTTGCCTGTCGGGTCGGCCAGCGTGTCCATCCGCGCCAGCCATTCGTCGAGCACGTCGTCCAGCACGCGCTGGTAGAGTGCCTGCTTGGTCGGAAAATAGTACATCAGGTTTTGCTTCGACAGCCCGGCGTTGTCGGCCACGGCGGCGATCGAGGCGCCTTCGTAGCCGTATTCGGCAAACACGCGCACCGCTCCCGCCAGGATCTCGGCTTCCAGCTTGTCGCGGTTGAGGGCGCGGCGCTTGATCGCGGCGGGGGCGGCGTCAGTACCGTGCGCGTTGACCGTTTTGCCAATCCTCATGCGCGCTCGCGCCGAATCGCGTTGAAGAAGTCGACCAGCGCCGGCGTGTCGGCGTAGGCGACATTGAAGCGGAACCAGATCGAGCTTGATGGGCGCAGCATGAAAAATTCGTTCGGCGAGAGCAGGATGCCGGATTTTAAAGCCAGGTCGGCGATCACCTTGCCGTTCCATTCGACCGTGGGGGCCAGGGCCCAGCCGGCGCTGACGAACATGCCGCCGCGCGGTTTGGCGATCGGCGTCATGCCTGCCTCGAGCAGGCGCAAGGTGGTGCGCTCGCGGCTGGATGCCAGTTTGCCGACCAGCTTGTCGAGCATGCGCTTGTACGGCCGCGCGGAAACCGCGTGGTACACTGCGCGCTCATTGATTTCGGACGTCGTCAGGCCGGCCAGCATTTTGACCCGCAGCAGTTCCGGTACCAGCGAATGGGACGCGCAGATCGAGCCGACCCGCAGTACCGGCGACAGCGTCTTCGAAAAGCTGCCGACCCGGATCACCCGCCGCAGCCCATCCATCGCCGCCAGCGACGCTTCGCCGCGGGTTGCCAGTTCGCGGTAGATGTCGTCTTCCACCAGCCAGAAATCGAACTGCTCGGCTGTTGCAAGAAGTCGGTGGGCCTGGGCCTGGGTCAGCGAGGTGCCGAGCGGATTTTGCAGCACCGTGTTGACGAACATGAGCTTGGGCTGGGTCACGGCCGCCTGCGCCATGAGCACCTCGAAGTCGAGCCCGGATTCAGTGCGCGGGATGCCGACCGCGATGCAGCCGTGGTGGCGGATCAGCGACAACAGGTTGCTGTAACCGGGATCCTCGACGAACACGGTGTCGCCCGGTTTCGTCAAGGTGCGCAAAATCAGGTCGAACGCGTGGGTGGCGCCGTGCGTGAGCAGCACCTGCTCCGGTTCGGCCGTGAACAGGTCTTCGGTCAAGGTGCTTGCTACGTGCTGGCGCAGGGTAGGGAAGCCGAGCGGATGGCCGTAGCCGCGCAGGCGGCTGGCCGGGATCTTCATTGCATGGCGCACCGCATCGAGGACGGTGGTCTCGCCATACCACTCCGGCGGCAGCCAGCCGGCGCCCACCGGCAACGCCTCCGACACGCCCGAATACAGGTCCGGCGTGAGGGCGTCGATGGCGGTGGGCGTGCTTGAGAGCGCCCACTGGGGCGCAGGGGCGACATCGCTGCGGGCGACGAAAAATCCGGAACCGCGGCGCGACGATAGCAGGCCGACACCCAGCAGCCTGTCGTAGGCCTCGACGACGGTAAAAGTGCTGACGGCGTTACATTTTGCGAATTGTCGCACCGATGGCATTTTGGTACCGACCCGTAAATCGCGCCGGTTTACCATCAGCGCAATCGCTGCCACAATCTGGTCGACCAGGCTGCCGCGTTTTGCGCGGTCGATCGCCAACACGGGCCAGCCGATGGCACTTGCGCCGCTGTTGTCGACCTGAACATGTTCAGTCGATGCCGCCGTTTCATCCATCCGCGCCTCGTTGTGTTGCATCGCGTAAAACTGTACAGTGACTCAGACCAATACGGTTGGCCGCTTTTGCGATTCGTGTATCTGTGTGATCATTGTCTCGCTGTCTATTATTGCACCATCATTTTGCCAACTGGTAAATAATTTTTAGCCGTAAAAATTTTGGAGAGTCGCATGAACCAGTCCCGACCCGCATCGATGTCTTCGTTCTGGATGCCATTTACCAATAACCGCGACTTCAAGGCCAACCCGCGCCTGCTGGTGTCGGCGGAAGGCATGTATTACAAGGACGTCGACGGCAACAGCGTGCTCGACGGTACAGCCGGATTGTGGTGCGTCCCTTGCGGCCATGCACAGCCAAAGATTGTCAGCGCCGTGCGCGAGATGGTCGGCCAGCTCGACTTCGCCCCGACGTTCCAGATGGGCCACCCGGCCGCCTTCGACCTGGCTGAGCAACTGATGGAGTACAGCGGCCACAAATTCGGCCATGTGTTCTACACCAACTCCGGCTCCGAAGCGGTCGACACTGCCTTGAAAATGGCGCTGGCGTATCACAAGGCGCGCGGCGAGGGCAGCCGCACGCGCCTGATCGGCCGCGAGCGCGGCTACCACGGCGTCGGCTTCGGCGGCCTGTCGGTGGGCGGCATCGGCGGCAACCGCAAGAGTTTCGGCCCGCTGCTGCCTGGCGTCGACCACCTGCCGCACACCCATAACCTCGAGCGCAACGCCTACACCCGCGGCCAACCCGACTACGGCAGCCACCTGGCCGACGAACTCGAACGCCTCGTCGCCCTGCACGACGCTTCCAACATCGCCGCCGTGATCGTCGAGCCGGTGGCCGGCTCCACCGGCGTGCTGATTCCCCCGAAGGGCTACCTGAAGCGGCTGCGCGAGCTGTGCACCAAGCACGGCATCCTGCTCATTTTCGATGAAGTCATCACCGGCTTCGGCCGCCTCGGCACGCCATTCGCCGCCGATTATTTCGACGTCGAGCCGGACATGATGGCGACCGCCAAAGGCTTGACCAACGGCGTCATCCCGATGGGCGCGGTGTTTACCAAGAAGCATATCCACGACGCTTTCATAGACGTGCCGGCCGGCATCGAACTATTCCACGGTTATACCTATTCCGGTCACCCGGTCGCCTGCGCCGCCGCGCTGGCCACGCTCGAGGTGTTCAAGGACCAGGATATCCTCGGCCATGCCCAAAGCGTGCAAGGCTACTGGGAAGACGCGGTCCACTCGCTCAAGGGCCTGCCGCACGTAATCGACCTGCGCACCATCGGCCTGATCGCTGGCATCGAGCTCGCGCCGATCGCCGGTAAACCTGGCACGCGCGCCTTTACCGCTTTTAAAAAGGCGTTCGCCGACGGCCTGCTGATCCGCACCACCGGCGACATCATCGCCCTGTCGCCGCCGCTCGTGATCGACAAACACCACATCGACGAATTATTTGGCAAACTGACTACCGTTCTTAACAACCTCGACTGACCGAAAGCACCTCATGAGTAACCTTGACACCATCGATACCACCGACACCATCGACACCATCACCCATTTCATCAATGGCCAGAAAGTCGACACCGCCAGCGGGCGTTACGCCGACGTTTTCAATCCGGCCATCGGCAGCCCTTGCGCGCGCGTCGCGCTCGGCTCCGCCGCCGAAGTCGATCAAGCCGTCGCCGCGGCCTCGGCCGCTTTCCCGGCATGGTCGAACACGCCGCCGCTGGCGCGCGCGCGGGTGCTGTTCAAATTCCTGCAACTGTGCCAGCAGCACACCGACGAATTTGCCACGATGCTCACGCGCGAGCACGGCAAGACGTTCGACGACGCCAAGGGCGAAGTGGCGCGCGGCATCGAGGTCGTCGAATTCGCGGTCGGCATCCCGCACCTGCTGAAAGGCGAATTCACCGACCAGATCGCGCGCGGCATCGACGCCTGGTCGATGCGCATGCCGCTTGGCGTCGTCGCCGGCATCACCCCGTTCAATTTTCCAGTAATGGTGCCGATGTGGATGTTCCCGGTCGCCCTCGCGTGCGGCAACTGCTTCATCCTCAAGCCATCCGAGCGCGATCCATCGGCGTCGCTGCTGCACGCCAGACTGCTGAAAGAAGCCGGTTTGCCGGACGGCGTCTTCAACGTCATCCAGGGCGACAAAATCACCGTCGACGCACTGCTCGACCATCCTGAAGTGCAGGCCATCAGCTTCGTCGGCTCGACCCATGTCGCCGAATACATCTACGCCCGCGGCAGCGCCGCCGGCAAGCGCGTCCAGGCCCTGGGCGGCGCCAAGAACCACATGGTGGTCATGCCCGACGCCGACATGGAGATGACGGTCGACGCGCTGATGGGCGCCGCCTACGGCTCCGCCGGTGAGCGCTGCATGGCCATCTCGGTGGTGGTGGCGGTTGGCGACGCCGCCGACAAGCTGGTCGACGCACTGGCAAAACGCACCGCTGCACTGAAAGTAGACGACGGCATGGAGCACGGCGCCGAAATGGGGCCGGTCGTTACCGCCAGCGCCAAAGCGCGCATCGAAAAGCTGATCGGCGAAGGCGTCGAGCAGGGCGCCAGCCTGCTGGTGGACGGGCGCAATTTCAAGGTGCCGGGCCGCGAAAACGGCTTTTTTGTCGGCGGTACCTTGTTCGATCACGTCACGCCCGACATGACGATTTACAAGGAAGAAATTTTCGGGCCGGTGCTGTGCGTGATGCGCCTGCCGGACGTCGGCAGTGCGTTGCGGCTGATCAACGCCAACGAGTACGGCAACGGTGTGGCGATCTACACCCGCGACGGTGGCGTGGCGCGCGAATTCGTGCGCCAGATCCAGGTCGGCATGGTCGGCGTCAACGTGCCACTGCCGGTGCCGATGGCCTTCAACAGCTTCGGCGGCTGGAAGCGCAGCATGTTCGGCGACCATCACGCTTACGGTCCGGAAGGGGTGCGCTTCTACACCCGCCACAAGGCGGTGATGCAGCGCTGGCCGAACACCGCCAGCGCGGGCGCGGAATTTTCTTTTCCACAGATGAAGTAGTCATGCGGGTGCAGCAAGCGCCGCTTGCTGCACCATAAAACCTACCACGCCGGGGGATGCATATGATCGATTCATTCAACCATTTGCCGCGCGCGGCGGCTGCCGCCGGCGCGCAACTGGAGGCGCAATTCACCGACCTGGCGCCGCCGCTGACCGCGCGCCAGGCCACCATCGAAGCGGCGCGTTGCCTCTACTGTTACGACGCGCCGTGCACCCGCATCTGTCCTACCGGGATCGACGTCGCCAGCTTCATCCGCAACATTCACGAGCACAACATCAACGGCGCCGCCCACGGCATCCTCAAGCAGAACATCCTCGGCGGCAGCTGCGCGCGCGTTTGCCCGACCGAAATCCTGTGCGAAGACGCTTGCGTGCGCAACCATGACGCAGAAGGCCAGCCGGTCAAAATTGGCCTGCTGCAGCGTCACGCCCTCGATTCGGCCAGTTTTATCCAGCATCCGTTTGAACGCGCCGCGCCCACCGGCAAGCACATTGCGGTGGTCGGGGCCGGTCCGGCCGGGCTGGCCTGCGCGCACCGCCTGGCGATGCTGGGCAACGACGTGGTCATCTTCGAAACGCGCGAAAAATCCGGCGGCCTGAACGAATACGGCATCGCCAAATACAAGCTGACGGGTGACTTCGCACAGCAGGAAGTCGACTTCCTGCTGTCGATCGGCGGCATCGACGTGCGCCACGGCCGCACCCTCGGCGTCAACCTCAGCTTGCAAGAGCTGCACACGCAATACGACGCGGTGTTTCTCGGCCTGGGCCTGAACGCCAGCCGCCGGCTCGGCCTGACGGGCGAAGACGCGCCGGGCCTGTTGGCCGCGGTCGATTACATATCCGCGCTGCGCCAGTCAAGCGACCTGGCGGCGCTGCCGGTGCCCAAGCGCGCCATCGTGATCGGCGCCGGCAACACCGCCATCGACATGGCGGTGCAGATCAAGCGCCTCGGCGCCGAACAGGTCACGCTGGTGTACCGGCGCGGCTTCGAGTCGATGAGCGCAACAAGCCATGAACAGGCTATCGCCAAGGCGAATTTCGTGCGCATGCGTACCTGGGCCGCGCCGCTCGAAGTGTTGTTGGATGACGCCGGCAGCGTGCGCGCCATGCGTTTCGAGAAAACCCGGCTTGAACAAACCGGCAGGAATGGCGGCTCTTTGGTCGGCACCGGCGTTTTTATCGACATCGCCGCCGACGCCGTGTTCAAGGCGATCGGCCAGAGCCTCGACGGTTCCAGCCTTGCGGACCCGATGGCCATGCAACTCGGGCGGGCCGGCGACAAGATCCACGTCGATGCGCAGTTCCGCACCGCGCTGGCCGGCATCTACGCCGGCGGTGATTGCGTCGCCCCGGGGCAGGACCTGACGGTGCAAGCCGTCCAGCACGGCAAGCTCGCCGCACACGCGATCCACAACGACATCCACACCAAAGCGGGGGCAGCATGGCCGACCTGAGCATCGATTTCTGTGGCATCAAGTCGCCCAATCCGTTCTGGCTGGCGTCCGCGCCGCCGACCGACAAAGCCTACAACGTGGTGCGCGCCTTCGAGGCCGGGTGGGGCGGGGTGGTGTGGAAAACCCTGGGCCAAGACCCGGCTGCGGTCAACGTGTCGTCGCGCTACTCCGCCCTCTACGGCAAGAACCGCGAAGTGCTGGGCTTTAACAACATCGAACTGATCACCGACCGCAGCCTGGAGATCAACCTGCGCGAGATCACCCAAGTAAAAAAGGACTGGCCGGACCGCGCCATGATCGTCTCCTTGATGCTGCCGTGCGAGGAAACGCTGTGGGCGGAAATTTTGCCGAAGGTCGAGGCGACCGGCGCCGACGGCATCGAACTCAATTTCGGCTGCCCGCACGGCATGCCCGAGCGCGGCATGGGCGCCGCCGTCGGCCAGGTGCCCGAATACGTCGAGATGGTCACGCGCTGGTGCAAGCAGCACTCGACGCTGCCCGTCATCGTCAAGCTCACGCCCAACATCACCGACGTGCGCGCGCCAGCCAGGGCCGCGCTGGCCGGCGGGGCGGACGCGGTCTCGTTGATCAACACCATCAATTCGATCACCCACCTGGACCTGGACCGCATGATCGCCTTGCCGATCGTCGGCAACGCCAGCACCCACGGCGGTTACTGCGGCTCGGCGGTGAAACCGATTGCGCTCAACATGGTGGCTGAAATTGCGCGCGACCCGGCCACCCGCAATTTACCGATTTCCGGCATCGGCGGCATCGGCAACTGGCGCGACGCGGCCGAGTTCATCGCGCTTGGCGCCGGCTCGGTGCAAGTGTGCACCGCGGCCATGCTGCACGGCTTTCGCATTGTCGAACAGATGAAGGATGGCCTGTCGCGCTGGATGGACGGCAAGGGGTACCAAACGATCGCCGATTTCGCCGGCAAGGCGGTGGTCAACACCACCGACTGGAAATACCTCGACATGAATTACCAGGTGATCGCGAAGATCGACCAGGACATGTGCATCAAGTGCGGCAAGTGTTATGTCGCCTGCGAAGATACGTCGCACCAGTCGATCGCCCAGTTGATCGACGCGGCGGGTAGCCGCAAGTACGAGGTGATCGGGTCGGAGTGCGTCGGCTGCAACCTGTGCGAGATTACCTGCCCGGTGGAGGCGTGCATCACGATGGTGCCGGTCGACAGCGGCAAGGGGTATATGAACTGGACGCAGGATGAACGCAATCCGCATCGGGTAGCTTAGAAATTGGGTCCCCGCATGCGCGAGGACGACGGCGTTGAGACCACCGTCATCCTCGCGCATGCGGGGACCCAATCGACGGCGTTGAGACTACAGGCTTTAAAACCGTCATCCTCGCGCATGCGGGGATCCAATCGACGGCGTTGAGACTACTGGCTTTAAAACCGTCATCCTCGCGCATGCGGGGATCCAATCACTCAACCTACGAACACCACCATGGAGTCACCCACTGTGAGTAGCGACAAATACCGCAGCACCAGCCTGTGGAACGAAGACCTGGCTCCAACCACCGCCGCGCAGCGCACCTGGCGCTGGTATCACTTCGCCGCCCTGTGGGTCGGCATGGTGATGTGCATTCCGGCATACACGCTGTCGGCCAGCCTGATCGAAGCGGGCATGTCGGGCTGGCAGGCGGTGATGACGGTGTTCCTGGCAAATACCATCGTGCTGGTGCCGATGCTGCTGATCGGCCACGCCGGCACCAAATATGGCATTCCGTTCGCGGTACTGGCGCGCGCCTCGTTCGGTACCGCCGGCGCGCGCGTGCCGGCACTGATGCGCGCGGTCGTCGCCTGCGGCTGGTACGGCATCCAGACCTGGTTCGGCGGCAGCATGATCTACACGCTGCTCGGCGTCATGTCCGGGCACGAGATCGGCGGCGGCAAGCTGCCTGGCCTGGGCATCAACGGCGCGCAGCTCGGCTGCTTCCTGCTGTTCTGGGCGATCCAGTTCTATTACATCGTGCACGGCATGGACGCGATCCGCAAACTGGAAACCTACACCGCGCCGGCGAAGATCGTCATCTGCTTCGTGCTGCTCGGCTGGGTCTACAACCGCGCCGGCGGCTTCGGCCCGCTGCTGGACGCGCCCTCGCAGTTCGTCGAAGGCGGTGCCAAGGCCGGCCAGTTCTGGTCCGCTTTCTGGCCGTCGTTGACGGCAATGGTCGGGTTCTGGGCCACGCTGGCGCTGAACATCCCCGACTTCACGCGCTTCGCCAAGACCCAGCGCGACCAGCTGCTCGGCCAGTCGATCGGCCTGCCGGTGCCGATGGGGTTGCTCGCCATGCTGGCGGTGATCGTCACGTCCGCCACTGTCGTCTTGTACGGCAAGGCGATCTGGGATCCGGTCGACCTGGCCAGCCGCATGACCGGCGTGGCCGTGCTGGTGGCGCTGATCGTGCTGCTGGTCGATACCGTCAGCGTCAACCTGGCCGCCAACCTGGTCGGCCCGGCCTACGATTTTTCGGCGCTGGCGCCCAAGCACATCTCGTATCGCACGGGCGGCTACATGACGGCCGCGATCGCGCTGGTGATGATGCCGTGGAAAATCCTCGAGACGACCCAGGGCTATATTTTTACATGGCTGATCGGCTACTCGGCGCTGCTCGGTCCTATTGCTGGCATTTTAATCATCGACTACTACTTGGTGCGCAAGACCGAGTTGGACGTCGACCAGTTGTACCGGCACGACGGCATTTACTCGTACGGCAACGGCTGGAACATGGCCGCCATCGTGGCGTTCGCCGCCGGCGTGCTGCCCAACATTCCGGGCTTTCTGAACGCTGCCTTCCCCGCTGCCTTCCCGTCGGTGGGCGCGGCCTTCAAACTGATTTATACCTACGCCTGGTTCGTCGGTATCGCCATTTCCGCCCTGGTGTACGGCGTCATGATGAAGCGGCGCGCCAGCCCCGCCATGACCGTCGTCCACCGCTAATGAGGAGAGTCACATGAGCATATTCATTCGCGGCGGCACCGTCGTCAACGCCGACCGCGCCTTCAAGGCCGACGTCGTTTGCTTCGGCGACAAGATCATCGCCGTCGGCGACCATCTCGACGTGCCGGCGCATGCCACCGTCATCGACGCCAGCGGCCAGTACATTATGCCGGGCGGGATCGACACCCACACCCACATGCAGCTGCCTTTCATGGGCACCGTTGCGGCCGACGATTTCTTCGACGGCACCGCGGCGGGCCTGGCCGGCGGCACCACCACCATCATGGACTTCGTCATTCCCGATCCGAAGCAGTCGCTGCTCGAGGCGTACCACATGTGGCGCGGCTGGGCGGCAAAGTCCGCCGGCGACTACACCTTTCACGTCGCAGTGACTTGGTGGGGCGACTCGGTGCACGCCGACATGGGCACGCTGGTGCGCGACCACGGCGTCAACAGCTTCAAGCACTTCATGGCCTACAAGAACGCTATCATGGCCGACGACGAAACGCTGGTGCGCAGTTTTACGCGCGCGCTGGAACTGGGGGCGATCCCCACCGTCCACGCCGAGAACGGCGAACTGGTGTATCAACTGCAGCAGGACTTGCTCAAACAGGGTATTCGCGGCCCCGCCGCCCACCCCTTGTCGCGCCCGCCGGAAGTCGAAGCCGAGGCGGCCAATCGCGCCATCGCCATCGCCAACGTGCTCGGCACCCCGGTCTACATCGTGCACGTGTCGTGCGCGGAAGCGCTAGAGGCGATCGTGCGCGCTCGCGCCAAGGGCCAGCGGGTGTACGGCGAAGCGCTGGCCGGCCACCTGGTGATCGACGACAGCGTCTACCAGAGCGCCGACCTGGAATACGCGCGCGCCCACGTAATGAGCCCGCCGTTTCGTGCCAAACACCACCAGGCCGCGCTGTGGCAGGGCCTGCGCGGCGGTAACCTGCACACGACCGGGACCGACCATTGCACCTTCTGCGCCGAGCAAAAAGCGGCCGGCGCCAACGACTTTACCCGGATACCGAACGGCTGCGGCGGCGTCGAAGAGCGCATGGCCGTGGTGTGGGACGCCGGCGTCAACACGGGCCTGTTGACACCATCCGAATTCGTCCGCGTCACCTCCACCAATGCGGCGCAGATTTTCAATATGTATCCGCGCAAAGGCATCGTCGGCGCCGGCGCCGATGCCGACCTGGTGGTGTGGGATCCGCAAGGCACGCGCACGATCTCGGCCGCCACCCAGTTTTCCAACAGCGGCTTCAACGTCTTCGAGGGCCGCACCGTGCGCGGCATCCCGTCGCACACGCTGGCGGCCGGCAAGGTCGTTTTCGAGCGCGGGCAATTGCGCGCGGTCGAGGGCGCCGGGCGCCACATCGACAGGCCAGCCTTTACCTCAACCCGCGCAGCCTGACAGGAGTCATTAATGAACGAACTTCGAATCGACGGCAGCCGCCTGTGGGCGTCGCTGATGGAACTGGCGCACATCGGCGCCACGCCGAAAGGCGGCGTCAAACGCCTGGCGTTGACCGACCTCGACCGCCAGGGCCGCGACCTCGTGGTCGGCTGGGGGAAAAAAGCGGGCCTGGCGGTCACGGTCGACCAGATCGGCAACGTCTTCATGCGCCGCGAAGGCAGCAATCCGGCACTCGCGCCGATTGTCACCGGCAGCCATATCGACACCCAGCCGACCGGCGGCAAGTTCGACGGCAACTACGGCGTGCTGGCCGGCCTCGAGGTGGTGCGCACGCTGAACGATGCGAACATCACCACCGAGGCGCCGATCGAGGTCGCGTTCTGGACCAACGAGGAAGGCTCGCGCTTCGTGCCGGTGATGATGGGTTCCGGCGTCTTTTGCGGCGCCTTCAGCCTGGAGACGGCATATGCGGCGAAAGACCTCGAGGGCAAGACGGTAAAGGATGAACTGGCGCGCATCGGCTACCTGGGCGAGCAGGTGCCGGGCCAGCATCCGATCGGCGCGTATTTTGAAACCCATATCGAGCAGGGACCGGTGCTGGAAGACGCCGACAAGGTGATCGGCGTGGTGCCGGCGGTGATGGGACTGTCGTGGTACGACTGCGTGGTGACCGGGATGGAAGCGCATGCGGGACCGACGCCGATGGGCTTGCGCAAGGATGCGCTGCAGGTGTCGACCCGCATCATGCAGGAAGTGGTGGCGATCGCCAACCGCTACCCGCCGTATGGCCGCGGCACCGTCGGCATGGTGCAGCTGTTCCCCAACAGCCGCAATGTGATTCCAGGCGAAGTCAAATTCAGCATCGACCTGCGCAACGTGAACGACGAACTGTTAGACACCATGCACCGCGAGATGCTGGCGTTTATCGACCAGACGCGCGTGGGCAGCGGCCTGGCGATCAGCATCGAGCGCGTGTCGTACTACCCGCCATGCGCGTTTCACCCCGATTGCGTGGGCGCCGTGCGCGCGGCCACCGAAAAGCTCGGCTACTCGACGATGGACGTGGTGTCCGGCGCCGGCCACGACGCCATCTACGCGGCGCGCCTGGCCCCGGCCGGCATGATTTTCGTGCCATGCAAGGACGGCATCAGCCACAACGAAATCGAGGACGCGAAAGCGGAGCATCTGGAAGCGGGCTGCAACGTGCTGTTGCATGCGATGCTGGCGTGCGCCAAGGTGGTGGTGAGTTAAAAGCCACCTCGTCGTCGTCGCGCATACGGGGAGCTTGGGTCCCCGCGTGTGCGAGGACGACAACGCTGAAAGGTCGGCCCCCTTAAAACGAGGTCTCGCGCTCCGGCGTCGCGCTGATATTGTGAATCGACAGGTCGGCGCCGTCGAATTCCTGCTCGGGATCGAGGCGCAGGCCCACCGTTATTTTAATCAAACCGTACACCGCGAAGCCGCCGCCGGCGGCGATCGCGATCCCCAGCGCGGTGCCCGCCAGCTGTGCCAGGAACGATACCCCGCCCAGCCCGCCCAGCGCCTTGCTGCCAAAGATGCCTGCGGCCAGGCCGCCCCACGCGCCGCACAGGCCGTGCAGTGGCCACACACCCAGCACGTCGTCCTTCTTCCACGTGTTCTGCGTCCAGGTGAACATCAAAACAAAGATCGCGCCCGCCACCGCGCCGGTTGCCAGCGCGCCAAGCGGATGCATCAGGTCCGATCCGGCGCACACCGCCACCAGGCCGGCCAGCGGCCCGTTGTAGACGAAGCCCGGATCGTTACGGCCCATCACCAGTGCGGTAAGCGTGCCGCCGACCAGCGCCATCAGCGAATTGACTGCCACCAGCCCGTTCATCTTGTCGAGCGTCTGCGCGCTCATGACGTTGAAGCCGAACCAGCCGACCGTCAGGATCCACGCGCCCAGCGCCAGGAAGGGAATCGACGACGGCGGATGGGCGGCGATCTTGCCTTCCTTGGTGTAGCGGCCGCGCCTGGCGCCCAGCAGCAGGATCGCCGGCAGCGCGACCCAGCCGCCCACCGCGTGCACCACCACGGAACCGGCAAAGTCGTGGAATTCGAAGCCGAACAGCGACTGGAACGCCGCCTGCACGCCGAAACGATGGTTCCACGCGATGCCCTCGAACAGCGGGTAGACCAGGCCGACCAGCAAGGCAGTGGCCACCACCTGCGGATAGAACCGGGCGCGTTCGGCGATGCCGCCCGAGACGATGGCGGGAATCGCCGCGGCGAAGGTGAGCAGGAAAAAGAACTTCACCAGTTCGTAGCCGTTTTTGGCAACCAAGGTGTCGGTCGCGCTGAAAAAATTGATACCGTAGGCGATGCTGTAGCCGACAAAGAAATAGGCGATGGTCGACATGGCGAAATCGACCAGGATTTTAACCAGCGCGTTGACCTGGTTTTTCTTGCGCACCGTACCCAGTTCGAGAAAAGCGAAGCCGGCGTGCATCGCCAGAATCATTATGCCGCCGAGCATGATAAAGAGTGCATCCGCACCGTTTTTATATCCGTCCATCCGAAAACTCCCTGAAAGTGTGCAGCAACGCGGCCGATGGATTGGTGTAAAGCAAAAAACGTGCCAATTAAGTGCGGGCTGCGGCGCGGTGATGTGCGCTCTGCGTAGAGGATTGCACCTTTACTGCGCACGGATTGCACCAACATTGTGCGCCGCCAGGTGATGCTGACGCCGTGAGGGGTGTTTGGGTCAGGATTGCCGCGGCCTGAACGAGCGCAGGAAATCGAGCAGCACCCGCGCGGCGATATCGGCGTCGTCGGCCGTCATCGTTTCCAGGCGATTATGGCTGATGCCGCCATTGCCGCAGCGCGTGAAGAGCATTGCGACGTCCGTCATTTTTGCCATCGCCATCGCGTCGTGCCCCGCGCCAGAGGCGAGGTCGAAACGCGGCAAGCCGGCGCGTTCGATCGCCGCTTTCATCTGGTCCATCAGCCATGGCGCACACGGCGCCGCTTGCGCCGACACCACCTGGCGGATGTCGGCGTCGACGTGGCGCCGCGCGCAGATTGCCGCGATCGCGTCGCGCACATCGCGCACCGCCGCCAACCGCACCGCGTCGTCCGCCGCCCGGATGTCGAGCGACAGCTTGCAATGACCGGCAATCACGTTGACCGAGCCATTCGGCACCTCAAGCTGGCCGACGGTGCCGACCAACGACGCTGCTTGACTGCAGCGTGCCTCCACCATCAGCACGATTTCAGCCGCCGCGGCGGCAGCGTCGCGGCGCATGGTCATCGGCGTCGTGCCGGCGTGGCTGGCCAGGCCTGTCAGCTCGACCAGGTAGCGCGAGCTGCCGGCAATCGCCGTCACCACGCCCAGCGCCAGGCCGTGCTCGAGCAGCACGGGACCCTGCTCGATATGCACCTCGACAAAACCGAGCACGTCAAACGGATTCCGCGCGATGGCGCCGATCTGCTGGATGTCGTGGCCGGCTTCGGCGAGCGCAGCGCGCATGGTGATGCCGTCGGCATCGACCCCGTCGAGCAGCGCCATGTCGAATTGCCCGGTGACGGCGTTACTGCCCAGGAATGTGCTTTTGAAGCGCACGCCTTCTTCTTCGGCGAAGCCGATCACCTCGAGGTGGAACGGCAGCCGCTCGCCGCGCTCATGCAGGTGGCGCACGATCGCCAGCGGCAGCAGGATGCCAAGCCGGCCATCGTATTTGCCGCCGTCGCGCACGGTGTCGTAATGCGAACCGGTGAGCAGGGTTTTGGCGTCAAGCTGGTCCGACAGGTAGCGCCCGACGACGTTGCCGACGGCGTCGATGTGCGCCTGCATGCCGGCCTCAACCATCCAATCGAGCAGCTGCGCGGCGGTGCGCCGGTGCGCCGGCGTCAGGTAGGAACAGGTCAGGCCGTCCTCCATGTCGCTCCAGGCGGCGAGGTGCTCGCACCACCCCATGATGGCCGGGCCGAACGCGAGCCGGATCGATAACAGGTCGTTGATACGCAGTTCGGCGATGCGGTCGATCTGGCGTAGGCATTCAGCCATTTCGCCGGCATGGGCGTTTTTCAGCCGCCGCGCGAACGTCTCGATGATGGCCTGGCGCGTCAGGCCATTGCCGTCCGGGCCTTTTACCGCGAGGATAAAAGGAAAGCCGAACTTGCGCCTGTAGTCGGCGTTGAGCTGGTGCAGCGCCACGTACTCTTGCGCGCTGCACAGGGTCAAGCCGGATTTCGCCTGCTCCTGCGTCGACTCTTCGGTCAGCTCGCCGGCGAGGGCGGCCTTGCCGGCCAGTTCGGGATGAAAGCGGATCAGCGCCAATTGTTCGTCAAGGCTGGCGGCGGCGACCACGGCGTGCAGCGCCAGCTTGAGCGCGACGACGCTGGCGAACGGACGGCTGCTGGCCGCACGCTGCGCAATCCACGGCGAATACTCGTAAATTCCTTTTAGCGAGTCGATGAAAACGTCCTCGGCGCAGCTGTTTAATTCCGAAAGTGTCGTCATGGCTTGTTATCCGACTTGTTATCCGACTTGTTATCCGATTGTGCAGGCGTTCGATGATATCGCATCGCAGGGCCGAGTTTAACTCCGCCACGGTGCCTACCGCGTCAGCGCCGTGGCGGTCGCGCTGACCTGGTCGCGCAGCCATTTGTGTTCGGGCGCCTGGTGCACCCGCTCGTGCCACAGCTGGTAGAAGCGCATCGGCGGGAACTTGACCGGCACCGTAAAACTTTTCAAAGGCAGCGTCTTTTCATAGAAGCGCATGAACTGGCGCCCGGTGGTGAGTACCAGGTCGGTTTGCGTGAGCATGTAAGGGATCAGGCCGAAGTAGGGCGACTCCACCGCGACGTTGCGCCGCATGCCTTGACGCTCGAGGAAGGAGTCGATCACGCCGAGTTTGCCCGGCACCATCTGCGACGGCGCCACGTGCGGCAGCAGCAGGTAGTCCGCGACCGTCATGGCGTCGCTGGCGGTGCGCTTCGCATACGCACTGTCGGCGCGCATGGTGCAGATAATCGGGTCTTCGAACAGCTTCGAGATGTGCAGGTGGGCGGGCGGCTCGTCCCAGTTGGCGATGACGAGATCCATGTCGCCGTCGGAGAGCATGCGCGTGTAGTCGACGCCGGCGCCCAGGCTATGGATCACGACGCGGCTGCCGGGCGAACCGCGCCGCAGCGCCGCCACCACGTTCGGCAGGAACTGGCTGTCGAGGTAATCGGGGGCGGCGATCTGGAAGGTGCGCGACTCTTGCTGCGGCACGAACGGCGACTTTTTGATAAACAGGCTCTCGGTCTCGTCGAGGATGCGCTTGGCCGGTTTCAGCAGGCTCTCGCCGTGCTGGGTCGGCACCATGCCGCGCGCGCCGCGCACCAGCAGCGGGTCGCCCGTCAGCTCGCGCAGTTTGCGCAGCGACGCCGAAATCGAGGGCTGCGGCTGGTTCAGCTTGAGGGCGACGCGCGAGACGTTTTTTTCGACCAGCAAAAGGTACAAAATGCGGATCAGGTGCAGGTCGAGGTGCTGGGGTAGACTGGCCATGTCGGGTATATGCAATCGAAGATGTTGAATATACGCCGATTTTTATGTTGCGCGGCAGGAATCAGACTATCTTGCCCACACTGCCGGCGCTGTTTTCCCAGCGTTCGCAACCCCGGCAACCCCAGGAACCCCCATGGACGTGTTCGACTACCTGATCCCGTACGCCCTCGACTGGCTCAACCTGGTCGTGCGCTGGCTGCACCTTATCACCGGCATTGCCTGGATCGGCGCGTCGTTCTACTTCGTCTGGCTCGACAACACCATCCGTGCGCCGGCGGCCGGCTCCGAACTGGCGAAAAAAGGCGTGTCGGGCGAACTGTGGGCGGTGCACGGCGGCGGCTTCTACAACCCGCAAAAATACCTGGTGGCGCCAAGCGAACTGCCGAAGGAACTGCACTGGTTCAAATGGGAGGCCTATTCGACCTGGCTGTCGGGCTTTGCGCTGCTCACCATCGTCTACTACTTCAACGCCCAGGCGATGATGGTCGACAAGTCGGTCGCCGACATCGGCAGCTGGCAGGCGGTCGGCATCGGCCTTGGCAGCCTGCTGCTCGGCTGGACCGTGTACGACCTGCTGTGCCGCTCGAAGCTGGGCCAGCGCGACGTTGCGTTTGGCGTCGTCATGTTCGCCTTCCTGGTCGCCAGCGCCTGGGTGCTGGGCCACTATCTGAGCGGACGCGCGGCCTACATCCATGTCGGCGCGATGATCGGCACCATCATGGTGGCCAACGTGCTGATGCTGATCATCCCCGGCCAACGCAAGATGGTCGCGGCGATGGCGGCCGGCGGCAAGCCTGACCCGATCCATGGCCTGCGTGCCAAGCAGCGCAGCGTCCACAATAATTACTTCACCTTGCCGGTGCTGTTCATCATGATCAGCAATCACTACGCGATGACCTACCGCCATCAGCACGCGTGGGCGGTGCTGGCGGTGATCATGGCGGCCGGCGTCGTCATCCGCCATTTTTTTAATTTGCGCCACAAGGGCCGCACCGAATGGAAGTACCCGGCCATTGGCGTGCTGCTGTTGCTGGCGCTGGTGGTAGCGCTTGCGCCGCAGCCCCCAAGGGCGGCCGAGGTGGCCACCAAGGCGGTCCAATTCGCGCAGGTGCAGGCGATCGTGATCCAGCGCTGCGCCACCTGTCACGCAGACCATCCGACCCAGCCGGGATTTGCCACGGCGCCGGCCGGCATCGCGTTGAATACACCGGAAGACATCCGCCAGAATGCGGTGAAAATCTACCAGCAGGCGGTGCAGATGAAAGCCATGCCGCTGGCGAACCTGACCAACATGACGGACGCCGAACGCGCGCAAGTAGGCGCCTGGTTTGAAGCGGGCGCGAAATGAGAAAAGAACCAAAAGAGGACTGCCATGGACGCACGACAAAAACTGGTCGACTGGATCGATGCCCACTTCGACGAGGAAGTCGCCTTCCTCCAGCAAGTGATCCGGATTCCAACGGACACGCCACCGGGGGACAATGCGCCGCACGCGGACGCGGTGGCCGCCATGGTCGAGGCGTTCGGCTGGAGCGCCGAAAAACACCCGGTGCCGGCGCAGGCGGTGCGCGACTACGGCATGCAGAGCATCACCAACCTGATCGTGCGGCGCCCCTACCAGGCCGGCGGCCCGACGATTGCCCTCAACGCCCATGGCGACGTGGTACCCCCCGGCGAGGGCTGGACCAAGCCACCCTACGGCGGCGTCATCGAAGACGGTTTTATTTACGGGCGCGCGGCGGCGGTGTCGAAATGCGATTTCGCCACCTTCATTTTCGCCGTGCGCGCGCTCGAGGCGCCAGGACTGCCGCTCAAGGGCGGCGTGGAGCTGCATTTTACTTATGATGAAGAATTCGGCGGCCTGCTCGGCCCGGGCTGGCTGCTCGAACAAAAACTGACCCGGCCCGACTTCGTCATCGCCGCCGGCTTCAGCTACAACATCGTGACCGCCCACAACGCCTGCCTGCAGCTCGAAGTGACGGTGCACGGCAAGTCAGGCCACGGCGCGATGCCGGAGACCGGCCACGATGCACTGCAGGCGGCGACGAAAATCCTCAACGCGATCTACGACGAGCTGCCGGCGCTGAAAAAGATCAAGTCGAGCGTGCCGGGCATCGATTCGCCGACCATGCTGGTGGGCCGCATCGATGGCGGCACCAACACCAATGTGGTTCCCGGCAAGGTGGTGCTCAAAATGGACCGCCGCATGATTCCGGATGAAGATCCGGTGGCGGTCGAGGCGCAAGTGCGCGCGTTGATCGACCATGCGGTGCAGGGCTTGCCGGGCATCCGCGTCGAGATCCGGCGCCTGCTGCTGTCGCACGCGCTGCGCCCGCTGCCGGGTTCAAGCAAGCTGGTGGCCAGCCTGCAGAAGAACGCCATGCAGGTGCTCGGCGAAGCCGTTACCGCACAGGGCACGCCGCTGTATGCCGACGCCCGCTTGTATGGCGAGCACGGGATTCCCGCCGTGCTGTACGGCGCTGGCCCGCGCACGGTGCCCGAATCGAATGCGAAGAAGGCCGACGAGCGGCTGGCGCTGGACGATTTGCGCAAGGCGACCAAAGTGCTTGCGCTGACGCTGCTGGATTTTTTGCAAGCGTGAAAGCGACGTTTGCTGCCCTTGCCGGGCATTGCGCGACCGGCAAGGGCAGCCGTCAGGGTTACTTCCTGACCGCGCCCGCGCGGGGGTGGGGACGAATCATGGCAACGCGGACAAAAGTGGCGATCACGGCAAGCGCTACCAAAATGGTTTCGACGAATTCCGTCATCAATCCCGCCCAGCGATGGCGCGCAATTCGGCCGACAGGTTCGGCGAAAAGCCTTCGTGCTGCTTGGCCAGCGACAGCATCTGGCGGCGGCCTTTTGCCATGTCGCGCGCGGATGCGGCTTGCGACGTGCGTACTTCCTGGGCGACGAACTGGCGGCTTTGCGCTGCGAACAGTGCTTCCGCGAAGGCGCGGGCGGCAGTGCCGACATCTTTCAGGTAGTGGCGCAGCGAACCGGCTGGCGCGGTGGTGAAAGTAGCGGTGGTCATGGTGAACTCCTTAGGCAGAATGCGTTGTTGCATTGCAGTATAAGTGGCTTGACGCCATAAATGAAATTGCGATTTATGATGTCACCCATACAAAATGTGAATGTCTGGTTGTATCCGCTTCATAACTTACCTGAATGACATTGCCAAGCGGCTACGCGTTGCTGTTACAAATGCTTTCGCTTGAAACGTTCACGGCCTACCCGTGGCGGCCGCACTGCGGTAGGCTGAGTTCTCGCCACAGTGGCCACCATCACAGTCAGGAACAACATGAACGAGTTCTCCCACCGAATTTCGGCCTTGCGCGCGCACGCTGCACGGGGGGCAAGTGCGGCGGCTGTAGTCGTTGCCATGTTTGCCATGTTCGCCATGGCGCCCGTTGCCGTGCAGGCAGCGTCGTCCAACCACGGTTCAACTGCCGCCCGTTGTTCCAATTGCGGCACGGTGATTTCCACGCACACCTATCAACGCGCGGCGCAACGCGGCAGTGGCCTTGGTATTGCGACGGGAGCGGTGGTGGGTGGGTTGTTGGGCAACCAGATTGGCGGCGGCAATGGCCGTTCGTTGGCCACCGTGGCGGGCGCAGTCGGCGGCGGCTATGCCGGCAACGAGATCGAAAAACGTTCGCGCACGACGACAATGGCGGAAGTACGGGTTCGGATGAGCAATGGCAAGGTGCGGACCTTTACCGAATCCGGCGCCAGCCACCGCCGCGCAGGCCAGCAGGTTCGCGTCCGGAATGGCAGTTTGCATTAACTGCCATCCGGATTGCTGCGATTTACTTGCCGATCAGGACCGGCTCGCCGAAGCCAAGGTCCTTCATCCTTGGTAATTGCGTTTTTGCATCCCCGACCACCAGCCAAACCATCTTCGAGGGGTTCAGGTATTTTTGCGACAGTGCCTGGATCTGCGGCAGCGTCATTGCCTTGACGATCTGTTCGCGGTCCTTGACGTAGTTGGCGCGCCAGCCGTACTTGCTGATATTGTCGAGCATGCCCAGTTTGGCGCCAGACGTCTCGAAGGCGCGCGCGGTGCTCTTGATGAGGAAGTTTTTGGTCGTTTCCAGGTCGGCTTCGGAGTAGGTTGGGGCGTAGTCCAGGAGGATCTGTTTCACCAGTTGGGTGGACTCGAGCGTCACGTTACTGCGCACGCCGCTGGCGATCGTAAATGGCCCCGCGCTCTTGCTGCCGGAGAAATTCGAACTGATGCCGTAGGTGTAACCCTTACCTTCACGCAATTGCTGGGTCAGGCGCGAGGCGAAGCTGCCGCCGCCCAGGATATAGTTCGCCACCGTGGCCGGGTGATAGTCGGTATCGGTCGCCGCCAGCGCGCGATAGCCGACGTGCACGACCGATTGCTTCGCATCGGGCACATCGACAAAATACACTTTGGCCGGAACCTGATCGGTCGCCGCCGTCGCCGCCGGCAGCGTGACCGGCCGGGCTTGCCATTTTCCACTGAGTTCGGCCAGCGAACGGCCAACGGCCTGTTTCGGCAAGGCGCCGATCACATGCATGCGCGCGACCGATGGCGACAAATTGGCACGGTAGTACTGCTTCAAGTCCGCGATCGCGATCGCGTTCACGGTCTCGGCCGTACCAAGGATATTGCGCGAACGGATAGTGTCGTTTCCGTAGATGAGATTTCTGTAATTGCTGTTTGCCAGCGCGTTCGGATCGGCTTCCTGCTGGCGAATCTGGCTCAGCACGCTTTGCTTGATCAGGGCAAATTCCTTCTCGTCCCAACGCGGCTGCAACAACATTTCCTGGACCAGGGCCAAGGTTGCCTGATAATTGCGGGCCAGGGTCGTCACGCTGACGCGCACCTCTTCGGTGCCAGCCGCAACATTGATCGTCGCGCCCAATTGCAAGATCGCTTCTTCCAGTTCCTGCGGCGTCCTGTTGGCGGTTCCCTGTGTCATCATGCGCGCCATCAGGTTGGCGACCCCTACCTTGTCGAGCTGGTCGAGCAGCAGGCCGCCGTCGATGGCGATATCGAACTGCACCAGCGGCACTTCGCTGTTGCGGATGCCATGCACGCGCATGCCGTTCGACAGCCTGGTGTCCCACACCTGCGGTACCTTGACGGCGAGCGCTGCGCCGTAGGCAGGTTCACGGCTGCGATCAAACCGCGACGGGGTTTTCGTATAAGCGGCATCGGCGCTGGCGTCGACCGCATCCTCCGCCCCTTGCACAAGCTTCTCTTCGACGACCTCGGCCTTGTCCGAGCCGCTCAGGGCCAGCGACAGTTGGCCTTTCGGGACGAAACTGGTCGCAACAAAAGGCTTACCCTTGATATAGGTGTTGTACACCCGCCGCACGTCGGCCGGCGTGACGGCGAGCGTTTTCTTGACGCCTTCCTCGACATAGCCTGGGTTGCCGCTCAAATAATTGTATTCGGCAAGCAGTGCCGATTTGCCGAGTACGCTGGAAACCGCGTTGTAGAACCTGGTTTCGAGACCGGCCTTGATCCGGTTCAGGTCTTTCTGGGAAATGCCTTCCTGTTCGAAGCTGGCAAAAGCCTGGTCGACTGCGGCGACGACGTCATCGAGCTTCTTTCCTTCGAAGGCGCGCACCGTCAGCATGAACTGGCCCGCCAGTTCGGACGTGAGGTTGTTGATCCTTACTTTCGAGGTCAGCTTGCTGTCTTCGACGAGCACTTTGTAGAACGGCGCGCGCTTCGTCTCCGACAGGTATTCAGCCAGCACTTCGAGCGCATAGGAATCCGCGTGCAAGTCCTCCACGCTAGGCCATGCCATATTCAACTCCGGCAGTTTGGCGAAGTTGTCTTCGTGCGCCAGCTTCACGTTGTCCTTGATGACGCCAGGGCGTTTGGCCATTGGCTTGATCGACTCGCCGCGCTTGATCTCGGAAAAATACTTTTCGACCCACTTGCGCGCCTGCACAGGATCGAAATCGCCTGCCAGCACGAGTGTCACA
The DNA here is from genome assembly GCF_002760665.1 of Massilia psychrophila. Taxonomy (GTDB): domain Bacteria; phylum Pseudomonadota; class Gammaproteobacteria; order Burkholderiales; family Burkholderiaceae_D; genus JAFCUW01. The sequence continues at coordinate 125,519 of NZ_PDOB01000002.1, read as the reverse complement.
TTGTTCGGCACGTACCAGAGTCGAAAGAATTCCTTGACGTCGTCGACGTTCGCATTCTGCAGGTCGTCGAGCGAACCGATGACCTGCCAGTTGTACGGGTGGTCCGTCGGGTACAAGGCCTTGTTGATGACGTAAAACGTGTGGCCGTACGGCGCGTTGTCGACGCTCTGGCGCTTTTCATTTTTGACGACCTGTTTTTCTTTGGCCAGCACCGGTTCGGTGACGGTGTTGATAAACCAGCCGAGCTTGTCCGCTTCGGCCCAGATCATTTTTTCGAGCGCATCTTTGGGAACCGTCTGTAAATAATTGGTACGGTCCTGCGAGGTCGACCCATTGGCGCCGGAGCCGCCGATGCGCGCGCTCATCTTGTCCAGGCCTCCCTTGCCCAGGTTCTCCGATTCCAGAAACAGCAAGTGTTCGAACAAATGCGCGAAGCCGGTGCGCCCGGCCTTTTCACGGGCCGAGCCGACGTGCGCCGTCAGGTTCACGGCAACCACGGGATCGGAGCGGTCGATGTGAAAAATCACCTCCAGGCCATTTGCCAGCGTGAACTTCTGGAAGTCCACTTTCAGCACCGCGTTCGGCGCTGGTGCTTTCGGCGTTGCGGCGTGCGCCGGGATCAGCAAGGCTGACGTGAAGCACGCCGCCAGCAACAGAGAGGAGGGAACAGTCTTCATGCAATCGAGTCCTTACAATATAACGAGAAGCCGGTGCGGCACACCGTGGCGTTCCAGATAGTATTGCAATTTACTCATTGCGACAACATCGAAGCGCGGAGGCTTTTTTTTGCTGCGTGAAGGCGGTGCTGGAGGCGCAGGGCGCGCCCGACGGAGGAAGCGCGTGTGTCTGGTCGGGGTGAGAGGATTCGAGCCTGCGGCCTCTGGTTCCGCAGGCGCCGGGTCTCTCACTCCATCAACTGTCGTGCCAGAACTTTTAGAACGAAGTCGCCGCCGGTGCCGCTGGCAGCGATTAGCTCCCTCACCCTGGACTTCACCCTTGCCTTATCCACTCCCCCAGCGCTGGCCGCCGCCATAACGGCGGCGTACGCGTCCAGCACGTCGACACCGGTGATGTCGTAACCCCATCCATTGGCGATACCACGCAGCCCAGTCATGCCGGCCGCCAGCGCAAACTCTGGCCGTTCCAGCGCGAAGTCCCGTGCAGCTCGTATGAGCGTGCGCGGGTCTGACGGACTGCTGTTGGCCAGTTCGATGGCAAGCTCGAAGAACCCGGCGTCCTTGGCAGCAGCAAACCATTTGCCCTCTTGGCCCGGCTGGCTCGCAACCAGGTCGCGCAAGATGGTCTCCCTTGGCCTGCCCGGGTACTTCTTTACGATGGCCTTAAATGTCGCCAGGTGGGTCGTCGCGTACGTCGCCTCGATCGCGTAGCGCGAATATGCTTCATCCGCAAATCCAGACGCTAACAAGACGCCTTCACAGAACGCCGCAATGGCCGCAAGCGGCGCATTCAGTCCTGTCGAGTCCTCAGCGTACTGAATCGCCTCAACCCGCTTACCGGCCTTCGCCAGGGCCTTCGCACCCCACACTCTGTTGTGCCACGACTTATATTTGTACTCTGACTTGGCTATCAAAGACATCAGCTCGTCTTCGCGGCCAGCGGTATACAGCGCGCTCAAGCATGCGCTCGTCCCCTTGAAATATCCATATCCCCCACTGCGCGCGCATTGGTCCCACATGGTCGTCAACGTCGGAGACAGGTAATCAGCCCAGTTGGATGCAATCTCCGGCGTCACACATAGCTCGCCCCAAAACTCCCCGAGGTACTCGAGGTAGGGTATGTCATCCTCTTGAAGAGCTGCCCACAGACGCTCCAACCATTTCTGTCGCACCGCGCCGCTGACATCGGCCTTTGTGATGATCGGGACGAGGGTTTCGATGGCGCGGTTGACAGCAGAACCAATCCTGCCTGAGCTGCTGTCCACTTGTTCAATAGCCGGCGCCAGCTTCTCCAGGAACAGAACGGCACCCTCGGCAGCTAGCACCGGTTCCTTCTTCGCGACAGCTTTGATTTCGCTGAGGGCTTCCTTGATGCGCTGTATCGGCGTGTCGGACTTCCAGCCGAATGCTCGGCGACGAAAGCGCGGCGCGAACTGAAATTTGTATGCTGTAGCCATTGTTCGGAATTTGCCCTGTAAGTTTTCTTGTTGGCGGCCATCGCGGGCCGGTCTGCCACTGAATCGTATTCCCGCATCGTTGTCGAAGCTAGGCTATTCATCGTATAAACGATTTATTTTGAAATTTTCACCTTCGCTGACCTACTTTGAAGTAGTCAGCAGCTCCACGATGTCCGTGACTACTTTCTCCAGGCTCTTGTTGCCGAGCGACGTCGTTGGATATTCTGGGCGGCCGGGTCCTTTCAAGCTGTTGTAGCGCTCAATGATAGTCATCTTTGTCCACCGCTTTTTAATTGTCAGGGGCGAGATGGCCATGTGCTCCGAATACAGGGCGCGCTTGTTCAGGCCGACCTGTTCGGACATGAGCTCGGAAGTTCAGCCTTGGTCTACGTCGGCGGTTCTACATCGTTAACGTCGTTTTTTGTCCCCGTGGCATTGACGCGGAGAGCTTATCGAACAGCGAAAGCCGCCTTCCGGTGCGTTTTGCCACAATCTGAGCCTGGCAGTTTGTCGGACTCAGCAATTTGAGTGGAGATGAGTCGACGGCGTCCGCACTACGCGACCGAGTCGAAGGTGGCACGCGCAATCTTGCGGCTCGACGCAATTCCGGTCACGTAGGCGTAGATCAGTAAACCGAGCAGAACTGCCGGGTGGTGCGCGGCGGAGCCGCGGCCGCCATAAGACCGCGTCAACTCAGTCAAGTCCAGTCGATTTCCACCGATGGCGGCAGCAGCTAATCCGTCTGACGATTTACTGTCATGACGCCGCGCATTCCTACCCGGTTCGTCTTGTTATGCGGGTCAACACTTTACCCAACGGCGTTAGTGTTTTCCAGTGTAAAGTCCGACCGGCTGCTATAGGCGCAAGTACGCTTACTGTGACGAGGCGAGGCCCACTTTTGCCAGGACCATGAGAATATCCTCGCTATGACTCCCGTTCGCGCCTGGGTATCTGAAGTCGATGACGCGGTAGTTACCCACCTTCTTGCCGCTGACGCTGACCGAAAATTCCTCCTTCGCGTCCTGCGGCAGTGTCCCGGAACGATACAATTCAAGAGCCAACATCGCCGGGAACCAGAGACGAATTTCTTGTCCCTCGCTTGTGAAGCGAATCCGACTCTTGGGGTACCCGAGGCTGCTTACCGTGCCCTTTTGGTACGGCTCCATGAGCATCCGAACTTCGTGCAGCATCGTTCCGTTTATGGCAATTCCCTGCATATTGCTTTGTCAATCATGGCTGTGGTCCCGCAGTTCAGGAAGAACGTTCCGCTATTGCTGGCCGTCACGTTACGACTTGCCGACAACACTGACGCCCATCTCGGGCACGGCTTGCCGGCTGCAATTCATCGCCTGGCATTTTAGCTGAGATTGGTAGGTTTTGGCAGTTGCCAGGGTACGCCTTCGGCAATGCACTGTACCCTTTCGGAGGGAATCTCATTTTTCAATTAACAACGCGACAAAGCCCCGCAAGGCGCTGATGTTCTTTCCCGAAGGCCAGGCAACCCGCTGTACGAGTATGTTACTACTGACATGCCACACTGCTGGGTCTTGTCGGACACTCCGCGATTTTAGGTGTAGTATAAATTTTTTTCAAGTTCGCTTGATTAACAGGCATCGTAAACGCCGGTGGCTACCCGCCAAAAAAAGCAGTTCGTCGTCGCTGTTTAACTCCTGCGGAGGCAATTCCTAGCCGTGCAAACCTCTTAAATCTAAGGAATATATGAACGTTGGAATCATCGGGGCCGGCCACATCGGCAGCGCCCTCGCTGTGCGGCTCGTCAGCCTCGGACACTCGGTGTACATCGCTAACTCGCGCGGGCCAGAAACGCTGAAAGACGTGGCCCAAAAAACCGGCGCCAAGCCGGTGACGGCCCAGGAAGCGGCCCGCCACGGCGAAATCATCGTGGTCACCATCCCGCTCAAAAACATCCCCGACCTGCCCAAAGACCTGTTCGCGGGCGTGGCGGCCAACGTGCCGGTCATCGACACTAGCAACTACTACCCCATCCTGCGCGACGGCCAGATTCCGGAGTTGGAAACTGGTGACCTCACAGAAAGCGAATGGGTGCAGCAGCACCTGGGCCGCCCGCTGGTGAAGGTATTCAACAACATCCACGCCGACCACCTCCAAAATAAGGGCCTGCCCGCCAACGCGCCCGGCCGCATCTCCCTGCCGGTGGCCGGCGACGATGCGGCGGCCAAGCAGAAAGTGATGGCCCTAGTTGAGGAACTGGGCTTTGACGTCGTTGACGACGGCAGCCTGCACGAGTCGTGGCGGCAGCAACCCGGTACCCCCTGCTACGGCGCCGACCTGCCCGCCGACAAACTGCGCGAGCATTTCACCAGTCTGGGCACCCGACGCACCGAGGCTCAACACGCCGAGTACCTGGCCAACCACGCCAAGCAGGAACAGGCAATGGCTGCGCAAGGCGACGACCTGAAGTAGCGGCCTGTTGGCGCTGGCTCCGAATTGACCCAGGCCGCTGGAAATAGTTGACCCGCCCGCGTGCACGGCACGGGCCTGGGTGACGAAGCTGATGCCGGCAGCCGTATCGCTGCTAGAACCGATCTTCGATGCCCAACTGGACTCAATCCGGCTCTCGCGCGTCATCGCGATGGACGAAACCCCGATCAAGGCCCGACGCGATCGCCGCCCTGTACAAGGTCGAGCAGGCGATTCGCAACGCCGGCCTGACGGGGCCGGCGAAACACGCAGGCCGGCAGGAACAATTCAAGCCGATCCTCGATGGTTTCTTTGTCTGGATTGACGAGCAGTTCGACAAGCAGGGTTTCCTGCCGAGCAGCCACTTTCTCGGTGCGCTGGCCGATAGCCGAGAGCGCCGCATCGGCCTGTTCGTCTACCTGGATGACCCGGACGTTTCGATCGACACCAACCACCTCGAGCGTGCCTTGCGGGTCATTCCGACGGGCAAAAAGAATTGGCTGACCAGATTACACTTAAGCCGGTGCACGCGACCTTTCTCCTCTTCCGAAAACAGCAGCGACCAGTCCCGCACGCAGCGGGGCGACGGCGGCAACTGAAAGCCGGGGTGTGAGCCGTCCTTGAGGCGGCCGACGACGGGGAAGAGGATAGGCGCGCTATCGGACCAGATGTCCGCATGCCGCTGCCGCATGAATTCCTTGCTGGCCATGACGTCAAACAGGTCGCGCAGCTCCGCGCCTACCCAGCCGCCGGAACAGCCGCGTGCAGCGCGGCTTGGTCCTCTGCGATACGTTCGGACCGGCTCGCGCCCGGAATCACGGCGGCCACGGCCGGGTTGGCGAGCGCGAACTGCAAGGCCGCCGCCTTCACGCCCACATCATGGCGCGCGGCGATCGCCTTGCGAACGAAAACATCCCGTTAAGCGAGATAGCGTACCGACCCGGCCGAAGTATTTGCCTATCTTGAACAGCAATCGTAGCTTGCCGGAAAATGTACAAACCCTCGATGAAGCGGTTCAGAAAACACTCATTTGGGCGGCGCGGCAGGCGCCGCCGCCGCCGCCTTCTGCAGCGGCGGCAATCCGAGATAGAAAGACTAGGCTTCCTTGTGAAGAAGTGGACACATCCAATTTAAATCGACGAGGAAACAATGGCATATCAAACTACTAACCCCTACAACGAAAAAGCGGACAAGCCGTTTTCAGAGTGCAAGCCAGAACAACTCGAAGCGAAGCTTGAAGCCGCGGTGACATGTTATGACAGCTGGCGCGCGACCAGCTTTTCACAGCGTAAGAGCATCCTCACGCGCGCCGCCGCGCTCATGCGCGAGCGCAGCGAACAACTGGCCGGATTGATCACGCTGGAAATGGGCAAGCGGATCGCCGAGAGCCGCGGTGAAGTCGCGCTGAGCGCAGCAATCATCGATTATTACGCCGAGCATGCCGAGCGCTTCCTGGCACCTGAAAAATTGCCGACTAAAAAAGGTGAGGCGATCCTCGAGAGCAGTCCGATCGGCGTGCTGTTTGGCGTTGAGCCGTGGAATTACCCGTATTATCAAATCGTCCGCTTCGCCGCGCCCAACCTGATGGCCGGCAATGTTGTGATGGTCAAGCATGCATCGAACGTGCCGCAGTGTGCTCTTGCATTCGAGCAATTGATGGCCGATGCCGGCATGCCCGCCGGCGCCTACACCAATTTGTTTATTTCCAAGGATCAGGTCGCGCAGGTCATCGATGATCCGCGCATCCGCGGCGTGGCCCTGACCGGCAGTGAAGCGGCCGGCGCAGTCGTCGCTGCCAGGGCGGGACAGAATTTGAAAAAAACCACGATGGAGTTAGGCGGTAGCGACGCCTTCATCGTGCTCGAAGACGCCGACCTTGACCTGGCGGTCAAGCATGCCGTAATTGGGCGCATGGGCAATACCGGGCAGGCGTGCACGGCATCGAAGCGGTTCATTGTCGTCGAGTCCATGGCAGAGCAATTTCTGAGCCGCTTTAAGGCTGCCTTGGAGCAACTCAAACCCGGCGATCCGATGGACGAAAAAACCACGATGGGGCCGTTGTCGTCTGAAACTGCGCTGACCAATCTGCTCGATCAGGTCAAGCGAGCCCGCGCCAATGGGGCGAGCGTAGTGGTGGGCGGCGAACGGCTGGAGCATTCCGGCTTTTTCATGCAGCCGACGATTCTGTCCGATGTCGACGCCGGCAACCCGGTCTACAAAGAAGAGTTTTTTGGTCCGGTAGCCATGTTCTTCCAGGTTCCGGACGAAGACGCGGCAGTTCACCTTGCCAACGATTCCCCGTTCGGTCTCGGCGGCTCAGTATTTACCAAAGACATCGAGCGCGGCAAGCGGGTCGCGGGCCGGATCGAGACAGGCATGGTGTTCATCAACGCGGCATTGTCGTCATCGCCGGAATTGCCCTTTGGCGGTATCAAGAATTCCGGCTACGGCCGCGAACTGTCCGCCGCGGGCATCCAGGAGTTCGTCAACAAGAAGCTGATCAGGGTCGCTTAAATCGCGCGCTGCGGCTCGTATCCGGGCCGCAAGCGCATTCAATCCTCCGTTTTCTCGCGGGCAACCGGCGGCAAGGCCGCGAGACGCTGCGGCACCTCGGCTCTGGCGGGGAAGTGGTTTCACCTTCACGTTTAATTTGCGTGTAATTTTATTTTGGATAGAGAATCAAATGTCAGTTACTTTAGGATTTGCGGCATCAGTTGCCAAGGGAAAGTTGCAACCCTACACATTCGAACGCCGGACGCCGCGCGAGGACGATGTCTCGATCGACATTAAATTTTGCGGCGTCTGTCACTCGGATATTCACCAGGTCCGTGACGAATGGGGCGGTGCCATTTTTCCGATGGTGCCGGGTCACGAAGTGGCCGGCATCGTCAGCGCGGTGGGCAGTAAAGTGAGCAAGTTCAAAGTGGGCGACCATGTCGGCGTCGGCTGCTTCGTCGACTCTTGCACCACCTGCTCCACCCGCAACGTTGACCTTGAACAATACATGCCAGGGCTGGTGCAAACCTACAACAGCGTCGAGGCCGACGGCGTGACGCCGACGATGGGCGGTTACTCCAATCACATGGTCGTCAAGGAAGGCTACGTGCTGTCGATTCCTGAGAACCTGCCACTCGACGCGGCTGCGCCGCTGATGTGCGCCGGCATCACACTGTATTCTCCGCTGCATCACTGGAAGGCGGGTCCCGGCAAAAAAGTCGCCATCATCGGCATGGGCGGACTGGGCCATATGGGCGTCAAGATTGCCCATGCGATGGGGGCCGAGGTGACGGTGCTCAGCCAAAGCTTGTCGAAGCAGGAAGACGGCCTGCGGTTTGGCGCGGCCCACTACTACGCGACGAACGATCCTGAAACCTTCATCAAACTGGAAAATCAATTCGACCTGATCATCAACACGGTCGGTGCCGGCATCGACCTGGATGCGTACCTGAAGCTGGTGAAGACGGATGGCACGATGGTGCTCATCGGTGTCCCCGAAAAGCCGGTTGCGCTAAATGCCCCGTCATTGATTGGCGCGCGTCGCACCTTGGCCGGTTCGATGATCGGTTCGATCAAGGAGACCCAGGAAATGCTCGATTTTTGTGGCAAGCACAATATTGTGGCCGATATCGAGCTCATTCCCATTCAATCCGTCAACGAAGCATTTGACCGCGTCGTGAAAAGCGACGTACGTTATCGTTTCGTGATTGACATGGCTTCTCTGAAGGCCTAAGTACCCGCCAAAAAATAAATGTGCATTTTGGCGTCCATAACCGCCGCGCTGCTGTGTTGGCCGCTGCTTGCAGTGCTCGCACTGCGGCGCACCGACCGCCTTGCATCGCATCCGGTTCTGTTTGCCAAAACCTCACATTTATTTCTCGACGAGTACTTAGTCGTGCCAGGCAGGCAGGCGCGGCGAGGGCCCCCCTGCCTGTCGACAGCGCCGTAGAGGCATTCCACACACACGCGGCCTTGCCTGCTGGCGGGTAAGGGATTGCCCATCAGTTCGATCAGTAGCCCTACGGTAACCGGCCATCAGCCGGCGCCCGCACGCCGCACGCCGTACGCCAAGGTCATGCAAGTCGGACCGCAGCGGGTCGGCGGCGAACTTCTGCTTCGCAAGCGCGTTATTTCCCCCACCTTCCATGCTGATCTTCGGCCTCCGGAACCGGGATTCCATTAACTCTGGGAGCGACCCTTCGCGTCCTGCGGCAGTGTCCCGGCACGATACAATTCAAGAGCCAACTATCCAGCCCGCTACAGGCGCTGAACAGTCACGAAATAATTTGCCCGCTGGTGTTACCCAAAAAAGTCGTTTTTGAATCACGCCGTGTCTTTTTCCAAAACAAGGCCGCCGCAGCCTGCGGGCAGGAAGGAAAATAGGCATGGAAATAGGATGCCAACAAAGAGCCGTGACAGTACACGGCCTCGCCGGCAAGGCGCGAGGGGTTTTTCAGCGTGACGCAAAAAGGCGTGAGCGCCGTTTCCAGCCGCGAATAGTGGAAAGTGTGGCCGCGTAACACCCCTTCCGGCAGCGTCATCGCTTGCGGTCCCAGTCCAGCGAGCCGCGCTTGCATCATGACCGCGCCCGGCAGCACGCCCGCCATCGGCCAGGTCCGGCCGGCTTGGTCGAGCAACGTGTCGGCCAATGCCATCATGCCGCCACATTCGGCCCAGATCGGCATGTGATCGGCATGCGCTTGCCGGATCGAGGCTTGCCAGATTGTCGCCTCCGATAAAGTCTGCGCATGCAACTCCGGATACCCGCCAGGCAGATACACGGCGTCGGCGTGGGCCGGCACCGGCTCGTTGTTCAACGGCGAAAAAAACTGCAACTGCGCACCAAGCGCGCGCAAACACGCCAGGTTCGCAGGATATAAAAACGCAAACGCGGCGTCACGCGCCACCCCAATGTTCATGCCAGCCAAGCTGGGCGCGATCGCCGCAGCAGGCTGCGGCACGGCGAGTCGCAGCAAGGGCAAGCGCGCCCACGCGGCGTTGTCGAACACCAGTTGTTGCGCCAAATGGTCGAGCAGCGCATCGAGATCAGGCACTTCGGCCGGCGTCACCAGGCCCAGATGACGCTCAGGCAGCGATTGAACCTGCTTGGCCAGTGTCGCCAGCAAGGGCACATTGCGCAGCGACGCGGCCACCATGTCGGCGTGGTGCTTGCTGCCGACGCGGTTGGCGATGACGCCAGCGACCTCGATTGGGCCATAGTCGCGCAAGCCTTGCACCAGCGCGCCCGCCGTTTGCGCCATCGCGCCGGCGTCGATTACCAGCAACACCGGCACCCCGAAGGCGCGCGCCAGGTCGAACGAGGACGGCGTGCCGTCGTACAAGCCCATCACGCCTTCGATCAACACCACATCGCATTCGCCCATTGCCTGTGCCAATTGCGCGCGGCACGCCTCGAGGCCAACCATCCATACATCGAGCGACCCGACCTGCGCTCCGCTGGCCCGCTCCAATAACATCGGATCGAGAAAATCGGGCCCCGTTTTGAACAAGCGCACCCGCAGGCCTTGATGCTGCAAGGTGCGCGCCAAGGCCGCTGTCACCGTGGTTTTCCCCGTGCCGGACGAGGCGGCCGACACCAGGAACACGCGTGCTTCGACGTGCTTTTCAATTGCATCATTCATCGCCATGTTCCGTTTCCGTTTCCGTTGCCGCTTGGTCCCACCTGTTTTCAAACATCACCGACGCCAGGCTTTCGCGCTTGGCCCAGCCTTCCATTTCCAGCATCGGTTGCGGATAAAACGATGCCACCTGGCCCAGGCACAGCAGCGCGACCGGCTTGGCGCCCGAAGGCATCGCCAGCGCCGCGCTCACCTGATCTGGATCGAACATCGACACCCAGCCCATGCCGATGCCCTCAGCGCGCGCCGCCAGCCACATGTTCTGGATCGCGCAGGCGACCGACGCCAGGTCCATCTCCGGCAGCGTGCGCCGGCCAAACACGTGCTGCTCGCGCCGCGCCATCAGGGCCACAACCAGCAATTCGCCACACTCGCGCATGCCTTCCACTTTCAAGCGCATGAAGGCATCTTCGCGCAGGCCCAGGGCATGCGCGGTGGCGATGCGTTCCTGTTCGACGATCTGATGCAGCGTCACGCGCAGAGCCGGATCGGTGATGCGAATGAAGCGCCACGGCTGCATGAAGCCGACACTCGGCCCCAGGTGCGCCGCCTCGAGCACGCGCTGCAACAGCGCAGCATCGACCGGGCCGGGTAAAAAATGACGGATGTCGCGCCGTTCGGCGATCACCTTGTAGATGGCTGCCGTTTCGGCCGCGCTGTACTGATGGGGATTGCTCATTGCCAGAGCGTGCCGGTCAGCTCGGACAGCTTGGCGGCGACCTGCTGACGCTTCAGATGGTAGCCGATGAACACGAGTTCGGAGCGGGTGCGTGCGCCCGGCTCGGTGGCAGCATGCAGTTGCAAGCGCGTGCGCACGCCTTGCACCAACAGCGTGCCAGCAGCATCGGCGAGGCAAATAAAGCCCTTGCTGCGCAATACCGGCTCGGCGATCGACACCGCCAGCATGGCCGCCTTGAATGCTGCTTCGTGCTGCGCGGCGTCGCAGCGCAACACGAAGGACAGCCAGCCCGGGTCTTGTTCATGAAAGTGCTGGTGCGTGCGCAAGCCGTGACTATGGCCACTCAAGCCCGAGTGAGCGTGGCCATTCAAGCGGCTCTGGTTGTCCAGCACACCCGCTTGCGGACAGGGCATGCTCGGCAGCAGCGTGTAGCTGTGGGCATGTTCGATCTTGGTCGGCTGGTGCAGGCGCAGGCCGAGGGCGAGACGGATATCGAGCTTGGCGTCGTACGCCAGTTCGAGGAAACGAATGTTGGGCGCGCGCTGGCGCAAGGCGGTTTCGGCCAGCAGCAGCGCGGCGTCGTCCAGACCGTCGATTTTGTTGAGCACCACCACGTCCGCGTATTCCAGCTGGCGCTCAAACAGCGCCGCCACCGAGTTGGCGACCGTCTCGAGCGTGTCGTCGGTGCCGTCGACGTCGAACTGATTGCTCAACAACAGGGGCGTGTCGACAATCGCCAGCGTGGCGTCGAGAATGAAGTCGTCCGCCAGCTCGGCGCTTTGCAGCATTTCCATCACTGCCGTCGGCAATGCCAGGCCCGACGTTTCGATCAGCACATGGTCGACGTCGAAACGCCGCGCCGCGATCGCTTGCATGGTTGGAATAAACAGCGCGTCGTCGCCATACGCAATCAAACCATACGGAAAATCGACGATCTGGATGTGTGCTTGCGTGCCAGCGGTTTCGCGGATCAGCGCGCCATCGATGGCCACTTCACCAAATTCATTGATCAACAGCGCCAGGCGCCGGGTTTGCCGACGCTCGATCAAGCTGCGCAACAAGGTGGTTTTCCCCGAGCCTAAAAACCCGGTGACGATGGTGACGGGAATCAGCGTTTTCATGGAATTTGCAAGGCCACCAATTGCTGCGCCACGCCGTCGAACGTTTCGCTCACGTGCGGGTAATCGAGTTGCGGACGCGCAATGACCAGCAAGGCAATGCCCAACTCGTGCGCCGCCGCCGCTTTGGCGGCATAACCACCGGCCGCGCCAGACTCTTTCGTGACCACGCAATCGATCTGCCAATCGCGCCACAAGGCGCTGTTGAACGCGGCCGAAAATGGCCCTTGCATGGCGCAGATGCGGTCGCGCGGCACGCCCAGGTCGAGCGCACGCTGCAAAAATTCAGGCTCGGCAGTCAAGCGCACGAACCATTGTTTTTGATCGGCGCCGGGTGCTTGCAAAAAGGTGGCCAGGTCTTTCGAACCGGTGGCGAGAAAGATGCGCTGGCCTCGGGCGATCGCTTGTTCGGCGGCGTCGCGGGGGGAAGCGCAACGAATCACATCGTCAGCGAGCGGCGTCGCCGGCCGTTCATAACGCAGGTACGGAATACCCAGCTCGCGCGACAACTCGATCAACTGCGCCGACATGATCTGGGCATACGGATGGGTCGCGTCCAGCACCACCCGCGCTTTGCTCTGCACCAGCGCCTGACGCCGCGCTTCGATACCCTGCCGTCCGGACCAGAGCGCGACGCCGGGACAATCTTTGAGTGCAATCTCGCCGCCGTACTCGGTGGCGCTCGAGACGATGACCGGGCTGGCGCCGGATTTGGCGAGCTGCGCGGCCAGGGCGTTGCCATCGCTGGTGCCGGAAAAAATCCACACGCCATGCTCGGGCAGGACGGGGGCCGGCGCCACGGCCAGGTCCGGCGCGCTCCAGTCGTTGTACCCGCGCGGCGTAAAGATCTGGCCGCGCTTGCGCTGGGTAAAACGGTTGCCGATGACGATGGTGGTGAGCATGTCAAACTTTAAGCTCATCATTTCGTCGAGGCGATAAATCGCCACTTCCTGGCCTGGCCGGTAAGCGTTCTTGACCACCCCGCACAGGGTATGCGGCGCCTTCGATTCGAGCATCAGGCTCAGGACCCGGTACACGCCTTCCTGCCGGCCGGCGCTTTGCACGTTGTACAGCACGCAGGCCAGATCGGCCTGGGCGATATGGCGGGCGCGGTGTTCGATCCACTCCCACGGGCACAGCAAATCGGACAAGCTGAGGGTCGCAAAGTCGTGCGACAGGGGCGAACCGAGCAATGACGCGCAGGCGTTGGCCGACGTCACGCCGGGAATCAGCTTGACCTCAAAGGTGTCGTCCTCGCGCATTTCCTCGTAGGCCAGCGCGGCCATGGCGTAAATGCCGATGTCGCCGCTGGAAATCAAGGCGACCTTGGCGCCGCCGCGCGCCTTCTCGATGGCCAGCAAGGCGCGTGCCCGCTCTTGCGTCAACGGCGGCGTGTGGATTTCTTTCCCCTCCAGATACGGCTCGATCCAGCGCAAATACAAGTCATAGGCGACGATGACGTCGCTCTCTTGCAGCGCCGCAATCGCCCGCGGAATAATCAAATCCGCAAAACCCGGCCCAACCGACACCAAATTCAATACACCATTCATGCTATTTCCATCCATTTATCTTCAACAATTGCCACGGCGACGCCGTTCAAGGCAGTTTTAGGGACGATCAAATGACCGCGCGGGCTGGCGATCAAGGCGCACGGCTCGCACACGCCATCGAGGCCGACGTTGTGCCGCACCCAGTCGGAAGGCTGGCGCGTCCATGGCCGCGCCGCGACCGTGGCGTGACCGAGCACGCGCAGCGGCAAGCCATGGCGCGCGCAAAACGCCAGCAGCCCGGGCTCGTTGGCCTTCAAATCCACCGTTGCCACTTCGCGCACATCGGTTAATTCACGCTCGGCCAGTGCAAACAAGACCGCCGCCGCGATCTGCTCCTCCGACACATTTTTACGACAACCAACACCGAGCACCAGTGGCTTCAACGCTTCGGTCGCGGTACTGAGCACCGGCGCCGCACCGACTGCATTGGCAACCCGGTACGCCAGCTGATTGGCGCCGCCTTCATGGCCGGCCAGCAACGCCACCGCATGGCGGCCCGCTTCATCCAGCAGCACCACGGCAGGATCGCTGTGTTTATCACGCAGCAAGCCATCGAGAAAGCGCACTGCGATGCCGCTCGCGGCCAACATGACCCATTGCCGGTGCTGGCGATACGCGGCGCCAAACTGCTGCTGCTGCGGCAGATCGGGCGTCAGCCAGGGCCGGTACAGCGTGACGCGCACGCCGTCGACGCCCAAGCGGCGCTGCAGACACAAGGCCAGGGCTTCGCTTTCTGCGCGCACCAACCAGATGCCGAGCGTTTTTTCCGCGATTTCCATCACCCCTCGACCTGATCCGCCGGCACTGGTAGTTCGGCTTTTACCGCGCGTTTTTTCGCTTTGGCCCGGAACAAATGCTTGAAGTCTTTCGAGTACAAGCGCGATTCGACTTGCGGACCATGGCCAATCGCCGCACCCACCAGCATCATGGTCGTCAGATTCCACTCGCCGCGCTTGTTTTCCTTGAGCACGGTGCCCAGCGTGCCTTGGTAGACGCGCTCGTCGGGCCAGCTGGCGCGGTACACCAGCGTCACCGGGGTATCGTCCGGATAATGCAATTGCAGGTCAGTGACGATTTTTTTCATGTGCGGCCCGGATAAAAAGATGCACATCGTGGCCCGATGCGCGGCCAGCAGGGCGATCGATTCCAACGCCGGCACTGCCGAAGCACGGCCGGAAACGCGCGTGATGATGATGCTTTGCGACACTTCTGGCTTGGTCAGTTCGGAGCAGACCACCGCCGCCGCCGCCGTAAACGACGATACCCCTGGCACCACTTCATAGGCGATGCCTAGCGCGTCGAGCCGGCGCATTTGCTCGGCGGTCGCGCCATAGATGGCCGGGTCGCCTGAATGCAGGCGCGCCACATCGCAATCGGCCAGTTGGGCGCGCACATAGCATGCTTGCTGTTGCTCCAGGTCGAGCTTGGAGGTGTCGAGAATTTCCGCCTCAGGGTGGCAGTGCACCAGTATCCCGGTCGGTACCAGGGACCCGGCATACAACACCATTTTGGCGCGGTTCAAAATGGCGGCGCCGCGCAGGGTAATCAAGTCGGCAGCGCCAGGACCGGCACCGATAATATACACTTTCATTTATCTTCTTTCTCTAGGATTGCGGCGGATCAGCAGCGTTGCCAGATACCCCATCGCTTCGGTGGCATCCAAGGTCTCCAGGCCGGCAGCCAGCATTTCGCCAGGCAAGCCAATGCGGCGCGCAAAGGCGCAATGCTGCGCAATGCCCATCTCGCGCAGCAGGTCGAGCACCCACGGCAAGCGCGTGCCCACTTTCATCAACACCACGATGTCATGGGTCTCGATGTCGAGGCGCAGTGCCGCTTTGGTGTCGGGACAGGGCAAAATCAATACCCGCTCCTTGCCCTCGCCCAGCGGCCAGCTCAGCGCCGCAGCCGCCGCAGCGTAACTGGTAATGCCGGGAAAAGTGCGATGCACCAGGTTCGGCAGCAAATCCGTCAGCGCGATCAGCAGGTAACCGTAGGTTGAATAGGTCAGTGAGTCGCCGATGGTCAGATACGCCACATTGCGCCCCGCCACCAACTCGGCGGCGACACTGGCCGCCAATTGCAGATAATGCTCGCGCAGCACGCTGCGGTCCGGGTCCATGTTGAACTCGATTTCGCGCAAGGACGCCGGCGCCAGCTCGATCCCGGCCAAGCATTGCTGTGCCACCGACAACTCGGCGCCGCGCGCCCGCGGCAAATACACCAGGTCGGCGTCGCGCAAGGCCGCCAAGGCCGCCAACGGCAAATAGCCGGCCGGCCCGGGACCGACGCCGATCCCCGACAAGGTTCCCTGTTTTATCGGCGCGCTCATGCGTCCACTCCCAGCGCGTTACCGCTCAAGTCGAACAGGCGCACTTCCAGCCGCTTGACCAGCGGCACACGGGCGTGCGCCAGGGCGCCGATCCGCTGCTCGATATCGATCCACAAGGCTTGCGCCCCCGGCTCATTTTTGATTCTTTCCATTGCCGCTTCCACTGTGTTTGACTGTTGAATTTCTTTCACCAATCCGGGAGAAAACCCCCGTTCCAACGCCACTTGCGCCACGCTGGCCATGGCCATATTGCTTTTACTCGAATGCGTATCCCATACCCCGTCGAGCACTTTTGCCAGCTTGCCCGGATGGCCGGCCAGCCACAGCACATCGAGGCCGCGGCCTTCTTCCATCAGCGTCTTTTGTGTAAAGTCGAGCGCGTCGCCCAGGAAATTGGCGATTTGTACCGTGCATTTCTCGGCCAGCCCCAGCACGTCGCGCGCATAGTCGCGCCCGATTTTCCCCGGCAAATACGCAACGCACTGCGCGTTGCCCCCGAGCGCGACCCGGACATACACTTCAATCGACGCAATCCACGACGCCATCGACATCGGCTCGACAATCCCGGACGTGCCCAAAATCGAAATACCGCCCACGATGCCCAGGCGCGGATTGAAGGTTTTGCGCGCAATCGCGGCGCCGTTTTCGCAGCCGATCGTCACATCAAAGCCAGCCGCATCCGGTGCCAACCCCAGTTCCAGCTCCTGCAATACCTCGGCCACCGCGCAGCGCATCATCTGGCGCGGCGTCGGATTGATCGCCGGCTCGCCGACCGCCACCCGCAGTCCAGGCTGGGTCGCGGTGCCGACGCCCTCGCCGGCGAAAAAGCGCACTTGTCCGGCGCCATTGGGCCGCACTTCGGCAAAGATGGTGGCGCCATGGGTACTATCGGGATCGTCACCGCCATCCTTGAGCACATCGGCGCGCACGCCGTCATCAGCCAGGCGCGTTACCAGCTCGATCGGCACCACCAGGTAATGCACGCCATCTGGCAGCGACACCTCGACTTGTTCGCGGCGCACGCCCGCCAGCAACCAGTAAAGCGCGGCCTTGAGCGCCGCCGTGGCGCAACTGCCCGTGGTCCGCCCGCGCCGCAAGCCATTCGGCGCGCGCAGCGTCAAGTCATATTCACGCCGTTCAGGTTTCCCCATTGCTTGTGCGTTCATTGCTTGCGAGTTGATTGCTTGCGAGTTCATTGAGCGCATCGATCATCAAGCCATTGACCACGCTGGCGGCCCAGGGCGAACCGCCGCGCGTGCCACTGTTGGTAATGCGCGGCACTTGCAAACAGCGCTGCAAATCAGCCTTGCTTTCGCGCGTGCCAACAAATCCTACCGGCAAACCAATCACCAGTTGCGGACGCCAGCCGTGATCGCGGATCAGGCGCGTCGCTTCCATGATCGCCGTCGGCGCGTCGCCGATCGCCAGCACGATGTCGTTGCCAAACTTTTCCCAGGCGCGCCGAATTCCGGCCGCCGAGCGCGTGGTGCCAAGCGCTGCCGCCATCAAAAACGTTTCGCGCTCGTGGACACCACACCAGGTGTCGATTCCCAGCTGTTTCAACAGCTCGCGCTTCAAGCCCGTTTGCACCATCGTCACGTCCGTCACCACCAGCTTGCAGCGCAGCAGTGCGCGGATGCCGTTTTCGACCGCGCCAGACGAAAAATAGATATCTTCCACCACGTCGAAGTCGCCGCTGGTGTGAACCAGTCGTTGCAGCACCGTCAAGTGCGCCGCTGGGAAAGGCGTCCAGTCGCGCCCGGCGGCGATGATCTTAAAACTCTCCGCTTCGATCGGATGCGGCAAGTATGGTTGAAACACCGGCGCTTCGACAGCGGCGACAGCACCGCTGCGCTCCTGTTCCAGCAACCCGCGCACCGCCATATGGTGGCCTTGCTGCGGCTCGCCGACCTGATTTTCGAAGCCGACAATCTGGACCCGGTATTTGCACAAAGAACAATTCATCGCTGCCCGGCCTTCAACCGCTTCAACAGCGCGCTCGATGATGACATCGGCGACGTGCGGGTGCGCGCCCAGATACGCCGCTTTCAGCACTTCCAGGCCCGGCTCGCGCAGCTGCAGTTCCTCGACAGCTGCGTAAATGCGCTTGATGAGCACGCCGTCGAACAGAAAAAACGGCAGCACCACCAGGCGCGCGAAGCCCAGTTGCGCAGCAGAACGCAAGCCATCCGCCACCAGCGGCTTGGCGGTGCCTGAATAACAGACATGGACGCCACCGAAACCCATACCCTCTTCGAGCATGCGCGCCAGCTTGGCAATGTCGCCATTCGCATCCGGGTCGGTGGTGCCGCGCCCGACCAGCACCAGGCAGGTATCGCTGCGCCGCACCGTCAAGGGCGATGTGGCCTCCGCTTCCAACACCCGCTCCTGCGCCAGTTGCAGCAGGCGCGGGTGCGGGCTCAATGGCGCGCCAAAATATAAGTCGATGGACGGATAGGCGAGCGTCAAGGCCTGCACCTCGCTGGGCATGTCATTTTTTGCGTGACGCGCCGCCAGCAGCACGCCCGGCACCACCGCTACCTGCTTGGCGCCTGCGGCGATATTGGCGGCGACCGCTTCGGCAATGGTCGGGCTGGAAAACTCCAGGTAGCCGTGGTGGACGACATGCAGCGGCGCGCGCAAGCGCACCAGTTCGACCAGCGCCTCGAATTCGCGCACCGCATCCGGATCGCGGCTGCCGTGGCCGGCCACGACGATGCCCAATTTGCCCAATTTGTCGAATTTGTCGACCTGGGCCGTGCCGTCAATGTTGTCGATGTCGTTCATGCTGGTTCTGCTGCCTCAATTTGACTGGCCATCGGCTGCGGCGTGCGGATCAGGATGATGCTCATGTCGCTAAATTCGATCTGCGCGCAGGCGGCCAGGGTGCCGTGCCATTCCGCCTCGGCGCGGGTTAGATTTTCCCACACTTCAATCGGCTGCCCGGGATCGATTCCTTGCTCGATCAGATAGGCGGCAATGTGGCGCGGCATGAATGAGCGCGCCGCATCCCACGGGCAGGGAATGACAATGGCATTGCGACCGTCTTGCAACACATGCAGCAGATGGCGCTTGAACGGGGCCAGATCGCCACGCCGATGAAAGGTAATGAACGTCGTTTCATCGAAACAGACCTTGGCGCGCGAGGCCAGGATTTGCGCCGATGAAATGCCCGGCAAAGTGTCGACCGGATGGCCGCAGGCGCGCTCGACCCGTTCCAGGTATTGAAAGCCGCTGAAATGAATGTCGCCCATGAACACCACCACGCAGCGCTTGCCGGCGTGGTGCGCTTCGGCCACCTGCGCCAGCATCGCCACCTGGTCGCGATACGTCATCGTCACCGTTTGCGCAGCTGCCGGGATGATGCTGTGCACCACCTCCAGCACTGCTTCAAAACCGGCCACGACATCGGCTTCGCCAATCAAGCGCGCGCCGTGCTGGGTCAAGTAGCCGATGTCGCCCGGTCCCGCGCCAATACAAATAATCATGTTTTCTATTCCTCTATCGTTGATTGGGTGCGCAAGCTGATCAGGCGGACAAGCTGGCGCGGATCGTCAGCGCCAGATTGTCCGCCGAGAGCTGCTCCAAAGTCAGGCATTGTGCGCCCAGCGCCTGCGCCAGCTGGGCGGCACGGCCGAGGCGCAAGTAGCCGGTTTCGGTGTCGAACACCAGCGCCGGCACGGCGCGCTCGGCCAGCAAGGCCGCCAGCGCCAGCGTGTCGCGCCAGGGATCGCTGTCAGCAGCGCCTGCGTCGAGCGCGACATTGGCCTTGCCGTCGCTCAGAATTACCAGCAGCGGCGGCGCGTTGGCGCTGGCCCGTTGCAACGTTTCCAGCGCCAGTTGCAAGGCATGGGGCAACGGTGTGCGCCCGCCCGTGGGTAACGAGCGCAACGCCTGCTCGGCGCGCTCGACGCTGCGCGTTGGCGCCAGCAGCACATGCGCGGTCGTACCCCGGAAAGCGATGACGGCCACTTCGTCGCGCCGTTGATAAGCGTCGGTCAGCAACGCCAGTACCGCGCCCTTGACCGCTTCCATCCGGCTTTGCGCCGCCATCGAGCCGGAGGCGTCGACCACAAATAAAATCAGATTGGCGCTCTTGCCGACCCGGATTTGCTGATGCAAGTCGCTTTTGGTGACGTGAAAATGCTGCGGGTCGCGCAAGGCCGCGCTGCGCAAGGTCGCGCCCAGGGCCAGGCTGCCGGGCTGTTCGTCCGGCACCGCTCGCACTGCCCGTCCGGTAGCCGCATCGTAGGCCTTGCTGCGCCGGCCGGCGACGATGCCGAGCGGACTGGCGTCGAGCGCAATCGGGCGCGCTGTCGCGCCAGGCGCGACGGAAAACACTTGCTGCTGCGGTGTTTCCGACTGGCTCGGCGGGCTTGGCGCGTTCTCTTGCGCCGGATCCGCGTCCGCTGGCGCGTCCGATGGCGCGTCCGCTGGCGCGTCATCACCCTGCTGTGGCCCATGGCCGGCTTGCTGCATCGCCTCGTCGAGCCGCCCGGCGTCGAGCCCCGATTGCTCAAACGGGGTACGCCGGCGCCGATGTGGCAACACCAGCTCGGCGGCGCTGCGCACATCGTTGGCGGTGACCGTGGTGCGGGCGTCCAGCGCGGCAATTGCTCGCGCCGTCTTGTGCATCACGATGTCGGCGCGCAAACTGGCGACGTCGAATTCGCAGCACAGGTGACTGATCAAATCGAGCAAGGCATCGTCCAGCACCACGTGCGCCAGCAAACGCTGAGCGTCGGCCAAGCGGTTTTGCAGCGCCGCTTGCGGCGCGGCCCACGCCGCGACATACGCAGCCGGATCCGCTTCGAAGGCAATCCGGCGCCGCACCACGTCGGCGCGCAGGGTTTTCTCGCGCGGCGCCGTCACTTCCACCATCATGCCAAAACGGTCCAGCAGTTGCGGCCGTAAATCGCCTTCTTCCAGGTTCATCGTGCCAATCAAGGTGAAGCGGGCCGGGTGCTGGATCGACAAACCTTCCCGCTGCACCGAATTGACGCCCATCGCGGCGACGTCGAGCAACACGTCGACCAGATGGTCGGCCAGCAGATTGACTTCATCGATGTACAAGATGCCGCGGTGCGCCGACGCCAGCAAACCGGCTTGAAAAACGCGCTCTGCCCCGGCCAACGCGCGCGCCAGGTCGAGCGTGCCGAGCACCCGGTCTTCGGTCGCTCCCAGAGGCAAGGTAATGAAGGGCACGTTAAAAGACTGCGCAGTCGCGTCCGGCGCCAGGCAGACCTCGCAATGGACGCCGGGTGCGCCGGGCGCGCAATTGAAAGCGCAACCGGGCACGCGCGCAATCATCGGCAACACGTCGGTCAAGGCGCGCGCCGCCGTGCTTTTGGCGGTGCCCTTGTCGCCGCGGATCAAGACGCCGCCCAGACTGGGATCGACCGCGCACAACAGCAACGCGGTTTTCAATTGCGGCTGGCCGACAATGGCGGAAAAAGGGAAATGGATCATGTGCCGACACGCGGCGTTTCGCCACGCGCTTCCAGTAAGGTTTCACTATCGAGATACAGGGCGCGCAAGGCGGCCAGCGTGTCCGCTTTGGGCTCGGCCCACATGCCGCGGCTGGCCGCTTCCAGCAAGCGCTCGGCGATGGCGTTTTGCGCCCAGGGATTGGCTTCCTGTAAAAACTGCTGCATCGCCGGATCGAACGCGTAGCTGCTGGCCACGTCCTCGTACATCCAGTCTTCCATCACCTGGGCGGTGGCGTCGTAACCGAACAGATAATCGACCGTCGCCGTCAATTCCAGGCCGCCCTTGTAGCCATGGCGCCGGATGCTGGCCAGCCATTTCGGATTGACGACGCGCGAGCGGAACACGCGCAAGGTTTCTTCCTTCAAATCGCGCACCTGGGCCCGGTCGGGATCATGGCTGTCGCCAAAATAATGGCGTGGCTGCTGCCCGCTCAAGGCGCGCACGGTGGCGATCATGCCGCCATGAAACTGCAAGTAGTCGTCGCTATCGAAAATATCGTGCTCGCGGTTGTCCTGGTTGTGCAGCGCCACTTGCACGCCGCGCAAACGGACGCGAAACGCGTCGCGCTGATCGGCGCCCGGCGTATTGCGGGCATACGCATAACCGCCCCAATTGACGTATGCCTGGGCGAAGTCGGCGTCGGTTTGCCAGTTTTTCTGGTTGATCAACGGTAAAATACCGGCGCCATAACTGCCAGGCTTGGCGCCAAAGATGCGGTACGCCGCACGCTGCTTCGCTTCTTCCGGCGGCAAGCCTTGAGCGATCCAGTCGCCCAGTTCCGCCAGATAATGCTTGCGCACGAAATTGTCTTGCGGTGGCTCCTCGAGCACAATCACCGCCTGTATGGCGTCGTCGATCAGATCGATCAATTGCGGAAAAGCGTCGCGGAAAAAACCGCTGATGCGCGTCGTTACATCGATGCGCGGGCGTTTTAGTTCTGCCAGGGGGATCACTTCAACCCCCGTCAATTGCCGGTTTTCCGGGCGCCAGACGGGACGCACGCCGAGCAATGCCAGAATTTGAGCGACGTCGTCGCCATGGGTGCGCATCGCGCTGGTGCCCCAGACGCTGATGGCGACACTTTCTGGATAAGCGCCGGTTTCGCGCAGATGGCGCGCCAGCACTTCGTGCGCCAATTGCTGGCCGACGCGCCACGCCGATTGCGAGGGCACGCTGCGCGGATCGACCGAATAGAAATTACGCCCGGTCGGCAGGATGTGCGCCATGCCGCGGGTGGGCGAGCCGCTCGGGCCGGCCGGGATGTATCCACCATTTAAACCGTTGAGCAAGTTGTCGATTTCGTCGGTCGCCCGCGCCAGATTCGGCACCAGTTCCACGCAGGCGAAAGCGAGCACCCGGCGTAGTGCGGTGTAACGTAAATCCGAACCCAGATCAGCAGCGAGCGGCGCCGGGGCGGGGCGCACAACGTCCACTTTGTCCACTTTGGCGCGTGGCTTACCCATTTGCGACAGCAGGTTGCTGCGATTGCGTACGGCCGGCTGCAACAGCGCCGTGCCGACGTCGGTATGTTCAAGGAACGTCAGCGCGATCACCTCGTCGATGCTCGCGGCAAGGTAGGCCCGCGCATCGAGCGCCACAAACAGCTGGCGGCACAAGGCATCGATGGCGTCGAGCGCATCGGCGCGGGTCACGACGGCGCACTTGGCCAGTCGCGCCAGCGCGTCGGTCACATTCAAGCGCCGCCCCTTGTTTTCCAGCAGCATATCCATGCTCAAGCCGAACAGCTGCGCCACTTCCGCCTGCAGGCCGGGAATGTCCTGGTTCGGCAAACGGGTCAACGACACCAGCATGTCGACCAATTGCGCGCTGGCCGGCGCCTGACCAAGAATATGCAAGCCGTCGCGGATTTGCGCTGCGCCCAATTCGCACAGATAACCGTCAAGGTCTTCGATCAAGTGGGCGACATCGGCGCCTTTCATGCTGGCCAATGCGGTTGGCAACGCTTCAGCCTCGTGCGGATGGTCGTGCCCGTGCGCGTCATGAGGATGCGGATGCGGATGCGGATGCGCATGGCCGTGATCATGCAAATGCGCGTGGTCATGTGCGTGGTCGTGGTCGTGGTCGTGATCGTGATGCAGTAGCCGGGCTTGCAAATCGGTATCCAGATTGGTTTGCTTGACCAGTTCCCATATCTGTTGCTGCAACAGCGGCAACTTGGCCGGATCGAGCACTTCGACCTGATAATATTCATCGACCAATTGCGTCAACTGGGCCAGCGCGCCATAGGTATCGGCGGTTGTCATTGGCGGCGTCAAATGGTCGACGACAACGGCATGCGCGCGCCGCTTCGCTTGCGAACCCTCGCCTGGATCATTGATGATGAACGGATAAAACAAGGGCATGTCAGCGAGCAGCGCATCGGGAAAGCACTGCTCCGACACCCCCACACCTTTGCCCGGCAGCCATTCAAGGGTGCCGTGCTTGCCAACGTGGACAATCGCATCGGCGCCCCAGACATCGCACAGCCAGCGGTACAGCGCATAGTAATGGTGGGTCGGCGGCAGGTCGGGCTGGTGATAAATGGCGTCCGGGTCCATGCCGTAGCCGCGCGGCGGTTGCAGCGCGACAAACACATTGCCCAATTCAACGCCGGCCAGGGCCAGATGGTCGTCATGCACATAGGCGACGCCGGGCGCGGCGCCCCATTGCTGCGTCATTTTATGCTGCATTTCCAGCGGCAAGTCGGCAAACCACTGCGCATACAGTGCGGCTGGCACGCGTCCGACTGCGTGCTGCAACTGTTGCGCCGTGAGGTAGGTATTGTCGTAGGCGCAGCGGTCGATCAATTGATGAATCAAGGCGGTGCCGTCGGCCGGCACGTCGCCCAGCAGATAACCGGCATTGCCCATCGCCTGCAAGATCGCCATCAGCGAAGCGGGGGCATCCAGGCCGACGGCGTTACCGATTTGCGACGCTTTGCTGTTCGAATTGGTAAAAATGAACGCGATGCGCTTATTCTTGTTCGCTTTCCATTTCAATTGGGCGAAACGGGCCGCCAGACCGGCCACGCGGGCAATTCGGTCCGGCACCGGCGCATAGTCGACCGTTTCATTCGGCCCGGTGGCGCGCGTCTTGAACGAGATCGGCACCGTGATAATGCGGCCATCGAATTCGGGCAACACCACGTTCATCGCCGCGTCGAGCGGATTCATACCGCGCTTTGATTCTTGCCACTGGCTCAACGTCATGCCACTGGTGATCGCTTGCAGGACCGGCACATTCAGACTTTCCAGGACACCCACCGACCAGCCAGCCGGCGTTGGTCCGCCGGGCGTGATTTCACCCATCGCGAACGAAGTGGTGTTGATCAGCACGTCGATGAGCGCACCTTGCTGGCCCAAAAAATAGCGCAAGGCGGTCGGTAATTGCTGGCCACCGTCGCTCCCGGCGCGCAGCGACGCGGTAAAGATCGGCAACACATTCAGGTTGCGCTGTTCCAGCGCGTCGACCAGTGCATCGATGAAGCGCGTATTGCCACTCATCCAGTGCGCCCGATAAAATACGATGCCCACGCTGGGGCGCTGCGCTGCCCGTAGAGCCAGCCAGTCGGCGATGTCGGCGTCTTCCGCCAGGTCGGGATGGTAAATGCCGTGCTCGGGCAGCGCCAGCGCGGGCGCGTAACCAAAACCGGTCAACAGCAAGCGATCGGCCAGATAGCGCAGCAATTGCGCCAGATTGACGCTGCCACCGGCTTGAAAATACGTCAACGCCTGTTGCAACACGTCCGCCGGCACCGTCGACACGGCCGCCAGTTCCGGATCCGGCTCGCCAGTGCCGCTGATCGCAATCAAATACCGGCCTTGACGGCGCGCTTCGCTCACCAGTTCAGCAAAACCGGGTACGCTGCCAAGGCGTCCCAGCACCCGCAACACAATGATGCGCGCCGCGCCCAGTTGCTGCGCCAGCAAGGACGTCATGTGCGCCTCATCGTCCAGCGCCTGCAAATTGATGCCGGTCACCAGCGGAAAATCGGGCGGCATTTGTGCCAAGGCGCTGTGCAGCACCGTCAAGTCGTTCGAGGCGTGGGTCAACAGCGCAATGGCGGCGCCAGCGGCGGCAGTATCAGCCATGTTCGGCCTCCAGGGAGTCGATGTCGCCTTCGCCGAGACGATGAAAAATAAGTTCGCCCACCTCGCGTCCGCCTTCCAGGTGTTCGCTCACGATCCGCTCGAGCGCCGCTTCGTCAGGACAGCGATACCAGACGCCCTCGGGATACACCACCAGCACCGGCGCACCGGCGCGGCACGCGACCATGCAATGGGTGCGCGTGCGTTTGATGGCGAGATGTGGCCGAGCATCTATTTTCTCTCCCACCAATGCAAACATTGCTTGCGCGGCAACACCGTCTTCGGTGCAGCGCGGGCCGACACACATGAGGACATGTTTGGTGTGCGTTCTCATTGGATGGCAAACGGAACAAAAAATTGAAGGACGGACAGCATGGCATGCTTTCTTTGAAAAAAGAGCGCATTCATACGAGGAGGAAAAACAAGAGATGGCTGCGCAGCGGGGCAATCCATCTGAATCGCCCGCCGCGATACAAACGCTTAAGTCCTTCAGGCTGGTTTCCGGGCTCACGAGAGGCAAGGCCTGATGGCATCACCCAGATTTGCGCCTTCCCATGCATGGCACAGTGGCTGAAAGCAAACCGGATACTCGATTACCGTTGCGGGGGCAGCGTCGGGCTCGTTTTTCAAGGTCAGAAAAACTCACCGACTTCCCATTTAACTTTTCAACAAAAAAGTTGAAAAGCACCTGAAAGTAATTGCAACCAGTCTACGGCGAGAGCCACGAATTTGCAAGCTGAACACAAGCACAAGCGGCGCATTGCTGGCCCGACGAGGACCAGAAACACCACGCCAAGCAGCTGCGTTTTCACCATCGACAGGAGCCGGACCATACGCACCGACCGCGGCGCACGGAACGCCCATCGCCCATCTTCGCGCTGCACTGGCGCACTGGATCGTTTTAAGAATGATCAGTTTCGGGGCGCGTCAAAGCGTGCATAATCATGCACTTTTCTAACGACAGCGCGGCTGTCACGGCAAAAAAAAGACACTTTTGTTCTTGCCGTGCACTGTCACACTGCGTGATGCAATCTTTTGGGAAATCTCAATGCTTACTTTTTTTTGCAGCATCTTCGATGATCGTGACGATAACGTCCGCCAAAAGACGATTGCGCTCTACACTTTCCTGGTGGCCGCCAACATCGGCGCCTGGGTCTGGGCATGGATTGTTTTTCAAGACCATCCCTATTTGCTGGCCTCGGCGGTGCTGGCCTATACCCTCGGTTTGCGCCACGCCGTCGATGCCGACCACATCGCCGGGATCGATAATGTCAGCCGTAAATTGATGCAAGAGGGCAAACGCCCATTGACGGCAGGTTTATTTTTTTCGCTCGGCCATTCCACTGTTGTGACGCTGATGTCGGTGGCAGTCGGGGTCGCCGCTGTTACCATGCAAGCCCATTTCGGGTCCATGAAACACATCGGCGCGTTGATCGGCACGAGCGTGTCCGCCTTTTATTTGTTTTTGCTTGCATTGGTGAACCTGACAGTCTTGATCGCGGTGTGCCGCACCTTCGCCGCGGTCCAGCGCGGTGAAGCGCTGCGCGAATTCGACCTGGATTTGCTGCTGAACCAGCGCGGCCTGGTGGCACGCTGGTTTCGTCCGCTGTTTCGCATCACTACCCGCAGCTGGCATATGTATCCGATGGGCTTCCTGTTCGGTTTGGGCTTCGATACGGCGACCGAAGTGGCGCTGTTTGGCATTGCAGCCGCTCAAGCGGTTGACGGCATGTCCCTGTGGACCATCATGGTGTTTCCGGCCCTGTTTGCGGCAGGCATGTCCTTGGTTGACACCGCCGACTGCACCTTGATGCAAGGCGCGTATGGCTGGGCTTTTGCCAAACCGATCCGCAAGCTGTACTACAACATCACCATCACCTTCATATCGGTGCTGGTCGCCTCCGGTATCGCGAGCATTCAAGTACTGGGCTTGTTGCGCGAGCGCTGCGCCATGACGGGTGTTTTCTGGGATGGCGTGGGCGCCCTGAATGCGCATTTCGGTTTGCTTGGTTATGGCATCATTGGCATCTTCATTGCATGCTGGATTATTTCATTTTTGGTCTACAAATTCAAACGCTACGACGCCATTGAAGTGCGTTTTCAATAACCTCGTCTACTTTTTATCTTCCTTTTCGGAGCACATCTGATGGACCATAGTACCGACATCAACCAGCGCCACCAGGCACGCATGGAGCGTAAAAAAGCCTTCATCGACAAAAAAATCGCCGCGGCGGACAAAGAAATTGGCATCATCATCGTCAACACGGGCAACGGCAAAGGCAAAAGTTCGAGCGGCTTCGGCATGGTGATCCGCGCCCTCGGGCATGGCATGAAAGTGGGCGTGGTGCAGTTCATCAAAGGCGCCATGTCGACTGGCGAAGAAACCTTTCTGCGCCGTTTTCCGGACGAAGTGAGTTTTCATGTCATGGGCGAAGGCTATACCTGGGACACCCAGGACCGCGAGCGCGACACCGAAAAAGCGCAGTTGGCGTGGCAACAGGCGCAAGAATTCATGCGCGACCCTGCGATTGGGTTAATCCTGCTCGACGAACTCAATATCGCGCTGAAATACCGCTATCTGGACGTTCACAGCGTCATCGCCGATTTGCTCGAACGCCCGCCAATGCAGCACGTCGTCATCACCGGTCGTGGCGCGCCGGCGGAATTGATTGCCATTGCCGATACGGTCACCGAAATGGCGGTCGTCAAGCACGCCTTCGCGGCCGGCATTACCGCGCAAGCCGGCACCGAGTGGTGATGCGGCAATTGAACCCATTGCGCGCATGAGCCGCACCCTGGTTTTTGGCGGCGCGCGCAGCGGCAAAAGCGCGTACGCCGAACGGCTCGCGCTGGCCTCGGGCAAAGAGGTGATATATCTCGCCACGGCCGCGGCCGGCGACGCCGAAATGGCGCAGCGCATCGGCCTGCATCGTCAACAGCGCCCGGCCGCCTGGCCGACGCTGGAAGAACCGCGGGCCCTGGGCGCAGCACTGCGCGCCTGGTGCCAGCCAGGGCGACTCATTCTCATCGACTGCCTCACTTTGTGGCTGTCGAATTTGATGTTTTCCAGTGCCGAACATTATCCGGACGTGGGCGCCATCACGCTGCCGCCCTTGTTCGACGTCGAACGCGCCGATTTTTTGCAGGCGCTGACCGAAGTCGAGGGCGACGTGATCCTGGTGTCCAATGAAGTCGGCATGGGGATTGTGCCCAATGGCGCCATAACACGCCGGTTTACCGACGAAGCCGGGCGCTTGAACCAGGCGGTGGCGGCGCGCTGCGAGCGCGTCATGCTGGTCGCCGCGGGTTTGCCGCTGGTATTGAAAGGCGCGCCATGCTCGCTGGCTTGAGTTGGCCCGCCATCGCGCTGCTGATGGTGGCCGGGGTGCTGCTCGATTTATTGCTGGGTGAAGCGCGCCGCTGGCATCCGCTGATCGGCTTTGGCAATCTGGCCAATCTACTCGAGCGCCGCCTTAACCGTTGCCACCGCGCCCGCCTGTCGTTTTGGCGCGGCATGCTGGCCTGGCTGCTGGCGGTGCTGCCGCTGGTCGCGCTGAGCATGGCGATCTGCAGCGTTCTGGGCTGGGCGGCGCATGTGCTGCTGCTGTATTTTTGCCTCGGTTTGCGCAGTTTACGCGAGCACAATTTGCCGATCGGCGTCGCGTTGGCGCACGGCGATCTGGCGCAGGCGCGCATGCTGACGGCGCGCATCGTCAGCCGCGACACGGCGCAAGCGAGCGAAACCGACCTGGCCAAAGCGAGCACCGAATCGCTGCTCGAAAACGGCAACGACGCCGTGTTTGGCACGCTGTTCTGGTTTTTGATCGGCGGTGGTCCCGGCGCTCTGCTGTTTCGTCTGGCCAATACGCTCGATGCGATGTGGGGCTATCGCACGCCGCGCTTCGACTGGTTCGGTTGCTGCGCTGCGCGCATTGACGATGTGCTCAATGTCGTCCCGGCGCGCTTGACGGCGCTATCGTATGTTCTGCTGGCCACGCGCTGGCAAGACAAACGCCACGCCTGGCGTTGCTGGCGCAGTCAGGCCGGCAGCTGGAGCAGCCCAAACGCCGGCCCGGTGATGGCCAGCGGCGCCGGCGCACTTGGCTTGCAGCTCGGTGGCGCGGCAACCTATGACGGCGTGCTCGAACAGCGCGCCACGTTGGGCAGCGGCCGCAGCGCCAGCGGCAGCGATATT
Organism: Massilia psychrophila; assembly: GCF_002760665.1. Taxonomy (GTDB): domain Bacteria; phylum Pseudomonadota; class Gammaproteobacteria; order Burkholderiales; family Burkholderiaceae_D; genus JAFCUW01. The sequence goes on along the minus strand of NZ_PDOB01000002.1, from coordinate 95,858 downwards.
GCGCGGGCCTGGCGCCTGATCGCCCGTACGACCATGCTCTGGCTCGGCTGCGTCGGCCTGGCCGCCACCATCTATTTCTGGAGCACCCATGCTTGAACACGGCGGCAATCTGCGCCAAGCCGCGCAGGCGTTTAACCGCCCGCTGGCCGACTGGATCGACCTCTCGACCGGCATCAACCCGCATGGCTATCCGGCGCCGGCACTGGACCCGCAAGCCTACCATCGCTTGCCGGAAACCGATCCGGCCCTGGCGCTGGCAGCGGCCGCTTATTATCATGCGCCGTTGATGTTGGCCGTGGCCGGCACGCAGGCGGCGATTCAGGCCTTGCCGCGCTTGCGCTCGCCCTCCCGCGTCGTGGTCGCCGCGCCGTCGTATGCGGAGCATGCCCAGCATTGGGCGCTGCACGGCCACAGCATGCGCCAGGTGCCTTACGCCGAACTCGATGCGGCGCTCGACCAATGTGATGTCATGGTGGTGTGCAATCCGAACAATCCAACCGGCGCGACGCTCGATGCGGCCGTGCTGATCGACTGGGCGGCACGCCTGGCCGCACGCGGCGGCTGGCTGCTGGTCGATGAAGCGTTTGGCGACACCGTACCGCAGCTGAGCGTCGCGGCGCACAGCGGGCAGCCAGGCTTGATCGTTTTATGCTCGGTGGGTAAATTTTTTGGCCTGGCCGGTCTACGCCTGGGATTTGTCGCAGCCCATCCAACGCTGCTGGCAGCGCTGGCAGATTTGCTCGGCCCCTGGGGCGTGAGCGGGCCGGCGCAAACCATTGCATACGCGGCGCTGACCGATCTTGGCTGGCAAAGCGCCATGCGCACGCAGCTGGTGGCCAGCGGCAAGCGGCTGCAAAGCCTGTTGGCGCACCACCACATCGAGGCGAACGGCTGCGCATTGTTTCAATGGTGGCCGGAAGCGCGCGCCACCGCTTTTTGGCAGCATATGGCCGAACGGGGGATCTGGGTCCGTCTGTTTCGCGCTGCCGCTGGCGGCATCCGTCTTGGCCTGCCGCCGGACGAAACAAGCTGGCGCCGCCTGGCGCAAGCACTGGAAGAATGGAACGCAAATGCATAAACGGACGTATCAATGTGTACTGGCAGCACTGCTGGCGCTGATGGCGGCCCAGGCCGGCGCCGCCATCAGCGTGCGCGATGACGATGGCAACGCAGTCACCTTGCAACAGCCGGCGCAACGCGTCATCGCCCTCGCGCCGCACGTCACGGAACTGCTGTTTGCCGCTGGCGGCGGGGGCCGTATCGTGGGCGCCGTCAGTTACAGCGATTATCCCGAAGCGGCCAAACAGATCAAAAATATTGGCGATAATCGCCAAGTCGATATCGAACGCTTGATCGCCCTGAAACCGGATTTGATCGTGGTCTGGCTGCACGGCAGTTCGGCGCGGCAGCTCGATCAACTGCGAACATTGGGCATTCCGCTGTTTCATAGCGACCCCAAAACCCTGGAAGCGATTCCGGACAGCGTGCAGCGGCTCGGTCAGTTGATGGGCACCGAGCACGTCGCGCAAGCGGCAGCGGCCAGCTTGCGGCGCCAACTGCTCGATCTGCGCGTGCGCTATGCGAAGCGTCCCACGGTGCGCCTGTTTTATCAGGTGTGGGACCAGCCGCTGTACACGCTCAATGGCAGCCATATCGTGAGCGACGCGATGCGCTTGTGCGGTGGCGAAAACATCTTCGCCAAGATGGCGGTAACGGCGCCCGTGGTCAGCATCGAAGCGGTGCTGCAGGAAGACCCGGAAGCCATCTTCGGCACTGGCGAAAAAAATACCGACGGCGTCAATCTGTGGCGCCGCTATCCCGGCATGAAGGCGGTGCGCAACGACAATCTGTTCACCCTGGATGGCCAGCTACTCAATCGCGCCGGCCCGCGCATGATCGCCGGTACGAGCGCGCTGTGTGAAAAACTGGAGCTGGCGCGCCAGCACAGGAGGCCACGATGAGTGACGCGCAAGCTGCCGCTGATCGGCGTTTTCCATTTCACACACTGATGGTGCAAGGCACCACTTCGGACGCCGGCAAAACCACGCTGGTGGCCGCGCTCTGTCGCCTGCTGCTGCGCGACGGCGTGCGGGTGGTCCCGTTCAAGCCGCAAAACATGGCCTTGAACAGCGCCGTCACCTCGGATGGCGGCGAGATCGGCCGCGCCCAGGCGCTGCAAGCGATCGCGGCCGGACTGGCGCCGCACACCGACATGAATCCGGTGCTGCTCAAACCGTCCTCCGACACCGGGGCGCAAGTCATCATTCACGGCAAGGTGCGCGCCGACATGAGCGCGCGCGATTATCAGCAGTACAAAATTACGGCAATGGCGGCGGTGCTGGAATCGTACCAGCGGCTCAGGGAACAATACGGCGCCATCATCGTGGAAGGCGCCGGCAGTCCGGCCGAAGTCAATTTGCGCGCGCGCGACATCGCCAACATGGGCTTCGCCGAGGCAGTCGACTGTCCGGTCATCCTGGTCGCCGACATCGATCGCGGTGGCGTCTTCGCCCACATCATCGGCACGCTGGCGTGCCTGTCCGAGAGCGAACGCGGGCGCATTATCGGTTTCGTCATCAACCGCTTTCGGGGCGACGTCAAGCTGCTTGAACCGGGTGTGGCCTGGCTCGAAGCGCAGACCGGCAAACCGGTGCTGGCGGTGCTACCGTACTTGCAAGGCCTGTTTCTGGACGCCGAAGACGCGGTCGAATCGACCCAGGCGGCGCGCGGCGCCTTTCGCGTGCTGGTGCCGCAACTGCCGCGCATGAGCAATCACACCGACTTCGACGCCTTGCGCGCGCACCCGGAGATCGACTTGCAATTCGTCGGGCAAGGCCAGCCGATCCCCGCCGCCGATCTGATCATACTGCCCGGCAGCAAAAACACCCGCGGCGACCTGGCCTGGCTGTTGCAACAAGGCTGGCAAGCCCATTTGCTGCGCCATTTGCGCTATGGCGGCAAGGTCATCGGTATTTGCGGCGGTTTTCAAATGCTCGGGCAGTCGGTCAACGATCCGCACGGGATCGAAGGCGCACCCGGCAGCTCTCCCGCGCTCGGTTTGCTTGACATGAGTACCGAACTGGGCCGGACCAAACGCCTGGCCCAAATCCATGGCGTGTGCGAGTTTGCTGAGGCCAGCGTCAGCGGCTATGAAATTCACATGGGCACGTCGCACGGTGCGGCGCTGGCGCGGCCAGCCTTTCGCATCGATGGCCGGCCCGAAGGCGCGCTCTCGCCGGACGAGCAAATCCTCGGCACCTATCTGCACGGCGTGTTCGACACGCCGCAAGCGGCGACAGCCTTATTGGCGTGGGCTGGTCTCGCCAGCCAGATCGAGGTGGATACCGCCCGCCTGCGCGAACAGAGCCTGGATCGTATCGCCGATGCGGCCCAACCTTTGTTCAACAGATTGAAGCTCCTAAAATAACGATTTTTAATCGACAGGGTCATTTAAAAGAGGGGCCGCAGTATCGCTCAAGCGCAACAATCCGCGCGTCGCGTTGACCCTCGATGCTTCGAGGCGCCGTTCAATCGACGTCTGGGCGTCTTCGTCATACGCAGCATTGAGCAATCGCGCTTCTTCCCCGTCCTTTAATCGATGGTCACGCTCGTTGAAGTCCTCGGGCATGAGGTCGCCAAAGGGCTTGCGAATGAAGCATGAAGCAGGAGAGGGTGTTCGCACTGCTTTGCCCGTTGGTTTGCGGAATCTCAGTTTGGCCAGGCTGGCATGCGTTGGCTTGCAAGCCACAGCCTTCAGCTCGGCAATGTAGGATTTCGCTTCTTTTTCGCGGGTTTAAGCGCAGGACTTGGTGACGTCTGCTTGTTTTGGTACAGTGACCACGAAACGAGACCGGTTTTCGATAGATGCCATGCCATTTGCTCCAATAGTCGAGGAGCAAGGTCCAACGTAGGCTGTTTAGCCCTCCAGCATGTAGGTGGCACGAAAACTTAGAATGTGCCACTAATTTGCCACTAAAGGGGCCAGAAATGACAAAGCCCCAGTGGCTGGGGCTTTTCTAAGTTCTTAATTTACAGGAAGAACGTTGGTCGGGGTGAGAGGATTCGAACCTCCGGCCTCTGCGTCCCGAACGCAGCGCTCTACCAGGCTGAGCCACACCCCGCCGGTGCGACACGCAAAGAACAATTCAGTGTAAAAATATTAATGGTTTCTGTCAACCGCAAAGACGCAGAGCTGGAGCAAGGATTGTTTGTATTCGCTGTCCGGCAGGCCGGCAATGGCGCCCGCCGCACGTTTGGCGGCAACTTCAGCCGCGCGCCGGGTATAGTCGAGCGCGCCGCTGGTGGTGATGGCCGCCAGGATGGCGTCGAAATGCTGCTCGTCGCCTTGCTCGATGCAGTTGCGCACCAGCGCGCATTGTTCGGGCGTGCCGTTTTCCATCAGGTAGATCAGTGGCAAGGTCGGCTTGCCTTCGCGCAGGTCGTCGCCGACGTTCTTGCCGATTGCCTCGGCGTCGCCGGCGTAGTCGAGCACGTCGTCGATCAGCTGGAACGCGGTGCCCAGCGAGCGGCCGTATTCGCCGGCGGCGTCGATGTCGGTATCGCCGGCGCCGGAAATGAGGGCGCCCAGTTGCGCCGCCGCCTCGAACAGCTTGGCTGTCTTCGAACGGATCACGTTGAGATAGGCTTGCTCGCTGACGTCGGGGTCGTGCATGTTCAGCAGTTGCAGCACTTCGCCCTCGGCAATCACGTTGGTGGCGTCCGACAAGATCTGCATCACCCGCATGTTGGACAACCCAACCATCATCTGGAACGAGCGCGAATACAGGAAGTCGCCCACCAGCACCGAGGCGGCGTTGCCGAACAGCGCGTTGGCGGTCTTGCGGCCGCGCCGCATTGACGATTCGTCGACGACGTCGTCGTGCAGCAGGGTGGCGGTATGGATGAACTCGACCACCGCGGCGAGCTCGTGGTGGGCGGTGCCCTTGTAACCGTAGGCGTTGGCCACCAGCAGCACCAGCGTCGGCCGGATCCGCTTGCCGCCCGCGCTGATGATGTACTCGGCAATCTGGTTGACCAGACTCACTTCGGAATGCAGGCGCTGGCGGATGACCAGATTGACGGCCGCCACGTCGGCGGCGATCGACTGGGCGATGTTATTCGTTTGAGCGTGTAAGATGGCGGCGGACAAGGCGGACCTGCAAGTGGCGTTAAGTACGTGAATTATACGACAAGCCCGCGAAATCAGTCCCGCTGGTGGCAGCGCCGCCCGGCCAGCGCGCGCCGCCGTCAATGTTGTCGTTGTGCGCATACCACGAACCAGCTGACTTGTGCATCGTTTTGACGAAAAATTTCAATCCATGTATAATCGCAGGTTCCCCCGGTACCGCACAGGCTCGACGTGATGTCACCGGGAGAGATTCTTTTAAACATTTGATGAGGTTTCCTATCATGTACGCGGTCATAAAAACCGGTGGCAAGCAGTATAAAGTTGTCGCTGGCGAAAAACTTAAAGTAGAACAGATACCGGCAGACATTGGTTCCGAACTCACCATCGATCAAGTTCTCGCAGTAGGCGCGGGCGACACCATCAAGTTTGGTGCGCCATTGGTCGAAGGTGCAACGGTGCTGGTTACTGTTGTGGCACACGGTCGTCACGATAAAGTGAAGATTTTCAAGATGCGTCGTCGTAAGCACTACCAGAAGCACCAGGGCCATCGCCAGAACTTCACCGAAATCCAAATCGTATCGATCAACGGCTAATTGCTGTTTGCCGGGCGCGGTCAGCCCGGCGCAGCAAGCCCAGTTCAGCAGAGCTATCAAGGAGCATTAAATGGCACACAAAAAAGGCGGCGGCACAACGCGTAACGGCCGCGACTCAGAATCAAAGCGCCTCGGCGTCAAGGTGTATGGCGGCCAGGCAATCAATGCCGGCGGCATCATCATCCGTCAGCGCGGCACCCCGGTGCGCGCAGGCGAAAACGTCGGCCTGGGCAAGGATCACACCTTGTTCGCGCTGGTCGACGGCAAGGTGAAGTTTCTCGTCAAGGGCGCCGGTTCGAAGCAATTCGTCACCGTCATCCCGAACGAAGTGGCTGCAGTCGCTGCTTAAGTTCCACGCGCTGCTTGCGGCGCACACTTTGTAAGGCGCAAGCCTTCAATCGAAAGGCTCTGCCAACGGTAGGGCCTTTTTAGTTTTATGGCGGTACAAAATTATGAAGTTTATCGACGAAGCAAAAATCGAAGTCATCGCCGGCGACGGTGGAAATGGCTGCGCCTCGTTCTGCCGTGAGAAATTCCGCCCGTTCGGCGGACCTGACGGCGGCGACGGCGGCAAGGGCGGCTCGATCTGGGCCGTGGCAGACCGCAACATCAACACGCTGGTCGACTTCCGCTACTCCAAGATGCACAAGGCCAGGGACGGCGAGCCCGGCCGCGGCGCCGACTGCTACGGCAAGGGCGCGGACGACATCCACATGCGCATGCCGGTGGGCACCTTGATCGTCGATAACAACAGTGGCGAGATCATTGCCGACCTGACCGAACACGGCCAGGTGGAATTGCTCGCCAAGGGCGGCGAGGGCGGCTGGGGCAACATCCACTTCAAGTCCTCGACCAACCGCGCGCCGCGTCAAAAAGGCGAAGGCAAGGAAGGCGAACGGCGCGAACTGCGCCTGGAGCTGAAGGTGCTGGCCGACGTCGGCCTGTTGGGCATGCCGAACGCCGGCAAGTCTACCTATATTACTGCCGTCTCGAACGCCAAGCCGAAGATCGCCGACTACCCGTTCACCACCTTGCACCCGAACCTGGGCGTGGTGCGGGTGTCGCACGAGAAGAGCTTCGTGATCGCCGATATTCCGGGCCTGATCGAAGGCGCGTCGGAAGGCGCCGGCCTCGGCCACCAGTTTCTGCGCCATCTGCAGCGCACGGGTTTGTTGCTGCACATCGTCGACCTGGCGCCGTTCGAGACCAATGTGGATCCGGTCAAGGAAGCCAAGGCGCTGGTCAAGGAGCTGGAAAAATACGACGAATCGCTGGTGGAAAAACCGCGTTGGCTGGTGCTCAACAAGCTCGACATGGTGCCCGAAGAAGACCGCAAGAAGGTCGTCAAGGACTTCGTCAAGCGCATGGCCTGGAAAGGCCCGGTGTTCGAGATCTCGGCCCTGAGCCATGCCGGCTGCCCTGAGCTGGTGAACGCCATCTACAAGCACCTCGAAGAGAAAAAATCGCTCGAGCACCGCGCCGAAGAAACGCAGATGACCGAGGAAGCGCGCGGCATCGCGTCGATCGATCCGGACGATCCGCGCTTCAAGATCCTCGAAGACTGAATCGACGGCACGACCCTTGTCGATGACCCGGACCCGGACTCGGACCTGGGCGCCATTGCGCGCCTGGCTGCGCTGTCAGCTGCTGCAGCTGACAGCGCTCGTGTGTTCGCTGGCTGCTTTGATGGCCATGCTGGACCCGGACCGGGTGGCGATCGGCATGGGAGAATTCCCCGTTGGCGTCAATGGCTACAGCCAGTTTTACGCCATCTATGTCGGTGTTCGTCTCGCTACCGCGGGATTGGCGCTGTTAGCGGCAAGGCGAGGCGATCAGCCAATCCTCGGCGATATCACCGCCTTGTTCATCCTGGCGCAGCCGGCGGGCCGCTTTGTCGCCGCTTTTGCAATCGGTCTGCCCCAGGGATTTTTATTAGTCGTATGCGGGATCGAATTGGCTGGCGGCGTCGCGCTGCTGGCCTTGCGCCCGCGCTGATCGTTGAAATGGGCCGCCGCCGATGAAATCCGTCATACAGAACGCCTCCCGCATCATCATCAAGGTCGGCTCCTCGCTCGTCACCAACGACGGCCGCGGGCTCGACTCAGCCGCCATCGCGCGCTGGGCGCTGCAGATCGCCGGCTTGCGCGCGCTCGGCAAGGAAGTCGTGCTGGTGAGCTCGGGGGCGATCGCCGAAGGCATGCTGCGCCTCGGTTTTGCGCGCCGTCCCACCGATATCCATGAACTGCAGGCCTGCGCCGCGGTCGGCCAGATGGGCCTGGCGCAGATGTACGAGTCGAGCTTTCGCGCCCACGGCCTGGGCACCGCCCAGGTGCTGCTGACGCACGCCGACCTGGCTGACCGCGAACGCTACCTGAACGCCCGTTCGACCTTGATGACCTTGCTGCGCCTGGGCGTGGTCCCGATCATCAACGAGAACGACACAGTGGTCACCGACGAAATCAAGTTCGGCGACAACGATACCCTGGGCGCGCTGGTGGCCAACCTGATCGAGGCCGATGCGCTGGTCATCCTCACCGACCAGCACGGCCTGTTTTCGGCCGACCCGCGCAAGGACCCGCTGGCTACCTTGATTGCCGAAGGACAGGCGGGCGACCCGGCGTTAGAGGCGATGGCCGGCGGCGCCGGCAGCAGCATCGGCAGCGGCGGCATGCTGACCAAGATCCTGGCGGCGAAGCGGGCGGCGCGCTCCGGCGCCCACACCATTATCGCCTGGGGCCGCGACAGCGACGTTTTGACGCGGCTGGCCAACGGCGAAGCGATCGGCACCCAGCTGACCGCGCAGACCGGGCGCATGACCGCGCGCAAGCAATGGATGACCGACCATCTGCACACCGCCGGCAAGGTCACGCTCGACTCCGGTGCGGTGCAAAAGCTGACGAAAGAAGGCAAGTCGCTGCTGCCGATCGGCGTTGTCAAGGTGACGGGCGAATTCGGCCGCGGCGCGGTGATCACGTGCGTGCGCGAGGACGGCACGGCGGTGGCGCGCGGGCTGTCGAACTACAGCAGCGGTGAGGCGCGCCGCATCATGCGAAAACCGTCGTCGGAGATCGAGAAGGTGCTTGGCTTTCTCGAGGGGCCTGAGCTGATTCACCGCGATAATCTGGTGCTGCTTTAAAGGCCGTCTTGCGTCGTCCTCGCGTGCGCGCGGATGACGGTCTTGAGATGGGCGGCTTCGGCCTGTTCAATGCAAACCCGGCGCACCCTGCGCCAGGCGCAGCTCGATGCCGCTGATGACCGCATGGATGTCGTCGGACGAAACCGGCGCGCTGAAATAGTAGCCCTGGCCGAGGTGGCAGCCATGTGCCAGCAGCCAGTTCATCTGCTGTTCGCTTTCAACGCCTTCGGCCACCACCAGCATTTTCAGCGCCACCCCCATCGCCACGATGGCCTGGGTCAGCTTTTCGGCATTCGGGTCTTCCAGCATGCTGAAGGTGAACGATTGGTCGATCTTGATGCTCTGCAAAGGCAGCTGGCGCAGGTAGCTGAGCGATGAAAAGCCGGTGCCGAAGTCGTCCAGCGTGGTCGAGATGCCGCGCAGGTTGAGTGCGGCCAGCACGCTGCGTGTCTTGCCCAGTTCGCGCATCGCGCACGACTCGGTGACTTCGACTTCGATGGCGGCGGCCGGCACCTGGAATTCGTCCAGCAGGTCGCCCAGGTATTCGACCAGGTTGGTCGACATGATGTCGGCCATCGACAGGTTGACCGCCATCGGCAGCGTCGCCAGGCCCTGTGCGCGCCATCGCGCCTGCGCTTGGACCGCGTGGCGCATTACCCAGCGGTCGATCCGCACGATCTGGTCGCTGCGCTCGGCCAGCGGGATGAAGGTAGTGGGCGGCGTCTCGCCGCGGGTCGGATGGTTCCAGCGCACCAGCGCCTCGATGCCGACCACGTGCCGGCTGGCCAGATCTACCTTCGGCTGGAACACCAGCGACAGCTCGTTCTTCTTAACCGCCTCGTTCAGGTCGCGCTCGAGCAAATACAGGTTCATCTGGTCCGACTCCATCGACGCATCGAACACGGCGCTGCGCGAACGGCCCTGCGACTTGGCGTGGTACAGCGCGAGGTCGGCGCGGCGCAGCAGTTCGCTGACGGCGCGGCCGTGGTCGGGCGGAATGGCGAGGCCGACCGAGACCGTCATGCGCAGCTGTTGTCCGTTGATGTCGAACGGCTTCGCGACGGTCTGGTGCAATCGTTCGGCGAAGGCGAGCGCGACGGCCGGGTCGAGGCTGTCCATCTGAAACACCAGCACGAATTCGTCGCCGCCCAGGCGCGCCAACAGGTCGCAGTCGCGGATCTCCGCGCTGAGGCGGCGGCTGAACTGCAGCAGTACCTGGTCGCCGGTGGCATGGCCGTAGGCGTCATTGATTCTCTTGAAGTGGTCGAGGTCGAACAGCAGCAGTGCGGCGTCGAACTGGCGCGCCTCCAGCCGTCGGTTGACTTCGTCTTCCATGGTGCGCCGGTTGTACAGGCCGGTGAGCTGGTCGTGGTGGGCGCGCCAGTGCAGCTTTTCGTGGAGCGTGCGGTTGACGCGCAGCTTGTTCACTTCGCTCAGTAACTGCAGCAGCGATTGCAGCGCCTCCGCCTCGGCCGCGCTCCATGGCGCACAGCGGCCTTGCACCTGCTGCTGCCATTCGGCGAACGAGCGGCGCGGCTCGAGCCGCACCTGGCCATCGGGCAGCGCCGCGGTTTCCTTGTGCGGCTGGCCGGCCCAGCGCACCTGCTGCACCACTTCCGGACGGGTGACGAAACAAAAAATCGTGTGCTCCTCGTAGCGGTGCGCCAGCAGCATGCCGGCCGCCTGCGGCAGCGACGGCAGCGCGCTCTGGTCCAGCGTCAGCAGGTCGTCCCACATGTGCACGCCCGGCGCGCGCTGGGTCTGGTCAAGCCGTGCCAGCACGTCGGCAACCACGTGGTCGGCCGGGTGCGGCCGCCGCCCGGGACCGGCGACGTAGACCAGGCCGTTGACGCACACGCCGAGCGTGTTGGCGTCGAACGCGGCGAGGAGTTCGGGCAGCCGCTGGCGCAGCACCTCGGTGATGTCCTCGCCCAGCATCAGCGCCTGGTGGAGCTGGCTGAGTATGGCGTTGAAGCGCAGCCGCACCTCGGCCGCTTCGAGCTTGGACAGCGTCTCGATGCGCATGTTGGTCACTTCGGCCGCCAGTTCGCAGACCTGGCGCAGGCCTTCGCGGATCTGGTAGGGCGGCACCTTCGGCGCGTGGTGATGGCAGGCGATCAGCCCCCACAGCTTGCCGTCGATGACGATTGACATCGTCAGCGTTGCCCGCACGCCCATGTTGCGCAGATAAACCAGGTGCACCGGCGACAGGCCGCGCAGCATGCAGTGGCTCTGGTCGAGTACCGCGCCGCCGGGCAGCTGTGGCGGCACCAGCGTGTCCGGCGCTGCCTCGACGTCGGCCAGCACGCGCAGACGGTTGGTCAGGTACAGCGCGCGCGCCTGCGCCGGGATGTCGGTGGCCGGAAAGCGCAAGCCGATGAATTTGGGCTGGTAGCGGTCCGACGTATGCTCGGCCAGCACTTCGCCGCTGTCGTCGGGCAGGAAGCGGTAGATCATCACGCGGTCGAAATCGGCGAAAACCTGCACGATGCGTGCGCATTCAGGCAGGAACGTATCGGTCCGGTCGTTGTGGCGCAGGCGGGCGATGACGGCAACGATATCCGAAATGGTCCGGCTTTGCACGTGCAACTGCTCGGCGGTGGTGGCCTGCGGCAGCCATTCGAGCACCGCCAGCTTGCCGCTGCGGTGGCCCAGGCATTCCCAGTCGGCCGAGTTGGTCGACATGGCCGACTCGGGCGGCGATCGATCGGGAGCCGTGCGTTCGAAGCGCGCGCGCCATGGCAGCGCCATCGGCTGCGTGAGCGGCAGCGCGTCCAACGCGTCCGGCCGGTCGCCGCGCTCGACCCACTCGAGTAGCGGTGCGCCGACCAGCGCCTCGGCATTTGCCAAGCCTGGCCAGTGGCGCGCGATGCCGCTCGAAACCTGGACAATGGTGCCGCTGGCGACATCGACCGCCATCAAAAAACCGTGCGGCTGCACTGTGCCCAACAGATGTATCGGTTCCTGGGCACACGCTTTTTCCAACTCTGCTGAAATAGTGTCTTTTCGCATGCATGCCGGCTTTTTGACGGAGCGAATCACCGTAAGACTCATCTTACGGCAAGGAGTTCACACGCCGTCGGGCGCCGGCGTCTTCGGCTTGTAGTCGCACAGGTCGGCAATCAGGCAGTTCCAGCACTGCGGTTTGCGGGCGATGCAGGTGTAGCGGCCGTGCAGGATCAGCCAGTGATGGGCGTCGTGCAAAAACGCCTTCGGCACGAACCTGAGCAGCTTCTGCTCGACGATGTCGACATTCTTGCCCGGCGCTATGCCGGTGCGGTTCGACACCCGGAAGATGTGGGTGTCGACCGCCATGGTCGGGTCGCCGAAGGCGGTGTTGAGCACCACGTTGGCGGTCTTGCGGCCGACCCCGGGCAGGGCTTCGAGCGCTGCGCGCGAATGCGGCACTTCGCCGCCGTACTGGTCAACCAGGATCTGGCAGGTGGCGATGACGTTCTTCGCCTTGGTGTTGTACAGCCCGATGGTGGCGATGGCGCTCTTCAGTTCATCGACTCCCAGTGCCAGTATCGACTGCGCCGTGTTGGCCACCGGGTACAGCTTGCGCGTGGCCTTGTTGACGCCGACGTCGGTCGACTGGGCCGACAGCAGCACGGCGATCAGCAGCTCGAACGGGGTGGTGTAGGCGAGCTCGGTCGTCGGGTGCGGATTGGCGGCGCGAAAGCGGGTGAAAATTTCGAGGCGCTTATTTGTATTCATCGGTATTCATCGGAATTCATCGGAATTCATCGGAATTCATCGATCAGTCTTCGGCCGGCGGCGTGGCCGCTTTTGCGCGCGCGCGCTCTATGGCGGCGGCAATGATGGCGCGCTTGCGCTCCTTTTCGGCCAGTTCCTGCGCCGTGTTGGCCGCTTCATCGTTCACTGCGCGCAGCTTGGCGATCGCCTTGGCGGCCAGCCTGGCATCGTTCTCGAGGCGTTCGCGTTCGAGACGCCGGGTGCGAAAATCGTGGCGTTCGCGGGCGGCGTCGGCCTGCGCCTGCGTCCACCCATCCCAGCCGGTGGCGTCGCCCGTGACCGGGAACATGACGATACAGTCGACCGGGCAGGGCGCCACGCACAGGTCGCAGCCGGTGCACAGGCTCGGCAGGATGGTGTGCATCTGCTTGGCCGCGCCGAGGATGGCGTCGACCGGGCAGGCCTGGATGCACAAGGTGCAGCCGATACACAGCTGCTCGTCGATGAAGGCGACCGGGCGCCCCCGCTCGAAGCCGTTGGCCGGGTTGATCGGGATGACCGCATGGCCGGTGAGGGCGGCGATGCGGCGCACGCCCTCGATGCCGCCGGGCGGGCACTGGTTGATGGCGGCGCTGCCAATGGCGACCGCCTCGGCGTACGGCCGGCAAGCCGGGTAGCCGCACTTGCTGCACTGCGTCTGCGGCAACACGTCTTCGATCAGGTCGGCAAGGGTCTTGGTCACGGTGTCGGGAAGGCTGAAAACGTCATGGCTGAAAACTCCATTATCCGACAAATGGCGCGCAGCCGGGCGGTGACCGGCACCAGCGCACGCGGATTGCATGGGGTAAAGGTTTTATTTAGTAACATTGTTACTTATAATATAATTAATATCCCGTTTCATCCATGGTGACAATTCGATGATTGAAGTCAAAAATCTTTCCAAGCGGTTTCCACAGGCGAACAAGCCGGACAAGTCCGCACGGCGCGACGTGCGTGAAAGCGAGGGCTGGTTCAACGCGGTGCGCAACGTCAGCTTTCACTGCGCGCCGGGCGAAGTGCTCGGCCTGCTCGGCCCCAACGGCGCCGGCAAGACCACCACCTTGCGCCTGCTGGCCACCGCCCTCACGCCGGACAGCGGCACGGCCTCGATCAACGGCATCGACATCATCGACCAGCCGATGCTGGCGCGCCGGCAGATCGGCTTTCTATCGGGGACCACTGGCCTGTATGGCCGCCTGACGGCGCGCGAAAACGTCGAGTACTTCGGCCGCCTGCACGGCATGGCCGCGCCCCAACTGAAACGCCGCTGCGACGAGTTGTTCGATCAGTTGCAGATCCATGACTTCAGCCACAAGCGCACCGACGAGCTGTCGACCGGCATGAAGCAGAAATGCTCGATCGCCCGCGCCGTCGTGCACGAACCGCGCGTGATCATCCTCGACGAACCGACCACCGGACTCGATGTCATGGCGGCCAAGGTCTTGCTCGACTTCATGGCCAGCAGCAAACGCGCCGGCATCCCGCTCATTTTTTCGACCCACCATTTGCACGAGGTGGAGAAACTGTGCGACCGGGTCTGCGTCATCAATGGCGGCGCCAGCGTCTTCGACGGCACCACCGCGGCATTCCGCCAGCAGGGCGGCGGCGATATTTTCGACGCCTTCGTCGATGTCATCAATCGGACCAACCAGTCCAACGAAAGGAGCGCGGCCTGATGTGAATCGTCTACCTGAAGGAAATGCGCTCGCTGCTGCGTGACCGCAAGACGCTGATTTTTACCATACTGATCCCGATTTTCGCAATGCCGTTGATCGGTTTCGGGTTTGCGTACGTGGCCCAGTCAATGAACGCCAGGGCGCAGGCGCAGGAAATAAAATATGCGATCTTCGGCGCGCACAATGCGCCTGCCGTCGCCGCCCTGTTCGCCCGCGAGAGCGGGTTTCGCACGGTGCCGCTGGATAAGTCCGTGAACATCAAGGACGCGATCGGCGACGGCCGCATCAAGGTCGCGTTTAACCTGCCGGAACGCTTTGATGAGGTGATCAATTCGAGCCAGCAGGCCGGCCTCGAGCTGCACTTCAACAGCGCCGACGCCGGCGACATCGTGCGCAAGCGGGTGGGCGCCGTCGTCGAGAAATACAATAGCGCGCTGCGCCAGAAGGCCCTGGCCGATTTCAAGCTCACGCCGCCACAGTTGGCGTTCGTGCTCAATCCGGTGCGGCTCGACGAACGCTCGACGGCGAACCAGCGCGAACGGATCGGCGCCCTGATCGGCGGCATGCTGCCGTACTTCCTGCTGTTCGTTTGCCTGCTGGCGGCGACCTATCCGGCGATCGACCTGGGCGCCGGCGAAAAGGAAGCCGGCACACTCGAAACACTGTTGCTGGCGCCGATTGCGCGCAGCGAACTGGTGATGGGCAAGTTCATGGTACTGTTTTCGGTCGGCCTGGCGGCGGCGCTGCTGATGGTGACCAGCCTGGGTGTGGTGCTGCGTTTTTTTGCCGCGCGTATCGACGCCGACCTGGCCGCGGTGGTGTCGACGCTGGGCTTGGGCGACCTGGCGCTGGTCGGCCTGATGCTGGTGCCCACCGCTGCCATCTTCGCCTCGGTGCTGCTGGCCATGTCGATCTATGCCAAGAGCTACAAGGAAGCCACCGGCATGATGCAGCCGTTGGTGATGGTGACCATCCTGCCGGTGGTGCTGGCGATGGTGCCGGGCGTGGAGCTGAACTGGCTGTGGGCATCGGTACCGCTCACCAACATCGCGCTGGCGATGAAGGAGATCGTCAAGGGCACCATGGATTATCAGAAATTTTTGATGATCCTGTTTTCCAGCAGCGTCATCGCGGCCCTGTTGCTGGCGTGGTGCCGCAACTGGTTCGGCCGCGAACAGGTGCTGTTTCGCGACTAGAAAGCGGCTGACGGCCAAAAAAAATCGCCTGCCCGGAAACCCGGGGAGGCGATTTTTGCATTTTAGGCGTTTAAAACGACCGGCGCGATCAGCCGTGTTTTGCGATGAATTCGCCAATTTTCGGGCAGATCATCTCGCGCCAGCGGCGGCCCGAGAAAATGCCGTAGTGGCCGCATCCCGGCGCCACGAAGTCCTGTTGCATGGCGGCCGGAATGGCGCTGCACAGCACGTGCGCGGCCTGGGTCTGGCCGGCGCCGGAGATGTCATCGAGCTCGCCTTCGACGGTGAACAGCGCCACCGTCGTGATGTCCTGCGGGCGTACCAGCTGGCCGCCGACGACCCAGGTGCCCATCGGCAGGCTGTGCTCCTGGAACACGGTCTTGATGGTGTCGAGGTAGTACTCGGCCGGCATGTCGAGCACCGCGTTGTATTCGTTGTAGAACTGGCGGTGGCTTTCGGCCGGCTCGTCGTCGCCCAGCACCAGGTGCTGGTAGAACTCGCGGTGGCTCTGGGCGTGGCGGCCCGGATTCATTGCAATGAAGCCGGCGTGCTGCAGGAAGCCCGGATAAACCCGGCGCCCGGAGCCGGGATAGTTGTTCGGCACCGCGTAAATCACGGTATTTTCAAACCACGAAAACGGTTTTTCGACCGCCAGGTCGTTGACCGCGGTCGGCGACTTGCGCGGGTCGATCGGGCCGCCCATCATCGTCATGGTCTTCGGCAGCTTCGGATCCTTGGCGGTGGCCATCAGCGAAATGGCCGCCAGCACCGGCACCGTCGGCTGGCACACCGAGATTACGTGCAGGTCAGGGGCCAGCAGGCGGATGAAGTCCTGCACATAATAGATGTAGTCGTCGAGGTGGAAAGCACCTTCCGACAACGGCACCATGCGGGCGTCGGTCCAGTCGGTGATGTAGACGTCATGCTGGGGCAGCAGGCCGCGCACGGTGTCGCGCAGCAAGGTCGAGTGGTGGCCCGACAGCGGGGCGACCAGCAGCACCTTCGGCTGGGCGAGCGCGCCGATCTTCTGGTCGGAGAGGTCTTTCTTGAAGTGCAGCAGGCGGCAGAACGGGCGCGTGACAACGGTGCGCTCCATGATTCCGACGGTTTCGCCGTTCACCAGGACGGTGCCGATGTCGAACGCCGGCTTCTCGTAATCCTTGCCAAGACGGTACATCAGCTCGTAGCCGGCGGCGATGCGCTGGGAAAACGGTGTGTGGGCAAACGGCGATACTGGATTTGAAAACAGTTTTGAGGAAGCGTCAGCCCATTGCATCATCGGGGTCAGGAAAGAGCGCTGCATCTCGTGCAATTGGTAAAGCATAAAAGTTTCCTTCGTGATAGCAAAGCGTCGCAAATGCGCAGCCTGTGCTGTAATTATAGGCTAAACCGCCTTGCTTACTACGACTTGACGTTCCACTTGGCAATGGCAAATGCCCGATAAGTTTGCATCGCTTTAAGTGCCATAACAACTGTTTATCACGTTTTGGACACGCCGTCGGTTTTATGCCGCACATATAAAACAAATGCCCCGCAAGCGGGGCATTTCAGGGCAAGTTCATCACGTTGATGAACTTCAGCGCGCGGTCGACGCCCGGGATTGCGATCGCCGGGACGAAAAACAACGGCGCCTGGTTCAGCGAATCAGCTGGTCGAGCTTGTCCTTGACGTCTTTCCACTTCTCGGCGTCAGGCAGGGCCGATTTAGTCTTGGTGATGGATGGCCAGGCGCGCGACAGATCGACGTTGATCTTGATGAACGGCACCTGATCGGCCGGCACGTCTTCCTCGGCAAAAATGGCGTTGACGGGGCATTCGGCCACGCAGACGGCGCAGTCGATGCACTCGTCAGGATCGATGATCAGGAAATTCGGGCCTTCCCGGAAACAATCTACCGGGCATACATCGACGCAATCGGTGTAACGACAGCTGATGCATGATTCGGTGACAACGTGGGTCATAACAGTCCTATCAATGAAGGTGGCGCGCCCAGGCGGTGGTCCACCCGAGCACGGCAAAGCACTGTATTTTAGGGCAATTCGGGTATTCCGACAAATCACGCTCAGACACAATCCGCATAAGCATATGAAGATCGGGAGTCCAGGCCCGGTACACGCCGGCTTACCGGCGGGATCGGCCTCAGGCGAGGTTGCGCAGCTGCGACACCAGCGCCTGCCATGGCGCCGAGTCGGGGCTGCCGTCCTCGGCGAAGGTGACGGTGTGGTGGCGCGCGCCGTCGGCGACGGTGATGTTCCAGCGTCCGATGTCGGCGCCGATGGTTGGCGGTGGGACGGCGCCGAAAAAATCGAGAGAATGGAGCAGCGCCTCGATCGATGCGCCTTGGTCGAGCTCGCCGGTGTCGAGCTCGTAGTGTTCGCGTAAGCCGCTGAAGCCGCCGCTGCCGGTCGCCGAAATTTTCATGATGTCGACAAGATTACCCCAAACTACCGCAGCCGCGCCGGGCCGGCAAACGGCGCGTGCTGGCCGGCGCCGGTTTTTTCGCCGTCCGGCCGGTCGTCGCCAGGGGCCGGCGGCGCTTCCGGCGGCATGGCCGGGCCGTCGCGGCCGTGCTCGGCGCACCAGCGCGCCAGCGCCTGCGCTTCGGCGTCGAGCACGTGGGCAAGGTTGTAATACTCGGCCAGGTTCATGGTGCCGCAGCAGGCACGCCGATCCTGCACCGCGCCGGGGGAATCCTGCACGCCCGGCAGCAACACCTGGGCGGCATAATCTTCGGCCAGGGGCACTGGCGACTCGACTACTTCGCGCAGGGTGAAGCGGTTGCGGATGCTGTTGCGGTACTCGATTGGCCTGGCGTCCTCGGCGCACAGGCGCAGCATCTGGTTAACCACGTCGGCGTAAGTGGCGCCGACGTCGGGCGCGGCCACCAGCGCGCGCAGCACCAGGGCTCCCAGGTACGCGCCGACGCCGTGCAAGGTCACGGCGTCGTCCTGCAGCGCCGGGTTGCGCTCGAACGCGAACAGGTCGGCCAGGATGTCGTATACGGCGCCGGTAAACACCTGCGACAGGGCATGCACCTCGGTGCCGGCGTCCGACAAAGTCAGGTCGTTGTCGGCGTTGCGCAGGCCCGTGGAGGTGCCCAGCGCCAGGCCGAACTGCTCGGCGATGTCGGCCAGGAAGGTTTTGTCGTGCAGCCGCGCCTTGGTCTGGGCGATGACCGCTTCGCACTGGTCGAGCTGGGACAGCGCCAGGAAGATCGCCGTCAGGTCGCCGAACGACTCGTGCAGGCCGCCGGTCTGGGGCGGATTGTCGGCGCCGAGCCAGTCGGGCTTGAGGCCGTCAAGCACGGCGTGGCCGGTCTCGTGCGCGACGATGTCGAAGGAACGGCAGGTGAACACCCGCTCGGCTTTGCCGTCAGGTACAAAGTCGCCGAACTTCAGGCAGCCCTGGGAGCGGCTGTAGAACGCATTCATCACGTTCGGCAAGCCGTAGGGAAAGACTTGTATCGGCGAGGTGTCGACGCTGCTGTTCCATTGCCACGGCAGCGGCATGTCGTTGCCCGCCGCCGACAGCGCGCGCTGGTACATCGTCAGGGTCTGGCGCACGACGGCGAAGGTGTGGACGGCGTCGAACTGCGGGCTGTCGGGCGTGGCAATGAAGTCGCCAAAGGCATTCGGGCTGACCGGCGCGATGCCAGGGTCGCCCGAGATGATGCGGGCGTCGCGCGGACCGTCGAGCACGATGCCGGGCAGGAACGCCTTGCGGGTGCCGATCTCGGACACCGACGGGTCTTGCTTCCACATCAGCACGCGCGCGCCGAAGGCAAACGGCAGCGGTATGGGGCGCGGCGCGGGCGTGTCGTTGGCGCCGGGGCCGTGGCGCGGCGCGCCGGGTTCGTCGAGCAGTTGCGCCGACTTGCGGTGCTGGCGGTAGGCGGCGCTCGGGGTCGGCACATAACTGACCGGCGCCGGGGCGCGTTCGGTGGACAAGGTATCGTCGGGCAGTGGATCGCGGGGATTCATCGTTATTTCTCCTTCGAAAGCTGCGGTTTTTCTCTGGGAAATAGTCCCGCCATGTGCGGTCGGCGTGTTTGATCTGTGTCAAGATGCTCGACAGTGAGTGGAAATGTGCCGGCGGCGCGGCCTTTTTGCCCATGCAGGCAATGCCGGGCTGGCATCCGGCCTGACGGGCTGGCATGATACCGGCTTGTTCAGGAATTATTCGGAAGGCAGCACGACATGGCGGACATCAACATCAATCAGGCGCACAGCCTGAGCCCGGCAAAAGCGCGCGAAGCGGCCCAGAAAGTGGCCGACAAGATGGCGCGCGACTATCAATTGGACTGCCAGTGGGATGAGAACGTGCTCAGGTTCGAGCGCAGCGGCGTGCACGGCGCGCTGACGCTGGGCGAGCAGCGGGCCGACATGGTGATCCGGCTCGGCTTTTTGATGAGCGCGTTTTCGGCGACCATCGAAGCGAAGGTCGCCGAAAACATGCGCAAGGTGTTTGGCGCAACTTAGCGCACTGAGCGGACTTAGGGTAGAGCGTCGTTTCTGCCGATGGTAGAAACGACAATATTATTACTCGTCCTTCAGCTCTTCGATCAGGTCGACGTACTGCTGCATCGCGTCGTCCTCCGACACGCTCTTGAAACCGTCCCAGGCGTCGAACTTGGCGCGCCCGACCATGTCGGTGAAGCCGGGACGCTCGCCCGTGGCGTCGCCAGCCGAGGCCTGCTTGTACAGGCCGTAAATCTTCAGCAGGGTCATGTTGTCGGGACGCTCAGGCAAATTCTTGGAATCGGCCTGTGCCTGGACAAACTGTTCTTGCAAGCGCATAAATACTCCTGGAGACGGGAAGGAAAGGCCTGGGCGAATCAGACTGCCAGCAGCTCGACGTCGAAAATCAGGGTGGCGTTCGGCGGAATCGCGCCGCCGGCGCCGCGTGCGCCATAGCCCAGGCTGGCAGGAATCGTCAGGCGGCGCGCGCCACCGACTTTCATGCCTTGAACGCCTTCATCCCAGCCCTTGATGACCTGGCCGGCGCCCAGCGAAAACTGGAAAGGATCGTTGCGGTCCTTGCTCGAATCGAACTTGGCGCCGGCGCTGCCGTCGTCGTTGCGCAGCCAGCCGGTGTAGTGGACCGTGACATGCTGGCCGGCCTGCGCCTCGGCGCCTTCGCCGACCTTGCTGTCTTCGTACTGCAAGCCGGATTCAGTGGTAATTGTGGACATGATGTGCTTTCTTGATCAGGGTGATTGGCGATTGTAGTGCATGGCGTGTCAAAGCGCCATTAAACCCAATCGCAGCAGTGTTGTAGAGGCACGCTTGAATCTACGGCCACAGCGTTTCGCCCCATGCATTTCCACGTAAAATAACCATTTTTGCCTCCTCAAGCGACCCGTTCCCATGCTGCGCAGTGTTCACCGTCTTTTTCTTTCTGCCCTTTGTCTCGCTTTGCTCACAGTCAGCGCGCGCGCCAACGTCGTGGTGGTACTCAATTCGCGCGATGCCACGATCAAGCTGCTGAACCCGCAAACCTATGCCGAACTGGCCACTATCCCGGTCGGCAAGGAGCCGCATCACCTGATGTCGACACCGGACAACAAGTCGCTGATCGTTGCCAGCTCGGTCGGCAATGAACTGATTTTCCTCGACCCGGTCACCGGCCAGATCCAGCGCCGCTTGAAGGACGTGCTCGACCCGTACCAGATCGGCTTCTCGCCGGACCAGAAATGGTTCGTCAGCGCCTCGCTGCGGCTCGACCGGGTCGACATCTACAAATACGACGGCGCCAACCTGGTGCTGACCAAGCGCGTCCCGCTGGCCAAGCTGCCGAGCCATATGGCTTTCAACAAGGCCAGCGACACCGTCTTCATCACCCGCCAGGGCAGCGACCAGGTCAGCGCCATCGATCTCGCCACCCATGCCGTCAAGTGGACCGTCCCGGTTGGCAAGCTGCCGGCGGGGATTGCCATGACGCCGGACGACAAGCACCTGCTCGTTGGCATCATGGGCAGTGACTACGTCGAGGTGATCGACTGGCGCACGCAAAAGACGGTCAAGCGCATCAAGGCCGGCGACGGCACCCACAACTTCCGTTCGCTCGGCGACAAGCGCCATACCTTCGTGTCGAACCGGGTGTCGAATACGATTAACATCATCGACCAGGTGACGCTGGAAAACGTCGGCACCATCAACGTGCCGGGCGGCCCGGACTGCATGGAACTGACGAAGGATGGCAAGACACTGTGGGTGACGCTGCGCTGGATCAAAAAAGTCGCTGTGATCGACGTCGCCAGCCGCAAGGTGATCAAGCTGATCCCGGTCGGCCGTTCGCCACACGGCGTGTTCTTCGTCGACGCCGCGGCGCGCCTTTAATAAACGTGAGCGCCATGGTGTGGGGAAGGTTGGCGACAGCATTGGCGGCGACCAGCTTGCTGCTCGCCGCCAACGCTGCCGTTACCGCGTCTGTCAAGGATGGCTGCCGCGGCACCATCTACCTGACGTTCGACACCGGCAGCCAGTCACAGGCCGAGTTCATCGCGGCGACGTTAAGCAAGCACCACGTCAAGGCCACTTTTTTCCTGGCCAACGAAAAGAGCACGCGCGGCGATTTTTCGCTCGACCCGTCGTGGGCGCCGTACTGGACGGCGCGCGTGGCCGAGGGCCATGCCTTCGGCGGCCATACTTTCGATCACGTCTACTTCAAGGGCGACGGGCCGAACGGCACGATCAACGTCAAGCCGCAATTCGGCGCCAGTGCCGGCAAGCCGCTGGCATGGTCGGCGGATGACTACTGCAGCGAACTGAAACGGGTCGACCAGCGCTTTCATCAACTGACCGGCAGCAAGCTCGATCCGATCTGGCGCGCGCCGGGCGGCAAGGTGTCCGGACGCACGCTCGCCGCCGGGAAAGCCTGCGGCTATACGCACTTCGGCTGGGCCCAAGCCGGCTTCTCGGGCGACGAGACGTCGAGTGCCACTTTCCCCAACAGCGTACTGCTCAGGCGCGCGCTGGCGAACCTGAAGGACGGCGACATTTTTCTTGCCCACCTCGGCATCTGGTCGCGCCAGGATCCGTGGGCGCCGGCCAACCTCGCGCCGTTAATTACCGGCCTCAAGCAAAAAGGCATGTGTTTCGCTACACTGCGTGATCATCCTGATTTCTTAAATACGCCATGATCCAGTTTTTCATCGACCTGTTCGGCGCCGTCCAGGGCTGGCTGTTCGAGCATGCGGTCGCACCGTTCATGTTCGTCAGCGGCTTGGGCGCATTCACCGAGGAAGCCTTCGATGGCACCGAGTGGTTCCTGATCGGCCTGGTCGAACTGGCCGCGCTGTACCTGGTGCTGCGTCCGCTCGAAGCCTTGATTCCGGTGCATCGTTTGGCCGACAAGCGCGCGCGCTGGAACGACTTCGTGTATGCGCTGGTGCACCGTCTGGGACTGTTTTCGATCGCCGTCTTTTTTACCGTCGACCCGCTGATGGACCACTTCGCCGGCCTGCTGCGGCTCGAAGGCGTCCATCCGTTCAACCTCGAATCGCTGCTGCCTTTGACGCCGCCGCTCGCCGGCTTCCTGCTGTACCTGGTGGTGCTCGACTTCTGCGATTACTGGTTTCACCGCGCCCAGCACCATGTCGAATGGTGGTGGGCTCTGCACAGACTGCACCACAGCCAGATGGACATGAACCTGTGGAGCGACAATCGCAATCATCTGCTCGACGACCTGCTGCGCGACGTCATGATGGCCATCGTCGCGCTGGCGATCGGCGTGCCGCCAGGCCAGTTCGTGCTGCTGGTGTCGGTCTCGCGCGCGCTGCAAAGCCTGCAGCATGCCAACGTGCGGATCCATTTCGGCCGCCTCGGCGAGCGATTGCTGGTGTCGCCGCGCTTTCATCGCACCCACCACGCGATCGACCCTGGCCATGAGTCGCTCGGCCAGAGCTCACTCGGCGGCTGCAATTTCGGCGTGCTGCTGCCGCTCTGGGACCAGTTGTTCGGCACCGCCCGCTTCGAGCGCGGTTATGCCGCCACCGGCGTGCGCGACCAGCTGCCCGGCGAGCACGGCGCCGGCCGCAACTACGGCCGCGGCTTCTGGCAGCAGCATTGGCTTGGCCTGAAGCGGATGGTCGAATTTTCTCGCCGCGGGGCGCCATGAACGCCGTCGTTTGCGCCCCATTGCGGCTCGCCTGATGGCCGCCGTCCTGACCGCCTACGGCCGCGCGCTCGCTTCGCAGTTCAGCGCGCGCATCATGCTGCTGTCGCTGGTGCCGTTGCTGCTGTCGGTGGCGTTGTGGGGCGCGCTGCTGTACACCGGCCTGCAGCCGGTGATCGACTGGGTGCAGGTGCTGTTCACCGACTACAACGTGTTTGGCGCCAGCGCCGGCATGCTTGGCATGTTGGGGCTCGGCATGCTCAAGACAGTGGCGGTGCCGCTGATGGCGATGTTGCTGCTGTTGCCGCTGATGATACTGACCTCGCTGCTGTTCATGGGTCTCGCCGCCATGCCGGCGATCGGCCGCCACGTCGGCACGCGCCAGTTCGCCGGGCTCGAAATGAAGCAGGGCGGCAGCCTGCTCGGCAGCCTCGGCCTGTCGCTCGGCTCGGTGCTGTTGTTCGTGTTGCTGTGGATATTGACGTTGCCGCTGTATGTTTTCCCGCCGCTGGCGCTGGCCGCCCAGGTTGCGCTGTGGGGCTGGCTGACCGCGCGCGTGATGAGCTATGACGCGCTCGCCGCCTACGCCAGCTTTGATGAGCGCCGCGCCCTCATGCACCGCCACCGCTGGCCGCTGCTGGCGATCGGCATGGTGTCGGGGGCCGCCGGCGCCTTGCCCGGCATCGTCTGGGTCGGCGGCGCGCTGATCTCGGTGGTGCTGTTCCCGTTCCTGGCGATGCTGTCGATCTGGATTTACCTGGTGATCTTTATCTTCACCGGCCTGTGGTTCCAGTATTACTGCCTGCAGGCGCTGCGCGAGCTGCGCACCGGCAACGTCGGCAACGTCCAATCGCCCCGTCCGTAAACCGGTTTCGTGGCACACTATCGGAACCCAACCTGCGGATTGACGCAAGGTTCACCTGCATCCGCGCCGGCCTGCGCCACGGCCCCGTTTCCTCGTCATGCCAGCTGCGCTGGCGCCGGCCAATAAGCGCACTCGGCCGCGGCCCTTTTAACAAGTTGTCGAAGTGTTTTCAATGCTCGGCAGGGGGCGTTGTTTTTTTGCGAAATTATTCAGCCATACGCGTTTTTGTCGATCAGTGCTACGTCGCTGGCGCGTCGATGTGGTGGAATGGTAAGCATGCGATGGCCAAGTTCTGGAGTGGGATTGTGGTTGTAATTCGTACAAACTTTAAGCGGCCTCGCTCATTCAACACCGACCCACGCACGCATGGTGAAGGTCGGGACGGAGCACGCGGGACGATTGATTCATACCGGTTGATCCATCATGGAAAGCAATAGCCCAACAGGGCGGTCGAGTACCGTCGCCAGCGCAGTGCGCAAGCTGCGTGCGCGCGCCGCATCGATGAACATGGGCCGCACGCGCATCGAGCCGACCCTGGCCGGCAATGGCCAGGTGACCGACGACGATCCGGCCCGCCCTCATTACCCGCAACCGCATCTGGCGCTGGTGCCCGAGCCCGGCGTGGATGCCGCGAGCGTTGGAGGCGCCGGGGGTGCCGGGACCGCGCCCGACGGCAAGCCGCCGAAGCGGCGCAGGCACATCAAGCCGGCGCTGGTGCTGTTGCTGCTGATGCTGGTGTCGCTGTTCGCTTGGTGGCTGGTGCAGGAAACCCGCAGCTCGTCGATGCAGGCGCACTTTTTCACCAGCCTGGCCAAAAAAATAAGCTACAAGGTCGAGCCGGGCCCGAGCAACGCGATCCGCTTCCCGTCCGACAGCCCGTACGACGAGCGGCTCGGCTACGCCAACCTGCCCGAGTATTTGGCCAAGCTGAAAAGTCACGATTACGAAATCGTCGCCCAGGCGCGCCTCTCGCCCAAAGCCATCGAGCTGGCCGACATGGGCCTGTTTGCCACCTACCGCGAAAAAACCAAGGTCGGCCTGGCGATCTACGACTTCAAGCAGCAGCCCTTGTTCAGCGCGCGCTTCCCGGAGCGCGTGTATGACGGCTTCGACACGGCGCCGCTGCTGCTGGTCAAGAGCCTGCTGTTCATCGAGAACCGCGAGTTGCTCGATTCGACTTATCCGAAGCGCAACCCGGCGGTCGAATGGGACCGTTTCAGCAAGGCCGTATTCGACAAATCGCTGCACGTATTCACCGGCGACGACAGGCGCTCGGCCGGCGGCAGCACGCTGGCCACCCAGATTGAAAAATACCGCCATTCGCCGGACGGTCGCACCAGTTCGCTGTCCGACAAGATGCGCCAGATGGTCTCGGCCACCCTGCGCGCCTACCAGGGCGGCGAAGACACTACCGAGGCGCGGCGCCGGATCGTGGTCGACTACATCAACACCGTGCCGTTGTCGGCCAAGATGGGTTACGGCGAAGTGAACGGCATCGGCGACGGCATGTGGGTCTGGTACGGCCGCGATTTCGCCGACTTCAACGGCGCCCTGAAAAGCTCGGTCGACAGCGCCGAAGCGGCGCTGGCCTACAAGCAGGCGCTCAGCCTGTTCATTGCCCAGCGCCGTCCGGCCCATTACCTTGGCGCCGGCGCCCGGGACCTCGAGGACCTGACCAACGTCCACCTGCGCGTGCTGGCGCAGGCCGGCGTCATCACGCCGCAATTGCGCGACCTCGCCAGCCAACAAAAGCTGCATCCGGCGTCCGGCACCGGCGTGGCGCCGCCGGTGGCCAACTCGTTTACCACCCGCAAGGCGTCGAACGCGGTGCGCACCCACCTCGCTGGCCTGCTGGGCGACGCGCGTTTGTACAACGTCGACCGCCTCGACCTGACGGTTGCCAGCACCCTCAACGCCGAAGCGCAAAAAGACGTCACCGAACGGCTGCGCGGACTGCGCGATACCAATTCGGCAACTAGCGCCGGCTTGACCGGCAAGGGCATGCTCGGCAACGGCAATCCTGCCAACGTCGTCTACAGCTTCACCCTGATCGAACGCGGCGCCGAGGCCAACTACCTGCGCGTCCAGACCGACAACTACGACCAGCCGCTCGACATCAACGAAGGCGCCAAGCTCGACCTGGGCTCGACCGCCAAGCTGCGCACCCTGGTCACCTACATGGACATCGTCGACCAGCTGCACCAGCGTTACGCGCCGATGTCTGCGGCCGACCTGAAAAAAGTCGTCGTCGATCCGAAGGACCGCATGTCGCAGTGGGGCGTCGAATACTTCCAGGGCTTGAAGGCGGGTGGCGACCGCACGCTTGCGCCGATGCTCGAAGCGGCGATGGAGCGCAAGTACTCGGGCAGCCCGGGCGAAGGGTTTTTCACCGGCGGCGGGCTGCACCACTTCGGCAATTTCAGCAAGCTCGATGATTCGAAGATCCTGACCGTGCGCCAGGCGTTGCGCAACTCGACCAACCTGGTGTTCGTGCGGCTGATGCGCGACGTCGTGCGCTATTACATGTTCCAGCTGCCCGGTTCGTCGGCGACGCTGCTAGCCGACGCGGACGATCCGCGCCGCGCCGAATACCTGGCCCGCTTCGCCGACCGCGAAGGCCGTGAATTCCTCGGCAAATTTTTCAACAAGTACAAAGGCAAGAGCCCGGCCGACGCCGAAAAAGTGCTGCTGGCGAGCTTCCGGCCGACCCCGAGCCGGCTGGCCGCCGCTTACCGCACCATCTGGCCGGAAGGCACGCAGGCGCAGTTTGGCACCTTCCTCAACACCAACCTGGTGTCGGCGGGCGAAGTTCCGCCCGAGCGCATCGCCAGGATGTACGACATGTACGCGCCGGCCAACATGTCGCTGGCCGACCGCGGCTACGTGTCGTCGATCCATCCGCTCGAGCTGTGGGTGGTCGGCTACCTGCGCACCCACCAGAAAGCCGGCTGGAAGGAAGTCGCCAACGCCAGCGTCAAGGAGCGCCAGGAAGTGTACTCGTGGTTGTTCAACACCCACCGCAAGCATGCCCAGGACAAGCGCATCGCCGGCCTGATCGAAGTCGAGGCCTTCCTTAAAATCCACGCGCAATGGAAGAAGATGGGCTATCCGTTCGACTCGCTGGTGCCGTCGTACGCCACGACGTTGGGCGCCTCGGCCGACCGCCCGGCCGCGCTGGCCGAGATGATGGGCATCATCGTCAACGGTGGCCTGCGCAAACCGGTGCAGCGCATCGACTCGCTGCATTTCGCCAAAGGCACGCCGTACGAGACGCTGGTCAAGCATGCCAAGGCAGATAAATTCGAACAGGTGATCGCACCCGACGTGGCGCGCGTCGTCGCCGGGGAGATTCGCGGCGTGGTCTCGGACGGCACCGCCAAGCGCGTCAAGTCGGCCTTCGTCGCCGCCGACGGCAGCATCATCGCGGTGGGCGGCAAGACCGGCACCGGCGACCAGCGCTTCGACGTCTACGGCGGCGGCGGGCGGCTGATCGAGTCGCGCTTCGTCAACCGTTCGGCGACCTTCGTATTCAACATCGGCGAGCGCTTCTTCGGCAGCATGACGGCCTACGTTCACGGCCCGGATGCCGAACACTACGACTTTACCAGCGCTTTGCCGGTGCAGCTGCTGGTAGTGCTGGCGCCGAGCCTGATGCCGATGATCGACCCGGAAGCGGCCGCCAAGGCCAGGATCGCCGCGGTGGAGGCTGCTGCGGCAAAGGCGGCAGCAGCGGCGCTGCCGGTTGTGGCAGCGGCGGCGAAGCCAGGGGGCGACGCCGCCGGGCCGGCCGCTGCAAAGCCGGCAGCTGCGAAGCCAGTCGCTACAAAGCCGGCAGCTGTGAAGCCGGCAGCTGTGAAGCCGGCGCCGAAGATCAAAGAAGCCGGCGCCAAGCCAGCTGCGGCCAGGGACGACAGCGCTAGCCGTCCAAAACCGGTGGCGAAAAAAGCGCCATCGCCAGCTGCTGGCGACAAGCCGGCCAAGCCTTTGAAACCGGCCCCGGTTGCGCCGCGTCCGCAAGAGCTTTTTTAACGTTGCCCTCCACACCGTCGTTTCGATCGGTTACCGGTATCTGTACGCGACGCTTGCGTTGTTGGGCAATTGTTGGCATCGTAGCCACCCATGAAACCAGCGCGCAGCTTTATGTCCCGAATTCGCACGTTCTCCCAGTTCTCGTTACGCGACCTGGTCGTCACCGCTGGTCCCGCCATCGTGCTGATTGCAGCCCTGTGCGCGATCGCCTACGTGATCGTCGATCCGGCGCCGCCGCGCCACGTCGTCATCGCCACCGGCCAGGAAAACAGCGCCTACGAACAATTCGGCAAGCTGTACGCGCAAGCGCTGGCCAAGGACGGCATCAAGACTACCTTGAGCCGCTCGCTCGGCTCGCAGGACAACCTGCAGCGTCTCAATGACGGCAAGGTTGACGTCGCATTCGTGCAAAGCGGCTCGACCGACGAAGCCGAATCGCAGCGCCAGGGCCTGGTCTCGCTGGGCAGCCTGTTTACCGAACCGGTCTGGCTGTTCCTGCGCGAGCCGGTCCAGATCACCCAGCTGAACCAGATGAAGGGTCTTCGGATCAACCTCGGGCCCGAAGGCAGCGGCATTCCCAAGCTGTTTCGCCAGGTGCTGGCGCTGAACGGCGTCGAGCCGGCCGACCTCACCATCGGCAGCCTTGAAAACACGCCGGCCACGGTGGAGCTGCTTGGCGGGCGCATCGATGGGCTGGTGTTCAGCTCCGGCCCGGATGCGCTGCTGGTGCAGATGCTGCTGCAAACGCCGGGCGTAAAACTGTTCAACTTCGACCAGGCCGAAGCGTATTCGCGCCGCCTGCCGTTCCTGTCGCACGTGGTGCTGCCGCGCGGGATCGTCGACCTCGGGCGCGATTTGCCGCCACAGGATTATCACCTGATTGCGCCGACGGCGACGCTGGTGGCGCGCGCCAACCTGCATCCGGCTTTGACCGAATTGCTGGTGCAGGCGGCGAGCGACATCCACGGCGGCGCCGGCTGGTTCCAGCAGCAGGGCCAGTTCCCGTCGGCCCGCTACACCGAGATCCCGGTCGCGCGCGAGGCGGCCAAGTTCTACAAGGACGGCGCGCCGCTGCTGCAGCGCTACATGCCGTTCTGGGTGGCCAACCTGTTCGACCGCCTGTGGGTGGTGGTGGTCGCGCTGGCCGCGCTGATCATCCCGTTTTCAAAAGTGGTGCCGCCGCTGTACGTGTGGCGCATCAAGTCGCGCCTGTACCGCTGGTACGGCCAGCTGCGCGCGGTGGAGCAGGCCCTCGACGAAGCCGACGGCCCGCGCCGCGCCCAGGTCTGCGCCGAACTGCTCAAGCGGCTCGACGACATCGAGGCGCGGGTCAACCGGATGTCGATCCCGCTGGCCTTCGCCGACGGGTTGTACGGCCTGCGCAGCCATATCAATTTCGTGCGCCAGCGCGTGCTGGCGCTAAATCAGGCGGCCGCTTAGCCGCCGATCCAGGGCAACCCGGCCTTGCACCAGCCGGCGACGCTCTTGCGGTGTCCCTCGCTGTCCTTGTCCCCTTCAAAACCTTCGAGCACGTCGAACGCGTTGGCGAAGCCATGTTCGGCGGCTAACCGGGCGGCATGGCGCGAGCGTACGTCGGAGCGGCACAGGAACAGCAGTACATCGTCCTTGCCGGCTGCCGCGCTTAGCTGCTCGATGAAGCGGGGGTTGGCCATGCCGCCCGGCCAGCTGCTCCATTCGATTGCCGCGTGCTGGCCGGCCGGCAGCGCGACTTGACCGACCCAGTGGCGCTCCGCATCGGTGCGCACGTCGACCAGCTTGGCGCTTGGGTCCAGCTGCAGCAGTCGATACGCTTCCCGCGGCGTCACGGCGCCGGCATAGGGCAGGGCGAGGCTGGCGGCGCGGTCGCGGGCGGTGGCGATGAGTTGGTCGGCTGGCGTCATGATCGGTACCCGGTAAATGGTGAAATGGTTATTATAGAGTCATGCGCCGTCATGGTTCGATCTCCACGCCTGCGGCAAGCAAACCTCGCCATTTTGGGGCGGGGCGCGTTAATTTGGTGCGATACCAAAAAAACGCACCAATCCGGTGCGTCTTTGCAGCAGCGCAAATTGTCTGGCATGATGATCCATCCGGTTTTTGGCCGATCTTGCAGCCTTGCGGGCACAAACCGTCGTTTTGGTCAGAAATTAGCCGCTGGCATGGTTTCTGCTATGATCCCCATGAGTTTGCGTGCGCCGAAGCGCGCGCGCACCCCCCTTTTCATCTAGGAGATTTGAATGGCAAAGACAGCCGCAGAAGTGTTGCAGATGGCAAAAGACAACGAAGTCAAATTCGTTGATTTCCGCTTCGCGGATACGCGTGGCAAAGAACAGCATGTTACCGTGCCTGTGTCGCATTTCGATCTCGACAAGTTCGAGTCGGGCCACGCGTTCGACGGTTCGTCGATCGCCGGTTGGAAGGGCATCGAAGCGTCGGACATGATCCTGATGCCCGATCCTTCGACCGCCAACATCGACCCGTTCATGGAAGAGACCACGCTGTTCATGCAGTGCGACGTCATCGAGCCGTCCGACGGCAAGGGTTACGACCGCGACCCGCGCTCGATCGCCAAGCGCGCCGAAGCTTACCTGAAGTCGTCCGGCCAGGGCGACACCGCCTACTTCGGCCCCGAGCCGGAATTCTTCATTTTCGATTCCGTGCGCTGGAAAATCGACATGTCGGGCTGCTTCGTGAAGATCGACTCGGACGAGTCATCGTGGGCGACCGACGCCAAGAGCGAAGGCGGCAACCACGGCCACCGGCCGAGCGTCAAGGGCGGCTACTTCCCGGTGCCGCCGGTCGACTCGTTCCAGGACATGCGCTCGGAAATGTGCCTGATCCTGGAGGCGATGGGGATCCCGGTCGAAGTGCACCACCATGAAGTGGCCGGCGCCGGCCAGAATGAAATCGGCACCCGCTTCTCGACCCTGGTCGAACGCGCCGACTGGACCCAGAACATGAAGTACGTGATCTGGAACGTCGCTCACAGCTACGGCAAGACCGCCACCTTCATGCCGAAGCCGATTGTCGGCGACAACGGTTCGGGCATGCACGTGCACCAGTCGATCTGGAAGGACGGCGTCAACCTGTTCGCCGGCGACGGCTATGCCGGCCTGTCGGATACCGCGCTGTTCTACATCGGCGGCATCATCAAGCACGCCAAGGCGCTCAACGCCATCACCAACCCGGGCACCAACTCGTACAAGCGCCTGGTGCCTGGCTACGAAGCGCCGGTCAAGCTGGCCTACTCGGCCCGCAACCGTTCGGCCTCGATCCGCATCCCGCACGTGGCGAACCCGAAAGGCCGCCGCATCGAGACGCGCTTCCCCGATCCGCTGGCAAACGTTTACCTGTGCTTCGCCGCGCTGCTGATGGCGGGCCTGGACGGCATCGCCAACAAGATCCACCCGGGCGAAGCGGCGTCGAAAGACCTGTACCACCTGCCGCCGGAAGAAGACGCGCTGATCCCGACCGTCTGTGCATCGCTCGAAGAAGCACTCGAGAACCTCGACAAGGACCGCGAGTTCCTCACCCGCGGCGGCGTCTTCAGCAACTCCATGATCGATGCCTACATCGAACTGAAAATGCAGGACGTGCAGCGCATGCGCATGACGACCCACCCGGTCGAATTCGACATGTACTACTCGCTGTAAGCGAAACAGTCGTAAATGTCGTGAAAGCGTTATGCAGATGTCAGCAGCTGTGATCGTGCTGTCATCGAATGTGTAAACAAGGTGTAAAAAACGGGAAAAGCCACGGCTTTTCCCGTTTTTTTTGATAGACGCGGCAATCGATGTTGTATATTCGGGCTGAATCTATTTTGAGTACGCATCGCCGTGATCCCATGCTGACATTAATGACAACGAGGTTTTTCGCAAGCCGCATCAAGGTGTCCGTGCTGGCCGCGCTGGCGCTGGCGCTGCCCGGCGCCGCGCGCGCCCAGGCGGTCTACAAGTGCGTCGATGCCGGCGGCGCCACCTTGTACACCGATACTGCGCGGCCCAATTGCAAGACCCTCGACTTGCCATCAAGCGGCGCGACCACCGCCATTCCAGGGCCGGCGCGGCGCGCCGGCGCGCCGGCCCGCGTTGCCGGTGCGGCTGCGCCGGCCGCGCCGTCCGACTTCCCGAAGGTAAATACCTCCCAGCAGCGCGCTCGCGACGACGACCGCCGCGAGATCCTCAACGACGAATTGCGCAGCGAGGAAAGCAAGCTGACCGAGCTGCGGCGCGAGTTCAATGGCGGCGAGCCCGAGCGCCAGGGCAACGAGCGCAATTACGCCAAGTATCTCGATCGCGTGGCCCACTTGAAGGACAACATCGGCCGCGCCGAAAAAAACGTCGACGCCCTCAAGCGCGAAATCGCGAATATCAAATGACAGTCAAATGACAGACCTTGCATCGCGCTCGGCGTTCGCCGGCCTCGATTTACTGGCGTCGGCGGTGCTGCTGGTCGGCGCCGACGGGCGCATCACCTATGCCAATACGGCCGCCGAGCACCTGCTCGAAAGTTCCCTGAAGGCGCTCTCGCGGCTGCAGCTGACGGCGCTGTTCGTCAACGCCGATGAACTGGACGGCCTGTGCCAGCAAGCGCTGGAGCACAAGTACGCCGACCTGCGCCAGGACCTGACGCTCGAGCGCATCGGGCGCGAGCCGTTGCAGGTGCACAGCATCGTCAGCGCCACCGGTAACGAGATCGTCATCGAGCTGCGCGAGAACGTCCAGCAGTTGAAACTCGACCGCGAAGAGCGCATCCTCGACCAGAGCCAGGTCAACAAGGAACTGATCCGCAACCTGGCGCATGAAATCAAGAACCCGCTGGGCGGCATCCGCGGCGCCGCCCAGTTGCTCGAACTGGAGCTGCCGGCGGTGCACCTGGTGGCGCTGCGCGAATACACCCAGGTCATCATCAAGGAAGCCGACCGGCTGCAGACGCTGGTCGACCGCCTGCTGGCGCCGCACCGCCGCCCGCACATCGTCGGCGACGTCAACATCCACGAGGTGTGCGAGCGGGTGCGCAGCCTGATGCTGGCCGAGTTTCCCAGCGGCCTGTCGATCCGGCGCGACTACGACGCCTCGATCCCGGAATTTCGCGGCGATATGGAGCAGTTGATCCAGGCGGTGCTCAACATTGCGCGCAATGCTGCCCAGGCCCTCCATCTTCGTATCGAAGCCGGCGACGCCGAGCTGGTTTTCCACACCAGAGTGGCGCGCCAGGTGACGTTGGCCAAGGTCCGCTACGGGCTGGCATTAGACTTGCATATCATCGACAATGGACCGGGCATCTCACCCCAGATCCGCGATCGTATTTTCTACCCGCTGGTGTCGGGCAGGGACGGCGGCAGCGGGCTGGGGCTGACATTGGCTCAGACCTTCGTGCAACAGCACCTGGGCGTGATCGAATGCGAGAGCCGGCCTGGATTGACGGACTTCAGGATTTTGCTGCCTTTGCCATAAGGAACGTACGCGAAATGCCTGAAGACGGATCCCACACAATCGAAGATCCATATTGCGGGGAAGCGCGAATACATGAAACCGATCTGGATAGTCGACGACGACGCGTCGATCCGCTGGGTGCTGGAAAAAGCACTGGCGCGCGAGAACCTGGCCACCCGCAGCTTTTCCAACGCCCGCGATGCGATGGCCGCGCTCGAGACCGAAACACCGCAGGTGCTGGTGTCCGACATCCGCATGCCGGGCGAATCGGGCCTCGGCCTGCTGGCAGCCGTCAAGGCGCGCTACCCGGGCCTGCCGGTCATCATCATCACCGCGTTTTCCGACCTCGACTCGGCCGTCGCCGCGTTCCAGGGCGGCGCCTTCGAATACCTTGCCAAGCCGTTCGACATCGACAAGGCGGTCGAGCTGATTCGCCGCGCGCTGGAAGAAAGCCTGCGCGAGACGAGCGTCGAATCCGGGCCAACTGAGACCCCCGAAATCCTCGGCCAGGCGCCGGCCATGCAGGAAGTATTTCGCGCCATCGGCCGCCTGTCGCAGTCGAACGTGACGGTGCTGATCACGGGCGAATCGGGCACCGGCAAGGAACTCGTGGCGCGCGCGCTGCACAAGCACAGCCCGCGCGCGCAGCAGCCGTTCATCGCCCTCAATACAGCGGCAATCCCGAAGGACCTGCTCGAGTCGGAGCTGTTCGGCCACGAGCGCGGCGCCTTCACCGGCGCCCAGGCCACGCGGCGCGGCCGCTTCGAGCAGGCCGAGGGCGGCACCCTGTTCCTCGACGAAATCGGCGACATGCCGTTCGACTTGCAAACCCGGCTGCTGCGGGTACTGTCGGACGGCCACTTCTACCGCGTCGGCGGACACCAGCCGATGAAGGCGAACGTGCGCGTCATCACCGCCACCCACCAGAACCTCGAGCAGCGCGTGCGCGACGGCCTGTTCCGCGAAGACCTGTACCACCGCCTCAACGTGATCCGCCTGCGCCTGCCCAGTTTGCGGGAGCGGCGCGAGGATATCCCTCTTTTGGTGCGCTACTTCCTGGTGCAGAGTGCGCGCCAGCTAGGGGTCGAAGCGAAGCGCATGAGCGACGGCGCGCTGCAGTTCTTGTCCGGGCTCGACCTGCCGGGTAACGTGCGCCAGCTGGAAAACCTGTGCAACTGGATCACCGTGATGGCGCCTGGCCAGACGGTCGACATCAAGGACCTGCCGCTCGAACTGACGCAGGCGCCCGAGGGCACCGAGCCGGCGCCGGCGCCGATCGAATTTTCTGGCGGCCAGCGCGGCGCCCATGCGGGCGGCCACGTGCTGATCCACCCGGTTGCGGCGGCGGCGCCGGCCCTGGCGGATTTTAACGCAGCGGCTGGCTGGATCGGCCTGCTCGAAATGCAGGCCGCCAGCATGCTCAGCGCCGGCCAGTCCGAGGTGATGGACGTGCTGGGCCGGCAGTTCGAATCGGCGCTGATCAAGACAGCGCTGAAACACACCCACGGGCGCAAGAACGACGCCGCCGTGCGGCTCGGGATCGGCCGCAACACTATTACCCGCAAGATCGCCGAACTGGGCATCGACGGCGCCAAGGACGAGTAGGG
Source organism: Massilia psychrophila (assembly GCF_002760665.1). Taxonomy (GTDB): domain Bacteria; phylum Pseudomonadota; class Gammaproteobacteria; order Burkholderiales; family Burkholderiaceae_D; genus JAFCUW01. The sequence continues at coordinate 60,344 of NZ_PDOB01000002.1, read as the reverse complement.
CACTGTCTCGCACCCGGTGCTCCGATATAGTAAGCTCTCGCATCGGGGCGCTTGGCCCCGGCTATAGTGGATGCCCATGCTGATCAATTGCGTCGCCTACCAGGCAGGCAAAAAACTGTCCGACATACCGATCGAGGAAATCAGCGATTACCTCGACCGGCCCGACACGTTCGTCTGGGTTGCGCTGCGCGAGCCGGCGCCGGAAGAGCTGGCGGTCATGCAGAAAGAGTTCGGCCTGCACGAACTGGCGATCGAAGACGCCCGGCGCGGCAACCAGCGCCCCAAGGTCGAGGAGTACGGCGACTCGCTGTTCGCGGTAATGCAGACGGTCGAACTGAAGGACGGCAAATTGGTGATCGGCGAAGTGGACGTGTTCGTCGGCCCCAACTACGTGCTGTCTTCGCGCCTGAACGCTTCGCAAGGCTTTCTCGGCGTGCGCGCGCGCGCCGAGCGCGAGCCGCACCTGCTGGCGCTCGGCGCCGCCTTCGTGCTGTATGCGCTGATGGACGCCGTCGTCGACCGCTATTTCCCGGTGGTCGACATGCTCGAGACCGAACTCGAAACGATCGAGGACCGCATCTTCATCCGCGGCTCGCAGCGCGCCAACATCGAGCATTTGTATGAGCTCAAGGCCAAGGTGCTGGTACTGCGCCGCGCGGTGTCGCCCCTGATGGAAAGCGTGGGGCGGCTGTATGGCGGCCGCGTGCCGGCCATGTGCGTCGGCACCGGGGAGTACTTCCGCGACGTTCACGACCACCTGTACCGCATCGCTTCGAGCCTAGACACCATCCGCGACACCATCAGCACCGCCATCCAGGTCAATCTGTCGATGGTGGCGATCGACGAAAACGAGGTGAACAAGCGGCTGGCAGCGTGGGCGGCGATCTTCGCGGTCGTGACGGCGTTCGCCGGCCTGTGGGGCATGAATTTCAAGTTCATGCCGGAGCTCGAATGGAAGTACGGCTATCCGATGGCGGTCGGCATCATGCTCACCGTGTGCTTCGTGCTGTACCGGCGCTTCAAGCGATCCGGCTGGCTGTAGCGGCGCCGTTTTTTAAGTTTGGCGGCAGTAGCCTGGAAGCCGTCGTTGGCGCGCACGCGGCTTGTGCTTCCAGGTTGCCGGGATAGCACAGGGTGAATGGCTCGGAAAGAAAAACCTGTAATAACCAGAGCGTGCCTTCAGCGGCGTCATTCATGCTGCGGACGCGGTAGCGGCGCTGGCTCAAAATGCCAATACAACCGCCTATAACGCCCTGGCGAGTCAGGCCTGCGATACGACGTTTGGCGTACCAACCGATCTCGTCGGATTGACGCTGGTGCCGGGGCCTGACGACCAACGCGACCCTTGCAGGCAGGGCCCTGGCGCAAAACGGCGCCGTCACGCTGGACTCGAACGTGTCGGTCGCCACGTGCGCGGTGCCGCCCACGCTCGGCAAGGCCTTCAGCCCGGCGACCATCGCCCAGGGCGGCAGGTCGACGCTCACGCTCACTCTGAGCAATTCTGCCAGTGCTCCCGCCACCTTGTCGCCGCCGCTGGTCGACAATTTACCCAACGGCGTGAAGGTTGCCGGCTATGGCAGCAATACCTGCGGCGGCGGGTTGCTATGTCAACACTTTGCCCGCTGGCACCTTGCAAACTTGTAACGGCAATAATCTGGCGGCGGCGGCGATGGACACCCTGGACGTCACCGCAGTTCGCGTCGCCCCGACACTGAAAAAAGCGTTCAGCCCGGCCAGCATTACAAGGAGAACGGGGGTGTCGACGCTGACTCTCATCTTGGGCAACGCCTCCCTGACCGAGCCGCCCGTCGACAAGCTTCCCGACATTCGAGGCTGCGGCCGGTGCTGCCATCGAAAAAACCCCTCGGAAGCTGACGCTGCCGAGGGGTTTTCGCTGTTACTTGACTGTATGTTTTGGGAATCGGTCCCTGCAAGGACCGATCGCTCCGTAGGCGAGCGGCTTGCCGCCCGATTTCCTTACTTCGCCATCGACAGCGCCACCGCTTCGGCTACCTTGATGCCATCGACCGCCGCCGACAGGATGCCGCCGGCGTAACCGGCGCCTTCGCCGGCCGGGAACAGCCCGCGCGTGTTCAGGCTTTGCAGGTCGTCGTCGCGGCGCTTGATGCGGATCGGCGACGAAGTGCGCGTCTCGACCCCGGTCAGCAGCGCGTCGGGTTGGTAGTAGCCCCTGATCTGCTTGTCGAACGCGGGAAACGCTTCGCGCATGGCCAGGATGGCGTAGTCGGGCAAAGCACTCCCGAGGTCGGTCAACCGCACCGCCGGCGTATATGACGGCACCACCGCGCCAAATTCGGTCGAGGCACGGCCCTTGACGAAGTCGCCCATCAGCTGGCCCGGCGCCTCGTAGGTGCCGCCGCCCAGCGCAAACGCGGTTTCCTCGATCCGGCGCTGCAGTTCGATGCCGGCCAGCGGGTGGCCCGGATAATCGCTTGGGGTAATGCCGACCACGATGGCGCTGTTGGCGTTGCGCTCGTTGCGCGAATACTGGCTCATGCCGTTGGTGACCAGCCGGCCCGGCTCGGACGCGGCGGCCACCACGGTGCCGCCTGGGCACATGCAAAAGCTGTATACCGAGCGGCCGTTGGAGGCATGGTGCACCAGCTTGTAGTCGGCCGCGCCGAGGATCTTGTTGCCGGCGTGCGGGCCAAAGCGCGCCGTGTCGATCAGCGACTGCGGATGCTCGACCCGGAAGCCGATCGAAAACGGCTTGGCCTCGATGTAGACGCCGCGTTCGTGCAGCATCTCGAAGGTGTCGCGCGCGCTGTGGCCGATCGCCAGCACCAGGTGGCGGGTGGCGATGCGCTCGCCGCTATCGAGCACAACCGCACGCACCTGGCCGCTGGTGGGGTCGGCGCCAGTGCGCTCGATCTCGATGTCCACCACCTTGCTCGAGAAACGGTACTCGCCGCCCAGCGCAATGATGTTCTCGCGCATCTGCTCGACCATCTTGACGAGGCGGAAGGTGCCGATGTGCGGCTTACTCACATACATGATCTCGTCGGGCGCGCCGGCCTTGACGAACTCGGTCAGCACCTTGCGGCCGTAGTGCTTCGGATCCTTGATCTGGCTATACAGCTTGCCGTCCGAAAAAGTACCGGCGCCGCCTTCGCCGAACTGCACGTTCGACTCGGGGTTCAGTTCGCGCTTGCGCCAGAATCCGAAAGTATCGACGGTGCGTTCGCGCACCACTTTGCCGCGCTCGAGGATCAGCGGGCGCAGGCCCATCTGCGCCAGGATCAGCGCGGCGAACAGCCCGCATGGCCCGGTGCCGATCACCACCGGGCGCTCGTTGCGGTCGTGGCCCTGCGGCTGCGCGCCGCCGGCAACGAAGCGGTAGTTGGTGTCAGGCGCCAGCAATACGTGCATGTCGTGCTTCAGACGCGCCAGTACAGCCGCTTCGTCCTTGACCTCGGCGTGGATTGTATAGATCAGCACGATGGCACTGCGCTTGCGGGCGTCGTAGCTACGCTTGTAGACGGTGAAGCCGCGCAGCGCTTCCCTGCTAATGCCGAGCCGGGTGACCAGCGCCGCTTCAAGCTCGGCTTCGTTATGATTGAGTGGCAATTTCAGTTCGTTAATTCGCAGCATTACAGTGATCTGTCAGTACAAAGTGAGGGCGGGGCGGTGCAACCCGCTATTTTACCTGCGAAGCGTAGGTAACGCCGACATGACGATGTCATCCCGCCCGCTTGCGCCCTGTCGGGAGGCCAAAAAAAACCGGCCCCTTGCGGGGCCGGCTTTAAATACTAAGACGTTTTAGGTCAGAAAGAATAACGTGCGCCGACGTACAGCCTACGTGGTTCAACCCAGGCATTGGCCTGGCCAAACTTGAACGCGCCGCTGCCAGCAACCAATGGCATTTCCGACGTCGCCGACTGCTTGTCGAGCAAGTTGAACACGTCGAAGAAAAACTCGACTTTCTGACTGCCGGTCATCTTGTACACGTACTTCAGGCGGACATCGACGGTGTAATACGCAGGGGCGGTCTGGCTACCGACCGAACCCGGTGAAATGAACGTATCGATCACGCCACCATTGAGGTATTCCGCGTCCATGACTGGCAGGTTGCGGCCGGAAATGAGCTGCGTACGGCTATACAACACGCCGCTGTTCCAGTTGAACACACCTCTCAACTCGATGCCATTGTTAAAGAAGTACGAGCCATAACCCTTGACCTGATGCTTGATATTGCCAGGCTGAGGGCCATACGCGTTGGGTGCGCGTGGATCCAGTGCAACCCAGTCGCCCTGGAAGTCAGCGTTACTATCCGAGTTGGTATTGCCCTTGGCATCGTTCCAGGAGTACGAAGCCGCACCCTGCCAATTATCGCGCTTTGCCTTCGTCAGACTTACTTCCACGCCCTGGTAGTCGCGTTTGCCGCCTGCAAGGGTACCGATCACGTAGTTCGAATTCGGCTTCGCAGAGTAGCCAAAGTACGAATATGGCAAGTAGTAAGCAGACCCAGGAGCCGCACTACCGTGGGGCGCGGTGGCAACCGTGAGGCTTGGATCCGAGTACAGTTCCAAATCATAATCCTCGAGAATGTCTCTGGTCGCACGCTTGGTGTAGGCTGCCGACAAGGTGTAATCCTTGCCCAAAGAAGTTGCCCAGCCGAGCATGAATTCATCGGTGTAAGGTGTCTTGGTTGTCGGTGCAATCAGGCCATCCGGAGTCTGCGGGCCGCCACGTGTGCGGAATGTCAGCCATTTGTCACCCAGGTGGACCTGTTCATCCAGAATTGGACCGGTCAAATTGCCAGCGAAGTCAGACATGTTGGTGCGAACCGGGTCATAGTAACGACCAACGAAAGCCCAGACTTTGCTGCGGCCATCGCCAGCCAGGTCATAAACCGTGCTCAGGCGTGGCGCCAATTTCCATTTGAACTTGGCGGACTGCTCGTTTTTAGAGTCGAAGTGCGCCCACTCTTCGGCACGCACACCGGCATTGACCGTCAACTTTTTATTCGTCCACGTATCTTGGAGGTAAAAGGTTTTGCCAGTGGCCTTGACGGAGTACGGCGCAGCTTGCACCTCACGGATGCGATAGTTGTTTACCTGCCCGGTCGGATTTCCAGTCGTGCTGGCAAATTTGTAGGCGTTGATTTCAGCCGGGGAAACAGTGCCATTGCGGTCGGTATCGAGCAGGCCAAGGTAGTAGGCCTTGTCTGCACTGTTATTAATAGCATTTTGGAAACGCGGAACATCACCCACGACCAAGCCACGCGTACCGGTCCAGCCGGCACCCGCGGCAACGAATTCGGCAAAGGTAACACCAGCGTTGGCCGCTGCAATGGAGGAGTAACGCGCCTTTTCCGGGCCGGTTACGATGGAATCCTCGAGGTATTCGTTATTTGACTTCGAGAAGCCGGCCTTGATGGTGTGGGAGCCCATCGAAGCGGTCTCGAGGAAATACTCACCACTCACGCCAATTTCGTCACGGTTGCGCGATGATGCCAGCGCGGAACCCAAACCACCCTGGCTACGCTGTGCCGTGGTCGGTGACGGTGATGCATTGCGGAAAGCGATGTCATTGCGTGTCGACAGGTCGGCCGCATACGTCGACACTTGACCTTCATGGTTAAAGGCGTAAACGTTCACCCGAAGGTTGCCCATGTCGCGTGTGTAGTCGACCTTGTAGTTGTCGCCGCCCTGAATCTGTTTCTGGTCACGGTTGTTGAGCGTTGTTGGCGTCGTCGAACCGCTGATGACCGTCGGGTCATTGAAAAAAGACGCCACCAACCGATCGTTCTCGGTCGGCTGCCAGGTGAGCTTGGCGAAACCTAATTTTTCATTGCGACTAACCGTGCGCAATGGTGCGCCGGTCGTTACGTCGGTCACGTCGGTATCGCGGCTTTTTTTCTGATACGAAGTGAAAAACCACAGCTTTTCTTTGATGATCGGGCCGCCGAGCGTGACGGCCGCATCGTAGGTGGAAAAGCCAGAGCTGGTCTTGTTCTTGTTTTTGGCAACGAGGCTGTCGTTCTGGAAGTAATAGTTGATAGAGCCGTGAAGCTCGTCGCTACCCGATTTGGTGATCACCTTGGAGACTAGGCCCGAACCCCCTGCGTACTCGGCCGGAATGCCGCCAGTCAGAATCTGTTGTTCCTGGATGATCTCGGAGTTGATGTTCGAACCAAAAGTACCCGTATTCGAATCAGTGACGTCGACGCCGTCGAGAATGTACACGTTGTCGGATGATGTGCCGGTGGCGCCGCCGATGTCTGCATAGTTGACACCTGACTTCGAAGACGGGTTGCCGCCTGCGGAAGGCTTCACACCAGGCACGAGTTGCAGGTAACCTTGATAGCTGCGGCTCGTCGGCAGCGACTCTACGACGCCCAGGTTCAAAATGGTGCCGACGGTAGCAGAAGTCGCGTCGACCTGCGCCAGGCGCGAGCTGGTGACAACCACGCGTTGCACATTGTCGTTGCCCAATGGATAAGCCAAACTGAGGTTTTGGCCACTGACCACCACGACGTCAGCGGCGCTGAAAGCTGAGTAGCCGGGTGCGACCACTTCCACTTTGTAGTCCGAAGCGGGATCCAGGCCCGCAACGCGGACCGAGCCATCTGCCTCAGTCATAGCGGTCTTGGTCACCAGGCTGCTTGGCGAACTGATCTTTACCGTAGCGCCAGCGACCGGCTTGCCTTCAGCGCCGGTAATTTTAATACGCAAGCCGCCAGATTCAGCCGCCCACGCAGCGCCGATGAAGCACATGCCAACTGCCAATGATATTGCAGACCGGCGCAGCATGGCTGCCCTTGATTTTTGTTTCTCAGAATGCAACATAATTCTCCCGTATAATTGATTTTTTTTAAAATCAGAGCAAATCCAAAATATTTTAAAAGCTAGGCGCAAATCTGATAGATCAGCGGTCAGTTAGCTTTGCTCCGGTATCTTTTCTGCAAAGAAAAGTTAGGAAGCATGAGAACATTCTCTACAGCACGGTGTCAATGTTAAAAGTTTTGAAAAGGTCGCATAAAAACCACACCCGGTACGCCTGTGTTTACGGCTTGTGATTTCGTGGCGCTTCAATCAACTCGTCCTTGGTTTTGAGACTTGCGCACGCAATTGCAGCCCGGTCCAGCGGCACCACGGCCGATAGTTCCGGTTCGATGATTTTAATTGGCGCAGTGCACCATCAGGCCTTCGATTCAGCACCCAAAAGCTACGCCCCGTCCCAGACCGCTGAAATTGCCGCCAGTGCCGCCAGTGCCGCCGTCTCCGTGCGCAAGATCCGCGGCCCCATCGACAAGGCAATTGCCCCGCGCGCGATCGCCGCATCTTCCTCCTGCTGCGTAAAGCCTCCTTCAGGACCGATCATCAGGCTGATTGCCCGCGGCGGCGTGGCGCGCGACCAGTCGGCCAGCGACTGCGTTGCCCGTGGCGTCAGCAAGAGGCAATCCGCCATGTCCGCGCGTGCGATCCACTGGCCGACGTCGCACAGCTGGCCCAGCCTGGCCAGACGGTTGCGTCCGCTCTGTTCGGACGCCGACACGATGACTGCCTGCCAGTGCCCCTGTTTCTTTTCGGCCCGCTCGGCCGACAGGCGCACAACGCAGCGCTGCGCCGCCAGCGGCTGGATCGCCGCCACCCCCAGCTCGACCGCTTTTTCGATGATCCAGTCCATCTTGGCCGCTTCCGGCAGCGCCTGCGCCAGCGTGATTTCGTACGCCAGCTCGCACTCGCGCGGCACGAAAGCAATGACGCGCGCGGTCGCGCTCTTCTTGCCCAGCTCTGCCAGCTCGGCGGCATATTCGCCGCCATCGCCGTTGAATAGCGTCAGCGCGGCGCCCGCCAGCAGTCGTACTACCCAGGCGTGGTGGGCGACCTGGTCGGGCAGGGTGATGGTTTCGCCCACCGCCATTGGCTGGGGACAGTAAAAACGCGGCATGCTAGGGTCCTGTCGAAGTGCTAAAAATTGACCGCATTTTAAGTCGGCGCCTCTTGGTCTGGTAAAATAGTTGGCTCAGTTATTCCTGCCCCGCCCCGCATTTCCCATTTTTGCGACTCCACTAATTCGACCGATGAAACCTATGCAAACCACTACCCTGATGGCCAACGCAATCCGCGCACTGGCGATGGACGCTGTCCAGAAAGCCAACTCCGGCCACCCTGGCATGCCAATGGGCATGGCCGATATCGCGGTTGCGCTGTGGGATGGACATTATCGCCACAACCCGGCCAATCCGAAGTGGGCCAACCGCGACCGTTTCCTGCTGTCGAACGGGCACGGCTCGATGCTGCATTACGCGCTGCTGCACCTGACCGGCTATGCCCTGACGATCGACGACCTGAAAAGTTTTCGCCAGCTGCATTCGAAAACCCCGGGCCACCCGGAAGTCGACATCACCCCCGGCGTCGAGACCACCACCGGCCCGCTCGGCCAGGGTATCGCCAACGCGGTCGGCATGGCGCTCTCCGAATATCTGCTGGCGGCTGAATTTAACCGGCCCGGCCATGACGTGGTCGATCATTACACCTATGCATTTTTGGGCGACGGTTGCCTGATGGAAGGCATTTCGCACGAAGTGTGCTCGCTGGCCGGCACCTTGAAACTGAATAAACTGATCGCCCTGTACGACGACAACGGCATCTCGATCGACGGCAAGGTCGAGGGCTGGTTCACCGACGACACCCCGCAGCGCTTCGCGTCCTACGGCTGGAACGTGATCGCCGATGTCGATGGCCACAACGTCGCCGCGGTCGACGCCGCGCTGACCCAGGCGCGCACCTCCGACAAGCCGACCCTGATCTGCTGCAAGACCATCATCGGCAAGGGCGCGCCGAACCTCGAAGGCGGCGACAAGGTCCACGGCGCCGCACTGGGTGACACCGAAATTGCCGCCGCGCGAAAAAACCTGCTGTGGGATTCGATACCGTTCGACATCCCGGCCGCCGTCTACACCGCGTGGGACGCGAAGGAAAAAGGCGCTGCTCTCGAGGCCACGTGGAATACCGGCTTCGACGCTTACCGCGCTGCCTTCCCGCTTGAAGCGGCCGAACTGGAGCGGCGCATGCAGGGCGATTTGCCGGCCGGCTTCGAGCAAAACGTGGCGGCGGCGATTGCCGCTTGCGTCGACAAGAAAGAAAACATTGCCACCCGCAAGGCCAGCCAGAACGCAATCCAGGCGCTGGCGCCAACGCTGCCGGAATTCCTCGGCGGCTCGGCCGACCTGACCGGTTCCAACCTGACTAACTGGAAAGAAAGCATTGCTTTGCGTTCCGGTAAGCCGGGCAATCACATCAATTATGGCGTGCGCGAATTCGGCATGAGCGCCATCATGAACGGTATCGCCCTGCACGGCGGTTTTATTCCATTCGGCGCGACGTTCCTGACGTTCTCCGACTACAGCCGCAACGCGTTGCGCATGGCCGCGCTGATGAAGCTGCGTTCGATTTTTGTCTTCACCCACGATTCGATTGGTCTGGGCGAAGACGGCCCTACCCACCAGTCGATCGAACACGTTTCGTCGCTGCGCCTGATCCCGAACCTGGACAACTGGCGCCCGTGCGACACGGTCGAGTCGGCGGCGGCCTGGGGCTGCGCGGTGCGCCGCAAGGATGGCCCGTCGACCTTGATCTTCTCGCGCCAGAACCTGCCGTACCAGGCACGCACCGGGCAGCAGATCGCCGACATCGTTCGCGGCGGTTACGTGCTGCAAGACGAGGAAAATGCAAAAGTCATCCTGATCGCTACCGGTTCGGAAATCGAACTGGCGGTCAAGGCGGCAGCCGCCTTGAAAGAGCAGGGCGTGCCGGCGCGCGTGGTGTCGATGCCGTCGACCGACGTGTTCGACCGCCAGGATGCCGCCTACAAGGCCAGCGTCTTGACGCGCGGCACGCCGCGTGTTGCCATTGAGGCTGGTGTGACTGATTTCTGGTACAAATATGTCGGTCTCGAAGGCGCCGTCGTCGGTATCGACACGTTCGGCGAATCGGCCCCAGCGCCGGAGCTGTTCAATTATTTCGGCTTCACCGTCGAAAACGTGGTGGCCAAAGCGAAGCTGGTAATGGCGTAAATAAAGGTAAAAAGAGTGACACGGGCGGGTTGCGACGCGAGCCGAACCTGCCGGTGCCACATGAAAACAATTTTTTATTTCATCAGGAGCAGAGCATGACGATCAAAGTTGCAATCAACGGTTATGGCCGCATCGGCCGCAACGTGCTGCGCGCGTTCTACGAAGGCGGCAAGAAACATGACATCCAGATCGTTGCCATCAACGACTTGGGCGACGCCAAGTCGAACGCCCACCTGACCCGTTACGATACGGCGCACGGTAAATTTCCCGGCACCGTGACCGTCGAGGGCGACAACATGATCGTCAACGGCGATTCGATCCGTGTGTTCGCGCAGCGCAACCCGGCCGAGATTCCATGGGGCGAGCTGGGGGTCGACGTCGTGCTCGAGTGCACCGGCTTTTTCACCACCAAGGAAAAAGCCTCGGCCCACCTGAAGGGCGGCGCCAAAAAAGTCATCATCTCGGCGCCGGGCGGCAAGGATGTCGACGCCACCATCGTGTTCGGCGTCAACCAAGGTGTGCTGAAAGCGACCGACACGGTGATCTCGAACGCGTCGTGCACCACCAACTGCCTGGCGCCGATGGTCAAGCCGCTCAACGACGCGATTGGCCTGGAATCCGGCCTGATGACGACGATCCATGCCTACACCAACGACCAGGTGCTGTCGGACGTGATGCACGAAGACCTGCGGCGCGCCCGTTCGGCGACGATGAGCATGATCCCGACCAAGACCGGCGCCGCCGCCGCGGTCGGCCTGGTGTTGCCTGAGCTGAACGGCAAGCTGGACGGTTTTGCGATCCGCGTGCCGGTCATCAACGTCTCGCTGGTCGACCTGACTTTCATCGCCAAGCGCGACACCACGGTCGAGGAAATCAACCAGCTGATGGAAAAGGCGGCGTCGGAAGGCCCGCTTCAAGGCATCCTGACGTACCAGACCGAGCCGCTGGTATCGATCGACTTCAACCACAACCCGGCGTCGTCGAATTTCGATTCGACCTTGACGAAAGTGTCCGGCCGGCTGGTCAAGGTGTCGTCGTGGTACGACAACGAGTGGGGTTTCTCGAACCGCATGCTCGACACTACCGTGGCGCTGATGAACGCCAAGTAATCCCTCGCCGTCGGGGTCCGTCCCGCGCTGCCAGAACCCGAGCCTTGCCGCTCGGGTTTTTTTTCGCCAACACTCTTGCATGTAGGGGCTTGGTTTTGTTGAAATACAACATATTTACCTGAATCTACACCCCGATGCTGACAATACTTTACCCCAAGCCAATGTTTGTGCGAACCTCGTTTGTTGCACGTATGCGTAAGTACGTGACGCACAAAAAACCGGATCTGTCAGACCGGGAAAATTAAAACAGGGGAATAAATTTGAAACACCAGTTCACACTGAAGCGCAGCGTCATCGCCGTGGCCCTCACGCTCGCGTCCTCCCACGTGGTGATGGCGCAGGAAGCGGCCCAGGCGCCGATCCGCGTCATCGTCACCGGCTCGAACATCAAGCGTATCGACGGCGAAACCGCTTCCCCGGTCACCGTCCTGCGGCGCGAAGACATCAAGGCGACCGGCGCCAATACGGTCCGCCAGGTGCTCGATACCCTTACCTCATTCGACACCAACACCTTGCGCGATGACGGCAGTTCGACCAGCTTTGCGCGCGGCGCCTCGGGCGCTTCGATGCGCGGGCTGGGCAAGGGCGCCACCTTGGTGCTGGTCAATGGCCGGCGCGTATCGAACTATGCCTTCGCCGACGGCGGCAAAGACGTGTTCGTCAACCTCGACGCCATCCCGGCCGACGTGATCGACCGCGTCGAAATACTTAAAGACGGTGCTTCGGCAGTGTACGGCTCCGACGCGATGTCGGGCGTCATCAACATCATCACCCGCACCACCTTCAAGGGCTTGCGCCTGAGCGGCAGCGTCGAACGCCCCGAGAGCGTGCGCTTCGGCGGCCAGGATACGGTCGGCGTGGTCGGTGGCTTGGGCGACCTCGAACGCGACGGCTATAACGTGTACGCCAACCTGGAAGGCTACAAGCGCCGCGGTTACATGCAGTCCGAAATCATCGGTGCTTACGCGCCGTGGCACCGGAAATACGTCAACCCGGCATTCGGCGACCCGAGCCTGCTTTCGTTCCCGGGTAACCTGAACGAAGCGAGGAGCGCGACCAATCCGACGGCGATCCGCCAGGCAGTAGCAAGCTGCCCGGCGGCGCGCGTCAATAGCGGCGGCCTGTGCACCAGCGACCTGACCGGTCTTATCCAGTCGTCCGACGCCGCCGAACGGCTCAATTTCTTCAGCCAGGCCCGCTTCAAGCTCAACAACGAGCTGCGCGGTTTTGCCGAAGTGTCGTACTCGCGAACCCGTACCGACTACCGCTCCGTGCCTTACGCGACTGCCGCAGGCTCGCCGACCAACTGGTTCGATGGCAATACCAAGACGTCGCAATCGGCTGCCAGGCCAAAACTGGCAGTTGGCAACCCTGCCAATCCGTTCAGCTTCCCGGTCGGCATCGATTACCGTTTCATGGACAACCTCGACATGTGGGTCAGCCCATCGGTGGCGAACCAGTACCGCGCGATGGCCGGCCTGGACGGCGTGTTTGCGCGCGGCTGGGAATGGCAGGTAGCGCTCGGCCGCGTGGGCGGCGATGCGAAATCGCGCGATCACGGTCCGGAGCGCACCGCGATGCCGGCCGCCGTGCAGAGCGGCGAATACAAGCTCGGTGGTCCAAACAGCCCTGAGCTGCTGGCCCGCATGTTCCCGGCGATCGGCACCGACGCCAAATTGTCGCAGGACTGGATCGACGGCAAGGTCAGCGGCGACCTGACGGCGCTGCCGGGCGGCCCGCTGTCGTTCGCCGTCGGCGGCGAAGTGCGGCGTGAAAAGATGTTCGTCAAATCGACCGACAACGTGGTCCAGGCCCAGATCATCGGCCGCGGCTCGCTGTGGATCGATGGTCAGCGCAACTTGTCCGCCGCGTTCATGGAATTGAGAGCGCCGGTGACCAAGAAACTCGAAGTGGAGGGTGCCCTGCGCCTCGACAAGGCCGACGGCTTCAAGGCCCACGTCTCGCCAAAAGTGGGCGTGAAATATGTAGCTATGCCGCAGTTGCTGTTCCGCGGTACGTTCGCCGGGGGATTCCGCGCACCGAACATCCCGGAAACACTGGGTAAAGTAGGCCTGACCGGCTTTTTCAACAACACCCTCGACCCGAAGCGTTGCGATACCGCCACGGCGATCCGCGACATCCTGAAAAACGGCAACACCAACGACAAAAACGACGCAACGACGGCGTACAACTCGGGCTGCCTGACCTCGATTCCGGCAATGATTTCGTCCAGCACGACGCTGAAGCCGGAAACGTCGAAAAGCATGACCCTGGGCATCGTGCTGGAACCGATCAAACAGTTTAACGTTGCCGTCGACTACTTCAGGATCGAGCGCAATGACGAGATCGCTTACCGTGCTGTGTCTTACGTACTGGCGCGCGAAGACAAGCCCGAGTACGCTCCGCTGCTGGTGCGCAATCCGGTCAGCGATACGGACCGTCGCCTGGCCGAGCGTGCCAACACGCTCCAGCCTGGCGCCAACCAGGCCTTCAAGGTGGGTAACATCCAGTCGCTGTTGTTGAATTACGAGAATTTCGGCAAGACCGAAACCTCGGGCGTCGACATCGACGTGGCGACCCGCTTCAGCGGCCAATACGGCACGCTGAACCTGGGTGTGATGACCACCATCGCGCTGACCTATCGCAATTGGGATATCGATGCCAACGCCTACCGTCCGAACACCATCGGCCTGCGCGGCAGCCCGAAGTACACCTCGGTGTTCAGCGCGGTGTGGAAAAAAGGTGACTATGCAACCTCGTTGCGCGTGAACCGCAGTTCGGCGACCGCTTTGAACGTCGACGAAAACGACGAAAAAACCTGGAGCGTTGCTGGTTGCAAGGCCCGCATCAAGCCGACCGACGACCTGCCATGCTTCACGCGTGCTTCGGTGCGCGCCGACTTGAACCTGTCTTACACCGGGATCAAGAACATGCGCCTGTCGCTCAACATCCGTAACGCGCTGCTCAATTCGGCTCCGGTCGACCTGCGTGGTGGTTATGTGATTCGTCCGCGTACGCTCAAGGTCGCTGCCGAGTACGCGTTCTGAGCCAATCCTGACTGGCGCCTTTAAACGGGCACAAAAAACCGGCCATGCGCCGGTTTTTTTTCGTCCGCGTTTTGTTCCCCGCACTACGCTGAGTGTGCGCAAATAAAGCGCGCCGCTCGCCTGCTAACTTAAAGCACATGTGATTTCAATGAGGGACACAATGAACGTGCTGATGGTAGGGGCCGGCAACGCCGGGTGTGCGCTGGCGGCGGTGCTGGCGCGGGACGGCCACCGGGTCGTGCTGCTAAAAACCTCGCATGCGCTGCACGACGCCAATTTCGATGCGCTCACCGCGCGTTGCCGGATTGCCGTGGTCAGCAATCCGGACAACGGCGAGCGCACCATGGTGCAGCTGGCGCTGTGCACGCGCGACGTCGACGAGGCGTTTTCGATCGCGCCCGACCTCGTCATGGTCACCACCCAGACCGGCTGCCACCCGGCGGTAGCAAAGCTGATCGGCCCGCATCTGCAGCCGCACCAGCTGGTGCTGCTGGCGCCCGGCTATCTTGGCGCCAGCTGCTTTTTGCCCTACCAGGTGCGCGTGCCCTTCCTGCTGGCCGAGGGCGAGAGCCTGCCATACGACGCCCGCCTGCTGGCGCCCGGCGTCGTCAACATCCTGTACCGCAACACCCGCAATGCGCTGGCCTTCCTGCCGCGCGCGCGCAGCGCCGAAGGCCTCGCGCTGGCGGCAAAATTCTTCCCGACCTATGTTGCCACGCGCACCAACCTGGTCGAATCGGCCATGCACAATCCGAACCTGGTGGTGCATACGCTAGGCACGCTGCTGTCGGCCAGCCGGATCGAATTTTCGCAAGGCGAATTCTGGATGTACCGCGAAGCGTTCACGCCGTCGGTGCTCAAGCTGCTGGCCCAGCTCGATGGCGAAAAAAACGCCGTGATCGCCGCCACCGGCGGCAAGCCGTCGCCGTATCTCGACGAGTGCCGCTTCCGCAACGGCGACGACCTCGACGCGTCGCCGCTGGCGGTGTTTCGCCGCTACGCCGAAGAAGGCGGCCCGAAAGGCCCGTCCAGCCTGCAAAGCCGTTTCATCACCGAAGACGTGCCGATGGGACTCGGGCTGATGGCGTCGATCGGCCGCCTGATGGGGGTGCAAACGCCGGTGGCCGACGCCCTCATCGTCATCGCCGGCGGCCTGCTCGGGCGCGACTTCAACGCCGAGGCGCGCACCGTCGCTTCGCTCGGCCTGCCCCTGACGGCCGACGGTTTCATGCGTGCGGTCAACGGCGCTCATGGCGCGGAGACGGCCGGGCCATGAGCGCCGCGCTTGCTGACGCTCTGCCGCGCCCCGGCTGAACCGTGCCTGGACAACATGGATTACCACGACTGGCTGCTGCAACGTTACTACAGCTGTCGCCGCTGGGTGCCGGAGCGCTTGCTGTATCACGCCGACTACTTCCGCGTGCGCCGGCTGCTGGCGGCCGATTCGCCCAAGCTGGTCGCGGCGGCGGTGGCGCAGCGCCTGCGCCACGTGCTCGGCAGCGCGGTGGCGCACGTGCCGTTCTACCGGCGCAGCGTCAGGTTGTCAAACGCGCAGCTGGCCAACGAAGCGCCGCTCGACCTGCTGCAATGTTTTCCTCCGATCGACAAAGCGCAGGTGATGGCGTGCCAGGGCGATTTCCTCGACGAGCGCTTTGATCCGCGCCGGCTGCATTACGTCACCAGCGGCGGCTCGTCGGGGCAGGGCATCGGCATGTGGCGCAGCAAGCGGCTGGCCGACATCGAAAAAGCTTTTTTCGCCCATGAGTGGGCCCAGTTCGGCTTTTGCATGCACAGGTCGCGCACGCTGCGCATCGGCGCCGACGCGCGCTTGCCCGTCCACGAAGGGCCGGCGCGGGTAGTGGGCAACCGCCTGATGCTGTCGCCTTACCACCTGACGGCGCGGCACCGCGCCGCCATCGTCGACGCCATCGCCCGTTTCCGGCCGCTGTACGTGCATGCCTACCCCAGTTCAGCCGCCACGCTGGCCGAGCTGATCGAGCCGGACCGCCCGCGGCTGCGGCTTGGCGTGCGCGCCGTGCTGCTGGCGTCCGAGCCTGCCACGGACCAGCAGCTGGCGGCGATCGCCGGCCTGTTCGGCTGCCCAATATCGATCAACTACGGCCTGACCGAGCGCACGGGCCTGGCGTTCGCGACGCACTGGCGCGGCTCGACCGGCCCGTACCACTTCGAGCCGCTGTATGCGGTGCACGAAAACCTCGCCGCCACCGGCGCCAGGCAAAGCCATGGTGCCATTGACAGCCATGAAATCGTCGGGACCTCGCTGTGGAACGACCTGATGCCGCTGATCCGCTACCGCAGCGGCGACTTCGGCACGCTCGACGCAACCGGGTTTTGCCATGCGATCGATGGCCGCGCCCAGGAGTTCCTGCTGTCGCGCGACGGCAACCGCATCCCCGGCCTGTCGATCGTGATCGACGAAGCGACCTGGGATTTCGTGCGCCTGTACCAGGTGCGCCAGCGTACGCCGGGCGCGATCACCTTATGCGTGGTGGCGCGCGCCGGCCGCCTGAGCGCGGCGCAAAAACAGTTCGTGCTGGCCGCGCAGCTGCGGCGCTGGGGCGGCTGGTTCGACATCGGCATCGAGGAAGTCGACGACATTCCCTTGGCGGCCAACGGCAAGCGCCAGCTGGTGGTGACCGAGGTGGCGAGTGAGGTGGCGAATAAGGTGGCAAGTGATGGCAGCTGATGTCGCCGGGCCAATTGCGGCGCTAAAGGTCGAAGATCGCCTGCCACAGGCGCACCACGTTGGCGGCGTGATGCGCCACCAGTGCCGGTTCCACGCGCGCATTGTCCTGGCCCTGCAGGCGCACCTGGTGCTGCAATTTACGCATCGCGCGGTAGGCGTCGCCGACCGCGGCGGCCAGCGTGGCGTCGACCAGTCCCAGTTCGCCGCATATCCTGAGCAGCGCGATGTTGCCGCGGTTGGCGGTCAGTTGCGGGTAGCCGCAGGCGTGGCGCAGCACCAGGTACTGCACCATGAATTCGATGTCGATCATGCCGCCGGCCGCCTGCTTGAGGTCGAACCGGCCGTCGCGCTGCGGGTAGGCGTCGTGCATTTTGGCGCGCATCTTCAGCACTTCGGCCTTGAGCGGATTGTCGGGGCTGCTCCTGTCCTTGCCCATCACCTGCTCGCGGATCGTCTCGAAGCGCGCGCCGATGGCGGCGTCGCCGGCGCAAAACCGCGCCCGCGTCAGCGCCTGGTGCTCCCACACCCAGGCCGCCGTGTCCTGGTAGCGTTCGAACGCGGCCACCGACGACACCAGCATGCCGGAGGGGCCGTCCGGGCGCAGCGCGGTGTCGACGTCGAACAAGATGCCGGCCGAGGTGTGCGCCGTCATCCAGGTGATGAAGCGCTGCGCCAGCTTGGCGTAGTTGCCGGGCGCGTCCTGGTCGTCGTCGTCGAACAAGAAGATCACGTCGAGGTCCGAGATGTAACCCAGTTCCTTGCCGCCCAGCTTGCCGTAGGCGATCACCGCGAACCGCGGCAGCGGCCGGTGGCGCGTGGCGATGGTCTGCCAGGCCGCGTTGATGGTGGCGGCGACGATCAGGTCGGCCAGCGCCGACAGGTAGTCGGCCAGCCGCTCGACCGTCAGTTCGCCCGCCAGGTCCTGGGCCAGCAGCCCGAACAGCTGGGCGTGGTGGGTTTCGCGCAGGATATCCATCTGGCGCTCGGTGTCGCCAGCGGCGCCGTCCAACTGTTGCTGCAGCTCGAGCGCAAGCGCGCCGCAGTCGGGCGCGCCGCCGCGCTGGCGGTCGTCGAGCAGTTCGTCGAGCAGGATCGGATGTTTGGCCAGGAAAGTGGCGGCCCAGCCGCTGGCGTTCATCATGCGGATCACCCGCTCGAGCGTGTGCGGATATTCGGTCAGCAGCGACAGGTAGGCCGAGCGGCGCGCGATCGCCTCGAAAAAATCGAGCAGGCGCGCCAGGGTGGCGCTGTGGCTGCCGATGCCGGCCTCCTTGATGACCCGGGCGATCCGCGGCAGCGCCGCGTTCAGCAGCGCCAGCAGCCGCGTGCGGCTGGCCTCGGGCAACTGCACCAGACGCGGCGATTGCCAGGTGGCCATCACGCGCTGGGCGGCGCCGGCGGCATTGTCGAAGCCGAGTCCGGCCAGGCGCGCCTCGATCGAGGCGCGGTTATCAAGGTCGGCGTCCAGACCGCTCGAGTGCGGGTTGACGCTGTTGTCGTCGCCATCGCTGCCCTGGTCTGTCTTGTCGCTGAAAATGGCGTCGAACTGGCCGGCGACGAAGCGCCGGTGCGCCTCGAGCGCGGCCAGCAGCGCTTGCGCGTCGGGCAAATTCATCATGTGCGCGATCACTTCGCGGTCGGCGTCATTGGCCGGCAGGGTGTGGATCTGGGCGTCGTCGAGGTATTGCAGGCGGTGCTCGAGGTTGCGCAAAAACGTATACGAATCGAGCAGTTGCGCCACTGTGTCCGGCTGCAACAGTGTCTTGTCGGCCAGTACGCCCAGGGTCAGCCGGGTCGAGCGCTCGCGCAGTGCGCTGTCGCGGCCACCCCGGATCAGCTGGAACACTTGCGCCAGAAATTCGATCTCGCGGATGCCGCCGCGGCCAAGCTTGACGTTGTTGCTGCGGTCCGGATGCAGCCGTTCCTGGCGGTCGACCTCGGCGCGGATCTGGCCGTGCATGGTGCGGATGGCGTCGATCACGCCGAAGTCGAGGTAGCGGCGGAACACGAACGGGCGCACGATAGCGTCGAGCGCGGCGATGTCAGCGCCCGTGCCGGTCACCGCGCGTGCCTTGACCCAGGCATAGCGTTCCCATTCGCGGCCCTGCACGATCAGGTAGTTCTCGACCATGTTCAGGCTCGCTACGAGCGGGCCGGAAGCGCCGTTCGGGCGCAGCGCCATGTCGACGCGAAACACGAAGCCGTCCTCGATCACTTCCGACAGCGCGGCGATCAGCTTCTTGCCGAGGCGGCCGAAAAACTCGTGGTTCGACAGCGCGCGCTGGTCCGGGCGCGCCGCGGTATCGCCGTCTTCCGGATAGACGAAGATCAGGTCGATGTCGGACGACACGTTCAGCTCGCCACCGCCTTGCTTGCCCATCGCCAGCACTATCATATTCTGCGGCAATCCCGATTCGGCGCCGATCGGCATGCCGTGCTGCGCCACCATCTCGTCCATCAGCGCGCCAAGCTGGGTGCGGATGGCAAAGTCGGCCAGCGCCGTCATCGCGGTGACCACTTCGGCCAGGTCAGCCTGGCCGCCCAGGTCGCGCTCGATGATCGCAGCCACCAGCAGGTTGCGCAGGCGGCGCATGGCGCGCGGAAGTGGCAACAACCTCGTATTCGGACCCGCGCTGGCGCCCTCGCCAGCTTCGTGCGCCAGTTCGGCTTTCAAATCGAGCTTGTCGAGCGGCAACCGGGACAGTGTCTCGATCCGGCCGGCGCGGGCCGGATCGGCTGCCAGCCAGCGTTGGTAGAAGCGCGACGACATGGCGGGGGAAACTGGGTGCATGGGAATGGTCCGGCAGAGTGAAAGTGGGCTTGAGGCAGCGTGCTATGCGGTAGAATTGGGCGCCGCCCTCGCAGGGTGAGCACGATGGTAAGTCAGGCAGTGGCGTTGGCGCAAGCGCTCTGTTACTTCATGCTGGGATTCAGGTTTCGTTTCATGTTGTGTTGCAAGTTGTGTTGCAAGTTGTATCTTATTATTTTATACCGAGCTCATTATCAGTCAATCGATGCAGAACCAGGAAACCGACGCCGTCACTGCGCACCTGCCGCTGGCTGAGCG
The DNA here is from genome assembly GCF_002760665.1 of Massilia psychrophila. Lineage (GTDB taxonomy): Bacteria > Pseudomonadota > Gammaproteobacteria > Burkholderiales > Burkholderiaceae_D > JAFCUW01. The sequence goes on along the minus strand of NZ_PDOB01000002.1, from coordinate 40,369 downwards.
CTGGCGGCGGCTGCGTGCGGCCTATCGATTCTGCAATCTTGCCACTCATCATATCCTTGGCTTCACCGTCAAACTGGCGCTGCTGGTTTATTTTTTCTTTGCCATCCTGTTCCTGCTGCTGCGCTACGCAATCCTGCCGAACATCGACTATTACAAGGGCGACATCGAGCGCCTCGCCAGCCGCGCGGTCGGCAACCAGGTGTCGATCGCCCGCATCTACGCCTCGTGGGAAGGGTTGCGGCCGAACCTGTTCCTTGGCGACGTCGTGCTGCGCGATCCGCAGGGCCGCGCAGCACTCCACCTGCCGAGCGTGTCGGCCACCCTGGCGTGGTGGAGCCTGGCGGCCGGCGAAGCACGCTTCGAAACGCTCGACATCATCCGCCCCTCGCTCGACGTGCGGCGCGACGGTGCCGGCCGGCTGACGGTGGCCGGCATCGCGCTTGGCGGCGGCCAGGGCGGCCCGCCCAACGACTGGGCGCTGCGCCAGCACCACATCGTCATCCGCGAAGGCAAGATCAGCTGGACCGACCAGCAGCGCGGCGCGCCGGTGCTTGCGCTCGAGAACGTCAACATGACGCTGCAAAACACCTGGAACCGCCACCGTTTCGCCTTGCAGGCGACGCCGCCAGCCAGCCTGGCCAAGCCGTTCGACATGCGCGCCGATTTCACCCATCCGCGCTTTGCCGCCAGCCGCGCCGACGTCGCCTTGTGGAAGGGCGAGCTGTACGCCGACCTGCGCGACACCGACCTGGCAGGCTGGAAGGCGTATGTCGATTACCCGTTCGCACTGACCCAGGGCAAAGGCTCGGTACGCGCCTGGCTTTCGCTCGACCATGCCAAGCTGGCCGGCTTCACCGCCGACGTCGCCTTGTCTGGCGTCAGTGCCGTCCTCGGCAAGGACTTGGCGCCGCTCGAACTGGCGCGCGCCACCGGCCGCCTGTCGGCGCGCGAAACGTTTCCTGCCGGAGTAGAAGACGGCAAGCCGACCTTTGGCGCCCGCGGCCACAGCATCACGTTGGATAATTTCTCGGTCGTCACCGTCGACGGCCTGAGCTTGCCGCCGACCACCTTGTCCGAATCGTTTACGCCCGCCGCCAACGGCAAGGGCGAAAAAGTCGTTGTCAGCGCGCGCGAACTCGACCTGGCGACCCTGGCCGAACTGGCGGGACGGCTGCCGATGAACGCGGCCAAGCGCGCCATGCTGGCCGACTTCGCGCCGCGCGGCAAGCTGGTCGATTTTTCGGCGGAATGGGAAGGCGCCTATCCGGCCATTGCGACCTACCGCGTCAAGGGCAAGGTCGTCGGGCTCGGCCTCAACGCGCAGCGGCCCCATCCAGCGCAAGTAAAGACTGCGGCCACCGAGGCGTTGGCCGCGATGCCGGCCATTCCCGGCTTCGATAACCTGACCGGCACCATCGACGCCAGCGACAAGGGCGGCACTATCGCGCTCGATTCCCGCAATGTGGTGCTGCAGCTGCCGGCCTGGTTCGCCGATCCGGCGCTGCCGTTCGACCAGCTCAAGATGCACGCGCGCTGGACTTACCCGAAGGGCGAGCAGGTGGCGCTGCAGCTCGACTCGCTGACGTTTGCCCAGGGCATGCTGAAGGGGTCGCTGGCCGGCACGCACCTGGTATCGCTGTCGCTGGGGCCGGGGCCGGGCAAAGGCATGGGCGAGGTCGACCTGGCCGGCACCTTGAGCGGTTTCCAGCTCAACACCATCGGCCGTTTCCTGCCGCTGCAAACCGGGCCGCACCTGCGCGAGTGGCTGGTCGGCGCGCTGCAAGACGGCTCGGCGCAGGACGTTACCGTGCGCCTGCGCGGCGAGCTGGCGCATTTTCCGTTTCGCGCCGACAGCGCGCAAGAGCGCTCCCGCGGCGAATTTCGGGTGGCCGGCCGTATCGAAAATGGCAAGCTGAACTACACACCGGGGCGGCTTGCCAAGGATGGCAAATCGGCGCTGTGGCCGGTGGCCGAAAAAATCAACGGCAGCATCCTGTTCGACCGCGTGCGCATGGAGATCAAGGCCGACACCGCGCTCACCGGCGCAATTGCCCTGGCCAACGTCAAAGCGGTCGTGCCGGACCTGCTGTCGCATGACATGCAGGTCGAGATCGACGGTACCGGCGCCGCCCCGCTGCAGGATTTCCTCGGCTACGTGGCAGCCAGTCCCGTGAGCGACTGGATCGGCCACTTCACCGACGGCGCCAAGGCCAGCGCCAACGCCAAGCTTGGCCTCAAATTGCGCATGCCGATTGCACACATGCACGACACCAAGGTACAAGGCAGCTTGCAGTTGATTAACAATGACGTTGTGCTGTTCGACGACCTGCCGCCGTTGCAGGCGGCGATCGGCAAGATCGACTTTACCGAACGCGGCGTGGTACTCAACGGCGTCGGCGCCAGCTTCCTGGGCGGGCCGCTGGCGCTGACCGGCGGTACCCAGCGCGACGGCGGCATCGTTGTCAGGCTGGCTGGCACCGCCAGCGCCGACGCCATGCGCAAGGCCTGGCCGGCGCCGGCCATGCAGCGGCTGGCCGGCCACTTCAGCGGCGCCACCAAATTTACCGGCGCCGTCTCGGTCAAGGAGCGCAAGGTCGAGGTGACGGTCGATTCCACCCTGGGCGGCCTGGCCCTGGCGTTCCCGGCGCCGGCCAACAAGCCGGCCGCGTCCGAAGCGATGCCGCTGCATTTCGTGCTGTCCGGTATGCCGACCACCGATGCGGGCTTGGCGCGCGACGAAATCCGCGTCACGCTCGGTTCGGCCATCTCGGCGCGCTACGTGCGCCAGAGGCAGGGCGGCGGCGGCTGGCGCGTGGTGCGCGGCGGTATCGGCGTCAACGTGCCGGCGCCGGAACCGGACAGCGGCCTGATGCTGAACGCCAACATGAAAGCGCTCAACGTCGACCAGTGGCTGGCCCTCGGCGGCGAAATCGCCGGGCCGGCCGCGCCGCAGATGGCGGAGGCGCCGGTCATCTTGAACACTGACGCCGGGGCCGGCCCCGGCGGCCCCGGTTTGGCCCAGTACGTGGTGCCTGACGTGATGGCGGCGCGCGCGGGCGAGCTGATCGTCGGCGACCGCAAGCTCGACAACGTCGTGGTGGGCGCCTCGTACCAGAAGGGCACCTGGCAGGCCAGCATCGATTCGCGCCAGGCGTCCGGTTACGTGACGTGGAACGAGTCGCCGACCGGCCAGGGCCTGGGCAAGGTGACGGCGCGGCTGGCCACGCTGATCATCCCCGAATCGGCCGCCGCCGAAGTCAAGGATTTGCTCGAGGGCAGCAAGAGCGCCGCCGCCACCATTCCCGCGCTCGACATCGTGGCCGAGCGCTTCGAACTGTTCAACAAGCAGCTGGGCCGGCTCGAGCTGGCTGCCAGCAATGAAAAAGCGCTGGCCGGGCGCGAATGGCGGATCAACCGGCTGTCGCTGGCCAATCCGGACGGCGACCTGAAAGCGACCGGCAAGTGGCTGACAAAGGACGGCAAGAGCAGCACCAACCTCAATTTCAATATCGACATCGCCGACGCCGGCCGCCTGCTCGACCGCTTCGGTTTTCCCGACACGCTCAAGCGCGGCAAGGGCAAGCTGTCGGGCGACGTCGCCTGGATGGGACTGCCGTATTCGCTCGACATCCCGAGCCTGTCCGGCCAGATTCAGCTCAACGTCGAAGCCGGCCAGTTCCTCAAGCAGGACCCCGGCGCGGCCAAGCTGCTCGGCGTGCTCAGCCTGCAAGCGCTGCCGCGCCTGCTCAAGCTCGACTTCCACGACGTTTTTTCCGAAGGGCTGGCGTTCGACGGCATCAGCGCCAACGCCATCATCTCGAAGGGCGTGATCAAGACCGACAACCTGAAAATGCATGGCGTCGCCGCCACCGTGCTGATGGACGGCACCGCCGACATCGCCAACGAATCGACCAACCTGCAGGTGGTGGTGATCCCTGAATTTAACCTCGGCACCGGGCCGCTGGTGTACGCGCTGGCGGTCAACCCGGTGATCGGGCTGGGCAGCTTCCTGGCCCAGCTGTTCTTGCGCGCGCCGATGATGAAGGCCTTGACGTACCAGATGCGGATCACGGGACCGTGGAAGGCGCCGGTCATTACCAAGCTCGATCACCGCACGCCGCTGCCGGCGGCGGCCGGGCAATAAGATCGCAACGATGACAGGATTGTTAAAATGACAGCAAAATTGACGACCGTGGCAGCTATTCAGATGGTGTCAACACCCGACGTGGCGGAAAACATCGCCACCGCGCGCCGCCTGGTGGCGCAGGCCGCGGGCGCCGGCGCAACGCTCGTCAGCCTGCCGGAGTACTGGCCCATCATGGGCATGACCGACCTCGACAAGGTCAGCCACGCCGAGCAGCCTGGCGACGGCCCGATCCAGCACTTCATGGCGCAGGCGGCGCGCGAACACGGCATCTGGCTGATCGGCGGCACCTTGCCGCTGGTGTCGAACGACGTCGCCAAGGTGATGAACACGACGCTGGTCTACAAGCCGGACGGCACGCTGATCGAACGCTACGACAAGATCCACCTGTTCGGCTTTAACCAGGGCGTGGAGGCGTACGACGAAGCGCGCACCATCGTGCCGGGCGAGAGAATCGGCAGCTTCGAAGCGCCATTCGGCCGGGTCGGCCTGTCGGTCTGCTACGACCTGCGCTTTCCCGAACTGTACCGGGCGATGGGCGAGTGCGCGCTGATCGTCGTGCCGGCCGCTTTCACTTACACCACCGGCAGCGCGCACTGGGAAGTGCTGCTGCGCGCGCGCGCCATTGAAAACCAGTGCTACGTGCTGGCCGCGGCCCAGGGCGGGACGCACCGGAACGGCCGGCGCACCTTCGGCCACAGCATGCTGGTCGATCCGTGGGGCGAGGTCAAGGCGGTGCTGGCGGAAGGCGAGGGCGTCGTCGAGGGCGCCATCGACACCGGTTTCCTCGCCGGCGTGCGCGAAAGCTTGCCTGCGCTCAAGCATCGCAAGCTGTGAGCCTGAAGCGATTTCCAGACTATGGCACAATACCTTCACTACTACTGAAGGACCTGCAAAATGACTCCATTTGAACCGAACCTGATTACCCTGGCCGTGGCGCGCGACGTCCTGCTCACCCCTTTTGGCCTCGACGAGGCGAAGCTGCTCAAAGCCCTCGGGACGATGTTTACGCACAAGGTCGACTACGCGGACCTGTATTTCCAATTTACCAAGAGCGAAGGCTGGAGCCTGGAAGAAGGCATCGTCAAGACCGGCAGCTTCTCGATCGACCAGGGAGTCGGCGTGCGCGCCATCTCGGGCGACAAGACGGCGTTTTCGTACTCCGACGAAATTTCCGAGGAGGCGCTGCTGGAAGCGGCAGCCGCCACCCGCACCATCGCGCGGGTTGGCAACGGCAAGGTCAAGATCGCCTCCACCACGCGCGCCATTGGCGGGCGCTCGCTGTACCTGCCGAACGACCCGCTCGATTCGCTCGACGCCACGGCCAAGGTCAAGCTGCTCGAACGGGTTGAAAAAATGGCCCGCGCCAAGGACTCGCGCGTGGTGCAGGTGATGGCTGGCCTGGCCGGCGAATACGACGTCGTGCTGGTGGCGCGCAGCGACGGCGTGCTGGCCGCCGACATCCGCCCGCTGGTGCGCGTGTCCGTCACCGTCATCGTCGAACAGGACGGCCGCCGCGAGATGGGTTCGTCCGGCGGCGGCGGGCGTTTCAACTACGCCTACTTCGACGACGCCATCCTCGACCAATACGCCGCCGAAGCCGTCAAGGCGGCGGTCGTCAACCTCGACGCGCGACCGGCGCCGGCCGGTCCGATGACCATTGTGCTCGGGCCAGGCTGGCCCGGCGTGCTGCTGCACGAAGCGATCGGCCACGGCCTCGAGGGCGACTTCAACCGCAAAGGCTCGTCGGCGTTTTCCGGCCGCATCGGCGAACGGGTGGCGGCCAAGGGCGTCACCGTGGTCGACGACGGCACGCTTGCCAACCGCCGCGGCTCGCTCAACATCGACGACGAGGGCAACCCGACGCAGTGCACCACCCTGATCGAGGATGGCATCCTGAAAGGTTATATCCAGGACACCATGAACGCGCGCCTGATGAAGATGCCGGTGACCGGCAACGCGCGGCGCGAATCGTTCGCCCACCTGCCAATGCCGCGCATGACCAACACCTACATGCTGGGCGGCGACAAGGACCCGGAGGAAATCCTGGCGTCGGTCAAGAACGGCCTGTACGCGGTCAACTTCGGCGGCGGCCAGGTCGACATCACCAACGGCAAGTTCGTGTTCTCGGCCAGCGAAGCGTACATGATCGAAAACGGCAAGGTCACCTACCCGGTCAAGGGCGCCACCCTGATCGGCAACGGCCCTGACGTACTGAACCGGGTGTCGATGATCGGCAACGACATGCGCCTCGATTCCGGCGTCGGCGTATGCGGCAAGGAAGGCCAGAGCGTGCCGGTCGGCGTCGGCCAGCCGACGCTACGCATCGAAGACGTGACGGTCGGCGGCACCGCGTAACGCAGCGCAGCGAAGAAAAAAAAGCCCGGAATTCCGGGCTTTTTTATATGTGCGCAGATGCGTCGACATCGCTACGCTATGCGATCCTCGATCTCCGCTACCCGAAAGTTGCAAGCTTCCGGTCCCCGGTTGTCAAACAAATTCAGAACTTGTGGCGCATGCCGACCTGGAAGTAACGCCCCAGCGCACCACTGTAGTCGAGCGGATTGTACGAGGTTGCGCCGTAGGTCAGCGGATCGAGCGGCGCGATCTTGTCGAACACGTTCTGGATGGTGCCGAACAGTTCGGTGTTTTTCCTCAGCGTCCAGCGCGCGGTCAAATCGAGCGTGGTGAACGAGGCGATCTCGCAGCCATTGGGGGCGTCGCGCCCATCGGCGAAGGTAAACGCGCAGCCGGCCGGGTCGTTCTTGAACAGGGTGTTCTTGATCGGCGCCCGGTAGTTGACCGTGGCCGACACACGCCATGGCGTCAGGTCCCAGGTCGCGCCCAGGTTGACCCGGTCGTCCGGCGTGCCGATGCAGTTGGTGACGTCGCAGTTGCCGTGGGTGCCGGCGAAGTCGCGCTCGCTGCCGTCCTTTTCGGTGCGCAGCCATTTGAACAGGTGGGTCCACTTGGCGTCCATCGCCAGGGTGCCGCGGCCGCTGCCGAGGTTGAATGACGTGCGCCCGTCCAGGTCGACGCCGCGCACTTTGGTGTTGGCCGAGTTGACGTAGTTGGCCAGCACCGCCGTGATCTGGCCCGGGTCGCCGGGCCTGGTCGCGGTGCTAGGGTCGCGCGCCACCTGGCCGGCCGCAATTGCGACGTCGGTTTGCTCCTGGTTGATTTCATTCTTGCGCTTGATCTGCCAGAAGTCGAGCGAGATGCTGGTGCGCGGCAGCGGATCCCAGATCGCGCCCACCGACCAGCTCTTCGAGCGTTCCGGACTCAGTGCGGCATTGGGCGAAGTGATGATGGCGATCGGACCGGCAACGCAGGCCGAATCGACGCCCAGTGCGCAGCGCAGCGGGTCGCTGGCGGTGGAGAACGCGGCCAGCCCGCCGACACCGTTTTCGGCCGAGCTCGGGGCCCTGAAACCCTTGGCGAACGTGCTGCGCAGCGCCAGCTCGCGCATCGGGGTCCACTTGATGCCGACCTTCGGCGTGTACGAGTTGCCGACGTCGGAGTAATGGTCGAAGCGCAGCGCGCCCGTCAGTTCGAGCGTCTTGAGCAGCGGGGCCAGCGCTTCGGCATACACCCCGGTCACGTCGCGCTTGCCGAAATAGGCTGAATAGCCGAGCCCGATAATGTTGCCGAGCTCGGTGCCCGAAGTCGGCGCCAGCTCGGTGCGCTCGTTGCGATATTCGATGCCCGCTGCCACCGCGAGCGGCCCGCCGGGCAGCATTACCTGGTTGAATTCGCGCGTGCCCTTGAAATCGATCTGGGTGATGCTGGTCTGTGCCTTGTTTGAAATGGCTGGCGACAGCGCTGCGTACATCGCCGGTGAATTCAGTCCGGCGTTTTCGGCAATGCGCCAGACCGTACCGGGCGGCAGTGCCGCGTAGGCTGGATTGGTGTTGGCCGCCGCCACGTTGGCCGCGGTCGGATTAAGCAGCGCAAAGGCGACGTTACGCTGCAAGAAGCCATTCCGGTTGTTTTTTACCCTGCTGGTCGAATACAACAGCGAGCTGTCGAAGTCCCAGTTCATGGCGGTGCCCTTGATGCCCACCAGCGCACGGCCGAATTTGGAGTTGATCGCACTGGTGCGCGGCCCGACGTCGGTGGCCAGGTAGCGCAGCCGCGCCGCGGTGCCGAAGTAGGGATTGTCCGGATGGGCCGCGCCGAGCGCCGCGCCAGCGTTGCTGACCGGCCCGCCGGGGTAGCCAACCGATGCGCTGACATTCGATGGGGTACTCAATGATTGCGATTCTGTCCAGTAGTAATTCATCTCGGCATACGCCTCGAGCGTCTGGCTGAGCTTGAAGGAGCCGCGTCCGAACAGGTTGTAGGAGTTTTGCCGGGGCTGGATCTGTTGGTACTGCTGTTGCGCGTCGGTCAGGCAGCCGCCGCCGGGGTCGCCCTGCGGGTGGCTGGTGAAATTGCCGCAGGCGGCCGCCGGGAAGAAACGGGTGAAGCCGACGCCGGCCGGATTGCCGCGGTTGTAGTACAAGCGCGGCGAGTCGGGATCGGCGGGGTTGGAGAGGAAGGGACTGCGCACGTTGCCATTGACGGCGCTGCCGGCGGCGGTTCTGCCGTCGATGATGGCGCCGGTGCCGCCGAATCCTTCCTGGGCGGAAAAGCCCTTGTCGCGCAGATCGGCGCGGCCAATTTGGTCGCGCCCGGCACGGTCACGGTTGTAAACTTCGCGCTTGCCGCCGAATTCCAGGCTGAACAGGACGTTGTAGCGGTCCGCGTCGAGGTCGCCGAAGCCGTGAGTGATCGCCAGGCGCGTGTCGCGCCCATCCCAGTCGCCCGACTTGCCGTAGCTGGCCTTGACAGTGGTGCCCTGGAAGTCTTTGCGCAAAATCACGTTGACGACGCCGGCAATCGCGTCCGAGCCGTAAATGGCGGAGGCGCCGTCCTTGAGGATCTCGACCCGCTCGACCGCTTCGGCCGGGATGATGTTGAGGTCGGCAAACACCTTCTGGCCGTCGTCGGCCAGGCCGTACGGCGCGATGCGGCGCCCGTTGAGCAGCACCAGCGTCGAGGCGGCACCGAGGCCGCGTAGCGAGATGCCCGAGGCGCCTTGGGCGAAGCCGCCGCCGAAACTGGTCGGCACCGAGCCCTGGTTGTCGATCGCCAGCGTCTGCAGCAGTTCGGCGACCGTCGTGCGGCCGGTTTTTTCGATGTCGGCGCGGTTCAGGGTTTGCACGGAAGAGGCGGTTTCGGCTTGCGCCCGGCGGATGTTCGAGCCGGTGATTTCGACCCGGGCGATCGGCTGCGCGGCGGCCGGCGCCTGGTCCTGCGCCTGTACGCCCTGGGCCAGCAAGCTGAGGCCGGCAGCGGCGCCGCCCGCGAAAATACGGCGCAACGAATGGGACAAGATGGTTTCTTTCATGTCAGACTCCAAGGTAGAAGGCGAACTACATCCCGCAGCGCAGAGCGCATCCGTCGGGCGTGCAAAAACGTTGATTTAATTCATTAAAACCGTAGAGAAAATTTGTTTCGGATCAAACCCCATTCCACGAAGTAGACTGGGGTGTCAGGTGTGTCGAGTTTTGCATCGGTTGCGCCGATTCGACTGACGCGCGTCAAACTCCGCCGGGTTGGCATCGCTAGTGTGTGATTCACGCAACGAGCTTGCGGGCAAGTAGGCGCCAGATTGTGCGGACCCTGCCGGACAAAGCGCTTGCCAAGCGGCGCGCATTATTGCTATAGTCGTCGAAACGACATTCGGATACTGCCATGCGCTGTGTGATGCTTTTTAGCTGCCATTTTTTCTTTAGCGATTCCAACCCCAAGGCGGTGGAGTAGCGGCAGGTTCACGCAACAGCAGAACCAGATCCAGCAAAACTTCTGAAAACCGCCAGCGATGGCGGTTTTTTTTTAGCCAGGCACACCAGTAATGTGACGAGTCACTTTGAAAACGGAGAACCGCATGCCCCGCACCGACGATTTACGCATCCGCGAAATGAAGGAATTGACGCCCCCCGCGCACCTGATCCGCGAGTTCGCGTGCAGCGATGCCGCCGGCCAGACCGCGGCGGCGGCGCGGGTGGCGCTGCACCGCATCCTGCATGGCCAGGACGGCCGCCTGATGGTGGTGATCGGCCCGTGCTCGATCCACGACACCGGCGCGGCGATGGAATACGCGCGGCGCCTGGCCAAGGAGCGGGTGCGCTTTGCCGCCGATCTCGAGATCGTCATGCGGGTGTATTTTGAAAAGCCGCGCACCACGGTCGGCTGGAAGGGATTGATCAACGACCCGTACATGGACAACAGTTTCCGCATCAACGATGGCTTGCGGATGGCGCGCGAACTGCTGCGCGACATTAACGAACTGGGACTGCCGGCCGGCACCGAATTCCTCGACGTGATCAGCCCGCAGTACATCGCCGACCTGATCAGCTGGGGTGCGATCGGCGCCCGCACCACCGAGTCGCAGGTGCACCGCGAACTGGCCTCCGGCCTGTCGTGCCCGGTCGGCTTCAAGAACGGCACCGACGGCAACATCAAGATTGCGGTGGAGGCGATCAAGGCGGCCTCGCAGCCGCACCACTTCCTGTCGGTGACCAAGGGTGGCCACTCGGCGATCGTGTCGACCAACGGCAACGAGGATTGCCACATCATCCTGCGCGGCGGCAAGACGCCAAACTACGACGCTGCCAGCGTCGAGGACGCCTGCCGCCAAGTCGCCCTGCAGGGGCTGGCGGCGCGCCTGATGATCGACGCCTCGCATGCGAACAGCTCGAAAAAGCCCGACAACCAGGTGCCGGTATGCGCCGACATCGCGGCCCAGGTAGCGGGCGGCGACGACCGCATCGTCGGCGTGATGGTCGAGTCGAACCTGGTCGGCGGGCGCCAGGACCTGGTGCCGGGCCAGAAGCTGGTGTACGGCCAGTCGGTTACCGACGGCTGCATCGACTGGGAGCAGAGCCTGCAGGTGCTCGAAACGCTGGCGCAGGCGGTGCGTCAGCGCCGCCTGCGCGACGACAGCTGACCCGTCAAGGGAGAAGTTTCGTGTTTTGTTGTTTTCTTGCATTTAAAAAAATTGAAATTTGACAGCTCCTCTGACGAAATGGTTCCATGCGGCATGCGTTGTATATAAATAGGTTATTTATATATGCGGATCGTATGTAGGAAAGAACGTCGCGTACCGTGTCCCGGCGCGTAAGACGGCACCCAAAAATCCAAAGAGGAGTTCAATTTAATGTTAAAAGAAAAAATGCTTGCGCGCTCGGTTCGAATCATCTTCGCTGGCGGCGTCGTCGCCAGCCTGGGGTTTGCAATTCCGGCAATCGCGCAGGAAGCTGCGATGCAGCGTATTGAAATTACCGGTTCGTCCCTGAAACGTGTCGATTCGGAGACTGCGTTGCCGGTCCAGGTCATGACCCGTGAAGAAATTACCCGTACCGGCGCCACCAGCACCGAGCAGCTGCTGACCTCGATTACCGCATTATCGTCGTCGGGCGGCACCAGCAACGCCACCGGTGCCGGTTCGTCCACCTATGGCCTGTCGTCGATCTCGCTGCGCGGCCTCGGTGCAGAGCGCACTCTGGTGCTGGTCAACGGTCGCCGCCTCGCGGCGTTCGCCGGCGGCGGCGGCGCCACCGTCAACGTCAACGTGATTCCGCTGGCGGCAATCGAGCGCGTCGAAGTGCTGAAAGACGGCGCATCTGGTGTGTACGGCTCCGACGCCGTCGCCGGCGTGGTCAACTTCATCCTGTCGAAGAACTTCAAGGGCTTTGAAGCGACCGCCGGGTACGGCACGCCGAGCACCAAAGGCGGCGGCCAGAGCAAGAAATTCAGCGCCACCGGCGGTTTCGGCAACATCGACACCGATGGTTTCAGCGTCGTGCTGTCCGCCTCGCATGAGAAGGAAGAAGCGCTGTTCGCCAAGGACCGCGCCTACGCGGCCTCGGGCAACAACGCGCCGTATTACACCGCCGGCGCTACCGGCCAAGGTAATATTGAAGGCGCGATCATTCCTGGCAACTATGCCAAGGGTCTGCCAGATCGCGTTGCCGGCTTCGGCAACTCGCCGGGTACCGGCTACGGCAATCCTCTGGCCGCGAGCAACAATTGCGCCAAGATCCAGATGTACAAGAGCGCCACCAACACCACCAAAGGTGCGCCGTTTTGCGCATTCGACAGCAACGGTTTTGTCGGCCTGGTGCCGGATCGCGAACTGACCAACTTTACCGGTAACTTCACTGTCAAGCTGGGCGCGAACGCCGAACTGTTCTCGGACATGATGTACTCGAAGAGCAATGTGACGCAAACCTTCCAGGGCAGTCCGGTCCGCCGCAGCTTCCTGACCAGCGATGCCGAGTTCAAGAAGCAGGGCGTCGACCCGGCGCTGTTGCTGTATCCGAGCAACCCGGCGTACCAGTCGATCGCCGTGCCTTACCTGAACAGCCAAGGTTTCTCGAGCCTGGTCGGCCAGCCGCTGGCGATCACTTCGCGCGTGTTCGACTTCGGCGGCCGTTCCAGCCTCGACGAAGCGGCGCAATCGCGTGTCGTGGTCGGCGTCAAGGGTAGCTTCGCCGAGCAGGACTACGAAGTGGCGATGACCAGCAACCGCAGTACCCTGCACGGCTCCGTGCCCGGTGGTTATTTCTCCCAGGTTGCTTATGCCAGGATCATCAACGATCCGACCAACAACTGGAATCCGTGGGTTGACGGCGGTGTCCAGACCGGCGCCCTGGCGACGAAGCTGAAGGCGGCCCAATACACCGGCGACACCCTGAACGCGCAGTCGAAAAGCCAGGTATTCGACGCCAAGGTTGCCGGCGACCTGCCGAAACTTGCCGGCATCACGTCGCAGTACGCCGCTGGCTTGCAATCGCGCCACGAGAGCTACAACACCAACCCGAGCCCTGCGCTCGAAGCGGGCGACGTGGCCGGCCTGGGTGGCAGCGTTCCTCCGGTGAGCCGCAGCCGTACGATCAATTCGGCCTTCGCCGAAGTGAACGTGCCGCTGCTCAAGAACCTCGACCTCGGCGCTGCGGTGCGCAACGACCGTTACGACGACGTCGGCCAATCGACCAACTACAAGGTCAACGTTCGTTACCAGCCAGTCAAGAGCGTGCTGGTACGCGCGTCGACCGGCACCGGCTTTCGCGCGCCAACCCTGACCGACCTGTGGACGCCACAAAGCGTTGGCACCTCGGCGCAGTTCACCGACCCGGCAACCAAGCAGAGCAACCTGCAAGTCAATGCGCTCAGCGGCGGTAACCCGGACCTGCAGCCAGAGAAATCGAAGCAGTATTCGGCTGGCCTGGTGCTCTCGCCGATCAACAACCTGACGATCGGTATCGACTACTTCAAGGTTGCGGTCAGCGACATCCTGGCTACTCCGTCGACCCAGGAAGTGGTCTCGGGCTTCCGTCGCGGCGATCCGGCGTACGCCAACCTGGTCACACTGAGCGGCAACGACGTCGACCTCGTCAAGTCTATCCTGGCGAACACCGGCAGTGCCGACGTTCGCGGCGCCGACCTGTTCGCGCTGTATCGCCTGAACACCGGCACCGTTGGCAAGTTCGACTTCAGCCTGAACGGTACGTACATGCAGAGGTTCGACCAGACCAGCCCGGGCGGCACTGTGTCGCACAAGGTTGGCACCATCGTCGATGCTAATGGCGACCCGGTACTCGGTGCTGACAGCGGCGGTGTGGTGCTGCGCTGGAAGCATGCGCTGAGCACGACCTGGACGCTCAACAAGCTGGCCCTGACGTTGACCCAGAACTACTCAAGCCGTTACGAGACGGGTAACCGTGCGGTCGACGGTGTGCGCAACTTCATCTCGGCGCAGTCGCTGTATGACTTCAACCTGTCGTACAAGGCGATCAAGAACCTGAACCTGAATTTCGGCGTTCGCAACCTATTTGACAAGCAGCCAGGGATTTTCGTTCCTGTCAGCAATCAGTTCCAGGGCGGCTACGACATCAACCAGTACGATCCACGCGGCCGTTTCGTCTACGTCAGCGCCGGTTACAAGTTCAAGTAATTCGTCGTGGTGGGGGCGCAAGCCTTTGCTGGCGACCGCGCTGCGCATGCGGCGCAATCAAAAACCCCGGGCCTTCCCGGGGTTTTTTTATTTTACGGTGAAGCGCACTGCGCTCGGATCGGTATAGCTGGTGACGCGGTTATAGGTCGGCGTATACAACGTTCATGTCGAGGCGGGTATCCCATTGCAGATTTCCTTTGGACTCGCGATCGACGCGCACGCCATTGCTAGTTCTTTTTAGGTGAAAACTGGAAAGATAAATTTGCTGCGATGCAATAACCTGCAGTGCCGGGCCGACATGCGTAACGAAGGAGGCGGATTGCTGCGCTGCCGCAAAAAAGCGCCGGCGGCGCCGACGCGAGTGCGGTGGAATTGCCGCCGCGACAGGCAAATATGCGCTATCGTTACGCTCTTTTTCGGCCTTGCCGTGCACGAAGGAAACCTCCGTTGATGAAAACCGCCTGGGCTACCCTGCTGCTCTGCCTCGGCCTGCTGGGCGCTGCACCGGTGATGGTGGCAGCAGCCGAACCGGTCAAGACGCTGCGCTACATTTTCCCCGCCGCCGAAACCGGTTTCGATCCGGCCACCGCGCGCGACCTGTACTCGGCCCACGTCACCCAGGCCATCTTCGAAACCCTGTACACCTACGACTATCTGGCGCGCCCAGCCAAACTGGTGCCGCAGGCCGCCGCCGCGCTGCCGGAAGTGTCGGCCGACGGCAAGACCTACACCATCCGCCTCAGGCGCGGCATCCTGTTCACGCCCGACGCGGCCTTCAAGGGCCGGCCGCGCGAATTGACGATGGCCGACTTTGTGTATTCCTGGAAACGGCTGCTCGATCCAAAACTGGGTGCGCCGCACGCCTGGCTGTTCGAAGGCAAGGTGATCGGCTTCGACAAACTGGCTCTTGATGCCCAAAAGACCGGCCGCTTCGATTACGACGCCAAGGTCGAAGGTTTCGACGTCCTCGACCCATACACGCTGCGCATCCACCTGACCCGGACCGACTTCAACCTCGGCATGATCCTGGCGCACGACCCGACTTCGGCGCTGGCGCGCGAAGTGGTGGCCGCATATGGCGACGTCAAAGGCGAAGTGGCGTCCAATCCGGTCGGCACCGGCTACTACACCCTGGGCGAATGGGTGCGCGGCAGCCGCATCGTGCTCGAGCGCAATCCGCACCACCGGGTGGAAACCTGGGATTTCAAAGGCAACGGCACGCCTGATGACGAGCGCATCATCGCCCAGATGAAGGGCAAGCGGATCGGCCAGATCGGGCGGGTCGACATTTCGGTGATGACCGAGGACCAGTCGCGCTGGCTGTCGTTCCAGAGCGGCGGTACCGACCTGTTCTGGCTGGATGGCCCGCTGGCGCCGAAAGCACTGCTGAATGGCAAACTGCGCCCGGAACTGGCGGCCAAGGGCGTGCAACTGTCGCGCCAGATGGACCCGGAAGTAACCTATTACTACTGGAACATGCAGGACCCGCTGTTGGGCGGCATGAGTCGCGAGAAGATCGCGCTGCGGCGCGCCATCGCCATCGCCCACAACATCGACGAGGAAATCGCCATCGTCTGGAACGGCCAGGCCGAGCAGGTCGATTTCCCGATCCCGCCCGGCGTGGTGGGCCACGACCCGGCCTATAAAAGCCTGCTGCAATACGACCCGGCGCTGGCCAACCGCCTGCTCGACCGTTTCGGCTACAAGAAAGGCAAGGACGGCTGGCGCACTCTGCCCGACGGCAAGCCGCTGGTCATCCGTTACGTTTCGCGCAACGAGGCCAGCGGCGTGCTGCAGGCCGAAGTGTGGCGCAAGACGTACTTGTCGATCGGCATCAGGATGGTCAATGACCGCATGATCTTTAGCGACCTGCTGAAGGCCGAGCAGCTCTGCAAAGTGCAAAGCCGCAACTACCAGTGGATGGCCGACTACCCGGACGGTGACAACTTCATGCAGCTGTACTACGGCCCCAACGTGAACCAGAACAACGCCGGCTGCTTCGCCGACCCGCAATACGACGCCATGTATGCCAAGACGCAGAAATTGCCGGCCGGCCCAGAGCGCGACGTGCTGTACCACCAGATGGCACGCCGCATCGAAGTGACCGCCGCCTCGCGCATGGGCTACGCACGCTACCGCAACATGCTGGCGCAACCGAAGGTGATGGGCTACAAGAAGCACCCGATCCTCAAGCAGGAGTGGCAGTACATCGACTTAGGGGGCTGACCCCTTGGAGTATTCAACATGTTTTCATATATCCTGCGCCGCCTGTGGCAGATGCTGCCGACCATGGCCGGTGTGGTCGTGCTGGTGTTCCTGCTGTTTAACTGGGTCGGTGGCGATCCTGCCTACATTTTGGCCGGCAAGATGTCAAACGCCGAGGCGATCGCCAACATCCGCAAGCAGCTCGGCGTCGACCAGCCGTATTACGTGCAGCTGGGGATTTTCGTCAAGCAGATAGTCACCTTCGACTTCGGCAATTCCTGGGCCACCGGGGAGGCGGTGTCGCGCATCATCGCCACGCGGCTGGGGCCGTCGCTGACGGTGTTGATTCCGCTGACCATCCTCGAAACCTTCTTCGGCATCGCGCTGGCGCTGGCAATCGCTTTCGTGCGCGGTTCGCTCACCGACCGCGCGGTGATGATCGCCTGCACCGTCGGCATGTCGATTTCGATCCTGGTCTACATCATCGTGTTCCAGTACGGCTTCGCCTACAAGCTGGGCCTGTTCCCGGTGCAGGGCTGGGGCGAGCAGTTCGGCGAAAACCTGCTGCGCTACGCAATGTTGCCGATCCTCATCGGCCTGGCCGTGTCGATCGCGCCGACCTTGCGCCTGTACCGCAGCTTCGTGCTCGACGAGGCCAACCAGGACTACGTGCGCACCGCCCGCGCCAAGGGCCTGGGCGAGACGCGCATCATGTGGGTCCACGTGCTGCGCAACGCCGCGATCCCGATCATCACCCACGTCATGTCGAACCTGCCGGCGCTGTTGATCGGCGCCTTCCTGCTCGAGCGTTTCTTCGGCATTCCCGGCATCGGGCGCGAAGTGATCCTCGCGGTCGAACGCAGCGATTTTCCAGTGATCAAGGCAATCACCGTCTACGTCGCCGCCGCCACCATGATCTTCAGCCTGCTGACCGACCTGATGTACCAGGCCGTCGATCCGCGGGTTCAACTTGCCTGATTCGAAGGACCCGTACAGCATGACCAATCGAGCAACTTCCCCCGGCCTGTGGGCGCTGGCCTGGCGCCGCCTGCGCGCCGACAAGGTGGCGATGGTGTCGCTGGCGGTGGTGGCGGCCTTCCTGGCGATGCTGGCGCTGTCCTCGAGCGGGCTGATCGTGGCGGACTGGGAAGACGAAGTCGGCGTCAACTACGCGCCGCCGAGCTTTGCCGGAGCGGCCGGCGGCCTCGCCGCAAAATCACCTGGCGCGCCGGAAGCGGCGCTGCCCGACAACGCCTTCGACCCGCTGGCCGACGATATCAAGGCACTCCGCGCAGAATTGGGGAAAGGCGCGCGGCAGGTTACATCCGCTGCGCTGGACATGTACGGCCAGGTCGACCCGCTCGCCGCCGAGGTTGAACAATTGCGCGCCGAACTGCGCGCCGCCACGCCCGGCGACGTCGCGGCCAAGCAAACTGCGCGCCGTGAAACGCTGCCGTTCGGCGCCGACAAATGGGGCCACGACGTCATCAAGAAAACCATCAAAGGCGCCGAAACCTCGATCGTGGTCGGCCTGGTGGCGGCCTTGCTGGCGGTGTCGCTGGGCACGCTGTTCGGCGCCGTGTCCGGCTATTACGGCGGACTGGTCGACGATTTCTTCAACTGGTTCTACAGCATCTTTACGTCGATCCCGTCGATCCTGATGATCCTGACAGTGGCCGCCGTGCTGCAGCAGAAGGGTGTCACCACCATGGTGCTGATCCTCGGCCTGACCGGCTGGACCGGCCCATTTCGCCTGATCCGCGCCGAATATATGAAACACAAGGCGCGCGAATACGTGATGGCGGCCGACGCCATCGGCGCATCGAGCTGGCGCAAGATGTTCGCCCACATCTTCCCCAACGTCAGCCACGTCGCGCTGGTGCAGCTGTCGATCCTGGTGGTCGGCTTCATCAAGGCCGAAGTGATCCTGTCCTTCCTCGGCTTCGGCGTGCCGGTCGGAGTGGTGTCGTGGGGCAGCATGCTGAACGAGGCGCAGAACGAGCTGATCCTCGGCAAATGGTGGCAGTTGACCGCCGCCGCGTTCGCGATGGCGCTGCTGGTGACGGCGTTCTCGCTGTTTACCGATGCGCTGCGCGACGCCCTCGACCCGAAATTGAAATAAGGCGCGCACATGAATCAAGATTCCACTCACGACGCCGGCCCGCTGCTGCAGGTGCGTGACCTGCGCGTTTCCTTTCGGCTCGATAAAAAAACCAGCTTCGAGGCCGTCAAGGGCATCTCGTTCGACGTGCCGCGCAATGCGACGGTGGCGCTGGTGGGCGAATCGGGCAGCGGCAAATCGGTCAGCTCGCTCGCCGTGATGGGCCTGCTGGCGCCGGAAAACAGCAAGGTCGATGCGGCCAGCCGCATCCTGTTCGATGGCCGCGACCTGTTGAAAATGGCGCCGGCCGAGCGGCGCACCTTGTGCGGCAAGGACATCTCGATGATCTTCCAGGAGCCGATGTCGTCGCTCAATCCGGTGTTCACGGTCGGCTTCCAGATCGCCGAGGTGCTGCGCCTGCACATGGGCATGAGCCGCCGCCAGGCGCGCGCGCGCAGCTTGGCGTTGCTGGGCGAAGTCGGCATCCCCGACCCTGAGCGCAAGATCGACGCCTACCCGAGCCAGCTGTCGGGCGGCCAGCAGCAGCGCGTGATGATCGCGATGGCAATCGCCTGCGAGCCCAAGCTGCTGATCGCCGACGAGCCGACCACGGCGCTGGACGTGACGATCCAGAAGCAGATCATGGCGCTGATCGCCGAGCTGCAAAAAAAGCACCGGATGTCGGTGCTGTTCATCACCCACGATCTCGCCTTGGTGGGCGAGATCGCCGACCGCGTCATCGTCATGCGGCACGGCGTGGTGCGCGAGGAGGGCGCAGTGCGGCAGATTTTCAGCCAGCCGGCCGACGACTACACGAAGGCGCTGCTGCATTGCCGGCCGAACCTGGACGAGCGGCCGATGCGCTTGCCGGTGATCGACGACTATATTGCCGGCGGTGCAATGGTGGCGGTAGCGGCGCAGCCGCAGCGCTCGCGCGGCACGCAGGCGGGCGACGTGCCGGTGCTGGTGGTGGACAAGCTGTCGAAGAGTTTTTTCTTTCGCGAAGGCTTGTTCGGCAAGCGCGAATTCAAGGCCGTCAAGGACGTGTCGTTCACCCTGGCGCGCGGCAAGACGCTCGGCGTGGTGGGCGAATCCGGTTCCGGCAAGACCACCGTCGGCTTGACCTTGCTGCGGCTGCACCAGGCCACCTCGGGCACGGCGATGTTCGAAGGACGCGACCTGATCTCGATGTCCGAACGCGATTTTATGCCCTACAAGCGGCGCATCCAGATCATCTTCCAGAATCCGTACGCCTCGCTCAACCCGCGCTTCACGGTCGGCCAGATCCTGCTCGAGCCGATGCGGATCCACCGCATCGGCGCCAACGATGGCGAGCGCATCGCCGAGGCCCACGCGCTGCTGCAGAAGGTTGGCCTGCCGGCCCAGGCGTTCGGCCGCTACCCGCACGAGTTTTCGGGCGGCCAGCGCCAGCGCATCGCGATTGCGCGCTGCCTGACGATGAAGCCGGAAATACTGGTGTGCGACGAGTCGGTGTCGGCCCTCGACGTGTCGGTGCAGGCGCAGGTGCTCAATTTGCTGCAGGACCTGCAGGACGAGCTGGGGATGAGCTACATCTTCATTTCGCATGACCTGTCGGTGGTCAAGTACATGGCCGACCAGGTGATGGTGATGCACCAGGGCAGCGTGGTGGAACTGGCCGACTCGGATGAGTTGTACCGCAATCCCCAGCATGCGTACACCAGGACGCTGCTGGGTGCGATCCCGCGCGGGGTGTAGCGCAGTGGAGTAGCTCGACTACGTCTTGTCGAGGGAGTAATTCGGCTAAATTTTGCGTATTTTGCGAGACGATGTACCTAAACTACAAAGAATGCTTGCGTCCTTGAGCGGAAGTCCTTAAGCTTGGCAGTCGCCTTTTCAATTCCGATCATGACTGTTTCGATTCACGCCCCGTTGCTACCAGCCGCAACTGCCGTTACCCACGCCGCCGCCTATGCCGATGGCCCCCGCCTGCTGGCCGATGTCGGCGGCACCAACGCGCGCTTTGCGCTCGAATCGGCGCCGGGGCAGATCGGCTTCATCGCCGTGCTGCCGTGCGCCGGCTATCCGACGTTGGCAGCGGCATTGCAGGCCTACCTGGCCTCGCCGGCGCTGTCGGCTGGCATGTGCGCCGGCAGGATTCGCCACGCGGCAATTGCCATCGCCAATCCGGTCACGGGCGACCTGGTGCGGATGACCAACCACCACTGGGAATTTTCGATCGATGCGCTGCGCCGGGAGTGCGGTTTCGACACGCTGTTGGTGGAAAACGATTTCAGCGCGCTGGCGCGTGCCCTGCCGTATCTCGACGCCGGCCAGAAATGCCAGATCGGCGGCGGCGCCGCGCGCGAGCACGGTGCGATGGGGCTGCTGGGCGCCGGCACCGGCCTCGGCGTGTCCGGCCTGGTGCCGTGCCGGGAGGGGTGGAGCGCGCTGCGCAGCGAGGGCGGCCACGTCACTTTTTCGCCGGTCAACGACACCGAGATCGCCATCCTGCGCTTTGCCTGGGGCCAGTTCGAGCACGTCTCGGCCGAACGGCTGTTGTCCGGCGTCGGGCTCGAGCTGATCTACCGCGCGCTGGCCCATCACACCGGCCAGCCCGATTGCAAGCTGGCGGCGCCGGAAATCACCCGCCGCGCCCTGGGCGGCGAATGCGCGTTGTGCGACCAGGTCATCGACGTGTTTTGCGGCATGCTCGGCACCGTGGCCGGCAACCTCGCCATCACCCTCGGCGCCCAAGGCGGCATCTATATAGGCGGGGGCATCGTGCCGCGCCTGGGCGAGCGCTTCGCCGCCTCGCCGTTTCGCAGCCGCTTCGAGCAGAAGGGCCGCTTCGTCGCTTACCTGGCGCAGGTGCCGACCTTCGTCATCACCGCCGACTATCCGGCCTTTCTCGGCGTCTCGGCGATTTTGGCGGAGAAACTGGCAAGCTGATTGACAACGCCGGTCGTTGCCTGCCTGAAGGCTGTGCGCCGTTCGCCGTTTTATCAGGTACAATGGCGCCAGTTTAAAGAAACGATGTCGATCGTTCACGTAGCGCTTGCCCGGCCCCAAGCCTTTCCGCCGCTCGCAAATGAAGCGTTTCGCTTGAAAATCAACGGCTTGCGGCCCGCCATGTGTGCCGGCAGCCGTGTGGCAGAGGATGGATCTCGCCACCAGTACCATCCTGCCCACCGCGCACCGGCCCGGGCGACGGATTCCAGTGTAACGAAAGTTGTTTGCCAATCGGCCGTATTGACCACGGTTCGACGCTTCGTTGATCGGGTTTTTGATATTTTCATTGCATTGCATGCGCAAGATCCGCTGACGACATCGCTATGAATACTGATGAGGCTAAAATTGTCCTCGAAACCGCCTTGCTGTGCGCACGTGAGCCAATCTCGATCCATGGCATGAAAAAGCTGTTCGTCGATGCTGACGACAACGGTCGCGCGATGGGCACTGGCGTCGGCGCCGATTCCATCAAGCTGATGCTCGAAGAATTGCGCCACGACTGGGATGGGCGCGGCATCGAGGTCGTTAGCCTGGCAACCGGATGGCGCTTCCAGAGCCGGCCTGAAATGAAGCAATACCTTGACCGCCTGACGCCGGAAAAGCCGCCCAAATATTCGCGCGCGACACTTGAAACGCTGGCGATCATTGCCTACCGCCAGCCCGTTACGCGCGGCGACATCGAGGAAATTCGTGGCGTCGCGGTCAATTCACAGACCATCAAGATGCTCGAGGACCGCGGCTGGATCGACGTGCTGGGCCACCGCGAAGTGATCGGGCGCCCGGCGCTGCTGGGGACGACGAAGCAGTTTCTCGACGACCTCGGCCTGGCGACGCTGTCGCAGTTGCCGCCGTTGCAGGAAGTGGCCGACATGCGCGGCAGCGGCCTCGAGATGGCGGCGCTGGAAGCGGCCTTGCAGGAAAATTTTGACAAAGCGGCGGCCCCAATGGCCGCCGGCAATGATGGCGCAGGCGGCGAGATAGACGTCCCCGGCCTTGACACTTCACCCGTTGAAGTCCCAATTCACGACCCTGCGCCAGAGAAACCGGTTGACGCTGCGCCAGGTCAGCACAACCCAGAAACGAACGATGAATCCAATTAAATCCACAGACACAGCAGCCTCCGATATGGCCGACATGGCCGGCAAGGACGCAGCAGCGGCCAAGCCGAAGCGCCGTACCAAAGCCCAGATCGAGGCCGACACGGCAGCCGGCGTCAAGGCGCCGCGCGCCAAGCGCGTGGCCAAGGCCGCGCCCAATGACGCCGCCGCCGCAATCACCGTCGAAGCCGCCGATCCGGCCGCAGCGGCGCCAGCCGCGCGCAAGCCGCGCCCGCCGAAGGCGCAAACGATCGCCGCCGCACCTGCAGCATTGGCCGAGCCGACAGGGCCGGCCGATGCTGCAGATGCGGTTGCAGGCGCCGAGGTGCCAGGCGCCCGTGGCCAGCGTCCGCCGCGCGGTCCGCGCCAGATGCGCGAACAGCGCCAGCAGCGTGACGCGCTCGCCCCGCAGCTGCAGCCGCCGGTGCAAGACGCCGGGGCCGAGGCGGCCGCCGCCATCCCGCTTGCCGCGGCTGAAGGTGCCGAGGCGCGTGCGCCGCGGCCTCCACGCCCGGAGCGCGCTCCGCGTCCGAAGACCAACAAGAAGGGCAATCCCGGCCTGCAGCATCACCGCAAACCGCGCGGTAACGACGCCGACGAAGCGTTTTCGTACGTCACGTCCGACGCGTTCGACGCCAACGATGGCCCCCGCTCGCAGCCATCCAAGCCGGTCAAGCGCGACCTGACGTCGGACGACGATGCGCCCAAGCTGCACAAGGTGCTGGCCGAGGCCGGTCTCGGCTCGCGCCGCGACATGGAAGACCTGATCGTCGCCGGCCGCGTGTCGGTCAACGGCGAGCCGGCCCACATCGGCCAGCGCATCCTGCCGTCGGACGCGGTGCGCATCAACGGCAAGCTGATTCACCGTAAAGTGAGCAGCAAGCCGCCGCGTGTGCTGGTGTACCACAAGCCGGCCGGCGAAATCGTCAGCCACGACGACCCGGAAGGCCGGCCATCGGTGTTCGACCGCCTGCCGACCATGAAAGCCGGCAAATGGCTCGCCGTCGGCCGCCTCGACTTCAACACCGAAGGTCTGCTGATGTTTACCACCTCGGGCGACCTGGCCAACCGGCTGATGCACCCGCGCTACAACATCGACCGTGAATACGCGGTGCGTACGTTGGGCGAACTGGAAGAAGGCATGCGCCAGAAGCTGCTGGCCGGCGTCGAGCTCGACGACGGCACCGCGGCGTTCACCAAGATCGCCGACGGCGGCGGCGAAGGCATCAACAAGTGGTACCGCGTGGTGATCGGCGAAGGCCGCAACCGTGAAGTGCGCCGCATGTTCGAGGCAATCGGCCTGACCGTCTCGCGCCTGATCCGTACCCGTTACGGCGCGATGACCCTGCCGAGCGGCCTCAAGCGTGGCCGTTGGGAAGAGCTGGAAGAAAATGACGTGCGCGCGCTGCTGTCGGCGTTCGGCGTGGAGAAAAAAGGCGAAAAAAGTGATCGGAGCGAAAAAGGCGAGCGCGCCAGCGCGCCGGATGCCCGCGGTCCCAAAGGCCGCGCTGCCGCCGGTCCGCGCGTGCTCGACGAGGATAGCCGCAACGACGGCAACCGCATCGACCGCGTCGACGCCAACCGCAATGCCGACCCGTTCGGTCCGCCGAACGGCCGTGGCATGGGTCGTGGCGGCCGGCCGCATGGCCGCAGCCAGGCGGCGCCGGTCGGCGCCGGCTTCGGCGGCATGCCCGGCGGTCATCCAACCGCCGGTGGCGGCCAGGGTCAAGGCCGTCCGCAAGGGCAGGGACAGGGCCGTCCGCAAGGGCAGGGCCGTCCGCAAGGGCAGGGCCGGTCCGATGGTGGGCAAGGCGGCCGTCCGCAGGAGGGCCAGGGCGGTCGTCCGCAAGGCCAGGGTCGTCCAGGCGGCCAGTCCGCCGGCGGTGCGCCGAAAGGGCGCCAGCCGGATCCGCTGCAGACCACTTTTGGCTTCGGCAACGCCGGTTCGGCGCGCCGTCCCCAGGGCCCGCAAGGTCCGCGTGGCGCCGACCATGGCCTGCCACGCCGCGGCCGCCGCGGTTGATGCAATGACTGCCCGGCTTTGAAGGCATCCCGCTAATTGCAGAGCAAGTGTTGCACTAATGGATATTTGACTTGCGAGCGATTGCGGGCGGGCCTGAAAAGCGTTATAATCTGCAGTCGAATAAAGTCCCTTGCCAGCGTTAGCCTGATGCAAGTGCTTCATCTGGCAGGGAATATAAGAAGATGGGCAGATGCCCATTTTTTTTTTGGTAAAACGTTTTTAGCGGTCCGCGCGCGGGCCTGGTATCTGGAGAGATTGATTGCAGCAGTTTGATTTAATCGCCACGACAGTCGCTGGCCTCGGTTATGACCTCGTCGATGTGGAGAAGGGCGACCGCGGGATTTTGCGCGTATACATCGACTTCTCCGCCGCCGACGCCGCCGAAAAAGGCCTGATCACGGTCGAGGATTGCGCAACGGTCAGCCATCAGCTGTCGCACGTGCTGACGGTCGAGAACGTCGCTTACGAGCGGCTCGAGATCTCGTCGCCGGGGCTGGATCGCCCGGTGCGCACGCTGGCCGACTTCGCGCGCTTTGCAGGCGAGGAATGCACCGTCAAGCTGCGCGTGGCCTTTACCGGTAGCGCCAACCGCAAGACCTACACCGGGATCCTGCAGGCGCCGCAAGGCGAAAAAATCGGTTTGGAATTTGAAAGTAAGGATGGTCCGGCGCTGTTGGAGTTCACGCTCGCCGACTTGGATAAGGCACGCTTGGTGCCGCAGGTAGATTTTAAGAAGGGCAAAGCATGAGTCGCGAAGTTTTATTGTTGGTCGATGCGCTTGCGCGCGAAAAAAACGTCGATAAGGACGTCGTTTTCGGCGCGCTCGAATTCGCCCTGGCGCAAGCCACGAAGAAGCGTTACGAGGGCGAAGTCGATATTCGCGTGTCGATCGACCGCGAGTCCGGCGAGTTCGAGTCCTTCCGCCGCTGGCACGTGGTGCCTGACGACGCCGGCCTGCAATTGCCTGACCAGGAAATTCTCCACTTCGAAGCCGTCGAGACAATCCCCGACATCGAAGTCGACGAATATATCGAAGAGCCGATCGAGTCGGTTGACTTCGGCCGCCGCTTCGCCCAGGACACCAAGCAAGTGGTGCTGCAGCGCGTGCGTGACGCCGAGCGCGAACAGATTTTGGTCGACTTCCTCGAGCGCGGCGATGCACTCGTCACCGGCACCATCAAGCGGATGGAGCGCGGCGACGCGATCGTCGAATCGGGCAAGATCGAAGCACGCCTGCCGCGCGACCAGATGATCCCGAAAGAGAATTTGCGTATCGGCGACCGGGTACGCGCTTTCATCCTGCGCATCGACCGCAACATGCGCGGCCCGCAAGTGATCCTGTCGCGCACCGCGCCCGACTTCATCATGAAACTGTTCGAACTCGAAGTACCCGAGATCGAGCAGGGCCTGCTGGAAATCAAATCGGCGGCGCGCGACGCCGGCGTGCGCGCCAAGATCGCCGTCTACACCGCCGACAAGCGGATCGACCCGATCGGCACCTGCGTCGGCATGCGCGGTTCGCGCGTGCAAGCCGTTACCGGTGAGTTGGGCGGCGAGCGCGTCGACATCGTGCTGTGGTCGGACGATCCGGCCCAGTTCGTCATCGGCGCGCTGGCCCCGGCCAACGTGTCGTCGATCATGGTCGATGAAGAAAAACACGCGATGGACGTTGTCGTCGATGATGAAAACCTGGCCATCGCGATCGGCCGATCCGGCCAGAACGTGCGCCTGGCGGCCGAACTGACGGGCTGGAAGATCAACATCATGACGGCCGAGGAATCGGAAAACAAATCGGCGCAGGAGACCGCGGCGGTGCGTGCACTGTTCATGGAAAAGCTCGACGTCGATCAGGAAGTGGCCGACATCCTGGTAGAAGAAGGTTTCGCTTCGCTCGAGGAAATCGCCTACGTGCCGATCGCGGAGATGCTCGATATCGAATCGTTCGACGAAGACACCGTCAACGAACTGCGCACCCGGGCCCGCGATGCGCTGGTGACGGAAGCGATCGCGTCGGAAGAAGGCCTGGAAGGCATGGACGAGTCGCTGGTCAACCTGGATGGCATGGACCGCAACACGGCCGGCAAGCTGGGCTTGGCAGGCATCAAGAATGTCGCAGCGTTCTCAAGCCTTGCATATGACGAGTTCGGCGCCATTTTGGCGTTGCCGTCGGACCGTGCCCGTGAACTGATTAAAAATGAATTTAATGATGTGACCGACGACGAGATGAAGCTGGTCGACTCAAAGTACGATGACCGCGCCAAGGCGTTGCAGGCGAAAGCCTGGAGCCTGGCAGAACTGGCCAAGGCTTAATTTGAGTATCTTTATCATCTGTCGCGACACAAAGAAAAGAGGACTGAATGGCGAGTAACAACGTAGCCCAATTTGCCACCGAACTGAAGATGCCGGCAGACTTGCTGCTGACGCAGCTGCGTTCTGCCGGCGTCGAGAAAAGCTCGACGTCAGATCCATTGTCGAAAGATGATAAGGATAAGCTGTTGACCCATCTGCGCCATACCCACGGCACGGCGGCGGACACCGAAAAGAAGAAGATCACGCTGACGCGCAAGGAAACGACCGAGATCAAGCAGGCTGACGCTTCGGGCAAGTCACGCACGATCCAGGTAGCGGTCAAAAAAGTGCGCACCTTCGTGCAGCGCGACGAACCGGTCGCGCCGCCAGTGATCGAGGCGCCGCCGCCGGTCATTGATGTCGCCGAAGTGACGCGCCGTGAAGACGAAGCGCGCCGCCAGGCCGAGCTGATCTTGCGCCAAGAAGCGGACCTGCGCGAAAAGCAGGAACGCCTCGCCAAGCTCGACGCTGAAAAAGAAGCCCAGTCCAAGCAGGCTGAAAACGAAGCGAAGAAGGAAGCGGCCGAAGACGCCAAGCGCGCCGCGGCCCAAGCCGCCAGCGCCGGTGTTGCCGCTGCCGACGACGAAGCGAAGAAAGCTGCCGCCGCCGATGCCAAGACCAAGGCTGCCGCTGCCGCCAAGGAAGCTGCCGACCGCGTCGCAGCGAACGACAGGGCGCGCAAGGCCGTGGCCGACGAAGTCGCTGCGATCAAGGCCATGATGAACGCGCCGCGCCGTGCCATCAAGGCGCCCGAGCCGGTCGCGCCGCCCGTTGCCGCCCTGAAGCCGAAGGCGCCGGAAGGCACGCTGCACAAGCCGGCCGATAAAAAGCCGGGCGAAAAAGTCGCCGACAAGAAGCCGCTCACGGCCGACAAGAAGTCGATCAAATCGGCGAACGTTTCGTCGACTTGGTCGGACGACGCCAAAAAACGTGGTGCCCCGGGTTCGATCAAGCCTCGCGGCAACGTCGGTACCGGCGGACGCGACGGCTGGCGCGGTGGCGCCAGCAAGGGCGGTCGCCGTCCTTCGCACCACGAAGACCGCGAAACCAATTTCCAGGCGCCGACCGAAGCGGTCATCAAGGACGTCCACGTGCCGGAGACCATCACGGTCGCCGAACTGGCGCACAAGATGTCCGTGAAGGCATCGGAAGTCATCAAGCAATTGATGAAGCTGGGCCAGATGTGCACCATCAACCAGGTGCTGGACCAGGAAACGGCCATGATTCTGGTCGAAGAAATGGGCCATAAAGCATTTGCCGCCGCCGAAGACGATCCGGAAGCACTGCTGGCCGATCAGGGCGAGCAAACCCACTTCGAGTCGATGTCGCGCGCACCGGTGGTCACCGTCATGGGTCACGTCGACCACGGCAAGACCTCGCTGCTCGACTACATCCGCCGCGCCAAAGTGGCGTCCGGCGAAGCGGGCGGCATTACGCAGCACATCGGCGCTTACCACGTCGAAACGCCGCGCGGCATGATCACTTTCCTCGACACCCCGGGTCACGAAGCCTTTACGGCCATGCGTGCACGGGGAGCAAAAGCGACCGACATCGTCATCCTGGTGGTGGCGGCGGACGACGGCGTGATGCCGCAGACGAAGGAAGCGATCGCCCACGCAAAAGCTGCCGGCGTGCCGTTGGTGGTGGCGATCAACAAGATCGACAAGCCGGGCGGCAACCTGGACCGCGTGACGCAGGAACTGGTCGCCGAGCAGGTTCTGCCGGAAGAATACGGCGGCGAGTCGCCATTCGTGCCAGTGTCGGCCAAGACCGGCCAGGGTATCGACGAGCTGCTCGAGCAGGTGCTGTTGCAGGCCGAAGTGCTGGAACTGAAAGCACCGCGCGATGCGCCGGCCCGTGGCCTGGTGGTTGAAAGCCGCCTCGACAAGGGTAAAGGCCCGGTCGCCACCATCCTGGTGCAATCCGGTACCTTGCGTCGCGGCGACGTGATCCTAGCCGGTTCCTCGTTCGGCCGCGTGCGCGCCATGCTCGACGAAAACGGCAAATCGATCACCGAAGCCGGTCCATCGATTCCGGTCGAGATCCAGGGCCTGACCGAAGTGCCGGTTGCCGGTGAAGAAGTGATGGTCATGGCCGACGAGCGCAAGGCGCGTGAAATCGGTCTGTTCCGTCAAGGTAAGTTCCGCGACGTGAAACTGGCCAAGCAGCAGGCAGCGAAGATGGAAAACATGTTCGACCAGATGGCCGAAGGCGAGGTCAAGAACCTGCCGGTGATCATCAAGACCGACGTGCAAGGTTCGCAGGAAGCGCTCGTCAGCTCGTTGCAGAAATTGTCGACCAACGAAGTGCGTGTACAAGTCGTGCATGCTGCAGTGGGCGGTATTACCGAGTCGGACGTCAACCTGGCAGTGGCCTCGAAAGCGGTCATTATCGGCTTCAACACCCGGGCCGACGCCCAGGCGCGCAAGCTGGCCGAGTCGAACGGCGTCGACATCCGCTACTACAACATCATCTACGATGCGATCGACGAAGTGCGCGCCGCGTTGTCGGGCATGCTCTCGCCTGAGAAGCGCGAGACCATCACCGGCCAGGTCGAGATTCGCCAGGTCATCCTGGTGTCGAAAGTTGGCGCCGTTGCCGGTTGCCTGGTCACCGATGGTGTGGTCAAGCGGTCGTCGTCGGTGCGCCTGCTGCGCAACAACATCGTGGTGTGGACTGGCGAAATCGATTCGCTCAAACGCTTCAAGGACGACGCCAAAGATGTCCGCGCCGGCCTCGAGTGCGGCCTGTCGCTCAAGAACTACAACGACATCCAGGTTGGCGACACCCTGGAAGTGTTCGAAGTCCAAGAGATCGCCCGGACGCTGTAATCGGTTAATCGAAAAACAGCAGCAACATCGCAGGGCGTCAATCGGCATCACGCTGATTGACGCCCTGCGTTTTTTTAGAGAAGTAATAGACGATCATGGCAAAACACAGCAAAAACATTCCCGCGCGCGGCCTGCGCGTGGCCGACCAGATCCAGCGCGACCTGGCCGAAATCCTTGCCTCCGGCTTGAAAGACCCCCGCATCGGCATGGTCACCATTACCGAAGTGCAGATCACGCCCGACTACGCCCATGCCAAGGTGTTCTACACCATGCTCAACGACAAGAAGGAAGCGATCAAGAACACCAACGAGGGCCTCGCCGCCGCGTCCGGGTTCATCCGCAACCAGTTGGGCAAGCTGCTGCACATCCACACCCTGCCGGCACTGCATTTCGTGCACGACACCTCGACCTCGCGCGGCATGGAAATGTCGTTGCTGATCGACCAGGCCAACGCCACCCGCGCGGCCGACGCCGAGCCGGACGAAAAGCCGGAAGCCGAACCACAATAAATGAAACAGCCTCACGTAAAACGGGTCCGCGACCTGGTCGACGGCGTGCTGCTGCTCGACAAACCGGTCGGCCTGTCGTCGAACGACGCCCTGATCAAGGCCAAGCGGGTGCTCAACGCCAAAAAGGCCGGCCACACCGGCACCCTCGATCCGTTCGCCACCGGCCTGCTGCCGCTGTGCTTCGGCGAAGCGACCAAGTTTTCGCAAGACCTGCTGGAAGCGGACAAGACCTACGAGACCACGGTCCACCTTGGCATCAGCACCAACACCGGCGACACCGAAGGCGAAGCGATTTTTACCGGCGAAGTGAACGTCACGCGCGCGCAGATCGACGCCGTGCTGGCGCAGTGGCGCGGCCCGATCATGCAGGTGCCGCCGATGTATTCGGCCTTGAAGCGCGACGGCCGTGCGTATTACGAGTACGCCCGCGAAGGCATCACGCTGGAGCGCGAAGCGCGCCCCGTGACGATCCACCAGCTCGACTTTGTTGCCTACGAGGCGCCGTTCCTCAAGCTCCTGGTCACCTGCAGCAAGGGCACCTACATCCGCGTGCTGGGCGAAGACATCGGCAACGCCCTCGGCTGCGGCGCCCACCTGAATGCGCTGCGCCGCATTCGGGTCGGCGCGCTGACGGTCGACGGCATGGTGACGCTGGAGACCTTGCAGGCGAACCCGGCGCCGCTGTCGATGCTGGCGCCGGTCGATGCGCTGCTGTCGAGCTTTCCGGCGGTGCAACTGACGGACGAACTGGCGAAGCGCTTCCTCAACGGCCAGCGGCTGGCATTGGGCAAGGAAGACGTCGCCGTGCCGGAGCAACTGGGCCGGGTGCGCGTGTATCACCACGAGCACCTGCTTGGCACTGCCGTCTTGCGGGAATACGCGGTGCTTGCACCTGAGCGGCTGATCGTGTTTAAAGGCGGCGCTTTGTAGCGACGTCATCTCCCCGGCATATTTCATCTTTACAATCTCGCCAGCCATTGCACGCGCAGCGTACGTCCGCCAATTCACAAGCCGGCTCCCAAGGCCGTCTGTCTTTCAATTCGGCCAGCCATTGAAATTACAGGTCCTTGCGCCGGCCATCCGTGAATAATGGGTGTTACCGTGCTATACTAGTCGGTTCCAGAAATCAGAAACACCGTACACCTTCGTACACCTCGTACCTTAGTACGTACCTTCTTAGTTCCTTACGACCATGTCAAATCCAAAACGCGCAATTCGTAACATCGCTATCATCGCCCACGTTGACCACGGCAAGACCACGCTGGTGGACAAGCTGCTGCGCCAATCCGGTACTTTCCGTGAAAACCAGCAAGTCGAAGCCCGCGTGATGGATTCGAACGACCTCGAAAAAGAACGCGGCATCACGATTCTGTCGAAGAACTGTGCTGTCGAGTACAACGGCACCCACATCAACATCGTCGACACCCCAGGCCACGCCGACTTCGGCGGCGAAGTCGAGCGCGTGCTGTCGATGGTCGACTCGGTGCTGTTGCTGGTCGATGCCCAGGAAGGCCCGATGCCGCAGACCCGCTTCGTCACCCGCAAGGCGCTGGCGCTGGGTTTGAAGCCGATCGTCGTCATCAACAAGATCGACCGTCCGGGCGCCCGTCCTGACTGGGCAATCAACGCCACGTTTGAACTGTTCGACAAGCTCGGCGCCACCGACGAGCAGCTCGACTTCCCGGTCGTGTTCGCGTCGGCCCTGAACGGCTACGCCAGCCTCGACTCCTCAGTGCGCGAAGGCGACATGACCCCGCTGTTCGAAGCGATTCTGGCCCACGTGCCGGTGCGCGACGACGATCCGGACGGTCCGCTGCAGATGCAGGTCACTTCCCTCGACTACTCTTCGTACGTCGGCAAGATCGGCATTGGCCGCATCTCGCGCGGCCGTATCAAGTCGGGTCAGGACGTGCTGGTCTTGAACGGTCCCGATGCGACCCCGATCAAGGGCCGCATCAACCAAGTGCTGAACTTCAAGGGCCTCGAGCGCGTGCTGGTCGACGAAGCGGTTGCCGGTGACATCGTGCTGATCAACGGTATCGACGAAATCGGTATCGGTTCGACCATCTGCCAGCCTGACACTCCGGAAGCGCTGCCGATGTTGACCGTCGACGAGCCGACGCTGACGATGAACTTCATGGTCAACAACTCGCCGCTGGCCGGCCGCGAAGGCAAGTTCGTCACCAGCCGCCAGCTGCGCGACCGCCTCGACCGCGAACTGAAAGCGAACGTTGCGCTGCGCGTGGCGCCGACCGACGACGACACCATTTTCGAAGTATCGGGCCGCGGTGAATTGCACCTGACGATCCTGATCGAAACCATGCGCCGCGAAGGCTTCGAACTGGCCGTATCGCGTCCGCGCGTGGTCTTCAAGATGGTCGACGGCGTGCGTCACGAGCCGTTCGAGCAGTTGTCGGTCGACGTCGAAGAAGTCAACCAGGGCGGCGTGATGGAAGAACTGGGCCGCCGCCGCGGCGACCTGCAGAACATGGAATCGGATGGCAAGGGCCGTGTGCGCCTCGAGTACAAGATTCCAGCGCGCGGCCTGATCGGCTTCCAGGGCGAATTCATGACGCTCACCCGCGGTACCGGCCTGATGTCGCACGTGTTCGACGAGTACGCACCGGTCGACAACACCCGTGGCGAAATGGCTGGCCGCCGTAACGGCGTGCTGATCTCGCAGGACGACGGCGCCGCCGTTGCCTACGCCATCTGGAAACTGCAGGATCGCGGCCGCATGTTCGTGGTCCACAACGATCCGGTGTACGAAGGCATGATTATCGGCATTCACTCGCGTGACAACGACTTGGTCGTCAACCCGATCAAGGGCAAGCAGCTCACCAACGTGCGTTCGTCCGGTACCGACGAAGCGGTGCGCCTGGTGCCGCCGGTCCAGATGTCGCTCGAATACGCCGTCGAATTCATCGCCGACGACGAACTGGTCGAGATCACGCCGAAGTCGATCCGCCTGCGCAAGCGTTACTTGAAAGAGAACGAGCGCAAGCGTGCAGGCCGCGACGCGTAACAAGCAACCGGGCGCTTGACCCGCCCTGAACAAAAAGACCCGCGTCGTTTGCGGGTTTTTTTTCGTCCCGCGCAGTGAAGTGGCACGCGATCATGTACCGAAGTTCAGCTGCACGGTAGCGTCTTGTGCAGCAGTTCGGATTTGGCAGGGGCCGGCATTGTCGGCCTTGTAATATTTTTCGACCAGATTCAGTTGGAAGGGGGGCCGATGATCGCTTCCACTTCCTGGCGCGTGATTTTGCCTTCCTTCGTCAGCACCACGGCGCCCGAACGGTCGTACAACATACTGGTCGGGTACGCACGCAGTGTGAACTGGCGCAGCGCTGCTTGATCGGCCGCGATGATCGGATAAGTTACGCGCAGCCGCTCGGCAAACTGCATCACCCGGCGCGCATCCTGGCCGTCGACGGCCAGGCCGAGCACGATCAGATCCGGGTGCGACCTGCTCAGCGCTTCGAGTTCCGGCATCTCGACAAGGCATGGAGAACACCACGTTGCCCATGCATTGACCAGCACCCACTTGCCGCGGTACGCCGCCAGCGTGTGCGTCATGCCTTTCGTATCGGTCAGCTGAAACGGCGCGGCCTCGACGCACCCCAGCGCGCTCATGAGCATCAGTGCAACGAAGAAGCGTTTCATTTTTTTCTCCGTTGCGCTCAAAGCAGGCCCGACAATCCAACAACGAAGGCACGGTCAGCGCTCAACTGGACCCCGGTAACGCGCCGGTACAGCGGAAACTGAAAAAAGCCGTACACCTGCAAATTATCGGAAACCGCATAGGACAAGCCGGGGCTGGCGAATACGAATCGGGAACCGCTGTCGAGTGGCTCAGCTTCGCTGCCGCGGTCGGCACGCTTGTGTACCAGGTTCAGTTGCATCAGCAGACCGAGTCGGTCGCCAACGCCGCGCCGGTAACCGACGTCCATGTTCAGCTGCGCGCCCGGCTTGAACCCGCTGTGGCTGTTCAAGGCATGCTGGAACTGCGCCTGGCCGAACCACGACGCATTGCTGGCGCTTAGCTTCTGGTGGTAAAAGTAGCCGGCGATCAGGTCCGTGGTTCCGGTGCCTGGCTGTAAGCTGCGCTCCGCCACATCGCCGTTTGCATTGCTGACGCTGGTGTGTCCGGTGGGCAGCTTCAGGCCTAGCGTCACGCCGCTGGTACTCGGGTTGAGCGGGTCGCCGACTGCTGCAAACTGATAACGGCCGACTGCGCGCATGTCGCCCAGCTTGGTAAACTTCCATTCTTCGCGTTCCGGTTCTCCATCGCGCTTGTGCAGGTGGACGTGATCGCGTTGTGTAACCGGCGCGCTCAGCGTCAGACCCCAGCCGTTGCCGAAGTTGCGGCTGTAAGTAGCTACCAGGTTACGATTTGCCGTGCTGATCTCGTCGTCGGGGCGCGCAAACTGGCCAGCGGCGATCTTGTCGGTGCCGGAAAACAGCTGCGTCTGGTCGATATATTCATAGCGCAGGTCGAACGACGACCCCGCTTCCACCAGCGCGCTTTGGGCGCTCCAATTGGTATTGACTGTGCAAAATGCAGAGCTGCAGCTGGCGTAGGCCAGCGATGGCACGAAAGTGATGGCCATCGCTGCGGCCAAGCCAGAGGTAAGAGCTTTCATCGCTTGTTTCCT
Organism: Massilia psychrophila; assembly: GCF_002760665.1. Classification (GTDB taxonomy): domain Bacteria; phylum Pseudomonadota; class Gammaproteobacteria; order Burkholderiales; family Burkholderiaceae_D; genus JAFCUW01. The sequence goes on along the minus strand of NZ_PDOB01000002.1, from coordinate 5,461 downwards.
TGTCTCAAGTTAGACTTATTAGACATGTCCAATGACGATGTGTTCGCAGTTCGAGCGCGACGACTTCGGCTCGGCCAATGTCAAGAAACTGAGCAATGAAACGCACGGCAAACGCTATCGGGCCAAGCCGTTGCATATGGAGGGATGGGGCAGGTGTTCATTGTGGCCCCGAAGAAAAAACCGCGGGGTCCGCGGGTTTTTTTCGGCCATGCAAGGCGCGGATTCTCCCGCTCTTCAGCCGGTCCCCACCGCCACCCGTCCCAGCCCCGGATCGTCACTGAAAAACCCATCGATCCCTTCGGCGATGTAGCGCCGCATTTCGGCCACCGAACCGGCCTCATTGCGGGCGTTTTCGCCATTGCCGTCGCGGAAGTCCGCTGCCAAAAAACGGTTTTCCGGGCGGAAGGTCCAGATCTGCACCAATAGGCCGGCCTGGTGGGCGTTGGCGACGAGCGCGGTCGGCGTGCCGAGCCGGCCGTCAGGCTGCAGCGGGATGATGGCGCGCACCTGCGGCGCCACCACGTCGGCGTAGCGGGCGATGTCCTTCAAGCCGTCGGGCGTGACCATCCGGGCATACGTCAGCGCGCCGCCGGCCGCAGCGACGTCGCCCGGCCTGGCGTTGGCGTCGCCGACCAGCTGCATGATGCGGATGTTGGGCCGCTTGCCGAGTTTCGCGCGCAGGTAGTTGAGGTTGGCCACTTCAAACGACTGGATCCCGACCGGATGGCGGCGCGTGTAGTCGTGCGCCTCTAATGAGGCCAGGAAGCGGTCCTCGAGCGCGAGGCCGGCCTTGGCAAAGTAGGTCGAACTTTTCAGCTCGGGCACCACGCCGATGGTGCGCCCGCGGGTGGCCGCTTCGGCGGCGACGAAGTCGATGACCTCGTCCCACGTCGGTACCTGGAACATGCCGTCGTACAGCGCGTTGGCGGGACGAACCTTGGGCAAACGCTCGATCGCCCGCAGCGTCTTCAGTTCGGCCAGCGTAAAATCGTCGACGAACCAGCCGCTGTGGGTCTTGCCGTCGATCGTCTTGCTGGTGCGTCGGCCGGCGAATGCCGGCCGTTGGGCGACGTCGGTCGTTTCGGTCAGTTCCGCCTCGTGGCGCGCCACCAGCACGCCGTCTTTGGTAATGACGAGGTCCGGTTCAACGTAATCGGCGCCGTCGGCGATGGCGCGCGCGTACGCCGCCAGCGTGTGCTCTGGCCGCAGCGCCGAGGCACCGCGGTGGGCGAACACGTCGACTTTGCGCTTCGGCGGTGCGGCCGAAAAAACGGCCGGGGTGAGGCACAGCGAGCCGGCGCCGGCGATGAACTTCCTGCGATTGAGCGTCATGCCGCGCCGCCTTTCAAAAGCTTGCGCCGAGCGTCAGGAACACCTGGCGCGGCGCAATCGGAAACGTGTTGTAGGTGCCGCTGGCAGCGCCCACCAGCACCACCGAGGCGCCGGTTTCCTGGGTCAGGTTGCTGACGGTGAGTTTCAGGCGCGGTTGCTTCAGCATGGACCCTGCCGGCATCGTGAACTTGGTACCGATCGACAGGCTCATCTGGAAGTACGGGTCGACTGCCAGGTCGTTGGTAAAGGTGGCGTAACGCTTGCCGACATAGTCGCCCACCAGCTGCACTTCCCAGCCGCTATGGTTGGCGCTGGCGACGAACTTGTTCATCCATTCCGGGCTGTTCGGCACCTTCTTGCCGGCGGTACGGACCACGGCGGCGCCGTTGCTGTAGTCGTCGGCATACTCGGAGCGGTTGTACGACACGCCATCGTAGAACGAAAAGTGCTTGCCGAAATAAACGGTGCCGGCGACGTCGAGGCCGGTGGTGCGCACGCTGCCGACGTTGGCCAGGATCGGGTTGCCGCCGATGATGGACGATACCACCGGGTTCGGGCTGATCTGCAAAATCCGGTTGCTGAAATCGACGTGGTAGATGTTGGCCTGGCCTTCGATCCGGGACACCGCGCCCAGGTCGAGCTCGCGGTTGCCGCGCACGCCCACTTCATACGTCACCGACGTTTCCGGTTTGGCGGTACTTTTGAACAGGTCGAATCCGGCCTGGCTGGCAAGGCTCCATGGCGAGGCGCCGCCGGCGCCGTAGGTGACGAACTGGCGCAGGTTCTTCTGGATGTTGACAAAGACCTGGTCGCGCGGCGTCACGTCCCAGCGTGCGCCGAACTGCGGCAAGAACCATTTTTTGGTGATGATTTTACCGACCGGTAGCGCTTTCGAGCCGCCGGCAATGGCGCCGGGCGCCGGCTGGACCGGGAAGGTCCCCTCGGCAAATTGCAGGCTCGACTTGAAGCCGGCCTGCAGGGCGAAATCGGGCCGCATGCGCCACTCATCCTGTAAATGCAGCTGCACCACGTTGTTGTCGATCAGGCTGCCGTACTGGGTAATGAGCGCATTGGCCGGGCGGTCGTACGGTGTCGACGGGTTGTTCACGTCGAGCGCATACCAGCGGCGGTAGGCCGACGCCTTGTTGTGCTCCCACCAGATGCCGAAACCGATCTTGTGCGCGCCCGCTTCGGTCACGACGTTCGAGATCAGGCCGCCGCGCTTGATGTCGTATTCGGTGGTGCGGGTGGCGTAGCCGGAATTGCCAAATACCTGCTTCAGGTTCTGGTTCGGGAAGTACACGCTGAACAGGCCCGGCAAGCCGGCCACGCCGATCGGGCCGGCTACCACGCCGACGCCGTCATCGATGTGGTGGTAGGCCTGGTTGGTCCATTTGGTGGCGTCGCCCAGGTGCGCTTCGTATTTGACGTACGCCAGGTAGTCGGTACGCTGGGCATCGCTGTAGTAGTTGCGATAGTTGTTGCCGTCGGCCGCCGGCGTGGCGCCGGTTGGCGACAGGTATTTCAGCGCCGCGGCGAAGTCCGGATAGGTGAAGGGCCGGGTGTAGGGCGAGCTCGTTTCGCCGGCCAGGTGCACGGTGCTGTCTTCGTTCGGTTCGATCTTGTCGTTGTAATTGAAGTAGGCGGTCAGCACGCCGGCGCCGGTATCGCGCACGAACTTGGCGTTGAGCTGCTTGCCGCCTTGCTGGCCCTCGAAGTCCCAGGCCTTGGCGTCGAGCCGCATGGCCGACACATACATGGTATTGCCGCCGCCGAATTCGCCGGTATCGAAGCGGCCGTAGGTGCGCGACGCCTTGTAGCTGCCGAAGGTCTGTTCGACGGTAGCGCGGCGCTGCTGCAGCGGGGTGGACGAAAAGGTGTCAATGGTGCCGCCCAGATTGCTGGTCGACGGCGTAGCGAGGTCGCCGGCGCCTGACGACAGCACCACCGCGCCGACGTTTTCGCTGATCACCGCGCGCTGTGGCGACAAACCGTTGTAGTTGCCGTATTGCTGGTCGCCGAGCGGTACGCCGTCGAGCGTGTAACCCAGCTGCGAACCGCTGAAGCCATGCACGAACAGCGACAGGTTCTGTTCGTTGTTGCCCCACGGGTCGGCGCTCTGGAAGCTTACACCAGGCAGGGTTTGCAACGCCTTGATCGGATTAGTGCCCGGCAAAATTTTCTGCACTTCCGCGCCGCTCATCGCCACGGTGGAGCGGGTCGTGCGCGTCGAAATCACCACCGTTTGCATGCTCGCCTCGGTCGCTGTGGCGGCGCTGTTGGCTTCCATGTCGCCCGTGGCGCTGGTGTGCGCCTGCGCGGGACAAGAGGGTAGGGCAGAGAGTAGGGCAGAGAGCAGGGCAGTGCATGCGGCGGCGATCAGGCTGGGGGGCAAACGGCATGGCAACTTCATTTTTTGCTGAATCAATGTGAACTCCCGTAGTTGCCTGAAGCGCCAGCTGGCGGTCGCCTCGTACAAACGATTATCAAAAATGCCGTGTCAATGCAGCAGTTATACGTTTCGTTTGTGACTGGCCTATTACCTGCCCAGCCTTGGCTGCGCTGCGCTTCAAGTTCTGCTGGCCACGATTGGATCGCCACCCGGTGGGCGCGCATGCTACCAAGAAAAAAATTCACCATAACCACGGTTTTTCGGAAACTTTCAATTATTGAGTCTGTCTGAACTTGTTCTGCTTTTGATGCGGATCAAATTGTTTTAACGAAGGGCTTGCTTTTTTGTCTGGATCGACTTTCGCGTGGCCTGCCGCGCTGACGTGTTTATTCGGGATGGTCGGCCCAGTTCACCAGTTCACCAGTTCACCAGTTCACCAGTCCACCAGTTCACACCTTAATATTTATTAGGATCAATTCATGCTACAAAACGGTCATTCACATTCCCTCAATCAACTTGTAACCCGTCTTACCATCGGCGCCAGCCTGATAGGCTCCCTGATTGCTTGTGGTGGCGGCACGTCAACCGCCGACACCACGCCAGGCGTGGCATCGCCCGCCGCTGATAGCACTCAACTTGCCGCCAACTTGCGGCACGCACCAACGCCCGCCACGCCCGCCGCCGCTGACGCACCAGCGCTTGCCGCGGCAGCGACTGTGGCCGCCACACCGCCGATCGGCACGGTTCTGCCGACGCCGACCAACGTCGCCAGTGGCACCACCGTCAGCCTGCAATGCGGCACGACCTACCAGGGTACGCTCGAGCTCAACGGCAAGACCAACGTGACGGTCAAGACCGTCGGCACGTGCGGCAAGGCAGGCATTTCGCCGGGCCGCGCCATCACCGGTTGGGTCAAGGGTGCAGGCAACATCTACTCGGCACCGATCAGCTTCGCCGTCGTGCAAGTTGCCGTCGACAGCACTTTGGTCCCCGCCGCGCACTGGCCGAACCAGCCTTGGGCAACCAGCACCAGCGGCATGCCGAGCAGCGACCTGGCCGGCGCCAACCACGTATTCCTGGATAACCAATCAGTCATCCGATCGCAAGTGTTGACCGGTAACAGCGTCAGCACGGGCAAGCCGTTCTACGTCGAAGGCAAGTTGTGGATGCTCGATTCACCCGGCGAATGGGCAGTGTCGAACGGCCGCATCCACATGTGGTCGCCCGACGGCTCGAATCCTGAAGGAAAGGTCTGGGCCTCGGCCAACGGCAACGGCGTCAATGCCGACAATTCGAGCGGCATCACGATCGATGGCGTCAGGATTTTCTCGGCCACCGACGGCGTCAGCGCGAACACCTCGACCAACCTGAAAGTGTTGAATACCGATATCACCAACAGCGCCAGGGACGGTATCTGGGCCAGCGGCAGCAAGGGTTTGCAAGTGAACCTGAGCAACGTCTCGAATTCGCGCCGCAATGGTATCGACGGCTGGTACTCGGTCAACGGCGCTGTAATCACCAACTCGACCGTCAGCAACACCGGTATGAGCGGCATGCCGTCGACGACCGATGCGGGCATCATGTTCGGCGACGGCGGCACCAACACCATTGACAATGTGCGGGTCACCAATTCGGGCTACCACGGCATTAGCGTGCTGCATAACCGCAACACTTCCGTGAAGAACAGCGTGGTCGACGGCGCTTGCGTCCGACTGCACGACTGCGGCGGTATCTACA
>NZ_PDOB01000001.1 GCF_002760665.1 Massilia psychrophila | reverse complement strand
CACGGTCAGATCAACAATGCTTTCCGGTGTCAGCGCAACCGCCTGTCAGCGGAGCAGTACCGGCACGTCCGCACTCAGGCATTTTCTCTTTGGAATGAGGTCACCGATGTAGCGAAGAACGCGTAATTCGCGACACTTGTTACCCGCCCAGAGGCAATTTCGCCCCGGGCTCTACAACTTGCTTCCCCGGTTCAGCAAGTTGACAGCGCCTTCCGGACAGCGAATACATGCAGCGCGCGATCCTGATGGTGGCGCAGATGGAAGGATTGATGCTATTCAGGCTCGACAATAACAAGCGGCGCGAGGAGTTTTTGGCGGTGCGCGCGTCGGTGCGCAAGGCGCTGTTGATGCTGGCGACGGCGCCGTAAATCAGGCCGCTTCACCGTCAAGCCGTCAAGCCGTCAAGCCGTCAAGCACAAGTTTATTGAATTTAAGCAACTAAATATTGATCAGTATCAAGCACTTTACCGCGAAGGCGACTACGCTTTTCAAGTCGCGTCAGAACATCAAGTTCATACGGCGGCAACTCCACTCTTTATCACAGGAGATGGCTCATGGCTTATGTCGCACTTGATCCCGAAAAATTCAAAGGAAGCTCTGTCGGAAACGGACATTGCGTTGCATACGCGCGCCAAGCAACATCAATGCCACACACTGGCGTGTGGCGAAAAGGCGCTCTCGTCAAAGGAACGGTCGGAATCGCGATTGGTACGGCGATTGCAACCTTCGACAAGAACAACAGCTATGCCAACAAAGTCGATGGTACTTCCCACGTTGCGATTTATCTTGGCCAGACCGCAGTTGGAATTTAGGTAACCGACCAATGGGTTGGCCAGCCCGTCAGCGAACGCACTATCTACTTTCGAGCCGCGCCGCGCGCAGTGAACGATGGGAGCAATTACTATGTCGTGGAATAGCTGCCGCGAAAGGACGAGTAGATTGACCAACGCTGCTTTAATTTTAGTATTCGCCCTGAACATGCTCGCCGCCGACGCTGCCGCAGCGTCGGCATGCGCCAGCGATTCCCCCGTCGCCGTCACGCGCTGGGTGTCGAAAAACATACCGCAACTCGCGGCCGCCGATTCCGGCCGTTTCATCACGGCCGATTTACTCGCATCGATTCGGCGGGACCATGCGCGCGCGACAGCGAATGACGAAATTTGCGGTATTTGCGGAGGCGATCTTTGGACCAATTCGCAAGAAGGATATGCCCGACGGCCCAAATCGTTTCGCCAATCGATGCGCAGCGGAACTCGTGCCGAAGTCATCTATTCGGTGCGCTTTTCGATTGAAGCGACGGGCCCGCCCGAACCGCGTAGTGCACGCATCGTGTTGCGCAAGGAAAAGGGGTGTTGGAAGATTGACGATATCGTCCATGAGGACGATTCGATCAAGCGTATCGTCAGCGGAACTAAGTAGTGTCGGGGGCACCGTTCCTGGATTTAAACGGACGCCGCCCCGTCGCCGCACAGTTTCAAATGCGGCAAAACGACGTGCGACAGCATCAGGTCGCGCCGCTCTTCGAGCAGCGCGAACACGGCGTCCTTCGACAGTACGTACTGGTCGAGCAAGGTGTCCTTGATCGATTCGATGACGGCCTTGTAGTCGCGGATCGCGCCCAGCGTGTAGCTGTAGAGCTCATCGGATTTTTCTTCCACCTGGCGGATCGAGCGCTCGCCGTTGGTGTCGTGGCCGAGCTGGGAGTAATCGATCTTCGAGCGCGAATACATCGACAGGCGGTTGACCATCAGGTTGAGCATCTTGGTCGCCTTCTCGATATCGTTCTGGCTGCCGACCGAAATGCCGCGGGCGCCGTAGAACAGCTCCTCGGCGGCGACGCCGCCGTACAACTGGATCACGTCCCGCTCGAGCTCTTCGAGGGTGCGCAGCGACACGTCATCGCCCGACTGCAGCACATAACCCAAGGCGCCGATTTTCGACACCGACTCGGTGCTGATCTTGAGCAGGTGCGACTTTTCCTTTACCTCGGCCAACGTCATCCCCTGGCGCAGGTACGGATCGATCTGCATGAAGAAGTGGCCGAGCTCGTGCAGCGCCACCCGTTCACGCTGCTTGTGCTTTTCGGCCGTCGTGGCGCGGTCGGTCAGGCCGAGCGTGGCGCGCTCGAAGGCGCGGAACATCAGGTCGGTATTGATGATCTTCTTTTCCTGGATTGAAATCATGCTGGCGCGTTCAACCACGGTTTCCAGCAGCGCCGGGCTGAGGTTGGCGGTCATCTCGGCGACCTGGCCAAGGTCGAGGTCATTCCAGTCGACCAGGCCTTCTTTTTTGCGCGACAGGAAACTTTTCAGCAACTCGCCGCGTTCGCTCTTGTTCGGCAGGCGGAAATTGATTTTCACCGAAAAGCGGCGCAGCATCGCTTCATCCATCTCCGACGACGCGTCGTCGAAGTTCGATGCAACCACCCAGATCACGCCGGCGCCCTTGTCGCTTTTGACCCCGTCCATGAGGCCGAGCAAGGTGTTGGCGGTATCGTCTTCCCACTTCTTTTCGCCGCGGCCGCGCGGCATGAACAGCGTCTGCGCTTCGTCGAGAAAGATGATGCAGCTGCCGCGCGCGCATGCCTTGCGGTACAAGGCGTTGAGCGCCTTCGATCCGCCGCCGACGAAACCCGATTCCAGCGCCGAGCCGGAAGCCTGGATCAGCGGCACATCCAGTTTCTTGGCTAGGTAGCCGACCAGCTTGGTCTTGCCGGTGCCGGCCGGGCCCGTCAGCATCACGTTAAACGGCTTGTCGATGTTGTGCGATTTGTACTCGGCGCGGTTGCGGATCATGTCCTCGAGGTGCAGCACTTCCTGCTTGATGTCGTCCATGCCGATCAGGTCGTCCATGCTGCCTTTGAGCTTGTCGGGCGTGATGACGGAAGCGTTCATGCCCATTCCCGGAATGCCGAACTTGAGCGCATAGATGATGAAGAAAATAATCAGGATTTCGAACGCATGACGCTTCAGGAATGCAGTTGCCTCGGCGGTCGCGCTGTTTTCGCCTTCATCGAGCAGCACCGCTTTGTGCGAAGCAAGGAAATCGTCTTTGGCGATCGAATACGGAATGGCGTTTTTGAGCAGCACTTCGCGCTCAAGGCTCAGGTGCGAGGTGCTCGGCACTTTGACCACGTGCAGTTCGGGGGCGCCCTTGAACTTGAAGATATAGCGCGGCGACTCGGACAACGGTTTGGCCACCAGCAGGTAGTCGAGTTGATGCTTGCGCGCAGCCAGTGCGGTAATTTCGGAAATATTTTGCGACAGTACCAATGGGCTCGTGTCCTGGGCCACGTCGCCGCTGGAAAGCACCAGCCAAGCCGTCAGCGCGACCAGCAGCGCGGCGGAGATGCGCACGTACACGTTCTTGAAGGCGATTTGAAGTTTTGCAAGATTAGGCATAGATTACTCTTTGTACTTTTTGATCGATTAATGCGCGAGGCGCAATGTGCAAACAGTCTTGGACAGCCGACGAAGTGGGGTACGGCGCAGGCAGCGGCATTTCGATGCCATTACGACCGAGGGTGACCGTTTGATATCGTTTTAGTGCTTTGGGGCAATAAGTATGTGGAGACTATACCCCCAAAAAAAACCGTCATGCAAATAAATAAGTGTAAAACTTCGTGCGTCGCAACAAGTGCGATGAAAGCGGTAATGAACCCGTTATCGCCCTGATAAATAAGTTTATTGACTCGATAAAACCGGCGCCGGCATGACGTGTTCCATTGCGATTTTTCACATCTTTAAACCTGGATAGTGTCTTTACGATCGGACTCTTCAATACGTTGCAGCCTTGTTTTTTTGCCAGTTCAATCGGACGCCTTCACGCTTAAAAACTAGCTATGCTGTGATTCGGATGTGGTTCAGATTTTTGGTCGGCTGCGGGACAACTGAAGGAAAACTCCGTGAAAAAATTCGCACTTGCAGCAATGCTGGCAATGGCCCTTGGCGCGCATGCGCGCGCCAGCGTAATGGAGATCGTTTCCGCGCACGGCGCCGTCAGTTCAGCGCCGCACGCGGCGCTGACGGCACCGCCGGAGGGCGTCGCGGTCCTTCAACCGGTCTCGTCGGACCTGGCCGAACCGGCGGTATTTGCCATGATGCTGCTTGGCCTGTGCCTGATCGGCTTTCGGGCCCGCCGCGACGGCAGCGAAACGTTCAAGTGAGCTGGCGTCGATGTCGCCACAGAGGTAGCCACATATGTGTCACGTACGTGTCTACCTCTGTGGCTGCCTCTGCGGCTACCTCTGTGGCTACCCCCGTGGCTGCCCCGGTCGGCTCGGGTGCAAGATCTATGCAGGCACTTGTACCAGTCCGCACAAGAACCTGCGCCAGCGCCGGCCATTGCCGGCAGCCACTCGCGACTGCTTGCCTTCACCCAGCGGCGACAATCTGAGTTTAAATGATTTCCGCCGGCGTTGCAGCGCAAGCGCTAGCGCCTGCATGGGCGCCGCGCGCAGAACGGTTTGCCAACGTACTGCCTGCTCGTCCGTGGCTGGTTATGGCGCCGCTCATCCGGGCAGACCTTCGTCGCCCATTGCCTGGCGCACTGCCGGGCGCGCGGCGATGCGCTCCGGGAACGCCGCACCGGCGCTTTCGGCGCCCCCTGTTGCGGGCACCGCTTGCGGGGCGACACGCGCAAGCCGCAGCGTGAAGCAGGTGCCGTGGCCGAGCGTACTGCGCACCGAGATGGTCCCATTAAATTGTTTTACCACCAAGTTATAGACAATGTTCAGGCCCAGCCCGGTACCGCCTTGCCCGCGCCGGGTAGTAAAGAACGGCTCGAAAATGCGCTCCAGCAGTTCGGGCGCGATGCCCTTGCCGTTGTCGCTCAGTTCGAGTTCGACAACGTCGACGTCGAGCCGCGCGTGGATCCGGATTTCTCCCGGCTGCTCCGGATCGAACGCATGCTCGACGCAATTGAGCACCAGGTTCGTTATCACCTGGGCGAAGGCGCCTGGATAGCTGTCGAGCACAATGTCATCGGCGCCGTCGAACTTGAGCGCGATCCGCGTCGTCTTCAGTGTCGGCCGCAGGCTGGTGACGATTTCCTCGACGTATTCCATCAATACGAACGGGCGCCTCGCCTCGCTGGTCTGGTCGACGGCGATCTGCTTGAAGCTGTGGATCAGGTGCGCTGCGCGGTAGGCATTGTTCATGATCAGGCGCGAACTTTCGGCGGCGGTGGCAATGTAGCGCAGCATCACCGATTTCTTCAGTACGCCGCCGGCGAGCGCCGCCTGCATGTCATCGGTGGCGTCTTTCAGCACCGACGCACTGGTCAGGGCGATGCCGACCGGGGTGTTGATTTCATGCGCGACCCCGGCCACCAAGCTGCCCAGCGACGCCAGCCGCTCGGCCTGCAGCAGCGACTCCTGGGTCAGGCGCAAGTCGGTCATGGCCTGCGCGCTCTGTTGCTGCGAACGGCGCGCGGCGTCCTCGGCTTCGCGGATGCGCGCGATGGTCGACTTCAGGCGGCGCTGGATCTGGTTGAAGCCGCGGATCACGTCGCCGAGTTCGTCGCGCCGGTCTTCCGGCAACTCTTCGACTTCGCCGGTGCCGCGCGTGGCCAGTTCGAACAGGCCGTCGCGCAACTGCCGCAGCGGGCGGAACACTACCCGCAGCGACAGCGACAGTGCCATCACCAGGATGATGTCGAGCAGCAGCACCTCGAGCAGCTTGCGGAACAGTTCGGAAGCGAGCGCGGCGTCGATCTGTGCGCGGCTGAAGTAGACCACTACTTTACCCACCGACACTGGGCGAATGCTGGTGCTGGCCGAGCCGGCGTCGCGGAACACCAGTTCGCGCCGGGCCGGCAGGCCGCCCGGCGGCGGCGGCCCGCTGGGAACCACCAGGCGGCCGTCGGCGCCGCGCGCCTTGCTGGCGAACAGCTCGACGGCGCTGTCGTAGACGCGAATCGACTCCACTTCCAACGGCAACATTTCCGCTTCAATGATGGTGTCTACCTTGGCCTTGTCGAAGTCCCACAATGCCGGCGGCAGGCTGATCGCCAGGCGCGTCAGCACACCTTCGCGCAGGCGCTGGTGGCTGCTCTCGAGTTCCTTGCCGAGCGAATACTGCGCGTAACTGCCGGAGATCGCCAGCACCAGTGTGACGATCAGTACGAACAGCAGTTTCAGCCGGCTCTGGATACTGAACATTCGATCCTTTCAAGGCGATGCCGCGTTGTCCAATGTAAGGCAAGCGATGCGCGTTGGCAAGCGGGCGACGGCCGTAAAAACAGTTGGTCGAAAGCCGGGCACCCGGTGGTAAGATCGCATCACTGGAAGATGGAGGATGGCATGAATTCAGCTTATCAGCATCTTGCGCTGGCCGACGTCAGGCCGGGCATGGTGCTATCCGATGTATTACTGGACCGGCAGGGCCAGGTGCTGTTGCCGCAAGGTGCAGTCCTGACCGCGCCGATCATCGCACTGTTGCCGCGCCATGGCATCGAAGCGCTGGCGGTGTTGCGCCATACTGCCAGCAGCGCCGACAGTGCCGAAGCGGCGCCGGACTACGCCATGCTGCAGCAGCGCCTGGCTTATCTGTTTCGTAACAACGACGCCAGGCACCACGCCGACTCGGCGGGCGCCGCCTTGCACCACTTCATGCAAGCCTATCGACTGGGCCGGGAGATCGAACAATGATGCCACTCAGTCTCGACGACGTCATTGCCAGGCTGCAGGACTTGCCTTCGCTGCCAGCGGTCGTGATGGAACTACTGACCAGCATTGACCAGGAAGACGTCGATATTTCGGTGCTGGCTCGCAAAGTGTCACACGACCAGGCGCTCACCGCCAAGACGTTGCGGCTGGCCAATTCGTCGACCTACGGCCTGCAGGTCAAGGTCACCACGATCCAGCAGGCCATCACCTTTCTCGGCTTCGAGACCACGCGCAACCTGATCACCGCCGCCGCCGTCACTGGCTGTTTTTCCGCCGGCCAGTGCGCCGGCTTCGACAACAAGGCATTTTGGCGCCATTCAATTGCCACTGCCGCCTGCGCGCGGGTGTTGGCGCGGCACATGCGCTTCAACCAGGACTACGCGTTCACCACCGGCCTGCTGCATGACATCGGCCGTCTGGTGCTGGTCAGCACCTATCCGCAGCGCTACGCCGACGTCCTGGCCTGGCGCGGCGAGCATGATTGCGAACTGATCAAGGCCGAGCGCGCGGTACTCGGCATCGACCACGTCATGGTTGGTGTTGCATTGGGGGAACGCTGGAATTTTTCGGATACGATGTTGCGGGGAATTGCTTGGCACCATGAGCCGGAACGGGCCGGCGCCGGTTTTCTTGCCACCATCATCCACGTGGCGAACGCGGTCGTCCACGCGTTGGACGTTGCAGGCGAAGACAACGAGCTGGTGCCACCAGTGTCGCCGGTCGCATGGAGCGCGCTGGGACTGAGTGAAGAAGCCTACTTGCATGTGTTCCGCGAAACCGAACTGCAGTTCGATGAAATTTCAGTTGTCCTGATGAGCTGATCCATCGGGTTTCGCAGGCTTACGCGCTGTGCGATGCGCGCAAGGCAGCGGGCGCGGCGGCTTGCCACGCTGGGCCGCTGTACTTGTCAACGAAAGCATGACAGCGACCGCCGCCATGCCCACGCAATCAATGAGCATAATTGCCGGTAGTCGTAGCGGCAGGCTCGGCAGCGGCCTTGTCTTCGGCCTTTGGACGACCCTGGGCGTCCGACAGGCGATATTTGGTCCGACGGTCGCCCATCAGGTCGCGCAAGTCGCGGATGCTCATGCCGGTCACTTCGTGCATGCGGATCAACAGCGATGCGCCGACCGGCAAGCGGTGGTGGCGTATCTTGCTGATGACAGGCGGCGCCACTTCAAGCATGCGCGACAGGGCAGCGTCGTTCTTCAGCTGCATCTTGCCGAGCAGGATGTCGAGCAGATGGTTCGGATTGTAGCTTTCTTGTGATGCCAGAGCGTGGTGTGCCATGATTTGCCTCGTGTGAGTGGTTGTAATAATTCCGTTACGAACGTTGTTAAAGACCATCTTTCGTCTACATAAGTTCCCGGAAAACGGCCAAAGCGTGATTAAAACGGAAATTTGCCTTAAATCATTCGCTATGGCCCGTCACCGGATCGTTTGCGCTCTGCGCTACGCGCGTCCCAAACAACGCACTTGCTAATCAAACAAATTATCAGACTCATACGCCATCAGTACATCCGACCTTAGCCTCGTCTATATTGTTCATAATCAAGCTATCGCAAGGAAAACTTGCCACATCGTCATTTCAACACAGGGGCATATTTTGTGGCGCACGCAAGACTTTTCTTGAATTCAGTTGGCACGTAAGAAGTCCTGCAAAAGTCTTTTATTTTTAACAAAAAAACTGGCACTCAGACAACAATGCATTAAATGTTTTTTGGGGAAACTGGGCATATAATTTGTGCACAGTAAGATCGTAATTGAGATTGCGATCATTAAATTGAACAAATATGTTAATGATTTGCAACTAACGTCGCTAAATGTTGCAGCGCGCGTCAGCCCAGGGGATTCCCGCCGGTGCTGACGTTTACGGTAAACTGCCAAGCGGCGTTATCACAGCGTCAGCACAAGCTTCAGTGAAACCTCTGGAGATAACTTCCAGCAACAGCTACAGCTAGAGCAAGACAATTCATGCAGAAAAAAGTATTTATCAAGACCTTCGGTTGCCAGATGAACGAGTACGACTCCGACAAAATGGCCGATGTGCTGGGCGCCTCTGACGGCCTGGTGCGCACCGACACGCCGGAAGACGCCGACGTTATCCTGTTGAACACCTGCTCGGTGCGCGAAAAAGCGCAGGAAAAAGTATTTTCCGACCTGGGCCGGCTGCGTGAACTCAAACTGGCCAATCCCGATCTTTTGATTGGTGTCGGCGGCTGCGTAGCTTCACAGGAAGGCGACGCGATCGTCAAGCGCGCGCCGTACGTCGACATGGTGTTCGGCCCGCAGACGCTGCACCGGCTGCCGCAGATGATCCGGGCGCGGCGCGACACGGGCCAATCCCAGGTCGACATCAGCTTTCCCGAGATCGAAAAATTCGACCATTTGCCGCCGGCCCGCACCGACGGCGCGTCGGCCTTCGTATCGATCATGGAAGGCTGCAGCAAATACTGCAGTTACTGCGTGGTGCCTTACACCCGCGGCGAGGAAGTATCGCGCAGGTTCGATGACGTGCTCGCCGAGGTGGCTGGCCTGGCCGCCCAGGGCGTACGCGAAATTACCCTGTTGGGACAGAACGTCAACGCCTTCCGCGGCGCGATGGCCGGCGCCGATGGTGCGGGTGACAGTGAGACTGCCGACTTCGCGCTGCTGCTCGAATACGTCGCCGCCATTCCCGGCGTCGAGCGGATCCGCTTCGTCACCAGCCATCCGAAGGAATTTACCCAGCGCCTGATCGACGCCTACGCCACCATTCCGCAGCTGGTCGACCATTTGTACCTGCCGGCCCAGCATGGCTCGGACCGGGTATTGGGCGCGATGAAGCGTGGCTATACGGCGCTCGAGTACAAGTCGATCATCCGCCGCATCCGTGCGGTACGTCCGAACATGTCGATTTCATCCGACTTCATCGTCGGCTTCCCCGGCGAGACCGAGGCCGACTTCGAAGCGATGATGAAACTGATCATCGACGTCGGCTTCGACACCAGCTACAGCTTCATCTTCAGCAAGCGGCCCGGCACCCCGGCCGCCAGCCTCGACGACGACACGCCCCACGAGGTCAAGCTGGCGCGATTGCAGCGCCTGCAGGCGGCGATCGACGCCAACACGCGCAAGTACAGCGCGGTGATGGTCGGCACCGTGCAGCGCATCCTGGTCGAAGGGCCGTCGAAAAAGGACGCCGCCGAACTGCAGGGGCGTACCGAGAACAACCGCGTCGTCAACTTCGCCGCCGGCCCCGATCGTGCGTCGCTGATCGGCTCCATGCTCGACGTGCGCATTACTGAAAGCTTTAATTACACCTTGCGCGGCGAGTTGGTCGCCAGCGCCGACCTGATTGCCAAAGCCAGTTGAAAACCAAGACCCCCCTCCAGCCTACGTACTTCATCCCCGAGCCGCTCGATAACACCCGGCTGGCGCACTTGTGCGGCCCGCTCGACGAGAACCTGCGCCAGATTTCAGCGGCGCTCGACGTTACCATTTTCCGCCGCGGCGAAAAATTCATCGTCAGCGGCCACAATGCCGAACGCGCCGTCGAGATTCTCGAACGTTTCTACGCAGTGGCCAACAAGATCGTGCCGATCGAGGAAGTGCAGCTGGCGCTGGTCGAACAGCGCTCCGGCCTGAACCCGACGATTGCCGCGATCGAGCAGGACGCCGAGCAAATCGACATGTCCGAGGCGACTACGCCGGTGCTCAAGACGCGCCGCGCCGACCTGCGCGGGCGCACGCCGCACCAGATCCAGTACATCCGCGCGATCCTCGAACATGACATCGCCTTCGGGGTCGGCCCTGCCGGCACCGGCAAGACCTATCTCGCCGTTGCCTGCGCCGTCGACGCGCTCGAGCGCGACGCCGTCAAGCGCATCGTGCTGACCCGCCCGGCGGTGGAGGCGGGCGAGCGGCTCGGCTTCCTGCCCGGCGACATGGCGTCCAAAGTCGATCCCTATCTGCGTCCGTTGTACGATGCGCTGTATGACCTGCTCGGCTTCGACCGCACCCAGAAGATGTTCGAGAAACAGGTCATCGAGATCGCCCCGCTGGCCTACATGCGCGGGCGCACGCTCAATCACGCTTTCGTGATCCTCGACGAGGCGCAGAACACGACGGCCGAACAGATGAAAATGTTCCTGACCCGGATCGGCTTCGGCAGCAAGGCCGTGGTTACCGGCGACGTCACCCAGGTCGACCTGCACAAGACCCAGAGGAGCGGCCTGATCGACGCTGTCCACGTGCTCAAGGACGTGCGCGGCATCGCCTTCACCCAGTTCTCCAGCGCCGACGTGGTGCGCCATCCGCTGGTGGCGCGCATCGTCGACGCCTACGAATCGGCCGCCGCGATCCAGGAGCTGGTGGCACTGCCCAAACCGGCCGCCCGCAATGTCCGCAAAAAATAAACTCACGCTGGCGGTGCAATACCCGGATGCCCGCCTCGCGCAATCGATCACCCGCCAGAAGGTGCGGCGCTGGGTCCAGGCCGCCCTGCTCGGGCCGGCCGAGCTGACCATCCGCTTCGTCGACGCCGACGAAGGGCGCGTGCTCAACCGCGACTACCGGGCCAAAGATTACGCCACCAATGTACTTACTTTCGCCTACAACGAAGGCGAGGACATCGCCGCCGACGAGCCGACCCGCGCCGACATCATCCTGTGCACCGACGTCCTCGAACGCGAGGCCGGCGAACAGAAAAAAACCGTCGAGGAACACGCCGCCCACCTGGTGGTGCACGGCGTGCTGCATGCCCAAGGCTACGACCACGAGCACGACGACGAAGCCGACGAGATGGAGCGTTTTGAGCGCGACGTCCTCGAAGCGCTCGGCTACCCCGATCCGTACGCCGACAGCCACAGCTGACCGCCTGCCGATGCATGCGCCAGCGCCGCGCTGGCGCTCCGGCGCGCCTGGCACTGCCTGAAAAACAGGCACTCGCGGTTTTGGTGTATCCTATGCTTATCGCGACAACGGCTCACGCCAACTATGCCAGAGCACCCTACTGACGTCCGCACGGACGCCAAGCCCCACCGGTCACTGTTTGAACGCCTGACCGCAATGATCTCTCCAGAGCCCGAAAACCGCGCCGAGCTGCTCGAAGTACTGCACGACGCCCACGAACGCAGCCTGATCGACGCCGATGCATTGTCGATGATCGAGGGCGTGTTCCAGGTTTCGGACCTGTCGGCGCGCGACATCATGGTGCCGCGCTCGCAGATGGACGTCATCGACATCAGCAAACCGATCGAAGAATGGATGCCCAGCGTGCTGTCCACCGCCCACTCGCGCTTTCCGGCGATCGAGGGCGAGCGCGACAAGGTGGTCGGCATCCTGCTCGCCAAGGACTTGCTGCGCTACTACGCGGAAGAATCGTTCGAGGTGCGCGACATGCTGCGCCCGGCCATTTTCATTCCCGAGTCGAAGCGCCTGAACGTGCTGCTGCGCGACTTTCGCGCCAATCACAATCACATGGCGATCGTGGTCGATGAATACAGCGGCGTGGCCGGTTTGATCACGATCGAAGACGTCTTGGAGCAGATCGTCGGCGACATCGAGGACGAGTACGACTTCGATGAGGTAGAAGACAACGTCCTGTCGATCAAGGAAGGCCAGTTTGGCCCGCGCTGGCGCGTCAAGGCGCTGACCGAACTCGAACAGTTCAACCAAGAGATCGGCGCGGCGCTGGTCGACGACGACGTCGACACCATCGGCGGGCTGGTTGCCAACCACCTCGGCCGCATGCCGCACAAGGGCGAATTGTTCGACGTCGACGGCCTGCGTTTCGAAGTACTGCGCGCCGATGCCCGCCAGATCCACGTGCTGCTGGTCGAGCGCCTGCCGCAACCCGAGGACGAACGCGACTGATGCCGCGCCGTCCCGGGGCCGCTACCGCCATTGCCGGCGCTGCCGGCGCGACGCCGCGCGGCACCGCCATGCCGATGCTGTTGGCCGCGCTGGCCGGCGGCCTGTCCTTGTTCACGTTCGCCCCGTTCGGCGCCTGGCCGCTGCAGTTTCCTCTGCTCGCTTTTCTGTTTTACCAGGTCGGCATGGATACCTCGGTAAAGCGTGCCACCTTGATCGGTTGGGCTTTCGGCCTGGGCTGGTCGGTCGCCGGCATGCACTGGCTGTACATTGCGATGAACCGCTTCGGCGGCCTGGCGGCGCCACTGGCCGCGCTGGCGATCGTACTGCTGGGCGCCTACATGGGACTGTTCGCCGCCTTCGCCACGGGCGTCGCGGCCTGGCTGCGGCGGCGCTGGTCGCTGCCGGTGGCCGCCTTCCTGATGCTGGCGCTGCCGGTCAGCTGGGGACTGTCCGAATGGATGCGCGGCTGGGTTTTCACCGGTTTTCCGTGGGCCGCCTCCGGTTACGCCCATAACGCCAGCCCGCTGGCGGGCTTCGCGCCGCTGGTCGGCGTCTACGGCATCGGCGTGCTGGTTGCACTGGGCGCAAGCTGCCTGACGATGCTGACCCAGCGCGCGCGCTGGCCCGCCATCGGCCTGCTGTGCGCGCTGATGGCGACCGGCTACGGCCTGCGCGCCATCGACTGGACCCGTCCGCACGGCGCGCCCATCTCGGTGCGCCTGCTGCAAGGCAGTGTGGCGCAGGGCGAAAAATTCGAGGCCGAATACATCCACAAGGCGCTGGCCCTGTACCGCGACCTGATCATCGCCGCGCCGGCCGACCTGATCGCTACGCCGGAGACGGCAATCGTGCTGTTCCCTCAGCAGTTGCCGCCCGACTACTTACCCAGCCTGGCACGGTTCGCGCGCGACACCGGCAGCAGCCTGATGTATGGAATTCCGTTTTCCGACAGCCCGACGCAGTTCACCAACAGCGTGGCCGGAATTAGTCCGTCCGGGCAGACTTACCGTTTCGACAAGCAGCACCTGGTGCCGTTCGGCGAGTTCGTGCCGCAAGGTTTTCGCTGGTTCGTCGACATGATGCAAATCCCGCTGGGCGACTTCAACCGCGGCGCGGCGATCCAGCCGCCGTTCGCTGTCAAGGACCAGCTGGTGCTGCCGAACGTCTGTTACGAAGACGCGTTTGGCGAGGAAATTGCCAGCCAGTTGCGCGGCTCGCCGCGGCCGGCGACAATATTGCTGAACGCGTCGAACCTGGCATGGTACGGCGAGTCGGTGGCAATTCCCCAGCACTTGCAGATTTCGCGTATGCGATCGCTGGAGACCGGGCGCCCGATGCTGCGCGCCACCAATACCGGCGCCACCGCCGTCATCGACGCCCACGGCAACGTGACTGCCGTGCTGCCGTTCTATGGCCGCGGCGTGTTGTCGGCCAGCGTGCAGGGCATGCAAGGCATGACACCGTATATCCGTTTCGGCAATTTGCTGTTCCTGGCGCTGGCGGCGCTGGCACTGGCGACTGCGTGGTACTCGGGCAAGAAATATCGTACGAGCACAGTCTCTTTGGCTAAGTAGTGGCCCAGATGTGACTCAGAAGTAACTCAGATGTAGCCCAATCCCGGCGCCATTGCCACATCGGTTCCCAGCCGTTGGGCAAAAGCCGCTAAAATTAGCTGTTTAGCACATTCACCTACTTGTTCGCGCCCCGATGCGCGGCGCCACGCCACGATGCTCACATTCCAACAAATTATTTTGACCTTGCAATCCTACTGGGACAAGCAAGGCTGCGCCCTGCTCCAGCCCTACGACATGGAAGTCGGCGCCGGCACTTTCCACACTGGCACGTTTTTACGCGCGATCGGCCCCGAGCATTGGCGCGCCGCCTACGTGCAGCCGTCGCGCCGCCCGAAAGACGGCCGCTACGGCGAGAACCCGAACCGCCTGCAGCATTATTACCAGTACCAAGTGGTGCTCAAGCCGGCGCCGGAAAACATCCTCGACCTGTACCTCGGTTCGCTCGAGGCACTCGGCCTGGACCTCAAGCAGAACGACGTGCGCTTCGTCGAGGACGACTGGGAAAGCCCGACCCTGGGCGCCTGGGGTCTTGGCTGGGAGGTCTGGCTGAACGGCATGGAAGTGACCCAGTTCACCTACTTCCAGCAGGTCGGCGGTCTCGACTGCAAGCCAGTGCTTGGCGAAATCACCTACGGCATCGAGCGCCTGGCGATGTACCTGCAAGGCGTCGAGAACGTCTACGACCTGGTGTGGACCGAGTGGGAAGAAGACGGCGCCAGGAAAACGCTGTCATACGGCGACGTCTACCACCAGAACGAAGTCGAGCAGTCGACCTACAACTTCGAGCACGCCAACACTGATTTGCTGTTCGCCGCGTTTGCCAATCATGAAGCGGAAGCGAAGCGGCTGGTCGAACTGGCGCTGACCTTGCCCGCCTACGAGCAGATCATGAAGGCGTCGCACAGCTTCAACATGTTGGATGCGCGCGGCGCCATCTCGGTGACCGAGCGCGCCGCCTACATCGGTCGCGTGCGCACTTTGTCGCGCCTGGTGGCCCAGGCCTATTACGACTCGCGCGAAAAACTCGGCTTCCCGATGGCGCCGCGCGCCGCGGCAATCCCTGCCTGAGTCCCCGAAAAAAAAGAAAATACAAATGAACCAGACCTTACTCGTCGAACTGCTGACCGAAGAACTGCCGCCCAAGGCGCTCGCCAAACTGGCCGCGGCGTTCGCCGCCGGCATTGCCAACGGCCTCGCATTGCGCAACTTTACGGACACCGGCAGCGTCACCACCACCTTCGCCACGCCGCGCCGGCTTGCCGTCATGATCACCGAAGTGCGCGCCACTTCGCCCGACAAGTCGATCCGCGAAAAAGTGCTGCCGGTCTCGGTCGCGCTCGACGCCGACGGTAACCCGACCGCGCCGCTGGCCAAGAAGCTGGCCGCGATGGGCCGCGCGGACGTCACCGTGGCCCAGCTCGAGCGCGCCACCGACGGCAAGGCCGAAAGCTTTTTCTTCACCTACACCGCCGAGGGCAGCGCGTTGGCGACCGGCTTGCAGGCGGCGTTCGACGAAGCGCTGGCCAAGCTGCCGATCCCGAAGTTGATGAGCTACCAGCGCCCGGATGGCGCCACCGTGCAGTTCGTGCGCCCGGCTCATTCGCTGATCGCGCTGTTGGGCGAAGCGATCGTGCCGATCCGCGGCCTTGGTCTTAGCGCCGGGCGCACCACGCTCGGTCACCGTTTCCTGTCGAACGGCGCCGAAATCGCCATCACGCATCCGGTCAATTATTGCGGTTTGCTGGAAAACGAAGGCAAGGTCATCGCCAGCCTGGAGCGGCGCAAGGAAGCGATCCGCGCCGCCCTGCTTGAAAAAGCCGGCGCCGACCAGGTCCTGATGCCCGAAGCGCTGCTCGATGAAGTCGCCGCGCTGGTCGAATGGCCGGTCGTCTACGAGTGCAACTTCGAGGAAGAATTCCTGGCGGTGCCGCAGGAATGCCTGATCCTGACGATGCAGACCAACCAGAAGTATTTTGCGCTGACCGACAGCGTTGGCAAGCTGCGTTCGCGCTTCCTGATCGTCTCGAACATCGAAACGACGGACCCGCGCCACATCATCGGCGGCAACGAGCGCGTGGTGCGCCCGCGCCTGTCCGACGCCAAGTTCTTCTTCGAGCAGGACAAGAAGAAGTCGCTCGAAGCGCGCCTGCCGCTGCTGGCCAACGTCGTCTACCACAACAAGCTGGGCACCCAGTTCGATCGCAGCGCCCGCGTCACCCGGCTCGCCGGCGCCATCGCAAAACGACTCGGCTACGACGTGCTGCTTGCCGAACGCGGCGCCATGCTGGCCAAGGCCGACCTGCTGACCGACATGGTGGGCGAATTCCCCGAGCTGCAAGGCATCATGGGCACGTATTACGCGCGCCACGACGGCGAACATGACGACGTGGCACTGGCCGCGTCCGAACATTACCAGCCGCGTTTTGCCGGCGATGCGCTGCCCTCGAGCGCCACCGGCACCGCCGTGGCGCTGGCCGACAAGCTTGAAACCCTAGTCGGTATCTGGTCGATCGGACTCGGCCCGACCGGCGACAAGGATCCGTTCGCGCTGCGCCGCCATGCCCTCGGCGTACTGCGCATGCTGCTCGAAAAACGCTTGCCGGTGGCGATCAGCGAACTGCTGGCCGATGCCGCGTCGGTATTTGGCGAGCGCGCTGGCTTCAAGGATCCGTCGGCGGACGTCGCCGGCTTCATCATCGACCGCCTGCGCGGCATCCTGCGCGAGCGCGGCTTCTCGGCCAACGAAGTCGAAGCGGTGCTGGCGCAGAACCCGGACCGCCTCGACGACATCGTCCAACGCCTCGACGCCGTCAAGGCTTTCGCCGAATTGCCGGAAAGCGCGTCGCTGGCCGCCGCCAACAAGCGCATCACCAACATCCTGAAAAAAACCGATACCGCGATCGGCGCCGTTGCGGCCGACCTGCTGCGCGAAGACGCCGAGCTCACGCTGGCCGCCAGCGTGAGCCGCGTGCGGCCCCTCGTCGATGCGGCGTTCGAACGGGGTGATTTTACCGGCACCCTCAAGACGCTGGCCCAGCTGCGCGACGACGTCGACGGCTTCTTCAACGACGTGATGGTGATGGACGAGGACCCGGCATTGCGCCGCAACCGCCTGGCGCTGCTGTCGCAGCTGCACGCCATGATGAACCGGGTGGCCGATATCTCGAAGCTGGCTGCATGAGCGGGCTGAATAAGCAAGTGGATGCACAAATTGGCTGAATACAGCAAGAGGGAAGCTGGCATGTTAAAGATGATCATCCTTGACCGCGATGGCGTGATCAACCAGGATTCGCCGGCGTTCATCAAGTCACCGGCCGAGTGGATTCCGATCCCCGGCTCGCTCGAAGCGATCGCGCGCCTGAATCAGGCCGGCTACCGCGTGGTGATCGCCTCGAACCAGTCGGGCATCGCGCGCGAATTGTTCGACATGGGCAGCCTCAATGCGATCCACCAAAAGCTGCACAACCACGCGCAGCAGGTCGGCGCGGCGATCGACGCGATTTTCTTTTGCCCGCATGCGGCGATCGACAATTGCGACTGCCGCAAACCGAAAGCGGGCATGTTCGACGAAATCGGCAAGCGTTTCAAGGTCAGCCTGAAAGGCGTGCCGACCGTCGGCGACTCGCTGCGCGACCTGCAGGCCGGCTATGTCAGCGGCTGTTTGCCCTACCTGGTTCTGACCGGCAAGGGCCAGAAGACGTTCGACACCGGTGGCCTGCCGCCCGGCACCAAGGTGTTTCCCGACCTCGCCGCGATGGTCAGCCTGCTGCTCAAAACCCCCACGCCCGCCTGATACGCGCGTGCTCGAACGTTTCACTCGTTTTACCTGGAGACTGATTTGCGTAATTTTGGCCTGTTCCTGCGTTCCCTGCTGTTCACCATCGTGATGGTGCTTGCCACCGTGATCTGGGTCTGCGTCTGCCTGCTCGCCGCGCCGCTGCCCTACAACCAGCGGTTCTGGATCACATCGCGCTGGAACGTGTTCGTCATCTGGGCTGCCCGCGTCATTTGCGGCATCCGTTACGAATTCAAAGGTGTCGAGAACCAGCCCAACGCACCGGCCATCGTGCTCTCGAAGCACCAGTCGGCATGGGAAACCATCTTCCTTTTGCCGAACCTGAAACGCCCGCTGGTGTATGTCTTCAAGAAGGAAATCCTGTACATCCCGTTCTTTGGCTGGGGCATGGCGCTGCTGCGCATGATCCCGATCGACCGCAAGCAGGGCAAGAATGCCTTCCGCCACGTAGTCACCCAGGGCAAGCGGCGGCTGGCCGACGGCCAATGGATTATCATGTTCCCGGAAGGGACCCGGATCCCGGTCGGCAAAACTGGAAAATACAAGAGCGGGGGCACCCGGCTTGCGGTCGAAACGAATACGGTGGTGGTGCCGATCGCGCATAATTCAGGTGAGTGCTGGCCCAAGAACTCGTTCCTGAAACGTCCAGGTGTGATCACCGTCTCGATCGGCAAACCGATTTCGCCCGACAATCACACTCCCGACAGCATGATGCAAGAGGTGGAAAATTGGATAGAATCAGAAATGCGCGTCATTTCGCCCCACGCCTACAGCGCTGGTTGAGCGGAGTCGGCGCCTTGATCCGGGACTTTGCGCCACAAACGGCCATGACGTCCCCCAAAATCACCGGCTCCCAACTCGAACTGTTCGCGCTCGACTTCTTCGCCGCGCTGGAACCGACTGCGCCGACGGCGCCATCGGCACCGCCGCGCGCGCTGTTCAAAACGCCGCCGCCCCTGCCCACCCCGCCGCGCTCGATCCTCCCAGCTCCGCCCCGCTTGCCCGATGCACCGCCGCTGCGCCGCATCCAGCTAGGACCCCACGCGCTCGACTACGAGCTGCGCCGCTCTGCGCGCCGCTCGATCGGCTTCATGATCGACGACGACGGCCTGCGCGTCACCGCCCCCAGGCGCATCACGCTGGCTGAAATCGACAACGCCATCCGCGCCAAGCAGCGCTGGATCCTGACCAAGCTGCACGAACGCGGCGAGCGGCGCGCGCTGCGCCAGGAAAAGCCGCCGATGCAATGGATCGACGGCGCCGCCCTGCCCTACATGGGCGGCAATATCACGCTGCGCCTGCGGCCGGCGCAGCGCAGCCATTGCGTGTTCGAGCCGGCGCTGGGGGAACTGAGCATCGGCGTGGTGGCCGGCCTGGCCGAATGGCAGCTGCAGGAGCGCGTACGCATCTGGCTGCGGACGGAAGCGACGCGCGTGTTTACCGAGCGGCTGGCAGTGTACGCGGCGCGGCTAGGGGTGAGCTACAGTTCGATGACGCTGTCGTCGGCCGGCACCCGCTGGGGCTCGTGCACGGTGGACGGCAGTATCCGCCTGAACTGGCGACTGATCCATTTTTCGCTGCCGCTGATCGATTACGTGGTGGCGCATGAACTGGCACACCTGTTGGAAATGAACCACAGCCCGCGCTTCTGGGCCAAGGTGGAATCGGTGTATCCCGATTACGACGGCGCCAAGGCGGCGCTGCGCAAGCGCTCGCAGGAGCTGCCGGTGCTGTTCCCGGATTAGCCGCACCGCATTCCTTAGTGGATGACCGCGACCTTTAGTTGCGCTGCATATGCCGCCAGGCTGTCCGACTGCTGGCGGTCCAGGCAGCGCGCCGGGATCGGCAAGGTGCCGCGTTTAAGTACCAGCAGGCACCCGCGCGAATAGCTGCGGATCGCGCTGACGTCTTGCCAGCCGATCAAGGTGACCCCGCCCGGGCCGGTGCGTACAATGCCGTGCTGGTCGATGGTGAAGCCGTAGGTATGCCGCGCACGGCCCTGCAGCACGAAATGAAAACCGGCCGACCAGGTGCTCTTGACCAGCATGTACCAGCTGGTCAGCACGCCGATGCGGCGCCGGCGGATCAGGTAGCGCGCGTGCTGCCACATGAAACTGACATATTCCCCCAGCGAGTAGCGCACCGAGAATTCGAGCGGCAACGCGACCGCATTGCCGCTGCCATGCAAGCTCGGCAGGTCCGGCGCGGGAGTGTCCGGCAACGGGGTAGCGATCGAAGCGGTATTCGGAAGATCGATGTGCTGCTGCACCAGGACGGCGACGGGTTTGCGGCTGCCGACCGGCTTTGGATGGTTGAACCACAACATGCGACCCTCCGTGCGCCCGCTATGCCGGGCTGAAAAGAGAACATGGTAACAAATTGCTAGTAAATCAATCGTCTCAGCAATTCAACAGTGCGCGCGGTGGCGCCGCGGTGGCGGCCGGCGAACGCCGATGCGCATTGCCCCATCCGTGCGCGCTCTGGCGCGTCCTGCAACAGGGCGCAGGCCAGCTGCAGCATGTGGCCGGCATCGCGCGCGCGCCAGGCGGCGCCGGCGGCGACCGCTTCATCGCTCGCCTGCGCGAAATTGAACGTGTGTTTGCCGATCAGCACCGGCTTACCGAGCGCGCACGCTTCGATCAGGTTTTGCCCGCCCAGCGGCAGCAGGCTGCCGCCGATGAAGGCGCAGTCGCAAGCGGCATAATAGGCGAACATCTCGCCCATCGAGTCGCCCAGCAGGACGTCGACGTTCGCCTCGACCTGCGGCCCCGGCCCTGCCAGCTGCGAGCGGCGCGCCAGCGTCAGCCCCCGCGACTGCACCAGCCGGGCGACGTCGTCGAAACGCTGCGGGTGGCGCGGCACGATCAACAGCAGCATGCCGGCGGGCTTTGACGCCAGCCGTTGGTAGGCGTCGAGGATCAGTGCCTCTTCGCCATCGCGGGTGCTGGCGCACAGCAGTACCGGCCGCGCGCCGGTGCGCGCGCGCAAGGCCGCGCCGACGGTCATCGCGGCTTGCGGCACCACCACGTCGAACTTGATGCTGCCGGTGACGGCGACGTGGCTCACGCCGAGCGAACGGACGCGCTCGGCGTCGGCTTCGGTCTGCGCGGCGACCAGCGAAATGGCGCGCGCGGCGTCGGTCATCAGATCGCCGAAGCGGCCGGCGCGCCGTAGCGAGCGCTCCGACAGGCGCGCATTGACCAGCGCGACGGCGACGCCGCGCTCGCCGCATACCGCGATCAGATTCGGCCACACTTCGGTCTCCATCAGGATGCAGATGCGCGGCGTGAAGTATTTCATGAAGCGCCTGACCATCGATCTGGTGTCGTACGGCAGGTAGGACTGCACCAGGCGTTCGCCGTGGCGCGCGAACAGGTCGCGGCCGGCGGCGCGTCCGGTCGGCGTCATGTGGGTCAGCACGATGCGGCTATGCGGATAGGCCAGCATCAAGGCGTCAACCAGTGG
This sequence comes from Massilia psychrophila, assembly GCF_002760665.1. GTDB lineage: Bacteria > Pseudomonadota > Gammaproteobacteria > Burkholderiales > Burkholderiaceae_D > JAFCUW01. Next base: position 390,042 of record NZ_PDOB01000001.1, on the reverse strand, counting down.
TTCGCAAGCGCGCGTCTCGCCCACCGACACCGCGTGGATCCAGATGGTGTGCCAGCCGGCGCCGCGCTCGCCGTAAAAGCCGAGCCGCTCGCCCCAGTGCGCGCGGTAGCCAGGTTCGCGCAGCCCGCGCCACAACAGGCGCGCCAGCACCAGCGGTAGCGCGATCCACCAGAGCAGGGAATACGTGGTGCGGCTCACGCTGGCCCCGGCGGCGCTGTCACCGGGGCTGCCAGCAGGCGCGCACAGGCGAGCGTCACTTCGGCCACCGTTGGTGGCGCGCCAAGCTCGCCTAGATTGACGATCCGCGGCGACCAGTTGCCCTCGGTCTTCCACTTCGGCGAATCACAATACAGTTCGATGGTCGGACGCACGAAGGCCGCCGCGATGTGGGTCAGGCCGGTATCGACGCCGATCGCCAGCGCCGCGTTGCGCGCCAGGGTCACCGCTTCGTCCATCGACAGCTTCGGCAGCACGACGGCATGTGCCAGGCCGGCGGCGATCAGTTCGGCCTCGCGCTTTTCGCCTTCCGATCCCCACGCCAGCAACACCGGCATCGGTGCCAGCGCCAGGCCGGTAGCGATCCAGTTGGCCGCCGGCCACTTCTTGGCGGCGCGGGCGGTACCATGGAAAAACACCGCGTACGGCGCGGCCGGCATCCATTGCGGGCGCGTCGCCAAGTCGGGCAGCGGCGCCGGCAAGCCGAAGTCGGGTGCGCTGTCGACCTGGTAGCCGAGCGCGGCGGCGGCCACCAGCCGGCCGCGCGCGACTGCATGGGTGCGCGGGTCGAGGTGGACGCTGTCGGTGTGGAAGATGCGCGAGACGGCTTCGTAGCCTGAACCTTCGCTGCCGTTGGCCAAACCGACCTTGCGCCCGCCCGGCGCCAGCCGCGCGGCGCCCATGATGACGCCGGTCTTGAGCAAGCCCTGGGTGTCGAACACGAAGTCGTAGCGCTCGGCGCGCAAGGCGCGCAGGAACGCGGCGATTTCGGCGCGCGTCGGTTTGGCCGTCAGGCTCTTGCGCCAGCGCCGCAGGGCGAACGGGATGATGGTGCGTACGTGCGGGTTAAGGCGGACCAGGCTGACGTAGCCTTCTTCCACCACCCAGTCGATCAGCGCGCCGGGATGGTGGCGCAGGATATCGGCCACCATCGGCAGGTTGTGCAGCACGTCGCCCAGCGACGACACGCGCACCAACAGGATTTTCAGTTGCTTCAACTGGTTCAACTGGTTCAACGGGATTGACCGGCTTGGCTGCGTCGCTTGCGTCAAATGCGGCTCACGTCAGAACGGCAGCTTGGCGTCTGGCTTGGCGGCGACGATGACGCGCTTGAACTCGGCCTGGATGCGCGCCAGTGCCTGCGGCGTTTCGGCCTCGAAACGCATCACCACCACCGGCGTGGTGTTGGACGAACGCGCCAGCCCGAAACCGTCCGGGTATTCGACACGCAGGCCGTCGATCGTGATGATGCGCTCGTGGCCGGGGAACTGGGCGTGGCGCAGCTTGTCGATCAGCACGACGTTTTCACCCTCAAGCAGTTCGAGGTGCAGCTCGGGCGTGCTGTCCGATTGCGGCAAGGCGTTCAGCAGCGCCGACGGATCGCCCACACGGGTCAACAGTTCGAGCAGGCGGGCGCCCGCATAAAGGCCGTCGTCGAAACCGTACCAGCGGTCCGAGAAGAAAATATGACCGCTCATTTCGCCGCCCAGCGGGGCGCCGGTCTCGCGCAGCTTGGCCTTGACCAGCGAGTGCCCGGTCTTCCACATCAGCGGCACGCCGCCGTGGCTGGCGATATATGGTGCCAGGTGGCGCGTGCACTTGACGTCGTACAAGATCTGCGCGCCCGGGTGGCGCGTCAGCACGTCGGCGGCGAACAGCATCATCTGGCGGTCCGGATAGATGATCTGGCCGTCCTTGGTAACCACGCCAAGGCGGTCGCCGTCGCCGTCGAAGGCGATGCCGATCTCGGCGTCGGTCTCGCGCAGGCTCCGAATCAGGTCCTGCAGGTTTTCAGGGTGGGCCGGGTCCGGATGGTGGTTCGGGAAATTGCCGTCGACTTCGCAGAAAAGTTCGACCACGTCGCAGCCCATGCCGCGGAACAGGTCGCCCGCGAACGCGCCGGCCACGCCGTTGCCGCAATCGACGGCGAGCTTGATCGGACGAGCGAGCTTGACGTCGCCAATGATGCGCGCAAGGTAGTCGGCGCGGATGTCGTGGGTGCTGTAGGCGCCCTGCCGCTGTCCCGGCTCGCTGTGCGCGCCCCTGTCGTGCGCGGCGATGCTGTCGTACAGCGCGGTGATCGTCGCGCCATGGATCGCTTCGCCCGCCAGCACCATCTTGAAGCCGTTATAGTCAGGCGGATTGTGGCTGCCGGTGACCATGATGCCGGACGTTGCGCCGAGTACCTTGGTGCCGTAGTAGACCATCGGCGTAGCGACCACCCCGAGGTCGATCACGTCGACGCCGGCCGCCTGCAGTCCCCGCGCCAGCGCGCTGGCCAGTTCCGGCCCGGACAGGCGGCCATCGCGGCCGATCACGGCGCGCTGCTCGCCTTTGGCCAATACCGCCATCCCGAACGCCTGCCCGATCTGGTGCGCCACACCGGCATCGAGCGTCGTGCCGACAACGCCGCGGATATCATAGGCTTTGAAAATCGATTTTGAAAGCGCGACCATATATTGTCTACCTTGAATGATGTCGAAACGGGATTGCGGGCGCAACAGCTGGCATTGGGGCCTGGTCAAAGTCGCCGTCGGGAAGCAGGAAGGGTATTGTAGCGGCAAGCGGGGTCATTGTGAATTGCGGACCCGCCGTTCTTGCCGCTACGGACATGAAACAGTATAAAAATGTACTGCGAACCGTACTGCGGCTGGCTTACACGCGCAGTTTGTCGATCGATTTGCCGCCTTCGACCCATTCTTTTACCCACTTAGGCTGGCGGCCACGGCCGGTCCACTGCAGGGATGAATTGTCCGGATGGCGAAAACGCACAGCGACGGTTCCGGTTTTGGCCCGAATGCCGGTGCCGATCAGGTCTTTCAATGGCACGCCGACGCTCTGGGCGATTGCCAGGATTTGTTCGCGCGCTTTTGCCACTTCCTGGTGCTCGCGTTTTTTCATTTCCTGCTTAACTTGGTCCTGCAGATTACGTAAATCACCTACCGACAAATTTGACAGATCCATCATCGTTCCTTAAAAATAGTGGTTAAAACAAGTTCAGTGAATTATCACCAATTGTCGCAATATACTACATCCGTATTTAAATGCTAGTCCTTCTTGCGCCAGATTAGCCAACGCGGCGCCTTGAATCGAACAATACGCGCATACAACCACACATAGCTGACAATAAACAATAAACAGAAAAATATCAAGACCCCTGTATTTCGCCAGAATACCGTAGCCGGAATAACCGCCATCAACGAAAACATCCACAAATACGGCGAGGTCAGCGCATTGCGTCGCATCAGTGCGCGCGCGTCCTTGCGACCGACTGTCCATTGCACGATGCGGCGGAAAATCAGGCTGTGCAAATGGATACCATCCGGCATTGTCGGCGATTTACCGCGTACAAACATGCGCCGATAAGCCGAGAATATGGTTTCGAACGCGGGATAAATCAGCAGCAAGACCGCATACCAGGTCGATACCTGCGGGTTGCGCACCACCAGCAGCAGCGCCAGCTCACCGAGCATGAAGCCAAGGAAGTAGGCGCCGCCATCGCCGAGGAATATCAGGCCGACCGGGTAATTCCAGATCAGAAAGCCGGCGGTTGCGCCCGCCACCATCAGCGCAGCCACCACCACGAACACATCGCCGACCTGGGCCGCCACATAAGCGAGCGATATCAGCATGCAGATGCTCACCACGCTGGCCAACCCATTAAAGCCGTCGATAATATTGACGGCATTGGCAATCCCCGCCACTGCCAGCACCGTCAGCGGCAGTACCAGCCATACATACTGCAGCGGCAACGAACCGAACGGAAAATCGATACGGGTCAGCTTGGCGTCGATCAGGAAATAACCCAACAACGCCGCCGCCATGGTTAACAGCAGCCGCCAGCTGGCGCTGACCTTGCCGGTATAGTCTTCCAGTATGCCGCCCAAAAAGGCGATCGAGGAACACAGCAGCAACGATAAAAGCCACAGCGCGATCGTCGGCACCCGCCACATCGAAATGGCGGCGGTAAGTACTACCGCGAGGAAAATCGGCAGCCCGCCGATGCGCGCCACATTATGCGAGTGGACTTTTTGGACGGCCGCGAAATCGGCATCCAGCGCCGGCCCGTGCAAGCCCACCTGCTTGATCACAAGCAGGGTCAGCAGGGCAGAGAAAGCGAAGCTTACAAGAAATGAAAACATTATTACTTTATATATACAAGACAGGAGGCGGAGTATCCCGTCCGCACGCTGCAGTCGGCGATATTATCGTACTGGTGACGTCGGTATCGAAACGGCAAGCCCGGATTGTACCGGATTACCGCCCGCCAAAATGCCGACAATTCAGTGTAAATGGGAGCGGTTGTATCCGATTGCGCAATATCGCCATTCCGGCGGAATCCAGCACTTTGCATCATTGAAGACCCAGCCGCGGGGCGCGAATGACTTCGCCCTGCGGTGACCGGCTGCGCGAGCCGTAGGTGTGGCCGTAGCCGACCTGGCCGCTGGCTTGTCACCAGGATGTTCAGGGGAACACGTCGGCGTGCGCCAGCAGTGCGCCGCGCTATCGCTGGCCGATACGATCGACGCGCCGCTGATCGGCCATTCGATTGCCAATGCCGGATCGCTCCACAGGATCGAGCGTTCATGCTCGGGAGCCCGGTAGTCGGTGGTTTTGTACAGGCATTCGGCGCTGTCGCTGGTAACCACGAAGCCGGGCGCGAAGCCGGGCGGCACCCGACAGCAGGACTCCGACCCAGCGGCCGAAAAACGGCGAGGCCGCGCGTAAATCGACCGCCACGTCGAATACTGCGCCGGCGCTTACGCGCACCAATTTGCCTTGCGGCTGCTTGATCTGGTAATGCAAGCCGCGCAGGACATTCTTCGCCGAGCGGTTGTGGTTGTGGTTGTGGTTATGCTGGACAACATTGACGCGCTGGCCGGTCAGTTCGTCCAAACTGCGCGCATTGAAACTTTCGAAGAAGAAGCCGCGCTCGTCGCCAATCACGCGCGGCTCCAATATCAGCACGTCCCGAATTGCAGTAGGAGCAACTTTGATTGAAACCTTGTCGAGTAAGACGTGCGAAGCTCCCGGGCCAGCGATTCGACGTATGGTCTAAAGCTCAATTCTATGTGAAACTGCCAGCCACTTCTTATTTAATCGCCGCGGCAGCCACCACGCTCATGAAAACCTACGCCATCGGCGACCTGCAGGGATGCATCCACGAAACCGAAGTTCTGCTCGATCAGATCGCCAGGGATGCCGGCGGCCCGGCCGACATCATCTTTGTCGGCGACCTGGTCAACCGCGGCCCCGCGTCGCTCGAGGCCTTGCGCCGTGTTCGCGCGCTGTGCGAGGCGAGCGAGGGCCGTATCGACGCGCTGCTTGGCAACCACGACCTGCACCTGCTGGCGGTGGCCTGCGGCGCGCAGCCGGCTTCGAAGTCCGATACGTTCGACGCGATCCTCGCCGCTCCCGACTGCGGCGCGCTGATGGAATGGCTGCGCCGGCGCCCGCTGGCCAAGCTGGTCAAGGGTCACCTGCTGGTACATGCCGGCGTGCTCCCGCAATGGACTGCCTTTGAGACGATCGCGCTGGCAGCCGAGGTCGAAGCCGTGCTGCGTGGCCCTGGCTGGATCGACTTCCTCGGCCAGATGTACGGCAACCTGCCGGACCGCTGGGACGACAGCCTGGCCGGCATTTCCCGATTGCGCTGCATCGTCAACGCACTTACCCGCATGCGGTTTTGTGCGCCGGGCGGGGTGATGGAGTTCGGCCATAAGGAAAGCGCCGGCGCACCAAGCGGATCAAACCTGGTGCCATGGTTCGATCTTCCCGGCCGCCGCAGCGTTGATGTCACGGTGGTGTTCGGCCATTGGTCGGCGCTCGGCCTGTTGCTGCGCGCCGACGCAATTGGACTCGACAGCGGCTGCGTCTGGGGCGGCAAGCTGAGTGCGGTATGCCTGGACGATCGCGCGCTGCTTCAGGTCGACTGCCCTGAATACAAGCCGCACGCCGGCAAGAGCAAAAAAGTGAAAGAAAAAAAGCGGGAATAATACTAGCGCGCCAGCGCCGCCGCCACCGCTTCGGCGGCGTCCGCGGCCAGTTCGCGCCGGTGCGCGCCACGCGCCTCCAACGCCGGCAGGCACACCAGCCGCGCGTGCACTGCGGCGCCGGACAGGATGGCGATCGTGCTGGCCGCAAAAGTAATGTCGCCGGTGAAGTCGACTGTCGGATGCAGGGCGCCCTTGGTGTCGAGGTACTGAAGCGCGTACGGCTGCACCATTACCCCGGCGTCGATCGCCGCCTCGAACAGATTGGCGTGGAACGGCATCAAAGCGCCTTGCGCGGCGGTGGTCCCTTCGGGGAAAAATGCGACCCGCTCGCCCTGTTCGAGGCTGTGCACCAGGCCTTTGAACGCGTGGCGCAGGTCGCGCCGGTTGCCGCGCGCGATGAACACAGTGCCGGCCTGCGCCACCAGCCAGCCCAGTACCGGCCAGGCGCGGATCTCCGACTTGGCGACGAAGCGGCACGGGTGCAGCGAATTGATGACGAAAATGTCGAGCCAGGACACGTGGTTGGCGACCACCAGCGCATGCGCCAGCGGCTCGCCCTGCGGCTCCAGAATGACGCCGCAGATGCCGAGCAGGCGGCGCGACCAGCGGCGGATCGACTGGTCGCGGCGCGCGGCGCCGGCCCATGGGAACACCAGAGCGCAAATGGCGAGCCCAAAAACGAGGTGGAAGAAGACGCGCGACAGGCGAACAGCAAGCTTGATATTCAAATGGCACCAAAGAAAACGGCTGGTGCAGTCATGGCGCTGCTCAGCAGCAGGATTCTACCGTCATGCGCGGCGGCGCGCGAACAAAACCGCCGCGCGCCGTCGTAACTGTGGTTTTAAGCGCTTAGCCGCGCACCGGTCCGCTCTTGCGCTGGTAGGCCACGCGGCCGGCGACGATGGTAACCACTACCTGCCCTGTCATTTCGTAGCCGACAAACGGCGTGTGCTTGCCCTGGCTGGCCAGCGCTTGCGCGTCGACCGTCCAGCGCGCGGCCGGATCGAACAGCACGATGTCGGCCGCCGCGCCAGGCGCCAGCTGGCCGGCCGCCAGCCCTGCCACCCGGGCGGCATCGCAGGTGACCTTGGCCAGCGCGCGCGACAGCGGCCCGGCGCCGGCGCCCCCTGAACGATACTGGCCGGCGGCGTAGTCGTCGGCCCACTTGAGCGCCAGCGACAGCAGCAGTTCGAGTCCGGTGGCGCCGGGCGAGGCTTCGCCGAACGGCAGCAGCTTCTCGTCGGCGTCGACCGGCGTGTGGTCCGAACAGATCGCATCGATGACGCCGTCGTACAGGCCGGCGCGGATCGCTTCGCGATCGCGTTGGCCGCGAAACGGCGGCGTCACGCGCGCGTTCGAATCGAAAAAGCCGATGTCGGCGTCGGTCATGTGGATGTGGTGTGCGCCGACGTCGCAGGTGACCGGCAGGCCTTCCTTCTTGGCCGCGCGCACCAGTTCGATGCCGGCCGCCGACGACACGCGGCACAGGTGAACGCGGGCGCCGGTAGCGCGCACCAGTTCGAAAATAGTATGCAGCGCGATCGTCTCGGACATCACCGGCACGCCGGCCAGGCCGAGGCGCGAAGCGAGCGGGCCTGCATGGGCGATGCCGCCGCGGCCGATGTGCGCGTCCTGCGGGCGCAGCCACACGGTATATTCGAACGTCTTCGCATACTGCAGCGCGCGCAGCAGTACGTTGGTGTCTTCGACCGGTTCCTCGGCCTGCGCAAAGCCGATGCAGCCCGCTTCGGTCAATTCCGCCATCTCGGTCAGCGCACGGCCCTTCAGGCCCATGGTCAGCGCGCCGAGCGGATGCACGTGGGCCTGGTTCAGGCTGCGCGCGCGGTGCTTGAGCATCTCAACCAGGCCCGGTTCGTCGAGCACCGGATCGGTGTCGGGCGGGCACACCAGGCTGGTCACGCCGCCCTGCATCGCCGCCTGCATTTCGGACTCCAGCGTGGCCTTGTATTCGTAGCCGGGTTCGCGCAGCCGGGCCGACAGGTCGACCAGCCCCGGCGCGACCACCAGGCCGGCGGCGTCGATGGTACGATCGGCGACAAAACCGGCAGGCGCCTCGCCCGCCGCGGCAACCACGCCGTCGACGATGAACAGGTCGCGCAGCGCATCGATGTTATTTTTCGGGTCGACCAGGCGCCCGTTCTTGATATGCAGTTTCATCCGTGGGTTCCCGCCAATATGCTCATTACCGCCATCCGCACCGCAATCCCGAACGTCACTTGCGGCAGGATCACCGCCTGCGCGCCGTCGGCCACCGCCGAATCAATTTCGACCCCGCGGTTCATTGGCCCCGGGTGCATCACGATCGCGTCCGGCTTTGCCAGCGCCAGCCGCTCCGGCGTCAGGCCGTAGCTCTTGAAGTATTCCTGCGCCGACGGCAGCAGCGCACCGCTCATCCGCTCGCTTTGCAGGCGCAGCATGATGATCACGTCGACGCCCTTGAGGCCCTCGTCCATGTTGGTAAACACCCGCACGCCCATCTGCTCCAGGCCGCCTGGCAGCAGCGTGTGCGGCCCGATCGCCCGCACTTCCGGCACGCCCAGCGTGGTCAATGCATGGATGTCCGAGCGCGCCACCCGGCTGTGCAAAATGTCGCCGACGATCGCCACCGTCAGGTTGGTGAAGTCCTTCTTGTAGTGGCGGATGGTGTACATGTCGAGCAGGCCCTGGGTCGGGTGCGCGTGGCGGCCGTCACCGGCATTGACGACGTGGACGTGCGACTGCCGGGTGTCGATCAGGTGCTTGGCGATCAGGTAGGGCGCGCCGGACTGCGCGTGGCGCACCACGAACATATCGGCGTGCATCGCGGCCAGGTTGTCGATGGTGTCGAGCAGCGACTCGCCCTTGCTGGCCGACGATGCCGAAATGTTCAGGTTGATGACGTCGGCCGACAGCCGCTTGGAGGCGATTTCGAACGTGGTGCGGGTGCGCGTCGAGTTTTCGAAAAACAGGTTGAACACGCTTTTGCCGCGCATCAGCGGTACTTTCTTTACTTCGCGGTCGGAGATGCTGACGAATGAGGATGCGGTGTCGAGGATATGGTTGACGATCGCCTTGGGCAGTCCTTCGATCGTCAACAGGTGCTGTAGTTCGCCGTTCTTGTTCAGTTGCGGATTAAGCATGGTCATCTTCAATGGTAAGCGAGAGGGTGCCGTCGGCGCCACGCGCAAGCACCAGCGCCTGGGTTGACTCGAGCGGCACATGGGCGGCGACGAAATCGGCCGCCACCGGCAGTTCGCGCCCGCTACGGTCTGCCAGTGCCGCGAGCATGATGCGGGCCGGCCGGCCGTAGTCGAACAGCACGTTGATCGCGGCGCGCGTGGTGCGCCCGGTGTAGAGCACGTCGTCGACCAGCAAGATGGCGGCGCCGTCGACGTTGAAGCCGATCTGGGTCGGCTTGACGTCGGGGTGCAAGCCTTTTTTGGCATAATCGTCGCGGTAGAACGAGACGTCGATGAAGCCGAGCCGGCCGCCCAATTCGGGGCCGAGGTCGGCCGCCAGCCGTTCGGCCAGCCACGCGCCGCCCGAGTGGATGCCGACAATGGCGAGGGCGGGCGCATCGGCGACATTGGTCAGGTCGGAAAGCCCGGCTCGCACCTGCTGTAGCAGGTCGCGGTACAGGGCTTCGGCGTTAAATTGCTTAACAGAGGTTGGCATGGTCGTCGAAGTATTGTTGCAAAATGATAGAGGCGGCTTTGTCGTCGATGACTTCGCCGCGTTTGGCCTGGATCACGGCCGACGAGTAGCGTTCGTCGACCAGTTGGACCGGCAGGCCGAAGCGGCCGTGCAGCTGGTTGGCGAAGCGGCGGCAGCGCAGCGTCATCTCGTGCTCGGCGCCGTCGGGGTGAAACGGTTCGCCGACCACCAGTTTGGATGGGCGCCATTCGTCGATCAGCGCGCCGATTTGGGTAAAGCGGGCGGCGTTGTCGATCGCCTTGACCACGGCCAGCGGTTGCGCCTGGCCGGTCAGGGTGTTGCCCATGGCGATGCCGACGCGTTTGATGCCGAAGTCGAAACCGAAAACAATCTCGACCATCAGGCGTGGCCGGCCTCGGGGGCGAGCATCATCGGATCGATGCCCAGCAATTTGATGGCGGCGTTATAACGTTCCTCGATCGGCAGGTCGAACAGCACGTGGGCGTCGGCACCTACCGTGAGCCAGCCGTTGCGGCCGATTTCTTCCTCCAGCTGCCCCGGGCTCCAGCCCGAATAACCGATCGATACCAGCATGCGCTGCGGCCCATCGCCGGCGGCGACCGCCTCGAGCACGTCGATCGAGGTGGTAAACGCGACGTCGTCGGTCACCGTCAGCGACGACGAGTATTGTGCACCCGGCGTGTGCAGCACGAAGCCGCGGTCGTCCTGCACCGGACCGCCAAACATGATCGGCTCGTTGACGACGGTGGTGCGCAGCCCTTCGGACAGCTTCAGGTCGATCCGCTCGAACAGGATCTCCATCGTCATGTCGGTCGGCTTGTTGATGACGACGCCGAGCACGCCGTTGTCGTTGTGCTCGCAGACGTACACCACGGTGCCGCCGAAAATCGGGTCTTGCATCGACGGCATCGCAATCAGGAAGTGATTGGCCAGGTTGAACCCCGAGGACGAGGGCGCGGCGCTGCTGCCGGGCTCGCCGTTGTGGTCAGGTGGCAGCGCCGGCATCGATAGAGTCTGGTCGACTTTGCTTTTCTTCATACACGTCACTCTCTCTCGTCTCGCTTGGGATTGACCGCCATTGGGCATCGACTGGGCATTGACTGTTTTACTATCCTAGGAACAACACGGCGGCTTTCGCTAGTTTACACCGATTTGCGTCGACCACCATCGGAAGCGCCGTGTCGCACGCAGCCAACCCGACGCTAGCTAGTAAAATGGGACTTTTCCTTGAAGTCAAACACTAGAATGACACTGAACAAATCCCTCGTCTGGTTCCGCCGCGACCTGCGCGCTTTCGACCACGCGGCGCTCCATCTGGCGCTGACATCGTCGAACCAGGTCTATTGCGCCTTCATCTACGACACGGAGATTTTGGCGCCGCTGCCGCGCGCGGACCGCCGCGTCGAATTCATCCACGGCTGCCTGGAAGAACTCGACGCCGTATTGCGTAAATTGGGCGGCCACCTGGTTGTGCGCCATGGCGTTGCCGCCGATGAGATCGCGCGCCTGGCGGCCGAACTGGAAGTGGACGCGGTGTTTGTCAACGGCGATTACGAACCGCAGGCAATCGCGCGCGACGAGCTCGTTGCGGCCAGCCTGGAGCAAGCCGGGCGCCAGCTCTTCAGTTCAAAAGATCAGGTCATCTTCGAAAAAAACGAGGTATTGACACTGAGTGAGAAGACTTTTACCGTTTTCACGCCATACAAGAACGCCTGGCTCAGGCAGATGGTGGCCGATCCGGAGTGCCTGGCGCCCTACCCGATCGAACCGCACGCGGCGCGCCTGGCGCCCGCTCCGCCCGGCCACCGTTTGCCTTCCTTGAGCGACATCGGCTTTGAACCGACCAACCTGCGCGAACTGGGGATTGTGCCCGGAATGTCGGGCGGCGCCGCCTTGTTCCAAGACTTCGTCAACCGCATCGGCGCCTACGATGAGGCGCGCAACTTCCCGGCGGTGAACGGTGCGTCGGCGCTGTCGGTGCACCTGCGCTTTGGCACCGTGTCGGTGCGCGATCTGGTGCGCAGCGTGAATGCGCTGGTTGCCGCCGGCAACGGCGGGGCCGGCGCACCGGTATGGCTGTCGGAACTGATCTGGCGCGATTTCTACGCGATGATCCTGTTTCACCATCCACGCGTGGCCGGCCACGCCTTCAAGCCGGCGTTCGATGCGATCGAATGGGAAACCGGCGCAGGCGCCGATGCCGCTTTCGAAGCCTGGTGCCTGGGCCGCACCGGCTACCCGTTGGTGGACGCCGCCATGGCGCAGCTGAACCAGACCGGGTACATGCATAACCGCCTGCGCATGGTGTCCGCCTGTTTCCTGGTCAAAGACCTGGGCGTCGACTGGCGTCGGGGCGAGCGCTATTTCGCGCTGAAGCTGAACGACTACGACCTGGCGTCGAACAATGGCGGCTGGCAATGGGCGGCATCGACCGGCTGCGACGCGCAGCCCTACTTCCGCATCTTCAACCCGGTGACGCAATCGGAAAAATTCGACGCGCAGGGACGTTTCATCCGGCGCTACCTGCCGCAACTGGCGATGCTGTCGGACAAAGAAATTCACGCACCGTGGACGGTGCCGGCGATGCTGCTCGAGCAGCACGGCTTCCGGCTCGGGCGCGATTATCCCGCGCCGATCGTCGACCACGCCGTAGCGCGCCAGCACACGCTGGCGCGCTACGGCGTGGTGAAACCTTCGGGCGGCTTGATTCCCTAGGCCTGCATTTCGCGCTTGAGCAAGCCAGCGATCGCCGCCAGCAGCATGTCTTCCTGGAACGGCTTGCCGAAATAAGCATTCACACCCAGGTCGAGCGCGTAGTTGCGGTGCTTGTCGGCAGTGCGTGAGGTGATCATGATGATCGGGACCGCCTGCGTGCTGGCATTGCCGCGGATATTGCGGGTCAGGTCGAAACCGTCCATGCGCGGCATCTCGATATCGACCAGCATCAGGTCGGGGATGGTTTCCTGCAGGTGTTCGAGCGCATCGACGCCGTCCTTGGCCAGGATCACCCGGTAGCCTTCGCGCTCAAGCAGGCGCTGGGTGACTTTTCTTACCGTCAGCGAATCGTCGACTACCATGATGACGGTGTCGCGCTTGAGCGGTTGAACGCTGCCGCTGCGGGCGCCCGCGCCGGCACCGGCATCTCCTTGAACTACCGGATGGTGCGCGACATGCAGCGACAGCGCTACCGGATTGAGGATCAGGACGATTTCGCCCGAACCGAGTACGGTGGCGCCCGAAATGCCGATCATGCGCGAGAGCTGCGGCCCGATGTTCTTGATCACCACCTCGCGGTTGCCCATCACGTCGTCGACCTGCACGGCGAGCCGGTCGGCGCCGCTTTTGAGGATCATCACCGGACTCGAACGCTGGGCCAGCGGACGCGCATCGCGTTCGCCGAGCAGGGTCGGCAGGTAATGCAGGGCCACCTGCTGGCCCTGGAACTGCAGCGAGCCTGTTGATCGCGCCTCGCTCAACGCCGCTTCTTTCAACTGCAGCACCTGTTCGACCAGGATCGACGGCAGCGCGTAGGTCTTGCCGGCGCTGGCGGTCAGCACTACCTGCGTCACCGCCAGCGTGAGCGGCAGGTGGATCGTGAAGCGCGCGCCCTTGCCCGCTTCGGAGGCGATCGCCACCCTGCCGCCAAGCGCTTGCGCTTCCGCGCGCACCACGTCCATGCCGACGCCGCGCCCGGCCAGTTCGGTCAACGTATCGGCGGTCGAAAAACCCGCTTCGAAAATCAGGTCGGCCGCTTCAGCATCGGTGATGTCGATGCCGGCTTTGATCACGCCGGCGGCGCGCGCCTTGGCGCGGATCTTGGCCAGGTCGAGTCCGGCGCCATCGTCGCTGAACTCGATGACCATTTCGTTACCCTGCTGGCTGACCTGGACCAGCAGTTCGCCCGTTTCGGCCTTGCCGGACGCAGCGCGCCGCTCGCGCGGCTCGATGCCGTGCACAATGGCGTTGCGCAGCAGGTGTTCGAACGGCGCCGCCATCTGTTCCAGCACGCTACGGTCGATTTCGACGGCGCTGCCGCGGATATCGAGGTTGACGCGTTTGTCGAGTTCCTTGGCGCTCTGGCGGGCGACCCGGAACAGGCGTTCGGACAGGCTCGAAAACGGCACCATCCGCACCCCCATCAGGTCGCGCTGCAGGTCACGCGTCAGGCGCGACTGCTGCACCAGGTCGGCACTGGCCGCCTCCACCGTGCGGCCCAGGCTTTCATGGAAGGAAGCGATGTCGTTGACGCTTTCAGCCATCATGCGCGTCAGTTCTTGCAAGCGCGTGAAGCGGTCGAATTCAAGCGGGTCGAATTCGCGCTCGCTTGAAATCGACATGCGCGAGGCAATCTGCGATTCGGCCTGCATCTCGACTTCGCGCAATTGGCGAGACAGGCGCGCCAGGTTGTCCGAGAAATCGAACAGCGACGACTTCAGCGTGCCAACCTGGTTTTCCAGCTTCGAACGGGTGATCGACACTTCGCCGGCCTGGTTGACCAGTCGGTCAAGGATGTCGGCGCGCACCCGCACCAGCGCAGTGCGGGCCGGGGCGGGAGCCGCGGCCCGCACTGGTACCACAGCTCCGGCGGCAGCGAGCTCGGCCTGCACAGCTAAGCCAGCCAAACCGGCACCGTCGATCGGCGCCGGCTGCTGCAGCTGCTCCAGCAGCAGCAAGGCGTGATCGTAGTTGGCCAGCAGCTCGTCGAACGCGGCCGGGGTCGAGGTCCCCGCATGCACCATGTTCTCGATCTGGGTCTCGATGCCGTGGGTGTGCTGGCCGAGGCGCATCGCGCCGGCCATCCGCGCGCTGCCCTTGACGGTGTGCAGGATGCGCAACAGGTTCTGGGCCGGGCCGGTGTCGGCCGGGTTCTGCTGCCACTGGCGCAAGAGCTTGCCGATTGCCGGCAACAGGTCTGCCGCCTCTTCCAAAAACACCGGCAACAGGTCGGCATCGAGGTCGTCGCGGTAATGGGTGCCGACCGGCGCGGAGATGGCGTCGAGCGCAGGTTCCGGCTGAAGCTCGGGCGCGGACCCAGGCTCAGGCACGGCCTCGGCTTGCCGTTGCGGCGCGTGTTGCGGCATCAGCGCCGGCGCGACCGGGTCGGGCGCGGGCGCCGCCTGCAACAGCGTCGGCTCGTCGAATCCATCGCCGAAGCCGGCGTCGAACTGGTGCTCGTGCGCTGGTTCGTGCACTGGTTGATCCGCATCGGCAGCGTCCAGACTGCCGTTCGCCAGCTCCCGGTGCGCGCCTTCTTCGCCGCTGCCGAGCTGCTCGCGCAACTCGGTCAGCTGTGCGACCAGCGCCGGCTGCGCTGGCGCCAGTTCGCCCAGCGCAAAGCGCTGCAGCATCGTGCGCGCGCACACGAGCGCGGCATCAAGCAGGTCGCGCTGGGAGTCAAGCAGCAGCGGCGCCGGTTCGGCCAGCGTTTCGAGCGCCATCTCGAGCGCATGCGCGACTTCGCGCAGCGCCTTGAAACCGACCGTGGCCGAGGTGCCGGCCAGCGTGTGCGCCGCCTTCAGCGCGGCCGGCGTCACGGCGCGCAACGGCTCGTGGCGCCATTCGCCGAAGTCCTGCGTCAGCACGCGCATCAGCTCATCGGTTTCGGCAAGGTAAATGTTATATAGCGGCAGCGCAATTTCAAGGTCGCCGAAGCGCCGCATGTTGTCGTCAGCCGGCGCGGCGGTTGGCTCCGGCCCGACGATGCCATGCGGCTCTTGCGGCGCATCTTCGTCGACGATGGCGGGGCCGGCCGGGCGGGCCTCTCCCGGTTGCTGCTCCAGCGCCTGTATCGTTTCAGCGTCGGCCGGCAGCGTGAACACGCCGCCGTCCTGCACCGCGTCTGCCGCCGTCATGATCGCCGCGCTGCTGCGCCTTGAGGCGCCGTGCGCCGCCAGTTCGTCGACCCAGGCCGCCATCTCGGCAGCGGCAAAATCGAGCAGCGCCAGCAAGGCGGGGGTAGCGCTGCGGCTTTCTGCCAGCCAGGCGTTCATCACGCGTTCGAGGGCCGCGCCGCCATCGGCAAACTGCATCAGGCCGACCATCCGGCCGCTGCCCTTGAGCGTGTGGAAGGAGCGCCGCAGCATCGTCAACGTTTCCTGGTTGGACGGCTCGGCATGCGCGGCCGGCAAGGTCGCGGCGACAAAGGCGAGCACTTCCTGCGCTTCCGAAATGAAGATCTCGAGCAGTTCGGCTTCGACTTCATCTGCGCCGCCGGCCATCGGCGCGGGCGGCTGTGCGGGCTGTGCGGGCTGTGCGGGCTGTTCGGGCTGTGCGGCAGCCGGCGCCCCACGCTCGGTGTCGGCAGGTTCGACCGGCTCGACGTCAAACGGCGTATCGCCGGCAACCGTCTTCTCGAACGGCACTTCGCGGAACATGCTATCGGCCTGGTTGAACCTGAAGCGGTTCTTGGCGGCGTCGAAATTATGCGCCAACATGTCGATGAAAAAGCCGAGCGCGCCAACGTTTTGCGCGATGTTGCGCAGCGACGCCGCCTGGGCGCTTGCAGCGCCGTCACCTGAGGCCAGCGCGCGCACCGCGTCTTTCACATGCAGCGTGGCGCGCATCGCCTGGTCCTGGTCGAGGATTGCCAGCGCGCCTTGCAACTGGTGCAGCAGCGGGTCGATCTGGGCCAGCGCGGGACGGCGTGCCGGGTCCGCATAGTAGTCGTCGAGCACTTTTTCGACCTGGCGCAGACCCGCTTTCATTTCTCCGGCCAGCACTGCCACGGTCTGGCCCTGCTGGATCTGGCGCGACAGCTCGCCCTGCCATTGCGGCGCGTCGGCAGGCGTTTCGCCGGCGGCAAGCGCCAGCAGGCGCGCACCGACGACTTCGGCGTGTTCTTCAAAATCGGCCGGCAGCTGGCGCACCTGGTCAAGGCCGTGCTCGACGAACAGCATCGCGGTGGCCATCTCCATGCTGAACTGGTCGCTGCGACCGGACGCGATCGAATCGCTGGCGGCGCGGCCAAGTTCGCGCAACAACTGCGCCAGGGCCGGCGCGCCCAATTCATCGCTGGCGCCGGCCAAGGTGGCCAGCGCCTGATTAAAGCCTGCTTCGAGGTCGACGCCGCCGCTCGATGCAATGTGGTCCCAGCCCGTCTTGGTCTGGGCCAGCGCGTCCTTGGCCGTTCTCAACGCCGCGGCGTCGATGCGGCCGTAGCGGCGGCTGTCGTAATCGGCCGGCACCATGCCAGCCAGTCCATACGCGCGGCGCAGCAGTTGCGCGCCGGCGTTCGGCGCGCTTGCCGCGGCGATGAAAAACAGCGCGTCGCGCAGCATCGCCTCGGGCAACCCGCCCTGGCCTTGCGACAGGCGGCGGATCTGCAGGTTGATCAGGCCGAACAACTGTTTCGCGTACAGGTCGCTGGCCAATTGGCCGCTTGCCACCAGCTCGGCGAAACAGCGCATCGCCAGCCAGAAGGTGCGGGCGGGCGGCTCGTTCTGCGCCCGTTCGACCAGCGCGATCGCCTCTGCCAGCGAGAGCGCGTGGGTGCGCTGCGCCTCCGGCTCGGCGCTTTTCAGGAACGGCAGCAAGGATTTTTCGAAACGGGCGCGGCAGGCTGCGTAATCGGGCGTGGCCGTGGTGACCGGTGTAGCCGACATGGCAGCGGGCGGCAGGTCGACCGTGACCGACAGGTCGACGAACAGCAGGTCGGACGGATGGATGCGGGCGGCGCCCAGCGACTCCTGCAGCGTGCGGTAATACGGGAACAGGCGGACCGGCTGCGGCGCCGCGCCAGCGACCAGCTCGTCGAGGTATTCGATGACGGCCTGGTAGGCATCGGCCACCGCCGCGCAAAGCGCCGGGCTGCACTCGAGACTGCCGTCGCGCATCCGTTCGAGCGCCTGCTCGGCCGCCTCGGTCATCAGGCCGACGCCTTCGACGTCTACCATCTGGAGAGCGCCGTGCGCCTGGTGCAGATGGGTTTTCGCATGCTGCAGGCAGGTTGCACGGGCGTCCGCGCCCCGCACTGCCGCTTCGTCGAGCGCGGCCCGCGAACGCCCAAGCGCCTCGCGGATTTCACCGATCACCCAGGACAGCGGCCCGGTGTCGAATTGGGCGAATTGCGGCCGGCGCGAAACTTCAGGCGAAAATTCAGTCATGTTCAGGCCGTCCTTCAGGCGCCAACGCGAAAGCGCGATACCGAGTTTTTCAGTTCCTGCGCCAGCTTCGACAGTTGGCGAATCGATTCGGCGGTTTGCATGGTGCCGTCCTGGGTATGCTCGGTTACCGACAGGATGTGCTGGATATTTTGCGCCACCCCATTGGCCGACGTCGCCTGCAGTTCGGTGGCGAACGAGATCCCCTGGATCAGCTCCGCGAGCCGGTTCGACACACCCGAAATGTCCGACAGCGCAGCTCCCGCGGCGTCCGACAGGCGGGCCCCTTCAACCACGCCCTGGGTCGATTTTTCCATCGCCGCGACGGCGTCGTGGGTGTCGGTCTGGATGGTGCGCACCAGCGCGCCGATCTGTTTGGCCGCTTGGGCCGAGCGTTCGGCCAGGCGCTGCACCTCTTCCGCCACCACCGAGAAGCCGCGCCCGGCTTCGCCAGCAGACGCGGCCTGGATCGCCGCGTTCAGCGCCAGCACGTTGGTCTGTTCGGTAATGTCTGAAATGAGCTCGGTGATTTCACCAATCTCCTGCGACGATTCGCCCAGGCGCTTGATGCGCTTGGAAGTTTCCTGGATCTGCTCGCGGATTTCGTGCATGCCCTTGATGGCGTTCTCCACCGCGGTCGAACCCTGATGGGCCGCCGCTACCGACTGCCGCGCCACCTCGGCCGACTCGTTGGCCGATTTCGATACGTCGTTGATTTCGCTGGCCATTTTCAGCACCGTAGCGGAGGCGTCTTCGATCTCGCGCGACTGCTGCTGCGTCGCCGTCAGCAGGTTGCTCGAGATGTTCTGCGCGTGGGTCGACGCCGCCGTCACCTGCTCGGCGGTAGTGGTTACCCGTTCGACCAGCCCGCGCAATTCCTCGACCGTGTAATTGACCGAGTCGGCGATGGCGCCGGTGATGTCTTCCGACACGGTGGCATGCACCGTCAGGTCGCCGTCCGCCACTTCCTGCAATTCGTTCATCAGGCGCAGAATCGCCGCCTGGTTCTGGTCGTTGGTCGCCTTGGCTTCTTCTTCCTTCGTTTGCGACAGCAGGCGCAGCGCCTCCGCCTCTTGGCGCCGGCTGTCGGCGCCGCGGGTGCGGTTGCGCGAATCCTGCAGCATCACGCGGCTGATGCTGCCGGCCACGGCGAGGGTGAAAACCGACGACACCACCATCAGCCAGAACCACGAATCGGTCGAATCCTGATTGCTGCGGTAGGTCGCCTGCACGTTCGAGAGCAGCTTTTTGATCTCCTCGTTTTCGAAGAAAATCGATTGCTCGGCACCTTTCGCCGCGGTGAATCGCGGCAGGTTGTCCAGGATCGAAGCAACCAGCTTTTGATAGACGTCGAAGCGGGCCTTGATGGCGACGAGCTTTTCGCGCATGCCAGGGTCACTCACCGCGGCCAGGCCAAGGCTGGCGCTGCCGTTCAAAAAGCCGTCGATGGTGGCGCGCACGGAGCCGGTGTCGCGGCCGAGCTGGAACGCGGTGTCGGCGCGGATACCGCCGGAGGTAAAAAATTCGCTGGCACTGCGCGACAGGCGCTGGGTCAGCATCATCATGCGGCCAATCGCCGCCAGTTCGCGCGCGCTGCCGCCGCGCGCCACTTTCTGGGTCAGCAGCTCGTCGGTCATCGACAGCAGTTCCGGCGACAGCGTATCGAGCTGCCTGAGGGTGTTTTTGAAACCGGCCAGTTCGGTTTTCATCTTCAGGATGGTGCCGGCGGCGTTGTCGGAGCTGACCCACTTGGCGCGCGCTTCGGCCAGCGCTTTGGCCATGCCGGCCGACGGCGTCGGGATGCGGTGGCCGGCGAAAACGCCGCCACGCGACAGCAAATTGAGGTCCCCGGTGAGGGCAATGCGGCTTTCGTCGAGCTGGATAAAGGCGTCAAGGCTGCCCTGGATCGCGTTTGGCGCCGCCTTGCCGACCCGCTGTGAGTGCATCAGGGCGTCACTGGCGATCTGGGTCTGGGCCGAGGCGATCACGTTGGCGGCCGAGTTCTGCCACAACGCCACGATGGTCAGGAGGATGCCGACGGCAAACGTCACCAGGAGGATGCGCAGTTGGCGCGCCAGCGACAGGTGACCGATCAGCGGCAGCTGCAAGTCCTCGCTGGTTTCAGCCTGGGCGCTGTCGGCGCGCTTGCCGCGCATGATGCCGCCCAGGCTGAGCGGACTGGCGGCATCGTCGTCGTCGGCTGCAAGGGAGGCCAACGAAGCGCTGGGCGCCGCAGCGGCGCCCAGCGTCACCGGCTCCAGCCGCAGCCGGGCGGTCGTTGCACTGGCGGTCGGGCCGAATTCGGTGTCCGGCGAAGCCAGTGCAACCTCATGCTCCGGCTTGGCTTTTAACGCAAACCCCAAAGACATCTTCGACGCGATTCCCATTCCAGCTCCCAGTCCTGATGTAAGACCATTGATATGGCCATTGATGCGTTAATTGGATTACCCGCCGGCGTGCATAAGGCCGACGTGCAGGAAGCGCTCGTCGGCGACCAGCGCCGCCAGGTCGAGCGGTGTCCATTGATTGCCGTCGGTGTCGCGCAGCTGCGCACCAGACACTTCCATGCCGGCGCCGTCGCGCAAGCCGTACACGCGCGCCACCAGCAGCGCGCAGTTGAAGCCGAGCGCGCCGGCAAAGGTGACGATACGGCTGTCGGGTCCAGGCGGCGTGTCGCCCAACCCGAGGTAACGCGCCAGGTCGACGATGCCGACCAGGTTGCCGCGGACGTTGACCAGTCCAAGGTACCAGGGCGCGGTCAGCGGCACTGCGGTGAGCGCCGTCAGCGCCACGATTTCACCGGCCTGGGTCAGGTCCAGCAGGTAGCGCCCGGCGCCGATCTGCACGCCAAGCTGGTTGACGCTGGCGCCGGTGTTGGCGCGCGCCGCCTGCATCCGCTCGAGCAGCTGGACCTGGTACTGGCGCAGCCGGGTGCGGCGGCCGGCCGCGTCGCCCCGGGTTGGCGCCAACCCGGGAGCGGCAGGCTCGATGAGCGGCATATCAGGCCGCGCCGAGGGTAGCGATTTTTTCCAGCAGGGCCTGCGGGTCGACCGGCTTGACCAGGTAGCCGCGGGCGCCCTGGCGCAGGCCCCAGATGCGGTCGGTCTCCTGGTTCTTGCTGCTGCAGATAATGATCGGCACGTTAGCCAGCTCCGGGTCGCGCGCGATCGAGCGCGTCACCTGGAAGCCGTTCGCGCCCGGCATTACCACATCCATCAGGATCAGTTCGGGTTTCTGGGCCTTGATCTTGGCCAGCGCTTGCTCGCCGTTTTCGGCAGTGGTAACGTTAAAGCCGTTCTTGACCAGGATATCGGTCAGGTAGTAGCGCTCGGTGGGGGAGTCGTCGACGATGAGTATGTTATGAATGGCCACGTGGCGCTCCGGGTTGTTGTTTGAATCAGGCCAGGCTGGCCGTGTGTTCGCGCACTGCCGCCAGCAAGCTGTCTTTGCTGAACGGTTTGGTGAGGTAGGCTGACGATCCGACCATGGCGCCGCGCGCACGGTCGAACAGGCCGTCCTTGGACGACAGCATCAACACGGGGGTGGTATGGAAACGGGCGCTTTTTTTGATCAGCGCGCAGGTTTGATAACCGTCGAGGCGCGGCATCAGGATGTCGCAAAAAACCAACGCCGGGTGGTGGTCGTTGATCTTTGCCAGCGCATCGAAGCCGTCGTCGGCCAGCACAACCTGGTAGCCGGCCTGGGTCAGGAATATCTCGGCGGAGCGACGAATCGTGCTGCTATCGTCGATCACCATGATCTTCAAACCGGGGGGGTGCTGCAAGTTCGTCATAGTCAGTTCACTTCAACATGAATCATCACGATACCATAGAGCAAGACATCTGTGCGCTAAATGTTGCAATAAATCAACTACGACGTCAACTCTTATTTCGGAGCCATCAGATCGCGGTCATTTCGAAGTCGTCCTTGCGGGCGCCGCACTCTGGGCAGGTCCAGTTCATCGGCACGTCGGCCCAGCGGGTGCCGGGCGCGATGCCTTCTTCGGGCAGGCCGGCCGCCTCGTCGTACACCCATCCGCAGATCAGGCACATCCAGGTCTGGAACGGGATGGTTGTTTCATTGCTACTCACGTTATGGATCCTTCTATCTAGTAAAATGCTGAATCAGGTATATTAATCCAACCGCCGTGCAAAACCAAACAACTCCCCTCATATTAACGTTCGGCGTTTCCGATCCGGTTGGCGCTACCGGCATCCAGGCCGACCTGGCGGCGTTTTCCGCGCTGCGCTGCCATGGCCTGTCGGTGCTCACGGGCCTGCTCATCGCCGATACCGCCCGCGTCGAGGACATCGACGAAGTCGACGCCGACTGGGTCGTCGACCAGGCCAGGGGGCTGCTCGAAGACATGCAGGTGGCCGCCTTCAAGGTCGGCGTGCTGACCAACATCGAACAAGCGTCGGCGATCGCCGAAATCATTTCCGACTATCCGGACGTGCCGCTGATCTTCGACCCATTTTTGTCGAGCCTTCCGGATTCCGGCCTGGCCGACGACGACATGCTGATGGCGATCCGCCAGATCCTGGTGCCGCAAACGACAGTGCTGCTGCTGTCGCAGGTCGAGTTGGCGCGCATGGCCGAGACGTGGCGCGAAGGCGGCGCCGACATGCTGGCGCAAGACGTTGCCGAACTGACCGGCATGGGCTGCGCAATGGTGCTGGTGACCGGCACCGGCACCAAGGGCAAGGGCGACAGCGCTACCATGTCGAACACGCTGTACGACGAATCTGGCGTGCTTGAGACATTCAGCTGGCCGCATCTGCCTGGCCGCTTCGTCGGCGCCGGCAGCACCATGTCGGCGGCGCTGGCGGCAATGCTGGCGCAGGGATTGGCGCCGGCTGCGGCAGTGCGCGCGGCCCAGCAGTACACCCACGGCGCGCTGGCCAATGCGCAGCGCTTCGGCATGGGCAAGCTGGTACCGAACAAATTTTTCCAAGCCGCCCGATTTGGCGCCGCCTGAGCTCACTCATTTCAACACGCATCGATCGCCACCATGACAACTGCACCCACCTCCCACAACGACACCTTGTTCGCCCGCGCCCAGCTGACCACTCCCGGCGGCGTCAACTCGCCGGTCAGGGCGTTTAAATCGGTCGGCGGCACGCCGCGCTTCATCACGCGCGCCGAGGGCCCCTACTTCTGGGACGCCGACGGCAAACGCTACATCGACTACATCAACTCATGGGGCCCGGCGATCGTCGGCCACGCCCATCCGCAAGTAGTCAAGGCGGTACAGGATGCGGCCGCGCGCGGCCTGTCGTTCGGCGCGCCGACCTTGGGCGAGATCGAAATGGCGGAGGAAATCTGCAAGCTGATGCCGTCGATCGAGCAGGTGCGGCTGGTGTCGTCCGGCACCGAGGCGACCATGAGCGCGCTACGCCTGGCGCGCGGCGCCACCGGGCGCGACAAGATCGTCAAGTTCGAGGGCTGCTACCACGGTCACGCCGACTCGCTGCTGGTAAAAGCCGGCAGCGGCCTGCTCACCTTTGGCAATCCGACCTCGGCCGGCGTGCCGGAAGACTTCATCAAGCACACCCTGGTGCTGGACTATAACAACGTCGCCCAACTCGAAGACGCGTTCGAATCGATGGGCGACACCATCGCCTGCGTGATCGTCGAGCCGGTGGCCGGCAACATGAACCTGATCCGCGCCACGCCGGAATTCCTCGGCGCCATGCGCGCGCTGTGCACGCAACATGGCGCCGTCCTGATTTTCGACGAAGTGATGTCCGGCTTTCGCGTCGGCCTGGGCGGCGCCCAGGAACTGTACGGCATTCAGCCGGACCTGACGGCGCTGGGCAAGGTGATTGGCGGCGGCATGCCGGTGGCGGCCTTTGGCGGCAGCGCGGAGCTGATGCAAAACATGGCGCCGATCGGCGCGGTCTACCAGGCCGGCACCTTGTCGGGCAATCCGGTGGCGGTGGCCGCCGGTATGGCCACCCTGGCGCTGGTGCAGCAGCCGGGGTTTTACGAGAAATTGTCAAGCCAGACGGCCAAGCTGGTGACGGGATTGTGCGCCGCCGCCAAGGACGCCGGCATCACCTTCTGCGCCGATTCGGTCGGCGGCATGTTCGGCATATACTTCAGCGCCCACGTCCCGGCCAGCTACGGCCAGATGATGGCAGGCGACAAATCGCGCTTCAACGCCTTCTTCCACGCCATGCTCGACGAGGGCGTGTACTTCGCCCCGGCCGCCTTCGAAGCCGGCTTCGTCTCGGCGATGCACGACGACGCCGTGATCGAAGAGACCTTGGCGGCGGCGCGGCGGGTATTTGCAAACCTGGCCTGAAGCGAAACGCAGGTCCCGTTCCGCGACCGGCGATCGGTTGGCCGTGGTTGCTACCTCAGCCAGCCGCGCCGGCGGAAGTACCAGAACGGCGCGATCGCGCTGGTGAGCATCAGCGCCAGCGCGAACGGGTAGCCGAGCGTCCACTCGAGTTCGGGGAACCAGCGCTTGAAGTTCATGCCGTAGATGCTGGCGATCAGGGTCGGCGGCAGGAACGCGACCGAGGCCACCGAAAATATCTTGATGATCTTGTTCTGGTTGATGTTGATGAAGCCGACGGTGGCGTCCATCAGGAAGTTGATCTTGTCGAACAGGAAAGAAGTGTGGCCGTCGAGCGACTCGATGTCGCGCAAAATCTGGCGCGCTTCTTCGAACTGCTCGGTGTTGAGCAGGCGTCCGCGCATCAGGAAGCTGACCGCGCGCCGCGTGTCCATCATGTTGCGGCGGATCCGGCTGTTCAAGTCCTCTTCATGGGCGATCGAGTTCAGCGCCGCGGCCGCGTCCTGGTCGGTGAATTCTTTCTGCAGCACGCGGCCCGACACTTCTTCGAGGTTCTGGTAGACGCCCTCCAAGGCATCGGCCGAATATTCGGCGTCGGTGGCGTACAGGTCGAGCAGCACGTCCATGTAGTCGGCAATCGAGCCGGGGCGCGAGCGCGCGCGCATGCGCACCAGGCGGAACACCGGCAGGTCGTCGGTATGCACCGAGAACAGCATCTTGCGCGCCAGGATGAAGGCGACGGTGACGACGCGCGACGGGCCTTCGTCCTCTTCGAGCAAAAAATCGGTGCGCAGGTGCAGATCGCCGTTTTCGGCTTCGTAGTAGCGCGCCGACGCCTCGATGTCCTTGACTTCGTCCTCGCCTGGCAGGATCACGCCATAGATCGCCTTGACCCACGAGCGCTCGTCGTCGTTGGGGTCGGTCAGGTCGACCCAGACCGGCTCGACGTTTTCGAGATCCTCCCGGGACTCGATCGGAACCTGATTGAGCCGGCCATTTTGTAGGACAAATACGTTGATCATGCTTGTTTCTCGGCCGGATTCAAAACAGCGCAAGTGTACCTGCAAGGAGGCGCGAAAGTCACCTTGATACGACAATTTCGCTTCGGCGCAGCTGTTTTTCGGTGATTTTATCGGTCAACCGCTGCGGCGCCGGCGCCGCCGGCCATTTTTAAGCTGCCGAAGCGGCGCAAATCGCCAGGCAGGTGCAGCCAGCCTAAGGCAGCTCCGCCGAATTCATGCGATTCATGATCAGGCCGGTGCGGCGCGCCAGGTAGTTCGAGTCGCGATGGCGGTCGTAAAACCGCGGATTGGGCAGCATCACCGCCAGCCTGGCTGCCTGCGCCGCGTTCAGGCTGGCCGCTGGCACGCGAAAATAATGGCGCGCCGCCGCTTCCGCGCCAAACACGCCGCGGCCGAATTCAACCACGTTCAGGTAGATTTCGAGAATCCGCTCCTTGCTCATCACCGTCTCCAACATGAAGGCGATGATCATTTCCTGGCCCTTGCGCAGGTAGCTGCGCGAGCCGGTCAAAAACAGGTTCTTGGCCAGTTGCTGGGTGATGGTGGAACCGCCGCCGACCACCCGGTGGCGCGTGTTGTTGCGAGCAAAGGCCTTTTCGAGGGCGACCCAGTCGACGCCGTCGTGTTCGGCGAAGTTGGCGTCTTCCGAGGCGATCACCGCCCGCTTCAGCTTGGCCGAGATGGCGGCGTACGGCACCCATTTATGCGCCAGTGCCGCCTTTGGATTGGACTCGCGCATCGCGCTCAACTGCGCGCTCATGAAACTGGTCATCGACGGGTTGAAGCGCACCCACCAGCAGATCTGCAGGAAAAAATACAACTGCACCAGCAGCACCAGCAAAATCGGACCGAGCAAGATCCACCTGACCCACTTGATTTTTTTGGTCGACTTGGCCGACCTGGAAGTGCCACGGCCGGCTGTGCCCGCGCCCTTCATGCGGGTGGGCGCATCGCCGCCAGCAGCGCGCAGGTCTGCGGGCGCACGCCGCGCCACACGAAGAACGCTTCGGCGGCCTGCTCGACGAGCATGCCGAGGCCGTCGCGCATGCTCGCGCCGTGCGCCGCGGCGAAGCGCATGAACGGGGTTGGATCGGCGGCGTACATCATGTCGAGCGCCAAGGTGCCGGCGCCGAAGACGGCCGGCGGCAGCGGCGGCAAATCTCCCGCCAGGCTGGCCGAAGTGGCGTTGACGACAATGTCGAAACGGCCATCGAGGTCAGCGAAGGTGCAAGCCTCGACCGGCACGCCGTGGCTATTGAAGCTGGCCGCCAGGTTCTCTGCGGTGGCGGCGGTGCGGTTGGCGATGACCAGCTGGCGCGGGCCTTGCTGCAGCAACGGCAGAATCGCCCCGCGCGCGGCGCCGCCGGCGCCCACCAGCAGCACGCGCCGGCCGGCGATGGCGACGCCGGCGTTGTGCAAGATGTCGCCCACCAGACCGGCGCCGTCGGTGTTGTCGCCGGCGATGCCGGAAGGCGTGAAGCTGAGAGTGTTCACCGCCCCGGCGGCGCGGGCGCGCTCGCTTAACGTTGTGGCCAGCGCCGCCGCCTCCAGCTTGAACGGCACCGTCACGTTGGCGCCGCTGTAGCCGGACGCCACCAGCTGCCGCACGATGGCGGCGAAACCGTCGACCGGCGCCAGGCAGCGCTCATAGACGATGCCCTGGCCGGTCTGCAGCGCAAAGGCGGCGTGGATCGTCGGCGACTTGCTGTGCGCGACAGGATTGCCGATCACGCAATAGCGCGCGTTCACTCCCACTGTCACCGTCATTGGGCGCCCCCCCTCAGGTTCGTCTCTAACTTTTCGTCGCGGGTGAACTTGAAGCGGGTGATGATCACCCATAAATCATCCTTGTCCGCCGACAGCATGTTGGGCGGGAAGCGGCCGAACGGCGCAGCGCGGCGCACGATCGCCAGGGCCGCGTTGTCGAGCGCCGGATTGCCCGAGGTTTTTTCGATCCGCACGCCGCCGTCCTTCACATAAATGCTGCCATCCTGGAAAATCGGGATATACACCACCAGTTCGCCGTACATTTTGCGCCCCTCCACCTGCGGAAAATTAAGGGTGCCGATTTCCTCGACGCGCTTTTGCATTGCCTTGTAATACATGGCGTAGCCAACTTCCTGGGTGCTCGGCGAGATGTAGGTTTTCTTCGGGCGCTTGTTCTGGTCCTCGATCAGCGTGCTGATTTCGGCGGTGGCGCGGGCGATCGCCTTGCTCGACTCGAGCAGATCGGCGCCGGTGCGGGTCGGGTCCGGCTTGTCTTTTTCGGTAACCGGCGGCGCCTTGTAGTTCGACTTGCGCGCTTGCGTGAGCAGGTTTTTCTGCACTTCCTCGTATTGCGCGATCTTGCGCTGCATCGCTTTCAGGCTGTCGCCGTTTTCCGTCTTGCGCATGTCCGGCAGGGGCGACTTCGAGCGGCCCGCATCGGCCTGGCCGCCGCCGTCGAGGTTGGCCTGGGCCAGCGCATCGGCCTTAAGCGGGCGCTTGGCGTGCTTGGCGTTTACCAGGATCACCTCGAGACCGGGATCGGCAGGCTCGATCTTGAACGCATCGGGCGCGACGAACCGTACCGCCAGCAGGGCTGCATGCGCCGCCACCGAAAAGGCGACGGCGACCATCATGGAACGGTTATCTAATAAGGACTTCACGCGGGGCCGGCTTCGAAACTATTGAATTGCAGAATGCTGAATTCTACCCCGCCCCTTGAGCTCAGTGCCGACAATCGGATATTTTGTCTCGCCAGACCGACGAAAGCCTGGTGTTCACCCCACTTTATCCGGCTGCCGGCTCGGCGGTGACGACCGTCACGGCCGCTTCGGCTTCGACCGCTTCTCTGGCGGCGGCCTCGCCGCTGTCGACGCTATCTGCTTCTTCCCTTTCTTCTCCTTCGTCGCCGTAGTCGGTCCGGGCGTCAGCCGGGATGCCGGCAGCCGCCGGCACTTCCAGCAGCCGCGCTTCGATCGACAAGTCGACTTCGTCCCAGCGCAAAATGTCGAGCTTGACAAGGGCGCCGCGCGCCACCGGCGGCATGCCCGGCAGCTTGATGACGAGCGGGATATCGACCAGCCGCAGCACGTCGTCCTTGAGCACCACCGCCTCGACGTGCCGCGTATTTTCCTGGCCCAGCCAGCGCAGGCACCAGTAGCGCTCCATGTTCTGCTGGTGCTCGTTGTAGGCGGCGTAGGCGGCGTCGAACGCCGACACGATGGCGAACAGGCTGGCGTCGCGCGGCTTGAAGGGCGCTACCAGCGGCGCCGTCACGCCGTGCTCGGCGCAGGCGAGGATCTGCCACTGGTTGACCAGGTCGGTGTAGCGCCGCAGCGGCGACGTACTCCAGGCGTATTGATCGACGCCGAGTCCCTGGTGGGGTGCGGCGTGCGTCACCATCCGCACCTGCATCTTGGCGGCCCAGCCGGCGCCGCTGCCGGCCCCTTGCGAGCGGTAGATGCCGGGCACGCCGCTGTCGTGCAGCAGCTTGCCCCAGGTGCTGTTAGCAAAAATCATCAGCTCGGCGACGATCTTGTCGAGCGGCGCTCCGCGTTTGCGGCGCACCACCGAGACGACGTCGTCGTCGACGTAAAAATTAAAATCCATCCGGTTGTTCTGCTCGGGCTTGAGGCCGAACTCTTCGCGCTTTTTCATGCGCCCCGCTTCCAGCCGCAGCGCCCATTGCCACAGCTGCAGCATCTCGGCCTTGTGCGGATACTCGCCTTCTGCGCTGGCCAGGGTTTCTTCGTTGACCAGCGCGTCGAGGTCGTTGTGGCGCAGGTTGCTCTTGATCGGCACCATCTCGGCGCGCGTGACGGTCGACAGCAAAGTCCAGTCGGCTGGATTCAAGGTGGCGTAGAGCGACACCGCCGGGCAGGTTTTGCCTTCGGCCAGCGTAAACGCGGCGACGACGTCATCCGGCAGCATGGTGATTTTGTCACCCGGCATGTAGACGGTCGACATGCGCGCGCGCGCCATCTTGTCGACGGCGTCGTCCGGACGAATGCCCAGGCCTGGCGCGGCGATGTGGATGCCGATTCTGACCATGCCGTCGGCCTGCACCGTCACTGAGAAGGCATCGTCGATTTCGGTGGTGGTGACGTCGTCGATCGAGAACGCGGCGACGTCGGCCAGCGGCAAGCCGCGCGGGGTAGCCGGCACCGGCACGGCTGGAAAGCCGGCGCCGCGCGGGAAGTTTTCGAACAGGAAGCGCGCCATGTGCAGCGCTTTTGGCGAACTTACGCCGCCGGTGGCCAGCATCAGCCGCTGCGGCGTGCTGTGCAGTTCAATGCAGGCCGCGTCCAGCGCCTTGTATTCGATCGAATTCTTGTCCGGCTTGAACAGCAGTTGCTGCACCAGCGGCTGCAACGCTGGCGGCAGGCGGCCGGCCTTCATTTCGTCGACGTAGCCGGCCTGGATGACGGCCTGCTGCTTTTTCTTTTCGATGCCGGCCTGGGCGGCACGCAGCGATTGCTCCGGCGCCGCCTTGTAGCGTCCGCGGCCCTTCTTGTAAAAATAGATCGGCGCGCCGTGCAGCGCCAGCACCAGCCCGGCCGCCTCGAAGGGCAGCGGCGGATGGCCGAAATACTCGGCGCCGAGTTCGGCGAAACCGAACTCTTCCTCGCCGGCGACTTCCCATAAAAATTCGAAATCGATGTCGACGGCGATCGCCTTGGCAAGTTCGAGCAATTCGGCCGGGGCCGGCTTTTCGTACTGCAGCAGCACGTCCTTGACCTTGACCTTGGTGCGTTTGCCGCTCGGGGTGTCCACGTGGTAGGCCTCGCCGGCCTGCGACAGCACCGCGCCGACCTTGAAATCGCCGGATTCTTCAAAAAATAAATTCATTGGTCAGTTCAGGTTCGTTGTGTTTATTGTTGATGACGCTGCTATCAAGTCCATTACCGCAGGCAAGAATACCTCGGTGACCAGCAGCGTGCCTTGATGGCGCCGGTAGAGGCAGCGGCGCGCATAATAAATAGTGTGTAAGCTGGTGTCGCCCAGTGCGGCGCGGGCCCGCCGCGCCAGCGGGTGGCCAGGGCGCAGGCGGGCAAATTCGAGTTCGCCGCGGCTTACCTGCGGGTCGCCGAACAGCGTGCTGCCCAGCGAGCGTTCGCCCAGCGCGTTAAACATCGGCCAGTCGGTGGCGTTGGCTGCCATCGGCACCACGGTGTGGGCAAACACCACCGGCCGCCCATCGCAGCGCAGCAGTACTTCGCGCGCCCATACGCGGCCCACTCGCACCATGCCAATCGCGTGCGCCTCGTCGGCCAGGCACAGCGCGGTGCGCTGGTGCAGCCGCTGCACCCGGAAAGCGCTGCTATGGGCGATCAGGCGCGCCGTCAGTGAACCGCCGGCGCCCAGCCAGGGCAGGAAAGCGGCGGGCGCGGCCAGCGCATTGACGTGGCGGTGCCAGAGTGCCTGGCGTAGCGACGCCACCCTCACCGCGGCGCCGCTTCTGCCAGACAGAAGGCCAGCACGTCGTCGACATGGTCGGCAAATTCGGCGAGCGCATGGTCGCTGCCGTCGATCACCAGCTGGCGCGCACCGGCGTAGTGGGCCACCATATCGCGGTAGTCGAGCACTTCGTCGCCGCTGGCGGCCATCAAAAAATAGCGTTCCGGCAGGGTGATGTGCTCGACTTTGAGCGCACGCAATTGGTCGATGTACTCGTGCTTGAATTCGAACGGCTGGTCCGAATGCCAGGCGGTGGTGACGCCGACGTGGCGCTCGAGGTCTGCCAACGGATTGACCGCCGGATTGAGCAACACGGCGCGGCAGCCGAAGCGCTCGGCCAGCCAGGTCGCGTAATAGCCGCCCAGCGACGAGCCGACGATCGCCAACTCGGCCGGCGCGGTGTCGCCGACCAGCGCCACCGCCAACGCCATCGCCTCGCGCGGCGAAGCCGGCAACTGCGGGCAGACCAGTTCGTGCAAACGCCCCAGTTCGGCCATCTTGCGCGCCACTACCTGCGCCTTGAACGAATTCGGCGACGAGCGAAACCCGTGCAGATACAAGATCATTTTGCCAGCGCCTCGAGCAGTTGCTGGTGGATGCCGCCGAAGCCGCCATTGCTCATGACCAGGATATGGTCGCCCGGCTGGGCCGCCCGGACGATGGCATTGACCAGGAAATCGAGCTGGTCGAAGCTGTGGGCGATGGCGCCGAGCGGACGCAGGGCGTCGGCCAGGCTCCAGCCGAGCGCCTGCTGGCTGCCGAAGCCGAACACCAGGTCGGCGTCCTTCAGGCTGCCCGGCAATGCGTCTTTCATGGCGCCCAGCTTCATCGTGTTCGAGCGCGGCTCGAGCACGGCCAGGATGCGCCCGGTGGCGCCGATCTTCTGGCGCAGGCCGCCGACGGTGGTGGCGATCGCGGTCGGGTGGTGGGCGAAGTCGTCATAGACGGTGACGCCTTTCACCACGCCGCGCACTTCCATGCGCCGCTTGACGCTGTCGAAGCGCGCCAGCGACGCCGCTGCCTGCGCCATCGGCACGCCGACGTGGCGCGCCGCGGCGATCGCCGCCAGCGCGTTGAGGCGGTTGTGGCGCCCGGTCAGGCCCCATTGCACACGGCCGACGACGGCATGGTTAAAAACGACGTCGAAGTCGCCGCCCTGGTGCTCGACCATGCTCCAGTTGGCAGGCGCATTTGCGTTGATTGCGGCGCCGAAGCTTTCCAGCTCGCTCCAGCAGCCGCGTTTCATCACGCGCGCCAGCGACTGCTCGTCGCCATTGACGATCAGCCGGCCAATCCCCGGCACGGTGCGCACCAGGTGATGGAACTGGGTTTCGATGGCGCCGATGTCGGGAAAAATGTCGGCATGGTCGTATTCGAGGTTGTTCATCACCGCCGTCTTGGCGTGGTAGTGAACGAATTTGCTGCGCTTGTCGAAGAAGGCGGTATCGTATTCGTCCGCTTCGATGACAAAGAAGTCGGACCCCGCGCCGGCGCTGTCGCCCGACAGCCGCGCCGAAATGCCGAAGTTCATCGGCACGCCGCCGATCAGGAAGCCCGGCGCGTAGCCGGCGTCCTCCAGTATCCAGGCCAGCATCGCCGACGTCGTCGTCTTGCCGTGGGTCCCAGCCACGGCCAGTACCCATTTATTACGCAGGATGTGTTCGCCGATCCACTGCGGCCCGGAGGTGTATGGCAGGCTGCGGCTGAGGATTTCCTCGACCAGCGGATTACCGCGCGAGACGACGTTGCCGATCACGTACAGGTCCGGCTTGAGCGCCGTCTGCTCGGGCCCGAAACCCTGGATCAATTCAATGCCCTGGGCTTCCAGCTGGGTGCTCATCGGCGGATAGACGTTAGCGTCGCAACCCGTCACGCGGTGGCCGGCCTCCTTGGCGAGGACGGCGAGGCCGCCCATGAAGGTGCCGCAGATGCCGAGGATATGAATATGCATGGTGGGATAACCGGCGCCGAGCGATGCTTGGACGCACTTTCTAAAAGTCGAATACGCGATTTTACCTGACGTGCCGGCATTTACCGTTCCAGAGTATTATCTATCTCATGATGGCTACCCCGAACCACGATCTGGCCCTGTTGCGCGCGCAAATCGCCGCGCAGGCTGCGCGCATGATTGCCGAGGACGGCGCCGACTATGCCGGCGCCAAGCGCCGCGCGCTGCGCCTCGTGCTGGGCAATGCCCAGCACCAGCCGGCGTCGAACCTGTTGCCCGACAACGCCGAAGTCGAAGAAGAAGTGCGCCGGTACCAGGCGCTGTTCCAGGCCGACAGCCAGCCGCAGAAGTTGCACGCCTTGCGCCTGCTGGCCGCCGAAGCGATGCAGCAGCTCGAACAGTTCCGCCCTTACCTGACCGGCGCGGTGCTGAACGGCACCGCTGGCGAACACGACGACATCCACCTGCAGTTGTTCGCCGACAGCGCCAAGGACGTGATCATGTTTTTTCTCGACCGCGACGTCAATGTCGAGATTTCCGAAACGGCGCACTTCAAGGGCGGCCGCCACGCCTCGGTGGAAACGGTCAGCTTTTATTGGCGCAAGCAGCAGGTGCATGCCGAACTGTATGAAATGAACGATTTGCGCGGCGCACTCAAGCCGCGTCCCGATGGCCGGGCCCAGCGTGCCGACCTCAACGCCGTGCGCGCCCTCCTGGGCGCGGCGGACGACAACCCAGGAATTAAATGAATAAAAAGAAAATAGCCACCATCGGCGCTGTGGCGCTGGCCTTTGGCGCACTTGGCGCAGTGGTCGGCACTTACAAGAGTACGCCTGCAAATCCGCCGGCGCCGGCGTTGGCCGACTTGCCTATGCAACGTTCCGGCGCCGTGCCGTCCAGTTCTCCCGTTGCGGATCTCTACGCCCAATCGATGAACGATGCAGCCGGTACGCCGCACGCCTTGTCGCAATGGAAAGGCAAGGCGCTGGTGGTCAATTTCTGGGCGCCGTGGTGCGCTCCCTGCGTCAAGGAAATGCCGGAACTGGCGGCGCTGGCCACCGATAGCGCGGCGAAAAACATTAACGTGATCGGCATTGGCATCGATTCGCCGACCAACATCGCCGAGTTCGCCACTAAGGTCAAAGTGAGCTACCCGCTGTACGTCGCCGGCATGAGCGGCACCGAATTGTCGCGCAGCTTCGGCAACACCAGCGGCAGCCTGCCCTACACCGTGCTGATCGGCGCCGACGGCAAGGTACGCAAGACCTACCTCGGCCAACTCAAGTTCGACGAGTTAAAGAAAGATATGGCAGCTTTATAAGGCCGACAAGCCGACTTCACAAAGATGCGAACGACCGTTCGTTTCGTTGCGCCGTACTTTTTTCCCTTGCCAATCAGCGATGTTGGCGGCAGAATGCCTGACTTTCGCGTCATCCTATACCGTCAACCATGGCAAAAAAGCTACTGCTGCTCAACGGTCCCAACCTGAATTTGCTGGGGACCCGGGAGCCTGCGGTGTACGGCTCCGAGACGCTGGCCGACATCGAATACGCCGCCACAGCCCAGGCTGTGGCGGCGGGCGCGACGCTGTCCTGCTTTCAGAGCAACCATGAAGGCGCCCTGATCGACCGCATCCACGCCGCCCGTACCGAGGGCGTCGAGGCGATCGTCATCAATCCAGGTGGCTTGACCCACACCAGCGTCGCCTTGCGCGACGCGCTGGCCGGCGTGGCGATACCGTTTGTCGAGGTACACATCTCGAATATTCATCAACGCGAGGCGTTTCGCCACCATTCCTTCCTGTCCGCCATCGCCCTCGGGACGATCTGCGGCCTCGGCACGGACGGCTATCGCTTTGCCATCGACTTCGCGCTCAAAAAGCGTTAATCTTCGTCAACTTCATGCATTTTGTGCGACTGCCCTTATCCCGGTGCATCGCTTACCTTTACATACACAATAATTCCAAGGGGTTTCACATGGATTTACGAAAACTCAAAACGCTGATCGACCTTGTCGCCGAATCCGATATCGCTGAACTTGAAGTGACCGAAGGCGAAAGCAAGGTACGCATCGTCAAATCGTCGGCCATGCCGCAAGGCCAGATGATGATGATGCAGCCGCAGGGCATGCACCAGCAGTACGCCGCGCCTGCCGCCGCCCCGGCCGCAGTGGTGGAACCGCTGGTCGTCGCCGAGCCAACCGGCCACATCGTCAAGTCGCCGATGGTCGGCACGTTTTACCGTTCGTCGTCGCCAGGTTCACCCGCTTTCGTCGAGGTCGGCTCGACCATCCGCGAAGGCGAAACCGTATGCATCATCGAAGCGATGAAGCTGCTCAACGAGATCGACGCGGAGGTGTCGGGCGTCGTCACCAAGATCCTGGTCGAGAATGGCCAACCGGTCGAATTCGGTCAACCATTGTTCGTGATCGGTTAAGCAGGTAACAAGTAACCGTAGTGGCGCCGCCAGGAAGCCGCGCCACCGCGGTGTTCCATACGGCTTACTCTATATAGGTAGTTCCCGGCTCGCGCCGGCCCTCACAGAAACACCGAACCCACATGTTTGAAAAAATTCTCATCGCCAATCGTGGTGAAATCGCGCTCCGGATTCAACGCGCTTGCCGCGAAATGGGCATCAAAACCGTTGTCGTCCACTCCGAAGCGGACAAGGACGCGAAGTACGTGAAGCTGGCCGACGAATCGGTCTGCATCGGCCCGGCGCAGTCTTCGCTCAGCTACCTGAACATGCCGGCCATTATCAGCGCCGCCGAAGTGACGGATGCCGAAGCGATCCACCCTGGTTACGGCTTTCTGTCGGAGAACGCCGATTTTGCCGAACGCGTGGAAAAATCGGGCTTCGTCTTCATCGGCCCGCGTTCCGAGTCGATCCGGCTGATGGGCGACAAGGTGTCGGCCAAGCAAGCGATGATTCGCGCCGGCGTGCCCTGCGTGCCCGGCTCGGAAGGCGCGTTGACGGACGACCCGAAAGAAATCATCCAGACCGGCCGCAAGGTTGGCTATCCCGTCATCATCAAGGCGGCCGGCGGCGGCGGCGGGCGCGGCATGCGCGTGGTGCACACGGAAGCGGCCTTGCTCAATGCGGTCGCGATGACCAAGACGGAAGCCGGCACCGCCTTCGGCAATCCGGAAGTGTACATGGAAAAGTACCTGGAAAATCCGCGCCACATCGAGATCCAGATCCTCGCCGACGAGCACAAGAATGCGGTCTGGCTGGGTGAGCGCGACTGCTCGATGCAGCGCCGTCACCAGAAAG
Source organism: Massilia psychrophila (assembly GCF_002760665.1). Lineage (GTDB taxonomy): Bacteria > Pseudomonadota > Gammaproteobacteria > Burkholderiales > Burkholderiaceae_D > JAFCUW01. Next base: position 354,068 of record NZ_PDOB01000001.1, on the reverse strand, counting down.
TGATCGAGGAAGCGCCGGCGCCCGGCATCCCGCGCAAACTGATCGAAAAAATCGGCGACCGTTGCGCCGAAGCGTGCCGCAAGATCGGCTACCGCGGCGCCGGCACCTTCGAGTTCCTGTTCGAAAATGGCGAGTTCTACTTCATCGAGATGAATACCCGCGTCCAGGTCGAGCATCCGGTCACTGAAATGATCACCGGCATCGACATCGTGCAAGAGCAGATCCGCATCGCCTTTGGCGAAAAGCTGCGCTTCCGCCAGCGCGACATCATGCTGTCGGGCCACGCCGTCGAGTGCCGCATCAACGCCGAAGACCCGTTCAAATTCACCCCGTCACCGGGACGCATCGTCTCCTGGCACGCGCCGGGCGGCCCCGGCATCCGCGTCGATTCGCATGCGTACGCCGGCTATTATGTGCCGCCGCATTACGATTCGATGATCGGCAAGGTCATCGCTTACGGCGCCACCCGCGACCAGGCGATTCGCCGCATGCAGATCGCGCTGTCGGAAATGGTGGTTGAGGGTATCCTGACCAATATCCCGCTGCACCGTGAACTGATGATCGATGCGCGCTTCATCGAAGGCGGCACCAACATCCATTACCTCGAGCAGAAACTGGCCGCCAAGCCGGACCTGCCGAAGGGCGGCGCGCTGGGCGCCAAAATGGAAGCAAAGGCCGGACAATGAGCTGGACCGAAGTTATCATCGAAATTGCCCGCGACAACGCCGAAGCCCTGTCGGACGCGTTGATGGAAGCGGGCGCGCTGTCGGTGTCGGTGGAAGACGCCGACGAAGGCACCGACCAGGAAAAGCCGTTGTTTGGCGAGCCTGGCATGGAGCCGGCGCAAGCTGCGTGGGAACACAGCCGCGTGGTGGCACTCACCGATGTCGATGCCGACCAGGGGGCCATCGTGGCGCAAGCGGCCAGCAGCATCGGCCTGTTGACGCCGCCGGCGTTCACTACCCGCTTTGTCGCCGACGAGGACTGGGTGCGCCTGACCCAGTCGCAGTTCGCCCCTATTCATATCGGAAAAAACATCTGGGTCGTGCCGAGCTGGCATGAAGCGCCGGATCCTGCCGGGCTGATCCTCGAACTCGATCCGGGCCTGGCGTTCGGCACCGGCAGCCATCCGACCACCCGGCTATGCATGGAATGGCTCGAAGCGCACCCGGCGCCAGCCAAGTCGGTGCTCGACTACGGCTGCGGTTCCGGCATCCTGGCGATGGTGGCCAAAAAGCTCGGCGCGGGCGACGTCGCCGGCGTCGACATCGACCCGCAAGCGATCGAATCGGCGCGCGACAATGCCGCGCGCAATAACTGCGAGATCGACTACTACCTGCCGGACAACTTCGCCGTATCGGCCAAACCGCAGCACGCCAGCGGCAAGTTCGACATCGTCGTCGCCAATATCCTGTCGAGTCCCTTGAAGCTGATGGCGCCGATGCTCTCGAGCCGCGTGGCGCCAGGGGGCGCCTTGATCCTGTCGGGCGTGCTGGCGCGCCAGGCCGAGGAAGTCGCTGCAGCCTACGCCCCGTTCATCAAGCTCGGCGTGTGGGCTGAGCAGGACGGCTGGGTCGCGCTGCACGGCGTCGCCGGCAGCGACAGCATTCCACCGGCACGCTCGGCAAGCGAGCAGTAAAAGGCATGGCGCTCGCCACTATTTGCCCCCACTGCAACACGACGTTCCGGGTCGCTTCGGACCAGTTGAAGCTGCGTGGGGGCATAGTGCGTTGCGGCGCCTGCAATGAAGTTTTCGACGGCAATGCCGCGCTGCTCGACCTTGCCGCTGCCGCTGCCGTTGCCGCAACCGCAACCGCAACCGTTCCAGCCAGCGCGCCGTCCGCTACGCCGCCAAGCGACGATGCGCATGCGCTGAACGCGCCAGGGCCATCGGCGAGCGCCGCCTTCGATGCCGAAGTAGCGGCCATCGACGCCAGGCACAGCGGCGCAGTAGCGCACGAAAAGCCGGTGCCGCAAGCGCCGACGCATGATGAGCCCACGCAGCAAGAGCCGATCCACACGCTCGACTTCGACACTACCTTCGATCCGTTCGGCATCCTGCCGAAGTCGCTGCACCCTACGGCGGAACCGCTGCCTGCACCTGCACCAGAACCAGAGTCCCCGCAAATGGGGTCTGACCCGGTTTTGGGGCAACCAGTCGACCAGGAAATTCTGGCCCTCCCGGTGCTGGACGACGACATCGATCAAGCCGCGGCAACATCGGAGCCTGGGCCATCGCCCACGCGCGCGGCATTCGTCGATTTTCAGCCGCCGCTGCTGATGCGCGCTTCGGCCACGGCCGCGCCGGCGCCTCTTTCCATGCCAAGGCCAGCGGTCGACGCCGCCAGGAAAAGAAAAGCGGAAGCGCACGTGGCGGCGATCGCGCCGACACCCGAGCCGGGCGAACATGAACCCGAATTCGTCAAGATCAGCCGGCACAAAGCGCGAACCGGCGGCCGCCGGCGCCTTGTGCTGGGCGCCGCTTGCGCCCTGTTGGTGCTGGCACTGGCCGCCCAGGGCGTGATCTCGTTTCGCAACGTGCTGGCGGCCCGTCATCCGCAGGCAAAGGCGCTGCTGACGGGCGCCTGCGCCGTGTTCGGCTGCAAGGTCGAGCTGCCGGCCCAGATCGACGCCCTCAGCGTCGAAACCGGCGAACTGCAGTCGCTCGGCGCCAATACCTTTTCGTTCACCACCTTGCTGCGCAACCAGGCCAGCCTGGTGCAGGCCTGGCCGCACCTCGAACTGGCATTGACCGACGCCAACGACAAACCGCTGGTGCGGCGGGTATTCACGCCGGCCGAATACCTGCCGCAAGGCGTGGCGCCGGCCATGGGCATCGCGCCGCGCTCGGAGCAGGCAGTCAAACTCGCTTTCGAGCTGAATCAGGTCAAGGCTTCCGGCTATCATATCGCCATCTTCTATCCATAAGGCTGAACCCATGAACAAAACCACCCTGATCTGCGGATCGCTCGCCTTCGACAAGATCATGCAGTTCCACGGCCGCTTCGCCGAAACCCTGATGGCCGAGCACATGCACAAGGTCAACGTGTCGTTCCTGGTGCCGACCCTGCGCACCGAGTTCGGCGGCTGCTCGGCGAACATCGCCTACAACCTGAAGATGCTGGGCGGCGACCCGTTGATCATGGCCACCATCGGTCAGGACGGCGGCGACTACCTCGAGCGCTTCGAGCGGCTCGGCATCCCGACGCGCGCGATCCGGAAAATCGCCGACGCCTACACTGCCCAATGCTTCGTCACGGCCGACCTCGACAACAATCAGATCAACGCTTTCCACCCGGGCGCCATGCAGTTCTCGCATGAGAACAACGTCGCCGACTGCGGGCCGCTGGCGGTGGCGATCATCGCACCGGACGGCCGCGACGGCATGCTCAAGCACGCCACCGACTGCGCCGCCCAGAACGTGCCGTTCATGTTCGACCCGGGCCAGCAGTTGCCGATGTTCAGCGGCGCCGAATTGATCGACTTCATCGACAAGGCCAGCTACCTGGCCGCCAACGACTACGAATTCGAGATGCTGATGGACCGCACCGGCTTGACCTTGGCCGACATCGCCGGCAGGCTCGATGCGCTGATCGTCACCCGCAGCGAAAACGGCTCGGAAATTCATGCGGGCGGAAAGCGCTTCGATATCCCATGCGTCGCGGCGCCAAGCGTGGTCGACCCGACCGGTTGCGGCGACGCCTACCGCGCCGGCCTGCTATACGGCATCGCCAACGGCTTCGACTGGCCGACCACCGGCCGCCTGGCCAGCCTGCTCGGTTCGATCAAGATCGGCCACCAGGGCGGTCAGAACCACGTCTTCACCGCCACTGACATCGCCGAGCGGTTCGACAAAGAATTCAATTACCGGTTTTAGGGCAAATTGGGTCGTCGCGAACGCGGGGACCCAATGTCAACCTCAGCTCACGGCACCAGCAGCCGTTCGACCTCTGCCACCGTCAGCACGCCCGACATCACTTCAACCAGCTTGCGCTTGCAGCGCAAGCCTTGCGTGATGGTGACCGCGCTTTTCGGCATCGACAGGGCCGCCGCCAGAAACTTGGCCAGCGCTTCGTTCGCCCTGCCCTCGATCGGCTGCGCCTGCAGTTTGAGCTTGAGGGCATCGTCCTGCACGCCCACCACTTCGGTCTTCTTCGCGTTCGGGGTTATCTGCACCGCAATGCGCACGCCGCCCGGCAGTGCGCAGCACCAGGGACGGCTCATCGATGGCTCACCGACGGCTTACCGCGGGTCACCGAAAACCGAACGCCATGCCCAATAGCAGATGTGCAATCTGCAGCAGGATCAGCGCCACCAGCATCGACAGGTCGAGCCCGCCGAGCAGCGGCACGACCTTGCGCAGCGGACGCAGCAGCGGGTCGTTCAGGGCCCTTACCAGCGGCGCCAACGGCGCATGCGGGTTAACCCAGCTAAAAATCGCCTCGACGACCAGCAAGGCCATGAAACCGTACAGGATCCAGCTGAGGAAGCGGTAGAGCGCCATCAGGAACACCGTCGTACCCGACAAGCCGGACAGGAACAATACCGAGCTCGCCAGGAACACCACCAGGAAGGCGCCGATCAGGCTGGCCCAGTCATAGCCGCCCACACCCGGCACAAGGCGGCGCAAGGGACGCACCAGCCAGTCGGACAAGGTAAAGGTGAATTGTGCCACTGAAGCGGGTGGCCGGACACGAATCGCCTGCATCCAGAAACGAAGCAGCAAGACGCCGCCGAGCACGGTGGCGATGGCGTCCACGATCAACTGGAGAATACTGAGCACGACGACTCCTTAAACTTAAAAAAAACCGCTGTGTGAGACTTGTCACACAGCGGTATTTTGCCTGATCCAGGCGCAGCTGGCTATTACGGACGGCTGCTGGTCGGGAAAGGCCATGCTGCTGCCGGCGCTAACACGGTTTTAGCCGCTGGCGCCGGTGCTGTCGGCGCAGCTGGTGCTGGTGCCGCCGCCGCAGGTGCTGCTGCCGGTGCCGCCTTTGGTGCAGCCGCCTTTTTAGGCGCAGCTGGCTTTTTCACCGCTGGTTTGGCTGCTGCCGCTGGCGCCGCTGGAGCCGCAGCGGCTGCTGCCGGCTTGGCTGCTGCCGGCTTTGCCGCTACTGCTGGCTTGGCTGCCGGCTTAGCTGCTGGCTTGGCTGCTACTGCTGGCTTGGCTGCTGGCTTTGCCGCAGCCTTAACCGGCTTTTTTGCTGCTGGCTTAGCCGCCACCTTTTTTGCTGCTGGCTGCGGCACCTTGGTGGCCATTTTTTTTGCTGCTGGCTGCGTCACCTTGGTGGCGGCTTTGGTTACTGCTGTTTTCTTCGCTGCTGGCTGGGTCGCTTTAACAGCCGCTTTTTTAACGATCGGCTTGGCTGCCGCTTTCGGCGCTGCTTTTTTCGCCGCTGATTTTGGCGCAGCTTTCTTCGCCGCTGGTGCTGTCGCCTTGGTAGCGGCCTTCTTTGCTACTGGCTTGGCAGCTGCTTTTGGAGCCGCTTTTTTGGCGACTGGCTTGGCCGCTGCTTTTGGAGCCGCTTTTTTGGCTACTGGCTTGGCTGCTGCTTTTGCAGACGCTTTTTTGGCTGCAGGTTTAGCTACAGGTTTAGCCGCAGCTTTTGGCGCTGCCTTCTTCGCTACTGGCTTGGCTGCGGCTTTTGGAGCCGCTTTTTTGGCAACTGGCTTGGCGGCTGCCTTTGGAGCTGCTTTCTTGACTGCCGGCTTGGCCGCGGCTTTTTTCGCAACTGGCTTCGCGGCCGCTTTTGGTGCGGCTTTCTTGGCTGCGGCCGGCTTGACTGCTGCGGCTTTTTTCGCCACTGGCTTGGCGGCTACCTTGGTTGCTACCTTGGTTGCTGCCTTTGGCGCTGCTTTCTTCGCTGCTGCCACTTTCAACGCCGTCTTGGCGACTGGTTTCTCGGCGGCGGCTTTAGCGACCGGTTTTTTTGCTACTGATTTCTTTGCGGCTGTTGCCATTTGAGTTCTCCTTCATCTGCGATGGGAAAAATACGCTACAAGGTTAAAACCCGTCCGACCCGTATAGGTGATCGAGCGAATTATTCATCGGCACAAACGCGTTCGTTGTTTATGCTAATGAATTCGGCACCAGCTAAACTGCTGCACCTCCTCACGGGTGCAGCAGTTCAGCCATAGTCATCGGTATCTCGCGACGACAAAATCGGTGTTACCAGTGCGCTGTTCACATCAAGTACGTTGACCACGAAAAGAAAAAGCCGCCATGCCTGAACAAAATCAGGCAGGGCGGCTTAATTTTTGCGATGAGGTCAAGTGCATATCTGGTTGAATCAGCGTCCCATTTTTGATCGGGTTTGCGTCGACGTCCGCGCAAAAAAATCGGCGCGTTCACGTTTCGACAAATTCAATCACGTAAAGTACACGATAACCTTGTCAGTGCGCAACTGGCGCACTAACTTTTTCGCATCCTTTTTCTCAACGGGACGCGCGCGATGCACCGCGCGCGTTTTGCAGGCGCGCCAACGAGGCGCTTATTCTCACTATTCCCAGTTCAATGCGCCACCGGTTTGGTACTCGGTCACGCGCGTCTCGAAGAAGTTTCGCTCCTTCTTCATGTCGATCATTTCGCTCATCCACGGGAACGGATTTTCTTCGTGCGGGAACAGCGGTTCGAGCCCGATTTGCACCGAGCGGCGATTGGCGATGAAGCGCAAATAGCCCTTGAACATGGAGGCATTCAAACCGAGCACGCCGCGCGGCATCGTGTCTTCCGCGTACGCGTATTCGAGGTCGACCGCCTTGAGGAAAAGGGCCTTGATCTCTTCGCGGAAAGCAGGCGTCCACAGCAGCGGATTTTCCATCTTGATCGTGTTGATCAAATCGATCCCGAAATTGCAATGCATTGATTCGTCACGCAAAATATACTGATACTGTTCCGCCGCTCCCATCATTTTGTTCTGCCGGCCGAGCGCCAGTATCTGGGTAAAGCCGACGTAAAAGAACAGCCCTTCCATCAGGCAGGCAAACACGATCAGCGACTTCAGCAAGGTCTGGTCGCTCTCGGTGGTGCCGGTGGTGAAGGCCGGATTGGTCAGCGTATTAATGAAAGGAATCAGGAATTCGTCCTTTTCGCGGATCGACTTGATCTCGTTGTAGGCATTGAAAATCTCCGCTTCATCCAGGCCCAGCGACTCCACGATGTACTGGTAAGCGTGGGTGTGGATCGCCTCTTCGAACGCCTGGCGCAGCATGTATTGGCGGCATTCGGGGGCTGTGATGTGGCGATAAACGCCGAGCACGATGTTGTTGGCGGCGAGCGAATCGGCGGTCACGAAGAAGCCCAGGTTTCTTTTCACCAGGCGACGCTCGTCGTCGGTCAAACCGTTGGGATTTTTCCACAATTCGATGTCACGCTGCATGTTGACCTCTTGCGGCATCCAGTGATTCGCGCAACCTGCCAGGTATTTATCCCATGCCCATTTGTATTTGAATGGGACCAGCTGGTTGACGTCGGTCTTGCCGTTGATAATGCGCTTGTCGTCGCTGTTGACGCGCTTGGCAACGAGCGCGGCGTCGGCCGGCGCTTCGGTGGCGGCCGCCGTCGGCAAGCCGGCGGCAGGCAGGCTGGAAGTATCTTCGTCCCATGACAACATAATGAATTTCCTTCTTGATGGTGTGACGTTAACGCGCCGACCAAGCGGCGCGTGTTTCAATGTGCAGATTTCAATGTATGTGTCTATTTTACTGACAAGCTTCGCACTCTTCAAACCCGTCGTCACCCGGGCGCAGGTAGCAGGCTGCGCCGTCGGCTTCGGCTTCGGCGTCGGCCGCGGCCGAAGCCGCCGACACATCGGCTGCCGTGCTGCGGGCGCTGGCCGACATGCCGCCGTCGACCGCCACCGCGTTCAGCGCGCCGGTCTTCGAGGTCGACTTCTCCATGTGGGTGGCAGCGATGGTACGCAAGTAGTACGTGGTCTTGAGGCCGCGCAGCCACGCCAGCTTGTAGGTCTCGTCTAATTTCTTGCCCGACGCGCCGGCCATATAGATGTTCAGCGACTGCGCCTGGTCGATCCACTTCTGGCGGCGCGATGCCGCTTCCACCAGCCAGGTCGGCGACACTTCGAAGGCGGTAGCGTAAAGGTCGCGCAGGTCTTGCGGGATGCGGTCGATCTTGGCCAGCGAACCATCGAAGTACTTCAGGTCGGCGATCATGACTTCGTCCCACAGGTCGCGCGCCTTGAGGTCGCGCACCAGGTAGGCGTTGATCTCGGTGAACTCGCCCGACAGGTTCGATTTCACATACAGGTTCTGGAACGTCGGTTCGATGCAGGCCGACACGCCGATGATGTTCGAGATCGTCGCCGTCGGGGCGATCGCCACGCAATTCGAGTTGCGCATGCCGAACTGCTTGATACGCTCGCGCACCGGGGTCCAGTCCATTGCCGACGACGAATCGACTTCCAGGTAACCGCCGCGCTCGGCGGCCAGCAAGGCGACCGAATCCTGCGGCAGGATGCCGCGGTCCCACAGCGAACCTTCGTACGAGGCGTAACGGCCGCGCTCTTCGGCCAGTTCGGTCGACGCCAGGTAGGCGTAATAGCACACCGCTTCCATCGAGCGATCGGCAAATTCGACCGCTTGGTTCGAAGCGAACGGTAAGCGCATCACGTGCAGGCAATCCTGGAAACCCATGATGCCCATGCCGACCGGGCGATGGCGCAGGTTCGAGTTGCGTGCTTTTTCGACGGCGTAGTAATTGATATCGATGACGTTGTCGAGCATGCGCATGGCGGTGCGGACCGTTTTCTGCAACTTGACATGGTCGAGCTTGCCCTCTTTCATGTGGGCCGGCATGTTCACCGAACCGAGATTGCAGACGGCGATTTCATCGGCGCTGGTGTTGAGGGTGATCTCGGTGCACAGGTTCGAGCTGTGGACCACGCCGACGTGCGACTGCGGCGAACGGATGTTGCACGGATCCTTGAAAGTGATCCACGGGTGGCCGGTCTCGAACAGCATCGACAGCATCTTGCGCCACAGGTCGAGCGCGGCGACCTTCTTGAACACGCGCAGCTCGCCGGCCGCCGCTTTCGCTTCGTAGCCGAGGTAGGCCGCCTCGAAGGCACGGCCGACCTTGTCGTGCAGGTCCGGCGCCTCGGACGGCGTAAACAACGTCCAGTCGCCTTTTTCCATCACCCGCTTCATGAACATGTCCGGGATCCAGTTGGCGGTGTTCATGTCGTGGGTGCGGCGGCGGTCGTCGCCGGTGTTTTTGCGCAGGTCGAGGAATTCCTCGATATCCATGTGCCAGGTTTCGAGGTAGGCGCATACCGCGCCCTTGCGCTTGCCGCCCTGGTTGACCGCGACGGCGGTGTCGTTGACCACTTTCAGGAACGGCACCACGCCTTGCGACTTGCCGTTGGTGCCCTTGATGTGGGCGCCAAGCGCGCGCACCGGGGTCCAGTCGTTACCCAGGCCGCCGGCAAACTTGGCCAGCAGCGCGTTTTCCTTGATGGCGTCGAAGATGCCCTCCAAGTCGTCCGACACCGTCGTCAGATAGCACGACGACAACTGCGAGCGCAAGGTGCCCGAGTTGAACAGGGTCGGGGTCGAACTCATGAAGTCGAACGACGACAGCAGGTTGTAAAACTCGATGGCGCGCGCCTCGCGATTTTCTTCGCGCAACGACAAGCCCATCGCCACGCGCATGTAGAACGCCTGCGGCATTTCGATGCGGACGTCGCGCACGTGCAGGAAGTAGCGGTCGTACAGGGTCTGCAAGCCGATGTAACCGAACTGCAGGTCGCGGTCGGCGACCAGCGCCTTCGCCAGCTTGGCCAGGTCGTAGGTTGCCAGCACCGGATCGAGCAAGTCGTTGGCGATGCCGTTGGCGATGTATTGCGGGAAGTACTCTACATAGTGGGCCGCCGCTTTTGCCTGCGGCACTTCCTGGCCGAACACCTCTTTGCGGATCGTGTGCAGCAGGATGCGGGCGGTCACTTGCGAATAGGCCGGGTCTTTTTCCATCAGGGCTCTAGCGGCCAGGATGGCCGACTTGTGCAGCTCTTCGACCGGCACGCCGTCGTACAGGTTGCGCACCGTTTCGGCCAGGATGGCGTCGGCGTCGACGTGCTTTTCCAGGCCGACGCAGGCGGCAGCGATCAGGTCGCGGACCTGGTTCATGTCAAGCAGGCGGCGCACGCCGTTTTCCAGCACGTGGAGTTGTGGCGAAGTAGCTTGGCCGGAGCCGCCGAGCGCCTCCTTTGCCAGCCTGCGCTCTTCCATGTGCTTGGCGCGGTACAGCACGTAGGCGCGCGCGACGTCGTGCTCGCCTGAACGCATCAGCGACAATTCCACCTGGTCCTGCACGTCTTCGATATGGAAGGTGCCGCCGCCCGGATGACGGCGCACCAGCGCGGCCACCACGTTGGCGGTCAGCTGCTCGACCAGTTCGCGCACGCGCGACGAGGCGGCGCCCTGCCCGCCGGTGACGGCGAGGAAAGCCTTGGTGACGGCGATGGCGATTTTCGACGGTTCGAAGGCGACCACGGCGCCGTTGCGGCGGATGATGCGGTAGTCGCCGTGAGCGGCGATATCGGCAGCGCTACCCGGGCCGGCGGTAGCGGCCTGACCTGGGGTGACGTGCAGCGAATTGGTGGAAATGTCTTGTAATGTTTGCATTGAAGCTCCCAGGGGCGGCATGCAGTCGTGCTGCTGCCATTGTTATCAAGTGGACCGCCTGATGGGCGGATCCGCCAACAAATAAAAAGCGAAAGAGTACCCTGCCAACCGTTGCAGCCTGTTGGCAAACGACGTTGAAGCATGGGTCGATCCGTTGGTTCGATACCGCTCCGATTGATGCCGGGCGGGTAAAATTGTGTCAGGTGCGTGCCGCGAGTGGCTTGGCCAAATACCAGGCCGACCCGCCTCTGCACCACTACATCTAGTCATAAGCGTCAAAGTAAGACTAATTGTAGTACCTGGCCGATAGGCATGCAATACCTTTCCGGCACCATTGGGGACTATATATTTGCTAGTTTCTTAGCGTATGGGCATTGACATTTATTAAACTGGAAAGCGCGCCGACCAGCCGGTGAGCGACCACTAACTTTGCCCTGTTTGCGGAAGCCAGGAAGGTTGATTTCGACAGATTTCAACATCGATTCGGCAAGGTTTTGTCAGCCAAAAAAAGCGCCAGCCGTCGGCGCCGATCGCCGCATAAGTAAGCGTTTATGACTGCTCCGGCTCCTGGATGCCGAGTTTTTGCATCTGGTAGCGCAACTGGCGAAAACTGATGCCGAGCAGCTGGGCGGCCTGGGTGCGGTTGAACTGGGTCTGGGCCAGCGCGCGCAGGATGATGTCGCGCTCGACCTGTTCGAGGTATTCCGGCAGGCTGTTGGGCAATGCGGCGGGGCCGCTCACCGGCGCGCCGGCGCTCGGCCCGGGGGCAGGAGCAGCAAGAGCAACGGCGGCGGCGGCGGCGGCGGCGGCGGCGGCGGCGGCGGCAGTAGAGGATATCGGCTCGGCCGCGCGCGCGCTCTTGAGCGACAGGTCGGCCACTTCGATCACGCCGTCGTTGGCGAATGCCAGTGCGCGTTCGAGCACGTTTTCCAGCTCGCGCACATTGCCCGGGAAGGAATACGCGCACAGGGTCTCGAGCACGCCCGCGCCAAGTGCCGCCTTTTGCCCGGCCCCGGCCGCTGCCAACCTGGTCAGGATCGCCGCGGTCAGCACCCCGAGGTCGCTCAAGCGTTCGCGCAGCGGCGGCAACCCCAGTTCGATCACGTTCAGGCGGTAAAACAGGTCTTGCCGGAATTTGCCCGTTTCGACGCAATGGGCCAAATCCTGGTGGGTGGCGCTGATGATGCGCACGTCGACCGGCTCTTCAGCTGTGGCGCCGATCTTGCGCACGCGCCGCTCCTGGATCGCGCGCAGCAGCTTGACCTGCATCGCCAGCGGCAGGTCGGCCACCTCGTCGAGCATCAAAGTGCCGCCATTGGCCGCCTGAAAAAAACCATCGCGCTCGTCGGCGGCGCCGGTGAAGGCGCCCTTGCGGTAGCCGAAAAACTCGGCCTCCATCAGCGCTTCGGGAATCGCGCCGCAGTTGACGGCGATGAAGGGGCGCGCCGCGCGCGCGCTTTGGGCATGGATCTCGCGCGCCGCAAGTTCCTTGCCGCTGCCCGATTCGCCCGTGATGGCGATCGGCGCCATCGAGCGCGCCAGCCGGCCGATCTGCGCGCGCAGCGCCTGCATCGCGGCCGAATCGCCGATCAGCCGGCTGGGAGTGGCAGCGCCCGCGGCCGACAGGTCCGGTCCCGGGTGCGATACCCGCAGCGCCGAGCGCACCATCACCCGCAGGTCGTCCAGCACCACCGGCTTGGAGACGTAATCGAAGGCACCCGCTTTCAGCGCCACCACCGCGTTGTCGGCGCTGCCGTAAGCGGTGACGACCGCAATCGGCGTGCCCTTGCCGCTGGCGGCGACGTCGCGTACCAGTTCGAGCCCGAGGCCGTCAGGCAGGCGCATGTCGGTCAGCACCAGCGCGTATTCGTTGGCCGCCCACAGCGCGCGCGCCTGGCCGAGCGTCGCCGCGCAATCGACGTCGAGCCCCATGCGTACCAGCGTGATGTCGAGCAGTTCGCGCAGGTCGGCTTCGTCGTCGACGACCAGGATACGGGGTGAGGTCATGGCAGTATCTTCGCGTTATCTGGATTGCGCATCAGGGGAAGGGAAAGGGGCACAGCAGGTTGGGCGAACGTGATCACAAACCTGCCGCTGGCCTTTCGCGGGGCGAATGCGCCGGGATCGATGCGGTATTCGTAGTCGAGCATGGCGTCGTTGTTCAGGCACAGTTCGCGCGCCAGGTACAGGCCAAGGCCGGTGCCCTTGCTCGAAGTGGTGTAGAACGGCTCGAACAGGTGAGCGCGCACTTGCGGCGTGATGCCCGGGCCGTCGTCCTGCACGTGCAGCTCCATCCGGCCGGGCGCGGCGCTGACGACGAACAGCCGGATCGAACCGGCGGTGGCGCTGGCGTAGCGGATCGCATTGGTGAGCAGGTTGACGACCACCTCGCGCAGGTGCAGCGCATCGAAGCGCACCGGGGCGGCGCCGGCGCCGGCGAGCGAGATCATGTCGTCGGCCAACGCATGGGTTTGCTGGAATTCGTGGCGCAGCTCGGCCAGGAAACCGCCCAGCAGCAGCGGTTCGGAATGCGGCTGCACCTTGCGCGAGAGCTGCAAGATGTCTTCGACCATGCGATTGACCCGCGCCACGTTGTCGCTGACGATCTTGAGCAGGCGCGCCTGCGGCGGCTCGGCCAGGTCCTCGGCCAGCAGCGCGGTGGCGTGGCCGATGGCCGACAACGGATTGCGCACCTCATGGGCAATGCTGGCGGTGAGCCGGCCCATCGAGGCCAGCTTGAGCTGCTGCGCCTGGTTTTCGATCGCCGTGACGTCTTGCATGAAAATCACGCAGCGCCCGGTTTCGTGGCCGGCCGTGTCGACCCGCGCGAAGCGCAGCTTCAAGTGGGCGGCAAGATCGGGCCGCGCGCTGCGCATCACCGGCCCCGGCCCCGGGCCGATGCCGTCGTCCTCGCCGGGCTTGATCGTCACAAACGCACCCTGGCCATTCGGCACTGCACTGTCCGGTGCGGCACTGTCCGGTGCGGCACTGTCCGGTGCCCATCCCTGCCAGGCGCTGAAGGCCTGGGCGATCGGCGCCAGCGCCGCCGAGTCGGCCAACCTGAAATCGACGCCCTCCCCGCTCAGTGCCAGCATGCGCTGGGCCGCCGGATTGCTGGTCAATACATGACCGTCGGACCCGACTACGAGGATGCCGTCGCCGACGTCGGCCATGACGATGCGGTTGACCGCCTGCTCGATCTTGAGCTCGGCGCCGCGCCGCGCCGCCAGTTCCTCCTGGCCGATCAGCTTGGCGGCCAGCCGGCTCACCAGCAGCACCATGGCGAAAAACGACGCGCCGTACACGCCCGACTGCGTCAAGGACGCTTCGCCGCGCCAGAAAACCACCTGCCATGCGCTCTCGCCGATCAGGATCAGCGTCACCAGCGACGCCGAGAACAACGCCAGCATCAGCGGCGCCAGGATCGCCGCGCCGGCCAGCGGAAACAGGTACAGGATGGCCAGGCCGCTGCGAACGCCGCCGGCGCTGACGTACAGCAGCGAAATGACGGCGATGTCGCAGGCGATTTGAAGGGACAACTGGGCCAGGAAGCGGCGCCGCCACCAGAGCGTCACCATGGCGAACACCACCGCCGTGGCCAGGTAGGCGATGCAGGTTTCGGCATACAGCTGCGGGCCCTGCGCGCGCGCGCCCATGGCGTCGAAGCCCAGATACAGCAGCAGCACCAGCGCGATGACGATGCGGCTGGCGTTGAGGGTTTTCAGCGAGCGCCAGAAGGTCTCGCGCGATTCGGCCGATAGCGTTTGCCAGCGTGCCATCGGCGCTTACTTCGCCGGCAGGCGGACGTGGGCCGGGCTGCAGTACTCCAGGCCGTCGGCGTGCACCGCTTCCGAAGCGGGGAAATGCACGCCGCAATGGGCGCAGCAAGCCATCGATTCCACTGCCGCCGGCCCGGCTTCGGGCTCCCGCCGCCCGGCGCGCGGCGGCTTGGCGGACGCGCGCAGCTTGCTGCGGATCGCCATCACGATCAGTATCGCCAGCGCCAGCCAGAACAGCAGGCGGCTCATGCGACCGCCCGGTGCAGCATCACTTCGAGCACGAAGCGGCTGCCGACATAGGCCAGCACCAGCGTGGCGAAGCCGGCCAGGGTGAAGCGCAAGGCGGTCTTGCCGCGCCAGCCGCGCCACCTGCGCCCGGCCAGCAGCGCCGCGAACAGGACCCACGACAACAGCGCGAAGACGCTCTTGTGGTCCAGTTTCAGCACGGCGCCGAACAGTTGCTCAGAAAACACGATGCCCGACAACACGGTCAGGCTGAGCAAGACAAAGCCGATGCCAATCAGGCGAAACAGCAATTTTTCCATCGTCAGCAGCGCCGGCAGCTGGTCGAGCGCGCCGCCGAGCCAGCCGGCGGCCGGGCTGCGCGTGTGCAGGCGCGACTCCTGCAGCGCCATCAGCACCGCGTGGAAGGCGGCAATGGTGAGGATGCTGTAGGCGAGGATGGCGACGGCGATATGCCAGCCGAACGCGCTCGACTGGCCGGCAAGCTGGAACACGCTGCCGGGGAACAGCACCGGCAGCACCGCGGCGGCGGCGGCGCACGGCATCACCAGCCGGCGCAGGCCGTCAAGCGCGAAGTTGCGGTTTTCGAACCAGTAGGCCAGCACCGACACCCACAGCGCGGCCGACAGCATGATGGCGAAGCCAAACCGCAAGCCGCCGGGGGCGCGCATGTCGGACCACAGCGCGGCGCCATGCAGCAGCCAGCCGAAGGCGGTGAAGGCCGAAATGAGCGCACCCTGTCGCACCGCGAGCAAGGCACAGCCGGCGTAGGTCAGCGCGGCGGCAAGAAATAGGTAAGTCTGCATGGGGTGAGTTTACACCATCGAAGTCAAAGCTGAAGGCTGGCGGGTTAAAGCATGAAAGCAGCATGAAAGCAGCACGAAAGCAGCATGAACACTTTCTTAATCGACGGCGGCCATGCGCAGTTCATCGCGGTGGTGGCGTTGCTGTTCTTCCATCACCAGCTGGCCCAGTTCGCGCTTGAGGGCATTGAACTCGGGCGAGGCCGGATCGCGCTCGCGCGGCAGATCGACGATGATGTCGCGCTTGACCGTGCCCGGCCGGTACGTCATGACGACAATCCGGTCGGCCAGGTAGATCGCCTCTTCGATACTGTGGGTAACAAAAATGATGGTTTTCTTCAGCTCGGCCCAGATGCGCAGCAGCTCGTCCTGCAGGTTGCGCCGGGTCAGCGCGTCGAGCGCGCCGAATGGCTCGTCCATCAGCATGATGGGCGAGTCGATCGCCAGCACGCGGGCGATTGCCACCCGCTGCCGCATGCCGCCCGACAGGTCCTTCGGGAAGCGCTGACGGAAGTCCGACAGCGACAGCATCGCCAGCAGGGCGTCGACGCGCTGGCCGATCTCGGCCTTGCCGATGCCCTTGATCTGCAGGCCGAAGCCGATGTTGTCCTCGACCGTCATCCATGGGAACAGCGCGTATTCCTGGAACACCATGCCGCGGTCCGGCCCCGGCTCGGTGACCGGCTTGCCGTCGGCCGTGATGGTGCCGGAAGTGGGCGGCGAGAAGCCGGCCACCGCGTTGAGCAGGGTCGACTTGCCGCAGCCGGAGGGGCCCAGCAGGCAAATGAACTGGCCGCGCGGGATGACCAGGTCGATGCCGGACAGCGCCACCAGTTCGCGGTCGGCCGTCTGGAACACCTTGCTGACGCCTGAAATGACAATATGGGTGCTGGTGCTATCGGTGCGCATCTTAACTTTCCATGCCGCGGTGCCAGCGCAGCAAATAATTGTTCAGGCGGTTCATGCCGACGTCGATCGCCAGGCCCCACAAGCCGATGGTGATCATGCCGGCGATAATTTTGTCGGACCAAAAATACTCGCGCGCCTCCAGGATGCGAAAGCCCAGGCCGTTGTTCACCGCGATCATCTCGGAGACGATCACCACGATGAAGGCGGTGCCGATGCCGATCCGCACCCCGGCCAGGATGTAGGGCACCGAGGCCGGCAGGATCACGCGCAGGAACATGGTGCGCTGGTTGGCGCCGAGGTTGCGCGCCGCCCGCAGGTAGATGCTGTCGACCTGGCGCACGCCGGCGATGGTGTTCATCAACACCGGGAAAAAAGCGCCCAGCGCGATCAGGAACACCGCCGGCGGATTGCCCAGCCCGAACCACAGGATCGACAGCGGGATGTAGGCGATCGGCGGGACTGGCCGCAGCAGCTGGAACAGCGGGTTGAGCCAAGCGTAGACGCGGTTGCTCGCCCCCATCGCCAGGCCGATCGGCAGGGCCAGGCCGGCGCCGATGGCGAAGCCCACCACCACCCGGTACATCGAGCTGAGCGAGTCGATGATCAGCTCACCCGAAAAATACCAGGCCAGCTTGCTGCCTTCAACGTACGGCTGCAGCGGCAGCAAATACGCGATCCACTTGGCGACTACCGCCAGCGGCGACGGCAGCACCTGGGGGTTGACCCAGCCCATCGCCGCCACGACCTGCCATAGCGCGATGATCGCCGCCGGCACCACCAGCCCGACGCCGATCTCACGCCAACGCCGGCTACGCACGCCTGTCGGCACCCTGTTGGCCAACTGCGTGCCAGCGCCCTTACTTGACATTCAAGCTCTTCTTGGCGGCGTCGAGCATGTCGGTCTTGACCCAGTCTTTTGCCAGCGGCGGCTTGGTCATCCTGCCGACGCCGGTCTTGACCATGATGTCGGTGGTGATCTGGATGTGCTCGGGCGTGATGTCGTAGGTGTACGACGAATTGCCGATCGCGTCGTTGAAATCGTCGGTCGTGATCTGGCCCTTGAACACCACTTCGCGCACGTACTTCTCGGCCAGCGCCTTGTTGTCGATGAAGGTCTTGGTCGCCTCGACGAAGCACTTCATGAACTTCTCGGCCAGCGCGCGCTTCTCCGTGTAGAACTTTTCCGTCATCACCATGGTGCGCACCGGTTCGCCGATCGGCGTGTCGTACGGCTTGATCACTTCGACGCCGAAATTCTTGTTGATCGCCTGCGACGACTGCGGCTCCGACTGCATCATGGCGTCGATGTTCTTGCCCAGCAGCGCGGCGTTCAGGTCCGGGTATGACAGAAAGATCAGCTGGACGTCCTTGCCGGGCGCACTGTCGGAGGTCAGGCCGTGCTTTTGCAGCTCGGCCATCAACAGCACTTCCTGGATCGCGCCGCGGGTGACGCCGACCTTCTTGCCCTTCAAGTCTTTGACGGTCTTGATATTGAGCTCGGGGCGGGCCACCAGGCGCGCGCCGCCCTTGGCGAAACCGGCCACGACGTAGATCGGCGCCCCGGATGCGCGGCCCGAAATGGCGGCCTCGGAAGCGGTGGTGGCGACGTCGAGTTCACCGGCAATGACGGCCTGCATGGCGTCGAGCCCCTTGGCGAAGATCTTCTCTTCGACCTTGATGCCGCATTTCGGCGCGATTTCCTTGATGTACGATACCGCGCCATAGTGCGCAAACTTCAGGTTGCCGAGCCGAACCACTTCCTGCGCCTGGGCGCCGCCCGCCACCAGCATTGCCGCGATGGCGATGGTCCTGCAGATCAATGTCGTCGTCATGCCTGTCTCCGTGATTAAAATGAGTGTTCGGTGTTGCCAACATTATGCATTCAAATGCCAGCACGTAAGGGCCTGTCGCTTAAAGCGCTGTTGCTTTCCCGTCAGTGATTGTCGCGCCCAGCCAACGTAAAAAGTGGCTGGTAGGAAAGGCTATACTGCAAAGCAAGATGTGTCAAACATCAACATGCCGCCGGCGCCACGCAACGGCGCGCAACTATATAGAAGAAAGGCAGCCGCTTGCGATGCCGCCGGCACGCCACGGCGATGAGGTAAAATGCTCGTCACCGCCCGGCGCTGCGCCGGGCTCGTCCAAGTCTTCATCCAGGTTCGCCATGCTAGATAACTTAACCCAACGCCTTGCCAAGGTCGTCAAGACCATGCGCGGTGAGGCGCGACTGACCGAAACCAATACCGCCGAGATGCTGCGCGAAGTGCGCCTCGCCCTGCTCGAGGCCGACGTGGCGCTGCCCGCCGTGCGCGAATTTATCAGCCGCGTCAAGGAAAAAGCGCTTGGCGAGGAAGTCATCGGCTCGCTGTCCCCGGGCCAGGCGCTGGTCGGCGTGGTGCAGAAGGAACTGGCCGCGCTGATGGGCGCCGACCTCGGGCCGGAAGCGTCGCAGCTCAGTTTCGCGCAGCAGCCGCCGGCGATCATCCTGATGGCCGGCCTGCAAGGCGTCGGCAAGACCACCACCGTCGGTAAGCTGGCCAAGTACCTGCGCGAAGAAAAGAAGAAAAAAGTGCTGACCGTCTCGGCCGACGTCTACCGTCCGGCCGCGATCGCCCAGCTCGAGTCGGTCACCAAACAGGTCGGCGCCGACTTCTTCCCCTCTTCCGCCACCGACAAGCCGGTCGCCATCGCCCTTGCCGCGCTCGACTGGGCAAAGAAGCATTACCACGACGTGCTGATCATCGACACCGCCGGCCGCCTCGGCATCGACGAAGCGATGATGCAGGAGATCACCGCACTGCACGCCGCCGTCAAGCCGATCGAAACGCTGTTCGTGGTCGACGCCATGCTCGGCCAGGACGCCATCAATACCGCCAAGGCGTTCAACGACGCGCTGCCGCTGACCGGCATCGTGCTCACCAAGCTCGATGGCGATTCGCGCGGCGGCGCCGCGCTGTCGGTGCGCCACATCACCGGTAAGCCGATCAAGTTCGCCGGCGTGTCCGAAAAGCTCGACGGCCTTGAGGCGTTCGACGCCCAGCGCATGGCCAACCGCATCCTCGGCATGGGCGACATCCTCGCGCTGGTCGAGGAAGCGCGCAAGGGCGTCGACGTCAAGGCGGCGGCCGACCTGGCCAACAAGATCAAAATCGGCGGCAAGTTCGACATGAACGACTTCAAGTCGCAGCTCGGCCAGATGAAGAAAATGGGCGGCATGGCCAGCCTGGTCGACAAGCTGCCGGCCCAGTTCCAGCAAGCTGCGGCCGGCGGCAACATGGACCAGGCCGACAAGCAGGTACGCCGCATGGTCGGCATCATCGACTCGATGACGCCGTCCGAACGGGCCAAGCCGGAGCTGATCAAGGCCACCCGCAAGCGCCGCATCGCCGCCGGCGCCGGCGTCCAGGTGCAGGAAGTCAATCGCATGCTGACACAATTCGACCAGATGCAAAGCATGATGAAAAAGCTCAAGGGCGGCGGCATGATGAAGATGATGCGCGGTATGAAAGGCATGATGCCGGGGATGCGTTAAGGGTTTTAATCGCGTTTTAATCGCTCCGATGCCGCTTCCAAGCGCTCGCGGCGCGATAAAAAGCCGGCTGACGGAATCGCTCCGCAGCCGGCTTTTTTTATCGGTTTTCCCCGCCGCGGCGCCCGGGCAAGCACCGGGCGCGCGCATTATTGATTATTTCGCTTGTGTTAGAGTGAAAAACGTTGAAAAAGACTTGCAACAACAGTAAAAGCCCACCAATATAAGCCGTGCGATCAATTGCGCAATTTCCCATGTGTTCGTTAAGGAGGCTTGAAGATGGCAACAGCCAAAAAAACCCCAGCAGCAGCTCCAGCAAAAGCAGCAGCCAAGCCGGCAGCAGCGGCAAAGCCAGCGGCTAAGAAAGCAGCTCCAGCAAAGGCTGCGGCGCCAAAAGCAGCCGCAGCGACAAAAGCACCAGCAGCACCACGCAAGCCGAATGCCGCCTTCATGAAGGCGATGACTCCGTCCGATACCCTG
Source organism: Massilia psychrophila (assembly GCF_002760665.1). Taxonomy (GTDB): domain Bacteria; phylum Pseudomonadota; class Gammaproteobacteria; order Burkholderiales; family Burkholderiaceae_D; genus JAFCUW01. The sequence goes on along the minus strand of NZ_PDOB01000001.1, from coordinate 333,681 downwards.
GCCGCAGTGGTTGGCGCAGCCCCGCTGCCACGCACCGAAGTCACCAAAAAAGTATGGGACTACATTAAAAAGCTCGACCTGCAGGATCCAGTAAACCGCCGCATGATCAATGCTGACGACAAGCTCAAAGCTGTCTTCGGCGGCAAAGCCCAGGTATCCATGTTCGAAATGACCAAACTCATTTCCGATCATCTGAAATAAAAACAACCAGGCTCCATCGGCCGAATTGAGAAAGGCCCCGGTTGAAAAACCGGGGCCTTTTGTTTTATGCCTGATTCGCAGTTAATTAATAACTTGGAAACTAAGGGCGTTGCGGATGCTGCACATTTAATCGGATTAGCCACTGGCCAGCGGCGCCAACTCCCACTTCTTCCACGCCGCCAGTACCGCATTCGGATACTCTGGCCGGCCGCGGCTGCCGTTGTAGCGTCCCAGCGCCAGATACAAACTGCCCGCTTCCATATCGATGTACATGCGCAGGATCGCGCAGCCGTAGCGCAGGTTGGTCTGCATGTGGAACAGCTTCCTGCGGTCGCTGTCGCCGATCACCTTGGCCCAGAACGGCATCACCTGCATGTAGCCGCGCGCGCCCACCATCGATACGGCGTACTTGCGGTACGCCGACTCGACCTGGATCAGCCCCAGCACCAGGCTCGGATCGAGACCGGCGCGGGTGGCTTCGTACCAGGCCGTCTCCAAAAATTCGGTACGCGACTGCTGGTCGGGCAGCTTGCGCCTGAGACGCTCGGACATCTCGCCAAGCCATCGCTGGTAGCGCTGGCGCGCCGCCTCGTCGCGAAACACCGGCTGCGGCGGGCGCGCGTCCTTGATGGCGTTGGCCAGCGCCAGGCGCACCGACAGCGCCAGCGCCTCTTCCTTCTGGTTGCCAGCGTGGGCCGGAGCGCCACCTACAACGCCAAGGATCAATGCAAGGGCAGCGGCGAGCAGTACCCGCGCCAGTCGTGTCATGCTTGCCGCAACACCCATCACCGGCCCAGCTTGCCTTTGATAAAGTCGACCATGCCGGCCACCGGCACGGCGGTCGCATCAAAGTCGCGCCGGCCCTGGTACTCGAGGTTGCCTTCTTTGAGGCCACGCTCGCCGATCACCACGCGGTGCGGCACGCCGATCAGTTCCCAGTCGGCGAACATGGCGCCCGGACGCAGGCCGCGGTCGTCGACGATGACGTCGACGCCGGCAGCCGTCAACGCCGCGTACAGGCTTTCGACCTCGGACTTGACCATCTCGCTGCGGTCCATGCCCATCGGGCACAGCACCACTTCGAACGGCGCGATCGCGCTTGGCCAGACGATGCCCTTGTCGTCGAAGTTCTGCTCGATCGCCGCGCCCAGGATGCGGGTCACGCCGATGCCGTAGCAGCCCATCTGCAGCGGCGCCGGCTTGCCGTTCTCGTCGAGAAAAGTAGCCTTCATCTTTTCCGAGTAGGCGGTGCCGAGCTGGAAAACGTGGCCCACTTCGATGCCGCGCTCGATCGCCAGTACGCCCTTGCCGTCCGGCGAGGCGTCGCCTTCGACGACGTTGCGCAAGTCCGCCACGAGCGGCTCGGTGACGTCGCGCCCCCAGTTCGCGCCCGTGAAATGAAAGCCTTCAACGTTGGCGCCGCAGACGAAATCGGCCATGTTGGCGACGGTGCGGTCGGCAACCACGGTGACGGGTTGCTTGCAGCCGATCGGCCCGAGGTAGCCGGGGATGGTGCCATAGCACTCGAGGATCTCCGCTTCGGTGGCAAAGCGGTGGTTCGCCAGGCCCGGCACCTTGGCCACCTTCACTTCGTTGAGCTCATGGTCGCCGCGCAGCAGCAGCATCCAGTTCTCTTTAATCAGCTTGCCCCCCGGTTTGCCGCCCTCTTCCTTCTCGACCGTCAGCGCGATCGTTTTGACCGTGTGCGCCAGGTCGATGCCGAGCAGGGCTGCGACCTGTTCGCATTTGACGGTGCCTGGCGTCGCTGTTTTTTCGAGCGCATGCGCGGCGGCCGGACGGCTGGACGCGATCGGCATCGCTTCGGCCGCTTCCATGTTGGCGGCGTAGTCGGAGGTGGGGCAGTACACCAGCGCGTCTTCGCCGGTGCTGGCGATGACGTGGAATTCATGCGAGCCACTGCCGCCGATGGCGCCATTGTCGGCCGCCACTGCGCGGAACTTCAGGCCGAAGCGGGTAAAGATGGCGCTGTAGGCGTCGAACATGACCTGGTAGGACGCTTGCATGCCGGCCAGGTCGCGGTCGAACGAATAGGCGTCCTTCATGGTGAATTCACGCCCGCGCATCAGGCCGAAGCGCGGCCGGCGCTCGTCGCGGAACTTGGTCTGGATATGATAGAAGTTCAGCGGCAGCTGGCGGTAGGACTTGATTTCCGCGCGCGCCACGTCGGTGACGGCTTCTTCGGACGTCGGCTGGATCACGTAATCGCGGCCATGGCGGTCCTTGACGCGCATCATTTCGGGACCGAATTTGTCCCAGCGACCGGTCTCTTGCCACAGCTCGGCCGGCTGGACGAGCGGCATCAGCATTTCGATCGCGCCCGCCTTGTTCATCTCGTCGCGAATGATCGCTTCGACTTTGCGGATCACCCGCAGACCGGTCGGCATGTAGGTATAGATGCCGGAACCGAGGCGCTTGATCATCCCCGCGCGCATCATCAGCTGGTGGCTGACGATCTCGGCGTCGGAAGGCGCTTCTTTTTGGGTTGAAATAAAAAATCGGGAGGCACGCATATCGATGAATTCTTTTTAAAAAGAGAGAGTTATAATCAATCTAATTTTAAAGGATTAGCTGGTCGATGCGTCCCAATCTTTATACAAATGGGTCCGATTCAACGGTTCCGGCTGTTTTCGCGTGTCGAAAACCCGGTGGGAGCCTGGATTTGTAGGTAAAAATATAAGAAGCATACGCCGGCAGAAAGTTTCGAGGTGCAATATGCTCGACCGTGAAGGGTTTCGACCCAACGTCGGCATCATCCTGCTGAACGCCCAGAACGAGGTGTGGTGGGGCAAGCGGGTGCGCGAGCACTCGTGGCAGTTCCCGCAAGGGGGAATCAAGTACGGCGAGACGCCGGAGCAGGCCATGTACCGCGAGCTTGAGGAGGAAATCGGCTTGCGCCAGGAGCACGTCAAGATTGTGGGACGCACCCGCGACTGGCTGCGCTATGAAGTGCCGGATCATTTCATCAAGCGTGAAATCCGCGGGCATTACCGCGGGCAAAAGCAGATCTGGTTCCTGCTGCGCATGGTCGCGCGCGACAACGACGTCAACCTGCGCCTGACCGACCATCCCGAGTTCGACGCCTGGCGCTGGCACGAATACTGGGTGCCGCTGGACTGCGTGATCGAGTTCAAGCGCGATGTCTACCAGCGCGCGCTGCAGGAACTGTCGCGCTTCTTGACTTGGCCGGCCAATAGCGGCGGCCACCACACCAGCGAGCGGCGCCACACCTCCCGTTACCTGCGCCAGCCGCATGCGCCACGCGTCTGCGCCGAGCAGGAAGCCGGCGGCGAGCCGCAACTGCTGCTGCTGCCCGCCAAGGAGTGACGGCGAGCTGCGTCGACAACCCGGGCCGGCGCTGGATGCGCCGGTTTTCTTTTGCCTGAACACCGGGCGACGTCAATTTCTTGCCAGGTGTCTCGCCAGCATCTGGCCGAGACTTGAAATTTACAATAGCGCTTACAATGGTGGTTGCCCATCTACCGCCATCATTGCCGCCCATATTGCCATGTTCACACCATCCTCCGACGACGTCCGCCGTTTTTTCTGCGAAGCGTTCCGCAAACAGCGCGCCGGCGACATCCTCAGCCCGATGGACGCGATTGCCGTCGACTGGATCGCCGAGCATCCCGAATACGCCGATGTGCTCACCGACGTCGACGCCGCGCTGGCGCGCAATTATTCGGTCGAAGGCGGCGAAGCGAACCCCTTCCTGCACCTGTCGATGCACCTGTCGATTGCCGAGCAAGTCTCGGTCGACCAGCCACGCGGCATCCGCGACGCCTGCAACGCCCTCACCGCCCGCCTCGGCCAGCACGACGCGCATCACCAGATCATGGAGTGCCTGGGCGAGATGATCTGGACCTCCCAGCGCGCCGGCCTGCCGCCGGACGCCGACGCCTACGTCGAGTGCGTGCACAAGCGCTGAGCCAATATCAATCGCGCGGCTATTCGCCCGCGGCCAACTGTGCGCGCGCGACCTGCTTGCCGCCCACCCACAGCGTGACGACGCTGTCGTAGGCGGCGATGTCCTTCAGCGGCGAGGTGCGCATTAACAACAGGTCGGCGTTCTTTCCCTTTTCGATCGTTGCCACCTGCGCGTCGAGCTTGAAGGTGCGCGCGTTGTTGATCGTGGCCGCCTTGAAAACCTGGGCCAGCGACATGCCGGCCGCGTGCATCCGGCGTAGCTCGAGGTTGCCGTTCAATCCAGGCAGGTTGCCGAAGGTAGGCGACGACGGGGTGTCGGTGGCAACGACGATATTGGCGTTCTTGCTGGCCAGGTAGGCGATCACCTGGGCCTGGCGGCGCAGCGGCGCTTCCATCCCTTTCAACGCCACGGCATCAATCTCGCCATCGCCTGCCAGTTCCTCCTTGAACCACTTGCCTTCGGCGCTTTGGAACCAGGCCAGCATCGCCTTCGGCACCACCTTGGCAACGCCCGGGTCGTTCAGATACGCGGGATCGAAATACGCCCGCAGCCCGTACAGCACCTGCATGGTCGGCTGGTAGCCGATGCCCTTGGCGGCGATGTCGTCGAGCAGCGTCTTGATCTGGGCCGGCAATTCGGCCTCATTATCCAGCGCGCCCCAGTGCCACATGCCATGCGCCAGCACGTCGGCGCCGGCGGCGACGGCCGCCGTTTGCGTCTTGAACGAATTGGCATGCGTCACCAGCACCAGGCCGTGGTCGGTGGCCGCCGCCCGCACTTGCGCAAAGACGGCCGGTCCCATCATCGGCAGGTTGCGTTCGCGGCCGAAGCCGTGCTCGATGTGGGTCTTGACGCAGATGCCGCCGGCGCGCTTGACGCGGGCCACGCCGGCCTCCGGCGTATGCGCTTCGGGACGGTACTGCGACGGGATCGACGCCGCCTGTTTAGGGTCGTAAATGAAGTTGTTGAACGTCTCGAAGCGCACCTTTGGCGCCGCAAACGACATCGGATAGCCGTTGGCGAACACCAGCGGCTCGCCGCAATGGACCACTTGCGGATGCAGCGGAGCCTGGTTGAAGCGGTCGATCACGCCACGGTCGGCCAGCGCCAGGTCGATCACGGTGGTGAAACCGTAATACAGGAAAGAGCGCGGTAGCTGGCGGAAATACTGCTGCTGCATCAACGGCTGCGCCGCCGCCTGCTCCGCGCTCATGCCCGGCACGGCGTGCAGGTGGACGTGGGAATCGATCAGGCCGGGGGTAAGGAAGTAGCCTTTGCCGTCGACCAGGGTGGCGCCGGCCGGCTTGCGGGCGCGGGCGCCGCGTTCGACGGCGGCGATGCGGCCGTCCTCGATCAGGACGCTGCCGCGCTCGATCCGGTCGAGCCGTTCGGGCGACACCAGCTTGACGTTGGTGATCCAGATGGCGCCGGAGGCGAAGGCAGGCAGACAAGACAACAGCGACAACGTTGTTGAAAACAGACAGGCAAACAGCAGTTTCATGGCGACTCCGACTCTGATATGGGTGGAAAACCGGCCCAGTGTCACGCCAAACCGGGGGCGCAGCGCCTCACATGATGATTTGGGACTCCGTTGACTCCTCTGAACCGCCGCGAAACTCGCTCGGCGTCACGCCGGCATGCTTTTTGAACACCCGGTTGAGCGCGCTCTTGCTGTTGAAACCGGCGCCCAAGGCCAGTTCGAGGATGGTGGCGCCGGCATGGCGCGGGTCGCGCAACGTCGCCTTGAGCGCGTCGACCCGGTAGCGATTCAGGTATTCCTGGAAATTGGCGCCGCATTCCTCATTGATCAGCTGGGACAATTCGTGCGGCGTCACGGCGACCTGGTCGGCAAGTTGCTCGAGCGTCAGTTCGCCATTCCGGTACAGCTCGTCGTCGTCCATGCAACGCTCGAGCGATGCCAGGAAGCGGGCGCGGTCGGCATTGAGCAGCCGGCTGCTGGCGTAACGGGGTTTTGATGGCAGCGACAGCGGCAGCGGCGCCAGGGCTGGCTCGGCCTGCGGCCGGTAGCCGAGCGGCAGCCGCAGCGCCAGCCAGGCGGTGGCGTACACAAAGCACATCAGGCCGAGGGCGCCGATCGCATCGGCCGACACCGGCAAATCCGGCTCCAGGTACTCCGCCAGCAGCGCGGCGACGCTCAACACGCCGCCAACCAGCCAGACCTGCATTAGCCGGGCCAGCCCGGCGGCCAGCGCGCCGGGCCGGGCGCGCCCGACCAGCCGAAAGCAGACGACTATATAAGTGAAAAACACCACCATCTTGGCCGGCGCCGCCAGCAGCAGGTACCACGGCGGAGCCGAATGGCGCAACATCCACGCGGCCTTGGCGGCGCCCGGCTGCAGGTAAAACGGCAGCAACGCCAGCGTGGCGAGCAAAAACGGCAGGAAGTGCAGGCTGGCGCGCAAGGTGAGCGGGCGCTTGAACAGCATGCTGCCCAAATACAGGTACAGCAGCGGCCCGACCAACAGGCCAAGCGTGGCGATTGCCAGCGCGCTGTGCGGATAGGCCAGGTACAGGTGGTGGAGGCCGAGCCAGGCGTGGCCGATGATGGCGGTGCACGCCAGCAGCAGCGCCGACAGCAGCCGGTTGGCAGCCTTCACTTCGCCCTGGCGCGCGCTCAGCAGCGCCGCGGCCAGGAACAATCCCTGGCCGATTGCGAGCAAAAACATCAAAGAGAGGATGGTCGTGGTCACGGTGATCAGGCTCGCTGAAAAAAAACCTCTTGCACCGACAGCGCCGGTGCAAGAGGATTTTTATGGAAATCGCGTGCCGTCAGCGGACGGCGGCATACAAGGTCAGCGGCGGCCGACCGTCATGCCGGCTGGCAGGCTGCCAAGGTAGGCGGCGATGTCGACGATGTCCTTGTCCGACAGCGGCTTGACTTGGCCGCCCATGATCGCGTTGTTGCGCCCGTACGGGCCATCGCCGCGCTTGTACGCCACCAGTGCGTGCGCGAGATAGTCGGCATACTGGCCGGCGAGCTTCGGATAGCTCGGGTCGATCGGCTTGTTGTAATCAGCGCCGTGGCAGGCCGCGCAGCTGTATTTCTTGGCCAGCGCTTCGCCGCTGGCAATGCTGCCGGCGGCGAAAGCGTTAATCGAAACGACGCCGCAAGCGAGCAAGGTAATCAGTTTTTTCATGAGGCGGTCCTTATTTCTGCACGGTGGCCGGTGACATTTGCGCGTAATACGCTGAAACGTCGGCGATGTCCTGGTCCGACATGCTGGCGGCGATGCCGCGCATCGTCGGGTGCTTGCGGTCACCCTTTTTATAGGCGTTCAACGCACTTTCCAGGTACTTGGCGGATTGCCCCGCGATCATCGGCACCCGGTACACTTCCGGGAAAGTCCCTTTGTAGCCGGAGATGCCGTGGCAGCCGATGCACTGCTCCACCTTGGCGGCTGCAGCCTTGGGGTTTCCAACGATGTCTGCCGCCGCGGCGGCATTGAAGACGCCGGCGAGCACGAGAAGTGCGTAGATTTTTTTCATGGTTGCGATGGTGAGGTGATTATCAGGGCCGGCCGTGCATAAATTACAAGTTGCATCATTAGCTTGCGATTCTAACCCAAGCCGCCAATGCAGTCCAGATTCGCCGCACGCACCCGTCGATGGCGCCCAACTGGCATATACTAAAATAATTTCATTTTTTCCAGCCATCAGACCCATGCATTCAAACCCGCATTCACCTCATGCGCCGGCACCCCGCTTCGAGGGTTCCGACAGTTATGTCGCCACGGCCGACCTGAAACTGGCCGTCAACGCGGCACTGACCCTGCAGCGCCCGCTGCTGATCAAGGGCGAGCCGGGTACCGGCAAGACCATGCTGGCCGAGGAAGTGGCCGCCGCCCTCGACATGCCGCTGATGCAGTGGCACATCAAGTCGACCACCAAGGCGCAGCAGGGCCTGTACGAGTACGACGCCGTGTCGCGCCTGCGCGATTCCCAGCTCGGCGACGAGCGGGTGCGCGACATTAGCAACTACATCGTCAAGGGCGTGTTGTGGCAAGCCTTCACCGCGCCCGAGCCGGTGGTGCTGCTGATCGACGAGATCGACAAGGCCGACATCGAGTTCCCGAACGACCTGCTGCGCGAACTCGACCGCATGGAATTCTATGTCTACGAGACGCGCGAAATGGTCACCGCGGTGCACCGTCCGCTCGTCATCATCACGTCGAACAACGAGAAAGAGCTGCCGGATGCCTTCCTGCGCCGCTGCTTCTTCCATTACATCAAGTTCCCCGACAAGGACACGATGGAGCAGATCGTCAAGGTGCACTACCCGACCCTGAAGCAGGATTTGCTGGCGCAGGCCTTGCAAAGCTTTTATGAGGTGCGCGACGTGCCGGGCCTTAAAAAGAAGCCGTCGACCTCCGAATTTCTCGACTGGCTCAAGCTGCTGCTGGCCGAAGACATCGGCCCGGAAGCGCTGCGCGGCAAAGACACCAAGAGCGTGGTGCCGCCGCTGCACGGCGCGCTGCTCAAGAACGAGCAGGACGTGCACCTGTTCGAACGCCTGGTCTACATGTCGCGCACCAACCGCTAGCGGCACACGCCTTGAACCGCATGGCCCGGCATCGAACCGGCCCTGCACGACCGCCTGCAACCTCACGCGAAATGCGCTAATTTTTTATGTTGATCGATTTTTTCTTCACGCTCAAGGATGCGAAGATCCCGGTGACCATCAAGGAATTCCTGACCCTGCTCGAGGCGATGGAAAAGAACCTGATCGGCCAGTCGATGGACGACTTTTACTTTTTGGCGCGGCTGGCGATGGTCAAGGACGAAGCGCACTACGACAAGTTCGACCGCGCCTTCGCCCAGTATTTCAAAGGTATCAATGGCGCCTTCGAAACCGATTCGGCCATCCCGCTCGACTGGCTGCTCAAGCGGATGGCGCGCGAGCTGACTCCCGAGCAAAAAGCGGCGCTGGAAAAATTCGGCTACGACAAGCTGATGGACCGTTTGACCGAACTGCTGAAGGAACAGAAGGAGCGCCACGAAGGCGGCGGCAAGTGGATCGGCACCGGCGGCACCTCGCCATTCGGCAACGGCGGCACCAATCCGGAAGGCATCCGCATCGGCGGCGCCGGCGGCAACCGCACCGCGGTCAAGGTGTGGGAACAGCGCGCCTTCAAGGATTACGACGCCGAGCGCGAACTGGGCACGCGCAACATCAAGGTGGCGCTGCGGCGCCTGCGCAAGTTCGCCCGCGAAGGCGCCGAGGACGAACTGGCGCTGGACGCCACCATCCGCGCCACCGCCAGCAACGCCGGCTACCTCGACATCAAAATGCAGCCCGAGCGCAAGAACAAGATCAAGGTGCTGATGCTGCTCGACGTCGGCGGCAGCATGGACGACCATATCGCCCGCACCGAAGAACTGTTTTCGGCTGCCAAGACCGAATTCAAGAACATGGAGTTTTTCTACTTCCACAACTGCGTCTACGATTACCTGTGGAAGAACAACCGGCGCCGCAACGCCGAGCGCTTCCCGACCTGGGACATCCTGCGCAAGTACCCGGCCGACACCAAGCTCATTTTCGTCGGCGACGCCACCATGAGCCCGTACGAAGTGCTGCAGCCGGGCGGCTCGGTCGAATACAACAACGAAGAAGCCGGCGCCGAATGGCTGGCGCGCTTCTGCCACGCCTTCCCCAAATTCGTCTGGCTCAACCCGGAGCCGGAGGGCGTCTGGCAATACCGCCAGTCGATCTCGGTAATCAAGCAGATCATGAACAACCGCATGTTTCCGCTGACGATCGACGGGTTGGAACGGGGCATGCGGTTGTTGAGCAAGTAGCGTATTGACTGCTATCACGATCGCGCCGCGATTCAATGTCGCTAGAAGCAAGACCGTCATCCTCGCGCACAACCTCCGGGGTCAGTTCCGACATTCGGACACGCGCACAACCTCGGGGGTCAGTTCCGACATTCGGACACGAGCTCGGCACTAACGCTGTTGGCTCATGGTTAAGGGTCAGCCTCCGGGGTCAGTTCTGACATTCGGACACGAGCTCGGCACTAACGCTGTTGACTCATGGTTAAGGCAGAGGCCGTGTCCGAATGTCGGAACTGACCCCTGGGGTTAAAATCGGGTATCGCGGGCGGCGCGCAAGAATTCGTCGAGGATCGGGGTGCAGTCGAGCAAATCTTGGCCGCCGGCGCGGTGAAATTCGGGATGCCATTGCAGCCCCATGACGAAGTCGGCGCGCTGGTAGCGGATCGCCTCGATGACGCCGTCCGGGTCCGACATCGCCTCGATGCCGATATCGCGCCCGAGTTCCTTGACCGCGTGGTGGTGGATCGAATTGACGACCGGCCTGCGCTGGTTCTGAAACATTTTGCCCAGCGACGAACCGGGCGGGAACACGATGGCGTGGCGGTGGGTGTCGTAATCGGTATGCCCGTGCGCCAGCGCGTCGGGCAGGTTGCTGGCGACGTCCTGGTACAGGCTGCCGCCAAAGGCCACGTTGATCAGCTGGCAGCCGCGGCAAATCCCCAGCACCGGCTTGCCGGCATCGACAAATTCGTGCAGCAGTTCGAGTTCGTACAGGTCGCGCGCGCGGTCGCCGCCCCATTCGGGCCGGGTGGCCGCCTCCGAATACGTCTGCGGCGAGACGTCGGCACCGCCTTGCAGCACCAGGCCGTCGAGATGGCGGGCGTAGTGGCGCAAGGTGATATTGCTGGGATGCAGTAAGCCGTTGGTGTTCACCGTCGGCACCATGAACACCAGCACGTCGCGCGACATGACCCATTAGGCGATCGATTCTTCGAGGTATTGCAGATTTTTCGAGCGCAGGCCGACCGAGCCGGCTGCGGGATGGAAGATGCGCGCCGATACGCCGATCTTGAGGGTGCGGCGCATAAAATCGCGGCTGAAGCGATCGCGCAGGGCGCGGCGGTCGGGTACGCGGTCGGGTCCGTCCTGCCCGGGCGTCGCGGCACGGCGCTCGGCGCCTGGCGATATGGGCTTGTCTATATCCAGCGTGACTGCAATATAGCTCGGCAATGCCCGCGCACGATTAAAATTTGTAACAATGGCGTAACGGATCGGACGACGCATCGGGCGCCGGTCGCTTGCCCGGCTTCACGGCAGCGACATCAGCCTCTTGATCGCCGAGTACAGGTGGCGGTCGGCCACTGGCTTGTCGAGCACGCCGCGCACGCCGACCTTGCGCCCGCGCGGCGCGTCATAGCTGAAATTAGGGCCGACCAGGAACATCACCGCGGTGCGGTGGGCCGCCGGCAGGCATTTGACGTCGGCGCACAGCCGGTAAGGGTCGATCCGGGGCGTCGAGGTGTTAATCATCAGTACCGACACCGCCGTCTCGTCGCACAGCAGCACGGCGGCGCCGGCGCTGTCGGTCCATTCGACCGACAGGCGGCGCGCGCCGAACACCTCGGCAACGTGATCGCGAAAGGCGCCGCCCTTGTCGACGATCAGGATGGCGCCGCACGGGCTCTCCTGGCGGCGCTGCTGGTACAGCAGCGGATCGCCGACATCGAGGTCGACGCGCGGATGACGGCGCCGCTCGATCATCGGCGCCACCCCGCGCGCGCTCAGCAGCGCCAGCGCCTGCGCCCGCTTGCCGATCAGCCCGGCCAGCAAGTGGTGCATGCGGCGCGCATCCAACGCTCCCGTATCAACCGTACGCAGCAGGTGCGGGAAGGGAAATGCTGGCGCGGCGGCGTTGCCGATCAACAGGGCCGGGGCGACATCGGTCGGGTTGACGCCGGCCAGCGTGGCCATCGCCAGCAAGTCGTTGCCATTGGCGATATACAGATCCGGCTCTTGCAAACTGTCGTCCAGCAGGCAAAAATACGACGGTCCGGCCGGCGGCGCCAGCGCCAGCGTGGCGCAGACCTCGGCCGCTTCTGCCGCGACAAAGCCGATCAGGCGTACCGCAAAAGGATATTTTTGAGAATGCATTTTTGACACCGGAAGACGTTGCGCCGGCGCTTAACGCCAGCCCACCGTGAGAATCTAGCGACAAAAGCGGCCATTTGCAAGCAGAATCATTCTCTGCAAACCGCTTCCTTTTCCGTCCGACAAGATAGAATGCCCAGGCATCCGCTCATTGAAAACCAGTATGGCCACTAAAAAACCCGCATCCGACTATAGCGAATCATCGATCCGCGTCCTCAAGGGACTCGAGCCCGTCAAGCAACGCCCGGGCATGTACACCCGCACCGAGAATCCTCTGCACATCATCCAGGAAGTGATCGACAACGCCTCCGACGAAGCGCTTGGCGGGCACTGCAACCACATCGGCGTGACGATCAACGTCGACGGCTCGATCACGGTGGAAGACGACGGCCGCGGCATCCCGGTCGGCCTGCATCCGGAAGAGCAAGTGCCGACGGTCGAAATCGTGTTCACCCGGCTGCACGCCGGCGGCAAGTTCGACAAGGGCTCGGGCGGCGCCTACGCGTTTTCCGGCGGCCTGCACGGCGTCGGCGTGTCCGTCACCAACGCGCTGTCGTCGCGCCTCGAAATCACCGTCTGGCGCAAGGAAAGCAACGGCAACGGCCTGCACCACATGGTGTTCGCCGACGGCGACGTGATCGAGCCGCTCAACTCGCGCCTGGCCCCGCGCGACGGCAAGAAGTCCGGCACCCGCGTCACCGCCTGGCCGAACCCGAAGTATTTCGATTCGCCGACCATCTCGCCGCTCGAGCTGGCGCGCCTGCTGCGTTCGAAAGCGGTGCTGCTGCCGGGCGTGACCGTCACCCTCACCACCGCCAAAAGCGGCGACGTCCAGACCTGGAAGTACGACGAAGGCCTGCGCGGCTACCTCAACGAGATGCTGGCGCAAAGCTCAAGCGGCGACACCGTGATCCCGGTGTTCGAAGGGGCGCAGTATTCGACCGGCGAAACGGACGGCTTTGCCGAAGGCGAAGGCGCGGCCTGGGTGGTGGCCTGGACCGAGGAAGGCGGCGTGGTGCGCGAATCCTACGTCAACCTGATCCCGACGTCGAACGGCGGCACCCACGAATCGGGCCTGCGCGACGGCCTGTTCGGCGCGGTAAAAAACTTCGTCGAGATGCACTCGCTGCTGCCAAAAGGCGTCAAACTGCTGCCCGAAGACGTCTTCGCGCGCGTCTCGTTCGTGCTGTCGGCAAAAGTGCTTGACCCGCAGTTCCAGGGCCAGATCAAGGAACGCCTCAATTCGCGCGACGCCGTGCGGCTGGTATCGACCTTCACCCGGCCGCCGCTCGAAGTGTGGCTCAACCACCACGTCGAATACGGCAAGAAGCTGGCCGAACTGGTCATCAAGCAGGCCCAGTCGCGCCTGCGCTCGCTGCAAAAAGTGGAGAAGAAAAAATCGTCCGGCGTGGCAGTGCTGCCCGGCAAGCTGACCGACTGCGAATCGTCCGACATCGGCCGCAACGAAATCTTCCTGGTCGAGGGCGACTCGGCCGGCGGCTCGGCCAAGATGGGGCGCGACAAGGAATTCCAGGCGATCCTGCCGCTGCGCGGCAAGGTGCTTAACTCGTGGGAAACCGACCGCGACCGGCTGTTCGCCAACAACGAGATCCACGACATTGCAGTGGCGATCGGCGTCGACCCGCACAGCCATGGCGACTCGCCCGACCTGTCGGGCCTGCGCTACGGCAAAATCTGCATCCTGTCCGACGCCGACGTAGACGGCTCGCACATCCAGGTGCTGCTGCTCACCTTGTTTTTCAAACACTTTCCGGCGCTGTTCGCCAACGGCAACATCTGCATCGCCCGCCCGCCGCTGTTCCGCGTCGACGCGCCAGCGCGCGGCAAGAAGCCGATCCAGAAGCTGTACGCCCTCGACGCCGGCGAACTGGTGGCGATCGAAGACAAGCTGCGCAAGGACGGCGTCAAGGAAGGCGCCTGGGGCATTTCGCGCTTCAAGGGTCTGGGCGAGATGAACGCCGAGCAGCTGTGGGAAACTACGATGAACCCGGACACCCGGCGCCTGCTGCCGGTAAAGTTGGGCCAATTCAATCACGTCGATTCGTCCGCGCGCTTCAACATGTTGATGGGCAAAGGCGAAGCCGCCGCCCGCCGTGCCTGGATCGAAGAGCACGGCAACGAAACGGAAGCGGATATTTAAAACAACGGGGTCAGACCCGTTTTTTCGCAACCGATCAACGCAAAAACCCGTTAAATAATGGGGTCAGACCCGTTTTTTTGAGACTGCTTAACGCAAATATCCGAATAAAAAACGGGTCTGACCCCAAATTGAACTGAAATAACTATGTCATCACAAGCTACCCTGTTCGATGTTCCGCCCGCGCCGCCGGGCGACGGTGCTCCGCCACCGCCTCCGCATGACATTGCACCGCCGCCACCGCCACCACCTGAAGACGACGGCGAATCGCTGACGCTGTCGACCTTCGCCGAGCGCGCCTACCTCGACTACGCCGTCTCGGTCGTCAAGGGCCGCGCGCTGCCGGACGTGTGCGACGGCCAAAAGCCGGTTCAGCGCCGCATCCTGTACGCGATGAACGATCTTGGCCTCGGCCCGACGGCCAAGCCGCGCAAGTCGGCGGCGGTAGTCGGCGACGTGCTCGGCAAACTGCACCCGCACGGCGACCAGTCGGTCTACGACGCGCTGGTGCGCATGGCGCAGGATTTTTCGCTGCGCTACCCGCTGATCGACGGCCAGGGCAATTTCGGCTCGCGCGACGGCGACGGCGCGGCGGCGATGCGCTACACCGAAGCACGCCTGACGCCGATCGCCCGCCTGCTGATGGACGAGATCGGCCAAGGCACGGTCGACTTCCAGCCGAATTACGACGGCTCCACCATCGAACCGAAAACGCTGCCGGCGCGCCTGCCGATGGTGCTGCTCAACGGCGCCTCCGGCATCGCGGTGGGACTGGCCACCGAGATCCCGTCGCACAACCTGACCGAAGTGGCGCAGGCGGCGGTGGCGATGATCCGCAACCCGAAACTGACCCACGCCGAACTGATGGCGATCATCCCCGGCCCGGACTTTCCGGGCGGCGGCCAGATCATCACGCCGGCCGGCCAGATCGCCGAGATGTACGCGAGCGGGCGCGGCAGCATGAAGGTGCGGGCGCGCTGGAAGATCGAGGAACTGGCGCGCGGCCAGTGGCAGGCGGTGGTCACCGAACTGCCGCCGGGCACCTCGTCGCAGAAGGTGCTCGAAGAAATCGAAGAGCTGACCAACCCGAAAATCAGGATGGGTAAGAAAGCGCTTTCGCCCGAACAGCTGGCCATGAAGCAGACCATCCTCGGCTCGCTCGACACGATCCGCGACGAATCGGGCCGCGCCGCGCCCGTGCGGCTGGTGTTCGAGCCGAAGTCGAAAAACCAGGACCAGGGCGAGTTCATGCTGATGCTGCTGGCGCATACCTCGCTCGAGTCGTCCAACTCGATCAACCTGGTGATGATCGGCGGCGACGGCCGCCCGCGCCAGAAAGGCTTGTCCGACATCCTGCGCGAGTGGATCGAATTTCGCTTCATCACGGTACGCCGCCGCACCGAATTCCGGCTGACCAGGGTCGACGACCGCATCCACATCCTCGAGGGCCGCGAAGCGATCCTGCTCAACATCGACAAGGTGATCCGCATCATCCGCGAGGCCGACGAGCCGAAGGCGGCGCTGATCGAAGCATTTCGCCTGTCCGACCGCCAGGCCGAGGACATCCTCGAGATCCGGCTGCGCCAGCTGGCGCGGTTGGAAACCATCAAGATCCAGCAGGAGCTGGCCGAACTGCGCAAGGAAAAAGCCACGCTGCAGGACATCCTCGAGAACCCGTCGACGATGAAGCGCGTGATCATTCGCGAAATCGAGGCCGACGCCAAGGCGTTCGGCGATGCGCGCCGCACCGTGATCGAGGAAGCGCAAAGGGCGGTGTCGGAGCAGAAGGTGGTCGATGAAGCGGTCACCGTCATCGTTTCGGAAAAAGGCTGGGTGCGCGCGCGTACCGGCGTCGGCCACGACGTCGCCCAGTTCACCTTCAAGGCCGGCGACGCGCTGTACGGCGCCTTCGAATGCCGCACCGTCGACACCCTGCTCGGCTTCGGCGACAACGGCAAGGTGTACTCGGTGCCGGTGGCGGCCCTGCCGGGCGCGCGCGGCGACGGCGTGCCGATCACCACGCTGGTCGATATAACAGGCGGCGCCCCAGGACAGGCCGTACGCATTCTTCACTATTTCGCCGGCAATGCCCAGACCCAGCTGGTGCTGGCGACATCGACCGGCTATGGCTTCGTCTCGAAGGCAGGGGACATGGCAAGCCGCCTCAAGGGCGGCAAATCGTTCATTACCCTCGACGCCGGCGCCATCCCGCTGCCGCCGCGCATGGTTGCCGAAAAAGCCAGCGCCGTGGCCTGCCTGTCCGAAAAGGGACGGTTGCTGGTGTTCGGCATGGATGAAATGAAGGTACTCACCAACGGCGGACGGGGCGTGATCCTGATGCACCTCGAACCGAAAGAAAAGCTGCTGGCGATTCAGCCAATCACGCAGAAAGGCGTCAACGTCATCGGCACCTGGGCCGGCACCAAGCCGCGCGTGGTCGAGCTGTTCGCGTCAAGCCTGGAGCCGCATTTCGGCAAGCGCGCATTGAAGGGCAAGGCGCTGGTGCAGAAGGTGAAGGTCGTAACGCTGGCGATGCGCACCACCGAGTCGGACGCCGGCTGATCTACGCGGCCGGTCAGAACGATTGCTCCAGTACCAGCCGTGCCAGCGCCGCCCCTTCGGCAGTGCTGGTGCGGCGAAGGCTGCCACCGGCGCTGGCATAGAACTCGGCGCTGCGGCGATCCTGGGGCGGCAGGTTGGCCGCGCTCATGCGCAACTTCGTGCGCGCATTGATTTGCCACACCGCGTAGATATCGAGCACGCATTGGGCTGCCCTGTAGCTGCTCATTTCAATCGAGGACGTGGTGGTGGCCGCGCCCTGATACGTGGCGTTGAAACCGGCGCTCCAATGGCCGCCGGGACGGTAGTCGAGTCCTACATTGGCGCTGAACGGCGTCTGGTCGGCCAGCCGGTTATACGGTCCGGCAACCGCGTCGAGGCGCGACCACGCGCGCGTCAGGTTGGCGCGCAACTCCAGCGCCGACGCCGGCAACCACCATCGCAGCGGCATCTTCAGGTCCAATTCGATGCCGTGCGTCCTGGCCGCGCCCGCATTCTCGGGCCGCGCGACCCAGGCCGCGCCGTCCAGGTACAGGCGGCGCAGCGTGACGTCGCCGATGCGCCGCGCAAATCCGGATACGCTGGCCATGCCGCCAACGCCGAAATATGTTTCGTACGCCAGGTCGAGCCCCCAGCTCAGTTCCGGGCGCAAGGCGGCATTGCCTTCCTCGTCGGGATTGGCCGCGCTGTTATTGTTGTTCATCGTGTAGCGCCGCGGCACCAGGTAGCGCGTCAGCGGCGCCTTGTAGGTACGCGCCAGCGCCAGCCGCACCTGATCCTTGGGCCGCGCCGGCAATTTCCATAACAGCTGCGCCGATGGACTGAACACGCTGTAGCGATTTGCCACCCGGTCGAAGTCCTTGCCGTCGGTGGCGCTGCGCACGCCTTCCCAACGCAGCCCGAGGTAGCTCTGCAATTGCGGCGACATCTGCCACTCGTCCTGCGCGAACAGCGCCATGCGCTGCACCCTGGCAGTGTAATCCTGGTCCAGCACCACGGCGGCGCTCTGCGACAGCCGGCTATCGGTCTGCAGGCGCGCCTCGCCACGCGTCACCAGCGCGCCATCCCAGCCGATTCCCAGCGCGTGATTGGCGCCCAGCGGTGCGGTAAATTTGCCACTGATGCCGACACTGTCCTCGTCCACGCTTGAGTCGACCGCGCGCAGCAGGGCGCGCACGCCGTCCGGCCCGGCACCGTCGAAGACATAGGCAGACCTGCGGCGGCTGCCATTGAACACTGCCTTGGCAGTGAGTTTGCCGTCTTCGCCGATGCGGTGCGTCCAGCCGACGTCGCTGCGCAGCGAGGAAACGCGCGAACGCAACGCCGCGCGATTGTCCGGGAAAGCGCTGGGCGCGCCGAACAGCGTGTCCTCGCGCTCGCCGGAATGGCTGTCGACCCGGCTCAAGCCGATCAAGTTTTGCCAGGTCACGGCGTCGCCGTTCTCAAACGCCCAGGTCAAACGCGGTGCGAGGTCGAGCCGGTCGTCGTTGCCGCGGTTGTAGCGGTCGAAGCGGCGCAAGGCGATCGGCGCGCCGCCGGCGGCGCGCATGTCTTCGTCAATTTGCTGAGGAAAGTCAAATGCCCTCCTTGCCAGCGTCGCCCCAAACGTGTACGACAGCGCCCCGGCACGGTCGCCAAACTGCAGCGACGCGGTCGGGCTGGTACGTCCGCGCTCGAGCGCGGCGCCGGCCTTGGCCTCCCGCGCGGCTTTGGCGACGACTTTGCGCAGCACCAGGTTGATGCTGCCGGCGATGGCTTGCGTGCCCTGCTCGGCCGTGGCGCTGCGCAGTATTTCGATCCGTTCGACCATGTCGGGCGAAATTGAGGCGATCGAAAAGCCTTGCGGCGCCGGGTCGCCATTGATCAGGATGTGCGTGTATCCGGCGCCGAGGCCGCGCATGCGCACTTCGCCGTCCGTGACCGAAATGCCGGGCTGGCGCTTGAGTACGTCCGCCAGGTTGCTGTCGCCGAACTGCACGATGTCGCCGCGCGCGACGACGATCTTCGCCACGCTGCTGTCGCGGCGCAAGGCCACGCTGCCGGGGCCGCTGATCTGGACCGACGGCATCGGCGCCGCGCTCTCTTGCGCCAGCGCCGCGGCGCACAGGGCACTAAAAAATACACAGGATAGTACTTGCTGCAGACGTGGCATTGCGAACGCTTTCGGTAATTGATCGACAACAGTCGGCAGTGTGCCGCGTCCGGCGCCGTTTGAACAGCGGGAAAGTGACGAAACGCCGGTATGCCGTGACGAAGACCGGGCCGGGCCGGGCCGCGCTGTCGCAAAACGCCCGCTGGTATACTTACGGCCAATGAATCGCCTGCCCATCGCCTGCAAGATCCCTGCCCCGCGCCTCTCTAACCGACGGCGTGCACAAGGGCGCTCCAGGGAGCTACCTCGACATGCTGGTCAGCGTATCGAATCCGGCCAGCGCGCAGGCGTCGCTGCGCACCGAATTGCGGGACGAGCGCTTCCTGGTCGAGATCCGCATGCCGCTCGCCGCACGGGGCTAAGCCGGTGCCGATGCGCGTACTGATTGTCGATGACGAGGAGCCAGGCCGGATTAACCTGCGCTACGCGCTGGCACCACATCGCCAGTTCACCATCGTCGGCCAGCCTGGCGGTCGTCGGCGAAGGCAACTACCTGCTCGGGTTGCACTGCGGCGCCGGGATGGCGGTCAGCGCGCGCTATGTCCCGTCGGTCAGGGCGGCGAACATGCATGAAAACCGCGCGCCCATGAAACAAGGACAGCTCGCGCTGTCCTTGTTTCATGCCCTGTGCTGCAGGCTGATTACTTGCCGGCTGCTTTCTTGACGTCGGCAGCTGCTTCAGCTTTCTTTTCGACCGTCTTGCTGTGCGCGACAGCTTTGTCGGCTTTGGCTTCGACAACCGCTTTTTCGACTTTGGCATCGGCCTTGATGACAGTCTTGTCGGCGCTCAGGTCGGCCTTGGCGACTTTGGCATCAGCCTTGCCTTCCGCTTTCATCTTGTCGGCTGGAGCAGCTTTGGCGACGTCGGCGGCTGCATCGGCGTGCTTTTTGGCGGCCGTGGCGTGTGCCTTGGCTTTTTTGCTGTCCGCTTTGGCGGCGGCCTTGGCGACGCTTTCGTCAGCTTTGGCGACGTCTTTAGCTTCAGCAGCTTCCGCTTTCACAACGGCCTTTTCGCCTTTTACGACAGCTTTGGTCACAGCCGGGGTGGCGGCTGGAGCAGGCGTTTGTGCATAAACCGAAGTAGCAAACAAACCAGCGATCAGGGCAGCGAGTACTTTATTCATGGTGTTTCCTTTTAATGATGAGTGGAGTGAAGCATTCGGACGTTGTGGGCCGGGCCTTCGCAGGCGCCAATCCGGTGGTCTTCTTTCATTTCTCTTCCAAAACTTGCGCCTAGGAATGAGGTAAAAATATGACACCTTGACAACAGGGTCTGTACGCTATCGAATACACACATTGCCCGCTGTTGCATCCTCAACGGCCCAGCTTCGTAATTGGTTGACACGATGCATCTTCTTCATCATTTCGAAATAACAGCCTGTTTTTTGTCCGCGTGCGGGGCGTAGAGGTCGATAATTTCGCTGATTGCCTCCTCGCATACCTTACAAAAAGTTTCACTTCGGTCGAACATGATGCATTGCATCTCTGGTCGGTAGAAGCCGCTGGCTTCGTAATTGGCGCCTTCGAACGCACCGATTGCGCGCCGCTGCGGCGCTGTCGAAAACAGCGCGTTGGTGCGTGCCAGGTCTTCGCGAAACAGCGCGCTCATTTCCGACTCCGGCCGGTTTGCCGCCCGCAGCGCGGTCCTGCGGGCCTGGTAGGCGCGCGAAGCTGCCTCGTATTCTGCCTTCGGCCACGGTGTCGGCAGCGGCGTGCCGGGCACGACGTGCTTTTTCCACTTCGGGCGGGCCGGATCGCGCAGCGCCGTCACGTTCGGCTCCCACGGTTCGAGCCGCGCCGCGCTCGACTGATAGGCGACGGGCGAGGTGTAGTACTCGTCGGCCAGGCCGGCGAAATGGTGGCCGAATTCGTGGACGAACAGGTAATCGGCCCAGTCGTTGCTCGCCGCCACGGTGCTGAACTGGCCGAAAATGCCGCCGCCGCCATAGGTGTCGTTGTTGACCAGGATTTCGATGAACTCGTATGGGACGTACTGGGCGATGTCGCGCAGCGCGCGGTTGTCCAGCGTCAGCACGTAGCGCTCGCTGCCGAAAATGTCGTAGCGGGTGCCCAGCGCGGAGGCGTGGTGCACGCCGGTGGACGGCCGCGACACGCCCGATTGCTGGGTCGGCACCGCCATCGCCCAGACGTTGAAATCGGCCGCGCGCTCACGAAATGGCGGCACCTTGAACAAGTAATCGGTCAGGCGGCGCGCGTCAAGCTCGAATTTTTTCATGTCGGCGCCGGTATAGCCGTCGCCGAGAATGAGCAGGTCGACTTTTTGCGCCGACGGTCCGTTCACCCGGATCGGGATCAAGCGGGCCGGCGCCGGTCCCTGCTTGCGAATCACCTCCGGCGCGCCGGCATCGACGTCGACGCTCCACGCCACCGAAAACAGGTTGCGCTCGTCACGTTTCAGGATGCGCACCCGCACCGGCTTGCCTTGGTCCGGGAAGCGCACCGATTCATGGAAGCCGCGGCTGGTCTTGCCCGCTTCGTCGGTGCTGCGCCATTCGCCGAAGATCGTCGAAAAGCCGCGCGAGTACAGCAGGTCGCCGGTCTTGGGATCGACCACTTCGACCATGTTCTGGCCGCGGTTGGTGTTGTCGACGTTGTGCGCCAAATTGCCCGGCCACGTCAGCGGCTCGACCAGCACGCGCTCGAGCGCATAGGTGTCGGCCAGCGCATTGCCGCTGTGAAGATAGTCGACGCGGATGGTGGCGGGGGCTTGGGCAAGTGCCTGGGCGGCGGCGGCGGCCAGCGCCAGCGCACAAGCGAGGAATCGGATGGGTGACACCGGCATTGCTGCTCCTGGCGGGGATGGGATGCGTGAACGAGCATTGTAATCCCGGCCGCCGTCATAGCCTTCGTGCGGCCACGACGGCGAAGTTCAATCGCCGCCCTGGCGCGCCAGCGTGTTGTTCTCCTGCCGGCCCTCCCGCTTGTACTCGTACAGCGGCAGCCGGATCCGGATTGGCCGGATGTCGAGCCGCACGTTGTAGACCGAGTACGCCTCCGACGACGCCGACAGGTAGCCGACGCTGTCGCGCGCGCGGCTGAAGCGGAACTCGAAGCCGAGGTCGGGCTGGTCGCTGCGCGGGCTGCCAAGGGTGAGGCCGATGGCCTCCGGCTGGTCGCTGTCGATCAGTTTGCCCATCAGGTCGACCACGGCGGAGTTGCCGAGGATGTCGGCGTTAAACAGCGGCTCGCGGTAATGCGGCCTGGCCGGATCGAGCTTGCCGTCGGCCTTGTCGGGCGCTGGCGTGAAAACGCCACTGGCGATGTTGAAGCGGTCGCCGCTGTCGAGGTAGCTGACCTTGGCGTTGGCCAGGTTGAAGGCGCCCGGTTCGGTCGTGACCGACGCCAGGTCGATCAGCAGCGCGCCCTTGTAGCCGATCACCTCGACGTCGCGGTTCGGGCCCACCACCATGGCGGTGTTCTCGTCGATCCCCAGGCCCAGCTTGTAGCCTTTCTTGAGCATGGCCGGCAGCATGCGGGCGAAGCGCCCGCGCACCAGCAGGTGCTGGTCGACGAAGACGTCGGCGCCGATGAAGCCGAGCCCCGGGGCGATCTCGTGGCCGTCGGCGACGCCTTGCTTGAGGATGGACAGCACGTTCTTCGGCGCGGCGAACATGGTGCTGCTCATGATGGCGGCGCCGGCGCTGGAACCGGCGATCACGCCGCCGCGGCGGTACATGTCCCACAGCGCGTCGAGTACCAGCGAATTGCTGCCGTCGGGGCGGCGCAGCGCGCGCGTGATGCGGCCCTGGTCGCCGCCGGCAAAATAGGCGCCGCCGGCCTGGCGCACGCTGGCGGCGAGCACCGGGTCGTCGGCCGCGGCAAGGTAGTCGGTGCCGGCCAGCTTGACGGCGACCGGGATGAAGAAGGCGTCGGCGCCGTAGCGCTGAAGCAGGTCCATGTTGTACCTGGCGGCCTGTTCGGGGCTGGACGAGGCCGATGCGAACACCGCAATGCGGGCGGCCTTGCCGCCGGCTAGGCGCACGATGCGCTCCCACACCACGGCGTTGTCGGCGCGCAGCGCACCGCCGGCGATGACGAGCGAACCTTGCGGCGCGGCCGGTCTGGCCGCTTGCACCGGCGCTCCGGCAGCCATAATCAACAAAAACGCGGCACGGTACAGGAATTTGAACATGAGGTTTCCTTCAGGGCGGGTGATGGCCTGGGTCGTCGCCTACTACGACAGAATACGCACTCCCAACAGCTTTTGTCGCAGGCTTGGCCACGTTCCAGAATACGCGCCGCTTGCGCACGAGATTTGCCTGCGCGCAAACCAGTCCCGGTCCCGCCTATGCGGCACAGCGCGCGCCACCGGCTTGTCGCCGGGCCGAGGTGTATGCCACACTGTGCACTTGACCTTTTCTCTGACCGGCGCCCACCATGCAAGCACAGCGACACCAGATTTCAAGCGTCGAGAGCGGCGCGAGCTATCACCTGGCGAGCTTTCATTTCGGCATACAAGGCCGTGGCAAAAAAGTCTATATCCAGGCCGCGCTGCACGCCGACGAAGTGCCCGGCATGCTGGTGGCGCAGTTCCTGCGCACCGAACTGACGGCGCTGGAAGCGCAGGGCAAGCTGCTCGGCGAAGTGATCCTGGTCCCGGCCGCCAATCCGCTGGGGCTGGCGCAAGCGATCATCGGCGCACCGTTCGGCCGTTTCGACCTGTCGACCGGTACCAATTTCAATCGCGCCTACAAGCACGTGGCCGAGGACCTGAAAACCTCGCTCGAAGGCCGGCTCGGGCCCGATTGCGCCGCCAACGTCGCGCTGGTGCGCGACCACGCGCGCGCGTCCGTGGCCGCCTGGCGGGCGTGCACCGACGCCGAGGCGCTCAAGAAAATCCTGCTCGGGCTGGCGATCGACGCCGACATCGTGCTCGACCTGCACTGCGATAACGAAGCGGTGGTGCATATTTATACCGGCACGCCGCTGGCCGACGCGGTGGCGCCGCTGGCGGCCGTGATGGGCGCGCAGGCGGTGCTGCTGGCGCTCGAAGCGGGCGAAGAGCCGTTCGACGAAGCCTGCAGCCGTCTATGGTGGGATCTGGCCGCGCATTTCGGGCCAGGGTATCCGATCCCGCCGGCATGCCTGTCGACGACCATCGAACTGCGCGGCGAAATGGACGTCAGTTATGACTACGCGCGCAAGGACGCGCAGGGTTTACTGCAGTTCCTCGCCCACAGCGGCGTGATCGACATGGCGCTGCAGCCGCTGCCGGCGCCGCTGTGCCAGCCGACGCCGCTCGAAGGGGTCGAGCCGATCGTCGCCCCGCATGCCGGCGTGCTGGTGTTTACGCGGAACCTGGGCGAGATGCTCGCCCTTGGTGACGCCATCGCCGACCTGATCGATCCGCTCAGCGGCAAGACCACCACCTTGCGCACCGCGGTGGCCGGCGTGTTCTTTGCGCGCAGCGCCCACCGCCACCTGCTGCGCGGCATGGCGGTCGGCAAAATCGCCGGCGCCAAGGCCTTCCGCACCGGTAAACTGCTCGGCCAATGAGACCGCGGGCCGCCACCAGGGGCTGACCTCAAATCAGGACAGGTAGATGTTCGGGAAGTAGCGTTCCATCAGCGTCTCCGGGCGCTGCGGCGGCGCGAAGCCGAAGTGTTCGAACAGTTCGTGGGCGTTGCCGGTGGCAAGGGTGAAGCGGCGCAAGCTCTTCAGGCTTGGATGGCTCATCACCGCCGTCATCAGCTCGCTGGCGTAGCCATTGCCGCGGTATTCCGGGATCACGAAGACGTCGACCAGGTGGCCGAAGGTGGCGAAATCGGTAACCACCCTGGCAAAGGCGATTTGGCGGCCATCGACGTAGCCGCCGAAGCAGAGCGAATTTTCGATCGCCCGGTCGACCACGACGCGGGAGATGCCGACCGCCCAGGTCGATTGCTCGCTGAGGAACCGGTAAATCAGCGGAACGTCGAGTTCCCCCCTGTCGGTACTGATCTGTAGACTGGACATGACAATAGCGTCTCCCAAAAACGCCAATTCTACCGTCCTTTAGGCAATCGGGAATGCCTGATTTTCGGCGGGTGCGAAAGATGATCGCCGCCCCCCAATCTGCTGAGCGCCTGCCGGATCATTGGGCAAATCCCGGCAAAAATCACGCCAGCCCCGCTTCCTTGTTTATAATCAGGTAAATCAACAGGGCCCCACTATCATGACTGCACAATTTTCCAACAAGGGCGAAGCCTGGTCGGCGCGTTTTTCAGAACCGGTCTCCGACCTGGTCAAACGCTACACCGCTTCGGTGTTTTTCGATAACCGGCTGGCGATGGTCGACATCGCAGGTTCGCTGGCGCACGCCGAAATGCTCGCCGCGCAGGGCATCATCAGCGTGCTTGATCGCGCCGACATCGAGCGCGGCATGGCCCAGATCAAAAGCGAGATCGAGGCCGGCAGCTTCGAGTGGCTGCTCGACCTGGAAGACGTCCACCTCAATATCGAGAAGCGCTTGACCGAACTGGTCGGCGACGCCGGCAAGCGGCTGCACACCGGCCGCTCGCGCAACGACCAGGTGGCCACCGACATCCGCCTGTACGTGCGTTCGGCGATCGACGACATCGTGCTGCTGCTGCAGTCGCTGCGCGGCGCCCTGCTTGATCTCGCCGAGCAGCATGCCGACACCATCATGCCGGGCTTTACCCACATGCAGGTGGCGCAGCCGATCACGTTCGGCCACCACATGCTGGCCTATGTCGAGATGTTCGGCCGCGATGTCGAGCGGATGCAAGATGCGAGGAAGCGCGTCAACCGCCTGCCGCTGGGCGCCGCCGCGCTGGCCGGCACCACCTTCCCGATCGACCGCCTGCGGGTAGCAAAAACGCTCGGCTTCGACGACGTCTGCCACAACTCGCTCGACGCCGTCTCGGACCGCGACTTCGCGATCGAATTTTGCGCCGCCGGCGCGCTGGTGATGATGCACGTGTCGCGCATGTCGGAAGAACTGGTGATCTGGATGAGTCCGCGGGTCGGTTTCATCGACATCGCCGACCGCTTCTGCACCGGCTCGTCGATCATGCCGCAAAAGAAAAACCCCGACGTGCCGGAACTGGCGCGCGGCAAGACCGGCCGCGTGTACGGCGATCTGATGAGCCTGTTGACCCTGATGAAAGGCCAGCCGCTGGCCTACAACAAGGACAACCAGGAAGACAAGGAGCCGCTGTTCGACACCG
The DNA here is from genome assembly GCF_002760665.1 of Massilia psychrophila. Lineage (GTDB taxonomy): Bacteria > Pseudomonadota > Gammaproteobacteria > Burkholderiales > Burkholderiaceae_D > JAFCUW01. The sequence continues at coordinate 307,531 of NZ_PDOB01000001.1, read as the reverse complement.
TCGACACCGTCGTCGACACCTTGCGCATCTTCGCCGACATGGCCGGCGCCATTACCGTCAAGCCGGAGGCGATGCGCGCGGCCGCGCTGCAGGGCTACGCCACCGCCACCGACCTGGCCGACTATTTGGTCAAAAAAGGCCTGCCGTTTCGCGACGCCCACGAAGCGGTGGCGCGCGCGGTGCGTGCCTGCGACGACGCCAAATGCGACCTGTCGGAAATGTCGCTCGAACGCCTGCGCGACTTCTCGCCGCTGGTAGCCGACGACGTGTTTGCCGTGCTGACATTGGGAGGCTCGGTTGCCGCGCGCGACCATGTTGGCGGCACCGCCCCGCGCCAGGTGCGCGAGGCGATCGCCCGCGTACGCGCTCAGCTGGCGTCCTGACGGCATAGCTTTCGCCGTCGCCCAGCAATCTCACAGCCCCGCCGGAGCCGCCCGATGTTTATGCCCATCTCGCGCCTGATCGACGCGCTGAACGAAAAAATCGCCAACGCCGTGAGCTGGGCGTTGCTGATCGCGGTGATCATCTGCGCCGGCAACGCGCTGGTGCGCTACCTCTTCAAGATGAGTTCCAACAGCTGGCTCGAGATCCAGTGGTACCTGTTCGCCGCCCTGTTCATGCTGGCCAGCGCGTACACCCTCAAGCGCGACGAGCACGTGCGCATCGACGTCATCACCAGCCACTTTTCCAAGCGCACCCAGGTCTGGATCGACCTGCTCGGCTACCTGCTGTTCCTGCTGCCGGTGTGCCTCGTGATCGTCTACTACGGCATCCCGTTCGCGCGCTATTCGATCAGCACGGCGGAAATGTCGAGCAGTGCGGGCGGGCTGATCGTCTGGCCGGTCAAGCTGTTGATACCGGTCGGCTTTGGCCTTTTGGTGTTGCAAGGGGTTTCGGAGATCATCAAGCGCATCGCGTTCCTCGCCGGCCACATCGACGGCCACGAATTTGCCAGGCACGCCAGCACGCCGCAACAAGAGATCGAGGCGATCAAGGCGGCCAACAAGTTGTAGCAACTGCAGTAAAGCAAGTGCGCAAGGGCTATCGGCGCCGGCCCGCAATCATAGAAGCACCCTTGGGGAACCATGGAACAATTTATCATCGCCAACCTGGCGCCCATCATGTTCGGCGCGCTGGTCATCTTCCTGCTGTCGGGCTTCCCGGTGGCGTTTTCGCTGGCGGCCAACGGCCTGTTCTTCGGCTTCGTCGGCATTGAACTGGGGCTGATCAAGCCCGAACTGCTGAACGCCCTGCCGAACCGGATCTTCGGCATCATGGCCAACGACACGCTGCTGGCGATCCCCTTCTTCACCTTCATGGGCCTGATTTTGGAGCGCTCGGGGATGGCCGAGGACCTGCTGGATACCATCGGCCAGCTGTTCGGGCCGATCCGCGGCGGCGTCGCTTACGCCGTCATTTTTGTCGGCGCCCTGCTGGCGGCAACCACCGGGGTAGTGGCCGCTTCGGTGATTTCGATGGGCCTCATTTCGCTGCCGGTGATGCTGCGCTACGGTTACGACAAGCGCATCGCCTCCGGCGTCATCGCCGCCTCCGGCACGCTGGCGCAGATCATCCCGCCGTCGCTGGTGCTGATCGTGATGGCCGACCAATTGGGCCGCTCGGTGGGCGACATGTACCGCGCCGCCTTCTTTCCCGGCCTGATACTCACGCTGATGTATGCCGGCTACGTGCTGGCGCTGTCGATCTTCAAGCCGCTGCACGTGCCGGCGCTGCCGCCGGAGGCGCGCAACCTGAAGCAGCCCAACGGCGACAGCGGCGTGGTTTCGCTGCTGGCGCTGCTGGCGGCCACGGTGGCCATCGGCTACGGCTTCGCCGCCTGGTACGGCGCCTTTCACCCGTCACTGGCCGCCGACGAACTGGGCATTTTTTCGGCGGCGGTGGCGATCGCTTTTGCCTTCCTGTTCGCGCTGGCGAACCGCCACCTGAACATCGCGCTGCTCTCGCGCATGGCCGAAAAAGTCGTGTTCGTGCTGATCCCGCCGCTGGCGCTGATCTTCCTGGTGCTGGGAACGATTTTCATCGGCTTGGCCACCCCGACCGAAGGCGGCGGCATGGGCGCGGCCGGCGCGCTGATCCTGGCGATTGCCAACGGGCGCCTGTCCTGGAGCCTGGTGCGCCAGGCGATGCACTCGACAACCAGGCTGTCGTGCTTCGTTATCTTCATCCTGATCGGCTCGACCGTGTTCTCGCTGGTGTTTCGGGGCGTGAACGGCGACCTGTGGGTCGAGCACCTGCTCACCAGCCTGCCGGGCGGCGCCACCGGCTTCCTGGTCGTGGTCAACATCATGTTCTTCGTGCTGGCCTTCTTCCTCGACTTCTTCGAGCTGGCCTTCATCCTGGTGCCGCTGGTCGGGCCGGTGGCCCACAAGCTCGGCATCGACCTGATCTGGTTCGGCGTGCTGTTAGGGGTAAACATGCAGACCTCGTTCATGCACCCGCCGTTCGGCTTCGCGCTGTTCTACCTGCGCTCGGTGGCGCCGAAGGAAGTCAAGACGACCGACATCTACTGGGGCGCGGTCCCGTTCGTGCTGATCCAAGTAGCGATGGTCGCCCTGATCATCGCCTTCCCGCACCTGGTGTCGATCGAAAAAAAGGTCGACATGAACGAGCAGCTCGAACTCAAGCTCGACGTGCCGCAGGAAGGCATGGAGGCGCCGTCGTACGATTCGGAATCGAAGTAACTCGGTAAGAAATAAACCCGGGGTCAGTTCCGACATTCTAAATAAACCCCGGGGTCAGTTCCGACATTCGGACACGATCTCAGCGTTAGCGCATGACAGCGGATGGGGCCGTGTCCGAATGTCGGAACTGACCCCAGGGGTATGCGCCGATCACGTAACGGCGGGCGGGGCGTTCATTCGGCAACAGGCCGCCGCTTCCAGGGTGGCGCCACGATCCGCTCTTTCGCCACGTACGCCAGCAAAGCGGCGCTGCCAGCAATAACCGCCACCACCGCCAGCGCCGATCCTTCTACCCCGAAGGCGCCGCCGGTGAGCCAGTTGGGGCCGGTTAGCACGCCCTGGATCATGCCTTTGGCGGGTTGGCCGGACACCGGCACCGAAAACAGGCCGCCCTGGGTGAAATTCCAGCCGATGTGAATGCCGATGCCGAGCCATAAGCGTCCGGTCAACATATAGGCCGCGCACAGCAGCAGTCCAGCCCCCGCCACCGAGGCCAGGGCAATTGCCGAGACGCCCTGGTTAGGAGCATGGGCCAGCGTAAAAATGACGACCGAGATCAGCACGGCGATCCAGCTGCCCAGCCACCCCTGCAAGATCCGGAACAGGATGCCGCGAAAAAGGATCTCTTCCAACAAACCCACCACGACCATGCCGAACAATGGGCCGATCATCACGGTCCAGGGCGCGGTCGTCGTCACCCGGTATGCCCCCACCAGGTACAGGGTACCCAAGGTCGCACAAAAAAGCAGCGATCCGCCCACCACACCCAATCCCGTTTCGCCGGCGGCGTGGCTACCCACCAATTCCGCCACCGGCCGGCGTTCGATTCTGCGCACGTAAAGAACGTACATCGCATAGCAGCAAGCGGCCGACAACAGGGCCGGCCACACCTTCATCAGCTGTTTGTCGATCGGCAGTTTTTGCAGGACGATCTGCAGGAGTATGAAGGGCAGCATGACAAAACCTGTCGCGACAAGAATGCGCACCAGGGGCCAGCGCAGCCAGCGTGGTCCGGTGTCCTCGACAGGATTGTTGACAGGCGCGGCGTCGATCATGAGTTTCCGTTCAGGTTGTTGCAAGAAATGCAAATAGTATAACTCGGCTACGGAGTAGCTTGACCTAAATGTTTCAACTCGGAAAAAGCGCGGGCGTCGCGTCAACGCTTAAGTAGTGATATTTACAACTTGTATATAGGAATTTTGAACACCCTGTTTTACTATCAGCATCCTTGGCCTGGTTTTCAACGACAACTTCGGGTGCGCGCATGGAAGATATCGGATTGACAAAGGAAACGCAGGCGGCATCCCCCGCCGGCGATGGCGTGCTGGCCGTCCTGCTGGCTGGCGGCTTGCTCACCGCCTGCGGCGGCGGCGGTTCTACTTCTACCCCTTCACCGGCACCGGCACCGCTGCCGGTGCCGGTGCCGCCCGCGACCGCCCCCACTGCCACCGAAGCGTCGCGCTTCCTGGCCCAGGCATCGATGGGCGCCACCCGCGAACAGATCGCCCGCGTGCAGGCAATCGGTTATGGCGGCTGGCTCGACGAACAGTTCGCCATGGCGGCGTCAGCTACCCGCTGGGACTGGCTGGTCTCGAAAGGCTTCGACGCGCTGGCCAACAAGAACGGCGAAGCCGGCGCCGACCCGGCCATCTGGCGCAAGATGCTGTCGTCGCCCGATACCTTGCGCCAGCGCATCACGCTGGCGCTGTCGGAAATTTTGGTGACCGCGGTGGCGGGCTTTAACGGCGGCTGGAAAACGTTTTCGGCCGCCGCTTACCTCGACCTGCTCGAAACGCACGCGTTCGGCAATTACCGCACCTTGCTGCAGCAGGTGTCGACCAGCGCGCCGATGGGCGAATACCTGACCTTCCGCGGCAACGTCAAATTCAACGCCACCACCGGCGCGCTGCCGGACGAAAACTACGCCCGCGAGCTGATGCAGCTGTTTACCATCGGCCTGGCCCAGCTGAACCTCGACGGCACGCCAAAACTGACCGCCGGCGCGCAGCAGGAAACCTATTCGCTCGACGACATCACCGGCCTGGCGCGCGTGTTTACCGGCTGGAACTACGACCTGGCCGGCTTTGATACCAATACGCCGGATTTCAAGCGCCGGCCGATGACGATCACGGCCAGCCGCCATGAGAGCGCCGGCAAAACTTTTTTGGGCAGCACCATCCCGGCCGGGACAAGCGGCGAGGATAGCTTGCGCCTGGCGCTCGACGCCATCTTCGCGCATGCCAACGTGGCGCCGTTCATCGGCCGCCAGCTGATCTTGCGCCTGGTCTGCAGTAATCCGAGCCCGGCTTACGTCGCCCGCGTGGCCGGCGTCTTCAATAACGACGGCGCCGGCGTCAAGGGCAACCTGAAAGCGGTGATCAAGGCGATCTTGCTGGACGACGAGGCGCGCGACAAGGCCCGCCTGCTCCAGCCCGGGTTCGGTAAACAGCGCGAACCGGTATTGCGCCTGGCGGCGTGGGCGCGCGCATTCAAGGCCGATTCGGTCAACAACAGCTGGACGGTGGGCAACACGTCCGATCCGGCCACCCGGCTCGGCCAAAGCCCGCTGCGCGCGGGCAGCGTATTCAATTTTTTCCGGCCCGGCTATGTGCCGCCGAACAGCGCCATCGCCAGCGCCGGCATGGTCGCACCGGAATTCCAGCTCACCAATGAGTCGAGCGTGGTCGGCTACCTCAATTACATGCAGACGGTGGTCAGCAAGGGCGCCGGCGACGTCAAGGCCGATTACGCCAGCCTGATGCCATTGGCCGACACCCCCCAAGCCCTGCTTGACGAAATGAACCTGCTGCTGGCCGCCGGCCAGCTCTCAAGCGCCACGCTGGCCTTGATGCAAACGGCAATCGGCAGCATGGCCGCCGGCACCGATTCGGCGCGCCTGAACCGGATCTACGCGGCGCTGGTGCTGGCCGCGCCGGAATTCATTATCCAAAAGTAAAGGGTTACTATGAAGAACGCTCCCATGCACAGCAAACCAGACACCGCCGCTTCGCGCCGCGCCTTCCTCAAGCGCGCCTCGGCACTGTCGGTGGCTGGCATCGCAGCGCCGTGGGCGCTAAATCTGGCGGCGATGGCCGAAGCATCGGCCGCCACCGCCAGCGACGCAGGTGATTATAAAGCGCTGGTGTGCGTCTTTCTCTACGGCGGCAACGATTATGCCAACACGCTGGTTCCCTACGACAGCGCCAGCTACGCCGCTTACCAGCAGATGCGCCCGTCGTTTGCGTACAGCCGTGCGAGCCTGGCCGCCACCGCCTTGAATCCAGCCAGCGCCCCGCTCGACAGGCTCGGCGCGGCCCACCAGTACGCACTGGCGCCGGAACTGGCGCCGCTGCTGCCGCTGTTCGATGCCGGCCAGATGGGCGTGATCCTCAACGTCGGCACCCTGGTGCAGCCGACTACCAAGCTGCAGTACATCAACAAGTCCGTAAAACTGCCGCCCAAGCTGTTTTCTCACAACGACCAGCAGTCGGTCTGGCAGTCGTCGTCGCCCGAAGGCGCCACCTCGGGCTGGGGCGGGCGCATCGGCGACCTGTTCGAGAGCGGCAACGGCAACGCCACTTTTACCTGCGTCAACGTGTCGGGCAATGCCGTCTTCATGTCGGGCAGATCGGCGGTGCAGTACCAGGTGTCGACCGGCTGATCGGTGCCGCTGGCCGGCCTGAAAACGCCGCTGTTCGGCTCCACCGCCTGCTCGGACGCGCTGCGCGCGCTGGTCAGCCAGCCGCGTGCGCACCTGCTGGAAAACGAATACAGCCGGGTGACGAAGCGCTCGGTCGACGCCGATACCGTATTGACGGGCGCGCTGGCGTCGAGCGCCGCACTGGGCACGGTTTTTCCCGCTCCGAACGGCCTGGCCGACCAGCTCAAGATGGTGGCGCGCATGATCTCGGCGGCGCCGGCGCTGGGTGCAAAGCGCCAGGTGTTTTTCGTGTCCCTGGGGGGATTCGACAACCACGATGCCATGCTGACCGCGCATCCCGGCCTGCTGACGAGCGTGGCCGGCGCGCTTGCCGCTTTTTACAAGGCGACGGCCGAACTGGGCCTGGCCGACAAGGTCACCACCTTTACCGCTTCCGATTTCGGCCGCACCATGAGCGGCAACAACGACGGCTCCGACCATGGCTGGGGCAGCATGCATTTCGTGCTGGGCGGCGCCGTTAAGGGCAGGAGTTTTTACGGCACCGCGCCGGTCGTCGCCAGCAATGGACCGGACGACGTCGGCCAGGGCCGGCTGCTGCCGAGTACCTCGGTCGACCAGCTGGCGGCGACCCTGGGCAGCTGGCTCGGCGTGTCCGACAGCGACCTGCTCGGCTTGCTGCCAAGCCTGGTCAATTACAACGCAGGGTCACGTAAACTCGGCGTCGTTTGACCGATGCGGCGGTGATGGGCCGCGCGGCGCCAGCCGGACGAGACAATGGCATCGACATATCCTGGCTTCATATGTGCAACCGGCATAGAAAACAGCGTCCCGACCATTCAAGGCGGCAAGGTCCGCATGGACGAGATGGAAAATGCGGTCACTACCGCCATTGGCGGCGCGATTTCGACCTGGTGCAGGAGCTTGGCATCGGCTTCCTGCGCTATGGCCCGCCGCTGCACACCACCTTGCTCGGCCGGCGAAATTTTCGGCTATGCGGTCGTTAGGCACCAGTATTGCAACCGCTACCGCCTGCCGGTAATGCACACCGAAACCAATCTCTGTCAGGGTGCGTCCGGCGACGAGGCGGTCGCCAGCTTTACATAGTTACTTCAAGCCGCCGGTGCTGACAAAATACTTGCGCGCATGGGTGAGCAATTGCGCGTCGGACGGGTGATCCACTGTTTCCACAGCAGCGATTTTGGCCGCCAGCGCCGGCACTTTGGCCTTCAAATAGGTAACAAAAACGTTCTTTTCCTGGGCCGGCCCGACCACCAGTACCGTGCTCGCGTCGTTCAAGGCGGTCGCGATATTGTCGAAAAAAACCGTGTTGTCGTCTTCGGCGGCATGGGTGTCGCCGTGGCGCTTGTGCGGGTGCGGGTGGGTCGAGTGCGTCTTGAGCGACTCGGACTCGGACGCATCCGCGTCGAAATAAATGACTTGGGCTTTGGTGTGATCGATCCAGACGACGGCGTTATTGAGAGACATGATTACTTTCGTTGTGATTTCTATAAAGTAAAAACCAGCCACGGCAGACATGGAACATGAACAATATTACGTCGTTGCGTGCAAATGATCGGTGCGGTAGCACACGCCGCCGCCCGCGCGACGTGTGCTACCGCACCTGGTTCAGCGAGTCGGACCAGATGTTGCGGGCCCAGCTCATCGCATAGGCTGCTTCCGGTTCGTTGGCCGCGCCCGACAGGCCGCCCGAGCCGGGCACCACCAGCAGCGTCTTTGCCGCCGCGTCCCAGGCGTGGACCGACGCCACGTGGATGGCCTCGCGATCGGTGACGAAGCTGTAGCAGGTGTTGGTCAGCATCGGCGCCGGGTTCGGCGACTTCCCGTTCAACAAGTCCACCACCGCGCCGGCGCATATCTTGGCGTGTTGGTTTGCCATGTGCGCCGATTTCGGCATCAGCGGCGAAGCCTGGATAGCGTCGCCCAGCACGTGCACGTTGGCCGCTTGCGTCGACGCGAAGGTCAGGAAGTCGACTTCGCACCAGCGCCTGTTGACGTTGGCCAGCCCGGCTTGCGCCGCGATGCTGCCGGCGCGCTGGGGCGGAATGACGTTCAGCACCGCGGCCTGCACCTTGTCCCCCAGTTCGGAAATCGCGGTGCGGGCGGCGGCGTCGACATCGGCAGTCATGAAGCGGGGGCGGTATTCGACCATGCCGGCGTAACGCGTGGCCCAGATTGCCTTGAACAGCTTGCCCTTCGACACCACATCGTCGTTGGCGTCTAAAATCAGCACCTTCGACTTCGGCTTCGCGCGGCTGAAATAATGCGCCACCTGGCAGGCGCGTTCGTACGGGCCGGGCGGACAGCGGTAGGGCGCCGGCGGGATCGTCATCGCGAAGACACCGCCGTCCGCCATTGCGCCCAGCTGGGCGCGCAAGGCCGCGGTTTGCGTACCGGCATGCCAGGCATGCAGCACGGTGTCCTGCGCGCCGGGCCGCTGCATGCCGGGTAGCTGGTCCCACAGAAAATCGACGCCAGGCGAGAGCACCAGCCGGTCGTAACGCAACGCCTGCCCGCTGGCCAGCATCACGGCCTGCTTGTCGAAGTCGATCTGCGCCGCGCGGTCGCGCACGATGCGCACGCCAATGCTTGCCAATCCGGCGTAGCCAAGCGTGATGTCGGCCATCTGCATGGAACCGCCCAGCACCAGGTTTGACAGCGGGCAGGAGATGAACGTGGGATTCGGCTCTACCAGCGTGACGTCGATTGCACCCTCGCTCCACAGCCGGATGTATTTGGCGGCAGTGGCGCCGCCGAAGCCGCCGCCGACCACCACCACCTGGCGGCGCCTGCTACTGGCGGTGCTGGCGCAGCCGGCGAGCGGGGTCAGGGCCAGGGCGCTGATGCCTTTGACGAACTGGCGGCGTTTCATTTCGCTTGCGTCGAACGCTGCGCGGCCAGGTAGCCGGCAATCTGTTCGATCTGTTCGTCGCTGTAGCCCTTGGCGATCTGCCCCATGATGGTGGCGGGCCGGGTGCCCTCCTTGAACGCGCGCATGCTGGCCGCCAGCGCGTCTTTCGGCTGGCCGGCCAGCACCGGCAGCAGCTTGCCGCCGCCGGCGTCGAGGCCGGCGGTACCGTGGCAGCCGGCGCAGCTGGCGTACAGGCGCTGGCCGTTTTCAAGCGCAACGGCGTGGGATGATGCTGCCAGAGCGAGCAGCGTAACAATCAATAGGTTCATCGGGTTTCCTTTACATGCTAGGGCCGCACGCCCGGCGCTTCCAGTGTCATTCCTTTGGCGCGCGTCGCCAGGTACACTTCGAGGTCAACCAGCTCCTGCGCGTTCCATCGCGGCACCTGCGCGCGCACCCCGCTCATGCAGTTGCGCAGCCGGCGCTGCAGCGACCCCATGCCTTGCCACTCCAGCCGGTACACCGGATAGGCGAGCGCATGGCCTTGCGGGATGGTGCTGCCGCCCAGCCGCCGGCCCCAGTTGGCGTCATGGCACTGCGCGCACGACAGGTTCAGCTGGCCGATGCGCTGCGCAAACAGCCGCCCGCCGCGCGCCAAAGCCGGTGTCAGGCGCGGATCCGGCGGCGGGGCCTGCGGCATGCCGCGCGATTGCACGGCCACATAACTTTCGACGCTGAGCAGTTCTTCGCTTTCAGGCGCCAAGGGTTCGGCCTGCTGGTGCCGCACGCGGCATTGGTTGATGCGCTGCCCAAGGCCGATGGCCGCGTTGGTATGCGGATCGAACGCCGGAAACCGCGCCGCCACGCCACGCATGCTGGCTGTGGCGTCGCCGTGGCAGCTTGCACACGATTGATTGCTGCGGCCGGCCTTGCGCTGCCACAGCGCTGCACCGCCGCCCACCCACAGCATCGCCGGGTTCTGGGTGTCGTCGCGCTGCATCGCCTGGGTCGACGGGCTCATGAAGTCAAAGCCGGACTTGCGCGGGTCACCGGCGCGACCGATCCCTGCGCACAGCAGCAGGACCAACGGCACAAGCGCAAGGAAGCGCGGTGGCATGCGGCTACCCCGTCACCGTGATCGGCATGGTCTCGGCCTGGACGAATCCGCGGTCGCCCTCCCATTTGAATTCGAGCGATCCGCTCTCGACTGCGACCGTGTAAAAGGCGATGTAGGGATTGGCCGCGATGGCCTGGTGCAGCTCGGCCGAGAAGACGATTTCGCCGTTGTAGCGGCACGTGAAACGGCGGATGATGTCGCGTTCAAGTACCTTGCCGTCGGCACCGGGCCGGTAGCCCGTTTCCATCGGGTGGCCGATCAGGGCGCGAATCCCGATTACCTCGCCGCGCCGGGCGGTAGCTTGCATGTGGACCAGGGCGCGCGCCATTTACGCCTCCCCCTCAATGCACGCGGCTAACGCCACCACCACGTCGGCGCTGTGGATCCGGAAACTGCCGTCGCTCATGCGCGCCACCGCCACCAGTTTCTGCGACGTGGCCATGCGGATGCGCGTCGACACCTCGGCCTTGCCGGCGCGCGCACCGAGCGTGAACACGGCGACGCCGGTTTCCGGATTGCGTTCGTTAAAGACGGCAATCGCGGCGACGTGGTCAATTGCCGTCATCGGGCTATCCACGCGCACCGTGATCGGCACCGTATTGCCGTTGTCGACCAGCGACGCCACCTCGAGCGTGATGCCGCCACGCCGCGGCGTGGCGGCGCCGGTAAATGCATCGATTGCGGCGGCCATTTTTTCGGGCGTGGCGCAGGCCGGCCCCACCGGCACCAGCAGCAACGCGCCAAGGCCGGCGAGTGCCTTGCGGCGGCTACGGTCCAACTTGTCGATTGCCGTCATGGCGCACCCAAGGTCTGCAGATACGCCACGACATCTTCCACCTGCTGCGCGCTGAGGATGGTTTTGCCTCGCAGCGCGGCCGGCGTACGCGGCGCGCCACCCGGTTTGAAATAGGACGGCATGATGGTTTCGGAATTAAACGCGCTGGCGTCGACCATCCGCATGCGCAGCTGGCTGCCAGACCAGCGCGCACCAGCGCCGTCCAGGCTTGGTGCCAGGTTGCCCTGGAAGCGCTCCTCGGCAATCGGCGCGCTGTGGCACAGCAGGCACAGGCCGAGCTGGCGATCGGCCACGATGGCCCGCCCGCGCGCCGCATCGCCCGCTTCGGCGGTGAGCGGCGCGGCGATGCTGTCGGTTTGTGCCCGCGCCGCAGCACCGGCACCGGCACCGGCACACGCAAACAGCAGGCAGGCAACAATGCGCATCGATTTCAACAATGCATCCTCGGCTACGCCTTCAGGCTATGGTTCTTGAGCGGCAGGTCGCGCACGCGCTTGCCGGTGGCAGCAAAAATCGCGTTGAGCACCGCCGGCGCGGCCACCGCGATGGTCGGCTCGCCGACCCCGCCCCAGAAGCCGCCCGACGGCATGACGATGGTCTCGACCTTGGGCATGTCGGCAAGCAGCATCACCGGGTAGGTGCTGAAGTTGTCCTGCTCCATGCGGCCGTTCTTGACGGTGCACTCGCCAAACAAAGCCGCCGACAGGCCGTAGACGAAGGAACCCTCGACCTGCGCCTCGATCTGCTGCGGGTTGACCGCGTGGCCCGAATCGGTGGCCGCGACGATGCGGTGGATCTTGAGCTTGCCGGCCTTGTCGACCGAGACCTCGGCGCAGGCGGCGACGTAACTGCCGAAGCCCATGGTCTGCGACAGGCCGCGAAAGACACCCTTGGCCGGCTTCTTGTCCCAGCCGACGCGCTGTGCCACCGCATTTAACACCGCGAGGTGCTTTGGGCTATTGACCATCAGCTTGCGGCGCAGCGCCAGCGGGTCCTGCTTTGTGGCGTGCGCGATTTCGTCGATAAAGCACTCGAGGTAGACCGCGTTCTGGTTCAGGTTCACGCCGCGCCAGAAGCCGGCCGGCACCGGCGGGTTGCGCATCGCATGGTCGACCAGCAAATTGGGGAAGGTGTAGCCGATCGAGGCCTCCGGCCCCGGCGCGTTCAGGCCCTGGAACACCACCGGGTCCTTGCCGTCCTTGATCGACTGCGGCGCTACCGATGCCAGGATCGACTGGCCCGAGATGCGCATGTGCACACCGGTAATCTCGCCCTTGGCGTCCAGCCCGGCAGTCATCTTGCACTGGGTGACCGGATGATAGCGTCCGTGCAGCATGTCTTCTTCGCGCGACCAGATCAGTTTGACGGGCGTTCCCGGCATCGCCTTGGCGATCTCCACCGCCTGGCGCACCCAGTCGTGCACGGCGCCGCGCCGGCCGAAGCCGCCGCCCAGGTGCAGTTTATAGATTTCGCACTTGGCGGGCGGCAGGCCGGCAGCTTCGGCCGCCGCCGCCAGCGCAGCCTCGCCGTTCTGGGTCGGGGTCCACACCTCGCACAGTTCCGGCGTCCACCTGGCGGTCGCGTTCATGGTTTCCATGGTCGCGTGGTTCTGGTACGGGTACGAGTACACCGCTTCGACCTTGCGTACCGCGCTGGCGATGGCGGCGCGCGCGTCGCCGTTCTGGTTGCCGATGACGGCGTCATCGGCAACCAGCCCGGCTTTCAAGGTGGCCGCGATGTCAAGACTGGACAGCTTGGCGTTCGGCCCCTCGTCCCAGACGATCGGCATCGCCTCCAACGCGCTGCGCGCGCGCCACCAGGTGTCGGCCACTACCACCACCGCGCTGTCGCCGATCTGCAGCACCTTCTTGATGCCGGGGCGTTTTTCGATCGCGGCGGCGTCGAAGCTTTTGACTTTGCCGCCGAAAACCGGGCAGTCCTTGATGGCGGCGTTGAGCATGCCCGGCATGGTCAAATCCATGCCGTAGACCTGCGAACCGTTGGTCTTGTTGACGGTGTCCAGGCGGGCCAGGCGCTTGCCGGCCAGCTTCCACTGCGCCGGGTCCTTGAGTGCGATGTCGGCGGCGGCGGGTGGCGCCAGCTTGCCGGCGGCGCTCGCCACCTTGCCATAGCTGGTCGTGCGGCCGGACGGGGTATGCGTGATGACGCTGTTGGCGGCCACGCATTCGGACGCCGGCACCTTCCATTCGGCAGCGGCGGCCTGCACCAGCATCATGCGCGCGCCGGCGCCGCCCTTGCGCACGTACTCGTGCGAGTCGCGCATGCCGCGGCTGCCGCCGGTCGAAAAGCTGCCCCATACGCGGTTGCGCGCCAGGCTTTGGCCGGGGGTCGGATATTCGGTCGTAACGCGGCTCCAGTCGGCGTCCAGCTCCTCGGCCACCAGCTGGGCCAGGCCGGTCAGCGTGCCCTGCCCCATCTCGGAGCGCGCGATGCGGATGACGATCGTGTCGTCGGGTTTCACGACAACCCAGGCGTTGATTTCCGGCTTGGCAGGCAAATCCTGGGCTGCAGCCTCGCCGCCAAAGGGAATGTGAAAGGCCAGCACCAGGCCGGCGGCGCCGGACGTTTTCAAAAAGCCGCGACGGGAAGGCGAGGCGATAGCAGGGCAGCTCATGCCTTGCTCCGTTCGCTGCGTTCGACGTGTTTAATTGCCAGGCCCGCGCTCTTGACATCGCCGCCCGCGGCGACGACCTTGATGGCGGCGCGCACACGGTTGTAGGTGCCGCAACGGCAGATATTGGTCATCGCGCTGTCGATGTCGGCATCGCTCGGTTTCGGTTTCTGTTTGAGCAGGGCGCTAGCGGCCATGATCATGCCGGACTGGCAAAAACCGCATTGCGGCACGTCGAGCGCGGCCCAGGCCTTCTGCACCGGATGCGAGCCATCCTTCGACAGGCCTTCGATCGTCACGATCTTTTGCGTGGCGGTGACGGTGAACACCGGACGCACGCAGGTGCGGGTCGGTTCGCCATCGATATGCACCGTGCAGGCGCCGCACTGGGCAACGCCGCAGCCGTATTTGGTACCGGTCAGGCCAAGCTGCTCGCGCAGCACCCACAGCAGAGGCGTGTCATCCTCCGCTTCGAATTCACGCACCATCCCGTTGACGTTCAGCTTCGCCATGCAGCGCTCCTTTTGTAATTATTTGAGGAAAGACAATTCGGATATTACACGGATTTTTTCGTGCCTGCGCGGGGCGCCGCCGACGTCAATACAAGGTGCGCCGTTTTAAACGAATACTACGAGCGCTTCATCACCAGTGTCAAAATGTCGTAGCTGGCTACCAGCTCTTCGTGTTGGTTGGTCACTTGCACGTCCCACGCCACCACGCCCTGGCCGACGCCTTTTTCATCGACGCGGTTGCGGTCGACCTTGCGCTTGCACGTCAGGCGCGCGCGGATGGTGTCGCCGATGCCCACCGGGGTGATGAAACGCAGGTTGTCGAGGCCGTAGTTGGCCAGCACGGGACCTGGCGCCGGCGAAACGAACAGCCCGGCGGCGGCCGACAGCACGAAATAACCGTGCGCGATGCGCTTGCCGAACTGCGAATCCTTGGCCGCGATCTCGTCGAAGTGCATATAGAAAAAGTCGCCCGAGATGCCGCCAAAGCCCACGATGTCGGCCTCGGTCACGGTGCGCCGGTGCGTCAGCAGCGAGTCGCCCATGTCGAGGTCTTCGAAATATTTGCGGAACGGGTGCAGTTGGCTCTCCTGCACCGCGGCGCCGCGCACGTATTCGCCCGTGACGGCGGCGAGCATGGTCGGCGAGCCCTGGAGGGCGGCGCGCTGCAGAAAGTGGCGCACCGCGCGGATGCCGCCGAGTTCCTCGCCGCCGCCGGCGCGGCCCGGGCCGCCGTGCTTGAGCTGGGGCAGCGGCGAGCCGTGGCCGGTCGAGTCGACCGCCGCTTCACGCTCGAGTACCAGCACGCGGCCGTGATACGCCGCCAGGCCAGGGACCGCGCGCGCGGCAATCATAGGATCCTTGGTGCACAGCGTCGACACCAGGCTGCCCTTGCCGCGCGCGGCCAGCGCCACCGCTTCGCCGATGCCGGAATACGTCATCAGGGTGCTGACCGGGCCGAACGCTTCGACGTCGTGCACGGCGTCGTTGCTCATGGCGTTGCGGCACAACAGCAAGGTCGGCGCAAAGAAGGCGCCGTTGGCGCAGCCTTCGCCGACTGGCGCAAAGCCGTCGCGCGCGCCGAATACGATTTCGTTGCCTTCGGCGAGCATGGCGACTCTTTCGCCGACGTCGCGATGCTGATCCATCGACGCCAGCGCGCCCATCCGCACGCCTGCCATTCTCGGGTCGCCGACGACGATCTTTGCCAGCTTCTCGCGCAGCCGTTCGGCCACCGCATCGACCTGATTCTGCGGCACGATGATGCGCCGAATCGCCGTACATTTCTGGCCGGCCTTGCCGGTCATTTCGCGCGCCACTTCCTTGACGAACAGCTCGAACTCCGGGTCGTCCGGCGTGACGTCGGGCCCGAGGATGGCGCAGTTGAGCGAGTCCGCTTCGGCGGTGAACGGCACCGAGTTGGCCAGCAGGTTTCTATTGGCGCGCAGTTTGAGGGCGGTGTCGGCCGAACCGGTGAAGGTCACCACGTCAGCCCCGTTCAGACGGTCGAGCAGGTCGCCGGTGCTGCCGATCACCAGCTGGAGGCTGCCCTCGGGCAGCAGGCTCGATTCCGTCATCATGCGCACCACCGCTTCGGTCAGGTAACTCGTGGCCGTGGCCGGCTTGCCGATGCACGGCATCGCGGCCAGAAAACTGGGCGCAAATTTTTCAAGCAGGCCCCAGATCGGGAAATTGAATGCGTTGATGTGCACCGCCAGGCCGCCGCGCGGCACCAGGATGTGGGTGCCGGCAAAGCCGCCGCGCTTGCCGAGCGCAAGCGCCGGGCCTTCGTGCAGCACGTTCGACGACGGCAGCTCGCGACTGCCCATGCTGGCAAACGCGAACAAGGTGCCGATGCCGCCTTCGACGTCGACCCAGCTGTCCGCGCGTGTGGCGCCGGTGTGGCGCGAAATCTCGTACAGCTCTTCCTTGCGGCCCATCAGGTACACCGCCAGCGCTTTCAGGCGCGCGGCGCGGGTCTGAAAGTCCAGTGACATCAGGGCAGGCACGCCGGTCTTGCGGGCGTAGACGACGGCCTCGTCGAAATCGATTTTCTCGGCGTGGGTGTGGAAAATAAGCTGGCTGTCGATGGCGCTGTGCAGCGGCATATGCGCCTCTTTGCCGAGCCAGCGGCCGCCGATCAGGCTTTGCAGGGTTGAGATGTTGGTCATGGCGGTTCTCCAAATTCGTAAATGACGCAGGGGTTGACGCAAAGTCAACCCCAGTACTTCCGGTCGCGGGCACTACCTCAATCGGGGTCAGACCCCAACGGCACAATCGGGTCTGACCCCTGGCTTAAGCTTTTGGCTTGTG
Source organism: Massilia psychrophila (assembly GCF_002760665.1). Taxonomy (GTDB): domain Bacteria; phylum Pseudomonadota; class Gammaproteobacteria; order Burkholderiales; family Burkholderiaceae_D; genus JAFCUW01. The sequence continues at coordinate 290,932 of NZ_PDOB01000001.1, read as the reverse complement.
CATGTCGAAGCCGAACTCGATGCGCTTGCGGCCAGGCTCGACCTCATCGTGCGAATCGACTTCGCGCATGGTCTGCATCGAGCGCACGACCAGTTCGTGGTACTGTTTCGTGCCGAAACTCTTCCACGCGATTTCCTTCTCTTCGAGCGCGCGCACCACCTTCGCCGGCACCCCCATCACCATGCTGCGCGGCGGGATCACCATGCCGGCCTTGATGAAGCTCATCGCGGCGATGATCGAGTCTTCGCCCACCACCGCCTGGTCCATCACCACCGCGTTCATGCCGACCATCGCGTTGCGCTTGATGCGGCAGCCGTGCAGCACCGCGCCGTGGCCGATATGGCCATCGACTTCGACCACCGTGTCGTCGCCCGGAAAACCGTGCATCACGCAGCAGTCCTGCAAGTTGGCGCCCTCTTCCAGCACCAGCCGGCCGAAGTCGCCGCGCATCGACGCCAGCGGACCGACGTAGCAGCGCGGGCCGACGATGACGTCGCCGATCAGCACCGCGCTCGGATGGACGTACGCCAGCGGATGCACCACCGGGGTGACGCCATTGATTTCATAGACCTTGACCATGCCGTGTTCTCCTTGTTACATGCCGGGTTACATGCCGGGTTACATGCCTAAATAGGCCGATTGCACCTGCTCGTTGCCCAGCAGTTCGGGGCCGGGGCCAGACAGCACGATGGCGCCGGTTTCGATGACGTAACCGACGTCGGCAATCGCCAGCGCCGCGTGGGCGTTCTGCTCGACCAAGAAAATCGTGATGCCCTCGTCGCGCAAGCCTTCGACGATGCGGAAGATGTCGCGGATCAGGAGCGGCGCCAGGCCCATGCTCGGCTCGTCGAGCAGCAGCAGCTTCGGGTGGCCCATCAGCGCGCGCGCCATCGCCAGCATCTGCTGCTGGCCGCCCGACAGCATGCCGGCCACCAGCAGGCGCTTTTCCTCAAGCACCGGGAACAGCGCGTAGACCCGTTCCAGGTCGCCGGCCAGTTCGGTTTTGGGCCGCGTGTAGGCACCCAGGCGCAGGTTGTCTTCAACCGACATCGGGCCGAATACCTGGCGCCCTTCCGGCACCTGGCAGATGCCGGCGCGCACGCGCTGGTCGGGGCTGGCGCGGGTGATGTCGACGTCCCCAAACGCGATGGCGCCGCCGCTTACCGGCTGCACCCCCGAGATCGCCCGCAGCAAGGTGGTCTTGCCGGCGCCGTTGGCGCCGACCAGCGCCACCAGTTGCCCCTGGCGCACGTCGATGTCGATGCCGTGCAGCGCCTGGATCGGACCGTAATGGCTATGCAGGGCCCGGATTTGCAGCACTGGCGGCGCGCTTGAAAAATCTCGCATCTGGTTTCCTTTTTCCCGTTACGCCGGGGCGCCAAGATAGGCGGCAATGACGTCGGGGTTGGCGCGCACTTCGGCGCCGGTGCCGACCGCGAGCGTCTTGCCGTAGTCGAGCACCAGGATATGCTCCGACAGGTTCATCACCAGTTTCATGTCGTGCTCGACCAACAGCACGGTGACGCCAGACTGCGCGATTTTGCGGATCAGTTCCTCGATCTCGCCCGTTTCGGTGTGATTGAGGCCGGCGGCCGGTTCGTCCAGCAGAAGAATTTTGGGACTGGCCGCCAGCGCCCGGGCGATCTCGAGCCGCTTGAGGGCGCCGTACGGCATCTGGCCGGCGTCGGCATCCTTGTACGCTCCGACGCCGACAAACTCCATCAGCCGTGCCGCTTCCGCGCGGCATTGCACGTCCATCCGGCGCACCGCCGGCAGGCGCAGCATCGAAGCGAACAGGTTCTGGTTCAGGCGAAGATGCGCGCCGACCATGACGTTGTCGATCGCCGTCATGTTCATGCACACCTGGAGGTTTTGAAAAGTGCGGGACAGGCCGCGCCGCGCCAGCGCATCGGGCGCTAGGCCGGCGACGTCTTCGCCGTTCAACATGATGCGGCCCGACGTCGGCGCGTAGATCCCGCTGACCAGGTTGAACAGCGTGGTCTTGCCGGCGCCGTTGGGGCCGATCACCGAATGGATCGCCCCTTCGCGCGCCGTGAACGACACGTCCTGCACCGCGTGCACGCCGCCGAAGCTCTTGCTGAGATGTTCGATGGTCAGCATGTCACTTCCTGCGCGATCGCAGGCGCTGTGCGATGCTCGGCACCAGTCCTTTGGGCATGAAGATCATGGTACCCATCAAGATCACGCCGAACACCACCACTTCCCAGCCTTCGAACGCCTGCAGCAACTGCGGCAAGATGGTCAGCAGCGCGGCGCCGATGATCGAGCCAAATACCGACGCCATGCCCCCTACCACCACCATCGTCACCAGTTCGATCGAGTGGAAAAAGCCGGCCATGCCGGGCGTGATAAAACCGATGTAATGGGCGGAAATCGAGCCGGCGATGCTGGCCACTACCGCCGACAGCACGAACACGCGCACCTTGAACCTGGTGGTGTCGACGCCGGCCACGCGCGCGGCGATCTCGGAACCATGGATCGCCTGCAGCGCGCGGCCAACCGGCGAATCGATCAGGTTCAGCGCCAGCCACGTCATCAACAGCAGCAACACGGCCGCCACGATGTACCAGCTGGTTTCGCCGGCGATGGTGATGCCGGCCAGCGCGAATGCCGGCACCGACATGCCATCGGGCCCGCCGGTCCATCGCCCTTCATTGTTGATGACGATCGATATGATGATGCCCAGGCCCAGCGTGGCCATCGCCAGCGTGTGCCCTTTCAGTTTGAGCACCGGCCGCGCCAGCACCCACGCCAACAGGCCGGTGGCAAGCGCGCCGGCGGCCAGCGCTGCCAGCGGCGGCCAGTCGAAGTGGGTGGTGAGCGCTGCCGAGGCATAGGCGCCGAGACCGTAAAAGCCAGCGTGCCCGAGGCTGATCTGGCCGGTGTAACCTATCAGCAGATTGAGCGCGATGACGACGATGGCGTTGAGCGCGATGCGGATCGCGACGTCGACGTAGAAGGCGTTCGGCAGCACCAGCGGCAGCACCGCCAGTACCAGGGCGAGGATCAATAAACCGCGGTGCCGTGATTGCAGACACTTCATACGCGCTCCGACAGCTTGGCGCCGAACAGGCCGCGCGGCATAAAGAACAGGATCAGCAGGATCAGCACAAACGGCACCGCATCCTTGTATGACGACGAAATGTAGCCAGCCGTCATGGCTTCGGCGATGCCGAGGATCAGGCCACCGGCGACCGCGCCGACGCCGCCGCCAAGTCCACCCAGCACCGCGGCCACAAAACCTTTCAGGCCCAGCATGATGCCGGCGTCGTAAGAGGTGTAGGTGATCGGCGCGACCAGGATGCCGCCGACGGCGCCGAGCAGCGCCGACAGGCCGAACGACAGCAGCAGCACGCGCCGCGTGTCGATGCCGACCAGCTGCGCGGCCAGCTTGTTGTGCGAAGTTGCCAGCATCGCCTTGCCGAGCAGGGTGCGGCCAAAAAACCAGGCCAGGGCGCCGACAATGGCCAGCGTGACGCCCAGCACCCACAGGCTTTGCGGCAGCAGGCTCGCGCCCAGCAGCACGATCGGCGTGTCACCCGAAAACGGCGCCAGCGAATGGGTGCCCTTGCCCAGCCAGATCTGCACCAGGCCGCGGATCGTCAGCGACGCCCCGATCGTGATGATGATCAGGCTGACCACCTGCGCGTTCCTGGCCGGTTCGATGACCGATTTCTCCATCACCAGCCCGACCACGGCGGTGGCGACGACGGCGCCGACGATCGCCAGCGGCATCGGCACGCCGGCGCCGGCCATGATGGCCGCCAGCATCCCGCCCAGCATGATGAACTCGCCCTGGGCGAAGTTGATCACGCCGCTGGTGTTGTAGATGATCGTGAAGCCCAACGCGGCGAGCGCATAGCTTGATCCGACCGTCATTCCCGAATACAGGAACTGGAGGAATTGAGGAAGCATCGAAGTATCGTCCATGGGGTGTGGGTAACTACCGCTTTATTTCAGCAGCTGCCAGTCGCCGTTCTTCACTTCGACCATGCGGAACGCCGACAAGTCCAGTCCCATGTGGTTAAGCGGCGACATGTTAAAAACGCCGGTAGTACCGACGAAGCCCTTGGTACTTTCCAGCGCCGCGCGCACCTTCTCGCGGTCGGTGCCGCCGGCGCGCTTGATGGCGTCGACCGACAGGTTCAGGGCGTCGAGGGCGTAGCCGCCGAAGGTCGACGGCTCCGTCTTGTAGCGCTCTTTGTAGGCCTTGTCGTAGTTGGTAACGACCGGCTTTTGCGCGTCGCCCGCAGGCAGCGCGCCGGCGATCAGCAGCGCCGGCGTCGGCAGGCGTACGCCTTCGGCGGCCTTGCCCGACAGTTTCAGGTATTCATCCGAGGCGACGCCGTGCGACTGGTACATCGGGAGGCTTGCCATGGCAAGCTGGCCGTAGTTCTTGGTGACGACCGCCGGCCCCTGGCCCAGGCCGAATACAAACAGGGCCTGTACGCCGGGCGCGCTCTTGATGCGGGTCAGCTGCGCCGTGATGTCGGTGTCTTTCGGGCCGTAGGTTTCATCGGCCACCAGCGTGATGCCGTATTTGGCAGCGACAGCCTGGGCTTCCTTGCGGCCGGACGCGCCGAAGCCGCTGGTTTCCGACAGCAGGCCGACCTTGTTGATGCCGCGTTTTTTCATGTCCTCAAATACTTTTTCGGCCGCCATGCGATCGGTGTGCGGCGTCTTGAACACCCACTTCTTGACCGGATCGATCACCACCACGGCGCCGGCCAGCGAAATGAACGGCAGGCTGGCTTTCTCGACCAGCGGCGCCATCGCCATGGTCGCGCCGGTGGTGGTGCCGCCGATCAGCACGTCGACCTTGTCGGACTCGATCAGGCGCTTGGTAAAGCTGTTGGCTTTGGCGGCGTCGCTGCCGTCGTCGTAGTGCACCAGTTCGAGCTTGCGGCCGAGGACGCCGCCTTCGGCGTTGATTTTCTCGACGTACAGCTGCAGCGTTTTCAGTTCAGGGTCGCCGAGGAATGCGGCCGGGCCCGACACCGACAGCACCGAGCCGATGCGAATCGGATCGGCGGCCGACGCGGCGGCAGCGCAGGCGCCGGTTGCGGCGGCGGCCATGGCTGCGAACAGGACGGTTTTCTTGAGTATGGGGTTGAACATTCTTGTCTCCTCGGGGGTGGTTGTTTTAATAAAAACGATCAAACGCGTTCGATGATCATGGCAATACCCTGGCCGACGCCGATGCACATGGTGCACAAGGCGTAGCGCCCGCCTGTGCGGTGCAGCTGGTTGACGGCGGTGGTGATCAACCGGGCGCCGGAAGCGCCGAGCGGGTGGCCGAGGGCGATGGCGCCGCCGTTCGGGTTGACGTGAACGGCATCATCGGGCAAGCCGAGGTCGCGCATCACCGCCAGGCCCTGGGCGGCGAACGCTTCGTTCAATTCGATGACATCCATCTGGCCGATCGAAAGTCCCGTCTGCGCCAGCACTTTTTTCGACGCCGGCGACGGGCCGAAGCCCATGATGCGCGGCGCCAGGCCGGCAGTGGCCATGCCGACCACGCGCGCGCGCGGGGTCAGGCCGAAGCGCGCGGCGGCGCTGCCTGAGGCGATCAGGATGGCGCAGGCGCCGTCGTTTACGCCCGACGCGTTACCGGCGGTGACGCTGCCGTCGGCCGTCACAACACCCTTGAGCCTGGCCAGCATCTCGATGGTGGTGTCCGGGCGCGGATGCTCGTCGGTGTCGAACTGGCGCGACTCACCTTTTGATCCACCTTTTGATTCACCTTTCTTCTGGTGCACCGTGACGGCGACGATCTCGTCCTTGAAAAAGCCGGCGGCGTGGGCCGCGGCCCAGCGCTGCTGGCTGCGGATGGCGAACGCATCCTGGTCGGCGCGGCTGACGTTGAATTCACGGGCGACGTTTTCGGCCGTCTCCGGCATCGAATCGATACCGTATCGCGCTTTCATCAGCGGATTGACGAAGCGCCAGCCGATGGTGGTGTCTTCGATCTTGGCGGCGCGCGAAAATGCGCTGTCGGCCTTGCCCATGACGAAGGGCGCGCGCGTCATCGACTCGACGCCGCCGGCGATGATCAGGTGGGCTTCGCCGGCCTTGATGGCGCGCGCGCCCATGCCGACCGCGTCCATGCTCGAGCCGCACAGGCGGTTGATGGTGCTGCCCGGGACGTCGACCGGCAGGCCGGCCAACAGGCCCGCCATGTGGGCGACATTGCGGTTGTCTTCGCCGGCCTGGTTGGCACAGCCGTAATAGACGTCGTCCACCAGCGACCAGTCGACGCCGGGATTGCGGGCGATCAGCGCCGCGATCGGCAGCGCGGCCAGGTCGTCGGCGCGCACGGTGGCGAGGGCGCCGCCAAAGCGGGCGAACGGGGTGCGGATGGCGTCGCAAATGAAGGCGTCGGTAATCTGGGTCACGGTCTGCTCCTGGTACTTGAAAGGGTTACGATGGTTACTGGTTACTGGTTACTGGTTATGACTTGGTGCGCTTGTCGATCACGCGCCTGGCCTTGCCGGTAAGGGTGCGCTCGATGCCGTTGGCGGCCATCAAGGTCACGCGGGTAGTGACGCCGACAAAGGTCTTGATCTGGTGTTCGAGCTGACGGCACAGGGCCTCGACGCTGTCTTTCGACTGCGAGTTCTCGCGCAGCTCGGCAAGCACGTCGAGCTTGTCGAGGTGGCCGTCGCGCCAGACCACCAGCTGGTAATGCGGCGCCAGCAGCGGCATTTTGAGGATCAGCTCTTCGATCTGGGTCGGGAACAGGTTGACGCCGCGGATGATCAGCATGTCGTCCGAGCGCCCGGTGATCTTGCCCATCCGGCGCATCGAGCGCGACGTCGGCGGCAGCAGCCGGGTCAGGTCGCGGGTGCGGTAGCGGATCATCGGCAGCGCTTCCTTGGTCAGCGACGTCAATACCAGTTCGCCGTCCTCGCCGTCGAGCACCACTTCGCCAGTCTCGGGGTTGATGACTTCAGGATAAAAATGGTCTTCCCAGATCACCGGGCCGTCCTTGCTTTCGATGCATTCGCTGGCCACGCCCGGCCCCATCACTTCGGACAGGCCGTAGATATCGACCGCGTCGATGCCGGCGCGTGCTTCGATCTCGCCGCGCATGGCGTCGGTCCACGGCTCGGCGCCGAAGATGCCAACGTTGAGCGAAGAATCGGCCGCGTCGAGCCCCTGGCGGGAAAATTCTTCGATGATGTTGAGCATGTACGACGGCGTCACCATGATGATGTCCGGCTTGAAGTCGCAGATCAGCTGGACCTGTTTCTCGGTCTGTCCGCCCGACATCGGGATCACCGTGCAGCCGAGCCGCTCGGCGCCGTAATGCGCACCCAGGCCGCCGGTGAACAGGCCGTAGCCGTAGGCGACGTGGACCATGTCGCCGGGCCGCCCGCCCGAGGCGCGGATCGAGCGCGCCACCACGCCGGCCCAGGTGTCGATGTCGTTTTGCGTGTAGCCGACCACGGTAGCCTTGCCAGTGGTGCCGCTCGAAGCATGGATGCGCACGACTTTTTCGCGCGGCACCGCGAACAGGCCGAATGGATAGTTCTCGCGCAGGGTCTTTTTTTCGGTGAACGGGAATTTGGCGAGGTCGGCCAGCGACTTCAGGTCGCCCGGGTGGACGCCGGCGGCATCGAACGCGGCACGGTAATGCGGCACGTTGTCGTAGGCGTGCTTGAGCGTCCACTTCATGCGCTCGAGCTGCAGCGCTTGCAATTCGTCGCCGCTGGCGCGCTCGATCGGCTCCAGGTCGCCTGGTGCGGGAATGCGTTGAACCATGTTGTCTCCTCGTTCTTCGAATATGGACTCAAGCCGCCGCTGTGGCCAAAGCGTCCAATCAGCTGGCCGCTTCAATCACCATACCGGCGACCCGGTGCGATTTTCCGCGAAACAGGGCGACGGTGCGCCCTTCGCCGTTGCTCACCTTGACGTCGTACACGCCGGTCTTGCCGGCCAGCGCCTGCTCGCTCGCCTCGGCGGTGAGCAGGTCGCCCTCGCGGCCGGGGGCCAGGTAGTCGATGCTGCAGCCGGCGCCAACCGTGTTGTGATTATGCGAATTGCAGGCAAACGCGAAGGCGCTGTCGGCCAGCATGAAAATATAGCCGCCGTGGCAGCTCTGGTGGCCGTTGAGCATGTCGGCGCGCACCGTCATCGTCATGCGCGCGTAACCGGGCCGGATTTCGGCCAGCAGCATGCCCAGGGCCTGGCTGGTGGGGTCGCGCTGGTACATGGTTTTGCCGGCCAGTTCGGCAAGTAGCTGTGGATTGCTATGCATAAAATCGTGTTCCCGCAGCTGTTCCCGCCAGCTTGCGGCGCAGCAGCGGCGAGACGCGGTAGCGCTCTTCGCCGTAGCTTGTGGCCAGGTTCGACAGGACGGTGACGACCTGACGCACGCCGATCGCGTCGGTCCAGGCCAGTGGGCCGCGCGGGTAGTTGACGCCTTTTTGCATCGCGATGTCGACCGCTGCCGCGCTGCAGACGCCCTGGTTGACGGCGTCGGCCGCCTCGTTGGCCAGCATGGCGACGGTGCGCATCACCGCCATCCCGGGCACGTCGTCGATGCGCGAGACGATGAAGCCGGCGGCCTGGAACAGCCCGACCGCGGCGTTGTATGCCGCGTCGCCGCACTGGTCGGCGCGCGCGAGCGCGATGCGCGTCGCCCCCGCATAGTCGAAGGCGAGGTCGAACAGGACGGTGTCGGGATGCTTGTTGGCGTTGGCGCGCTCGGTGGCGCTGCGGCCATCGGTCAGAAAGATCGCCGCGCCGTTGCAGTGGAAGGCCGGCGCCTCGTGTTCAAGAGCGCCCGGCAAGGGTTTACGGTGGGCCACGGTAAAGCCGGCGCCGGCCAGGCGCTGCGCAATCAAGCCGGTCACCGCATGATTGACGCCGGGCTCGACACTGACGCTGACGGTTTCGGGGCGCAGCTGAACGGCTTCGCTCTGCGGCGCCGGCTTGACGTCGTCGTCGCCATAGCGGTAAAAGCCGCGCCCCGTTTTGCGGCCGAGGAAACCGGCGTTGACCATCTCCTGCTGCAGCACCGACGGCGTAAAGCGCGGGTCGCCGAAATAGGCCTGGTGAACCGAGCGGGTGACCGCGAAATTGACGTCATGGCCGATCAGGTCCATTAGGGCGAAGGGACCCATGCGAAAACCGCCGCAGTCAACCATGATCGCGTCCAGCGTGGCCGGGGCGGCGGCCTGCTCCGACAGCAATCGCAGCGCCTCGGCGTAAAACGGACGGGCGACGCGGTTGACGATAAAGCCGGGGGTCGATTTTGCGTGTACCGGGTTCTTGCCCCATCGCGCGGCGGTGGCGAACACGGTGTCGGCGACCTGCTGCTCGGTGGCCAGGCCGCTAATCACTTCGACCAGCGCCATCAGCGGTACCGGGTTGAAGAAGTGCATGCCGACCAGGCGCTGCGGGCGGCGCAATTCGGCGCCGATCGCAGTGACCGAAATCGACGAGGTGTTGGTGGCCAGGATGCAGGTGTCGGCGACAATGGTTTCGAGTTCGGCGAACAGGCAACGCTTGACCTCGAGATCCTCGACGATCGCCTCGACGACGAGAACGCAATCGCGCACGTCGGCGAGCGTGGCGGCGACCCGTATGCGCGCCTTGGCGGCGTCGGCGTCATGGGCCGTCATGCGGCCCTTCTCGACCAGCCGGGCATACAGCTTGCCGATGGCAGCGATCGCTTTTGCCGCGGCATCAACACGCGTGTCGAACAGGATGACCTGGTGGCCGGCGCTGGCCGCCACCTGCGCGATGCCCGAACCCATGGCGCCGCTGCCGATCACGGCGACGATGCTGCCTTCTTCCAGTGCAGTGTGATTAAAATGCGCTGTCATCGTTACTCTCCGCGGAAATTGGCCGGGCGTTTCGCGATGAACGCGGCGACACCTTCCTTGTAATCATGGCTGTGCCCCAGTTCACGCATCATCGCCGCTTCCAGCTTGAGCTGCTCGGGCAGGGTGTTCGTGTAGCTTGCCTGCAGCGCTTTCTTGGTGAACGCCAGGCCCTTGGTCGGCGCTACTGCGAAGTGCGCGGCCATCGCATTGGCTTGGTCCATCAAGGCGGCGTCGGGCACGCACTTCCAGATCAGGCCCCATTGTTCGGCCGTTTCGGCGTCCAGTTTTTCGCCCAGCATGGCCAGGCCCATGGCGCGCGCGTGGCCGATCAGGCGCGGCAAGTGCCAGGTGCCGCCGGTGTCGGGGATCAGGCCGAGTTTACAAAATACTTCGACGAAGCTGGCCGATTTCGCCGCCAGCACGATGTCGCAGGCGAGCGCGATGTTGGCGCCGGCGCCGGCGGCAACGCCGTTGACGGCGCAGATCACCGGCATCGGCAAGGCTTTGAGCGACAGCACCAGCGGCGCGTAATACTGCTCGACCGAGTCGCCAAGGTCGACGCCTTGCGCGCCCGGTTCGACGGCGCGGTCCGATAAATCCTGGCCGGCGCAAAAGCCGCGGCCGGCGCCGGTCAGCAGCAGCACGCGCACGCTCGGGTCGGTGGCGGTAAGCGCCAGCGCGTGGCGCACTTCCAGGTGCATCGCCTGGGTGAAGCTGTTCAGTTTTTCCGGACGGTTCAGCGTCAATGTGGCGATGCCGTTCTCGATATGGAACAGGATGTTCTGGTAATTCATGTGCTCTCCGAAAAATTTGTACTTATATTTATATTTAGTCGAATTGGTCGAATTGCTCTTATTCGGCCTGGTCGAAGTCGATTACGACCTTGTCGGTCACGGGAAAACTCTGGCACGACAAGACGAAGCCGCGCGCAACCTCGTAGTCTTCCAGCGCGTAGTTGACGTCCATCTCGACCTTGCCTTCGACCAGCTTGCAGCGGCAGGTCGAGCATACGCCAGACTTGCACGAATAGCGCATGTCGATGCCGGCGCGCAGGCCGGCGTCGAGAATCGATTCCTTGTCCTTGTCCATCGTGAAGCTGGTGTGGTTGCCGTCCATGATGACGGTGACGTCGGTCTCGTTGCGTGCCAAGGCGCCCAAGTCGCGTGGCTTGTGCTGATGCTTCGGGACACTGGCGGCGAACAGCTCGATCTTGATGTTTTGCTTGGGCATGCCGGCTTCCTGCAGCGCCGCTGACACCCCGTGCATCATGTCTTCCGGCCCGCAGATGAAGGCGATGTCGATGTCCTCGACCCGAATCCAGTGGCGCAGCAGCTGTTCGGTTTTTTCCCTGGTGATGCGGCCGTTGAACAGGTCGATGTCCTGCTGCTCGCGGCTCATCACGTAAGCTAGCTGCAGCCGCTCCATGTAGATGTCTTTCAGGTCCGTCAGGTCTTCCTTGAAGATGACGCAGGACGAGGCGCGGTTACCGTAAAACAGCGTGAAGCGGCTGTTTGGCTCGGTCAGCAAGGTCGTCTTGATGATCGACAGGATCGGCGTGATGCCGCTGCCAGCGGCAAAGGCGACGTAGTTGCGCGCGTTGGCGGCCGCCAGCGGCACGTTGAAGTGGCCCATCGGCGGCATCACCTCGATCACGGCGCCCGGTTTCAAGGTGTCGTTGGCCCAGGTCGAAAACAGGCCGCTTGCGCAACGCTTGATCGCCACCCGCAGCAGCTTGTCCTGCACCGCCGAGCAGATCGAGTACGAGCGGCGCACGTCTTCGTCGTTGATCAAGGCGCGCAAGGTCAGGTGCTGGCCCTGCTGGTACGTGAAAGTCTCCTGCAGTTCCGGCGGCACGTTGAAGGTAACGGCAATGGTGTCGCGCGTTTCGTTGCGCACCGCGGCGACCGCCAGTGGGTAAAATTTGTTCATGATCGCCTTAGTGGACTTGAAAACCTGATGGCCGTGGTAACTTTAATGGCACTTAAAATAATCGAACGGTTCGCGGCAGTCGAGGCACTTGTAGAGCGCCTTGCACGGCGTCGAGCCGAATTGGCTGGTCAGTTCGGTGTGGTTCGAGCCGCAGTTGGGGCAATCCACCGTCAGTGCGGGCCGCAGCACGCTTCGCTTGACGCCGGCGTGCAGGCCGCTGATGTCGATCACCTGCTGCGCCGGCGGCGCGATGCCGTAGCCCTTCAAAGCCGCCTTGCCGGCCTCGCTCATCCAGTCGGTGGTCCAGGCCGGCGACAGCTGGTTCACCAGCCGCACCGATTGCACGCCGTGGCCGAGCAGCGCTTCGCTCACCGATTCGGCGATCACCTGCATCGCCGGGCAGCCGGAATAGGTCGGAGTGATGGTGACGACGCATTGATCGCCCTGCCACTCGACGGCGCGCACGATGCCCAGGTCGACGATCGAGATCACCGGAATTTCGGGGTCCGAGACCTGGCCGAGCCAGTCCCAGACCTGGGCGCTCGCCGCGTTGGCATCTGGCTGCGGGCGCATTGCCGCTACCACTGGGCGCCGGGATAGGCGCGCTGCAGGAACTGCATCTCGGCGAGGATGAAACCGAGGCGCTCGCTGTGCACGCCCTTCTTGCCGCCGCGCTGCATCCAGGCGTCGGCCGCGGGCATGTTCAGGGTCGCTTCGGCAAAAATTTCGGCGACGTGCTCGAGGAAGTCAGCCCGCAGGCTGTCGGCGACGGGCGCCACGCCCAGCTCCACCATGGCGGTGTCGACGGCGTCGTAGATAAACATCTCGCCGCTGTACATCCACAAGGCGTCGGCCGCGGCCTGGGCCTTGGCGTGGCTTTCGACGCTGCCGTCGCCGAGGCGCACGACCAAATCGCCGCTGCGGCGCAAATGATAGGTCACTTCCTTGAGCGATTTTTCGGCGATTTCGGCCACGCGCGGATCGCTTGAAGAAACCAGCGCCTTAAGGAAAAAATAATGCCAGGTGTCGAAGAAAAACTGGCGCATCATCGTGTCGGCGTAATTGCCGTTCGGCTGCTCGACCAGCAGGCAGCAGCGCATCTGCCGGGCGTCGCGCAGGAAGGCCAGGTCGTCTTCGCTGCGACCAAGGCCTTCGAGTTCGGCGGCATAGGCGTACCACATGCGGGTCTGGCCGAGCAGGTCGAGGGCGACATTGGTGAGGGCCATGTCTTCTTCCAGCGCCGGGCCCTTGCCGCACAACTGGGACAGCTGCTGCGACAGGATCAGGGCGTTGTCGCCCTGGCGCAAAAGATAATTGATCTTGGCGTCCTTGATCTTATTGTCAATCTTCACAGGTTCTTCACTTCTTCAGGCATCGGGAAGAACGTCGGGTGGCGATACACCTTGCTGTTGGCCGGCTCGAACAGTATGTCTTTGTCGGCCGGGCTGGAAGCGACGATGTCAAGGGCGCGCACGACCCAGATCGAGACGCCTTCGTTGCGGCGGGTGTAGACGTCGCGCGCATTATTGATCGCCATTTCGGCGTCGGGGGCGTGCAGGCTGCCCACATGCTTGTGCGCCAGGCCATGCTGACTGCGAATAAAAACTTCCCACAGAGGCCATTCCTTGCTCATTGTCCGCTCCCGGTTCTGCTGAAAATAATGCTTGAGAATTGATCAAACTAATTAAGCCGCGGCGCGCGCCGCTTTCTTGTCGGCGTAGGCCACCAGCGCTTCGCGGAACCAGGCGCCGTCATCCCAGGCCTTGACGCGGGTTTTCAGGCGCTCCTTGTTGCACGGCCCGTTACCCTTGAGGACATTATGGAATTCGCTCCAGTCGATGGCGCCGAATTCGTAGTGGCCGGTCGCGGCGTTGAACTTGAGGTCGGGATCCGGCACCGTCAGGCCGAGGAATTCGGCTTGGGGGACAGTCTGGTCAACCATGCGCTGGCGCAGTTCGTCGTTCGAAAACAGCTTGATGCGCCACTGCGCCGACTGCGCGCTGTTGACCGATTCGGCGTCGGACGGGCCGAACATCATCAACGACGGCCACCACCAGCGGTTCAGCGCGTCCTGCGCCATCGCCTTTTGCTCCGGCGTGCCGTTGCACAGACTGAGCATGATGTCGTAGCCCTGGCGCGCGTGGAACGATTCTTCCTTGCAGACGCGGATCATGGCGCGTGCGTACGGGCCGTACGAGCAGCGGCACAGCGGAATCTGGTTGATGATGGCCGAGCCGTCGACCAGCCAGCCGACCGCGCCCATGTCGGCCCACGACAGGGTCGGGTAATTGAAGATGCTCGAATACTTGGCCTTGCCTGCATTAAGGGCGGCGATCAGGTCGTCGCGCGAGACGCCCAGCGTTTCGGCGGCGCTGTACAGGTACAGGCCGTGGCCGGCTTCGTCCTGGATCTTGGCCAGCAAGATGGACTTGCGTTTGAGCGTGGGGGCGCGCGTCACCCAGTTGCCCTCGGGTAGCTGGCCGACGATCTCGGAGTGGGCGTGCTGGGAAATCTGGCGGATCAGCGTCTTGCGGTAGGCGTCAGGCATCCAGTCCTTCGCCTCGATCTTGACGCCGGCATCGATGCGGGCCTGGAAAGCGCGCTCTTCTTCACCCATGTCGGCGAGCGATTGGACCTGGTTGAGGCCGGTTTCCACCAGTTGCGCGTACATGCTGATCTCCGTTTGCTTAACTCTGATTATCGATAATACGATACACGAATAAAGAAGTACACAGTAAATTTGAATCACATAAATATTGTGTATCCTTATGCCTTTCTTGCAATAAAAAGCAAATTCATCGTGCGCCGATCCGGCGCTAAAGTAAACTGCGGCCTTGCTTGCCAAACCGTCCGGCCGCCCGTGAAAATAACGTATGAAACAACTGACCTGCAGTGAATGGATCGGCCACTTCCTCGCCAGCGAGCCGCCGCGTTCGAAGTCGCTGGTAATGACGATTTTCGGCGACGCCATCGCGCCGCACGGCGGCACGGCGTGGCTGGGTAGCCTGATCGAGCTGCTGGCGCCGTTCGGCGTCAACGACCGCCTGTTGCGCACCAGCGTGTTCCGGCTGGCGCAGGAGGGTTGGCTGCGGGCCAGCCGCGAGCGGCGCCGCAGTTCGTATGCCATCCTGCCGCAGGCGCTGCCGCGTTTCGAGCGCGCCTACCGCCGCATCTACGCGCCGCTCGAGGTCCATTGGGACGGCAACTGGACGCTGGTGCTGGCCGCCGGCGCAGCGCTCGAGGCGCCGCTGCGCGCGGCGCTGCGCAAGGAGCTGCTGTGGGAAGGCTATGCGCTGGTGTCGGCCGGCGTCTTCGGCCATCCGGCAGGCGACCCGGAGGTGCTGCAGGATATCCTCACGCGCCTGGGCGCCGGCGGCAAGCTGTTCGCGGTAAGCGCCACCGCGCTGCCGAACGTGGCCGGGCGGCCGATGCCGGAACTGGTCGGCGAAGGCTGGAACCTGTCGGGCGTGGTCCAAGGCTACCAGCAGTTCATCGACCGTTTTGAGCCACTGCTGGCGGTCGACACCAGCCAGTTGGCGCCAGAGCAGGCCTTCGTCATCCGCACCTTGCTGATTCACGCCTACCGCCGGGTGCAATTGCACGATCCGATGCTGCCGGTCGAGCTGCTGCCCGATCCATGGCCGGGGGCCCGCGCCTACGAGCTGGCGCGCGCGTTGTACCGGGCAATCCACGCCGCCGCCGACGGCCATGTGCTGGCGGCACTGCGGCGCGAAGACGAGCATGTGCCACTGGCCGAGGTGTCGTTCTTCCAGCGCTTTGGCGGGCTTGATTAGGACAACGCTGAGTACTCTGTGGCGCACTCGGGTGTGGGTGCAATCATGCAATTTTTTAACAGTGGAAATGGCGATGCAAATCCGCTTGTCGGGCGCCGCGCTGATTGCGGTTTGCTTCAGTTCCGCAATTTCTATCACCAGCACCGCGCCGATCAACTGCCTGGCCGCCGACGTGGATCTTGAGCAGGCGATATGCGCGCAGCCCGCATTGCTTGCCCGGGACCAGTCGATTTCTGCTCGGCTCGATTGACCGTTTTTTTATTCCCAGCTGGTAAGGCAGTCGAGCCTGGTCCAATGAATCGGGCTTAGCAGTCGTGGCCGGGCCGGTCGTAGTCGCCGGCGAACGGGTTGCGAATGGTGTCGAGCGGCAAGTCGAGGTCGAGGGCGGGCCAGTATAAACGGCTCGCGCTGGGGCACACCACGCCCGTGATCTGGGCGACAGTGGCGTGTTCGAAGCGGGGGAACTCGACGAACGGCAAATACAATTCTTCGGCGCCGAATTGTAGCCAGAAGCCGAGTTTATTGATACTGGTAACCTCGGCATGCGAGAAACAGATGGCGCTCATGGTACTCCCGACGTCGGCTGCGGCAGCGCCGTTGCGCTGCCGAGTTCGAACGGTAGCAAACCCAGGCGTTAAGATTTTGACACGGCACAGGAGATGCGATGGCTGCGCTTCCAGTATCATGGCTATCGCCTTTACCTTCGACAACAGGACCTACCATGTCTATCAAAATCAGCAGCCAGTTCGACGCTGGCGCCATCGACGTCGTCAGCGCTACGAGCGCCGCCAACATCGAACTGAACATCCGCAAGGATTCGCACGCCGACATCACCCAGTGGTTTTATTTCCGCCTGCAGGGTGCGCAAGGGGATGCATGCAGCATCCGCTTCATGAATGCCGGCGACTGCGCCTACCCGGAAGGCTGGAACGGCTACCAGGCGATGGCCAGCTACGACCGGGTCGAGTGGTTTCGCGTGCCGACGGTCTTCGACGGCGCCGTCATGACGATCAGCCACACCCCGGCCATGGACAGCGTGTATTACGCCTACTTCGAACCGTATTCGTGGGAGCGCCATCTCGACCTGATCGACCGCGCGCAGATGTCCGGGCAGGTGCGCGTGCTCGACCTTGGCAGCACGGTCGAGGGGCGCGACATGAATGTGCTGGTGATCGGCGAACCGTCAGCGGCCGGCTCGCCGGACCGCAAAAAAGTGTGGGTGATCGCGCGCCAGCATCCGGGCGAGACGATGGCCGAATGGCTGGTCGAAGGCATGCTCGACGCCCTGCTCGATCCGGCCGACGCTTTTGGACGCCAGTTGCTCAAGGAAGCGGTGTTCTACGTCGTGCCGAACATGAATCCGGACGGCTCGGTGCATGGCAACCTGCGCACCAACGCGGCCGGCGCCAACCTCAACCGCGAATGGAACACGCCATCGATGGAACGCAGCCCGGAGGTTTTTCTGGTCAAGCAAAAGATGCATGAAACCGGCTGCGATTTGTTCCTCGACGTACATGGCGACGAAGGCCTGCCGTACGTGTTCGTGGCCGGCAGCGGCGCGCTGCCGACCTTCACCGCACAGCAGGCGCAGCAGGAGCAACAGTTCGCCGCCGATTTTTGCATCGCCAGCCCGGACTTCCAGACGGAACATGGCTACCCCGAGGCGCCCTACACCGACGAAGTGCTGACGATGGGTTCGCCGCACATCACGCACGCCTTCGGCTGCCTGGCACTGACGCTCGAGCTGCCGTTCAAGGACAATGCCAACGCTCCGGATCCCGAGACCGGTTGGGATGGCGCGCGCAGTGCGCGCCTGGGCGCGGCCATGCTGCAGCCGATTTTGCAGGCACTGCGCCGCGGTTGAGTCAGTAATCGCCGGCCAAGAAAAAACGCCCCGGACTGCGGGGCGTTTTGTTTATGGTCCGTTTATTTGCAATCAGAACTTCATCTCGAGCAGCGCGCGCAGCACCACCGAGGTCGGGGCGATGGTGCTGTCGCTTAGACTGCCGCTGGGGTCGGCATAGCGCGATTGCGTCAGGTTGTCCTGGTGCAGCGCGTTGGCGAGCGATACGCGCAGCTGATTTTTCGGGCTGAGTTTCCACAGCCCGTACAGGTCGAGCGAACGCTTGGGTACCGAATAGGCGTACTGATTGAGCGAAATGCGCACCGGGCCGCCGTTCTGGAAGCTGTAGCTGCCGCCGAGCGTCAGCGGCGCGCTGTCGAGCTTGTAATCGACGCCGACCGTGCCGCTGAACGGCGTCTGCTGGTCGAGCCGGTTGTTCGGGCCCGGCACGGTGGTCAACGTCGACCAGTTGCGCGCCAAGTTGGCGCGCAAATCGATGTTCGGCGCCGTCTTGTAGAGCGAGCGCAGCGGCAGCTTGGCTTCGAGCTCGATGCCACGCGTGTTGGCCACCCCATCGTTGACCGGCATCGATACCCACAGGCCGTCGACCAGGCTGACCTGGTTGCGCGTGATGTCGTCGATGCGGCGCACGAAGGTGCTGGCGGTCAACAGGCCGCCGCCGTCGAGGTAGTGCTCGTAGGCCAGGTCCAGGCCCCACGCCAGTTCGGGTTTCAGCAGCGGGTTGCCCTGCTGGTCGGGGCTGGTCTGGCTGTTGTTGTTGGAGGAGAAGCGGCGCGGTATCAGGCTGCCCACGCCAGGCGCCTTGTAGGTGCGCGTCAGGCCCAGCCGCACTTGGTCGCTCTTGCTGCCAGGGATCTTCCACAGGGTCTGGAACAGCGGACTCCACACGCTCGACTTGTTGTCCACCGGCGCGTAGCCGGCACCGCTGCTGCGCGTCTCGATGCCTTCCCAGCGCAGGCCGGCGTAGACCGACCAACGTGGCGTGACGGTCCATTCATCCTGCGCAAACAACGCCAGCCGGGTGACGTTGGCGGCAAACACCTGGTCGAGGTCTTTCGCCACGCCAGGTACGGGCGACGTTTCGCGCTGGATGCGGTCTTCGTCGCGCTTGCTGTAGCCGGCATCCCAGCCGGCCGCCAGCGCATGGCCTTCGAAGATCGGCGTCGCATACTTGCCGCTGGCGGTTAAACCTTTGTCGACCGCGCTTGAGGTGATCAGGCGCTCGAGCACCTGCTTGCCGGCGGCGTCGAACTGGCGCGACGGCGCGCGCGTGTCGCGCTGGCTGTAATTGACGCCGGCTTTCATGTCGAGCTTGGCGCCCTGGGCCAGCTTGCGGGTCCACGAGAGGTCGCTGCGGAACAGTGCCGAATCCGATTCGATGGCGACATTGGTGGCGCTGTACCGCGGCGCGGCGCCCAGCAGCGTGTGCACTTTTTCGGTGTTGTCGCCGCGAAAGCGGTTGACGTTGATAAAATTTTGCGAAGTGATGACGTCGCCCGGTCCGAGCGTCCAGTTAATCCGCGGCGACAGGTTGAAAGCTTCGAAGTGGCCGCGGTTTTGCTGGTCGGCGCGGCGCAGCAGGATCGGCGCGCCGGCAGCGTTGCCGCCCTCGGTGACGACTTCGGACGGCCGCTCGAATCTGGCATAGGTGATGCCGCCGCCGACCGCGTACGACAGCGGCCCCTTGCGGTCGGCCAGCTGGAAGTTGATGTTGGTGCCGTAGTTGCCGTTGTCTTCCTGCGCGCCCGCCTTGACTTCGCGCTGCGCCGTCACGATGGTACGCTTGAGCACGATATTGATGGCGCCGGCGATGGCTTGTGTGCTGTATTCGGCGGTGGCGGCGCGCATGATCTCGATGCGCTCGATCATGTCGGGCGACAGCGAATCGAGCGAGAATCCGGCCGGACTCGGTTCGCCGTTGAGCAGGATCTGGGTATAGCCGCTGCCCAGGCCACGCATGCGGATATCGCCGCCGCGGCCCTGCACGCCGCCCACCGTCACGCCCGGCAAGCGCTTGAGCACTTCGCCGATGGTGGTGTCGCCGTTGCGCAAAATTTCTTCTTGCGAGACGACGATCTTGGTGGCGGTATCGTTGCGCCGCGCGTCGTACGAGGCGGCGGCGCCCTTGATTTCGACTTTCTGGATTGGCGCCGGGACCTGCTCGGCCGGGACGGCGCCCTGCTGTCCGGCCGCCTGGGCCGCGACCATGCCGAAGATGGCAGGGGCGGCGATCAGCAGGCGAAGGGTAAGCGCGCGTGAAGGAGTGTTGTTGTTAGACATTGTTTTTTTGGAAGTCGTCATGTAATAGGGGGCTGCGGTCGATACCGATGGCGGGCGCCATCATCACAGGTTACGACGAAAAATAGTTGTTATTGCGACAGAATGCTCGAATTCGGGGCCGATCTGCAACAGGACCCGATGCGCGCGATGATGGGCCGGCCCGAACCAAAAACGCCCCAAACTTCGGGGCGTTATATGCTTGTTCTTACTGCCGGCAGCTTACTGGCCCTTGTTGGCGCTGATCAGGTAATTCTGCATGCTGGCCTCGGCCACCGACGCCCAGGTATTCTGCTCGCGGCGGAATACCTTCCACGGCTCGTAAATCTTCTTGAACTTGGGATTTTTCGCCGCTTCCTCTTCCATCATCTCGGTTGCCGCTTTGTAGCCGGCGTCCAGCAGCGCTTTGTTAAAGAAGCGGACCTTCGCGCCGTTCTTGATCAGGCGCGCGAGGGCGGCCGGATTCTTGGCGTCGTAGGACGCCTGCATGCCGACGTGGGCCTCGTAGCTCGCCACCTCGATCGCCGCCTGGTATTGCTTCGGCAGCTTTTCCCATTCCTTGAGGTTGATGTAGAACGACAGCTGCGGCCCGGCTTCCCACCAGCCCGGGGCGTAGTAGAACGGCGCCACTTTATAGATGCCGATCTTTTCATCGTCGTAAGGACCGACCCATTCGGCCGCATCGATCGTGCCTTTTTCCAGCGACGGATAGATATCGGCCGCCGGCAGCTGCTGCGTAACCACGCCCAGGCGCGCCATCGTGCGCCCGGCCAGGCCACTGATGCGCATTTTCAGGCCCTTCAAGTCGGCAACCGTCTTGATCTCCTTGCGGAACCAGCCGCCCATCTGGGTGCCGGTATTGCCACCCATGAAGTTGACGATGTTGTAGCCCTTGTAAAACTCGCGCATCAGATCGCGGCCGCCGCCATGCTCGAACCAGGCGGTTTGCTGGCGCGAGGTCAGACCGAACGGCACCGCGCAATCGAAGGCGAAGGTGGCGTCCTTGCCGACATAGTAATAGGCGGCGGTGTGGCCCATTTCGACGGTGTCGGCACGCACCGCGTCCATCACTTCCAGCGCGGGCACGATCTCGCCCGCGGCAAAAGCGCGGATCGTAAACTTGCCACCGGTCAGCTGGGCAACCCGCTTGGTAAAATTTTCGGATGCGCCGAAGATGGTGTCGAGATTTTTCGGGAAGCTGCTGGCAAGGCGCCAGTTGATGGTCGGCAGGTCGGCCGCCTGAGCCAGCGTTGGCGCGACAGCGGCCGCGCCGACGCTGGCGCCGACTGCTGCTTTTTTGAGAAAAGAACGGCGTTCCATGGTGTTGCCTCCGGTAAGTTCATCGCGGGAAATATCCCAACGTTATTCTTGCTTGGGCTAGTGTATTGGCGCTGTTGAAACCATGCAACGAAAATGTAAAATACGTGCCCCACATGCATGTCGTCCCCGCGCAGCGGGGACGACAGTTCGACGGCTCAACCGGTAAAACGGAAACTAGCTGCCGGCAATTACCATGTTCTCGATCAGGATCGAGCCGGTCGACTTGTTGCCCCGCGTTAGCGTATCGTTGCCGATGGCGACGATTTTCTGGAACATGTCTTTCATGTTGCCGGCGATGGTGATTTCCTCGACCGGGTATTGGATGACGCCATTTTCGACCCAGAAACCGGAGGCGCCGCGCGAATAGTCGCCGGTGACGTAATTGGTGCCCTGCCCCATCAGCTCGGTGACCAGCAGGCCGCGGCCCATCTTGCGCAGCATGCCGGCGAAATCGTCGGCGCGCTTGGTGCTCGACGACGTCATGAACAGGTTATGCGAGCCGCCGGCGTTGCCGGTGGTTTGCATGCCGAGTTTACGCGCCGAATAGGTCGACAGGAAGTAGCCCTGCACGACGCCGTCCTTGACGACGTTGCGGCGCACCGTACGCACGCCCTCTTCATCGAACGGCGCCGAGCCGACTTCGCCGACCAGATGCGGGTCTTCGAGGATCTGGATATGCTTCGGGAACACCGACTGGCCGAGCGAATCGAGCAGGAAGGTCGACTTGCGGTACAACGCACCGCCCGAGGTGGCCTGAACAAAAGCGCCGAGCAGGCCGGCGGCGAGCGGCGCTTCGAACAGCACCGGGCAGGTACGGGTGTCGAGCTTACGGGCGTTCAGACGCGCGAGCGCGCGCTCGGCGGCGTAGCGGCCGACAGCTTCCGGCGAGGCCATCTTGCTGGCGTCGCGCACCGACGTGTACCAGTCGTCGCGCTGCATCTTGGCGCCCTTGCCGGCGATCGGCGCCACCGACAGCGTGTGGCGCGAGAATGGATAGCCGCCGGAGAAGCCACGCGAATTGGCGGAAACGAAGTGCGACTGCTGCACGTGCACGCTGCCGCCCTCGCTGTTGGTGATGCGTGCGTCGACGTCGAAAGCGGCGCCTTCGGCACGCTTGGCCAGTTCTACCGCTTCTTCGGTCGATATGCGCCACGGGTAGCACAGGCGCAGGTCGCGCGGCGCCATTTCGAGCAGTTCGGCTTCGGCCAGGCCGGCGCAGTCGTCGTCGGCAGTGAAGCGGGCGATGTTATAGGCCGCGTCGACGGTGGCGCGCATGGCGGCCGGCGAAAAGTCGGACGTGCTGGCGTTGCCGCGTTTCTGGCCGATATAGACCGTCACGCCCATGCCCTTGTCCTTGTTTTGTTCGATCGTCTCGATTTTGCCACGTCGAACCGACACCGACAGCCCGCTGCCCTCGCTGATGTCGACTGCGGCATCGGTGCCGCCCTTCTCGCGCGCGAACGCCAGAACGTCGGCGGCGAGCTGTTTGAGCTGGTCCTGGGTATGGATAAAAACGGAGTCGTTCATGTCGTGTTTTCGTGGCTGTCCGTGAAAACAGTTATCATAGCAGTCGTTTACTGTTTTCACTGATCGGCCGTGTGCCTGTCAGATTCATATCATGCCAAATCCTAACCGCGGTGCCTGCGGGTTCCAATCCTCCGAATTCGAGCAAGAATACGAGCGTCCTTCCAGGTCCGAAGCCAAGCGCCAGAGCCTCGAAGTGCAAAAGCTGGGCGAGGAACTCGTCAATGAAGCGCGCGACCGCGTCAAGCGGGTGCCGATGCCGGAAGACGTGCGCGACGCCATCCTGATGTGCCAGACCATCACCAACCACGAGGGCCGGCGCCGCCAGATGCAATTCGTCGGCAAGAAGATGCGCACGCTCGATGACGAAGAAATTGCCATCATCCAGCGCACCATCGACAGCTGGAAAGGCATGTCGAAGGCCGATACCGCTTACCTGCACGCGCTCGAGCGTCGCCGCGAAAAGCTGCTGGCCGACGACAAGGCGCTGACGGTATTGTCGGGCGAGCATCCGGAACTGGACGTGCAGCACTTGCGCACCCTGATCCGCAACGCCCGCAAGGACCAGGCCGAGAACAAGCCGCCAAAGGCCTACCGCGAGATTTTCCAGATTCTCAAGGATTTAAGCAAGAAGGGCCAACCGGCCAAATCGGCGGCCGGCGACGATGACGAAAACCTCGACCTGGAACCATCCGACGATGAGCCAGACGACGAATAAGGAACTGGTCATCGGCCTGGTGTCGGTGTCCGACCGCGCCAGCAGCGGCGTGTACGAAGACCAGGGCATCCCCGCGCTGGCCGCGTGGCTGGCGGCGGCGCTCACCACGCCGTACCGGATCGAAACGCGCCTGATTCCGGACGAACGCGCGCACATCGAGCGCACCCTGATCGAACTGGTCGACGAGGAGCGCTGCGACCTGGTGCTCACTACCGGCGGCACCGGACCGGCGCGGCGCGACGTCACGCCGGAAGCGACGCTGGCAGTGGGCACGCGCGAAATGCCGGGCTTCGGCGAGCAGATGCGCCAGATCAGCCTGCGCTTTGTGCCGACCGCGATTTTGTCGCGCCAGCTGGCGGTGATCCGCGAAACGCCCGACCATGCGGCACTGATCATGAACCTGCCGGGCCAGCCGAAAGCGATCAAGGAAACCCTTGAAGGGCTCAAGGACTTGGAGGGCAAACAGGTCGTCGGCGGGATTTTTGCAGCCGTACCGTATTGCGTCGACCTGATCGGCGGGCCGTACATGGAAACCGATCCGGCCGTGTGCAAGGCGTTCCGCCCAAAATCGGCGCTGCGGCCACCACAAACCTGACAGGAATTGGCATGACTGAACTGCTCGACAACATCGAAATCGACACCGCGCCCAATCCTGTCGTCGCGGTCATCTGGATGCACGGCCTGGGCGCCGACGGCAACGACTTCGTGCCAATGGTGCGCGAACTCGACCTGGCCGGCCTGCCGCCGATCCGCTTCGTGTTCCCGCACGCCGACCAGATCCCGGTGACGGTCAACGGCGGCTACGTAATGCGGGCTTGGTACGACATCACCAACGCCGACCTGGTGCGGCGCGAGGACGAAGGCGGCTTGCGCCGCTCGCAGTTGCAGGTCGAGGCACTGATCGCGCGCGAAAAAGCGCGCGGCATCCCGGCCGACCGGATCATCCTGGCCGGCTTTTCGCAAGGCTGCGCGATGACCTTGCAGACCGGCTTGCGCCATCCCGAAAAGCTGGCCGGCCTGATGTGCCTGTCGGGCTACCTGCCGTTGTCGGCCAGCGTCGCCGCCGAGCGCACCGAGGAAAGCCTGGACACGCCGATCTTCATGGTGCACGGCCGCAGCGACGGCGTGATCCCGCTCGCCCGCGCGCAGCAGTCGCGCGATCTGCTCCTGTCGATGGGCTACCAGGTCGAGTGGCACGACTATCCGATGCAGCATTCGCTGTGCCAGGAAGAGGTCGTCGACGTCAGCGCCTGGCTCAAAAAAGTGCTGGCCTGAGCGTCCCGTAGTCCGTCGCCCTCGCAAACGCGGGGGCCTCATTTTTCGCTCGCCGAAGAAATGGGATCCCCGCCTGCGCGGCGATGACGGTTTCGAGGGTAGCTTAGCTATCAAACGCCGTCATTTTTCTGGCGGCGTAAAATCCCCCCAAACAACATCACAGAAAGCACCACATGAAAAAAACCGGCATGGCTAAGAGTGACGCCAAAAAATTGATGGGCCAGATGGTCGCCCCGAACGCCGGCTTCGGCAACAGCGCCGGCATCACCGTCGACCGCCGCGAGCAGCGCAAACTCGATCAGGCGGCCGGCCTGGTGCCGTTTGCCGTCAAGCTCAACAGCGATCTGGTGTTGCAGCTGCAAACCCGGGCGAAGGAACGCGACGTCGACCTTAACGCGCTGGTTGCCGACCTGCTGGCCAAGGGCCTTGCAGCCTGATCATGATCGAAGGGGAATACGATGGCAAAGAAAGAAGAACTTGACGAAGAAACGATGGCGCTGATTAACTGGTGCATCGAAGTGGAGAAGTTTCTCGTCGCCGGCGGCGCCACCCAGGCCGAGGCCCAGGACCATATCGAAGAACAGGTCGAGTGGTTCACCGACCAGTTTTATGACGGCCTGACGCCGGAAGAAGCGGCCAAAGAAGCGCTCGCCTGAGCGCCCGGTCCGCACGCCCTTAAATGGCTGGCAACGGTGATCTCGCTCATGATGCCGGTCACGCCATCGAACGCTGCGCCACAGTGCTATCTAATCGGCCAGCGTCCATCCGGGCGCTGCCGGTGCCGGGGTTTGGGCGGCGTTCATCACCATCGCCAGAAAAGTATAGTAGCCGTTGATGCCCATCAGGTCGACTACGCCGTGCTCGCCGAACAGCGCCAGCGCGGCCGCATAGGTCGCTTCGCTCACCCGTTTTTGCTGATGCAGCTCGATGCTGAACTGGTAAACCGCCGCTTCGTCCGCGCGCATCGACTGCGGCGCGGCGCGCGCGGCAATTGCCGCAATTAGCTCGGCCGAAATGCCCGATTGCGCGGCGATCGGCGCGTGGATTGCCCACTCGACCTGCTGGTTCCAATGGCGCGCGGTGACCAGGATCGCCAGCTCCGACAGCCGCGTGCCGATCGCGCTACGATAGCGCAGGTGTTCGCCCATGCGCTGGGCGTTCTCCATCAACTCGGGGCTGCGCAGCAGCGGCACGAACGGGCCGTACAGCGCGCCGCGCGGGCCATCGATGATGGCCTGGGCGGCGATGCGCTGCTCTGGCGTCATCTGGTTCAGGCCGAGTGGCCCGAGCCGGTCACTCATGTTGCCGTCTTCGGATACGCCAGCACTTGCTGCTGTTGTTCGCCCAGGCCCGCGATACCCAGGCGCAGCGTGTCGCCGGCCTTCAGAAAGCGCGGCGGCGTGCGGCCGATGCCGACGCCGGGCGGCGTGCCGGTGGCGATGATGTCGCCTGGCTCGAGCGTCATGAAGCGCGACAGGTAGCTGACCAGCTGCGCCACCGTGAAGATCATCGTCTCGGTAGAGCCGGTCTGCATCCGCTTGCCGTTCAGTTCCAGGTACAGGTCGAGCCGCTGCACGTCGATCACCTCGTCGCGCGTGACCAGCCACGGGCCGACGGGGCCGAAGCTGTCGCAGCCCTTGCCCTTGTCCCATTGCGAGCTTTCGAACTGGTAGCTGCGCTCGGAGACGTCGTTGACGACGCAAAAACCGGCTACGTAGTCGAGTGCATCGGCCTCGCTGACGTACTGCGCGCGCGTGCCGATCACCACCCCCAGTTCGACTTCCCAGTCTCCTTTTTTCGAGCCGGGCGGCAGCATCACCGGATCGTCCGCGCCGGACAGGCTCGATATGGCTTTCATGAAAACGATCGGCTCGTTCGGGATCGGCATGCCGGTTTCCCGGGCGTGGTCGGCGTAATTGAGACCGATGCCGATGAATTTCCCGACCCCTTTGAGCGGCACGCCGAAGCGCGGTTCGCCGCGCACCAGCGGCAGCGTCTTGACGTCGACCTTCGCCAGCTTGCGCAAGGCTTTGTCGGAGAGCAGTTCGGGACCGATATCGTCGACGATGCCGGCCAGGCTGCGCAGCCTGCCCTCGTCATCGATCAGGCCGGGTTTTTCCTTGCCGGGGCGGCCGTAGCGGACCAGTTTCATATTGTTCTTTCAGAGGGGGCGACAGGCTCGCATTCTACCCGGTCGCGCCGCGGCGGTGTTTCAGGCCGGCGCGAGCTGCTCGCGCCGGCGCAGCAGCGCGATGACGCCGATGCACAAGGCGGAGACGGCCAGTGCGGCGCTGCTGATCACGAACAGCAGCGCGTACGAGTGGCGCGCGCTCATGATCGACACCATGATGCTGGCGGCACCGGCCTGCGCCAGCGAAAAACCGAAGTTCATCGCGGTCCAGTAGCGCCGGTGCTGCGCGGCGCCGCCGATCTCCAGCGCGTAGCTCGATGCGGCGCCGACGATGCCGGGCGAGAAGAAGCCGACCAGCACCGACGACACCAGCAGCGCCGCGCTGCTAGTGGCGAACAGCGGCAGGGCCACGCCCGCCGCTTTCAAAGAGAAGGCAAGCAGCAGCGTCGTCGACAGGCCGATGCGGTCGGCCAGCGCGCCGGTGAGATATGGGCCGCAGGCGGCGCCGGCGCCGAAGCAGGCCCAGAAAAATCCGGCCTCGGCCAGCGGCCGATGCAGTTCGCCCGTGATGTAGTCGGCCCAGAACAGGGTGTGCGGCAGGTAGCCGACGGCGTTGAGCGCGTAGGCGGCCAGCAGCAGCGTGACGGATGCCGGGAAGGGTCTGAATGGTTCGCGTGGTCGCGTCACGGGCCGCGCCGGAACAACGGTAACGGCGGGGGCCGGCGACTGCCAGTGGCTCCAGGTGAGTATCGTCAGCAGCAGGCAGATGGCGCCGAGCGTCAGCCAGGTCAGCGCCAGGCCCTGCTGCATCAGGCTTGGAACCACCGTGGCGGCGGCAACGATGCCCAGGCCGACCCCGGAAAAAATCACGCCGCCAACGCGGCCGCGCCGCGCCACCGGCGTGCGCGGCAGGATCAGCACCGGCGCCTGCACCATCAGGATGGCGCCGCAAGCGCCGGCGATGGTGCGCCAGGACAGGAACCACGCCAGCCCGCCGCCCTGCCAGCCGCAGCTGAAAAAACTCAGCGCGCACAGCAGCATCGACAGCCGCACCATGCGCGCGGCGCTCCAGTAGCGCGACAGCCAGGCCACCAGCCCAATGCCGAGGAAGTAACCAGTCAGGTTGGCCGCACCCAGGTAGCCGGCCTCGGTGCGACTGAACCAGGCCTGCTGCACCAGCAGCGGCAGGATCGCGACGTAGGCGAAGCGGCCGATGCCCACGCCCGTCAGGGTGGCGGCCGCGCCGCACAGGCCGGGGCCGGCCAGGCGCAGGCGGGCCTGCCAGCGGCGCCCCATGCGTCAGTGCTGAAAGTCGGCGGTCAGTTGCGCGCGCGCGAGCGGCGCCGCCGGCGCATCGTCGACGCCGCAATAAAAGGCCGCGCGTTCGTTCGGTGCCTGCTGCGCCTCGGCCGTGCCGGCGTCGACAGCAGCGGCAGCAGCGGCAGCGGCATCGGCAGCAGCATCAGCAGCGACATCAGCGGCGCGGGCGGCATTGCGGGCAGCGATGGCGCTCATCATGTTGCCGACTGCGCGGCCGGCATCGACCATGGTGGTTGAATTGGCGCCGGGCCGCGGCAGCACGAAGGTATAGAATTTGCAGCCCTCAA
This sequence comes from Massilia psychrophila, assembly GCF_002760665.1. Lineage (GTDB taxonomy): Bacteria > Pseudomonadota > Gammaproteobacteria > Burkholderiales > Burkholderiaceae_D > JAFCUW01. The sequence continues at coordinate 262,639 of NZ_PDOB01000001.1, read as the reverse complement.
CCAGGGTGCCGAGTGCCCACAGCGTGGTCTGGGCAGCGCCGTCCTGCGCCACCACGTTCATGTTGCGGTCGACCGTGATGCCGCCCGGATGGAACTGGCCGTTCATGAACGGCCGCACGATCCCGCGCTGCACGAGCTTACGCATCAACGGCGACTTGTCCTCCAGCGGTCCGGGCAGCGAGGCGCGGCCGCGCACCAGTACGTTCGCGCTCGCCATTTCACCGGCCCATTGACTGTGCACGGTGAAGCTGGCACCGCTTTCGTCGAGCTCGCAGTAGGCGCCGGGGCCGAAGTCGGCGCGCACAACGCCGGCATCCATCAGCGCCAGCAACTGCGCGATGCGTTCCTTCGGCGGCCCCACCGCGAGCCGGTTCATGATCGGCAAAAATTCTGACAGCACCCAGCGGTGCGAGTGCTCGTACAAGCCGCCGAAGTCGATCGCGCCGCGCACGACGTCACGCACGTCGCGCAGCACGTCACAGGCGGACTTCAACGGGCTGTCGAGATTGCCCAGCTTTGCGTGCTCGAAGTCGCGCCACATGAAACTGCGCAGCCAGTCGTCAAACTGACGCCGGCTTTTCAAAGCCAAGGGCGGCACCGGGTCGACCAGCTTGTCCCACGACAGCTGTTCGCGGCGGTCGATGTGCTGGTCGATCAGCGCCTGGCGCGCCACGGCGTTTTCGCAGGCCATGAATTCGTTACTGAACATCAGCGCCGTCATTTTGTCGCGCTGGGTGTGCAGGTAGGCGAAGTAAAAGGCAAACTGCATGTCGCACCACAACAGCGGAATGATCTGCTTCTGGAAGTCGATCTGGCCGCCGTCGGACTCGGCGCGCAGTGCGTCGAGTTTGGCGAAGGTGAGATATTTTGGCTTGTACTGGCCGAACACGCCCTTCTGGTTGACCGCGCGCGCGGTGAGCGGCAGGCCAGAGCGCGAGTATAGCAAAATCTTCGGTTCCTGGCCGGATGGCCGGTAACGCAAACGGCCGGCCGGTTCCATCTTGCCGCACGGCTCGTAGCGGCCGCCCCTGCCCGCGGTCAGCTGCGAGATCAGGTCGAACGTGGTCAGGCCCATGCCTTCGATGGCCATGGTGTCGCCCGCCGTCACGCTCGAGACGGCATTGCGGATCGGGTATGGTTCGAGCACCAGTTGCAGCCGTGGATTGCGGGTGCGCGCCGCTTCGACCTTCTGAACCAGCGCGCGCTCGGCGTCGCTGAACACTTTGCGCGCATGGCCGGTGGTCAGGTAGACGAAGTCGGCGGGGTAGGCGCAGCCGTCGTACGACACATGCCAGCGGTTGCCCTGCCAGGACAGGTCGTCGACACCAGCGTAATTGTGCAGGAAGATCGTCATGTGCGGCGGTGCCAGCTTTTTCAGGTATTCGAAGCCCCAGCGCAGGTAGTCGCCGAACAGCGCGCGCGAATAGTAGCCATTGCGGTCGATCTCGACCTTGGCGCCGACGCCGTTGGTGCCGCTGCCATTTTTGCTGATCAGCCAGTCCGAAAACGACGGCCCGTACAGCAACGGACCGGCGCCGCGCACGGTGTCGTCCGAAAACTGCGTCATCTGGCAGGCAACGGTGTTGACCAGCAAATGGTCGGCCTGATCGGTGGTGTGGCAACCAGGGCCGAATTCCTTGCTGTCGAACAGGTACAGCTCGATCGGGGTGGCGCTGGCATCGTTGCGCGCGTAGGCAATGATGCGATCAAACACCGATATGCCACGTGGTCCCAAGCCGATAACTGCGATCTTGTACATGTACGCCTCTTTAAATGAATAGCTGCGGAGTGACCAGTGACGGAAACATCGGGTGTTTCCCAAGGAGATTATTTCCGATGAAGAATCATACGAGCAGGAAAAAATGTATAAGTTGCGCCAGCACAATGGCGGAACTTTCTTTTGCCTTCGCCCGACAACCGCGCCGAACCCGCCATGCCGCAAGTTTGCGCCAGCGCAAAAGACCATTTTTTGCGGGCTGTACAGTAGAAGCCGTTAAACAATTTCCCGGAGGAAATATGAAATTTCTTACTCATGCCGCCTTGATCGCCGCCATCAGCTTCGCCCCCGCCGCCTTCGCCGCCGAACCGTCGGAAAAAGATGCCATTGCGATGGTGGAAAAAGGCGTCTCCTTTATGAAGGTGAGTGGCAAGGACGAGATGATCAAACGCATCAATGCAAAAGATGCCGATTATGTGCAAGGGTCGCTGTATCTGACCATGCGCGACACCAAAGGCGTGATCCTGGCTAACCCGGTCAATCCGGCGATGATCGGCAAGGACCTGGTCGACGTGCCCGACGCAGATGGCAAGCTGTTCCGCCGTGAAATCCTTGAGCTGGCCAAGACGAAGGGTAAGGGCTGGGTCGACTACAAGTTCAAGAACCCCGCCAGCGGCAAAGTCGAGGCGAAGACCTCCTACATCTACCTGGTGGGCGACGTCACGCTCGAGGCCGGCATCTACAAGAAGTAAGGGGCCCGGCAACGCTTCAGGTACGGGCGGCGCCGCGTGGCGCCGTCGTCGATTTATCATAGCCAGGAGTTCGCATGCTAAAGAAATTGCGTATTGGCCCGAAATTATTGCTGGCGCCGGGCCTGGTGCTGATCATGCTTATCGTCACGGCGGGCAGCGCCTACTACGGCATGGTGCGGCAGAATGCCTCGCTGGAAAACCTGGTGCAGGTGCGCGCGGCGCGGCTAAAGGCGGCCGCCGACGTGTCGGGCGAAGCGAAGTACGCCCACGCCAACATCTACCAGCTGCTGGCGTGGATCAACGGCAGCTTCGCCCAGGCCAGGGTCGATGGCCTCACCAGCGACATCCACGGCAAGCATGCGACGATCGCCGCCCAGCTGACGGCGCTGGCGGCGGTTGCCGATCCGGCCGAACGCAAGATCATCGATGCCTGCAGCGCCGCGCTGGCGGGTTATCGCAAGAGCGTGCTGGTAACGATCGAGCTGGCGCAGGTCGACCAGTCAACCGCCACCGCGTCGATGAGCAAGGCGGAGAAGGAGTTCGGCCTGCTGAACAGCCAACTGCTGCAACTGTCGACGCTCGAACGCACCCTCAGCGAAGCCGCCTTCGGCGCGGCCAAGTCGGAGTTTCGCACCCTGGTGCTGACGATGGCGGCGCTGGTGCTGCTGTCGATCACGCTGTCGATGCTGGCCACCTTCCTGGTGCGGCGCGCCATGCTGGGCGATATCCGCGCGATCGCCGATGTGGTAGGGGAACTGGCCGAAGGCCGGCTGACGATCGGTGCCGTCAACGACGGACGCGACGAAATCGCCGCCACCTCGCGTGCGCTCGACCACACTATTTCCAGGCTGACGACCACCTTGCGCAGCATCCTTGGCTCGGTGCGTTCGATCGACACTGCGTCACAGGAAATCGCCACCGGCAACTTCGATTTGTCGACCCGCACCGAAATGCAGGCCGCCTCGCTCGAGCAGACCGCCAGCGCGATGGCAACGCTGACGGTGGCGGTCAAGGAAAACGCCAACAACGCCCGGCTTGCCACCGAACTTGCGGCCAGCGCGGCGTCGCTGGCGGCGAACGGCGGCAAGGCCGTCGACCGCGCCGTCAGCACGATGGAGTCAATCAAGGCCAGTTCGCGCAAGATCGTCGAGATCATCGGCGTGATCGACGGCATCTCGTTCCAGACCAATATCCTCGCGCTCAATGCGGCGGTCGAGGCGGCGCGCGCCGGCGAGCAGGGCCGCGGTTTCGCCGTGGTGGCGTCGGAAGTGCGCACGCTGGCGCAGCGCTCGGCGGCGGCGGCGAAGGAGATCAAGTCGCTGATCGCCGCCTCGGTTGCCATCATCGACGGCGGCAGCGCCTCGGTCAACGAGGCCGGTGCCAGCATGGGCAATATCGTCGCCTCGGTGCAGCAGGTCAACGACATCATCGCCCGCATCAGCGTTGCCAGTTCCGAGCAGGCCGACGGCATCGCCGAAGTCAATCACGCGGTCGGCCAGATGGACGACATGACGCAGCAAAACGCCGCTTTGGTGGAACAGGCGGCGGCCGCCGCTGCCAGCCTGCACGAGCAGACCATCAACCTGGGGCAGGCGGTGGCGATCTTCAAGATGGGAGGCGAAGATGAAGCGTCTGACCCGGACCCGCGGCGCCAGCAAGATAGCGCGTTTGACAACGACGGTTTTCATGACCCGGACGAACGCCGCGCGCCGAACAGCGGCATGCGTGGCGCCGCGCCGCGGATCCTGAACAATTCAACCAATTCAACCAATTCGACCAATTCGCGCGGCACCAGAAAAAAGGCCTGAGCCGGCTCAAAAGGGTCGGCGCAAAAAACGCGAGCCGGCCAGAGCGAACCGCCACGGCACCGCCAGCGCCAGCGCCTGGCACAGCCTGCCAGGACCGGAGTACAGCAGGCGAGCGGCGTCCTGGCCGCGCCGCGACCGCATCGCATCGAGCCCGGCCAGCGGCTCGAGCGCGGATCAGCGCCCCCGCGCCATGGCCCTCTTCGCTGTCGTAGGCCGCGGTCTCGACGATGCGCCCGCCGACACCGTCGATCAGCAGCAGCACCCCCCATCAGCTGCCGCGCTACCTCGTGCGAGGGGGCATAAAAGTCGATACCGGCCAACCTCGTGTTCGATGTGTTTGTCATACCCCGAGTCTAGCGCGCGGCATCACACTGTTCTGTCCGCTACGCCACAGATTGCGCAAGTTGGGTGCAGGCAGCAGGGAGTTGGTTTATAGTAGTAAATCTTTTCCCATGGCATTATTATCCGAAAAATGAATAACGCTGCAGTGCTGGCGCCGCCAGGCGCCGACCCGGTCGAGGCGCTGATCAGGTCGATCCGGATCCCTCCCCGTCCCAGCCTGCTCGCCAACTTGCAGGGCGAGCTGGCGTCGGACGAGCCGTCGCTTGACGCCATCGGCCGCATCATCGTCAGCGACGTCGGCATCGCCGCCGCCTTGCTCAAGCTGGCCAATTCCTCGTTCTACGGCGGCCAGCGCAAGGCCAAGTCGGTCGATCAGGCCATCGCTTTGCTCGGCATCGACCAGGTGGCGGCGCTGATGACCGGGCTGTTGGCGCGCCAGGCAATCGGCGCCGACAATGCCGCACTGGCCGCGTTCTGGGACCTGTCTACCCGGCGCGCGCAGGCGATGGTATTCCTGGCGCGCCGGCTGCGCATTGGCGCGCCCGACGTCGCCCACACGTTCGGCCTGTTCTGCGACACCGGCGTGGCACTGCTGCTTGGTCGGTTCGACGATTACGCGGCGACGCTGGCGCTGGCGGGGGCCGATCTGACGCGCTGCTTCAGCGACATCGAAGACAGGCGCCACGGCACCAACCACGTTGCCATCGGCTGCCTGTTGGCGCGCAACTGGGGCTTGCCGCAAGGCGTCTATTGGGCCATCCTGCATCATCACGATTACGCCGTCATCGACGATGCCGCAAGCGACGACGCGGTGCGTTCGCTGGTGGCGCTGTCGCTGCTGGCCGAACGTGCGCTGCAGGCATACCAGGGCCACCGCGAATCGCCCGAATGGAACAAGGGCGGCGAGCGCGCCTGCGCCTATCTCGGCCTGTCGGACGACGAGGCCACCGACCTGCTAGACCAGTTGCTCGACTGCTTCGCCGAATAGCGCAAGCACGCGGCGCCTGCCGTGACGATCTACAATTTCTGCCGAGCGCCGCGACATGCAACGATCTGCCCTCCTCGACCGGATTTTCTGGCATACCCTTACCGGCCCTCACGCCCGATTTGCCGCCGGCGCCGGCGGTGCGCGCCGCTACGCGCGCGGCTTCTCGCCCATCCTGGCGTTCGCCGATGTGCGCCAGCCCGACTTCGCCGCCCTCGCGCCGTACTGCGAAGAAGGCGAACACTTTTATTGCGAAGGCTGGAGCGGCGTTTCGCCCGGCGGCTGGCGGATCGACGCCGAGTCGACCATGTACCGGATGGTATGGAACGCGGCGCCGCCTGCGGCCGACGGCGCGCCGGCGGCGATTGCACTGGGCCTTGCGCACGCACACCAGGCGGTGCAACTGGCGGCGCTGTGCCGCCCCGGTCCGTTCGGCCCGCGCACCATCGAGCTGGGCGACTACTTCGGCTATTTCGACGGTGAGCAACTGGTCGCCATGGCCGGCGAGCGGATGCACGTAGCCGGCCTGCGCGAAATCAGCGGCGTTTGCGTCCATCCCGACTTTCAGGGACGCGGACTGGCGCGCCAGTTGATGGCGAAGCTGGTGCATCGCCAGATGGCGCGCGGCGAGACGCCGTTCCTGCACGTCATGCGCGCCAACGAAGCCGCCCACTTGCTGTATCTGCGGATGGGTTTTGTCGATTACCTGGAGTCGGTGGTACGGGTGGTAACGCCGACGCGCTAAAAAACAATGCGAGCATCCTCATCGAGCGCCAACAGCTGCCACCAGCTCTCCAGTTTGCGATCGAACGACAGCGCTGCATGCGCCGGCGAAGTAGAGGGCAGCACGACGGTCCGGTAGCCGGCGGCGGCGAATTGCATCGCAAACTTGCCTGAGGTCTGGCCGTTGAAGCCGACCATTTCCAGCGCCGGGCACAGGGTGCGCAAACGCGCGAAGTCGTTGGCGGCAGGCTTGCGGATGCTCGAGTCGAGACTGCCTTCGCGTTCGCAGGCACCGAGGACATCCCACAGGCCGACACCGTGCGCCAATAATCGCGGCAAGCGTTCGGCATAGGGCAGCCTGGCCAGGTCCTCGCCAGTGAGCACGGACAGCATCGGCCACAGCTGGTTACGCGGATGCGCATAATACTGTTGCGCGGCGAGCGAGGCGGCGCCCGGGAAACTGCCGAGGATCAGGATGCGCGTGTTGGCGGCGACCACCGGTGCCAAACCGGTCAGACCGGGGGTGGGCGAGGCAGGTTTAATCATGCGGCGATTCTATCCGAGTGTAGACTGTGCAGGCATTTATAAAAAGCCAACGGAGAGCATCGCATGCAACAAACGGCGAAAACGCGGGTAGAGGCGCGCAATATCGACACCTTGCTGGCGAAATACGGCGAAAGTCACCGCAACCACACCAACGAACTGATTCATTTCGTCTGCGTGCCGGTGATCGTGTTCACCTTGCTGGGGATCGTCTGGTGGGTTCATCCACTGGCCGCGGTGGCGGTCAGCCTGGCAGCGCTGTGGTACTACTTTCACCTCTCGCGCCCGTTCGCGGTGGGGATGCTGGTCATGACGCTGCTGATGCTCGCCTTGCTGCGGGCGCTGCCGCCGGCGACCGTGCTGCCGCTGTCGATCGCCATTTTCGTGCTGGCCTGGATCGGCCAGTTGATCGGCCACAAGATCGAGGGCAAGAAGCCATCGTTCTTCGACGACCTGCGCTACCTGCTGATCGGACCGCTGTTCGTGCTGAGCTTTTTGTTCCGGCGCCTGAACGTCGCGTACTGAACGCGGCCGCCCGCTTACCTGTAACCCTGGTAATCGAGGACGGCCGGCGCGTCGCCCTGCCAATTGAGCAGCACGAGCATCGTGCATAGCGCGACATAACCGAGCAGGATAAGGATTTTGAGGCTGAGTGACGGTTTCATGAGCTGGCCTTTTGCACGGTTTAGCCATGATACCGATGGCTGCGCGACGCAAAAAATCGTTGGCAACCGGTTTGTCGCAGCTCAAACTGGATAACGATAACTGTCGTTTTTATAGTAATGCCAACAAGAAACTTCGAAAGCTCGTATACTTTCGCGATGTCCTCACCTCTCCTGTTTGCCATCGCCTCGCTGATCTGGGGCTCGACCTTTTGGGCGATCACCCTGCAGTTGGGCGAAGTCGCGCCGGCAGTCTCGGTCGCCTACCGCTTCGGCATCGCTTGCGCCACCCTGTTTGCCTGGTGCCTGCTGCGCGGCGACCGCCTGCGCCTGCCATGGCGCACCCAGCGCTGGCTGATGCTGCAGGGCTTTTTGACCTTCTGCCTGTCGTACCTGTGCACCTACAACGCAGAGCAGTACCTGGTCTCGGCGCTGGTCGCGGTGTTGTTCGCGCTGATGGTGTTCTGGACGCCGATCTGCAGCCGCATCCTGTTCGGCAGCGCGATCGGCTGGCGCACCTGGTCGGCCGGCGCGGTCGCGATGGGCGGCGTCGGCCTGCTGTTTTCGCGCTCGATCGGCACGGCCTGGCAAGAGATTGTGAAAGGCGGCAGCGGTCATTTTTTGCTCGGCCTTGGCCTGGCGCTGGTGGCAACGATCGCCAGTTCGGCTGGCAACGTGATCGTCGGCAAGGTGCGAGAACAGTGCCCCAATTTGCTGCTGACGATGGCCTGGTCGATGTTTTGGGGCACCGCGCTGGTGCTGGTATGGGTCGCCCTCTCCGGCGAGCGCCTGGTGCTGCCGACCCAGCCGCACTACTGGATGAGCCTGCTCTACCTGTCGATTTTCGGCTCGGTGATCGCTTTTAACGCCTACTTCACGTTGATTAACCGGATCGGCTCGCAAAAAGCGGTGTACGTCGGCGTCGTCACGCCGGTGATCTCGGTGCTGCTGTCGATCCAGCTCGAACACTACCGCCCCGGCGCGCTCGAGTGGCTTGGCATGGTAGTGTGCCTGTCCAGCGTGGCCTGGGCCGTGCGCGCGCCGGCGCCGCGCACGGTGTCAAGCCCAACCGCGCGCATCCAACCAACCCCCGTATTCGAGACTCCATGATTTTTTCCACCGCCGCTGTTACCCCATTTGCGATTCGCCCCGCCAACCCTGCCGACGTTGCCCACATCCACGCCATGATTGTCGAACTGGCCGTGTTCGAAAAGCTCGAACACCTGGTGATCGCCACCGAAGCGCTGCTGCACGAGGGCCTGTTCGGTCAGCATCCATCGTGCGAGGCGATCGTCGGTGTCGAGGCAGGTGAGGTCGTCACTTTCGCCCTGTTCTTCCACAATTTTTCGACTTTCCTCACGCGCAAAGGCCTGTACCTGGAAGACCTGTACGTCAAGCAGGCACAGCGCGGCAAAGGGTTCGGGCGCCAGATGCTGGTCAAGCTGGCCCAGCTCGCCCTCGAGCGCGGCTGCGGCCGTTTCGAATGGTCGGTGCTGGACTGGAACGAGCCGGCGATCCAGTTCTACAAGGGCGTCGGCGCCGACGTCATGCCGGAATGGCGCATCTGCCGCGTCGCCGGCGACGCGCTGACGGAACTGGCCAGCGGCAAGCGCGGGTAATTTTGTAAAGAATCATAAAAAAGCCCACGGCTGAAAACCACCGTGGGCTAACCCATTCGCTGGGGATGGGAGGGGAGACTGGAATTACGTATCGAACGCATCTGTGAAACCAATGCTTCAATAATTACCCAGATGAAAAGTTTCAGGTTGATTTTTGTCAATAGACGGCCACAACAGTCTAGCCTCGCCCGCGCCTGCCGAGCAGCCATTCAAGCACCTCGAACACGCCTTGCGTCAGCAGCGCCAACACGGCCGCCGGGATCGCTCCGGCCAGCAGCATGTCATTGTCATTGAGCGCCAGGCCGATGGTGATCCGTTCGCCGTAACCGCCGGCGCCGATGAAGGCCGCGATGGTGGCGGTGCCCACGCTCATCACTGCCGCCGTCTTGACGCCGGCCAGGATCACCGGCAGCGCCAGCGGCAGGTCGACGTGCAGCAGGCGGCTGCGCCGGTTCAGCCCGAGCGCCAGCGCCGCCATGCGCAGGCCCGGCGGCACTTGCTGGATGCCGGTGCAGGTGTTGCGCACGATCGGCAGCAGCGCGTACACGAACAGCGCCACCAGCGCCGGCACCGTGCCGATCTTCCCCGTGAACGCTATGAGCATCGCCAGCAGGGCCAGCGACGGCACCGTCTGCAGCACCCCGGCCAGCGCCAGCACCGGGTGACGCAGGCGCGGCGCCAACGCCGCCAGCACGCCAAGCGGAATCCCTGCCAGGCAGGCCAGCACCACCGAGAACAGCACCAGCGTGACATGCTCGCGCGTGAGTTTCCACAGGCTCGGGTCGAACAGCTTCGCTGCCAGAGTGCCGCCTTCTTTTGCCGCCGTCGCACTCGGTGTCGCTGTCACGCCGGCCAGCCAGTTGGCGGCAACCAAGGCGAAGCTCCGGCCCTGCAGTTCGGCCGCCCCATTCATTGCGATCATCGCCTCGGCCGAAATCCGGCCCTCCAGCTGTTCGATCGCGTGCCAGGCGGCGGGAAAGCGGCGCGGCGCGTCGAGCCGGTATAGCAGCACCGCGTCGTAGCGCGGAAAATAATGCAAATCGTCGTCCAACAGGCGCAAGCCGTACTGGCCGATCTTGGCGTCGGTCGAATAGATGTCGATCAGGTCGACCTGACGCTGCGCCAGCGCCTCGTAAGCGACGCCGTGATCGAGCCCGCGCGGCTGCTGCGGCAAGCCGTAGCGCTTGGCCAGTCCCGGCCAGCCGTCGGCGCGGCCAATGAATTCGTGCGACAGGCCCAACCTCAGTTCGGGGCGAGACGTCAGGTCCGACATCGTCGCGAAGCTGCCACTGTCGGCGCGCATCGCCAGCGCGTAGGTATTGTTAAAGCCAAGCGGCACACCGACACCGAGGCCGATTTTTGCCAGCGCGACGCGCATCTCGGCCAGCGTCGTCGGCTTCTCGTTTTTGAGGATTTCAAGGTCGATGGTGCCGAGGTATTCCGGATAGACGTCGATGCTGCCGCCCTGCAGCGCGGCCAGCACAATGGCGGTGTTGCCCAGGCCCTGGCGGTGCTCGGCCTTGCCGTGTTGTGCGGCGCTCTGGGTCAGCACCTCGCCGAGGATGTACGATTCGGTGAAGCGTTTCGAGCCGACCTTCAGCACCTTATTGGCGTCGGCCTGCGCAGCGCCGGCCGCCAACATCGCGCCGCTCATAAAAATGAACACCACAGGGATGAACACTGCAAGCCGGCGAACCGCCGTGTCAATTTTGGTGCGCACGCGTTCTCCAGAAACCATCAGGGGCGCCAGCTTACCACCGGCTCGCGCGGTACGCCGCCATTGACCACGCCGCGGCATGGATTAAAGCCCATCGCGTAAGCCAGGTCGGCCGGGCGGTCGATCTCCCACAGTGCGAAATCGGCGCGTTTTCCCACTTCGAGCGTGCCGATCTTGTCCTGACGTCCGAGCGCGCGGGCGGCGTTGACGGTGCAGCCGGCCAGCGCCTCGCGCGGCGTCAGCCGCCACAAGGTGCAGGCCATGTTCATCGCCAGCAGGATCGACATCAAAGGCGAGGAGCCGGGATTGCAGTCGGTCGCCACCGCCATCGGCACCCCGAGCGCGCGCAGCAGCGCCACCGGCGGCACGCGCGTATCGCGCAAAAAATACCAGGCCCCCGGCAGCAGCACGGCAACCGTGCCGGCGCCAGCCATGGCACGGATGCCCGCCTCGCTGACATGCTCGAGGTGGTCGGCCGACAAGCCGCCATAACGCGCCACCAGCTGCGCGCCGCCCTGGTCGGACAGCTGTTCGGCGTGCAGCTTGACCGGCAGGCCAAGCGCGCGCGCGCAAGCGAACACGCGCTCGGTCTGGGCGTTCGAAAACCCGATATGCTCGCAAAACGCGTCGACCGCGTCGACCAGGTTTTGCGCCGCCAGCCGCGGCAGCATCTGAGTGCACACGGCGTCGATGTAGTCGTCCGGCCGGCCGGCAAACTCCGGCGCCAGCGCGTGCGCGCCAAGGAAGGTGGTGACCACGCCAACCGGCAAAATGACGCCGGCGCGGCGCGCCACGCGCAGCATTTTCGCTTCGGTCGCCAGGTCGAGGCCGTAACCGGATTTGATTTCGATCGTGGTCACGCCTTCGGCCAGCAGGCAGGCGATGCGCGGCAGGCTCTGGCGCAGCAATTCGGTTTCATTGGCAGCGCGGGTGGCGCGCACGGTGGCCATAATGCCGCCGCCGGCGCGGGCAATGTCTTCATAAGTGGCGCCGTTCAGGCGCGCTTCGAATTCGTCGCTGCGGTTGCCGGCGTGGACGATGTGGGTGTGGCAGTCGATCAGTCCCGGCGTCATCCAGTGGCCGCCACAGTCAACGGTGGCGGCGTCCTTGCCCGGCGCCTTGGCGCGCGGCCCGATCCAGGCGATGCGGCCGCCCTCGACGCGCACCGCGCCGTCGCGCAGTTCGCCGTTGCAATCACCAAGGTCACCGGCCACCGTCGCCAGGTGGACGTTGGTGAAAAGCGTTGCCCCGGTCATACAGCGGGAGAGCGGTAGAAAAGATCGACGATGAACACGGTCGCCGCCTGTGTCTCGAGCGTCCACACGGTTTCGGTGTCGAACACGATGGCGTCGAAGCGCACCAGGCCGACGCGCTCGTGTTCGCTGCTGACCGACAACGACTCGCCCTCGGCCAGGAACAGCACCGAACGGTCACCCCGCGGCGCGAACACCGAGGAGCCCTCCAGGCGCCGGCGGCCTAACTTGTGATGGCATACCGCGCGCCGGCTCATCACGTTGAAGTCGATGGTGGGGCCGCCGTCGAGGCTGGCCCGGACCGCCGACTCGCCGGCGAACTCGATGATGGCGTCCATCTCGTCGAGCATGAAGCGGCTGTCGTCGATGTCGAGCACCAGGCCGGGTCCTTCGACCAGCGCCAGCGTACGGTCGACGCCGGGGAACAGCGAGAACGGGCCATCCTGTGAAATCGTCGCCAGGCTGATGCGCCAGTCGAAATCGTGGAACAGCGCCCCGGGCGGCAGGGCGAAGATCTCGGTGGTACTGCCGCCGCCGTTTTTCCACGGCACCGGAAGCAGGCCGGCAAACGCAATCAGCATAGTCATGAACGATACTCCCGCAGTGCGACGAGGGTTTGTTTGTAGCGCCGGGCAATGGCGTCCTGGTCGACGTGGCGAGCGTCCCGCACCACCCAGCGCCCGCCCGCCAGCACGTCGCGCACCAGGTTGTCGTTGCCGGCGAAGATGAAGGCGCCGAGCACGTCATCGACGGCGACGCCTTCCAAGTTCGGGTGTTCGCTGTCGAGCACGAGAAGGTCGGCGCGCATGCCGGCGCCAAGTACGCCGACCTTGCGCCCGCTCGCCTGCGCCCCGCCGGCAAGCGCGCCCTGCCACAGGAAGTCGCCGACCCGGCGCTGGCTCGGCGACACCGCCACGTTGCGGCGCTGGTGCCGCAAGCGCTGGCCGTACTCGAGCCAGCGCAACTCTTCGACCGGGCTTTGCGATACGTGGCTGTCGCTGCCGATGCCAAAGCGCCCGCCGGCGGCGATAAACTGCGCCAGCGGATAGAGGCCATCGCCCAGATTCGCCTCGGTGCTCGGACACAATCCGGCCACCGCGCCGCTTCGGGCCACGCGGTCAACTTCATCGGCGTCGATGTGGGTGGCGTGCACCAGGCACCAGCGCTCATCCAACGCAACGTGCTCGGCCAGGTAGCGCAGCGGCCGCATGCCGGTGGCCGCAAGGCACTGGCGCACCTCGTCCTCTTGCTCGGCGATGTGGATGTGCAGCGGCCGGCCGGCCGGCAGCGTCTGCGCCAGTTCCCGGATTTGCGCGATCGTGGCGGCGCGCAGCGAATGCGGCGCAGCGCCGACTTCGAGCTGGCCGCAGCGCTCGGCCTCGAGCGCGTCGACTATGCCAAGCACCTGCGCCGGATCGCTGCGAAAGCGCTGCTGGTCACCCCTCAACGCTTGCTCGCCGAAGCCGGCGTGGCTGTACAGCACCGGCAGCATGGTCAGGCCGATGCCGGCCGCGCGCGCGGCGGCGACGATCCTTTCGGCCGTTTCGGCCGGGCGCGGATACACGCTGCCGCCCGGTGCGCGCTGGAGGTAATGGAATTCGCATACCGCCGTGTAGCCGTGGCGCAGGCACTCGGTAAACAGCTGGGTGGCGATCGCTTCGATCTGGCCGGGGGTGATGTTGCGCGCGAAGCGGTACATCAGGTCGCGCCAGGTCCAGAAGCTGTCCGGATTGTGTGGATTGTGTGGGTTGTGTGGGTTGTGTGGATTGTCGCCGGCGGTTTCGGTCAGCCCGCCCAGCGCGCGCTGGAAGGCGTGCGAATGCAGGTTGACCATGCCGGGCAAGACCAGCTGCGCCTGCTCCACGCCGGGCGGCGCCGCCGCGCCAGGGGTGACCGCCAGCAGGTTTCCTGCGCCGTCCCACTCTAGCAGCACGTCGGCCGCCCAGCCTTGCGCCAGCAGCGTGTGGCGGGCGAACAGCGCGCCCGGGTTGACACTGGCGCTCATGCTGGCGTCCACTGACGCACCCAGCCGGCGGCGGCGCCGATCATCTGGCCCAGCAGGGGCTGGACCTGGGCCGCGAGGTCCGGCCGGTACGCGAACGGCGCGTTCTCGTTCATATACAGGTTCTGGCACATTTCGAGCTGGATCGCATGCACGCCGGCGCTCGGCGCGCCGTAATGGCGGGTGATGTAGCCGCCCTTGAAGCGGCCATCGAGCGCGATGCCAAAGCGCCCGGATGCCCGCGCCGGGGCGATCACAACGTCGGCCAGGGATGCGGCGCACGAAACGCCGCCGGCAGTGCCGAAGTTCAGGTCCGGCAGGCGGCCATCGAAAAACCGCGGCACGGTTGATGCAATCGAATGGGCGTCCCACAGCACCACGCGGCCGTGCAGCGCCAGCAGGCGATCGAGTTCGGCGCGCAGCTGCCGGTGATACGGCCGCCAGTAGCGCGCCAGCCGGTCTGCCACTTCGTCCTTCGATGGCGCCTGGCCATCCTGGTACAGCTGCTCGCGGCCGAACGTATCAAGCGGGCACAGGCTTGTCGTGTCGAGGCCGGGATACAGGTTACTGTCCTCGGGCGGGCGATTCAGGTCGATGACGTAACGCGACCAACGCGCGCTCATGGTCGAAGCACCAACTTCGCCGAGGAAGCCGTACAGTTCGGGCAGGTGCCAGTCGGTGTCGGCCAATGCCTGCGCGCACGGCGCCAGGCGCGCGGCGATGTCATCGGGGATGTCGGTGCCGGCGTGCGGCATCGACACCACCAGCGCAATGCTGCCGGCCGTGAATTGAAAATCCATCACTGAAAATCCATCGTCTGCCCGCCTTATCGATACAGCGTCGAGAACAGTTCCTTGCGCGAGGCGCTCAAGGATCCGCTGATGACCATCTGCTTTGCCGCCTCGATGTCGGGCGCGAAGAAGCGGTCGACTTGGTAAAACGGCACCTCGCGCCGCAGCTGCGCGTGGACCTGTTCGAGGTGCGTTGAACTGGCCAGCGGCCGGTGGAAATCGATGCCCTGGGCCGCCGCCAGCAATTCGATGCCGACGATGACCGCCGTATTGTGCGCCATATCGTCAAGCCGGCGCGCCGCGAAGGTGGCCATGCTGACGTGGTCTTCCTGGTTGGCCGAGGTCGGCAGGCTATCGACGCTGGCCGGATGGGCCAGCGACTTGTTCTCGGACGCCAGCGCGGCGGCGGTGACGTGGGCAATCATGAAGCCGGAATTGACGCCCGCATCGCGCACCAGGAACGGCGGCAGGCCTGACAAGGTGGCGTCGATTAACAGCGCAATGCGGCGTTCGGCCAGCGCGCCGATTTCGGCAATCGCCAGCGCCAGCGTGTCGGCGGCAAAGGCGACCGGCTCGGCATGGAAATTCCCGCCCGAGATGATCTGGCCGCTGTCGGCGAAGATTAGAGGATTGTCGGTCACCGCGTTAGCCTCGATCAGCAAGGTGCGTGCGGCGTTGCCGATGATGTCGAGCACCGCACCCATCACCTGCGGCTGGCAGCGCAGGCTGTACGGATCTTGCACCCGCTCGTCGCCGACCAGGTGTGAGGCGCGGATTGCGCTGCCGGCCACCAGTTCGCGGTACAGCGCGGCGACGGCGATCTGGCCGCTCTGGCCGCGCACCGCGTGCACCCGCGCGTCGAACGCGGCGTCGCTGCCCTTGGCAGCGTCGAGCGAGAGCGCGCCGGCGACAATCGCCGCTTCCAGCAGTCGCTCGGCCATGAACAGGCCATGCAGCGCCAGCGCAGTCGACACCTGGGTGCCGTTGATCAGCGCCAGCCCTTCTTTTGGCGCCAGCACCACCGGCGCGATGGCGGCCGCCTGCAACGCGGCGCCAGCGGCCACCAGCTCGCCGTTAAAGCGCACCTGGCCGACGCCCAGCATCGCCAGCGTCATGTGCGCCAGCGGCGCCAGGTCGCCCGAGGCGCCGACCGAGCCCTTGGCGGGAATCGCCGGCATGATGCCGGCGTTGTATAGCGCGACAAGCGTCTCGACGATCAGCGGACGCACGCCGGAAAAGCCGCGCGCCAGGCTGCCGATCTTCATCAGCATGATGAGGCGCACGACGCCGTCATCCAACAGCGCGCCGGTGCCGACCGCATGCGACAAAATCAGGTTGCGCTGGAGCTGCTCGAGCCGGTCGTCGGCGATGCGGGTCCGGGCCAAAATGCCGAAGCCGGTGTTGATGCCGTAGGCGGCGTCGCCCTTCGCGACAATCGCGCGTACCGCGGCGGCGGACGCCTCGATGACCGGCCAGGCGCTGTCGTCGAGTGCCACCGTTACCGGCGCGACCCACACGGCGCGCAGGTCGGCCAGCGCCATCGCGCCAGGGGTCAGGGTCCAGTTTTCGGTCGCAGTAGTCATGCTTGTTTGAGCATTGGAATATCGAGCTGGTTCCGCGCGGCGCAGGCGATCGCGGTTTCATAACCCGCATCGGCATGGCGCATCACGCCCGAAGCGCTGTCGTTGACCAGCACGCGCGCCAGTCGCCTGGCGGCCGCTTCGCTGCCGTCGGCCACGATGACCATGCCGGCGTGCTGGGAAAAGCCCATGCCGACGCCGCCGCCGTGGTGCAGCGAAACCCAGGTCGCGCCGCCGGCGGTGTTGAGCATGGCATTCAATAGCGGCCAGTCCGACACGGCGTCGGTGCCGTCCTTCATGCTCTCGGTTTCGCGGTTCGGGCTGGCCACCGAGCCGGTGTCGAGATGGTCGCGGCCGATCACCACCGGCGCTTTCAGCTCCCCGCTGCGCACCATTTGGTTGAACGCCAGGCCGGCAAGGTGGCGCTCGCCCAGGCCCAGCCAGCAGATGCGCGCCGGCAGGCCCTGGAACGGAATGCGCGCGCGCGCCATGTCGAGCCAGTGGTGCACCTGCTTTTGCGCCGGGAACAGCTGCTTGATCCTGGCGTCGGTCTTGTAAATATCTTCCGGGTCGCCCGACAGCGCCACCCAGCGAAACGGCCCGCGCCCTTCGCAGAACTGCGGCCGGATATAGGCCGGCACGAAACCGGGGAACGAGAAGGCGTCCGCCACGCCCTGGTCGAAGGCGACCTGGCGGATGTTGTTGCCATAGTCGACAGCCTGGACGCCCATCGCATGGAAGTCGAGGATCGCCTGCACATGGCGCGCGCAGGAGATGGCGGCGGCGGCGCGCAGGCGCGCGTGTTCAAGTGGATCCTTCTGCGCCGCCTTCCACTCGGCTACGCTCCAGCCGGCCGGCAGGTAGCCGTTGATCAGGTCGTGGGCCGAGGTCTGGTCGGTAACAAGGTCAGGCATGATGCCGCCGGCCTTGGCGCGGCGCACCAGCTCGGGCAGCACCTCGGCCGCATTGCCGAGCAGGCCGATCGACACCGCCTCGCGCCTGGCGGTATGGTGAGCCACGCGCGCCAAGGCGTCGTCGATGCCGTCGGCCTGCATGTCGAGGTAGCCGGTGCGCAGGCGAAAGTCGATGCTGTTCTGCTGACACTCGATGGTGAGCGACACGGCGCCGGCGAAGCTGGCCGCCAGCGGCTGGGCGCCGCCCATGCCGCCCAGGCCGGCGGTGAGGATCCAGCGCCCGCCCCAGTCGCCGCCGAAGTGCTGGCGCCCGGCTTCGGCGAAGGTTTCGAACGTGCCCTGCACGATGCCCTGGGTGCCGATGTAGATCCAGCTGCCGGCGGTCATCTGGCCGTACATGAACAGGCCCTTGCGGTCGAGTTCATTAAAATGCTCCCAGGTGGCCCATTTCGGCACCAGGTTCGAATTGGCGATCAGCACGCGCGGGGCGTCCGTATGGGTCTGGAACACGCCGACCGGTTTGCCCGACTGGATCAGCAAGGTCTGGTCGTCTGCCAGGGTGCGCAGCGAGGCGAGGATCTGGTCGAAGCAGGCCCAGTTGCGCGCTGCCCGCCCGATGCTGCCGTATACCACCAGGTGCTGGGGATGCTCCGCCACCTCCGGATCGAGGTTATTTTGCAGCATCCGGTAGGCCGCCTCGGTCAGCCAGCTCTTGCACGACAGCGCGGTGCCGCGCGGCGCGCGGATGACCCGGGTAGGGTCGAAGCGCGGATCAAGGCGCAGGTCGGAATCTTGGCTCGCATCGGTGTTCATGGCAGCTCCGTCGATAAGTGAAGTCGCTCGAGTCTAAGTTGTCTATACAAGATGGTCAACGGTTTTCGGTGCCGTATCAGCCCTATCGCGCCCTGCATACCCGCTTATTTCTGGCCGTACACTTGTCGACCGGCGACCCAGGTTTGCAGCACGACGGTGTTGCGGATCGCCGCGGCCGGTATCTTGAACAGGTCCTGGTCGATGACGATAAAGTCGGCCCACTTGCCCGCCTCGAGCGAGCCTATGGCGTTTTCCTGGTGGCCGGCATAGGCGGCGTCAAGCGTGAAGCAGCGCAGCGCCTGCGTCAGCGTCATGGCTTGCTCGGCATGCCAGCCGCCGGCGGGCATGCCGGCCGCATCCTGGCGCGTGACGGCGGCGTGGATGCCGTAGAACGGATTGGGCGACTCGACCGGGAAGTCGGAACCGCAAGCCAGGCGCGCGCCCTGCTTCATGAAACTGCGCCAGGCATAGGCGCCCTTCATGCGCGCGGGACCAATGCGCTGCTCGGCCATGTTCATGTCGGACGTGGCGTGGGTCGGCTGCATCGACGCGATGATGCCGATATTTTTGAACTGCGCGATGTCGGCCGGTGCCACCACCTGTGCATGCTCGATGCGGTGGCGCAGAAGGCTGCCGCCGGTGGCTGGCGCCAGTGTGCGGTAGGCGCCCAGCACCTGGCGGTTGCCGGCGTCGCCGATGGCGTGGACGTTGACCTGATAGCCCTTCTGCATCGCCTTTTCCATCATCGCGCGCATCTGCGCGTCGCCGCGAAACAGCAGGCCGTGCGACTTCGGTTCGTCGCTGTAGGGTGCGCTCAAGGCCGCGCCGCGGCTGCCGAGGGCGCCGTCGGCGTACAGCTTCACCGCGCGCAGCGCATACATGTCGTTGGCGTACGACTTGAGCGGACCGGCGCTGGCAAGCACGTCGAAGTCGCGCTCGGTGCCGCCGATCATCGCGTACACGCGGGCAGTCAGCTTGCCGTGGTCGGCGTAATCGCGGTACAGGCGGTCGTTGCCGGTGTCGATGCCGGCGTCGTGCACGCTGGTCAGGCCCACGCGGGCGATTTCGGCCAGCGCGCGCTCCAGCGTTGTGCGCGCGGCGGCCTCGGTCTGTTTCGGCAGCACCTTGTTGACCAGGTCCTGGGCGGCGTCGACCAGCACGCCCGTCGCCTTGCCGGCGGCATCGCGCACGATCTTGCCGCCAACCGGGTCGGGCGTGCCGTTGGTGATGCCGGCAAGCTTGAGGGCGGCGCTGTTGGCCCAGCCGGCGTGGCCGTCGACCCGCTCCAGCCACACCGGGCGCTCGAGCACCGCACCATCGAGTTCGGCGGCGGTCGGAAATCGACCCAGCTTCCAGATCTCCTGGTTCCAGCCGCGCCCGCGCAGCCAGCTCTGGCCCGGATTGGCGGCAGCGTAGCTTGCCGTCGCCTTGAGCGCATCGGCCAGCGACGCGCTGCTCGACAGGTCGAGCTGGGTCAGCATGTCGCCCAGGCCAAAGATGTGGCCGTGGGCGTCAATCAGCCCCGGCAGCACGGTCTTGTTTTTCATGTCGATGTGCTTCGCCTTCGGCGCCTTCGCGTTCACGTACGCTGCAACTTCGGCCGCGCTGCCCACCGCGATGATCCGGCCGCTGTCGTCGAAGGCGAGCGCGGTGAACCGCACCAGTTCGTTTTTGCTGTTGAGGGTGTAGCCGTTGGCGTGATCGAGCACCGTATCGGCCTGCGCGGTGTTCAAGGCAGCGAGGGAGGCAACAACAAACAAGGAACATTGCAAGGGAAACAGGCGCATCGATTTTTCTCCGGTCGTCAGGATGGACAGCAATATGGGAAACAGTAATACAGAGTGTATAGAAATTTGCAAAATGGTCAAACTGGTCATTCACACTTACCCGGAATGCATATGTTTCCTGAAAACCGGGTCAGACCCCTTTTTCCTTTTTCACTTTTTCACAGTCGAGCCGGTTGAGCCGGTCAAGCTGCATTACGCGCCGCCCTCGCGCTTTAAAAGCGCCGCCTTGCGCTCGACGCCCCAGCGGTAGCCCGACAGCGCGCCGTCCTGGCGCACCACGCGGTGGCAGGGAATCGCCACCGCGATCGGGTTCGCCGCGCAGGCGCCGGCGACCGCCCGCGCGCCTGCCGCCACGCCGATACGCGCCGCCAATTCGGCATAACTGACAGTTGCGCCGGAAGGAATCGCGCGCAGGGCCTGCCACACGCGCTGCTGGAAAACGGTGCCGCGCACGTCGAGCGGCAGGTCCAGGCCGATGGCCGGCGCCTCCACCAGTCCCACCACCTTCGCCACGGTTGCCTCGAAATCGGCGTCGGCGCCGCGCAGTTCGGCGCGCGGGAAGCGGTCCTGCAGGTCGCGCGCCAGCAGGTCCGGGTCGTCGCCCATCAGGATGGCGCAGATGCCTTTGTCGGTGGCGGCCACGAGGATCGCGCCGAGCGAACAGGCGCCGATGGCAAAGCGGATCGCGCAACCGCTGCCGCCGCCACGGAACGCTGTCGGCGTGATGCCGGTGTGCGATTTGACGACGCGCTGAAAATGGAAGCGGCTCATGGCGCAGGCCTGCGCCAGCGCGTCGAGGTCGGGGGTTTCGGCGGCGGCGTCGATCAGGCGGCAAACCTGCGCCACCGCCTGCGCGTGCCGTTCGGCCAGCGGCGCCAGCTTGGGTTTGCAGCGCAGGCAGGCGCGAAATCCGGCCTGCTCGGCGTCAACACAGCTGTCGTGGAAGCGCACGTTGCGGCGCAAGGCCGCGCGCGCGCCGCACGACGGTCTGCAATAGACACCGGTGCTGCTCACCGAATACCAGAATACGCCGTCGGCGCCGGCGTCGCGCCGTTGCAGCGCGTCCCAGCGCTCGGCGTCGGTGCCGTAGCCGTAGCCGGCGGAAAATTCTCCTTTCACGGTCATCGTTTCTGCCGCGGCGGCGAGCGTTTTTGTGTGCATCATGTTCCTCTGTGTTTTTGTGGCGAACCGCCATCCTGCGCCGCGGCGTGGCGAAAAAAACCCCGCGTCTTGCTTTTGAATTGAAGTGCTAGAATCGGCATTTCGGCCGCACCTTCGGAGGGTAGTTTGGACGAGCAGATCGCGCAAGACAGCACGCCTATTTTCCAGCGCATCAAAGACTACCTGGTGGGCGAGATCGCCGCCGGCACCTGGAAGGAAGGCGAAGTGGTGCCGTCGGAGCTGGCGCTGGTGCGCCAGTTCGGCGTCTCGCGCATGACCGTCAACCGCGCCGTGCGCGAGCTGACGGCCGAGCAGGTGCTGACGCGCCGCCAGGGTTCCGGCACGTTTGTCGCGCCGAAAAAATATCAGGCCACGCTGGTCGAGATCAAAAGCATCGCCGACGAGATCCGCGCCCGCGGCCACGTCCACCGCAGCAGCCTGCGCCTGCTCGAATCGAGCCACGCCGGCGAGTTGCTGGCGCACCAGTTCGCCCTGCTTGCGGGCAGCGCGCTGTTCCATTCCGTGATCGTCCACTTCGATAACGAGGCGCCGATCCAGGTCGAGGACCGCTGGGTCAATCCGGCTTGCGCGCCGCGCTACCTGGAACAAAATTTTTCCGTGATGACGCCGAACGAGCACCTGATGCAGGCGGCGCCGCTGCAAGGCGCCATCTACAGCATCGAAGCACTGCCGGCGCCGCGCGAGGTGGCCGAGATGCTGGCGCTAGAGCTGCGCCAGAGCTGCCTGGTGCTCAGGCGCCGCACCACCTCGATGGGCCAGGTGGCGTCGGTGGTGACGATGTGGCACCCGGGCGCTCTGGTTCAGTATACGGGCAGCGTCAGCTAAGCATCGCCAGGATGCAATAAGTTCGGCCGCCGCATCCGCGCTTGCACAAAACTCAACTTTTCACACGAAGCGTCTCTCTTTTTTTAAAAATAGGTTATTATTTAGTCTAATCCCCCGCCTGACGCCCCCGCGCCGCCCTTCCGCTTATTGAAATAGCGCTTTCCGTCGCCACCATAAGTGTGTTGCAAGAGTGTTGCAAAAAAGGAAGCCCGCCGGCGTGCCGAGCGATCATTCGGCAGTCCTAGGCGTATTTGATCCCCACCCTCTATTGAGGCAAGACATGAGCGAAAATATTAAACACATCAGCGATGCATCCTTCGAAGTCGACGTCCTCAAGTCGGAACGTCCGGTGTTGGTCGATTTCTGGGCCGAATGGTGCGGCCCGTGCAAGGCCATCGGGCCGATCCTCGAGGAAGTTGCCAAGGAATACGACGGCAAGATCCTGATCGCCAAAATGGACGTCGACGCCAACCAGGCCGTGCCGGCCAAGTTCGGCATCCGCGGCATCCCAACGCTGATCCTGTTCAAGAACGGTGTCGCGGCAGCGCAGAAAGTTGGCGCAATGGCCAAGGGCCAGCTGACTTCCTTCATCGACAGCAACATCTGATATGATATGCGACGGCAGCGCGCCCGCACTGTCGTTTTGATCCGGTTGGGAAGTGATTCAGCTTCGTCTGAATTCCTCCTGCCCCGATAAACCCACGCAACTCCCTCCCCTACCTTTATTTCCCGTCACGGGACCCAACTCATGCACTTATCTGAACTGAAGGCGATGCACGTCTCCGCACTACTCGAGATGGCAATTGGCCTCGATATCGACAACGCGGCCCGCCTGCGCAAACAAGAACTGATGTTTGCGATCCTGAAAAAGCGCGCGAAGTCAGGCGAACAAATTTTTGGCGACGGCGCCCTCGAAGTGCTGCCGGACGGCTTCGGCTTTTTGCGCTCGCCCGACGCCAGCTACATGGCCTCGACCGACGACATCTACATCTCGCCGTCGCAGATCCGCCGCTTCAACCTGCACACCGGCGACTCGATCGAAGGCGAAGTGCGCACCCCGAAAGACGGCGAGCGCTATTTCGCATTGGTAAAAGTCGACAAGGTCAACGGCGAGTCGCCGGAAGCGTCGAAGCACCGCATCCTGTTCGAGAACCTGACCCCGCTGCACCCGAACGAGCCACTGCGCCTCGAGCGCGAAATGATGGGCCAGGAAAACATCACCGGCCGTATCATCGACCTGATCGCGCCGATCGGCAAAGGCCAGCGCGGCCTGCTGGTGGCGTCGCCGAAATCGGGCAAATCGGTCATTCTGCAGCACATGGCGCACGCGATCACCGCGAACCATCCCGACTGCACCCTGATCGTGCTGCTGATCGACGAGCGCCCGGAAGAAGTAACGGAAATGCAGCGCTCGGTGCGCGGCGAAGTGGTCGCCTCGACCTTCGACGAGCCGGCCACCCGCCACGTGCAGGTCGCCGAGATGGTGCTGGAAAAAGCCAAGCGCCTGGTCGAGATGAAAAAAGACGTGGTGATCCTGCTCGACTCGATCACCCGCCTGGCGCGCGCCTACAACACCGTCATCCCGGCATCTGGCAAGGTGCTTACCGGTGGTGTCGATGCCAACGCGCTGCAGCGTCCGAAGCGCTTTTTCGGCGCCGCCCGCAACATCGAGGAAGGCGGCTCGCTGACCATCATCGCCACCGCCCTGATCGAAACCGGGTCGCGCATGGACGACGTCATCTTCGAAGAGTTCAAAGGCACCGGCAACATGGAAGTGCACCTCGAGCGCCGCTTGGCCGAGAAGCGCGTCTACCCGGCGATCAACCTGAACAAGTCGGGCACCCGCCGCGAAGAGCTGCTGATCAAACCGGACCAACTGCAAAAGATCTGGATCCTGCGCAAGCTGCTGTACTCGATGGACGAGATCGAAGCGATGGAGTTCATCCTCGACAAGATGAAGGCGACCAAGAACAATAATGAGTTCTTCGACCTGATGAGAAGGGGCGGATAAAACCCGCGGTGAGCCTGGCCGATATGGCCAGGCCGTTTTGCAGACATGCGGCGGTGCCCCATGAAACCCCTGCTGCACCATCACCAAAAGGACGCCGCGGTGTCCTTTTTCGCTGACTGGCGCCTTGGGCCGCCGTTTATTGCCTGATACCTTAAAACGCCTGTATAATCGTCGGTTGCAGTATTTAACCCCTGGCAAGTGATCAGCAATCGGGTCAAGAGGCAAGACGACCGCCGAAGTGCAGTTTGGCTACCAACTTTTAAGAGGCAAGACCATGCGTAAAGATATTCACCCAGATTACCGCGATGTCGTGTTCCACGACGTTTCGTGCGACTTCAAATTCGTTTCCCGCTCGACCATCAACACCCGTGACAAAATCACTCACGAAGGTAAAGAGTACCCACTGGTCAAGATCGAGGTATCGGCTGAATCGCACCCGTTCTACACCGGCAAGCACAAGATCGTCGACACGGCCGGCCGCGTCGAGAAATTCCGCCAGAAATTCGGCGCTGTCGGCTCCAAGACCGCCGTCGCAAACGGCTAAGTTTTCCGCCGCATGTGAAAAAAGCAGCTCCGGCTGCTTTTTTTTCGCGGATACTACCCACTTATTCGAGTCAAGGGCTGTGCCCGCCACAAATGCTATCGATGAAGCCAGTCCGTCTTTCCGCCGCCGCCACCCTGGCCCTGCCCCGCTGGGCCATCTTCGCTTTGGGTTTGCTGTACATCCTGCCCGGGCTGATCGGGCGCGATTTGTGGAAGGACGACGCCGCCAGCTACGGCATCATGTGGACCATGGCGCACGGCAGCCTGGACGACTGGCTGGCGCCCAACATCGCCGGCCTGCCGGCGCTCGACGAAGGCCCGCTGGCGTTCTGGCTGGGCGCCGTCTGCATCAAGCTGTTCGGCTGGCTGGTCGGCGACGTGATGGCCGCGCGCATCTCGACCATCGGCATTTTTGTGACCGGTGCGCTGTCGGTCTGGTACACCGCCTTTCACCTTGGCCGGCGCGCCGATGCCCAGCCGCTGCGGCTGGCCTTCGGCGGCCAGCCCGAGCCGGACGACTACGGCCGCACCCTGGCCGACACCGCGCTGCTGATCTATCTCGGCTGCCTTGGCCTCTTGGTCAACAGCCACGAAACGCTGGCCGTCACGCTGCAAGGCTCGCTGCTGGCGTATTTCCTATACCGCGCGGTGCGCTACGTCGAGGCGCCGAGCACTGCCAATGCCGGCCTGATCGGCCTGGCGCTGGGCGCCCTGACGCTCACGCGCGGCTGGCTGTCGCCCTGCACCCTGATGCTGGCTTTGTTGCTGTGCACCCGTTTCCTCGACATGCCGGCCGGGCGCACGCTGCGCGACATGGCCATTGCCGCACTCGTCGCACTGCTGCTGGCGCTGGTGTGGATCTTGCCGGCCGCAACACTGCACCCCTATCAGCTATCGCCGGTCGCGTCCTGGCAGAGGTGGAACCTGAACCAGATCGGCTGGCCGAGCTGGCATTCGCTCAAGGCGTTTTGCCGAGTCGGGCTGTGGTTTTTCTGGCCGGCCTGGCCGTTTGCCGGCTGGGCGATCTACGCCTGGCGGCGCCAGAGCCGGCTGCTGCACATCGTGCTGCCGCTGAGCTTTGTGGGTGCCTTGACCTTGCTGGTCCTGCTCGACCCGGCGCCCGAAAGTGGCGACTTGCTCAAACTGCTGCCGCCGCTGGCCATCATGGCCGCGTTTGGCCTGCCGGCAATGAAGCGCGGCGCCATCAACGCCATCGACTGGTTCTCGGTGATGGTGCTGACCATGATCGCCGGCCTGGCATGGCTGTGGTGGATCGCCACGCTAACCGGCTGGCCGGCGCAGCTGGCCAAAAATTCAGCGCGCCTGGCGCCCGATTTCCAGAGCGAATTCGGGATGGTCGCCTTCCTGGTGGCCGCTGCCGCCACCATCGGCTGGTTCGTGCTGGTGCACTGGCGCATCTCGCGCCATCCGGCCGTGCTGTGGCGCGCCGTGGTGCTGTCGTCGGGCGGCCTGATCCTGTTCTGGGTGCTAATGATGACCTTGTTGCTGCCCCAGCTCAATTACGGCAAGAGCTACCGCAGCGTGGCCCGGCACATTGCCGCCAACCTGCCAAACAGCGAAGGAGAAGGCGGCGGCTGCATTGCCACCAACGTCTCGCCGGCCCAGCGCGCCTCGTTCGCCTTCTATGGCGGGCTCACCTTCGCCGGGGTCAAAGGCGTCCAGTGCGACCTGCTGCTGCTGCAGGACAGCACCAACCTGAAGGATTCCCGCGAAGTTGAGCAAGCTTTCCGCGGCAAGCATTGGCTGCTGCTGTGGGAAGGCCGGCGCCCGTACGACCGCGAAGAACGTTTTCGCCTGTACCGCCGCGCCACGGTGCCGGCCACATGAAGATCACGGCGAAAATTTCTTACTGATGACGTAACGGCGTGATGGCGCGCTGGCGCCCACGCCCCCCCCCCCAACCGGACACTGCCATGAGAATTGATAAATATCAATTCGCTAATGGCGATGGCGCCGAGAATGACTGAGGGTTAACGGGTCCATTTGGGGAGCTCATCATGAAAAGCGTATCGCTGTCGCAGGTCGTCCGGTCGCACGATAGTTTCCGATTTTTTTGCCCGCTCCAGTCGTGGGGCCAGTCCCTGTCGCTGGCGGTGACGCTATGCGCCGGCCTGGCGTGCATCGCCTTGCTGTTCATGGCGATCGATCCGACAGCACCGGTGGCTTACATCATCGTGCCGGTCCTGCTGGGCGGCCTGGCGCCACTGTTTGCCGCCCTGCCCGGAAAATTCCAGGTGGTGACCCGCTTCCACGCCCATTACTTTCTCAAGACGCTCGACCAGACCATCGTGTCGATGGGCTACAGCGCGCAGCTGCCCGTGACCGGCCACACCCGCCGCTACAGCCGCAGCACGGGCCTGTTCCACTGGAAGGAACACGCCATTGCCGTCACCATGAGCGAGCACGCGATCACCATTGACGGCCCGATCTTTACCTTGCGCATGCTGCAGCAAAAGCTGATCAACTGAGGCGGCGCCGCGCGAAGATTGCGCCACAACGATCGGACTGCATAAAACCCTCGTTTTCTAGCCCGCGGTCGTCTATAATCCTGCTCTTGCGTATGTAGTGCTGTCGTGCTGCCCGGATGGTGGAACTGGTAGACACAGCAGACTCAAAATCTGCCGCTTCGCGGCGTGCCGGTTCGATTCCGGCTCTGGGCACCAGCTTACATACCAACGTTACCAAAGTTTGCCAAAAAGCCCCTAAGAAATCAAACGCTTAGGGGCTTTTTTACGCTCAGGATGCCCGAGTTTGCCAATTGACACTCACTTAGTTTAGGGGCACTATCGGGGGCATTTGCTGATACTGCCCCAAAGGCTGCCCCTAAAATGCCCCGTCTCGTCGCCCCGCTGACCGACATGCGCGTGAAGAACGCGAAGCCCAAGGAGAAGCCCTACAAGCTGGCCGACGGCGGCGGCATGTACCTGGAGATCACTCCCTCAGGATCAAAGCTCTGGCGCATGAAATTTATGCAGTCGTCGGGAAAGGAAAGCCGCCTCTCGTTCGGCGCCTACCCCGAGGTTAGCCTTACCCAAGCGCGCGCTGCGCGCGCAGCGGCGCGGCAACTCAAAGCGACCGATGTTGACCCTGGGCAGGCCAAGCGCGATGTCAAGCTGGCCAATACGGCGGCGGCGCTCAACTCCTTCGAAGCAATGGCGCGCCAGTGGCTCAACAAGACTGCGGCCGAGCGCGCCGAAAGCACGCAGGCGAAAAACACTGCTTTGGCTTGAAAAGAACATCTTCCCCGAAATCGGCTGGATGCCGATATCCACGGTAAAACCGCGCGACGTGCTGGGGGCATTGCAAAAAATTGAAGCGCGTGGCGCCATCGAGTCGGCACACAAGATCAAGCAGATCTGCGGCCAGATATTCCGGCACGCCGTCGCTTCCGGGCTGGCATAACGGGACGTTACGGTCGACCTTCGCGATGCGCTAGCCGCCGTGCCGGAAGCGCACTATGCCGCCATTACCGACCCGAAGCAGGTTGCCGAGCTGCTGCGCGCAATTTATGTCTACACCGGCCACCCCTACGCCACAGCCGCCCTCAAGCTCGCACCTATGCTATTCCAGCGCCCTGGTGAACTTCGGTCCATGAAGTGGGTGGAAATTGACTGGGACAAGGCAGAGTGGAATATCCCCGCCAGGAAAATGAAGATGAAGCGTGATCACCTCGTGCCGCTGTCCACGCAGGCATTGGAACTACTGCGCGGCATCCAGGCCATTTCTGGCCACACCAAATATGTGTTCCCCAGCGTTCGGACTGACGCGCGCTGCATGAGCGATAACACTATTAACGTGGCGCTGCGCAGTATGGGCTACCCCAAGGAAGTAATGACTGGGCATGGTTTCCGGGCGATGGCACGCACGATCATGGACGAGGTACTGGACGAGCGCATTGACCTGATCGAGCACCAACTGGCCCACGCTGTTAAAGACCCGAACGGCCGCGCCTACAACCGGACAGCGCACCTGCCAGCGCGGCGAAATATGATGCAGCGTTGGTCGGACTATTTGGGCACGTTGAGGGCGGGGGCTGAAGTCATCCATTTGCATGGCAAGGCCAAATAAATCTATTCGGCCTTGCCAACCCCGCGGCAAATAATATTTGCTGCTCAACGACTCGGCATCTGCATCAGCATCAGCATCATCATGGTATTCGATTCAACCCCTAGTCCCGACTGGCTAGGCAACCAGCGCATTGGCATTTTGCATGCCACGCAGCGCTCGGCTGGCGAATGATCGTGCCGCCGCGCCGAACTTCATGGCAAGGCCGGTTTTGCTTTCGCCTGCTGCTACGCCCGCGCGCAGCGTACGACATTGTAGGTACCGCCGGTCACGGAGTCGCATTCGATGAGATCCCAAGCGATTCGGCCTTCGCTAAGGTCGTCGCTATGGTCAACGGCATTGAAAAATTGAGTAAGGGAACAATACCCTGGAATTGCATAGGTTCACAATTGGGTGAAATGCCAGATTGACACACCCGTGCCCGCACAATTCGAATGCATGATTCGCTGTTGGGATCAACCAGGCATCCTCTTCGGTTGGCGGCTGGGCTGGACGGGAGAGCGCCCGCCTGGATCGGCATCATTGTCAGAGCGCCATCGGTCTCGCGGCGCACCCACAAGTAATCGATCCGTATCGATTCGTCAGTCAGTTCCTTCATCAGCACCAGTCCACCTGCTGAGCTGCGGAAAATAGCGGATTGTCGGACGTTATTTAATTTGCCGGCGTTGGTGAAATCCGTATTTGAAGCTGCAGTCGCTGCCCTGCGAGTTACCTCTTGAAGCGTATTAAATAGAAACATGAGACGAGCCAATTCAATTACGCCAAACACTACTATGAAGAAAGCAACGATTACCAGGGCAAACTCGACTGCGGCAGCGCCCCGCTGAAGCCGCTTGCGCCTGCACGAATTGCCTATTGGGCGTTTAGTTGCCGACATAAGGCATCCTGACGTCCGCACGTATCCACACACCTTCATTACCCCCAACCTGATCGGAGAACCCGCCGAGAAAAATGTCCGACATCTTCATCCTCACTACTACCCTGACCTGGGTGGGTACACCCCCACCGATACACGCTAAGCTGTCGCAGTAGACTTCAACGCGAGGTGCCACCATCCCGGGATTTAGCTCAGCAATTTCCTCTACAGCTACCGCTTTCGCCAAGGTGGCGATCCCGACGTCCTCACCGTCCGGCCTACTCGTCGCTATCTCCAGGGTCGTCGCATTCGCCAACATGATGACGGCATCATGCGCCGCCTTTTGAGCGACTGTGTAGTGCCAAAGTATGCGTCCGAAAAACAAGGTGAACGCTATCACAAGCATAAGTACTGGTAGGACGATCGCAAACTCGACTGCTGCCACCCCACGCTGGTTCCAAGCATTTTTCAATACGTGATTGTTCATGGGAAGAGCTCCACCTTGCCTCCAATGCTATCGACGGGGACCGCTCCTGCAAACTCAGCGGCCAGGGTGTTGGCAGTGGCCGGAACTGTCATGAAAAACTTTCCGATCGCTAGGACAGTTGCACTGTTGCTCGGCATTGGTGCACAGTCGAGTAGTGGCACATTCAGGACGCGCCGGCCTTTCGCGCCGGGCCTGTGCGCCGCGCTCGGGGCAGAAAAATTTACGCCGGTGAGTGCCTTGTACGGCGTCGACGAGCCTCCCGGATATCCCGCGGATGTCTGGCCTCCATACAAGTTTGACCAGGAGGCCGTTGTAAACGTCGTGTAACCGTTTGGCAAAGGCTCTGGAACGCCGGGGGAGTATGTTGTAAACGGCACGGCTTTGGCGTACGCCCACACAGGGCCATATTGGGCAGCAGGACCGCCGGGAGCGGGCAAGTCGGCAATTGTTTGCAGCTTCGTGCGGCCCGGCGCCGTGCATGTCACGTCCGCGGCGCCCCCGTTACACAATGCGGTCTGCTGACTTGTTGGCGATGGGGGAATGGTCATCCAGGGTATGGCCGAAGAGAAATACGACTTGACGTTCACGTCGGGAGGGGCGGCGTGGAAGTTGCAAAGACCATCTGCATACTGATCAAAACGAGAGTTGAGCTGCTTGTACAAGGATGCGAGCGGAAACGCCGGAACAACTGCAATGGTATCGCCTGTGATGCGTGGAATACCTAGCGTTCCAGTGCAGACGTATGGTCCGACTGACGCCGGTTGCACATCCGCCGCGGAGCCAGGAGTGCCGGGCTGCGCAAGTGGATTCACGAGGAAGTTTGCCCGCAATACTGGTGCTACCCCCGTAGGCGCAAGGTTGTTGAGGTCGTAACTGACCCCGCGCCGGAAGCCATATTGGACCAGTTCAGGGGGCCCTGGTGGGTTGGCGCGCGACGAGTTCGGCGTGTTTGACATGGCGCAAACGGCCAAGGGAGCAGCGTCGATTGTAGCCCGTCCGGCTGTCGCCTCGCTGGCCACGGTCACTGTCACGAAATCAGGCGACACCACGCCCATGAGTAAGGTGCGGACATTGCCGGCATCCGGTAGTTGATCTGTCCTGACCCTGACATAATAGAATCGCCCTGGCGTTGCAGCGGCTGTTCCAGCGTCTACCCAGGCACCCTGCGGGTCGGGGGACGTGCTGAACTTGATTGCAGAGTCAGACCAGCTGAAAGCGGTAGTGTCATACTGGTATTTCAAGGCCGCTACGGCACTTGCGGCAGCGGCCACTGCAGCATTGATACCGCTGGGAGTTCCATTGAGCTTCTTCGCGGCGCCCAGCGCTGCGGCGTTCGCTACATTGCGCAGTTCGACTTTTCGGTTATAGATGAGCCCCAGATCTAACGCCAAGCCGCAAATGCCAACCAGCCCAATAATCATTATGGCGGTTATTACGGCAATTCCTCCTCGCTGATTGCGAAAGGGCGCTGGTTTTTGTCTCAATCGATAGAGAGACGTGTACCGGCTGGTGTTCTGAAGAGAGTCACAAATGCGTGCTTCCATCTCGCTCATGCGCCTTCCCGAATATAAATCCATAACATGCTGCAAGATTTTGCCTTGCAACAAGACTGATTCTATCGACGGACTCGACGCCTTTATTGAGAAATGACAAACCTTCTGATGTCAGCTTTACACGGGCAAAAACGGAAGCTCCTTGCACCCAAGGCGATGGTGCCGGAGAAGGGCGCTTCATCCTTGGTAAGCCAGCGGGCGTGCTCCAGTAACACTGTGCTGCCGGCGCCACGATCAAGTACAGCGGCGGAATTGTTGGTGTGGTGCGTGCATTCGCGGCCGCAGACCATCGCCGTGGCTTTGCCAAGCCCGGATTGGCGCGTGCTTCGCCGAACGTCACGTTAATCTCGACGCATCCAGTGGCGATCTCGACGGCATGGTCGCCGTGCCATTCCAGTGCGACAGCATCAAGCAGCACCAAGCAGCACGCATACGGCCAGCGTATATGGCAGAGTCGTCCGGGCGCCCCGTTGCAGCGACACCGTTCCCGTGCTCCTGCGTACGCAAAACTCTTCAGACGATTCTTCCCTTCAAAGTGGTCAGCCCAGATAGATGGGAGGTCGTACTGCCGGCCCCTAACGCCCAGCATAAGATCATGACAAATATGCTAATTGAGACATCTTTCTTCTCCACCCGCGAAGCAACGCTTCTACCTGTAGGAATGACGAAACATGGATAAGGCGCCGAACATATTTACACTTCAGGAAATATGCGAGATGCTCATCAAGCACGCTGGAATAACAGAGGGGGGTACTGGTCCACAATCGTGGAATTTCAGATGGGCGCTACCTTTGCTGCAGCTGATGGTGGTTTGCCCCTTCCCACCGATCTTGGTTGGTGTAAGTCGGATTGGTCTTCAATCAGTAGCAGCCGACCACCCACAGGCCGTGAACGCGGGTACAGCTGCGAACGCCGCGAAACGGCCACGCACAGCAAAGAAAGCAGCGAAGGTAACGTGATTTAATAACTGGGATTGCGCCGAGCCATACCACTGTTGAGGAGAATATTTGTTTAGGGGCATTTTTAGGGGCACTCCTCCGATCGATCATCAACAAACCTAGCATCCATGGCGGTTTCAAGAGGTTTATCGATTCCGGCTCTGACCAGCTTACATTTCGCAAACCAACACGAAGAGACATAAACCCCTGGATTTCAAGGGTTCGTGTCTTTTTTTTTGCCGCCCGAGTTCTCAAGCACCAGCATCGCCGCCGCCAGATCCTCCAGCGCGGTGCCGACCGATTTAAACACAGTGCGCTCGTTGCCACGCCGGCCCTTGGCCTGGCCGCGGCACAGCGCCTCGAGCGTGCCGCCGATGTCGCTGGGAGCGAACACGCCGCGCGCTATCGGATGAAGCAGGTCGCCCGACTTTTGCAGGGCCTCGAGGGTGTCGACGAACAGGCGCGCGCCGGCGAAGCAGGCGTCGTCGGCTTCACGCATGCGCGGCGTAAAACTGCCGATCAGGTCGAGATGGCTGCCGGGGCGCAGCCACTCGCCGCGAATAATCGGTTCAGTGGCGAGCGTGGCGCAGGCGACGATGTCGGCGCCCCGCGCCGCCGCGTCGAGATCGATGCTGGCACGGGCGTCAAAGCCGTCGGCGCACAATTGTGCCGCCAGCTTCATCGCACTGTTGGGGTTGCGGCTCCACACGATGACTTCCTGGAGCGAAAGCACCTGCCGATAGGCATACGGCAAGAGGCTGGCGACGCGGCCGCTGCCGACCACCAGCAGGCTGGCGGCCCCCGGGGGAGCAAGATAGCGCGCCGCCAGCGCGGAGGCGGCCGCAGTGCGGCGCGCGGTGATCTCGTTGCCGTCGATCTGGGCCAGCGGCTCGCCGGTGGCGGCGTCGTACAGGATATAGGTCGAGAACAGCGCCGGCATGCCGCGCGCTGCGTTGCCGGGGAATATATTGACGGTCTTGATGCCCATGTAGCGCTCCTGCCACGCCGGCATGATCAGCACTGTGCCTGGTGTTAGTTCTCCACCGGGTTGATTGTCGATCGCGTGAACATGCCGGGGCGGCACTTCGCAGCCGGCCACGAACATGGCCTCGATCGCGCCGATCAGCGCGTCGAACGGCAGAGCGTGGCGGGTGGCGGCCGCATCGAAGTGTCGCATCGGCGCACTCATTGTCCGGTCTGCTTGTCGTCGACCCATTTTTCATACTTGCGGTCGATGCGCTTGACAGTGCCGTCGCGCCGCATGGCGTCGACGGCGGCGTTCATCTTGTCGATCAGTTCGGTGGGAACCGCGAGGTTGCAGGCGAGGAAGACGCCGACCCGCTTGAACGACAGCACCGGGACGATCTTCTTCCCCCAGCCGTTACGCGTCGGCAAACTGCTGTCACGGCGGAGTGCCGATGCCCAGACGTCGATGCGGCCCAGCAGCAGCTTGCGCGAATTGATCATGTCGTTGGGGGCGGAGTCGACACGAAAGCCGCGCGCGCGCAGGTATTCGTCGCGCACGTCGCCGTTGTAGGTGCCGATGCGCAACGCGCGCGCGTCTTCCAGCGTGTGCAGACTGTAGTTGCGGTCGGCGCGGCCCAGCAGCACCCATTCCGCGTCATCGGTCGGGCCGACCCATTTAAACAGCGGCTCCCGCTCCGGCGTGCGGGTGGTGGAATACAGGCAAGCATTGGGTTCTTGCTGGGCGAGAGCGTACGCTCGGCGCCACGGCAACAGGTCGATCGCGTAAGCGGTGCCAGTGCGGGCCATGATTTCGACGACTTTGTCGGTACCGCTGCCGATCACCTGGCCATTTTCGAGCATGCTGAGCGGCGGCGAACTTTCGGTCATCAGCCGCAGCCGCGGCGTTTCCGAGGCACACGCCCACGCGCAGAAAGCGGCAAGCAGCGCCGCGACAGATGCTTTGTTCAAAATCATTCGGTGCTTTCCAGCGTGCCGCCAGGCACGGCCACCTGGCACTATGCACCGAGCATACCAGTTGGGGAGAGCAAGTGCCAATCAGCATGAACTCAAACGGCCTGCGCGCCCTCGGTGCGGACCAGGGTACGGCGCGCCACCAGTTCGTGGTATAGCGCGTTGTAGCTGGAAGCCATCGCCTCAGCAGTAAACAGTTGGCGATAGCGCGACTCGGCCCGCTCGCCCATCGCCCGCGCCAGCGCGGGATCGTCCCACAAGGTGCGCATGGCTTCGGCGAACGCTTGTGGGTCGCTCGGCGGCACCACCAGCCCGGTTTCCTGGTCGACGTTGATGTACGACGTACCGGTGCCGATTTCGCTCGAAATCATCGGCTTGCCGTACATCGCGCCTTCCAGCAGCGAAATGCCGAAGGCTTCCGAGCGCAGGTGCGATGGAAACGCCACCGCGTAGCACAGCGTCAGCAGCGCGACCTTGTCGGCTTCGTCGAGCGCGCCGACGAACATCACGTTGTGCAGGCCAAGCCGCGCGGCATGCGCCTTGAGTTCCTGCTCGATCGGCCCGGCGCCGACGATGACGACCGGGTAATTGTTGCTGGCGACGGCGTCGAGCAGGATATGCAAGCCCTTGTAATAGCGCAGCACGCCGACGAACAGGAAGAATTTGTCGCCGGCGCAAGCGCGCCACTTGTCGAGCCGCGCCGGTTCCGGCAGCGGGTAAATGCTCTTGTCGAGGCCGTACGTGATGGTGCGCGTCTTGGCGCGGTAGCGGTCCAGCACCGCCGACGACGCCAGGTAATTGGGCGAGGTGGCGACGATGGTGTCGACGTTTTGCAAGAACCGGTGCTTGAGCGGCTTGTACAGCCGCAGCAGCATTTTCTGGCGCACGATATCGGAGTGGTAGGTCACCAAGGTCGGCTTGTCGACGCCGGCGACGAAATGGGCCAGGTCCATGAACGGCCATGGGAAATGGTAGTGCACCACGTCGCAGGCAGCGGCGCGGCGTTTCAATTCGCCGAAGGCGGCGAACGAAATGCCGTTCGAGGCGATGTTGATGTCGAGCGGCACGCGGCGCACGGTATGGCCCTCGAAGTCGATCGGGCCCAGGTCTTTGCCACGCGTTAAGGTCAGCACTTCGTTGGTCACGCCCAGCCGGCCGGTGCCGACGCACATCTGGCGGATGACCTGCTCGACGCCGCCGATCGAATCGGGGAAATAGTCTTTGTAGAAGTGAAGGACGCGCATAAGATCGGTTTGGGCGGCACGCAGCCGGTGCTTAACTGGATAACAGCGTATGGTACACGGCGGTGGTGCGGCGTGCCGATTCCTGCCACGTCAATTTGGCGGCGCGCATGCGGCCGGCGGCGATGCAGCGCGCGCGCAGGCCCTCGTCGCGCGCCAGCGCCAGCATGGCCGCGCCGATCGCGCCGACGTCGAGCGGATCGACCTCGAGCGCGGCGCCCTGCGTTACTTCCGGCAGCGAGCTGGTGTTCGACGCCACCACCGGCACGCCGGCGGCGAACGCCTCCGCCACCGGGATGCCGAAGCCTTCGTACAGGGACGCAAACACGAACACGCCGGCGCCCGCGTACACATGGCGCAGCGCGGCGCCGCTTGTCAGCGTATTGAGCCACACCACCTGCTCGCCGTTTTCGCTTGCCGCGGCCAGCCGGCGCAGCAGTTCGGAGCAAAGCCAGCCGGCGGCGCCGACGATCACCAGCTGGCGTTCGGCCCGCATCGCGGCCGGCAGCTGCAGATAGGCGGCCAGCAGGCGTTCGACGTTCTTGCGCGGCTGCAGCGTGCCGACGAACAGGAAGTAGCCGGCGCGTAAACCATTGGCGCGCAAGGTCGCCGCCACCGCGTCGGTGTCGGGCACTTGCAGCCAGGCGTCGTCGACGCCGTTCGGCACCACGCTGATGCGGTTCGGGTCGATACCGAAACAAGACACCAGTTCGTCGATCGCGAAATGCGACATCGCGATCACGTGATCGGCCTTGTGCGCGGCCTTGCGCTGCAGCCAGTTTTTCACGCCGCGCAGGCCAGGCCTGCACCACTCGGGATGGCTGATCGGCAGCGCATCGTGCAAGGTCGCGACCTGCGGGCAATCCATCCGCACAATGCGGTAGTCGGTGGCGTGATAGATATCGGCCGGCATGTGCACGCGGTTGGCGCGCGGTGTGAGCAGGTCGCGCAGCGAAGCTGCCTCGAACGACTGCGGCATCGGCTGGCCGACGCTGATGTCGCCCAACGCACCGCCGCGCAGGCGCGGCCACGCGTAAGCGGTCACTGTGCAGCCGGCGCCGGGCAGGTAGCGCAGCATGGCATCGGTGTAGACGCCGATGCCGTCCAGCCGCCCGCCGGTCAGGCCCGGTTCGATCATGTTGGTGCCCAGGCCGACGCGCAGCCCGCTCACGCCTCGAACATCCAACGCAGTGTGTCGGCCAGCGGGATCGGTTCAAGCGGGCCGATGGCCCGCGCCAGCTTGTCGTTGTTGCCGGCCAGTGTCAACACATCGTTGGCGCGCACAAAGGCCGGGTTGACGGACACATCGATATGGTAGCCGGCGATGTGCTCGGCCATGCCGATCACATCGGCGATCGCGTGCGACTGGCCCGAGCAGATGTTGAAGGCTTCGCCGGCGGCGGCAGGACCGGCCGCCAGCAGCCGGCGGTAGGTGCTGGCGACCACCCGGACATCGGAAAAATCGCGCGCGATGGCCAGGTTGCCCAGTTCGATCTTGCGTGCAC
Organism: Massilia psychrophila; assembly: GCF_002760665.1. Classification (GTDB taxonomy): domain Bacteria; phylum Pseudomonadota; class Gammaproteobacteria; order Burkholderiales; family Burkholderiaceae_D; genus JAFCUW01. Next base: position 225,466 of record NZ_PDOB01000001.1, on the reverse strand, counting down.
CGCGGCGGAAATGGGAAACGATTTTTGCGATGAGAAAATTTTCGGCCTGGCCGCGGCCGCTGTAATTGAAGGGCCGCGCGAGGATGACCGGCAGTCTATCCATCCACAACCGCGCCATGTATTCCATCGCCAGCTTCGACACCGCATAGTCATTGGCCGGCGCCGGCACGACGCTCTCGTCGATGCACGCGACGTCGGCGTTGCCGTAGATGTTCGCCGACGACGCCAGCAGCACCGCCGACGCCTTGCGCGACGCGCCGGCCAGCGCTTCGAGCAGGTTGCGGGTGCCGACGACGTTGACGCGGTACATCAGCGCAGCGTCGGCGTGGGCGACAAAGGCAATGCCGGCCAGGTGCACGACGACGTCAGGCTGCACCTGTTCGATGGCGGTGGCCACGGCGGCGCGTTCGCACAGGTCGACTTCGAAGATGTCCGGTCCGCGCGCCTCGCCCGGCAGCACGGTGCCGAACACGCGGTAGCCGGCCGCGGCCAGTTCGCGCGCCATGTAATAGCCGGTGAAGCCGCGCAGGCCGGTGATGAGGGCACGCTTGCCCTGACCTTCGGCCTGTCCGACAGGCGCCACACCGGAAACGATACCAGGCGCGCTCATATCAGAACGAAACGCCGATTTTGTTGCGGCGCATGTCGGCCTCGACCATCATCGCGCACAGTTGCTCGAGCGTGGTATCGGGCGCCCAGCCCAGCACGCGCCGGGCCTTGGACGCGTCGCCGATCAGCAGTTCGACTTCGGCCGGGCGATAGAACTTCGGGCTCACCCGCACCAGCAGCTTGCCGCTGCGGCTGCAATGACCGGTTTCGCTTTCGCCCGCGCCGCTCCATTCGATGCCAACACCGGCGCCCTTGAACGCCATCGTAACGAAGTCGCGCACGCTTTCGGTGCGGTTGGTGGCAAGTACAAAGGTGTCGGGAACGTCGACCTGAAGCATGCGCCACATGCCGTCGACGTATTCCTTGGCGTAACCCCAGTCGCGCTTGGCATCGAGGTTGCCCAGTTCGAGAACGTCGAGTTTGCCGAGCACGATCTTGGCGACCGAGTCGGTGATCTTGCGGGTGACGAACTCGCGCCCGCGCAGCGGCGACTCGTGGTTGAACAGGATGCCGCTGGCGGCGAAAATGCCGTACGACTCACGGTAGTTGACCGTCATCCAGTGCGCATACAGCTTGGCCGCGCCGTACGGGCTGCGCGGGTAGAACGGCGTTTCCTCGACCTGCGGGATCGACTGCACCTTGCCGAACATCTCGGACGTCGAGGCCTGGTAAAACCGCGCCGACGGCTTGACGATGCGGATCGATTCGAGCAGGTTGACCGCACCCAGGCCGGTGATGGTGCCGGTGGCGACCGGCTGCTCGAACGACACGCCGACGAAACTTTGGGCAGCCAAATTATAGACTTCGTCAGGGTCGGCGGACTCCATCAGCCGGATGCCCGACGACAGGTCCGTCAGGTCGTATTCGACCAGCGTCAGGTTCGGATGCGCCTCGATCGCCAGCTCTTCGATGCGCCAGAAATTAACCGAGCTCGAACGGCGATAGGTACCCGTGACGGCGTAACCTTTTTCCAAAAGCAATTGCGCGAGATAGGCGCCATCCTGGCCGGTGATGCCGGTGACCAGGGCTTTTTTTCTTGTTTGCATGTTTATGGTGTGATCGGTGGTGACAAATTGTCGAAACAAGTGTTCTTTCTGACAAGCGGCATTGTAACAGAGCCGCTATCAGTGAATATTGCGATTGAGAAATAAGTGCAATATATACAATATATACAATAAGGTAATTATTATCGCGTCAAAGCCGTACCGCACGGCGCGCGCTTACCAATTGTTACGCAATATAGGAGGAACTTCGGCCAGGTTTCACTGTCCGGCCGAAGTGGCAGAATTACCGCTGGGAGACAGCGTCGACCACGCACAGCGCAGTCATGTTGACGATACGGCGCACGGTGGCCGATGGCGTCAGGATATGCACCGGCTTGGCGCAGCCGAGCAGGATGGGGCCGATGGCCACACCGCTGCCGGCTGCCGTTTTCAGCAGGTTGTAAGCGATGTTGGCCGAATCGATGTCGGGCATTACCAGCAGGTTGGCGTCACCCTTGAGCGTCGAGTTCGGCATCGTCTGGGCGCGCAGCTTCGAGTCGAGCGCGGCGTCGCCGTGCATCTCGCCGTCGACCTCGAGGTTGGGCGCCTTTTGCTGGATTAGTGCCAGCGCCGCGCGCATTTTCTTGGCCGATTCAGTGTTGGCCGAGCCGAAATTCGAATGCGACAGCAGCGCCGCGCGCGGCAGGATGCCGAAGCGGGTCATTTCCTCGGCCGCCATGATGGTGATCTCGGCCAACTGCTCGGCGTTCGGGTTGTCGTTGACGTGGGTGTCGACCATCGCCAGCTGGCGATCCGGCAGGATCAGGATGTTCATTGCCGCATACACGTTCGCGCCGGCGCGCTTGCCCAGCACCTGGTCGATATAGTGCAGGTGCAGCCAGGTGGTGCCGAAGGTGCCGCAGATCATGCCGTCGGCATCGCCCTTGTGGATCATCATCGCCCCGATCAGGCTGTGGCGGCGCCGCATTTCCAGCTTCGCCCAGTCTTGCGTAACGCCCTTGCGGCTGCCCATCTCGTAATACGTCTGCCAGTAGTCGCGGTAGCGCTCGTCGAAGTCCGGATTGATGACATCGAAGTGCTCGCCGATCTTCAGGCGCAGGCCGAATTTCTCGATGCGCTGCGCGAGCACTGCCGGGCGGCCGACCAAAATCGGGCGCGCCAGGTTTTCGTCGATGACGACCTGCACCGCGCGCAGCACGCGCTCTTCTTCACCTTCGGCGTAGACGATGCGCTTCATTGCCGGCGGCGTGTTCTTGGCCACCTGGAACAGCGGCTTCATGAAGGTGCCGCTGCGGTAGACGAACTGCTGCAGGCTCTGGGCATAGGCGTGCAGATCGGCGATCGGCCGCGTCGCCACGCCGGAAATCTCGGCCGCGCGCGCCACTGCCGGCGCGATGTGCGTCAGCAAACGCGGGTCGAACGGCATCGGGATCAGGTATTCCGGGCCGAACGACAGGTTCTTGATGCCGTAGGTGGTGGCGACGATGTCGGACTGTTCGGCGTGGGCCAGGTCGGCGATGGCGTGCACCACCGCAATTTCCATGTCGCGCGTGATGGTGGTGGCGCCGCAATCGAGGGCGCCGCGGAAAATATACGGAAAGCACAGCACGTTGTTGACCTGGTTCGGATAGTCCGAACGGCCGGTTGCCATAACGGCGTCGCTGCGCACCAGCAAGACTTCTTCCGGCAAGATTTCCGGGGTCGGGTTGGCCAGCGCAAGGATCAGCGGCCTGGCCGCCATCGCTGCCACCATCGCCGGTTTCAGCACGCCGCCGGCCGACAGGCCGAGGAAGATGTCGGCGCCGGGAATGACGTCGGCCAGGGTGCGGTGCACTGTCTCCTGGGCAAAGCGCGCCTTGTCCTCGTCCATCAGTTCGACACGGCCCTTGTAGACCACGCCGGCCAGGTCGGTGACGGTGATGTTCTCGATCGGAAAGCCAAGGTCGACCAGCAGCTCGAGGCAGGCCAGCGCAGCCGCGCCGGCGCCCGACACCACCATCTTGCAACTTTTGAGCTGCTTGCCGCACACCTTGACGCCGTTGATAATCGCCGCGCCGACAATGATCGCGGTGCCGTGCTGGTCGTCATGGAAAACCGGAATTTTCATGCGCTTGCGCAGCTGGCGTTCGATGTAGAAGCATTCCGGCGCTTTGATGTCCTCGAGGTTGATGCCCCCAAAAGTAGGCTCGAGCGAGGCAATGATGTCGACCAGCTTGTCCGGATCGGACTCGTTGATCTCGATGTCGAAGACGTCGATGCCGGCAAATTTTTTGAACAGTACGCCCTTGCCTTCCATTACCGGCTTGGCCGCCAGCGGGCCGATATTGCCCAGACCGAGCACGGCGGTGCCGTTGGTGATCACGGCAACCAGGTTGCCGCGCGCGGTATATTTATAGGAGTTGGCCGGGTCGGCCAAGATTTCTTCGCAAGGAGCGGCCACGCCCGGCGTGTACGCCAGGGCTAGGTCGCGCTGGTTCAACACCTGTTTGGTTGGTGCAATGCTGATCTTGCCAGGGCGGGGAAACTGGTGGTATTCGAGCGCTGCAACGCGAAGTTGTTGACGCAGTTCTTCTTTTTTCTCAGATGATGAGTCCATGCTGTGCAGCCTTCCTGTTTTACTGTCGGGAACTGTCGATTTTATCAGACTGATTCTTTCAATAAGCTACGTATTTTCACGAAGCCCGCCCAGCCCCCTATTATTGGAAATTCAAGCACACTAAAACACGAAAAACTATCGATTATATAGAAATAATTGATTTTATTAATCGATTAAATTGCGCTATCGTTTTTCATGCATCGATTGCATTTATTAATTGAATCTTCGGGCAACACGCGACGTGCGGATTGTTGTGGTTGGGCGATACTGCCAAACTCGCCCTTTTTGAACTACGCCCGATATGCGGGCGTCGCTGTCTGCATGATCGGCGGGCCGGCGGTCTAACCAACACGACGGAACCCAAATCATGTTTGTCGGGCCAAACGCACAGCATCATCCACACTCAGGTCACCGAAAGCAGCGTCCGTCAAATCCGGGATGGCTGCCCGGCGCGGCGGTAACGTGAAGCTGTGCTTGCGCCAAAATTCGGTCGGCATTGGCAAAAAAAGGCCGGAATCGGGACGTAGGATCAGGATACCGCTGACCGGCTGCGCTTGCGGATGGGCCGCCTCGCTGACGAAATCATGACTGTCGCCGAGCCGACCAAGGATGGTGACGGATGACTCTGACAAACGCCGTAAGAGCATGATCAGGCTGACTGCAATCGCTCCCAGCAAGCCGTCCAGTACGCCGAAGAGCAACACTGCGAAGACCGCAGCGACACTAATCAGCCTGTCCCTGTGCAGCAAAAAAGAGGGCCGAAAAACAGCAGGGTGAAGGGTGTGGCTGACCGCATGGATAACGATCGCGGCGAGGATCGGCTCCGGCGTCAGGGCGATAGCTGAACCTCAAGCATGTGCGCGCGCATTGGGACGATATCCTGCGCCTGGCGTCGTCGATCAAGCATGGCACCGTGACCGCATCGCTCGCGCTGCGCGAGTTGGGCCGCATTGAACGCACGCTGTTCACCATGAAAACTTACCAATGCATCGTTTGCGGTTTCATCTATGACGAAAGCGCCGGCATGCCGGCCGAAGGCATCGCCGCCGACACCCGGTGGGACGACATCCCGGCCGACTGGTCGTGCCCGGACTGCGGCGTCGCCAAGGCCGACGTCGAGATGGTGGATCTGTAATCATGACGGCGACACTTCCGGTTGTAATCATCGGCTCCGGCATGGCCGCCTACGGTGTCGCCCGCCAATTTCGCAAGCTCGACAAGACCACCCCGCTGACGATGGTCTCTGGCGGTGGCGCCGATCGAACCGAAGGACGACGCGGTACTGGTCGAGACGCCCAGTTGCAAGCTGGCGCCGCCGCCGCAGGGCAGCCGTGGCAAATGGATCAGCGCGGCCGACGGCGAGCGCACGCTCTCGCGCTGTATCGACGAAGAAGGCGTGATGCGCGGCTTCGGCCTGTCGCTGCACAAATAAAATAGCCGGCAGGTAAAACCGCCAAGGATTCCCTGCCATTTTCGAGAACCTGATACGATTGGGCGACATGACAAAATGAGACAAGGCTGCGCCGGTTGCTCGGGCAGCCTTGTCGGCCCGAGCAAACCACAAGCTGATTGACTAATGAGGATTAAACGATGAACAGCCCGAACAATGGAAACAAAATGGTCGATATGGGAATTGCAGACGATGATCGCAAGCAGATCGTCGAAGGCCTGTCCAAACTGCTGGCGGACAGTTACTCCCTCTACCTGAAAACCCACCATTACCACTGGAACGTGACGGGGCCGATGTTTCAAACCTTGCACCTCATGTTCGAGACCCAGTACAACGAACAATGGACTTCCGTGGACCTGATCGCCGAGCGCATCCGCGCGCTGGGCGAGCTCGCTCCCGGGTCGTACGCGCAATTCGCCGCGCTGACGTCGATCCCGCCGACCGTTGGGAACCCGAATGCAGCGGAGATGATTCGCGACCTGGTGGCAGGACAGGCAACCGTCGTGCGAACTGCCAGGGCATTGTTCTTGACCGCTGAAAAAGTGAACGATCAGCCGACCTGCGACCTTCTCACCCAGCGCATGCAAATGCACGAAAAATATGCGTGGATGCTGCGCAGCTTGCTCGAAAACTGAGCACGCAGTCGCGCATCGGCCGGGGTCGGGCTCGAGGGCATGTAAAATTGCACATGCTCTCAGAATTTGACCTCATCAAGCAGTACTTTGTACGCGGCGCGCGCGCAGGCGCCCCCCGCGCGACCCTTGGCATCGGCGACGACTGCGCGCTGCTGACGCCCTCGCCCGGCATGCAGATGGCGATTTCGTCCGACATGCTGGTCGAAGGCCGCCATTTTTTTGCCGGCGCCGACGCTTGCATGCTGGGCCACAAGAGCCTCGCGGTGAACCTGTCCGACTTGGCGGCAATGGGCGCAAAACCCATCGCTTTTACGCTTGCCCTGGCGCTGCCGGCGGCCGACCGGGACTGGCTGGCGGGTTTTTCGCGCGGCCTGTTCGATTTGGCCGACCAATTCGACTGCGAACTGATCGGCGGCGACACGACCCGCGGCCCGCTCACCATCTGCATCACCATCTTCGGCGAACTGGCGCCCGGCCAGGCGTTACGGCGCGATCGCGCGTTGGCCGGCGACGACGTCTGGATCTCGGGCACGCTGGGCGACGCGAGGCTGGCGCTGGCCTGCCTGCAAGGCGAATTAGTGTTTCATCGCGCCACCCTGGAGCAGGCCGCGCCGCGCATGCACATGCCGGCGCCGCGCGTGGCGCTTGGCCGCGCGCTGGCGTGTGGCGGCCTGGCCCACGCCGCGCTGGATATTTCAGACGGGCTGGCCGGCGACCTGGGACACATTTTGGCCGCCTCGAACGTCGGCGCCACGCTCGACGCCGACGCCCTGCCGGCCGGCCCCGCGCTGGCCTCGCAGAGCCGTTCGCTGCGGCGCCAATTTAGCGCCGCCGGCGGCGACGACTACGAATTGTGTTTTACCGCCGCGCCGCGCCATCGCGCCGCTATCGTGGAGGCCGCTGCCGGCTGCGCCACCCTGGTCACCCGTGTCGGCGTTATCGAGCAGGCGCCCGGCCTGCGCTTTGTCGATGCCGACGGCCGGCCGCTGGCGCTGTCGGCGGCTGGCTTCGACCACTTCGCCAGCGCCTGACTCTAGAACACTGGCGCGCATGGTAAAGTCGCTGGCATCGGCTGAAGGGAGTACGACGTGACGAACGACAGGATTGATAACAATATTGATGATATTGCGGCGCGCGTCGGCCAGGCGCTGCATGCCAGGACACTGCTGCTGTGCACCGCCGAATCGTGCACCGGCGGCGGCGTGGCGCAGGCGGTCACCGGCATTGCTGGTTCGAGCGCGTGGTTCGAGCGCGGTTTCGTCACCTATTCGAACGCCTCGAAGGCGGAACTGCTCGGCGTGCCGGCGGCGCTGATCGTGCAATGCGGCGCCGTCAGCGAGGAAGTGGCGGCGGCGATGGCGCAAGGCGCGCTGGCCAATAGCGCGGCGCACGTCGCGCTGTCGATTACCGGCATCGCCGGGCCTGGCGGCGCGATGCCGGGCAAACCGGTCGGCACTGTCTGCTTCGCCTGGAGCCGCGCCGGCGCCACCCGCACCGAGCAACTGGTATTCGGCGGCGACCGCGCCGCGGTGCGCGCGCAGGCAAGCATGTACGCGCTTGCCGGCCTGCTGCTCTTTATTGAAACCATCGAGTAAGCCTTGCCCGCGCCGATCGCACCTACCCTGCTGGCCCTCCCCTCGCTGCTTCTGCTCGCCGCCGGCCTGCCGGCGCCAGCGATTGCGGCCGCCCCTGCCGCCACTACCGTATACGCCGCCGGCGACATCGCGCGTTGCGTACACCTTGATGCGGCCTGGTCGGGCGCCGCCGCCACCGCGGCGCTGATCGAAGCCGGCCTGGCGCTTGACCCGGGGGCCGCGGTGCTGGCGCTGGGCGACTTGACCTATCCGGTCGGCGCGCCGGCAGAATTCACCAACTGCTACGGCCCGACCTGGGGCAAGTTCAAGGACCGCACCTACCCGACGCCGGGCAACCACGAATACGCGACGCCGGGCGCGGCCGGCTACTTCGGCTATTTCGGCGCCGCCGCCGGGCCGGGCTACTACAGCGTGCAATTGGGCGCATGGCGGCTCTATTCGCTCAACAGCAACCTCGCAGCAAACGCCCACGCGGCGCAAATTGCGTGGCTGCGCGGCGAACTGGCGCGCCACCCGGCGCGCTGCACGCTCGCCTACTGGCACCACCCGCTGTATAGTTCCGGAATGAAAGGCAACGACACCCGCATGAAGGATGCGTGGCAGGTGCTCTACGAGGCCGGCGCCGAGATCGTCCTGTCCCGCCACGATCACCTGTACGAGCGGTTTGCGCCGCAAAATGCTAGCGGCCGGCGCGACGCCGAGCGCGGCATGCGCCAGTTTGTCGTCGGCACCGGCGGCGCCTTCCCGACGCCCTTCCTGCGTACGCGGGCCAACAGCGAAGCGCGCGACAGCAACCACAACGGGATACTCAAGCTGGTGCTCGGCGACGATGGCTACGCCTGGCAGTTCCTGCCGGTGGCGGGCGGCGGCGCGGCCGGGCCGGACCGCGGCAGCGACCGCTGTCATTGACGCGCCGCCCGCAATCACATTAACATCTGGAGCATTCGATGCACAACACGGTTCACTTCATCTTGCAGGGCAAAGGCGGTATCGGCAAAACGCTGGTGTCGACCATCCTGGCCCAGTGGCTCGCCGTCAAAGACGAGCAGCCTTTGCGCTGCTACGATACTGACCAGGAAAACGCCACGTTCTCGCGCTACAAGGCGTTGAGCGTCCAGCACGTGCCGGTGATGACGGACACCCGCAACATCGACCCGAAACGCTTCGACGCCTTGATGATCGACCTGCTCGAGGAAGACGGCAACTGCGTCGTCGACAATGGCGCCAACACGTTTTCGCCCCTGATGGGCTACCTGCTCGAGAACGACTGCTTCGACCTGCTGCAGGAGTCCGGGCGCAAGGTCTACATCCACACCATCGTCGGCGGTGGCGACACCTTGCACGACACCGCGATGGGCTTCGTCTCGACCGCCAAATCGACCCGGGTGCCGCTGGTGCTGTGGCAGAACGAGCATTTCGGCCTGCTGCAATCGGCCAGCGGCAAAGTGTTTACCGAGTCGCACACCTACCTTGAAAACGCCGAACGGGTATGCGGGCGCGTGGTGCTCGCGCAGCGCAATGTTGACACCTTCGGCGCCGATATCAAGAAGATGAACATCGCCCGCATGACGGTCGACGAGGTGCGCGCCAGCGACAAGTTCAACGTGATGGAAAAGCAGCGCATCAAGGTGGTGTTCCGCGACCTGTTCGAACAACTCGATAAAGTGGCGTGGTAGCGGCCATGGACCAGCAAAAACTGCGCACCCTCGTGTTCGAGAAAACCGGTGTCCGCATCGACGTCGACGACCCGGTCTTCGCGCTGGTGGCACTCAACGAAGCGGTGCTGGCCGAGGCGGTCGAACGCCACGTCGCCCTGCTCGACAATGCAACGCGCGAACTGGCCGGCCGGCTGCACGATGGCGGCTTGGGCTACCACGCCGGCTCCCTGGCACCGCAGCCGGCGGCGAGCGCATCATCCCAACTGGAGAAGCGGATCATCGTCATCGCCGGCGCCGCGGCGGTGCTGGGGGCGCTGCTGGTCTTGATGGGCCAGGCGCTGTTCTTCAAGCCGGCACCGGCGCCGGTGATCCAGGCGAGCGAGCTGAGCGAAGCGCAGTCGGCGGCGCTGCGCAACGCCGGGAAGCTGGAAAAAATCGTCCAGAAACTCGACGCCAAAACGCGCAATGCGATCCAGGCCGACATGCAAAAACCATGACACAGACACGGAAGATTCAATCATGAACCACGACCACGACCACGAGCCGCGCCCGCACGGCGACCATGGCCATGCGCACGCCCCGACGAAGGCGAAGCACGATCACGCCCATGATCATGGCCACGGCGGCCATGGCCACCACCACCACCCGGTCGATCCGAACGGCAACCAGCGCGCCTTTGCGCTGGCGATTGGCCTCAATACCGTTTTCGTGGCGATCGAATTCGGCTACGGCTTTGTTGCCAACTCGACCGCGCTGATGGCGGACGCCGGCCACAACCTGTCCGACGTGCTCGGCCTGGCGCTGGCATGGGGCGCGGCGGTGCTGTCCAAGACCGCGCCGAACCGGCGCTTCACGTACGGCCTGCGCAGCTCGTCGATCCTGGCGGCGCTGTTCAACGCGCTGCTGTTGATGATGGCGTGCGGGGCGATCGGCTGGGAAGCGGTGCACCGCTTCAGCAACCCGAGCCCGGTGGCCGGCTGGACGGTATCGATGGTGGCGCTGGTCGGGGTGGCGGTCAACGGCCTGTCGGCTTGGCTGTTCATGGCCGGCAGCAAGGACGACATGAACGTGCGTGCGGCCTACCAGCACATGGCGGCCGACGCCGCCATTTCGCTTGGCGTGGTGATGGCCGGCGTCGCCATCATGGTCACCGGCTGGAACTGGCTCGACCCGGCGGTCAGCCTGGTGATCGTAGCGCTGATCGTGCTGACGACCTGGTCGCTGCTGAAGGAATCGCTGCGCCTGGTGCTGGCGGCAGTGCCGGCCAATGTCGACCCGCAACAGGTCAGGCAGTTCCTCGAAGACCGGCCCGGCGTATCGGAAACCCACGACCTGCATATCTGGGCGATGAGCACCACCGAAACCGCCCTCACCGCCCACCTGGTGATGCCGCAAGGCTATCCGGGCGACCAGCAGATCGACGACATCGTCGCCAGGCTGAAGAACGAGTTCTCGATCCACCATTGCACCTTGCAGATCGAACAGGGCACCACCAGCCACGGCTGCTCGCTGCACAGCGAGGCACATTAATTGGCGAGATTGGCGTACAGCGCGGTGCTGAGGTAGCGTTCGCCGAACGACGGGATGATCGTGACGATCAGCTTGCCGGCGTTCTCCGGCCGGCGCGCGACCTGGATCGCCGCCCACAAGGCCGCGCCCGAGGAGATCCCGACCAATAAACCTTCTTCGCGCGCCGCCGCTCTGGCAACCGCGAAAGCGTCGTCGTTCTTGACGCCGATGATTTCATCGTAGATTTTGGTGTTCAGCACGGCCGGCAAAAAACCGGCGCCGATACCCTGCAGCGGGTGTGCCCCCTTGGTCCCTTTGGAAAGGATCGGCGACGCTTCCGGCTCGACAGCGATGACCTGGAAGCCGGGTTTGCGCGATTTCATCACTTCGCCCACGCCGGTGATGGTGCCGCCGGTGCCGATGCCGGCGACCAAAATGTCGGCCTTGCCGTCGGTGTCGCGCCAGATCTCTTCGGCGGTGGTGCGGCGGTGGACTTCGGGGTTGGCGGCGTTGTTGAATTGCTGCGGCATGAACCAGAGCGGGTTGGCCGCGACCAGTTCCTCGGCCCTGCGGATGGCGCCCAGCATGCCTTCCGAACCTGGCGTGAGGATCAGCTCGGCGCCGTAAGCGCGCAGCAAGGTGCGCCGCTCGGTGCTCATGGTGTCGGGCATCACTAGGGTGCAGCGGTAGCCGCGCGCCGCGCACACCATCGCCAGCGCGATGCCGGTGTTGCCGCTGGTGGGCTCGACGATGACGGTGTCGGGCCCAATCCGGCCAGCCGCCTCCGCCGCCTCGATCATCGAAAGGCCGATGCGGTCCTTGACGCTGTGGGCCGGATTGTAAAATTCCAGCTTGGCGACGATTTCGGCCGGCGCGCCCTTGGCCAGGTTGCGGATCCGCACCAGCGGGGTATTGCCGATCAACTCAGTGACATCGTTCGCGATTCTCATGCTGTGTCTCCCCGCTGGTGTTGTTGACGATGTTCCTGCAATATCGCCGGTTATTTAACGTCGAGCAATTCCACATCGAAGACCAGGTCGGAATCGGGCGCAATCGCCCCGCCGCCCGCGCCGCGCTTGCCGTACGCCAGTTCGCTCGGGATGATCAAGGTACGCTTGCCGCCCACCTTCATGCCTTCCACGCCCTGGTCCCAACCCTTGATGACTCTGCCGGCGCCCAACTGGAACTCCAGCGGTTCGCGGCCGGCGTCGAGCGAGGAATCGAACTTGCGTCCGCGCTGGCGGGTGGCCATCGGCTTGTAGTACCAGCCGGTGTAGTTGACCACGACGTTGCTGCCAACGGTGGCTTGCTTGCCGGTGCCGACGACGTTGTCGATCTTGACGAGCGGTTCGGCCACGACAGCGGCAGTGGGGGCGGCGGCCGTGGCTGTTGCTTGGCCGGCGGCCTGGGACATCGATGCGGCCGACAGGCACAGCATCGCGAGAAACATGGTACGACGGATCATGGCGTCTTCTTTCATATGAAAAAAATGTTGATTACACAAGGCTATCATACACCGGGGTCAGAGTTGGCTCTGACCCCGTTGCGCTGTCGGCAAGCTTGCGCAGCAGGTGGGCGGCGGCCACCATGCCGAAACTGGCGGTGACGACGACGCTCGAGCCGAAGCCGGCGCAATTGATCCCTGTAATGCCGGCGATGCCGCGCTGATCGGCATCGAGCGAACAGCCGGCGTCTTCGGCCGGGAACTGCAACGGCTCCATCGAGAACACGGCGTCGACGTTGAACTTGTTCTTCTCGCCGCGCGGAAAACCGTAGTGCGTGCGCAACAACTTGCGCACGCGCTTGAGCAAGGGCTCCTGCTCGGTCTTCGACAGGTCGCGCACGGCAATTTTCGTCGGGTCGGTCTGGCCGCCGGCGCCGCCGATGGTGATCAGGGCAACCGCGTGCTGGCGGCAATACGCGATCAGCGCGGCCTTGTCGCGGGCGCTGTCGATGGCGTCGATGACGTAATCGAAAGTGCCCGCGCCGATCAGCTGGCCCAAGTTGTCGGGGGTGATGAACTGTTCCACCAACGTCACCTTGCAGTACGGGTTGATCTGCGCGATGCGTTCGGCCAGCGCGTCGATCTTGGCCTGGCCGAGGGTAGCGGTGAGCGCCTGGACCTGGCGGTTGATGTTCGATTCGGCGACGTTGTCGAGGTCGATCAGGGTCAGCGCGCCGAGCCCGCTGCGCGCCAGCGCTTCGACGATCCACGAGCCGACGCCGCCGACGCCGATCACGCAGACGTGCGCCGCGCGGAAGCGTTCCAGCGCATTCTGGCCGTATAGCCGGGCTATACCGCCGAAGCGGCGTTCGACATCGACTGGTTCGGCGCAGTCGGCGGGAATAACATTGTTGACGAGTTTCATGCGCCCATTTTAACGGACGTTGCCGGCAGGACTGCTTTAAAATGTTCTCTAGTCAACGAAGAATTTTCCCCGAAAGAACATGATGACACATTCCTTGCCCGATACCGCTCCCGGATTCGACCAGCCGATTGCGGTCTTGAAGCACTGCCACGACCGCATCCGCAAACAGCTTGAAACAATGCAAAAAATGTCGGAACACCTGGCGCGCCACGGCGCCGACGAAGAGGCACGCCAGGCGGCCCAGGCGGTGCTCAAGTATTTCGACAAGTCAGCCCACCTGCACCACGCCGACGAGGAAGATAACCTGGTGCCGATGCTGCAATCGGTGGCCCAAGGCGAGGACGCGGCGACCCTGGCCGCACTGGTGCCCGGCATCCTGCGCGACCACGACGAGATGGATGCGATGTGGCTAGGCCTGCGCGAGGAACTGAACGCGATCGCGGACGGCAGCGCCGCTACACTGACAGCGTCCAACGTGCAGCGCTTCGCCGAGCGCTACAGCAGCCACATGGAACGCGAAGAAACCCGCATCGCGCCGATGGCAAAACGATTATTCAGTGCGGCGCAGATGGCGCAGTTGGGCGAAGCGATGCAGGTGCGGCGCGGTATCTTGCCGGCGCCGATCGCCACCGCAGAAACGACCGGAGAGCGCGTTGCCGCCCTGCGCAAGGATTACGGCCAGGCCACCCTGAACGAAACCGATGTTGCCACCGACCCGTTCGAGCAGTTCAACGCATGGTTCGAGCAGGCGCTGGCCGCTGAAGTGAACGAGCCGAACGCGATGAATGTGGCCACCGTCGACGCCGGCGGCAAGCCGACGTCGCGCATCGTGCTGATCAAGCAATTCGACCGCCGCGGCTTCACCTGGTACACCAATTATGACAGCCAGAAAGGGCGCCAGTTGGCCGCCAACCCGCACGCCGCCCTGCTGTTCTTCTGGAGCGAACTTGAACGCCAAATTCGTATCGAAGGCGTTGTCGAACACACGTCAGCGGAAGAAAGCGACAAGTATTTCCACAGCCGGCCATTGAAAAGCCGGCTGGCAGCCATCGCGTCGGCGCAAAGTGCGCCCGTCGCCGACAGGGCTACGCTCGAACAGCACTACGATGCGGTGGCGGCGCAGTATGGCGAGTTGCCGCCGCGACCCGACCATTGGGGCGGGTTTCGCCTGGTGCCGCAGCGAATCGAATTCTGGCAGGGACGGCGTTCGCGTTTTCATGACCGCATCGTGTACACGCTGCAGCCGGACGGCAGCTGGACACGTGAGCGCTTGCAACCGTAAGGTGCACGCGCCGGCGCCGCTGGCTCTTAGAAACGGTACGACAGCGCCACGCGCAGCACCGGGTAGATGCGCGGTACGTCGCTGATCTGGCTGGCGAAGCTTGCCTGCTCGAGAGCGACATCGCGCGCCAGCGCCTGGCAAACGACAGTGGAAGCGGTGCAGCCGGTACTGACCAGCCGGGCCTCGCCCTTGGCCCGGAAGAAGGCGCCCAAATCGCTCGTGAAATTCCAGCCGGGGGCGGCCTTGACCGCATTGCCCCAGCCGATGCCGATATACGGCGCCGCCGTGCGGTACACCAGGCTGCCGTCGAGGGTGCCGACGTCGGCCGAGCGGTAATTGACGCCATTGACGGTGTAGCTGCCGCCATTGTTGGGCTTGCCCTTGGCGTCGAATTTGCTGCCGTCATAGACCAGGCCGGCGCTCAGGTGGAAACTGCTGTTGTCGCGCACATACCAGTCGATCAGGAAATCAACCGAGCGCAGCCGGGCGTCGATGTCGTAATCGACGGCCCCTTCCGATCCGCTGACAGTAAAATTGCCGCCGTTCAGGCCGACACGCCCATTGACGGTGGGCGCGAGCGGCGCTACCAGGTGGGCGCCAAAACCGGTGGTGCCGAAGTCGGCGGTGACGGCGACCTGGGCCTGCGCGGCGCTGGCCAGCAGCAGGCCGGCGGCCGCGGCAAAGAAAGATTTGTTCGATTTCATATTCGCTATCGGTGATGGATTGGCGCTGAGTTACGCCGCGATATTTTAACCGCGTCTGTCCGCGAAGCAATCACCATTGCAGACGCTGTTGCGTAATTACTTCAGCCGATTCGAAAAAGTTTTCCTGAACTTGCTCACCTTGGGCGCCACTACGAAGGCGCAATACCCCTGCAGCGGGTGCTGGCGGAAATAATCCTGGTGGTAGTCCTCGGCCCGGTACCAGCCTTGCACCGCCGCCAGCTCCGTCACGATCGGCGCATCCCACACATTGGCCATCTCCGCCATCACGTGGCGGGCGGTGGTTTCCTGCTCGGGCGAGGTGAAGTAGATTACCGAGCGGTACTGGGTGCCGACATCGTTGCCCTGCCGGTTCAAGGTGGTCGGGTCGTGGATGGTGAAAAATATCTCGAGGAGGTCGCGGTAGCCGATCTGTTGCGGATCGAACGCGATGCGCACCACTTCGGCGTGGCCGGTGGTGCCGGCGCACACCTGCTCGTAGCTCGGGTCGGTTGCGTGACCGCCCATGTAGCCGGACTCGACCTTCGTCACGCCCAGCACTTCCAGGTACACCGCCTCGAGGCACCAGAAACAGCCACCGCCGAGGATTGCCACATCCGGTTGATGCGCCGCTTGATTCGCCATCTCACACCCCAGCATCTCGTTGCAGATAGCTGTTACTGTAACGCAAAGCGCGGCCATGCGCACCCGCTAGCAAGAGCCAGCAACATCCGGAGCAACAAATTTGGCATAATAGGTCAAACACACAGGGCACCAATGAACACTAGCTCCCCCCGCGCCGCCGCGCGCCAGTTCGACGCCGGGCAGTTCCGTCACGCGTTGTCGCAGTTTGCCACCGGCGTGACCGTCATTACCACCCGGCTCGCCGACGGCAGCTTTCGCGGCCTCACGGCCAGCTCATTTAACTCGGTGTCGCTCGATCCGCCACTGGTGCTATGGAGCCTGGGCGAAGCGGCCAACAGCATGCCGGTATTTAGCGGCAACTCGCATTACGTGATCAACGTGCTGGCGGCCGACCAGGCCGAGCTGGCTGAACGCTTTTCGCGCCGCGGCGACGACCCGTTCGCCAACGTCGAGTACGAACTGTCGCGCACCGGCCAGCCGATCCTGAAGGGAGTTTCGGCCTGGTTCGAGTGCCACAACCGCAGCCGTTATCCCGAGGGCGACCATGTGATCTTTGTCGGCGAAGTCGAAAACTGCGCGGCCAGTCCGCAGACGGCGCTCATTTTTCATGGCGGACGCTTCGGTAGCACCCCGATCCCGGTAAAATAACACTTCAGCAACACCAGCCCCGCCAAGCTGCACACACGTCGCCCCCATGTCGTACACATGTTGCGCCTTGGCCCAAACGGGCCGGCCTCATTGACAAACCAGACAGGACCATCCATGAACCGATCCGAATCGCCGTCCAAGGCCCAATTCCACTGGGACGATGCGCTGCTGCTGAACGACCAGTTGAGCGACGACGAGCGCATGGTGCGCGAGGCCGCCGCCGCCTACTGCCA
Source organism: Massilia psychrophila (assembly GCF_002760665.1). Lineage (GTDB taxonomy): Bacteria > Pseudomonadota > Gammaproteobacteria > Burkholderiales > Burkholderiaceae_D > JAFCUW01. Next base: position 208,532 of record NZ_PDOB01000001.1, on the reverse strand, counting down.
GGACAAGCTGCAGCCGCGCGTGCTCGAAGCGTTCCGCCACGAGACGATGGATACCTCGATCTTCCGCGAGATGGGCGAACTGGGATTGCTCGGCGCCACTATTCCGCTTGAATACGGCGGCTCGGGGCTGAACTATGTGTGTTACGGCCTGATCGCGCGCGAAGTGGAGCGCGTCGATTCCGGCTACCGCTCGATGATGAGCGTGCAGTCGTCGCTGGTGATGGTGCCGATCTACGAGTTCGGCACCGAAGAGCAGCGCCGCAAATACCTGCCGAAGCTCGCTACCGGCGAATCGATTGGCTGCTTTGGCCTGACCGAGCCGAACCACGGCTCCGACCCGGGCTCGATGATCACCCGCGCCAAAAAAGTGGCCGGCGGCTATAGCCTGTCGGGCGCCAAGATGTGGATTACCAATTCGCCGGTGGCCGACGTGTTCGTGGTGTGGGCCAAGGACGACGAAGGCGCGATCCGCGGCTTCGTGCTGGAAAAAGGCATGGCTGGCCTGTCCGCGCCGGCAATCCACGGCAAGTTTGGCCTGCGCGCCTCGGTGACGGGCGAGATCGTCATGGACAACGTGTTCTGCCCGGAAGAGAACGCCTTTCCGGACGTGCGCGGCTTGAAAGGCCCGTTCACCTGCCTGAACTCGGCGCGCTACGGCATCGCCTGGGGCGCGCTCGGCGCGGCCGAAGCGTGCTGGCACATCGCCCGCCAGTATGTGCTCGACCGCGTCCAGTTCGGCCGGCCGCTGGCGGCCAACCAGCTGGTGCAAAAGAAGCTGGCCGACATGCAGACCGAAATCACGCTCGGCCTGCAGGGCTGCCTGCGGCTGGGCCGCATGAAGGACGACGGCACGGCGTCGCCTGAAATCACGTCGATGATGAAGCGCAACTCGTGCGGCAAGTCGCTCGACATCGCCCGCGTCGCCCGTGACATGCTCGGCGGCAATGGCATCTCCGACGAATTCGGCGTGATCCGCCACATGGTCAACCTCGAGGTCGTCAACACCTACGAGGGCACGCACGACATCCATGCGCTGATCCTGGGACGGGCGCAGACGGGCATCCAGGCGTTTTTCTGATTCGGGCTCGAAGCAATCGGGGGGCTGAGACAAGGCCGGCGACGCTCTTGCGGAGCTGTTGACCAACCCCGGGAAATCAATGAGTTGCGCCATCACCGTCTGCGCCTTCAAGGTCCCCCAAGAGGCTTCCCGGAAAGCCGAGTTTTACAGCCATGTCTGTCCCACGTTTTTACACGGGGAAACTCGGGTTTTTCGAGAAGGACGTCGATCCTGCTGGGTCTTACCGGCGCAACTATCACAAAGAAGTTGGTGCTCAAACTGCGCTGATTCTTCAAACTTTCCTCCAAATCATCTTTATAGTAGCGCCTACGGAAGCCATTACCCCCTAAAAGTTCCGAACAGAGCCGTCAGACCAGCCTTCCGGTGCCCGTTCCCGTATCCCGTATCCCGTATCCCGCGCTCTTGGAAAGTTAGGGGCAAACCTCAACCGCGCGCGCCGCCGGCGCAATCTTAGGCAGTTGCGCTCATCGCACGGTTCGACAGAGAGCCTGGCGATAAAAGAGTTCCCTACCTCTCAGCAGCGTCGATGCTTCAGGCTTCAAGCGAGGACACCCATGGGTACACCGAGATGGTCGACGTCAAGGTTATTTGGAACTAAAGTCGAAAATTTCTATCAATTCCTGAGCCGGGCACGCGCTTGGCATGGCACACGCATCCCATACAGTTGCCCGCTGTCCTCGTCAACGAAAGCCGCGGCCAGCATACGCTCGCGGATCTCGGCCGTACGCTTCGGTTCGAGCTGGTTGCTGAACATCATACTTATCTCGCCGCTGCAGCGGCATGCGCAAATGGGTGATCAGCAGGTCGATCGACTCAGTCTTCAAAATCTAGCGCCGTTCCCGATGGGAAAATGGCATGACTGCGTGAATTCGGGGTGAACAGGGAAAACGGGAAAATAGCACGTTAAGCGGGGACGAGGCTGGCGTTGAAGGGCCGGTTTCGACCCAAAGCTGACATTCTTGGAAACGAACCGGGTTACGTTCTGACCCGATTCGCGGCATGAGTGAGAACTGACCAGCGTTGCGAGACGGCCGGAATGGCCAGTAAGACAATAGCGAAGTACAAAGTAATGTCGAGGATGAGAGCACCTAGGAACAGCTTGTCTTCACCGAACGAGAGCTGCCGCTCTACGGAAACACCCGGTGCGTCAAACAAGTATGCAACCGGGAAGCCGCCCTTTAATACGGGCTTGTAGCACGGATCGACTGCGAGTGGCCCACACAAGTTGCCGTACTGCGCTAGTTCGGGCCCTACGCGCTCAACGTATACCGACAGGAGTGCCAGCGTGATTGCCGAGATAAGTGCAATGCCTATGAGACTTAATTTGGCTGAGAGACGCATGTGCTCCTCATTGTTACGCTCGACTTAAAACTGTCCGCTTTTGGCCGATAGCGGCCTGTCGCCAAACAGAAGTTTTCCGGTAGTGCGTCTTGGTACACCGGACCAAACTACCCGAGAAAAGCGCGTGTGCACGTAAAAGCCTGTCGGATTGCCAAGTGTCCGGAAACGGTACTTTAGACCATTTCCGTCAATGCCAACGGTGCTAAACGGCAATTCCCAAAGCTTAGCGTACTATTTTTTCCGTTTTCTCTCTTCGCCCCAATTCAGTTGACGTCGAGGCTTTATGCTAGTAACGTCGCATTTTGAAACGTTATTTTTTAGACGGATAAAAATGCATTCTCGCTTCGACCGCTTCCGCATTACTTCGCTAGGGCGACAACTCGAGCGTCTGATTGACAGTCCCGAGCGGTACATCGAGTTCGCGGCCCTTTCACGCGCCGAGGTGCCGGCGGTATCGGCTATCGTGCATGATCTGCGGAAGCTGTTCCCCGAAGTGCAGTATGACCAGACGGCCAAGCAGTTTTGCGGGGCGATGGTGGCAGAAGTGATGCGCCGCAGGCACCACGATGTGTTGCGTCCGCGCGGCCGCGTACTGGGCGACTTCTTCACCTATGGCGTGGTGTGGATGGCCGAACCACAGCGCGCAGCTGTCGATGCGTTGCTGGCGCGGCTGGCGGCCATGCCCGACGAGATGACGCGGGTGATGCTTGCCATGCCCGCCGGGCGCTGGCGCACGCGCCCGGGCGGCACTGGCTTCTCGCTCGTCGAGCATATTTGCCACCTGCGCGACCTTGATCGCGACGTCTATCGCGAACGCATCGCACGTCTGCTTGCCGAGGATGGACCCGCTCTGGCGTCGGTCGACGGCGTCGCGATGGCTGCCGAGCGCCGCTATGCGGAACAGGACTGCGCCACCGCACTGGCTGGCTTCAGGCGGGCACGCGCCGACCTTCTGGCCCAACTGACGGCAACGACACCCCAGCAGCGCCAACGCTACGGCATCGTCGATGGCGCGCGCCGCGTCACGCTCGGCGAGCTGGTCGAAGACATCTACCATCACGACCGTACCCACATTCTGGAGTTGGACGAACTCGACGCCGATAGCCTCACGCAATATTAAGGAGAAAACAAGATATGACGACCCCGATCCTGCTCATTCATGGTCTGTTTGGCTCGCTGTCCGATCCGCGCATCGCAGCGGCATTTGGCGAGACGACTGTGCTTGCGCCCGACCTGCTGGGCTATGGCGCATATCGCTCGGCCGACACGGACGGCATAACGATTGAAGCGCAAGCCGACCATGTCGCCGCCTGGATGCGGCAGCGCGGCGACGCACCGGCACATGTCGTTGGCCACTCAATCGGAGGGGCTATCGCGATGTTCTTCGCCAGCCGCCACCCCGAGCTGACGCGATCGCCCACCAGCATCGAGGGTAACTTTACGCTCAAGGACGCCTTCTGGTCGAACCAGATCGCGCAGATGGCATTGTCCGAGGTGGAGGCAATCGTGGATGGCTACAAGGCTAACGTCGGTGGATGGATCTCGGCGTCAAATGTCGCTCCGACCCAATGGGCGCTCGACGTGGCGCAGCGCTGGCTGCACAACCAGCCGACATCGACAGTGCGGGCGCAAGCGCGCGCGGTCGTGGCGGCGACCGGCGGTGCGGAATACCTTGACTTGGTGCGCTGCTTGCTCGACGCCGGCCCGCCGTTTCATCTCATCGGCGGCGCACGCTCGCGCGCCGACTGGGACGTGCCCGACTGGGTCGCTCGGATAGCGGCGTCCAATTCGGACATCGCGGCGACGGGCCATCTGATGATGCTCGATGCACCCGAGCGCTTTGCCGCCGCCATCATGTCGAACTGTCGAGTATAAAGGCCATATTGTCGCCCTCGACTCTTGCTGCGCATCGGATTGCGCCTATAGCCATAGGGCCTGCTGAGCTAACAGCATTTGAAGATGCCTTTGAGCACGAGGTGACGGCGCAGACAGCCATTTTTATTTGCCATATGCGCATCCAAAAGGCCGGGCGGCATGAGCGCCACCCGGCATCAAGTTGAGCGATTACATGTGGCCGCTCGGGTCTACCGCTACACAAGACCGTCCGTCAACCGCACCCCCGGCGCTTCTAGAATTTGTACCCGATGGCCAGGATCACGGCCAGCGGATCGAGACGCACGCTTTGCGTTTGCCCCGTCGCATACCTGGTCTGCACCTCGAGCTTCGACTTCGTCACCGTCAGGTCGACGAACCAGCGCGGATTGATGTTGACCGCCACGCCGGCTTGCAGCGTCGCTGCCGCCTTGGCGCCGATGCTGAAGGTGGTGGCCGGCCCGCCGGTGTTGAGCAGCGCCGTCAATTTGCCCGAGCCGGTTTCCTTCTGAAAGTACGCATACGTCACTCCCAGCCCGACGAACGGACGCAGCATCGCTTCAGGCTGGAAAAAACGGTACTGGATAAAGGCGCTCGGCAGCAGCGCTTCCGCCGTGCCCAGCTGTCCGGTGCCGGCCTGCGTGCCGGCGCCGGACAGCTTGAGCTTGTATGGCAGGTTAAGGCCAAGCTCGGCGGAGATATTGTCGGTCAGGCCGTAGGCGACGATCAACACCGGTGCGGTGGCGTCGCCGACTGCCACTTTGCTGCCTGGGAACGCCGGTGCCGACAGGTCGCCGCTGTCGCCTTCCGGCGTGATTTTGCCGGCGCCGATCTTGGCGCTGAACTGGCCCGCGCTCTGCGCCGAGGCGTTCGCCGCCAGTCCCATTGCGCATGCTGCCGCCAGCAGCGTGACGACGCTCTTCATACGTTGATTCATTGTGTCTCCTGATTCATGTGAGGTGTGGCTCGCGCCAATCGCATTGTCTTTACCGCGCACTCAGCCTTACAGCCAGCCCTTCTGCAGCATGTACTTCGACACGTAGCGTGCCAGCAGCAGATGGACAAACGGCGTCGGGTGCACCGAGTCGGCGAACGCGTAGCGGCTGACATCGCCGGCGATCAGGTTGCCGCCGTTGCACACCAGTGAGCTTCCCAGCGGGTTCTTGGCGGCAGACAGGTCGCACGCGGGCGTGGTCACGTTGGTCAAGCCGTAAGGAGCGGGATTGGTGGCCTGGTCGTGGCTGGCCCAAAACGCGTCGACGTACGCCACCTTCGGTTCGGACGCCAGGCCCGTGCCGAGGGTGTCGTTGAAGGTCTTCACCATGGCGTTGACCAGCGCCAGCGTGGCGGCGTCGTAGCCTGCCGAGGACGGCGTGGTGCCGATGTCGGGCATGTTGTTGACCACTACGTAGTTGGCGCCATTGGCGATGATCCGGGTCTTCACCAACGCGGTCAGCTCGGTCGCCGCGGTCGCCATTGCGGCCACCAGGCTCGGGCTGGTGGCCGCAAAGTAGGCGGCGCCGGCCTTGGCGCCAGCCGCTTGCGCGCTCGCGACCATCGGGCCATACACGGCTGGCGCGCCGACTGCCGAATTGCCGGGCTGAATGGCGGCGGCGCCAACCGCGGCGGCGATCACGCTGGCGTCGGTACGGCCGGGACGGGCCGATTCGGTCTTCAGGGCCAGGCCGATTGCCTGCGCCGCGGTCTGCGGATTGGTCGCGCCGGCTGCCAGCGAGCCAACCAGCGTCGTGCCGAAGCTGGCGCTGCCGGCCGCCGTGGCGCCGGCCGACAGGCCACCCAACTGCATGAAGACGTCGTTGGCGCCGGCCATTACCAGCACCAGTTCAGTGCCGGAAAATTTACCGCTGGACACGCTCAAGTGATTCTGGATCTGGGTGGCGACCGGGACGGTCAGTGCACCGAGCGGGCTGCCGGTCAGCTTGTGCGATGGGCCGACCGGATTGGTCACGCGCGAGCCGCCCTGGGCATAATTGGTGCAGCCGGCATGAAAGACGATCGGCACCGCGAAACCCTTGGTAGAGTCGCCTTCGAGTCCGGTCTGGGCAGCGCACGGCGCCGGCAGGCTGAACTGCGTGGCCATCAGTTCGGTCCAGTTCTTGCCGGTCAACGCCGGATTGACCGTCGTGAGGTCGCCATTGATGCCGAACTTGCCGCCGCCAAGCGCCTTGACGGTGCCCACGGCGTACGAGCCAACGTCCGACAGGCTGTCACCGAACACCACCTGGGCGCTGAACTTGGTCTTTTGGGTCTGGTTGCCGCCGGAACTGCCATCGCCGCCGCAAGCGGTCAAGGCTGCGGCGGCGATCAGCGCAATCGCGAAATGATGTTGACGCATTGTGTCTCCTAATGTTTTTGAACGTAACGGATACTATCGAACGAGCGTGCTATTTGCCGCCCGACTAATATGCCAGTGTTCGATTTACCTGTATAGAAAAAAACATTGTTTTTGCGTCAGTTCTTCGCAACAAGCGCGCGCCCGTATCAGGCTGGCTCAGCGGGCCAGAACCCACTTGAAACATCGCGCGACGGCGTCACCAGGACGGAGCCAGGGAGAAAACTTTTTAAGGCGCTTGTTGGTTGAGCAATCCATGGACGATGCCACTGGAGCCGTGCGCGGCGCGGCGCAGGCGGTCGTTGACGCCGAGCCAGGCGTCGCCCTGCGGCGGCGCCTCGACCAGGATCAGGTCGGCGCCGGTGGTGTCCATGGCCCGCAGCGACGCATACAGGGCGTGCGCAAAGCCGTCAGGAGAGGCAGGCAGGCGGATGTCAGCGTGGGCGGCCGGCATCGCCGAGTAGTGAATCAGCGCGATTTTACGGCCAGCAAGCTGCAATTGAGCGAGCGTGGTTCTCAACGTTGCGCTGTCCTGCATCGCCACCGGCGTGTGCGGGGCGTAATGCGATGCGAGGGTGCCGGAAGCGCGCGGGGCGGCCGCGTCGGGCGCGGCGGGCAACTGGTCGATCACCGCGGCGATGGCCTCGGCGCTGATGCTGCCGGGCCGCAGCAGCACCGGACCGTGGCTGGCCAGGCGCGACAAATCGACGATGGTCGACTCGATGCCAACCTCGCTGGCGCCGCCGTCGAGCACCATGGCGAGGGCACCGCCGGTTTCGCACTCAGCGCGAAATTCGTCACGCACGTGCTGGGCAGTGGTCGGACTGACGTTGCCGAACTTGTTGGCCGACGGCGCCGCGATGCCGCCGCCGCCGCCCTTGAATGCCTGCAGCAGCGCAATCGCCACCGGGTGCGACGGGCAGCGCAGGCCGACCGTGTCCTGCCCGCCCGAAACGGCGGCGGGAATATGGGCGGCGCGTTTGAGGATCATCGTCAAGGGACCGGGCCAGAACGCCGCGGCCAGCTGGTGCGCTTCGCCGGGGATCTCGTCGGCCCAGTAGTCGAGCGCGGCGCCGGGCGCGAGATGGACGATCACCGGATGATCTTGCGGGCGGCCCTTGGCGGCGTAGATCGCGGCGACGGCGGCCGGGTTCTCGGCGTCCGCCCCCAGCCCGTACACGGTTTCGGTCGGAAAGCCGACCAGCGCGCCCTGTTCGAGCGCGCGCGCGGCAGCGGCGATCAGCGCCACGGCGGGTTGGTTCACGCCGGTCACAACGCGATGTTGAGGATGATACAGGCGGCGCGCAGCTGTTGCTGCGCTTCGGCCAGGGAGGCCGCCACGAACGTCGCATGCCCCATCTTGCGCCCGCGCCGGGCGTCTTCCTTGCCGTACAGGTGCAGGCAGGCGCCCGGCAGCGCCGCTACTTTGTCCCAGGCCGGCTCGCGCGCGCCTGCAGCATCACTTTCTGAAAGGCCGTCAACCCCGTCAACCCCGTCAAACCACAGGTCGCCCAGAATGTTGAGCATCACCGCCGGCGAATGCTGGCGGACGTCGCCCAGCGGCAGCCGTGCCATCGCCCGTACCTGCTGGGCGAACTGGCTGGTGACGCAGGCGTCGATCGTGTAGTGGCCGCTGTTGTGCGGGCGCGGCGCCATTTCATTGACCACCAGGCTGCCGTCAGCCAGCACGAAAAACTCGACGCACAGCACGCCGACATAGCCGAGCCGCTCGACGATGGCGCGCGCCGCATCCTGGGCCTTGCGGGCGCAGGCGGCATCGACGTTCGGCCCCGGTACCGTGGTGGTGAACAGAATGCCGTCGCGGTGGACGTTTTCGGCGATCGGATAGACCACCGAGACGCCATCGACGCCGCGCGCCGTCAGCACCGACACCTCGTACGCCAGCGGCAGCATTTTTTCAAGCAGGCACGTCACGCCCATGGCGGCAAACGCCGCTGCCACGTCGGCGCGGGTGTCGACCCGCACCTGGCCCTTGCCGTCGTAACCCATGCGCACCGTTTTAAGGATGCCTGGCAGCAGCGCGTCAGCAATGGCGGCGACGTCGTCCATCGAAGCGATGACCTGGTGCGGCGCCGGCAGCACACCGGACGCTGCCGCGCAGTCGACAAAAAAACGCTTTTCGGCGATGCGGTCCTGGGCCACTGACACGCAGTCAGCGGACGGGGCGACAAAGCTGGCGCCTGCCAGCAGCGCCATGCTGTCGGCCGGGACGTTTTCAAATTCGGTGGTGACGGCGGCGCACAGGCGGGTCAGTTCGGCCAGCGCTTGCGGGTCGCTGTAGTCGGCCGTGATCAGGCGTTCGGCGACGTCGCCGGCCGGGCAAACGGCGGCCGGTTCCAGCACGGCGACCTTGTAGCCCATGGCTTGGGCGGCGTGGGCGAACATGCGGCCGAGCTGGCCGCCACCCATGACGCCGAGCCAGGTCGGCGGATTGGCTTGCGGTAAAAAAGGCAACGGCTTGTTCATACGGGTGGCAACGTCATCGCTTTGGCGGCGGCGCTCTGCTCGCCGCGGAACGCTTCGAGCTTGTCGGCGAGCGCGGCGTCGGTGCCGGCCAGGATCGCCACGGCGGTCAGCGCCGCATTGGCGGCGCCGGCTTCGCCGATGGCAAAGGTGGCCACCGGCACGCCTTTGGGCATCTGGACGATCGACAGCAGCGAATCCTCGCCGCGCAGGTATTTGGAAGGCACCGGCACACCCAGCACCGGCACGATGGTCTTGGCGGCGAGCATGCCCGGCAGGTGGGCGGCGCCGCCGGCGCCGGCGATGATCGCGCGCAGGCCGCGCGCACGCGCGCCGGCGGCGTAAGCGAACATGTCGTCGGGCATGCGGTGCGCCGAAATCACCTGCGCTTCATGCGCTATGCCGAACTGCTCGAGCATCGATACGGCGTGGCGCATGACGTCCCAGTCGGACGAGGAACCCATCACCACGCCGACCAGCGGCGATTTTGCTTTGTCTGCGCTATCTGCATTGTCGGCCATCTTAGGCTTTCAACTTCGAGCCGGTGAGGCGTTCGATCGCCTCGAAGTATTTGGCCTGGGTCTTGTCGATAATGTCCGGCGGCAGGTTCGGCGCCGGCGCCGTCTTGTTCCATTCGGTCAAGGTTTCGAGGTAGTCGCGCACAAACTGCTTGTCGAACGACGGCGGCGAGCTGCCCGGCTGGTATGAATCGGCCGGCCAGAAGCGCGACGAATCGGCGGTCAGCACTTCGTCCATCAGGTGCAGCTCGCCATGCGTGTCGAGGCCGAATTCGAACTTGGTATCGGCGATGATGATGCCGCGGGTGGCGGCGAATTCGCTGGCGGCCTGGTACAGCCTGATGCTGATGTCGCGGATGGTGGCCGACAGTTCGGTACCGATGCGCCGCTCCATGTCGTCGTAGCTGATGTTTTCGTCGTGCTCGCCGAGGTCGGCCTTGGCGGCCGGCGTGAAAATCGGCTCGGGCAGCTTATCGGCCTGGCGCAGGCCTTCCGGCAATCGAATACCGCAAATGCTGCCGGTGGCCTGGTAATCCTTCCAGCCGGAGCCGATCAGGTAGCCGCGCACGACCGCTTCGACCATGATCGGTTCGAGCCGCTTGGCGACGACGGCGCGCCCGCGCACCTGTTCGGCTTCGCCTGGCGCCACTACCGACTCCGGCGCGATGCCGGTCAGGTGATTCGGCACGATGTCGCCCAGTTTGTCGAACCAGAAGTCGGTCATCTGGTTTAATACCATGCCCTTGCCCGGAATCGGTTGGTTCATGACGACGTCGAAGGCCGACAGGCGGTCGGTGGTGACGATCAGGATCTTGTCGTCGCCGACGGCGTAGTTGTCGCGCACCTTGCCGCGGCCGAGCAGCGCCAGGGAGGTGATGGTGGATTGGTAGAGGCTGTTCATAGAATGGGGTACCGAAAAAGCGGGCCGGCGCTTGTGGCCGGCGGGAGGAAGTCAGGCCGCGAGCGCTAGCGGGCGGCCTGTTCGAAGCAGTATTCTACTTGACGATCTGCGTTTTACTTGCCGAGCTGTTTTACTTGACGATCTGCGCCAGGTCGCCCTTGCTATAACGCTCGGCCATCTTATCGAGCGGGACCGGCTTGATTTTGGCGGCCATGCCTTCGCAGCCGAACGACATCATGCGCGATTTGCAGATCAGGGTTGCCGCTTCGCGCGCCGGCTTGAGAAAGTCGCGCGGGTCGAACTTCGACGGGTTCTCGAACAGGTATTTACGCGTCGCTGCCGTCATCGCCAGGCGGATGTCGGTATCGATGTTGATCTTGCGAACGCCGTGGCGGATGCCTTCCTGAATCTCTTCGACCGGCACGCCGTAGGTTTCCTTCATGTCGCCGCCGAATTCGCGGATGATTGCGAGTAACTCCTGCGGCACCGACGACGAACCGTGCATCACCAGGTGGGTGTTGGGAATGCGCGCGTGGATTTCCTTGATGCGGTCGATGGCCAGGATGTCGCCGGTCGGCTTGCGGCTGAATTTGTAGGCGCCGTGCGAGGTGCCGATGGCAATCGCCAGCGCGTCGCACTGAGTGCGGGCGACGAAATCGGCGGCTTGCGAGGCGTCGGTGAGCAGCTGCTCGCGCGTCATGGTGCCGTCGGCGCCGTGGCCGTCTTCCTTGTCGCCCATCATCGTTTCGAGCGAGCCGAGCACGCCCAGTTCGGCTTCGACCGACACCCCGATCGAGTGCGCGAACTTGACCACTTCGCGCGACACGGCGACGTTGTAGTCGTAGCTGGCGACGCTCTTGCCGTCGGCCTCGAGCGAGCCGTCCATCATCACCGAGGTAAAACCGGAGCGGATCGCGGTCATGCACACGGCCGGCGTCTGGCCGTGGTCCTGGTGCATGACGACCGGGATGTGCGGATAGGATTCGATGGCAGCGTCGATCAAGTGGCGCAGGAACGGCTCGCCCGCGTACTTGCGCGCGCCGGCCGAGGCTTGCATGATCACCGGGCTGCCGGTGGCGTCGGCGGCGGCCATGATGGCCTGCACCTGTTCGAGGTTGTTGACGTTAAACGCCGGCAAGCCGTAGCCATTTTCGGCGGCATGGTCTAGCAGTTGACGCAGGGATACGAGGGCCATGGTAGTACTCCAAACAATAGTGAAAATCGGTGCCTGTGCAATGCCAGGCGTTTTAATTGTAATCGCGGGTTAATCGCCGTTTTAATCAAATTCGCCGACACGCACGATTTTAAGGGCGTTGGTGCCGCCGACCTGCCCCATCGGCTCGCCCCAGGTGACGACAATCATGTCACCCTTCTTGACGATACCTTTGGCAACCATCAAATCCTCGGCCTGCTTGAGCACCGCGGCGCTGTCGCCATGCTGCATCAGGTGATAGCCGTGGACGTTGCGGTACTGCGCCACCTTGCGCTGGGTGCTGACGATCGGCGTGAGCGCAAAGATCGGCGTGTCGACCCGGTGCCGGCTCATCCACAGCGCGGTCGAACCGGACTCGGTCAGCGCGACGATCGCCTTTACGCCCAGGTGGTGGGCGGTAAACAGCGTGCCGTAGGCGATCGACTGGTCGATGCGGGTGAATTTAACGTTAAGAAAATCGGTATCGAGGGTGTTGTCTTCCGAGCGCTCCGCTTCGATGCAGACGGCCGCCATCATCTCGACCGTTTCGATCGGATACTTGCCGGTCGCCGTTTCGGCCGACGTCATCACGGCGTCGGTGCCGTCGAGCACGGCGTTGGCGACGTCGGACACTTCGGCCCGGGTCGGCACCGCGTTGACGATCATCGACTCCATCATCTGGGTCGCGGTGATGGTCAGCTTGTTGGAGGCGCGCGCCATGCGGATCATGCGTTTTTGCAGCGCCGGTACCGCCGCGTTGCCCACTTCCACCGCCAGGTCGCCGCGCGCCACCATGATGCCGTCGGAGGCGTCGAGGATTTCCTGCAGCGCCGGAATCGCTTCGGCGCGCTCGATCTTGGCGATCAGCATCGGCTTGTGGTGGTAGGGCTCACCGGCGATGTTGGCCAACTGGCGCGCCATTTCCATGTCGGTGGCGCATTTCGGGAACGAGATCGCCAGGTAGTCGGCCTGGAAACTCATCGCCGTCTTGATATCTTCCATGTCCTTGGCGGTCAGCGCCGGCGCGGTCAGGCCGCCACCTTGGCGGTTGATGCCCTTGTTGTTCGACAGCACGCCGCCGACCCGCACCGTGGTGTGGATTTCATGGCCGGCCACGCGCTCGACGATCAGCACGATCAGGCCATCGTTGAGCAGCAGCTTGTCGCCGGGACGGACGTCGCGCGGCAGCGCCTTGTAGTCGAGGCCGGCGCGCTCCTGGTTGCCCAGTTCGCCGTTCTCGCCCCACTTGGCGTCGAGGATGAATTTGGCGCCGGTCTCGAGGTCGACCTTGCCGTCTTCAAATTTGCCGACCCGGATTTTCGGCCCCTGCATGTCGGCCATGATCGCCACTTCGCGGCCGCACTCGGCCGCCGCGCGGCGCACCGCAGCGGCGCGCTCGATATGGTCTTGCGCGGTGCCGTGGGAAAAGTTCAGCCGCACGACATCGACTCCCGCGCGGATCATGCGTACCAGCATCTCGTAGTCCGACGAGGCCGGGCCGATGGTTGCGACGATCTTGGTGCCACGTAACATAATAGAGTGTCTTCCGGTTAGGGCAGCCGGGCCGCGCTGCCGATCAGTGGGAACTGCGTTGCAACAGGATCTCGACCGCTGGCAAAGTTTTCCCTTCGAGAAACTCCAGGAAAGCGCCGCCGCCGGTGGAGATATAGCCGATTTTATCGGTAATATTGTATTTTGCAATCGCCGCGAGGGTGTCGCCGCCGCCCGCGATCGAGAACGCCGGTGAATTGGCAATCGCCAGCGCCAGCGTTTTGGTGCCTTCGGCGAACTGGTCGAATTCGAACACACCGACCGGACCGTTCCAGACGATGGTGCCGGCCTGCGCGATCTGCGCCGCCAGCGTGGCCGCGGTGCGCGGGCCGATGTCGAGGATCATGTCGTCGTCCTCGACGTCGGCGACATCCTTGACGGTGGCCGCGGCGGTCGGCGAAAACGCCTTGGCGCACACCACGTCGACCGGAATCGGCACCACGGCGCCGCGCGCGGCCATCATGTCGATGATCGCTTTGGCTTCGCTCACCAGGTCCGCTTCGACCAGCGACTTGCCGATGTTCAGTCCGACCGCTTTCATGAACGTGTTGGCGATGCCGCCGCCGACGATCAGGTGGTCGACCTTGTCGGCCAGCGCTTTTAATATCGACAGCTTGGACGACACTTTCGAACCGGCCACGATCGCCAGCAGCGGGCGCTTCGGCGCGCCCAGCGCCAGGCCCAAGGCGTCGAGTTCGGCCGCCAGCAGCGGCCCGGCGCAGACGAGCGGCGCGAATTTGGCGATGCCGTGGGTGGTTGCCTCGGCGCGGTGGGCGGTGCCGAAGGCGTCGTTGACGTAGATGTCGCACAACTTCGCCATCTTCCGGGCCAGGGCGTCGTCGTTGTTCTTCTCGCCGACGTTGACGCGGCAGTTTTCCAGCAGCACGACCTGGCCTGGCGCCACGTCGACGCCGTCGATCCAGTTTTGCTTGAGTTCAACCGGCTGGCCCAGCAGCTCGGCCAGGCGCACGCCGACCGGCGCCAGGCTATCCGCCGGCTTGAACGCGCCTTCGGTCGGGCGCCCCAGGTGCGACGTCACCATCACCGCGGCGCCGGCGCCCTGCGCCGCGCGGATCGCCGGTACCGAGGCACGGATGCGGGTGTCTTCGGTGATGTTGCCGGCGTCGTCTTGCGGCACATTCAGGTCGGCGCGGATGAACACGCGCTTGCCGGCCAGTAGCCCCTGGTCGATCAAATCTTGCAGTCGGGTGAAATTGAGGACGGCGTGCATGGCTTCCCGGGGTGAAAGTGGTAAGAACGCTATTTTACCTGATGAACAAGGTATACAAGACGCCAGGTCAGCTACCCACCCGCACCGAACACATGAAAAACGCGCAACACCGTAAACACCAGCATGCCGAACACGATCGTTTGCAGCATGTTACGCCGCACCAGGTAGAACGCCACGGCAGCTGCGCCGGCCAGCAATTTCGGATTCGATAGCCCGATGTGCAGCTGGCCGCCGCCGTTGACAAGCAGGTCGGGCGCGATGATCGCCGCCAGCGCGCAGCCCGGCGCGTAGCGCAGCACTTCGTGCACCCGCTTCGGGATCGTGATGTGGTGGCCGACCAGCCAGAACGAGCTGCGGGTGGCGGCAGTGGCCAGCGCCAGCACGCCGATGACGGCCCAGATTTCCCAGTCGCTCATGGTCTTCCCTTGAAACGTTCGAGTGTTTCCTCGACCGCCATCGCGGTCAGCATGCCGACCACCACCGCGGCCAGCAGGCCCAGCTTGTACGGCAGGCCGGCCGCGGCCACCGCCACCGCGCCGGCCACCAGCACGCCGCACAGAGCGGCCTTGTTGATGACCAGCGGGACCATGATGCAGACGATCGCCAGCGTGCCGGCAAAGCCGAGCCCCCACTGCGGCGGCACCACACTGCCCAGAAAAACGCCGGCGATCGAGCCCACTTGCCAGGCGGCCCAGTTCGGGTACATCAGCCCTTTCAGGTACGACAGCTTGCCCGGCGCCGGCGCCTCGACGGGGAAGCGCTGCAGGAACAGCGCCACCGAGATGTCGCCCGAGATGTAGCCGAGGGCGAAGCGCTGGCGCCACGGCAAATGGGAAAAATGCGGCGCCAGCAAGGCGGAAAAAATGACGAAGCGCAGGTTGACCGCCAGCGCGGTGGCGAAAATCACCCACACCGGGGCGCTGGTGGCGATCAGCGGCAGCGACGCCAGCTGGGCGGACCCGGCGAACACCAGCAGCGTCATGCCGAGCGCCTGGGGAATCGACAGGCCCGCCTTGACCATCGCGATGCCGACCACCAGGCCCCACGCGGCGATGCCGAACAGCGTCGGCAGGCCGGCGCTGAACCCGGCGCGCCAGGCTTCCTGGTCGTGGGCGTCGGCGGCCGACGGCGCCGCAGGTAGCGCCGACTCAGGCAGGCTCATGTGGCTTTCCGGCCACAGCGCGGGCAGGCTGGCGAGATCAGGAACAAAGATGAGGACGAAGACAAAAACAAAGAACGAGGGAACATCAGGACCACTAACTTGGGTGTGGCGCGCGCACCGCTTTGCATCAAAACTGCATCGAAACGGGGCAACAGGCGGATTTCGTCGAAGCTGTATTTTACCGATCATATCGGTGCGGCGCTCGAATCCGCTAAAATCGTGGTTTTGAAATGGCCGCAAGCGGCCCGCCTCACGGAGAAATCATGAACCAGAACAAAATCGCCGCGGTCGAACTCGAAGCCAAAGACTTGCCCGCGCATTGCCCCAACCCGGCCATGCCGCTGTGGTCGTCCCATCCGCGCGTGTTCCTCGATTTCGGCCACGACGGCACGGCCAAGTGCCAGTACTGCGGCACCGAATACCGCCTCAAGGCGGGCACCGTGCTGGCCCACCACTGATCGGCGCGGCATGAAAAAAGTCCAGCAACTCAATGGCAGCGCGGCCGAGGTCGAAGCCGCGTTTTATGACGCGCTGAACCGCGCCGACGTCGACGCGCTGATGCTGCTGTGGGCCGACGACGACGAGATCTTCTGCATCCATCCGGGCGGTCCGCGGCTGCATGGGCACGCCGCCATCCAGGCCTCGTGGGAAGCGATCCTTGCCCAGGGCGCGCTGCAGATCCGGCCATCCCAGCTGCACCAGGCGCACAATTTGATGAGCTCGGTACATACCGTGATCGAAGGCGGCGTCAGCGCCGGCAGCGAGGTGGCCCACCTGGTCGCCACCAACGTCTACATGAAGACGCCGCAGGGCTGGCGCATGGTGATGCACCACGTCTCGGTGGCGCCGGGCGCGGCGCCGGGCGCCACCCAGCCGCCCGCTTCCAAGCTGCATTGAGCGGCGTCAGCTAGCATGACAAGCAGCACGGCAAGTCATATGTCTTATCGCGCTCCAGCCTGGCTGCCGGGCGGTCATTTGCAAACCATATATCCGGCGCTGGCCCTGCGCGCGCCAAACGTGGCCTACCGTCGCGAGCGCTGGGACACGCCGGACGGCGACTTCGTCGACGTCGATTTCGTCGACGGTGAACCCGACAAGCCGCTGGTGGTGCTGTTCCACGGCCTCGAAGGCTCGTCGCAAAGCCATTACGCCAAAGCCATGATGGCCGAAGTGGCGGCGCGCGGCTGGTCCGGCGCGGTGCCGCATTTTCGCGGCTGCTCGGGCGAGGCGAATCGGGCGCCGCGCTTCTACCACTCGGGCGACGCCAATGAAGTCGACTGGATCCTGCGCCGCCTGCGCCCGCGCGCTGGTGGCAAGTTGTACGCCACCGGCGTTTCGCTGGGCGGCAACGCGCTGCTGCGCTGGCTGGGCGAATCGCAACATCAGGCCGAACTGGTCGATGGCGCCTGCGCCGTATCGGCGCCGCTCGACCTGGCGCGTGGCGGCGCGGCGCTGTCGATCGGCGCCAACCGCATCTACACCCGCATGTTCCTGCGCACCCTCATACCAAAAAGCCTGGCCAAGCTGGCCCACTATCCGGGCCTGTTCGACCGCGACGCGCTGCTGGCCGCGCGCGACCTATACGCTTTTGACAACGTCGTCACCGCGCCGCTGCACGGTTACCGCGATACCGACGACTACTGGAACCGCGCCAGCGCCATGCACGTGTTGAACGACATCACCGTGCCAACGCTGGTGCTGAACGCGCGCAACGATCCGTTTTTGCCCGGCATTTACCTGCCGACCGGCGCGGCGCCGAACGTGCTGCTCGAGTTTCCCGAGCAGGGCGGCCATGTCGGCTTTGCCAACGCCCCCCTGCCCGGCCGGCTCGACTGGCTGCCGCGCCGCCTGTGCCATTTCCTGGAAGGCGAAGCGGGCACGCGCGCGCCGGCGCCGGCGCAACTGTGGGAAGCTGGCAGCCATGGATGATATCGTCAGGCGGGCCATGGCCAAGTGGCCGAACGTACCGGATTGCTACGGCTGGCTGGCGCTCGACGCGCGCGGCGCCTGGCGCATGCGCGACGAACGCGCCCAGCACCTGAACCGGGCGGGCGACAAGGTGACCCAGCCGAAGCTGCTCGACTTCATCAACCGCAATTACGCCGCCGACGAGCGCGGCTGCTGGTATTTCCAGAACGGTCCGCAACGCGTATTCGTCAACCTCGAGGCGGCGCCGTTCATTGCCCGCACCGACCCGCAACAGGGGCTGCTGCTGCATACCGGCGCGCCTTTCACCAACGTGGAGCGCGGCTTCATGACCAACATGGGCGAACTGATTCTGGAAGGCACAAGCAAGCTCGCCCAGGTCGACGACCGGGACCTGGCCCAGCTGTTGGTTGCGCTGCAGCTCGATGGCAAAGCCGCTGGCGACGATGCGCTGCTGGCGTGGCTCGACGGCGCGCCAGGCAAACTGTGCCTGCCCTATCTGCAACAGGTGGTGCCGCTGGAACGGGTCGCGGCAGCACACGTGCCGGCTCGCTTTGGCTTCCAGCGCGCGCCCGCCCCCTGATACAGCTCATATTTTTCCCAGCGTGTTTGCTTTCCTGTAAATTGCTCCACTGATAACGGCAGCCGGCGCCACATGGACGTGTCGCGGCGCCGAAGCATCCGCCCGCTCCGGGTTGAAGATCTACATCAATACCATCCGGCAGTCGAATGCGAACGGCGGCCTGCGCGCGCGCGCCGGCAAGCTATTCAACGACGGCCCCGCACTGGCCTCCGGTGAGTCGATATTGCTGACGCGAATTTCGCATCTCCCGCTGCCGACGGTAGCGCTACTGCCGATGGGGAATCGATTGCTGCTGATCGGCCTGGACAGGACGGGCTACCTGAACCGCACGGTGGTATGGCCGCCCAACTGACTTGGCTGCTACTTCTCCTTCTTTTCCTTCTTTTCTTCGCGCACGCGTTCGCTCAGTTCGCGCTCGCGCGCATCGATCAGCGCCAGGTCGTAAAACGAGGCGTCGGACGCCTTGCGGGCGATGCCGAGCTGATCTACCGCAGCCGGCACCGCGCCGCTGAGCACGTACGATTCGGCCAGCGCGATGTGCTGCAGCGTCTGCTTACCTTGGGCGGCGTAGGTCTTCGCCAGCAAGTCGTACAGCTTGGGCTCCTCGCGGTACAGGCGCACCTCCTCGCGCAGGAAGGCGACGGCCTGCTCGAGCATGCCGCTGGCGATCATCGCCTGGGCGTACTGGCGGGCGATGCCGCGCGACAGCGGGAACTGTTGATACGCCTGCTCCGCCTCCTTCAGCGTCTGCGACCCCAAAGTGGCCGGCTGGCCGGGAGCCAGCTTGATGTCGAGCGACAGGCTGGCAAACATGGCCGCGCCGTCCGAGGTGCTCTGCCCGGTCGAAAACACCGCCCCCGTAGTCGGCTTCATTGTCGCGCGCGCCTTGGCAAGACGCTCGCCGGCTGTCGCCAGCTCGGCTTTTCTCAACGCCAGCAGCGCCAGGCCGTAGTGGCCGGCGGCTTGCTGCTGGCGGCTTTGCAGCTTCAGCTGCGCTTCGAACGCAGCAGCGGCATCGATGCGGCCCTGGGCACTCTCGTCCTGCAGCACGCGGGCGCGGGCGCGCACCAGGTGGAACTCGAGGCCGTCGACACGCTGGCGGAACGGCGCCTCGCGGATGCGCGCGCGGATGTCGGTGATCCGTTCCGAACTCAAAGGATGGCTCATCAGCCAAGGCGGCGTCAGGTCGGAATACACCTTGGTGGCGCTTTGCATGCGCTGGAAAAAAGCCACCATGCCGGACGTATCGAAACCGGCCGCGTCCATGATCTGGAAGCCGACGCGGTCGGCCTCGCGCTCGGCGTCGCGCGAGAAATTGAGCTGGCGCTGGATTGCCAAACCCTGGCCGCCCATGAACACGCCCACCGCCGCATCCGGCCCCGCCTTCGAGGCAAGCGCGGCGAGGATCAGCGCCGCCAGCGGCATCAAGGCATCCTGCTTCTGCTGGCCGATCATGCGCGCAATGTGGCGTTGGGTAACGTGGCCAATTTCGTGCGACAGCACCGATGCCAGTTCGGACTCGTTCTGCGCCGCGATGACCAAAGCCGAGTGCACCGCGATGAAGCCGCCCGGCAGCGCAAAGGCGTTGAGCATCGGATCGCGCACCGCAAAAAAATAAAAGTCGGCGCCGGTCTCGCCGCGCGCGCCGGGATAGGCCGCCACCAGCGCGCTGCCGAAGTTGTTCAGGTATTCGAGGATGGCGTCGTCGTCGAGGAAATCGCGGTCGCGCCTGACGTCACGCATGATCTCTTCACCCAGCTTGCGCTCGATCAGTGGCGACAAGTCGCCGCGCGCGCTGTCGCCCAGGTTCGGCAGGCTGTTGTTGTTCGGCTTGAGCTGCTGGGCGATACCGGCGCCGGGCGCCGTCGCCAGTGCGGCAAGCGCGCACACGCACGCGCCGGCGAGCAGCCGGCGCAGTCGGGGGGGGCCGGGCCGTCCAGCGGCGCGGCGTGGAACTGGGGAATCGGTTTTCAATTTCACGGTGCTATCATACCTGTAACCGTCCCCGCCTTGGCGCACCGCGCCGGCACGAACCGGACCAACGAACGTCCGCCCACCTTCCTTCAGTTTCAAGCAGCCTCGATGACTATCACAGACAACCCCGCAAACACAGGCCTGACCCACTTCGACAGCACCGGCCAGGCCCACATGGTCGACGTCGGCGCCAAGGCCGAGACGCAACGCGTTGCCGTCGCCGCCGGCGCCATCCGCATGCTGCCGGCGACGCTGGCGCTCATTGTGTCGGGCACCGCGAAAAAGGGCGACGTGCTCGGCATCGCGCGGATCGCCGCCATCATGGCCGCCAAGCGTACCAGCGACCTGATCCCCCTGTGTCACCCGCTGGCGCTGACGCGGGTGACGGTCGACTTCGACGTCGACGCGCCGGCCAACAGCGTGCGCTGCCGCGCGCAGGTGGAAACCTTCGGCAAGACCGGGGTCGAAATGGAAGCGCTGACGGCGGTGCAGATCGGCCTGCTGACTATCTACGACATGTGCAAGGCGGTCGATCGGGGCATGGTGATGACGGACGTGCGGGTGCTGGAAAAGCATGGGGGAAAAAGCGGCGACTGGAGCGCGGTGGCGTAGCGGCGCTGCAAGCACGGGCAAGGACCGTAACCGGGGCGGCGAACAAAGAGTGCGCGAGTTCGATTTCGAGGCGATGCGATGCGATGCGATGCGTTTGCAGGTCGACGGCCGGCTGCAGTTAATCACCCACCGCGGTTTCAGGCCGGTGCAGCATTTCTCGACCTTGATCGGCGACGTCAATGACGAGTACATGATTGTCAGGATTGCGGCCGGGAACGGCGCGCCGGTTTAGCTCACTTGTTTAAGCTCCGGGTCAGAAGTATCCGTTGATCCAGATGCGGGGATTGTTCCGCCCCTGATTCTCCTTCGCTGCAGCTGCTCCAAGGCTGCCACGGCTGCCCATGTCCGAACCGGTGCCGATTACTACTGCCGCCAGTGCGAGCAGCAACAGCACGGTGTTAACACAGCGCCGCAATCTCGGCTGGCGCGGCAACTGGCTAGTCGAGTTGATCGACATCACCCAACCGGACGCGCATCCGATGTACAGGGCAATCCAGAGTTGGCTGACGGGCATGATGATGGAGCCCGACACCAGGCCATCGACGAGAATTGCCAGGCCGGTCGCTATCCAGGCCGCCAGCATGTTTTGGTTGCCGTGATCGTCAGCAGAAATACGCGACGCGGTCAGCACCAGGCGCCGCATTGACAGTCCAATGGCGGCAAGCAGGCACAGGAGCGCAGGCAAGCCCCACTCGGCACCGATTTGCAATATCCAGTTGTGAGGGTGCGCGGAGAGTTGCCCGTCGATCGCAAAGTGGGCGTAGTGAAGCGGACCCACGCCCGACCACGGATGGGCTGCGATCAACTCGAGGGCGCGCGTCCATAACGGCCCCCTGAGAGATGTCGGGTCGGCAGCGGTGCGTTGCACAACCTGGCCCGCAAGGCCAAACGGTTCAAGTCCGATTGCCGCGGGAATCCAGGTGAAGAAAACGGCGTACATCGCCATGCCCGCCAAGGCGGTTAACAGCATTGTTTTGCAAAAAGCGCTGGCGTGCTTCCCCCGCACGGCGAAAACACCTACGGTCCCGGCCAACAAGCCGACAAACGTGCCGCGTCCCGCCGTGATGAACAGCAGCGTCCAGCAAAATGCCGTCAGGGCCAAATAGCCCCATTTTGCTTTCCAACCCGGTTTGTCGAGCGCACAGAGCAAGACCAGCAAAGGCAGGCTAATCGTCTGCGCGTGATTCAGGAAGCGGATGTTGCTAAATCCTGGGGTGAAATCCTCAACGCTCGGCTGGCTGCGGAGCGCAAGCGCCGTCAAATAAATCACCACAATTTCGAGTGCATACAGGGCGCTGCCGATCGCGCACGCTTTCAGCACAATCGGGACGTAGTGCTTGCTGTCACCGGCAACTTCTTCGGCGATACGAAGGGCAAGCAGGAACAACATCAGAAAAATTGCGACCTCGAGGAACGCATGGCGGGGCGACATTGCAAGCGCACTTGATACGGAGCCCAACAAGAAGAAAGCCAGGACTGACCACGACAGGAAGTCCCGGTTAGATGACATCGTGGCGAGGGGGTTGCTTTTGCGGAACAAGGCGTTGATGCAAAAAAGACTTAAAAACGCGATTTGCAGCAACCGCTGGTCGTCATGGCCTCGATCCAGAAAATAGCTGCAACCGATTACCGCGCTCAGCAGCATGCTGGTGAAAATACCCGTTCTATCGTCCAGGAACTTGACGCCGGGCGGCCTGCCAAACGGCGGATGGGTGGACGACATTGGCTGCCTTTGAGGTGATGGGACGATCATGACGGCGCAATGTGACGCTGGCGAAATCAGCTGTGCTACCGTTCCCCCTGCCAGTCGCCGCACTTCATTAAATTATGACGCATAATAAAAAAGCCGCCCTCAGGCGACTTTTGAGTATGCTACCGGCGAATTAGCTGCCGCTGGCGTTGTTCTTGGTAACTGCGGCGACCGCTGCCGTGTTGGTCGCGGTGGTTGCATTGACCCAAGTCATCGCCGAAGTGCCCAGGGTTGGGGTCATGGTAATCAACAGGCCGGAGGTGCCCGAACCAATGTCTGCCAGAGTCAACTGGACCACGCCGTTCGCAAGGACCGTACCTGCGGTGACTTCTTTGGTAGCGGTAAATGCCGGGATGTTGGCAGCAGCAGTTCCGCTGGTGCAGGTGGCTACGCTACCGGTCTCTTGGGCGCACATTGCAACTGCGTTCTTGAGCACGCCGCCTGACGACAGCGCGTTGGCGATTTTTGCCTTGACGGTGTAATCGCTGTAAGCCGGAATTGCCACTGCGGCCAGAATACCGATAATTGCAACCACGATCATCAATTCGATCAGGGTGAAACCAGCTTGTGCTTTTTTAACCATTTTCATCGATTTCATTTTATTGCTCCTTTGGGGGGTGAGTTGTAGGTTCCGTGCTACTGTCTTTACATATAGCAATATGTGTGCCAGCCCAGGAATACGCGATTTCGTTAAGGTTAAAGCATGAAATCGGGCTTTGATTGACGTTTATCGTCGGCTTGGCTGACGTTTTTCGTCAGTCGCTGCCAAAAATTGTCAGCATGGCAGCCACTTCAGCAAAATCTGGCAGCGAAACGCATGCGCGTGCCGGTCAACTCGAGCACGTTGCCATCGCGCAGCAGGCGCGCAACATGATCAGTTTTGCCATTGTCGGCCGCCATCTGGGGGCTGTAAACGTACAACGGGGAGCGTTACCGCTCCCCGTTGATTGTGCTTGGGCTGCTGCCGGGTTTGTCGCCCGGCGCAAATGCTTAAAATTACAACATTGCCTGCAGCAGGCGCGCCATCTCGGACGGGTTCTTGGTGGCCTTGATGCCGCACTCTTCCATGATGTCGAGCTTCGCTTGCGCGGTATCGGCGCCGCCCGAGATCAGCGCGCCGGCGTGGCCCATGCGCTTGCCCGGAGGCGCGGTGACGCCGGCGATGAAGCACACCACCGGCTTTTTCATGTTGTCCTTGATCCAGTACGCGGCATTCCCCTCGTCCGGTCCGCCGATCTCGCCGATCATGATGACCGCATCGGTATCAGGATCGTCATTGAACATGCGCATGATGTCGATGTGTTTGAGGCCGTTGATCGGGTCGCCGCCGATGCCGACCGCCGACGATTGGCCAAGGCCAAGCGCCGTCAGCTGTCCGACTGCTTCGTACGTCAGCGTGCCGGAGCGCGATACCACGCCGATGCGGCCCTTGCGGTGGATGTGGCCCGGCATGATGCCGATCTTGATTTCGTCCGGCGTGATCAGGCCCGGGCAGTTGGGACCGAGCAGCAAGGTCTTCGAGCCGGCTTTCGCCATGCGGTCCTTCAATGCCATCATGTCGCGCACGGGAATGCCTTCGGTGATGCAGATCGCCAGATCGAGTTCGGCTTCGACCGCTTCCCAGATCGCGGCGGCGGCGCCGGATGGCGGTACGTAGATCACCGACACGTTGGCGCCGGTTTCTTTTTTCGCTTCAGCGACGGTGGCGAAAATCGGGATGCCTTCGAAATCTTCGCCGGCCTTCTTCGGGTTGACGCCGGCGACGAAGCATTCCTTGCCGTTCGCGTAGTCGCGGCAGCCGCGGGTATGGAACTGACCGGTCTTGCCGGTGATTCCCTGGGTGACTACTTTTGTATCTTTATTGATCAGGATCGACATGTTTATTCCTTCGGATTAGGCTTTACCAGCAGCAGCGGCGACAACGGCTTTCGCGGCGTCTTCCATCGTATCGGCGGCAATGATCGGCAGGCCGGAGTCAGCCAGCATCTTCTTGCCGATGTCTTCGTTGGTGCCCTTCATGCGTACCACCAACGGCACCTGCAGCGAGACCGCCTTCGACGCGGCGATCACGCCTTCGGCGATGACGTCGCAACGCATGATGCCGCCGAAGATGTTGACCAGGATTGCCTTCAGGCCCGGGTTTTTCAGCATAATCTTGAACGCTTCGGTGACCTTCTCGGCCGTGGCGCCGCCGCCGACGTCGAGGAAGTTGGCCGGCTCACCGCCGAACAGCTTGATGGTGTCCATGGTTGCCATCGCCAGGCCGGCGCCGTTGACCAGGCAGCCGATGTTGCCGTCGAGAGAAATATAGGCGAGATCGAATTTCGACGCTTCGACTTCGGCCGCATCTTCTTCGTCGAGATCGCGGTAGGCGACGATTTCAGGCTGGCGGTACAGCGCATTGGCGTCGAAATTGAACTTGGCGTCGAGGGCGATGACACGGCCGGAGCCGTCGACCACGAGCGGGTTGATTTCGGCCAGCGACGAGTCGGTGTCCCAATAGGCTTTGTACAGGCCCTTGAGCTGGACGCGGGCGTCGGCAATCGATGCGGCCGGCACGCCGATCTTGGTCGAGATGTCGTCGGCTTCGGCGTCGGTCAGGCCGACGGCCGGATCGATGGCGATCTGGTGGATTTTTTCCGGGTTCGAGTGTGCAACTTCCTCGATGTCCATACCGCCTTCGGAAGAGGCCATCAGCACGACGCGCTGGCTGACGCGGTCGGTAACCATCGACACGTACAGTTCCTGTTTGATGTCGGCGCCTTCTTCGATCAAGAGGCGGCGCACTTTTTGCCCTTCAGGGCCGGTCTGGTGCGTGACGAGCTGCATGCCCATGATCTGCTCTGCAAATTGTTTGACCTGCTCGAGCGACTTGGCTACCTTGACGCCGCCGCCTTTGCCGCGGCCGCCTGCATGGATCTGCGCCTTGACTACCCAGACCGGGCTGCCCAGGGTTTCGGCCGCTTTGACGGCTTCTTCCACCGACATGCACGGGATACCGCGCGGTACCGTCACTCCGAACTTCCGGAGGATTTCTTTGCCTTGATACTCATGGATTTTCATGCTGGCTTCCCTTCGTCTGATACTGATTTTTAGAAATACGGTTGAACTACGGATGATTGAAGCGTCAACGACAACTGCTAACTGGGCACAGGTTTCACGTGCCAGCGCGGATAATATTTCGCCACCGCCGGGCCGTCGACGCGCAGCGCATAACAGCGGTCGAGCTGGAATGGGCGCACGGTCGATTCATCGGCGCCATCGCCATCGCGCGTCTTGATGACGTCGTTGGCGTAGGCCTGGATCGCGGCGGTGGGCAGGATGAGAGAAAGTTCGGTCAGGTGAGTGCAGCCGAGGACGCCGGAAAGACGGTCCTTCAGGCGCAGCCGGAAATGGTTCGTCAGCGACAGGCCAATCAGGCTCTTGTAGGCCGGCGCGATGGTGTCGCAATAGCCCGGGTAGGGCACTGCGTCGGAGGCCGCTTCGGCGTCGACGATGACCAGTTCACGGTTGATGGTGATGCGCAGTTTCAGGTCGTGCACCGGATCGCCGCCCTCGCGCAGGCCCGATGCGAGCGCGATGTCGCGCGTTTTGACGTCGGTGATGCGGGCATCGAGGTCCCACAGGCCATCGTCGCGCGCGTAGGCGTCTACTTGGATAGCACGGGTATGGCGCAAAGTGCGAGGCACGGAAGGAGACAGGGGCATAGGCACCAAGGCCGGCAATGCGGCGGTAAAAAAGTGATGCAGCCGTGTGCTGATGCACGCCCCCGCAGCTTCTACGGAGACAACCGCTCATGCGACGCTGCTAAAACACTAAAATTCTAGCACACACGTGACCTCAGTTGCGCTGCAACATTAGTTTTGACCGGAATTGACCGGCCTTATTGCATCTTTGGGAAAGTTGTGGTGACGGCGGGGGCACGAAGGTAAATTGGTGTCTGCCAGATGGTGGCGTAAAAAAAGCGCGGCGCCTTCCGCCGGTGAGGAGCATGCGTTTGCAACGGTGGTTGCCGACGCATACAGCGGAAGGCGCTTTGCTTAATCGTCGTCGGGACAGGTGCCCCGCATCGCGGCGCGCACGGCGTTGTGCGAAAAGCCGCGCTGCATCAGGAAGCGCATTTGCTTGCCGCGCCCCTCGGCGTCGAGGGCGACGGCGCCGAACTTGCGCTGCCATACTTCGCAGGCGCGCGCCACTTCGCTGTCGGCAAGCCCGAACTTGAGCTCTTTCAGCGCTGCGCCATTGACGCCATGGCTCTGCAATTCGGCAACAATGCGGCTGTTGCCGTAACGCGCCGAGCGCCGGTGAATCAGCGATTCGGAAAAACGTTCCTGCGACAGCCAGTTGTTTTTTTCGAGGAAGTCGAGCAAGGCGTCGACGTCGTCGCCCTCTTGCGCATACTTCGACAGCTTGCGCCCCAGCTCGAGCCGGCTGTGCTCCCGCATCGATAAAAAACGCAGGGCACGACCTTTCAGGCTCAGTTGTGGCGCGGCCATCTCGTCAGGCCGCCATACTTATTCGGCGACCGCTTTCAGCTTGGCGACGGGAGCAGGCTTGGCCGCCTCCTCGCCGGGAACCGGCGGCAATTCGCGCACGCCGAGCGCGGCACGTACCTTGTTTTCAATCTCGCGCGCCAATGCCGGACGCTCGACCAGATACGTGCGGGCGTTGTCCTTGCCCTGGCCGATGCGCTCGCCGTTGTAGCTGTACCATGAGCCGGACTTTTCGACGATCTTGTTGTCGGCGCCAAGGTCGAGGATTTCGCCTTCGCGCGACGTGCCGGAACCGTACAGGATATCGAAGTGGGCTTCCTTGAACGGCGGCGCGATCTTGTTCTTGACGACCTTGACCTTGGTTTCGTTGCCAATCACTTCGTCGCCCGACTTGATCGAACCGGTACGGCGGATGTCGAGGCGGACCGACGCGTAGAACTTGAGCGCGTTACCACCGGTGGTGGTCTCGGGGCTGCCGAACATGACGCCGATTTTCATGCGGATCTGGTTGATGAAGATGACCAGCGTGTTGGTGCGGTTGATCGAACCGGTCAGCTTGCGCAGCGCTTGCGACATCAGGCGCGCCTGCAGGCCGGGCAGCGAGTCGCCCATGTCGCCTTCGATCTCGGCGCGCGGTGTGAGCGCGGCCACCGAGTCGATGACGATCAGGTCGACGCTGCCCGAACGCACCAGCGCGTCGCAGATTTCGAGCGCCTGCTCGCCGGTGTCGGGCTGCGAAATGAGCAGCTCGGACAGGTTGATGCCGAGCTTTTGCGCGTAACCGACGTCGAGCGCGTGCTCGGCATCGATGAACGCGCAGGTGCCGCCGAGCTTTTGCATCTGTGCGATGGTCTGCAAGGTCAAGGTGGTCTTGCCCGACGATTCAGGGCCGTAGATCTCGACCACGCGGCCGCGCGGCAGGCCGCCGACGCCGAGCGCGATGTCGAGGCCAAGCGAGCCGGTCGAGACGACCTGCACTTCTTCGACCGGGGCGTTGCCGTCCATGCGCATCACCGAGCCCTTGCCGAACTGCTTTTCGATCTGCGCCAGCGCGGCGGCCAACGCCTTGCCTTTTTCAGCAGCGTTCAAATTCATTTTCTTCTCGTCCATGATTTTCTCTCAGTCTGGGATGCTAGAAAAGGCCGGAGCAATCGCTCCAGCGCAGAATAATTCAGTACTGTACAGGCATACAGTAGTTTTTGCAAGCGGTATGCACAACGTGCACCAAAAATGTCAAAACGGCTCCGTCTGCACCAAAAACTCGCGTTGCGCGCTCAAATGAAACACAATGTGCACTTCGATATCAGGGATTTGCCGCCATGCGTATTTTACTTGCCGAAGATGATAGCGTGCTTGCCGATGGTTTGACGCGCTCCTTGCGTCAATCGGGCTATGCGATCGACTGCGTCAAGAACGGCCAGGAGGCGGACACGGCGTTATCGACCCAGGAATTCGACCTGCTGATTCTCGACCTCGGCTTGCCGAAGATGAGCGGGCTGGAAGTGCTGCGCCGCCTGCGCTCGCGTTCGTCGCTGCTGCCGGTGCTGATCCTGACGGCGGCCGACTCGATCGAGCAGCGCGTCAATGGCCTCGACCTCGGCGCCGACGATTACATGGCCAAGCCGTTCGCGCTGTCGGAACTGGAGGCGCGGGTGCGCGCGTTGACCCGGCGCGGCGCCGGCGGCGGCCCCACCGTGGTCCGCCACGGCCCGCTGGTGTACGACCAGGTCGGGCGCAGCGCCTACATCAACGACCAGATGCTGGACCTGTCGGCGCGCGAGCTGGGTCTGCTCGAGATCCTGCTGGCGCGCACCGGCCGGCTGGTGTCGAAGGAGCAGTTGGTCGACCATTTGTGCGAATGGGGCGAGGAAGTGTCGAACAACGCGATCGAGGTATACGTGCACCGGCTGCGCAAGAAGATCGAAGTGGGCGGGGTGCGCATCGCCACCGTGCGCGGCCTCGGTTACTGCCTCGAACGCTACCCCGAAGCGGCGCGGCCGGCGCCTGACGCGGGCCACGAATCGAAGTGAAGCCGCGCGACCAGCCAGCAGCGCCGCCCGCCGCAGCTGACCCTTCGCCGGCCGGGCAGACGTACCAGCCGGCCAATCCGGAGCCGGACGAAAACATCCAGCACTCGCTGTTCGGCGAAATCCTCGACTGGATGCTGGCGCCGCTGCTGCTGCTGTGGCCGATGAGTATCGCAATCACTTACCTGGTGGCGAAGTCGATCGCCAACCAGCCGTTCGACCATGCGCTCGAAGACAGCGTCACCGTGCTGGCGCAGCAGGTAGTCGACACCGACGGCAAGGTGGTGTCGCGGCTGCCCGGCAGCGCGCGCGACATCCTGCGCGCCGACGACGTCGACAATGTCTATTTTCAGATCACCGGGCCGCGCGCCGAATACGTCGACGGCGACCGCGACCTGCCGGCGCCGACGGAGGAGGAACGCGAACGCGCGTTCGGCCCGAGCGTGCGCTTTCGCAACGACAGCATGCGCGGCACCCCGGTGCGGGTCGCCTATTCTTACGTCAACCTGCGGCTGGTGGCAGCGCGCGGCGACGAGCCGCGCCTCGCATTGGTACAGGTGGCCGAGACGCTCGACAAGCGCGCCCAGCTGGCCAACGAGATCATCAAGGGCGTGATCCTGCCGCAGTTCATCATCCTGCCGATCGTGCTGGCGCTGGTGTGGCTCGCGCTGGCGCGCGGGTTGTCGCCGCTGGCCCAGCTGCAGGAGCGCATTCGCGCGCGCCGGCCGGACGATTTGTCGCCGATCGATTCGCGCCAGGTGCCGGAAGAAATTTCGCCGCTGGTCGGTTCCCTCAACGACATGCTGGGACGGCTGTCGCACACCATCGACATGCAAAAACGCTTCATTGCCGACGCCGCCCACCAGATGAAGACGCCGCTGGCGGGCATGCGAATGCAGTCGGAACTGGCGTTGCGCCAGCGCAGCCCGGACGAAATTCACCATTCCCTTATCCAGCTGGCCAAGAGCTCGGAGTCGGCCACCCGGCTGGTGAACCAGCTGCTGGCGCTGGCGCGGGCCGAAAACCAGCCGCAGGCAGGCCTGGCGTTCGAGACGGTGGAGCTGGCAGCGCTGGCGCGCGCCACGCTGCTGGACTGGGTGCAAGCCTCGTTCGTGCAGCAGATCGACCTCGGTTTCGAGCAACCCGACGGTTCGGTCGAGATTGCCGGCAACGCGATGATGCTGCGCGAACTGCTGTCGAACCTGATCGACAATGCGCTGCGCTACACGCCGGCGGGCGGCAGCGTCACGGTGCGCGTGCGGCGCGACGGCATCGACCCGGTCCTGGAAGTCGAAGATACCGGGCCGGGCATTGCGCCGGCCGAACGCGAGCGCGTGTTCGAGCGCTTCTACCGCATCCTCGGCAGCGGCGCCGCCGGCAGCGGGCTGGGGCTGGCGATCGTGCGCGAGATCGGCCACCAGCATGACGCCCAAGTCGAGGTCTTCAACAACCCGCGCAGCGGCAGCGGCATGCTGAAAAAATCCCCCGGCAGCCTGTTCCGTGTGACCTTCCCAACCCTTGATGCGCCCGATGACGATGCCGACTGACCCGATCCCCCTCCCGCTTCCCGCTTCGAGCGCGCCGGTCCTCGACGACGCCGGCGCCGCGGCCCAGCGCCAGCTGGCGGTTTTGGGGGCCCGCAGCCGCCACTGGCAGCGCACCCGGCGTCTGAGCTTCGTGCTGCTGGCCCTTTGGCTGGCCGCCACTTTCTGCAGCGTGTTTTTCGCCCGCGAGCTGGCCGCTTTGTCGCTGTTCGGCTGGCCGCTGTCGTTCTACCTGGCCGCGCAAGGCACTGCGCTGATCTACCTGGCCATCGTCGGCGCCTACGCCGCCGGCGTGCATCATTTCGACCGGCGCTACGCGCGCGAACTGGGGCCAGGGGCAGCACATGAGGGCAAAACGGCGCGCGGAGAGACGCCATGATCGCGGCCCGCGCGCGCTTTGCGCGGCTGTCGCGCCACTACCTGTATTTCACCGGCTGCTTCGGCGCCTTCCTGCTGGCGCTGGCGATACTGGAAAAGCAAGGCATGCCGCGCGTATGGATCGGCTACCTGTTCATGTTCGCCACTATCGTGCTGTACGCCGCCATCGGCGTGTTCAGCCGCACTTCGAATGTATCGGAATATTATGTGGCGGGGCGGCGCGTGCCGGCGCTGTTCAACGGCATGGCCACCGCCGCCGACTGGATCTCGGCGGCCAGCTTCATCAGCCTGGCCGGCGGGCTGTACCTGCGCGGCTTCGACGGCCTGGCCTACATCATGGGATGGACCGGCGGCTACTGCCTGGTGGCGCTGTTGATCGCACCCTACCTGCGCAAGTTCGCCCAGTACACCATCCCCGATTTCCTGGCCGCGCGCTACGCCGGCGGCGCCGGCGGGCGCGGCACCCCGGTGCGGCTGATGGCGGTCGGCGCCACCATCATCGTCTCGTTCACCTATGTCGTGGCGCAGATCTACGCGGTCGGGCTGATTGCCTCGCGCTTCACCGGGGTCGATTTCTCGGTCGGTATTTTCCTCGGCCTGGCATCGATCCTGGTGTGCTCCTTCCTTGGCGGCATGCGGGCGATCACCTGGACCCAGGTGGCCCAGTACATCATCATCCTGGTGGCTTTTTTGATCCCGACCATGTGGCTGTCGGCCAAGCACGCCGACAATCCGCTGCCACATGTGGCATACGGCGCCGTGCTGCCGAAGCTGGCGGCGCGCGAGGCGCAGCTGGCAAGCGACCCAAAGGAGCTGGCGGTGCGCGCCATCTTTACGCAGCGCGCCGATGCATACGCGCAGCGCATCAAGGCCCTGCCAGCGTCGTGGGAAGCGGGCAGGCTCGACATCTTGCGCGAGCTCGACGCGGTACGGCGGCGCGCCGGTTCGCTGATCGATATCCGCGCCACCGAGCGCCGGCTGGCGGCCTATCCGAAGACGGCCGACGAGGCGGCGCGGCTGTGGGCCGACCTGCAGGCGGCGAACCTGGCGCGCGCGCTGCCGCCCGAGCCGCACGCGACGCCGTTCCCCGGCCCTGACCGCGAGCAGTCCGACAGCCGCCGCAACAATTTTTTGGCGCTGGTATTTTGCCTGATGCTGGGCACCGCGGCGCTGCCGCATATCCTGATGCGCTCCTACACCACGCCGTCGGTGCGCGAAACGCGGGTGTCGGTGTTCTGGACCCTGTTTTTCATCCTGCTGGTGTATCTCTCCATCCCGGCGCTGGCGGTGATGGTCAAATACGACATCTACACCCAGCTGGTCGGCAGCGAATTCTCGCACCTGCCGAACTGGGTCTCGTACTGGGCCAGCGTCGACAAGCAAAATCCGCTGATCGCGATTGCCGACATCAACCGCGACGGCATTGTGCAGCTGGCCGAAATCGCCATCGACGGCGACGTGCTGGTGCTGGCCACGCCTGAAATCGGCGGCCTGCCGTACGTAATTTCGGGGCTGGTAGCGGCCGGCGGGCTGGCCGCCGCGCTGTCGACCGCCGACGGCCTGCTGCTGGCGATCTCGAACGCGCTGTCGCACGACGTCTATTACAAGGTCGTCGATCCGGCCGCCTCGACCCAGAAGCGGGTGACGATATCGAAGCTGCTGCTGCTGGCGGTCGCCTTCAGCGCCGCCTACGTCGCCTCGCAAAAGCCGGCCGACATCCTCTCGCTGGTCGGGGCGGCGTTCTCGCTGGCCGGTTCCACGTTGTTTCCGGCGCTGGTACTGGGCGTGTTCTGGAAGCGCGCCAACCACATCGGCGCGCTGGCCGGCATGGTGTCGGGCTTCGCCGTCTGCACCTACTACATGCTGCACACCCATCCGATCCTGGGCGGCAGCGCGGCCGGCCAGTGGTTTCATATCGCGCCGATTTCGGCCGGCGTGTTCGGCGTGCCGGCCGGGATGGCGGTACTGGTCGCGGTCAGCCTGCTGACACGCGCGCCGGACGCGCTCAGCAATAGTTTCATCGACCACATCCGGGCGCCGGAATAAGTTGTTGCAGAGCCTGAGAGCCTGCTAAAGGCCGGCCGGGCGTAATTTGCAGTAATCTGGAAGCAGTTTGCCAACACTCAAAGGAGGTTCGCATGTCATCGGGAAAAATTCTGGTCGCTCAGGGCGGCGGTCCGACCGCCGTCATCAATCAGTCGATGGTGGGGGTGGTGCTGGAGGCGCGCCGCTTCCCGCAGGTAACCAGGGTGTATGGCGCGCTGCACGGCGTGCGCGGCATCGTCAACGAACAATTCATCGACCTGAGCTGCGAAACCGTCGCCAACCTCGAGCTGGTGGCGGCGACGCCGTCGTCGGCCCTCGGCTCGACCCGCGACAAGCCCGACATCGCCTACTGCCAGCAGATTTTCGACGTCCTGCGCGCCCATGAGATCGAGCATTTCTTTTACATCGGCGGCAACGATTCGTCCGACACCGTGCGCATCGTCAGCCTCGAAGCGCAAAAGGCCGGCTACCCGCTGCGCTGCATCCACATTCCGAAAACTATCGACAACGACCTGGTCGGCAACGACCACACGCCCGGTTTCCCGTCGGCGGCGCGCTTCGTCGCCCAAGCCTTCGCCGGCGCCAATCTCGACAATGCCGCGTTGCCCGGCGTGTATGTCGGCGTGGTGATGGGCCGCCACGCCGGTTTCCTGACCGCCGCCGCCGCGCTCGGAAAAAAATTTCCCGACGACGGCCCGCACCTGATCTACCTGCCCGAGCGCACCTTCTCGCTCGACGCTTTTTTGGCCGACGTCAAGCAGACCTATGCGAAGTACGGCCGCTGCGTGATCGCCGTGTCCGAAGGGATCCACGACGCTTCCGGCGAAGCGATCGCCAGCCTGCTGTCGAAGGAAGTCGAGCGCGACGCCCACGGCAACGTCCAGCTGTCGGGCACCGGCGCGCTGGCCGACCTGCTGTGCAATGAAATCAAGGACAAACTGGGTATCAAGCGGGTGCGCGGCGACACCTTCGGCTACCTGCAGCGCTCGTTCATCGGCTGCGTGTCCGACGTCGACCAGCGGGAAGCGCGCGAAGTGGGCGAAAAGGCGGTGCAGTACGCCATGTGGGGCGAGCACGACGGCTCGGTTGCCATCCGCCGCAGCGGGGATTACTCGGTCGAGTACGCGCTGGTGCCGCTCGAATCGGTGGCCGGCAAGACGCGCGTGATGGAGGACGAATTCATCGCCGCCAGCGGCACCGACGTCACCGACGCCTTCCGCCAGTACCTGCGCCCTCTGCTCGGCGCCAGCATGCCGGACGCGCACCGCCTGCGCGCGGCGCCAGTGGCCAAGATTCTTAACAAATAAGCCGGCGAGAGTTAATCGGGCGCGCTCTGGCGGCGCCCGTCAGTTGACGATCTTCAGATGACGATCGTCTGGTGTTCGTCGCCAGCGCGCGCGCGGATGGCGCCGACCCGGAACACGGTCTCGCCGGCCGCGCTCAGCTGCGCAAAGGCGGCGTCGGCCTGTTCTGGCGCGACGATGACGATCATGCCGATGCCGCAGTTGAACACGCGGTGCATCTCGGCGTCGGCCACGCCGCCGTGCTGCTGCAGCCAGTGGAACAGCGGCGGCATTGTCCATGCGGTGGAATCGAGCAGCGCCGTCAGGTGCGGCTGCAGCACGCGCGGGATGTTCTCGACCAGGCCGCCGCCGGTGATGTGGACCATGCCCTTGACGTCGATCGTCTCCATCAGCGCCAGCAGCGGCTTGACGTAGATGCGGGTCGGCTCCATCAGCACGTCGGCCAGTTTGCGGCCGTGGAAGTCGCCGTCGAGGTCGGGCTTGGCCACTTCGATGATCTTGCGCACCAGCGAATAACCGTTCGAGTGCACGCCTGACGAAGCCAGGCCGAGCACGACGTCGCCGGCGGCAATCCGGGTGCCGTCGATGATCTTCGACTTTTCCACCGCGCCGACGGCAAACCCGGCAAGATCGTATTCGCCGGCCGGGTACATGCTCGGCATTTCGGCCGTTTCGCCGCCGATCAGGGCGCAACCGGCCTGCTCGCAGCCTTTGGCGATGCCGCCTATGACAGCGGTGGCGGTCGGCACGTCGAGCTTGCCGCAGGCAAAATAGTCGAGGAAGAACAGCGGCTCGGCGCCCTGCACCAGGATGTCGTTGACGCTCATGGCGACCAGGTCGATGCCGACCGTGTCGTGCCGGTTCAGTTCGAACGCGAGTTTAAGCTTGGTGCCGACGCCGTCGGTACCCGACACCAGCACCGGCTCCTTGAATTTTTTACTGATCTCGAACAGGGCGCCGAAACCGCCGATCCCTTTCAACACGCCTTCGCGCATGGTGCGTTTGGCCAGCGGCTTGATCGCCTCCACCAGGGCATCGCCCGCATCGATATCGACACCGGCATCGCGGTAGGAAAGTGAAACATTTGAAGGTTGGCTCATGGTGGTTTTGGCAGCGAAGGCGGTAAAATAGAAGGCGGCAGAACAATTGCACGCGCGAGGCGATCGCAAAGGTCAATTCGCTATTTTATCAAAACGGCCCGTCCACCACACAATTAACCAAAACAGACCACCAATACATGCCATTTTCTTTCACGCCGGAACAGAAGCAAACGGGGTTTTGGCTGGGTGTATGGCTCGCGTTCGTGGTGCTGTTGTATGCGCTGGGACCGGTACTGACCCCGTTCATCGCCGCCGCCATCCTCGCCTACGCACTCAACGGCGGCGTCGATTACCTCGCCCAGCGCCGCATCGGCCGGCTCCTGGTACCGCGCGCGCTGGCGGTGGTGCTGGTGATGCTGGTGTTCCTGTCGGCCGTCAGCGCACTGGCGCTGATCGTCATCCCGGTGCTGGAAATCGAAATCCCGCTGCTGCTCGAACACATTCCCGCTTTCCTGGTCCGCCTCGACCAGCAGCTGTCGCCGCGGCTGGCGGCCATCGGCATCAAGGTCAAGCTCGACGGCACCGGCCTTCGCGGCCTGCTGACCCAGCAGTTCGCCAGCGGCGACGTCGACCAGCTTTGGACCACCCTGCTGTCGTCGGCGCGCATCGGCGGCACCCGCGTGCTCGGCTGGATCGTGACCTTGATCCTGATTCCCGTAGCGCTGTTTTACTTGCTGCTCGACTGGCACAAGATGCTCGACCGGATCAGCGGCGCCGTGCCGCGCCGCTGGGTGGCGCAGACCCTCGCCATGGCGCAGGAAGTCAACATCCTGCTGGCCCAGTACCTGCGCGGCCAATTGCTGGTCATGCTGGTGCTGGCGGCGTATTACTCGGTCGGCCTGACGATCGCCGGCTTCGACGTCGCGCTACCGGTCGGCATCCTTACCGGCCTGCTGGTGTTCATCCCCTACCTCGGCTTCGGGATCGGGTTGATTTTGGCCCTGGTCGCCGCGGTGCTGCAGTTCGCCGACTGGAGCGGCCTGGTCGCGGTGGCCGTGATCTATGGCGCCGGCCAGCTCATCGAGGGCTTTTTCCTGACGCCGCGCCTGGTGGGCGAGCGCATCGGCTTGAATCCGCTGGCCGTCATCTTTGCCCTGCTCGCCTTCGGTCAGCTGTTCGGCTTCGTCGGCGTGCTGCTCGCGCTGCCCGCCTCGGCCGTGTTGATGGTGGCGTTTCGCCACTTGCGCCACCACTATCTGCGCAGCAGCTTCTATAATGCCTGATGTACACACAGCACATGCCAGCAAACTTGTATGAGACTAACCCTTTGAAACGATCGCCATGAAACAGCTGGTGCTCGATTTGGGCGCAGACCAGGCGCAAAGCCTCGACAGCTTCGAGGTCGGACAGAACGCCGAACTGGCGCATCTGATGCATCAGTTCGCCTCTCGCAGCTCGCGCGAACACTTCGCCTACCTGTGGGGCGAGACCGCCGCCGGCAAAACCCACCTGCTGCACGCGCTGGCCGCCACCCCCGCTTCGCGCTACATTGGCGCCTGCGCGTTGGAGGGCGCCTTCACCTATTCGCCCGACGTCAGCCTGTACCTGCTCGACGACTGCGGGCAGCTATCGCCCGAGGCCCAGATCGAGGCGTTCGCGCTGTTCAACCAGATCCGCGAGCATGGCGCCTACATGGTGTCGACCGGCCCGGTGCCGCCCGCGGTGCTGCCGGTGCGCGAAGACCTGCGCACGCGCATGGGCTGGGGCCTGGTGTACCAGATCCACGGCCTGTCCGACGACGAGAAGATCGCCGCCCTGACGCATGCGGCCGACGCCCGCGGTTTGACGCTGTCGGCCAGCGTGTTACCCTACCTGCTGTCCCATTTTCGGCGCGACATGCGCTCCCTGTCGACGATGCTGGACGCACTCGATCAGTATTCCCTCGAAACCCAGCGCCCGGTGACCTTGCCGCTGCTACGCGACCTGCTGCAGCAGGCCAAGGTCGAAGGCGAACTTAAACCATGAACCGCACACCATGAACAAACTGGCCCTGTTTGACCTCGACCACACGCTGCTGCCGCTCGACTCCGACTACGAGTGGGGCCAGTTCCTGGTGCGCACCGGCGCCGTCGAGCCGAAAGCCTTCAAGCGCGCCAACGACGATTTTTTTGCCCAGTACCAGGCCGGCACGCTCGACCCGGTCGAATACCTCGAGTTCGCGCTCGGCACGCTGGCGCGTTTTACACGGCCCCAGCTCGATGCGATGCACTGCCAGTTCATGCTTGAGGTGATCGAGCCGTCGATTTTGCCGGCCGCGCGCGCGTTGCTGCAACAGCATGCCGATAGCGGCGACCTGGTGGTGATCATCACCGCCACCAACCGCTTCGTCACCGCGCCGATTGCCGCCGCGCTGGGCGTGGAGCACCTGATCGCCGCCATGCCCGAGGAAGACGCGCACGGTAACCTGACCGGCAAGCTGCTCGGCATCCCCACGTCCGGCGCCGGCAAGGTCACCCACACCCACGCCTGGCTGGAAAAAATCGGCAAGCCGCTCGCCGCGTTCGAGAGCAGCCATTTCTACAGCGATTCGCACAACGATATTCCCCTGCTGTCCGTCGTCACCCACCCTGTTGCAACCAATCCCGATGCCACGCTGGCAACCCACGCTACGAACTTTGGCTGGCCCTCACTTTATCTATTCAATGATTAAAAAATTCATCCGCAAGATCCTCGGCGTCAAAGACAAGCCAGCGCGCGACCCGGCCGAACCGATCGTCCTCGGGCCGGCCGAACACGGCATCGATCCGAAACTGGTGTCGTCGAACGCGATCCGCGTCACGTCCTCGCTGCAGGAAGCCGGCTTCAAGGCTTTTGTGGTCGGCGGCGCGGTGCGCGACCTGCTGCTGGGGGTCAAGCCGAAAGACTTCGACATCGCCACCGACGCCACGCCCGATCAGGTCAAGCGGCTGTTCCGGCGCGCCTTCATCATCGGCCGGCGCTTCCAGATCGTCCACGTGATGTTCGGCCAGGACCTGCTCGAGGTGACCACGTTTCGCGGCGCCGGCGAAGCCAACGCGCCCAAGGATGAACACGGGCGCGTCCTGCGCGACAACAGCTTCGGGCCGCAGCACGAAGACGCGATGCGGCGCGACTTCACCATCAACGCCATGTACTACGACCCGGCCACCCAGATGGTGCTCGACTACCACGGCGGCATCGCCGACATCCGCGACAAGACATTGCGCATCATCGGCCAGCCCGAAGCGCGCTACCGCGAAGACCCGGTGCGCATGCTGCGCGTGGTGCGCTTCGCGGCGCGGCTGCAATTTACCATCGAGCCGACAACGCGCGCGCCGATCGCGGTGATGGCGCCGCTGATCGACAACGTGCCGGCCGCCCGCGTATTCGACGAGATGCTCAAGCTGCTCATGAGCGGCCATGCGCTGGCCTGCCTGCAGCAACTGCGCAAGGAAGGCCTGCACCACGGCCTGCTGCCGCTGCTCGACGTCGTGCTCGAGCAGCCGATCGGCATGAAGTTCGTGACCCTGGCTTTGGGGTCGACGGACGAGCGGGTCAGGGCCGGCAAGGGCGTCTCCCCCGGCTTCCTGTTTGCCTCGCTGCTGTGGCACCAGGTGGTGGAAAAATGGACTGCCTACCGCGCCGCCGGCGAATCGCCCATCCCGGCGCTGCACCTGGCCGCCGACGACGTGCTCGATTCGCAGACCGAACAGCTGGCGCTGCAGCGCAAGATCGCTTCCGACATGCGCGACATCTGGTCGATGCAGCCGCGCTTCGAGCGGCGCAGCGGCAAGGCGCCGTACAAGCTGCTCGAGCACGTGCGCTTTCGCGCCGGCTACGACTTCCTGCTGCTGCGCTGCGAGTCCGGCGAAATCGACATGGAGCTGGGCGAATGGTGGACCGCGTTCTATGACGCCGACGCCAGTGAGCGCGAAGACCTGCTCACCAGCGAGCGGGTTGCCCCGGCTGCGGCAAAACGCAAGCGCGCCCCGCGCCGCGCCGCGCGCAAGGGCGACATCGATGGCGCGGCCGTGAGCGGAACCACGAGCGACGAGTGACGCGTGAATAGGAAGCGAACAACAATCGCCTACATCGGCATCGGCGCCAACCTGGGCGACGCCCGGGCCAACGTCGACGATGCGCTGGCGCGCCTTGCCGCGCTGCCGGCAACGACGCTGCTGCTGCGCTCATCTCACTACCGCAGCGCGCCGCTCGAATCGTCGGGCGACGATTACGTCAACGCCGTGGCCTGCATCGACACGCAACTGGCTGCCAGCGACCTGTTGGCCGCGCTGCACGCCATTGAACTTGCGCACGGGCGCGAACGGCCGTACCGCAACGCGCCGCGCACGCTCGACCTCGACATCCTGCTGTACGGCGACGAACTGATCGATTTACCGGCGCTGCGCGTGCCGCACCCGCGCATGCACGAGCGCGCCTTCGTGCTGGCGCCGCTGCTCGAAATCGCGCCCGGCATCGAGGTGCCCGGCCGCGGCCCGGCGCACCGGTTGTTGAGCGCCGTGGCCGGCCAGGCAATCAGCAAGATTGACTGACTCGCATTACACTAACGTTGCGCTCTATTTTCAACTTTCAGGACAACCAATGAGTTCTTATTTGCAGGGTAAAGAGATGACCGGCGCCAGCACGGAAGTGGCCGCGCCGGCCAAGCAGGTGGCGCCGAAAGCGGTGACGATCCCGGCGCTGAACGCCATGCGCGCGGCAGGCAACCCGATCGTCATGCTGACCTGCTACGACGCCAGCTTCGCGTCGCTGATGGACCGCTGCGGCGTTCACATCCTGCTGATCGGCGATTCGCTCGGCATGGTCTGCAACGGCCACCAGTCGACCTTGCCCGTCACGGTAGCGGAAGTGGCGTACCACACCGCCGCGGTAGCGCGCGGCAGCAAAAGCGCGATGATCGTCGCCGACCTGCCGTTCGGCGCCTACGCTACCCGCGAGGCGGCGTTCGACAACGCCGTCAAGCTGATGCAGGCGGGCGCCCACATGGTCAAGCTCGAAGGCGGCGCCTGGCTGGCCGACACCGTCAAATTCCTCACCGAGCGCGCGGTGCCGGTGTGCGCCCACCTCGGCCTGACGCCGCAGTCGGTACACCAGCTGGGCGGCTACAAGGTGCAGGGCAAGACGCTCGAAAGCGCCGAGCAGCTCAAGGCCGACGCGCTGCTGCTGCAGCAAGCCGGCGCCTCGCTGCTGGTGTTGGAGGCGATTCCGGCCGCCCTCGGCAAGGAAACCACCGATTCGCTGACGATGCCGACGATCGGCATCGGCGCAGGTCCCGATTGCTCCGGCCAGGTGCTGGTGATGCACGACATGCTGGGCGTGTTCCCGGGCCGCAAGGCGCGCTTCGTCAAAAATTTCATGGATGGCGAAGTGACGACCATCGAGGGCGCCGTGACCGCGTACGTGAATGCCGTCACCGACCGCAGCTTCCCGGCACTGGAGCACTGCTTCTAAGGCTGAACGAGGGGGTTCCGCCATGACCCACGCTGACGACTTCGCCCGCATTTTCATCGCGCTGTGGCCGGATTCGGCCATACGCGAACAATTGCGGGCCTGGCGCGACAGCCGCGCGTGGCCAAAACCGGCCGCGCCGGACGCGCGATGGAGTCGAAACTGGGCGTTGGTGCGCAATACGAGCTCGTTCGCCACGACCCTGCAACAATCGAATAGGGCGGCACTTGGACAGCAGCCGGCTTGCGCCGCGACCGCGATCCGCGTTGATTCACCAAGCGCGCCGAAGCCTGACTGAAGTCGCACATGATTCGGCTATGTCGATCGTACGCGCCGTATGGGCGGCAATATATCAAGCCAACCGAAAGACCGTCATCCTCGCGCGTACCCAGAGCCATAGTGAGCGCGCCATGTCTGTCAAGCATGCTCAGCATGGGTCCCCGCATTCGCGAGGATGACGTGGTTTTGGTGTGCCGGGGTTCCCGGTGTTCCCGGCTACCCGATCTGGATCCAGGTCGTCTTCAGCTCGGTGTACTTGTCGATCGCGTGCAGCGACTTGTCGCGGCCGTTGCCGGACTGCTTGACGCCGCCGAACGGCACCGTCATGTCGTCGCTGTCGTACTGGTTGACGTGGACGGTGCCGGCGCGCAGCGCCCGCGCGGTCTGGATCGCCTTCGTCAAATCGCGCGTCCATACCGCCGCCTGCAGGCCGTACGGCGTCGAATTGGCCTGGCGAATCGCGTCCTTGATATCGGTGAAGCTGAGGACCGACAGCACCGGCCCGAAAATTTCTTCGTTGGCGATGCTCATCGAACCGTCGACGCCGTCGAACAGCGTCGGCGCGATGTAGAAGCCGCCGCTGTCGAGCCTGGCCGCCTCACCACCCGCCACCAGCCTGGCGCCGGCCGCCTTGCCGGCCGCGATGTAGCCCATCACCGTTTTCATTTGCGTGGCGTCGACAATGGCGCCCATCACGGTCGCTTCGTCGAGCGGATCGCCCGGCTGGAAGCGCGGCATCATCGCCAGCGCCTTGTCGAGAAATTGCTCCCTGATCGATTCTTCGACAAACAGGCGCGACGGCGCATTGCAGCTTTCGCCCTGGTTGAAATAGATCGAGCCGATCGCCGCGCTCACCGCCGCATCCAGGTCCGGGCAGTCGGCGCAGACGATGTTGGCAGACTTGCCGCCCAGCTCGGTCCAGGCGCGCTTCAGGTTCGACTGGCCGGCCATCTGCATGATTTTTTTGCCGACCGGGGTCGAGCCGGTAAAGGCGATGCAGTCGACGTCCATGTGCAGCGCCAGCGCGGCGCCGGCGTCGATGCCGAAACCGGGCACGACGTTGAACACGCCGGCGGGAATGCCTGCCTCGAGCGCGATCTCGGCCAGCTTGAGCGCCGATAGCGGCGATTTTTCAGACGGTTTCAGAACCACGCTGTTGCCGGCGGCCAGGGCCGGGGCGATCTTCCAGGCCGTCATGATCAACGGGTAATTCCACGGCACGATGGCGCCCACCACGCCGACCGGTTCGCGCGTAATCAACGCCAGGCTGGCGTCGCCGGTTGGCGCGATCTCGTCGTAGATTTTGTCGATCGCCTCGCCGTACCAGCGGATGCAGTTGGCGCACGACGCCACGTCGACGCTCTGGCTGTACTTGATCGGCTTGCCCATGTCGAGCGTTTCGAGCAGCGCCAGCTCGGCCGTGTTTTTCAGGATCAGGTCGGCAAATTTGATGAGCGTGCGCTTGCGTGCGGCCGGCGATTTGCCGGCCCAGCGCCGGTCTTCGAAAGCGGCGCGCGCCGCCGCCACGGCAGCGTCGATGTCGGCCACGCCGCCACGCGCCACCTTCGCCAGCAGTCGGCCGTCGATCGGCGAGTGGTCGTCGAAAGTCTGTTCCGAGGCCGCCCAGGTGCGCTGGCCGTTGATGAAGGCGCGGCCGTCGATTTCGAGCGCCGATGCGCGTTCATGCCACTGGGTTGCTGCCATCTTCATCTCCTAAAAAACTTCGCCGTCGCAGCGAGAATGAACTTATTCTACTCCGCCCGCTTGTGCCGATTCCTCGTTATTGGTCATTGTCCTTCGTCGCGTTTGCCGCCAGCAGCGACAAACGCGACGAAATAATAGTCGAAGCGGGCGCGGTCGTCGGCCTGGCAGGCGCCGGAGCACGTCGTCGCCGCCGAGTTCCCTGTCGGCGAGAGAACGCTGCATCGAGCCCTGCTGTGGATCCAGTGGCGTTTTCATCGTTTGTCTTTTATCTGGACATCGCAGGTGACGGATGGCCGCTCAGCAGGCCATCGACCCTGGCAAGGCTGGCATCGATCTCGAGGCCGGCGTCGGTGATGCGCAGGCGCGAGGTGCCTTTTTTGACATACATGGCAACTGGTGCCAGGTTGCTGGACAAACGCCGGCACGTCGGCCACGCTGTGAACGGTGTTGTAGATGCCGGTGAGCGCGGTGAACGACTGCGCGGCGCTGTTGCCCGGCTGGGCTGCCCGCAGCCAGTCGAAGAGAGGAACCACCAGCCGAATCGCCCGCCCCTACAGCGCGCAAAATCCGGTCTCGCCGATCAGCGGACTGAGGTGTTCGGCCAGGCGCTGCCATCGATGCATCAGCGTCTGATTGCGCGCATCGTGGAGTAAAAATTATAGCCCCGTCCCAAAATTTGCAAATTCAAGCGGGCAAGGCGGCGAAGCCGACGCAAGATTGCCCCCAAACCCACAAGCCGCTGAAACATGACAATATCGCCACAGCGGCGTTCTACCGCTATAATCGGCGGATTTTCCGGGTTGAACATCTCCCCGACGAGCGCGCAGGAAACCATGAATACCATACTGATTACGTCTGTTGTCCTGTATCTGGTCGCGACCCTCGCCCTCGGCGTCTGGGCCGGTACCCGCATCAAGAACACCAGCGACTTCGCGGTGGCCGGCCGCAGCCTGCCCTTGATCATGGTCGTCACCACCACCTTTGCCACCTGGTTCGGCGCCGAGACGGTGATGGGCATTCCCGCCAAATTCTTGCAAGGCGGTCTGAACGCGGTGGTGGAAGACCCGTTCGGCGCCGGCACCTGCCTGATCCTGGTCGGCGTATTTTTCGCCGCCAAGTTGTACCGGCTCAACCTCATGACGATCGGCGACTATTACCGCGAGCGCTACGGCAAAGGTGTCGAGATCTTTTGCTCGACGGCGATTATCCTGTCCTACCTCGGCTGGGTCGCGGCGCAGATCACTGCCCTCGGCCTGGTGTTCTCGGTGCTCACCGACGGCGCCATGTCGGAAACGGCCGGCATGATCGTCGGCACCCTGGCGGTGCTGGTCTACGTCGTCGCCGGCGGTTTTCTGGCGGTGGCGATCACCGATTTCATCCAGATGATCGTGCTGGTGATCGGCCTGTCCGTCATCGCCTGGTTTAGCGCCGACCTGGCCGGCGGGGTAGCCCCGGTGATGGCAATGGCGGGCCAGGCCGACTTGTGGAAATTTTTGCCGCCGCCGACCTTTACCGATATCGCTTTTTTTATCGGCGCCGCGGTCACCATTATGTTCGGCAGCATCCCGCAGCAGGATATCTACCAGCGCGTGATGTCGGCCAAGAACGCGCCCACCGCGCGGGCCGGCGCCATCATCGGCGGCGTCAGCTACATCCTGTTCGCCTTCGTGCCGATGTTTATCGTCGCCTGCGCCGTCATCGTCATGGGCCAGAACGCGCTCGACCTCGCCAAAAACGACTATCAGCGCTTACTGCCTACTTTTGTCCTGACCAAGATGCCGCTGGCGATGCAGATCCTGTTCTTCGGCGCGCTGCTCTCGGCCATCAAGAGCACCACGTCGGCGACCTTGCTGGCGCCATCGACGAGCTTCGTCGAAAACATTCTCGAGCACCTGCGCCCGGGCATGAACGACCGCCAGCGGCTGTTCGCGATGCGCTGCTCAATCGTGGTGTTCGCCGCCCT
This sequence comes from Massilia psychrophila, assembly GCF_002760665.1. Taxonomy (GTDB): domain Bacteria; phylum Pseudomonadota; class Gammaproteobacteria; order Burkholderiales; family Burkholderiaceae_D; genus JAFCUW01. The sequence continues at coordinate 163,739 of NZ_PDOB01000001.1, read as the reverse complement.
GGTGCTGAGCTACGCAATCGCCATGAAAGGCACCCCGATCTACGAACTGGTGTCGTCGGCCTATCAGGTCACGCTGGTCGGCGCCTTCGTGCCGCTGGTGCTGGGCCTGTACTGGCAGCGCGCCAGCACCCAGGGCGCGGTGCTGTCGCTGGCAGCCGGCATTGGCACCTGGCTGCTGTTTTTTCCGCAGTTGACGAACCTGGGCACAATATTCCCTGGCCAGCTGGCCGGACTGATCGCCGCGTTCGCCGGCATGGTGCTCGGATCGCTGCTGCCGCAGGTCATGAAGAACCGCCCCCAGCCGCGTCAGCACGGCGCCGTCGGCGCCAAAGCCTGAGCGGCGCTCGCAAAAGCGCCGGACAACATGGTTTGCCACGAACAGGCGGCCTGAGCTTTTCATCACGGCAATGCCAACAGCGTTTCATTCCACCAAACACGCATCCTGTCGCACGCTCCCATCGTGAACTGCCGCATACGCCTACAGTAGCCTTTCTACGCCGAACCACGTCCACTGGCGTGCTCGTCGACCCATCATGAGAGGAAACAATCAAATGCTGCAACGAGTAACTGGCCTGGCCATGGCCGCCATGCTGTGCGCCGCAAGCGCAAGCGCCCAGCAAAGTGCGGCAATCTTCGACCCCGGCAAACTGAAGGGACCGGCGAAGGGCTTGCCGAACGAGGTGCTGGTCCTCGGTACGGCCCACCTGGCGCAGCTGCCGGCTACCTTCCAAAGCGCCGGCCTGCGAATCCTGAACCAGCGCCTGCTTGCCTGGAAGCCCGGGATCATCGTCATCGAGAAGCTGTCCGGTCCGCAGTGCGCCTTCATGCGCCAGTACCCGCATCGCTACAAGGAGACGGTGCGGACGTATTGCTGGGATCCGGCGCCGGCGCGTGTCGCCACCGGCCTCGACGTGTCGGCCGCGACCTTTGAAATCGACCGGCTGCTCGCCAGCTGGCCCGCCGCCCCGACGCCATCCCAGCGGCGCCACCTCGCTAGCGTGTTCCTCGCCGGCGGCGAACGGATCTCGGCGCTGGTGCAGTGGCTGCGCCTGCCCGACACGGAGCGGCATGCCGGCGACGGCCTCGATGCCACCCTTGTCGCAACGCTCGACAAGTTGCGCAGCGAGCGCAGTGAAGACGCGTCGATCGCCGCGCCACTGGCGGCGGCGCTGGGGCTCGAGCGCGTCTACGGCATGGACGACCATACGGCAGATACGCCGGATGCGTCCGACACGGCGCGCAAAGCGTCCGGTGACGCCATTCAACAAGCCTGGGACAATCCCGCCACCGCCAAGCGCAAACAGGTAGACGCGCAGCTGCAACCCCGTCTTGCCGATGCGGAAGGCGTCATGGCGCTGTATCGCGCCCTCAACGTGCCGTCACAGGCCAGGCTCGTCTACGACAGCGACTTCGGCGCGGCCCTCGAAGAAGGCTCCCCGCAACAATTTGGCCGCGGCTATGTCGCCTATTGGGAGACGCGCAACCTGCGCATGGCGTCGAACATCCGGGAAACCATCGGCAACCTGCCGGGCCGCCGCACGCTGGTCATCGTCGGCGCCTCGCACAAAGGATATCTCGACGCTTATTTGAACCAGATGCACGATGTGCGGATCGTGTCGTCCGACCAGGTGCTATTGCCATAGCCGAAACGGCACCAGGCCCCACGCTGCCAGGACGGCCAGCAACTGCAGTACGGCGGCCAAGGCGATGCGATCGCTGGTGTGTCCTCGCTGTCGTGCTCGCCACAGCCCCCAGGCCATGGCAAACGGCAGCAAGCCTGTCGCTGCCGCCAGCAGCAAACTCGCTGCCGTGCGATCGCCCAGTTGAAGAAAGGACTGCGTGTAAAAAAAGGGCACGGGCAGCAGCAGAGCAAGGATAGACGCCAGTGGTATCGTCAGCACAGGCGCTGTTGTTGCTGTTGCTGTTGTTGATGCTGCGGACCGGCGACGGATGACGCAGCACCATAGTCCCCATACCAGCACATACGCCAGTCCAGCCAGGCCGGCCGCCAGGGTTCCCCATAGCCACAGCATGCGGCCCCACGGCACTTGTTCGTAGGTGCGCAGACCGTCGTTCATGAAGCGCCGGCCATCGTCTGAGCGCATCAGCACGTGGGATGGCGCAATACGGTCGCTGGTCTGAAACAGCAATCCGCCAGCCGGGGAAAGCGCCTTGGACGCGCCTTGAAAAGGAATCAGGTGCAGCAGTGTGCCATCCCAGTCGAGCCGCCGAAAATTAAAGACGACGTCCGTCCATGCGAGGCTCGAGACGGTGAACGACATCGGCACATACCAGCCCGGCCAGTCTGCCATTGGCGCCACGGGCGGCGTTTCCACGTTGGCCGGCTTGGCCCGCACGCCCTGCGGTGACAGCGCCAGGTCAGCGATCAGGCGCTTGTAGAATTGCTCATAGTCGGCGCCTTCGCTGTCGGCATTGAAGGCGATGAAAAAAGCCTTGTTTTGCGGTCGGTAGACGCATAACATCGCCACGTAACCGACTGTTCCGCCGGGGTGGCACGCACCGATCGCACCGTGGCGGTCGCGCACTGCCAACGCCAGACCGTGGCCGGCCGTCAAACCGGCCAACGCCGCATCGGTGCCGGCCGGGCGATCGAGCTGTTGCATCAGGTCGGCGCGCACCAGGCCAGCGCCGTCGCCCATCAGCATCACCGCAAGGCGGGCCATGTCGGCGGCCGTCGTCGTGAACTGTCCGGCTGGTCGCAAATAGATGGGTACGGCAGCCTGCGGCGCGCCTTGCTCAAAATGGCCCATGGCCAGGCGCTTGTCGGCGAACGGCCCTTCTTGCGTGACGAACTCGAACGTGCTGTCGGCCATGCCAAGCGGGCGCAGCAGTTTGGTATCCAGGTAGCGTTCGTAGCGCTCGCCGCTGACAGCCTCGATGACCATGCCCAGTAACGCGTAGTTCATGTTCGAATACGCATAGCGACTGCTTGGCCGCGCATGCACCGTCAACAGCGAAGCATCGCCGGCAAAGCCAGCGGCCAGGGGCGTATCCGGGCGCGGCTCCAGGCTGAACATCTGCCAAAAACGGATGTTATCGAGTCCTGACGTGTGGGCCAGCAGATGGCGTACGCGCACCGGATCGCCGCCACGCCATGGATTGGTGAATGCCAGGCCCGGCAGCAATGCGGCCACTGGCGTATCCAGCGTCAACTTGCTATCCGTGACGAGACGCAACACGCCAAGCGCAAGCAAGGTTTTGGCGACCGATCCGACATGCACCCTGGTGTCTACCGCCATGCGCTCGCCGGTGGCGACGTTCTTCAGGCCCGCCGCTGCCGTGGCGGTGACGCCACCAGGGCCGACCGTACTCCAGAGCGCACCGGCAAGTCCTGCACGCGGCAAGGCTTGCTCGAAAACAGACTGCAAAGGCAGACCGGTGTTGCTGGCGTGAGCGCTGCACACGAGCGTGTTCAGCAGAAAACAAGCCAAGGCGAGGCACAGGCGTGGCATGCGCAGTTGTACAGTGTTGATCATGAAGTAAGGTCGTCGACAGCGCGCAGCGATTTGACCTGCGCATATGCCGGCATGGATGCCCATGCGAGGATGAGGAAGCTGATCAGCAGTTTCATTGCGTGCAGTCAAAAAAATGGACGAGCACACAGGATGGCGAGCCGGCGGTGAAACGCGGGTGAATTCCGGCTGATCTCAGTGCGCGCGGATTGGCACGATCTCGACGCGATACGCCGTCGCGCCGGCATGAAACCCGATTTTCCAGCGCATTGTCTCGGCGATGCGCCGAAGCAGATGCTGGCCGTGCAGAAACCCCTGCATCCTGCCGGTCCGGGCAGGATCGACCGTGTTGCACAGGCTAAGCACGCCGTCGGCGAACGACAGTAGCAGGCGTGAATTGGCCCCACCATGGAACAGGGCATTGCCCACGCAGTTATTGATGATCAGCATGGACAAATGCCGGTTTCCCAGTACCTCCAGCCGATCCGGCAGGTCAAGCGCCAGGCGTTCGCCTTCCCAGTCGCCATTGTCGAGCAGGCGTAACAGGCTTTCCTCGATACAGCCGCGCAGATCGAACGTCTCCTGTGCGATGTGCTCGGCACGCGCCAGGGCGAACAGCACATCGATGGTAGTACCAATTTCATCCAGACCGGCCTGCAGCTGCGCCACGTCGTCGGTGTCCAGCGCACGCGCTTGCGCCAGTGCGACGATATTGTTCATGACCGTGAGCGGCGTTCGCAACTCATGGCTGACGTCACGCGTGAATGCATGCTCCCGGTTCAGCGAAGAGTGCAGTTCGGCTATCGTGGTACCGAGCTTTTTCGCCAGGTAGCCGATTTCGTCCGGGCGGTGCCGGGCGCTCAATTCGATCGTACTTTTCTGCGACAGACCGCGTACTTCATTGGCCAGCACCTGGAGCGGAGAAACCAGCCGCTTCGACAGCAGGTAGGCCAGCAACAGCGCCAGGGCGATCAACCCCAGCGCAACTGCGATCAGCACGCCGCCGACGTCCTGGAACAGTTTCGTCACAACCAGCAGCGGACGGACATCGGCCAGCAGGTAAATACGTTGCGGACCGGACTGTGCGGGCAGGTCGAGCGAGCGCAGGTGATAGTGCTGGCCGGTGTCGGTGAAGATTTCAGCACGTCCGCGGCCCGCGACGACCTGTTCGCGCACGATTGGCGGCAGCGCCTCGACGCTGCGGTAAGCACGGATGATCTCATCGGCAGCCGGCCTGATGTCGCCGTGCAGGCGGAAATGCGCCGTCATGGCCGCCGCTTCGCGTTTCAGCAAGCGATCGATCAGCATGTCTTCGGTGACGTAGGAAATGACCAACGCCAGCCCGGTATAGCAAACGCAAATCAGTACGGTGAAACCGGCCAGTGCGGCAAACAGGCCATGCCGGATCGACCTAGCCACGGTTGATCTCACCCAGTTCCAGCCGATAGCCGAGCTGGGGAATGGTCACGATCAACTTTTGGGCGCTGGCCAGCTCCAGTTGCTTGCGCAACGCATAGATGTGCGATTTGAGGGCGTCGCTGTCCGGCGGATTAGCACCCCACAACTCGTGCATCAGCGCGGACCGGGATAGCGCGTGCGGGTACACGGTGCACATCTTGAGCAGGATCCTGAAACCGGCCAGCGTCAGCGGCACCGGTACGCCGTTGTAGAGCGTGCGCTTTTCGCGCAGCAAAAGCGTCAGCGGGCCAAGCTGCATTTCCTGGCTGACGTGCAGTTGTCCGCGTCGCGCCAGCGCTTCACAACGCAGGGCAAGCTCGCGCAGGTCGAACGGCTTGGTCAGGTAATCGTCCGCGCCGTCGTGAAAGCCGCGTGCCTTGTCTTCGAAAGCATCGCGCGCAGTGAGCATCAACACCGGCACATTGCGCGGTGCACGCGCCTTGATCGCACGGCAGACATCGAGGCCGTCCATGTCGGGAAGATTCAGGTCGAGCAGAACGACATCGTAGGCGTTGCGCGTGGCCAGATCGATGGCGAGCGCGCCGCTGGCGGCATGGTCGGTCTGCCACTTCAGTCCGTCCAAAAAATCCACGATCTGGCGTGCGATCGTCGGATGGTCTTCTACTACCAGTATCGTCAAGGGGCTGCGGTTCATCATTCGGCTGCGGGGCTAAGTAGCCGCAATGTAACAGACATTCGGCCAAAATTTGCTTTTTGGCAAATATGGCCCGCAACTGCGGCCGGCACTGAAACTTAAGCCGCAATCCCGCGCCGGCGCAGCTCCGCCAGCGTGTCGTCCAGCGCCGCGCCGATCTTGCCTGTCATTTCGTCGATCTGTTCGCGCGTCGTCACCAGAGGCGGCGCGATGATCATCCGGTCGCCCACCGCGCGCATGATGATGCCGCGCTCGAACATGTAGCCGCGGCAGATCATGCCCACCCCCAGGTCGCCGTCGAACACCTCGTTGCCGTGCACGGTCGCGCCCTTCCGGCGCACCAGGTTCAGGCCGGCGACGAAGCCGCAGCTGTCGGCGTGGCCAACCAGCGGATGGTCAGCCAGGGCGGTAAACTTCTGCTTGAGGTACGGCCCGGTATCCTGCGCCACCTTTTCCACCAGTTGTTCATCGCGCAGGATGCGGATATTCTCGAGCGCGGCGGCGCAAGCGACCGGATGGCCGGAATAGGTAAACCCGTGATTGAAGTCGCCGCCCTTTTCCGTCAGCACGGCGGCCACGCGGTCGCCCACCAGCACGCCGCCGAGCGGAATGTAGCCGGAGGTGACGCCCTTGGCGAACGCGATCAGGTCCGGCTTGATGCCCAACAGGGTTGAGCCGAACCAGGCGCCGAGCCGGCCGAAGCCGCAGATTACTTCGTCGGCAATCAGCAAGATGCCGTACTTGTCGCAGATGCGCTGTATTTCGGGCCAATAGGTCGGCGGCGGGATGATCACGCCGCCGGCGCCCTGTACCGGCTCGCCGATGAAGGCGGCGACGTTGTCGGGACCGAGTTCGCGGATGCGCTCTTCCAGCCAGCCGGCCGCGACCAGGCCGAATTCGTCAGGCGTCATGCCGCTGCCGCCCTCGAGATAGCTCGGCTGGCCGATGTGGACGATGCCGGGCACCATCGGGCCACCCTGGGCGTGCATGCCGGCCATGCCGCCCAGCGAGACGCCGGCGATGGTGCTGCCGTGGTAGGCGTTGTGGCGGCTGATGATGACGTGGCGCTCGCTCTGGCCCATCAGCTCCCAGTAACGCCGCACCATCCGCACGATGGTGTCGTTCGCCTCCGAGCCGGAACCGGTGAAGAAGACGTGGTTGAACTGCGGCGGCGAGACGTCGACCAGCAACGCGGCCAGCTGCACCGCCGGCAAGTTGGTGGTGTTGAAAAAGCTGTTATAGAACGGCAGCGTTTGCATCTGCTTGTAGACCGCATCGGCCATGCTGGTACGCCCGTAGCCGATGTTCACGCACCACAGCCCGGACATGGCGTCGAGGATCTTGTGGCCGTCCGAATCCCACAGGTAGATGCCGTCGCCCTTGACCATCACGCGCGCGCCACGCGCGGCCAGCGCATTGTGGTCGGTGAACGGATGGAGGTAATGGGCCGAGTCGAGTTGCTGGATGGCCTGGGTGTCGAACTGAACCTTGTCGAGTTGCTTGGTAATGTCCATGGTGGTGCTCTCGGTTTTTCGGTTACACGTGCAGCAGCAGATGCTCGCGTTCCCACGGGCTGATGACGGTCATGAATTCCTGGTGCTCCAGGTCCTTGATGGCGGCGTAGACGTCGATGAAACGGTCGCCCAGCACGGTGCGCAGCTTGTCTTCGCCGCGCAGCAGCGCCAGCGCCTCCGGCAGGCCCTGCGGCAGCTCGAACGGCATTTCGTAGGCGCTGCCCGTCATCATTTGGGTCGGTTCGATCTGCTCGGTCATGCCGAGGTAACCGCAGGCCAGCGTCACCGCCAGCGCCAAGTAGGGATTGGCGTCGGCGCCGATGATGCGGTTCTCGACACGCCGGTCCTGCACTCCCGATTCGGGCACCCGGAAGCCCACCGTGCGGTTGTCGATGCCCCACTGGATGTTGATCGGCGCGGCGGTGTGGCGCACGATGCGGCGGTACGAATTGACGTATGGCGCGACGATCGCCATGGCCGACGGCATGTAGCGCTGCAGCCCGCCGATGTAGTGCTTGAAGATCGGCGCTGCCGAACCGTCGTCGCTGCTGAAGATGTTGCGGCCGGTCTTGATGTCGACCACGCTCTGGTGCACGTGCATCGCCGAGCCAGGTTCGCCCGCCATCGGCTTGGCCATGAAGGTGGCGTACATGTCGTGCTTCAACGCCGCCTCGCGCAAGGTGCGCTTGAAAAAGAACACTTTGTCGGCCAGGCCCAACGGGTCGCCGTGCAGGAAGTTGATTTCCATCTGGCCGGCGCCGATCTCGTGGATCAGCGTGTCGACGTCGAGATTCATCAGCTCGCAGTAGTCGTAGATGTCCTCGAACAGCGGATCGAATTCATTGACCGCGTCGATGCTGTAGACCTGGCGGCTGGTTTCGGCGCGCCCGCTGCGCCCGACCGGCGCGCGCAGCGGCAGGTCCGGATCGATGTTCTTGGCCGTCAGGTAGAACTCCAGTTCGGGCGCCACCACTGGCTTCCAGCCCTTGTCGGCGTACAGCTTGAGCACGCGGCGCAGTACCGTGCGCGGTGCGAAGTCGACCATGGCGCCGTCGGAAAAATAGCAGTCGTGGATCACCTGCGCGGTGGGGTCGACCGCCCACGGCACCATCGTGATCGTGGTCGGGTCGGCTTTCAGGATCATGTCGCGGTCGGTGGTCGAAATGGCGCGGTCGTACGGCCCGTCATCGACCGGGTAGTTGCCGGTGACGGTCATGCCGAGCACCGCTTCGGGGATGCGCATGCCGCGCTCCTGGGTGAATTTCGCGCGCGGCATGATCTTGCCGCGCGCGACCCCGGTCAGGTCGGGGATCAGGCATTCGATTTCGGTGACCCGTTTTTCATTGAGCCACAAGTCCATGTCGGTATAGGTAAAATTTTCGCGGATAGCCATCGTTCTCTCTCATTTGTCTGGTTCGGGCCGCGGCAGCTGCGGCCGCAAGCGCTAGGGATGTGGGAGCAAAGAAACGTCACGGCAGCTAAGGCACGCCAAAGGCGGCCCATTGGTCGCACAGGCCCATGCTGCTCATGCCGCTCATGCTGGCCTCCCGCGCGCGGCGAGATAGGAGCGGCAGGCCTGGCCGAAGGCGTCGAACAGCCGCAGCGACACCGGGTTGTCGGCCAGCGCCCATTCGGGATGCCACTGCAGCGCCAGGGTAAAGCCGGGCGAGCCGGTCACCGAGAACGCCTCGACGACGCCGTCGGCGGCGCGCGCCTCGACCGCCAGCCCGCCGGCAAGCAGGTTGACGCCCTGCCCGTGCAGCGAATTGACGCCGATGTCCGCCGGGCCGAGGATGCGCGCCAACACCCCGCCCGGCACCAACGTCACCGTGTGGGCGATGCCGTACTGCTGATCGAGCGGATGATCGGGGTTTTCGCGGTGATCCATCAAGCCTTCGACGCCGTGCAGCGCCTGGTGCAGGCTGCCGCCGAGAGCGACGTTCATCTCCTGGAAGCCGCGGCAGATCGCCAGGATCGGGATGCCGCGCCGGATCGCGGCGCGAATCAGCGGCATGGTGGTGGCGTCGCGCGCCGGGTCCTGCGGCAGTGCGGGATCGAGCACTTCTTGCGCATAATGGCTGGGGTGGACGTTGGAGGCCGAGCCGGTCAGCAAGATGCCGTCGCAGGCGCCGAGCATGGTCTCGAGTTCGAGTTCAGCGCCCAGCGCTGGCAGGATCAGGGGCGCGCAGCCGGCCCCCTTGACGACGGCTTCGACGTATTTGGCTTGCACCGTGTGAAACTGGTGGGAACCGATATCGCAGGTGCAGGCTGGAACTAGGACAATGGGACGGAGCATGAGGTCTACCTGATCAATTGTTGTCGCACTCGGACCATGATAAATCGAAAGCGACATTTATGCGAAACAGTTGTTGATCGAGATCAAACGTACAGCTTTGCACTGGTCCGAGCCGCGCGTTATTAAAAGAATACCTGCTTACGGCCGCCATTGGCAACACCAACCGCCGTGCCAAGCCCGGCCGGTGCGGCGCGGCACGGCAAAAAAAGGCTACTATGACGTTCTGCGATGAATTTTCACCATGATTGAGGAAGCGATATGCTGAACCTGAAAGACCCTTCCCTGCTGCGCCAGCAGTCCTACATCAACGGCGAGTGGTGCGACGCCGACGACGCTTCCACCATCACGGTGACCAATCCGGCCACCGGCGAATCGATCGGCACCGTGCCGCACATGGGCGCGGTTGAAACGAAGCGGGCGATCGACGCCGCCAACGCCGCCTGGCCGGCCTGGCGCAAGACGACGGCCAAGGAACGCAGCCTTATCCTGCGCAAGTGGAACGACCTGATGCTGGAAAACGCCGACGACCTGGCGCTGATCATGACCGCCGAGCAAGGTAAACCTTTGCCGGAAGCAAAAGGCGAAGTGGCCTACGCCGCCTCGTTCTTCGAGTGGTTCGGCGAACAGGCCAAGCGGATCGAGGGCGACACCTTGCAGTCGCCATGGCTTGATCGCCGCACGGTCGTCACGCGCGAGCCGATCGGCGTGTGCGCGGCGATTACGCCGTGGAATTTTCCTGCCGCGATGATTACCCGCAAGGTCGGCCCGGCGCTGGCCGCCGGCTGTCCGATCGTCGTCAAGCCGGCCGAGCTGACGCCGTTTTCGGCCATCGCGCTGGCGGTGCTGGCCGAGCGCGCAGGCGTACCGAAAGGCGTGTTTTCCGTCATCACCGGCGACTCGAAGTCGATCGGCTTGGAGATGACCAGCAATCCGATCGTGCGCAAGGTGAGCTTTACCGGTTCGACCCAGGTCGGCCGTCTATTGATGGCGCAGTCGGCACCGACCATCAAGAAGCTGTCGCTCGAACTGGGCGGCAACGCGCCGTTCATCGTCTTCGACGACGCCGACATCGACGCCGCCGTCGAGGGCGCGATCGCCTCCAAATACCGCAACGCCGGCCAGACGTGCGTGTGCGCCAACCGGCTGTACGTGCAGGACGGCGTCTACGACCAGTTCGCCGACAAACTGGTCGCCGCGGTAGCCAAGCTAAAAGTCGGCAACGGCCAGCAAGCGGGCGTCACGCAAGGACCGCTGATCGAAGAAAAAGCCGTCGTCAAGGTCGAGCAGCACATCGCCGACGCGCTGTCGAAAGGCGCGCGCCTGATCGCCGGCGGCAAGCGCCACGCGCTCGGCCACAGTTTTTTTCAGCCGACCATTCTGGCCGACGTCGACGCCAGCATGCTGGTGGCGACCGAAGAAACCTTCGGCCCGCTGGCGCCGCTGTTCCGTTTTAAAACCGAAGCGGAAGTGATCGCCATGGCGAACGACACCGAGTTCGGCCTGGCGGCGTATTTTTATTCGCGCGACATCGGCCGCGTGTGGCGGGTGGCAGAAGCGCTCGAGAGCGGCATGGTGGGCGTCAATACCGGGCTGATCTCGAACGAGATCGCGCCGTTCGGCGGGGTCAAGCAGTCCGGCCTGGGGCGAGAAGGCTCGAAGTACGGGATGGATGATTATCTGGTGATGAAATATATTTGCATGGGCGGGATTTAAACAGCCCCCTGACACGTCGTCCTCGCGAATGCGGGGGACCCAATTTTTCGGCAATATCGACAATGCCTGGCTTCGTCCGTTAAAAAGATGATCAACTAATCGGGCAAACTGGGTCACCGGGTTCGCGAGCATCATTCGGCACCTACTCGCCTGGATACTCCGAATACTTGCGCGCATCCCCGCGCACCTTGTCGGCCGGATATTTGGCGCGATTCAGCACCATCTTTTCCAGCACCGCCGCGTGTAAATCGACGTCGAGCTTGTCGGCCAGCCGGATCAAGTACACCAGCACGTCGGCCATCTCGTGACGCACCTGCGCCAGCTTGTTTGGGCCCAGTTCCACCGCATCGCCGCGCGCCAGCCACTGGAAGTGTTCCAGCAGTTCGGCCGCTTCCACCGTCAGCGCCGCCGACAGATTCTTCGGCGTGTGAAACTGGTCCCAGTCGCGCTCGTCGACGAACTGGCGCACCATGTCGCGCAGGCCCGTCAGTTCGGTGGCCATCGCTTTAGGCCTCGTAGGAAGCCAGGCGCACTTCAAGTTTTGGGGCGAGTTCCTCGATGCTGCCCACGCTCATGCCGAGGTCGCGCAGCAAGCCGTCGTGCAAGCCGTACACCCAGCCGTGCACGCTCAGCTTCTGGCCGCGCTCCCAGGCGTCGCGCACCACGGTCGTTTGCGCCACGTTGATGACCTGTTCGGTCACGTTCAGCTCGCACAGGCGGTTGGCGCGGTCCCTGACCGGCATCGCTTCGCCAAGGTATTTCTCGTGCTTCTGGTGCACGTCCTGGACGTGGCGCAGCCAGTTGTCGGCCAGGCCGACGCGCTGGTTGGTCATTGCCGCGTGCACGCCGGAACAGCCGTAATGGCCGCAAACGATGATGTGCTTGACCTTCAGCACGTCGATGGCGAATTGCAGCACGGTCAGGCAATTCAAATCGGAATGGACCACCACGTTGGCGATGTTGCGGTGAACGAACAGCTCGCCCGGCGCCAGGCCCAGCAGCTCATTGGCAGGCACCCGGCTGTCGGAGCAGCCGATCCACAGGTACTCGGGCGACTGCTGTGCGGCCAGCGCCTTGAAAAATTCGGGGTCCCTGGCTACCATTGCCGCCGCCCAGTTGCGGTTGCGCTCGAACAATTCGTCGGTGGTGAGACCACTGCCTCTTACTTGTGTCATTAGTATTCCTGTTCGCGAAAAAAAACCGCTGAGGGGCGCTAGCCTTGCTCAGCGGTTCAATGGGGTCTTATTCGAAAAAATCCTTGACCTTGTCCATCCAGCCCTTGCTTTGCGGACTGTGCTTGGAGCCGCCCTCGACCGTCAGGCGCTCGAATTCCTTCAGCAGGTCTTTTTGCTTGTCGGTCAGCTTGACCGGGGTTTCGACGGCGACGTGGCAGAACAAATCGCCCGCGTAACCGGAGCGCACGCCCTTGATGCCCTTGGCCTTCAGGCGGAACGTCTTGCCCGACTGCGTGCCTTCGGGGATCGTAAACGATACCTTGCCCGACAATGTCGGCACTTCGATGTCGCCGCCCAAGGTCGCCTTGACGAACGAGATCGGCATTTCGCAATGCAGGTCATCGCCTTCGCGCTGGAACACCGCGTGCGGCTTGATGTGGATTTCCACATACAGGTCGCCCGGCGGGCCGCCGTTGGTGCCCGGCTCGCCGTTGCCCGACGAGCGGATCCGCATGCCGTTGTCGATGCCGACCGGAATTTTCACTTCCAGCGTCTTGTTGCGCTTGATGCGTCCGGCGCCGCCGCATGGCGCGCACGGATCGGTGACGACCTTGCCGCTGCCATGGCATTTCGGGCACGTTTGCTGGATGCTGAAGAAGCCTTGCTGCATGCGCACCTGGCCGTGGCCGGCACAAGTGGTGCAGGTGGTTGGCGACGTGCCCGGTTTGGCGCCGCTGCCGTGGCAGGTGTCGCACTTGTCCCAGCTCGGCACCCGGATGGTAGTGTCAAAGCCGTGCGCGGCCTGCTCGAGGGTGATCTCGAGGTTGTAGCGCAGGTCGGCGCCGCGGTACACCTGCGGGCCGGCACCGCGCCCGCGCCCGGCGCCGCCGCCGAAGATATCGCCAAAGATGTCGCCGAAGCTGTCGGCGAAGCCGCCCTGGCCGCCGCCGCCCATGTTCGGATCGACGCCGGCGTGACCGTGGCGGTCATACGCTTCGCGCTTTTCCGGGTTGGTCAGCATCTCGTACGCTTCCTTGACTTCCTTGAACTTTTCTTCCGATTCCTTGTTGTCCGGATTGCGGTCCGGATGGTATTTCATCGCCAGCTTGCGATACGACTTCTTGATTTCTTCCTCGGAAGCGTTCTTGGCGACCCCGAGGATCTCGTAAAAATCACGTTTTGCCATTTTTTGGCACCTTGCTGTCTGTCTGACTACTTGATCTTAATATGTAAAAAAACCGAGCCGGTTGAGCGGCTCGGCATTCTACTACAACCCGCTTGCGGGATTACTTGGCGTCTTTGACTTCCTTGAAGTCGGCGTCGACGACGTCGTCCTGCTTGCCGCCGGCGTCAGTGCCGCCGGCTTGCTGCTGGCCGCTGCCTTCCGCACCCGCGCCGGCCTGCTGCTGCGCTTGCTGGTCGGCATACATCTTCTCGCCCAGCTTTTGCGATGCGGTCGACAGCGCCGCCACCTTGGCGTCGATCTCGGCCTTGTCAGCCGATTTGAGCGACGTCTCCAACGCGGTGATCGCGCCCTGGATGGCTTCCTTCTCGCCGGCCTCTAACTTGTCGCCGTATTCGGTGAGCGATTTTTTGGTCGAGTGCACCAGCGCGTCGGCCTGATTGCGTGACTCGGCCAGCTCGCGCAGCTTGTGATCTTCTTCGGCGTTGAGCTCGGCGTCTTTGACCATTTTCTGGATTTCCGCTTCGGTCAGGCCGGAGTTTGCCTTGATCGTGATCTTGTTCTCTTTGCCGGTGGCCTTGTCTTTTGCGCCGACGTGCAAAATGCCGTTGGCGTCGATGTCGAACGTCACTTCGATCTGCGGCGTGCCGCGCGATGCCGGCGGGATGCCTTCGAGGTTAAATTCGCCCAGGCCTTTGTTGCCGACAGCGATTTCGCGCTCGCCCTGGTAGACCTTGATCGTCACCGCAGGCTGATTGTCGTCGGCGGTCGAGAACACTTGCGAGAACTTGGTCGGGATTGTGGTGTTCTTGTGAATCATCTTGGTCATCACGCCGCCCAGGGTTTCGATACCCAGCGACAATGGCGTCACGTCGAGCAGCAGCAAATCCTTGCGCTCGCCCGACAGCACCGAGCCCTGGATCGCCGCGCCAACCGCCACCGCTTCGTCCGGGTTGACGTCCTTGCGCGGCTCCTTGCCGAAAAATTCCTTGACCTTTTCCTGCACCTTCGGCATGCGCGTCATGCCGCCAACCAAAATGATGTCGTCGATGTCGGTTACCTTGACGCCGGCGTCCTTGATTGCCACCCGGCATGGCTCGATGGTGGCGGCGATCAGTTCCTCGACCAGCGACTCGAGCTTGGCACGGGTCATTTTCAGCGTCAGGTGGACCGGCGCGCCGTTCGCCATGGCGATGTACGGCTCGTTGATTTCCGTTTGCGCGGCCGACGACAGTTCGATCTTGGCGCGCTCGGCCGAAGCCTTGATGCGCTGCAGGGCGATAGGATCTTTTTTCAGGTCGAGGCCGTTGATTTTCTTGAACTCGTCGATGATGTAATCGATGATGCGCTGGTCGAAATCTTCGCCGCCGAGGAAAGTGTCGCCATTGGTCGACAGCACTTCGAACTGCTTTTCGCCGTCGACGTTGGCGATCTCGATGATGGAGATGTCGAACGTGCCGCCGCCGAGGTCGTACACGGCGATCTTGCGGTCGCCCTTGTCGGTGCGGTCCAGGCCGAACGCCAGTGCGGCCGCGGTCGGCTCGTTGATGATGCGCTTGACGTCCAGGCCGGCGATGCGACCGGCGTCCTTGGTAGCCTGGCGCTGGGAGTCGTTGAAGTAAGCCGGCACGGTGATGACCGCCTCGGTGACTTCTTCGCCAAGGTAGTCTTCGGCGGTTTTCTTCATCTTGCGCAGGATTTCCGCGGAAACTTGCTGGGAGGCCAGCTTCTTGCCACGCACGCCGATCCAGGCGTCGCCATTTTCTGCTTTGACGATTTCGTACGGCATCAGACCGATGTCTTTTTGAACTTCTTTCTCGTCAAACTTGCGGCCGATCAGGCGTTTGACGGCAAACAGGGTGTTCTTCGGGTTGGTGACCGCCTGGCGTTTCGCCGGCGCGCCAACCAGGATCTCGCCATCTTCCTGATATGCAATGATCGACGGCGTCGTGCGCGCGCCTTCCGCATTCTCGATTACCTTTGGTTGACCATTTTCCATGATCGCGACGCAGGAGTTGGTTGTTCCCAAGTCGATACCGATAATTCTGCCCATGATTTTTTTCCTTTTAAGTGCTAAGTTTCAGATATGTCAAATATGCGGAACAAGTGTGCGCTTTCAAGAGCTTACAAAGCCGCACCTTGCTTTTATTTTGCTTGCGCGGCCGTGACGATCGCCGGGCGCAGCAGGCGGTCGGCAATCATATAGCCTTTTTGCAATACGTTGACTACCGTGTTGGCTTCCTGGTCGGCCGGTACCACTGCCACGGCCTGGTGCTTCATCGGATCGAGCTTGTCGCCCTGGGCCGGCATCACTTCGACCAGCCGATTTTTCTCGAAAGCGGACGTCATCTGCTTGAGCGTCATTTCGACGCCTTCCTTGAGCGACTCGATCGACGGCGCTTCGACCTTCAATGCCATCTCGAGACTGTCGCGTACCGGCAGCATGGCCTCGGCAAAGCTCTCGACGGCGAACTTGTGCGCCTTGCTGACGTCTTCCTGGGCGCGGCGGCGGATATTCTCGCCTTCCGCCTTGGCACGCATGAACGCATCGTGCATCTCGGCCAGCTTGGCCTCGGTCGCGCTCAGCTGCTGTTCAAGCTCATTGAGCGCCGGGGTGCCTGCTACCTGATTCGCTTCACCCTCGCCGTCTATTGGCTGGGAAACTTCCTGGTTTTCTTGGTCTTGCATCGAAAAACTCCTAAAATCAATGACTTAGCGTTAAATTAGACGTGTCTTGCTAACAACAGAGAGAGCAGATGGGGTTATATCCTACAGTTTCAAGGGAGATTCTTGCCCGCAGGCCGGCTCGGCGACATGTAAGCGTTGTTACAAGTTTTACGAAACGGAATCTTTACCAGAGGAGCTAACGCCCTACTATCTGCCTGACAACGTCTTGGCGGCGCACCGAGTGCCGCGAACGTGCCAGGGAGGGCTTCATGAAACTGCAACTGATCACCGCCAGCGTCATCGCTTACACCATCTTTGCGATGGCGTTGATCTGCTATGCCGAGCTGACGCTGTCCTGAACCGCCGGTTCGATCGTCATCGCTCGGCGCCCAGCGCCAGCGCCCGTTCGCGGCCGATTTCCGCGTCCTTCTTTTCAGCCTCGCGCTGGGCCGGCGTCATCATCGTCGGCCAGCCGATCAGGTGCTGCTCGGCGATTTCGGCAAAGCCGGCAATCCACGACGGATCTTCGTTCAGGCAGGCGATGTAGTGGAACTGCTTGCCGCCGGCGGCGAGGAAATCGTGCTTCGCCTCCATCGCGATCTCTTCCAGCGTTTCCAGGCAATCGCTGGTAAACCCCGGGCAGATCACGTCGATCCGCTCGATGCCGTCGCGCGCCAGCTGCTGCAAGGTCGGCGCGGTGTACGGCTGCAGCCACTCGGCCTTGCCGAAGCGCGACTGGAAGGTGACGACGTACTGGTCCGGTTTCAAGCGCAGCTTCGCCGCCAGCAGGCGCGCCGTCTTGTAGCATTCGCAATGGTAAGGGTCGCCCAGCAACAGGGTGCGCTTCGGCACCCCGTGAAAGCTCATCAGCAGTTTCTGGCCGCGGCCGTTGGTTTCCCAGAACGCCAGCACGCTGTCATGCAATGCATCGATGTAGCTGTCATGGTCGTGGTAGTGCTTCACCATGCGCAGCTCGGGCATATTGCGCACCTTCGCATAGTGGGCGAACACGGCGTCGTAGATCGACGCGGTGGTGGTGCCCGAATATTGCGGGTAGGCCGGCAGGATGACCACGCGCTCGCAATGTTCGGCTTTCAGCTTGTCGAGCACTTCCGGCAGCGACGGCGAGCCGTAGCGCATCGCCATCACCACCCGCAGCGCGTCGTGGCCGCGTTCGCCCAGCGCGCCGCGCAGCAGCGTCGCCTGCTTCTGGGTATGCACTTTCAGGGGCGAGCCCTCGCGCGTCCAGATGCTTTCATACTTTTTCGCCGACTTGCCCGAGCGGAAAGGCAGGATGATCAGGTTCAGGATGAGCCACCATACCAGGCGCGGAATTTCAACCACCCGCGGGTCCGACAGGAACTCCTTCAGGTAGCGCCGTACCGCACCGCGTGTCGGCTCGTCGGGGGTGCCAAGGTTGACCAGCACGACCGCGCTGCGGGCCACGGTGCCGTGAATAAAAGGGGGTTCTTTTCGGAAGGACATGGAGGGCTGTGTGGAAAATGGAGGCAAGGCCGCTATTATAGATTCGCCACCTCGCGAAATGACGTTTTTTAACCAAACCGCACATTGGCGCCGTCGTCAAGGTCAACCCCGGGGTCTGACCCAAGAAGCAGGTCAGACCCTGAGCCGTTCAGAAACCGCGAGGGGAAGTACTGATCCCCACCTAAAGGAGTTTACTGTCCCGCTCGTGCCCGAATGTCGGAACTGACCCCGGAATTGCTCTTTGTAAGTAAGCATTTTATGCCGCCGTTCTGGTGGTTCAAGACGCCAGCAGTTCGCGCGCGTGCTTGCGGGTGATCGCGGTGATTTCGAGCCCGCCGAGCATGCGGGCGACTTCTTCGACCCGGGATTTGCTATCCAACACGTCGATGTGGGAGACGGTCTTGCCCGCTGGCGTGGTGCCCTTGGCGACCTGGAAATGCTGATTGGCCTGGCTGGCGACCTGCGGCAGGTGGGTCACGCACAGCACCTGGCGCTGCTGGCCGAGGCGTTTGAGCAAGCGGCCAACCACTTCGGCAACGGCGCCGCCGATGCCGCTGTCGACCTCGTCGAAAATCAGGGTCGGCGTGGTGGTGGCGTTCGAGGTGATGACAGAAATGGCCAGCGCGATGCGCGCCAATTCGCCGCCGGAGGCAACTTTTGCCAGCGGACGCGGCGCGACGCCGGCGTGGCCGGCCACCAGAAATTCGACCTGCTCGAGGCCGCTCGAACCCGGTTCGCACGGGTTCAGGCCGACGGCAAACCTGCCGCCCGTCATGTTCAATTCCTGCATTGCGGCGGTGACCTGGCTGCCGAGCTGTTTGGCGGCGGCGGCGCGGATCTTCGACAACTTGGCGGCCGCTTCCATGTAGCGCGCCTCGACCAGCGCTTCCTGCTTGCGCAAACCGTCGAGGTCGGTGGCGTCGGCCAGTTGCAGCAGGCGCGCCGACAGCAACGCGTGTTCGTCCGGCAATTCGTCGGGCGTGACCCGGAACTTGCGGGCAGTGCCGTGGATGGCCTCCAGCCGCGCGTCGACCTGACGCAGCCGTTCGGGATCGAGCTCGACCCGGTCGAGGTAGTCGTTGAGCGCGTACACCGCTTCCTGCAGCTGGATGCGGGCCGGCTCCATGCAGTCGAGCACGCCTTGAAGGCCGGCGTCGACGTCGACCAGCTTGCCGAGCTTGGTGTTGAGCGCGGCCAGTTGCGACAGGATCGGGTGGTCCGATTCGGAAATCGCGGCCAGCGCTTCCTGGGCGCCTTCGAGCAGGCTGGCGGCGTGCGACAGGCGGCTGTGCTCGTTGCTGATGTCGGCCCATTCGCCGGGCTTGACCGCCAGCTTGTCGAGTTCGCCAACCTGCCATTCGAGCCGCTCGCGCTCGGCCAGCACGTTGCGCGCGTCTTTTTCGAATTCCTCGCGCTGGCGCACCATGGCGCGCCACTGCTTGTGGATGGCGGCCACTTCGTGCGCCAGCGCGGCGGCGGCGGCGTCGCGCAAGCCGGCCTGATTGTCGAGCAACGCGCGCTGGGCCTCGCTTTTGAGCAGCGACTGGTGGGCGTGCTGGCCGTGGATGTCGACCAGCATGTCGCCGAGATCGCGCAGCTGGGTGGCGGTGGCGGCAATGCCGTTGATGAACGCTTTCGAGCGGCCGGCGTTGTCGATCACGCGGCGCAACAGCGCGCCGCCGTCCTCGATGGAAAATTCGTTCTGATCGAGCCAGGCGCCAGCGGCCGCGCTGACGGTAAAATCGGCGCTGATGTCGGCCTTGGCGGCACCTTCGCGCACCACCGAGGCGTCACCGCGCCCGCCCAGCGCCAGTTGCAGCGCGTCGATCAGGATCGACTTGCCGGCGCCGGTTTCGCCCGTGAAGACGGAAAAGCCGCTGGCGAACTCAAGTTCGATGGTGTCGACGATGACGAAATCGCGGATGGTCAGTGTACGCAGCATGCGGGTTTCAATTGAGTGTCGATTCAGTAGGTTGGCGGGTTGGCGAACAGCTTACGTGAGCTTGCCCTCGTCCGACGGATATTCGTTCCAGTGCAGCTTTTCGCGCAGCGTGTCGTAGTAGCTCCAGCCTTCCGGATGCAGGAACGTGATGCAGTTGGGCGAGCGCGAGATAGTGATCTGGTCGCCGTGGACCAGGCTGGCGAAAGTCTGCATGTCGAAGTTGACGCTGACGTCGCGCCCGCTGACGATCTCGATCACGATCTCGCTCGAGTCAGGCACCACGATCGGCCGGTTCGACAGCGCGTGCGGGGCAATCGGCACCAGCACGATGCCCGACAGGTTCGGGTGCAGCAGCGGGCCGCCGGCCGACAACGCGTACGCGGTCGAGCCGGTCGGCGTCGAGATGATCAGGCCGTCGGAGCGCTGGTTGTACATGAAGTGGCCGTCGACCGTCACTTTCAGCTCGACCATGCCGGCGCCGGCGCCGCGCGCCACCACCACGTCATTGACCGCCAGCCCGTAGGTGATCGTGACGCCGGCACGCATCACCCGCCCTTCGAGCAAGGTGCGCTTTTCCGCCTTCGACTTGCCGCTCAAGATGTCGTCGAGCACCGGGATCATGCGCTCGGTCGGAATGTCGGTCATGAAGCCGAGCCGCCCTTGGTTAATGCCGATCAAGGGCACATCGTAAGGCGCCAGCTGGCGCGCGATGCCGAGCATGGTGCCGTCGCCGCCCATGATGATGGCGGCGCACGCCGTTTGGCCGATCTCGGCCGCGCTCATGGCGGCGATGCCGGGCAGGCCGAGGTGGGCCGCGGTCTCCGTTTCGAACACCACGCGGTAGCCGGCGCCTTGCAGGTAATCGACGATGCCGGCGACCGGTTTTTCGATGTCGGCGGTGTTGTGTCGGACCACCAGCGCGACGGTTTTTTGCGGGGCAGGCGTAGTTGGCATAAAATTTCGAAGGGGTTATGTAGATGACACTGGATGCTACGAGGCGACACGCAGCAGATTAACCCAAAAACCGCACACTTGTGTAGGTGGCGGTCACTGTATGCATTCCCAGTATAGGGGGCAGCGCGGCTTTTCGGCAAGCGGGGTTCCCGTGTTGCTCGCCCGTGCCACCCCGGTCAGATAACGAGAGTGGCAGCGAATACGGCAGCGAACACGACGGCGACATGTGTTCGCCGTCGTGCCGGCTTGAACCCGGGTACAGCTGCTTCCGGTACAAGGCCAGCGCTGGCATCAGGCAGAACATGGCATACGGCATATAAGCAAAAAGCTGCCCTTAAATAGCGCCACCGCCTGCCACGCCGGATTAAAGCGGCCCAGCTTGGTCGGTGATGACTGCGCCGTCATCAGTTCGTTCGGCCCGCATTTGAACAACGCGAACAACAGGAAGGAGAGGGTCAGGTACAGGCGCAGCGACCAAATCATCCGTCATTTACTTGCAAAATTTTATTATTTCTTCGCGCCAATGAATGGCAACTGCGCGCCCCGATTCCCCTTGCCGTCTTAAAATTAGTACAACAGATCACAGGAGGTTCGAATGGATAACACCAGCAGCAAGGACAGCAAACCGAAACACCCCACGATCAACACTGCAGCGCCGACCAAGGACGACGGCGTCAAGCGCATGCCGCACGAGCGCGACGAGTCGCCCGAAGGCGTCGACCAGGAGCCGCGCGGCGTCATGAAGCAGGCCGCGGCCGACCTCGAGCGGGGATTGGTCGATACCGACATGCACGGCATGCCAGGCCTCCCGCCGGCCGCCGGGCCATCCGGCCAGGCCAAGCCGTTGCAAGATGCGGCGGACGGCATGCGCGACCAGGCTGCGCCTAATTCAACTGAAGACAAGCCTGGACAATGACCAGGATGATTAAAATCACCGGTTTGGCGCTCGCCCTGTCGACCATCGCCGCCGCCGCCGTGGCGCAAACCGCGGTGCCAACGTATGCGGTCGGCTTCGGCCCCAACCCGGTGCTGCCGGCCCCGCAAAAGACGCTGTTGCCGACGGTGAACGTGGCGCCGGCCGAAGGCTGGCCGGCGGGCGCCACGCCGGTCGCCGCCAGCGGCATGGCGGTGACTGCTTACGCCGCCGGGCTGGACCACCCGCGCTGGCTGTACGTGCTGCCGAACGGCGACGTGCTGGTGGCCGAAACCAACAAGCCGGTGCCCACCGAAAAGGAGTCCAGCGGCATCAAGGCCGCGGTGACGAAGTTCCAAATGAAAAGAGCCGGTGCCGGGGTGGCCTCGGCGAACCGCATCACGCTGCTGCGCGGCGTCGGCGCCGACGGTGCGGCGGCCAGCAAGACGATTTTCCTCGAAGGGCTCAACTCACCGTTCGGCATGGCGCTGGTCGGCAGCGACCTGTATATCGCCAACGCCGATGCCGTGCTGCGCTTTCCTTACCAGACGGGCGAAACCCGGATCGCCGCCAAGGGCGAGAAGGTAATCGACCTGCCGGCCGGTATCAACCACCACTGGACCAAGAACATCGTCGCCAGTCCCGACGGCAAGCGCCTGTATGTGTCGGTTGGCTCGAACAGCAATATCGGCGAAAACGGCATGGACAAGGAAGAAGGCCGCGCCGCGATCTGGGAAATCAACCGCGCCAGCGGCAAGAGCCGGGTGTTCGCGAGCGGCCTGCGCAATCCCGTCGGCATGAGCTTCAACCCGTTCAACGCGGTGCTGTGGACCAGCGTCAACGAGCGCGATGAACTCGGCAACGACCTGGTGCCCGACTACATGACGTCGGTAAAGGAAGGCGCGTTCTATGGCTGGCCGTACAGTTATTACGGCCAGCATGTCGACACCCGCATCACGCCGGCCCGGCCCGAGCTGGTGGCCAAAGCTATTTCGCCCGACTACGCCCTCGGCGCCCACACCGCTTCGCTCGGCCTGGCGTTCTATAACGGCGCGCTGTTCCCGGACTTTAAAAATGGCGCGCTGGTGGGACAACACGGTTCGTGGAACCGCAAACCGGCTTCCGGCTACAAGCTGGTGTTCGTGCCGTTCGCCGGCGGCAAGCCGAGCGCTGCGCCGCAGGACGTGCTGACCGGCTTCCTCAGTCCCGCCGGCCACGCGTGGGGCCGGCCGGTTGGGGTGGCGGTCGACAAGGGCGGCGCGATCCTGCTCGCCGACGACGTCGGCAACGTGGTGTGGCGGGTGACGCCGGCAGCGAAGTAAATAAATAAATCAAGGCGAATTTTCAACCCACCCCGTCCAAGCCATCCGGCCTGGACGGGGTTCTTACAAAAAGGAGCACCTCATGATCATCAAGAAAAGTGGCAGTGCCGTCTGGAGCGGCGGCATCAAGGATGGCATCGGCAGCGTATCGACCGAGAGCGGCGTGCTGGCCAAGGCGCCCTACGGCTTCAACTCCCGCTTCGAAGGCGGCAAGGGCACCAATCCCGAGGAACTGATCGCCGCCGCCCACGCCGGCTGCTTCACGATGGCGCTGTCGGGCGTGCTGGGCGAAGCCGGCATGACGGCGAAGGAAATGAACACGACGGCCACCGTGACGCTCGAAAAAGTGGAAGGCGGGTTTTCGATCAGCGCCGTTCACCTGACGTTGGTGGCGTCGATTCCCGGCGCGAATCAGCACGCATTCGATGCAGCCGCCCTCAAGGCCAAGGAAAATTGTCCGGTGTCGAAACTGTTCAACGCCAACATCACGCTCGACGCGCGGCTACAGGGTTAAGCCGGTCAGCACGAAATCGCCGGAGCGCATAAAATCGGTGCTTCTTGACTCATTTCAGAAAGATTCACGATGCGCATCTTGCACACCATGTTACGGGTCGGCGACCTGCAGCGCTCCATCGATTTCTATACCAAGGTGCTCGGCATGAAGCTGCTGCGCACCAGCGACAATCCCGAGTACAAGTACACGCTGGCGTTCGTCGGCTACGGCAACAACCCCGACCATGCGGAGCTCGAGCTGACGTACAACTACGGCGAGGACAAGTACGAGATGGGCACCGCCTACGGCCACATCGCCATTTCAGCCAACGACATCTACGCTGCGTGCGAACTGGTGCGCGCACATGGCGGCAACGTCACGCGCGCGCCGGGCCCGGTCAAGGGCGGCAGCACGGTGATCGCTTTCGTCACCGATCCGGATGGCTACAAGGTCGAGCTCATCGAACGCAAGGATGGCACCGGCGGCGCGGGACTGAACGCGGGATAGGACGCTCAGGATGAGCCAGTGCGTTACTTCTGCAGCAGATTATTCACCGGCACCAGGTCCCCTTCGGCCAGCGACCCGGACGCCGCTTTCAGGCGCAGGCCATTCATGATCGTGTCGTAGCGCGCGCGCGACAGGTCGCGGCGGGTCGAGTACAACTGGCGCTGCGCATTGAGCACGTCGATATTGATCCGCACGCCAACCTGGTAGCCGAGCTTGTTCGACTCCAGCGCCGACTGGCTCGAAATTTCCGCCGCTTCCAGTGCCTTTACCTGCGCCAGGCCGCTGTTGACGCCGAGGTAGGACTGGCGCGCCGACTGGGCCGCGTTGCGCCGCGTCGATTCCAGGTCGTTGCGCGCCTTGTCTTCCAGCGCGATCGATTCGCGCACCCGGCTGGTCACGGCAAAGCCGTTGAAGATCGGCACGCTCCACTGCACGCCAACCGCGTTGTTGTTGGAGGAACCGGATTGCAAGGTCTGGCCGCTGACCTTGCTGTGGGTCGAACTGGCGACCAGGTCGAGGCTCGGATAGTGGCCCGAGCGCTGGCGGCCGATTTCGCGCTTGGCGACTTCGAGCGACAACTGCGACACCACCACGCCATAGTTCTGGTTCTCGGCCGACGACACCCACGGCTCGATCAGCGCCGGTTGCGGTGACGCCAGCGCAACGCCGGCCTTCAAGGTTGCCAGGCTGGCCGGCATGGTGCCGATGACCGCCTGCAGCGCGCTTTTCTTGTTTTCCAGGTCATTGACGCCGGCAAACTCCTGCGCCACGACCAAGTCATACGCAGCTTGCGCTTCGTGGGTGTCGGTGATGGTCTGGGTACCGACCTCGAAATTGCGCTTGGCCGACGCCAGCTGCTCGGTGGTCGCGGTCTTTTGCGCGCGCGTCGATTCGAGCGTGTCCTGTGCGGCCAGCACGTCGAAGTACGCCTGCGAGACGCGCGTGATCAGGTCTTGCTGGGCCTGGGCAAACTGGGCTTCCGTGATCGACTGCTGGAGCTTGCCTTGCTCGTAGGTCTGCCAGCGGTCCCAGCGAAACAGCGGCTGCGACAGCGCCAGCGTGTATTGGTTGGTGTTGAGGGCCGCGCCGCCGCTGCGCACGGCACCCGGCACGCCGGTCGTCGGCGAGGTAACAACCGCACCTTCGTTGAACGGAGAAAAATTGCCGTCGTTGCGGACATAGCTGCCCGACAGGCCAACCGTCGGCAACAAGCTTGCTTTCCCCTGCGCAATCCGCTCGCGGCCGGCTGTCTGCGATGCGCGCGCACTGGCATACACGGCGTCGTTCGCCAGCGCCTGCTGGTAGACCTGGATCAGGTCGGCCGCCTGGGCGTTGAGCGAAACAAAAGCGCTGGCGATCAGCATGGCGATCAGGGGGTTCTGCATTGCTTTCTCCGTTCGAGACATCATAAAAATAGTTAAAAAGTGCGTCCGCTTCAGCGCTATTATTAGTATTTCGACATCGCCGGATCGACCTGCACAGCCCAGGCGTGAATTCCGCCCGTCAAATTCGTTACCTTACCAAATCCGTTGCGCTCCAAAAAGGCAGCGACGGCCATGCTGCGCGCGCCGTGATGGCAGATGCAGACGATCTCGACATCCTCGTCGAGTTCTTCGATGCGGGCCGGTATCGTGTTCATCGGGATCAGGGTCGAGCCTTCGATGCTGCACGTTGCGAATTCCCAGTTCTCGCGCACGTCGAGCAGCAGCGGGCGCAGACGCGACGGGTCGCCCAGCCGGGCGGCCAGCTCAAGAGCGGTGACGTGTTCCATGGCTGCCCCGGCTTAAAACCTGAAGCGCGACGGCGTCGTCGCCGACGACAGGTACTTGACGTTGGTCTCGAACACCTTGACCGTGTCGTACGCCGTCTCCGACACACGGGTGATGATGCTGGCCGACATCACCGGCGCCATGCCCAGGATCGCGGCGATGCGCCCGCCCACTTTCACTTGCTTGAGAAACGCTTCCGGCAGCACTTCCAGCGCGCCCGAAATGACGATCACGTCGAACGGTGCGCCATTGGTCCAGCCTTGCGCGCCATTGCCCAGCTCGACCGTGACGTTGGTCACGCCGGCGTTGGCCAGGTTCGCCTGCGCCATCGCTTTGAGTTCCGGCAGGATTTCGACGGTCGTCACGTGCCGGCCCTTGTGCGCCAGCAGCGCCGCCATGTAGCCGGAGCCGGCGCCGATTTCCAGCACCGTCTCGTGTTTTTTCAGCTGCACTTCCTGCAGTAGTCGCGCTTCGAGCTTCGGCGTCAACATCGCCTCGCCGCCCGCTAACGGGATTTCGGTGTCGGCGAATGCGAGGTTCTTGCAGGCCGCGGGCACGAATTGCTCGCGCTTGACGACGACCAGCAGATCGAGCACGTCCTGGTCCAGCACGTTCCAAGGACGGATCTGCTGTTCGATCATATTGAAACGGGCTTGCTGAATATTCATGTGAGACTCGGGTAAGTGGAAATGATAATCCGATATTTTATCGTTGAATGGCCTCAGTTCACACATCTTAACGACATGCCTGCCGAGATCGCCTAAAATTGCGACAGTCTGCAGTTTGGAGGGGTTGAACGCCCGCCAAGACCGATATGGCGGTTTTGGCAATTCACGCGGCGGGCTCGGGCAGCAAGCCGTGCAGCGCCATGTCGAGAAAGGCGTCGATAAAAGCGATCGGGTCGAGCGAATTAAGGTCGCACGGGCCCACCGGGTGCTTCCAGGTTTGCAGCATCAGCATCGGCGCAATCAGCACCTGGGTCGTGATGGTGATGTCGATCGGGCGAAATTCCCCGCGCACCACTGCGCGCTCGAGCATGCTGGCGAACATCCGGGTGCCGCGCGCGATCACTTCTTCCTGGTAAAAGCAGGCAATGTCCGGAAAATTGCCGGCTTCAGCCATGATCAGCTTGGTAAGACCCGAGGCTTTGGCCGCTCCCAGGCGCTGCCACCAGTTATGCATTACGCTGCGCAGCAAGTCGGCGCTGTGGCCGTCGAAGCCGGCGATAATGTCTTCGGCGTGACCGATCACCGGCACGACGCTGTCGCGCACCACCGCCTTGAACAGCTCTTCCTTGTTGGTAAAGTAAAGATACAGCGTGCCTTTCGACACGCCAGCGCACTTGGCGACGTCTTCCAGCCGGGTCGAGGCGAAGCCGCGTTCGACAAACAGGTCGAGCGCCGCCGCCAGCAATTCCTGCGGCCGCGCATCCTTGCGCCGCTCCCAGCGCGGCTTGGTGTCAAACGGACATTGCATTGGCGTGTTTCCGGTAACTTACTTGCGGGTCATTAACGACGAGTGAATAATATAGTCGCGCAGGTAGGTGCCGTCAAGCATGCAGCAAGGGCCCTGTACTGTTGTTTGACGGCACTGCGCTCCCTGCGACGCCGCCAAGTCATCGTAGCCAAGTCATCGTATATACTGGCGCCACTTCCAGGACAATCACCATGACCAGCACCAGCACCAGCCATGCCGCCAGTTGCCGCCCCGGCTGCGGCGCCTGCTGTACCGCCCCGTCGATCTCCTCGGCCATCCCCGGCATGCCGAACGGCAAAGCTGCCGGGGTGCGCTGCGTTCAGTTGGGTGACGACAATGGCTGCAAAATCTTCGGCCACCCCGGCCGGCCGGCCGTCTGCGCCAGCCTGCAGCCGTCGCCTGACATGTGCGGCGTCGACCGCGCCCACGCGATGCTGTTTTTGGCCACGCTGGAGCGGTTGACCTGCTGAAAAACAAGGCCTGCCGTTGCGGCCATGCCTGCCACCACAGGCTTGCTCGTGGTAAGCTTCGACCCCGCGCAGTGCCGGCTTTCCGGCTCGCAAATTCCAGATTCCAAACTACCCATCTAAAAATAATACATGGACATCCTTCTTGCGATCAAAGCCATCATCATGGGCCTGGTCGAAGGTTTCACCGAGTTCTTGCCGATCTCGTCGACCGGCCACCTGATCCTGGCCGGCAGCCTGCTCAACTTTACTGGCGAAAAAGTCAAGGTCTTTGAAATCGCCATCCAGGCCGGCGCCATGCTGGCCGTGATATGGGAATTTCGCGTGCGCATCGGCGCCGTGCTGGCCGGCCTGACGAGCGACCCGAAACAGCAAAAATTCGTCGTCAACCTGATCGTCGCGTTCCTGCCTGCCGCTGTCCTCGGCCTGTTCTTCGCCAAAATGATCAAGCAACACCTGTTCTCGCCGGTGCCGGTGGCGTTGGCCTTCATCGTCGGTGGTATCGTCATCCTGTGGGTCGAGAAGCGCAACAAGAGCCGCGTCGGACTGGCCCGCATCGAGTCGGTCGACGACATGACCATCAGGGACGCCTTCAAGATCGGCTGCGCCCAGGCGTTCGCGCTGATCCCGGGCACCAGCCGTTCGGGCGCCACCATTATCGGCGGCATGCTGTTCGGCCTGTCGCGCAAGGCTTCCACCGAGTTTTCGTTCTTCCTCGCCATCCCGACCCTGCTGGCGGCCACCGGCTATTCGGTCTACAAGGACCGCGCACTGCTATCCGTGGCCGACCTGCCGCTGTTTGGCATCGGCGGCGTCGCATCCTTTATTTCGGCGTTCCTGTGCGTACGTTGGCTGCTGCGCTTCATCAGCACGCACGACTTCACCGTGTTTGCCTGGTACCGCATCGTGTTCGGCATTGTCGTCATCGCCACTGCCCATTACAACTGGGTCGTGTGGGCGGATTGATATCATGAGTAGCGACATCGGCGCGCGCGCCCTCGAACAACTGCAAACCGTGTTCGGCTACCCGGCCTTTCGCGGCCAGCAGGGCGACATCGTCGAACACGTCGCCAGCGGTGGCGACGCGCTGGTGCTGATGCCGACCGGCGGCGGCAAGTCGCTGTGCTACCAGATTCCGGCGCTGCTGCGCGACGGCGTCGGCGTGGTGGTGTCGCCGCTGATCGCGCTGATGCAAGACCAGGTCGACGCGCTGGCCGAAGTCGGCGTGCGCGCCGCTTTCCTCAATTCGACCCAGACGTTCGAAGAGTCGATGCGCATCGAACGGCTGGTGCGCACCGGCGAGATCGACCTGGTGTACGTCGCGCCCGAGCGCTTGATGACGCCGCGCTGCCTGGAGCTGTTCGAAGCGTCGAAGATCGCCCTGTTCGCGATCGACGAGGCGCACTGCGTGTCGCAGTGGGGCCACGATTTCCGCCCCGAATACATCAAGCTGTCGATCCTGCACGAGCGTTTTCCGGACGTGCCGCGCATCGCGCTCACCGCCACCGCCGACCACCAGACGCGTACCGAAATCGCGCTGCGCCTGCAGCTGGGTGACGCGCGCAAGTTCGTCTCGTCGTTCGACCGCCCCAACATCCGCTACCAGATCGTCGAGAAAGCCAACGGGCGCAAGCAGCTGCTCGACTTCATCAGCGCCGAACACGTTGGCGACGCCGGCATCGTCTACTGCCTGTCGCGCAAGAAGGTCGAGGAAACGGCCGAATTCCTCAATGAGAACGGTATTCGCGCCCTGCCCTACCACGCCGGCATGGAGTATCCAAAGCGCAGCGCCAACCAGTCGCGCTTCCTGCGCGAGGAAAGCATCGTGATGGTGGCGACGATTGCCTTCGGCATGGGCATCGACAAGCCGGACGTGCGTTTTGTCTGCCACCTCGATCTGCCCAAGAGCATCGAGGGCTACTACCAGGAGACCGGGCGCGCCGGGCGCGACGGCCTGCCGGCCAGCGCCTGGATGGCGTACGGCCTGCAAGACGTGGTGCTGCAGCGCCGCATGATCGACGAGTCCGAGGCCGACGAAACGTTCAAGCGGGTGCTGTCGGTCAAACTCGACGCCATGCTGGGGCTGTGCGAGACCATGAGCTGCCGGCGCACGCGCTTGCTCGAATATTTCGGCGAACGCTCGAGCCCGTGCGGCAATTGCGATACTTGCCTGGTCCCGCCGGTGTCGTTCGACGCCACCGTGCCGGTGCAAAAGCTGCTGTCGGCGATCTACCGGGTCGACCAGCGCTTCGCCGCCGGCCACGTGATCGACGTGCTGCGCGGCGTGTCGACCGACCGCATCACCCAATGGCACCACGATTCGCTGTCGGTGTACGGCGTCGGCAGCGAGAAAACCGAAGCGGAATGGCGCGCCATCCTGCGCCAGACCATCGCGCTCGGGCTGGTGACGGTCGACCATGAAGTCTACAGCTCATTGAAGCTGACCGACGCGGCGCGCCCGGTGCTCAAGGGCGGCCAGAAGGTGCAGCTGCGCCAGTACCAGAAGCCGGTCAAGCAAAAGCGCGCTACTACCTCCTCCACCGCCAAGGGCCACGTCGAGATGGACCTGTCGAAGTCGGAGCAGGCCATTTTCGAGAAGCTGCGCTGGTGGCGGGTCGAGACCGCGCGCTCCCATGGCGTGCCGGCGTATGTGATTTTTGTGGACGCCACCTTGCGCGAGATCGCCAAAGTCAAGCCGACGTCGCTGCAGGACCTGCGCGGCGTAACAGGCGTGGGCGAAAAAAAGCTGGTGTCGTACGGCGACGAGATCGTCGCCCTGATCAGCGAAATGCTCTGATTATTTTAAATAAGTACATCGCCGTCAGTCCCTGAACAGGTGGGCGAACGTGCGGCTGACCGGCAGTTTTTCGTCGCTCCCGCGCAGCAGCGCCTCGGAATCGGCCAGCACTACGCGCGTCGACCGCATACTGGTCGTAGGCGGTGGCGAAGACAATGTGCGCCAGCTTGCCGATACGCTCGGCCACTTCTCGTCGTCCTCATTTGGCCGCTTCGATTGGCACGACGATGTCGGCGATGGTGCTTGGCCCGGCGTCACGCGGCGTCACGCTTGCGTTGTCGCCGCATGCCATCTGGAGCCGGCGCCGCAGGGACGAACGACGAATCGGGCTTACTTTTTCGCAAACACCAGGTCCCATACGCCGTGCCCGAGCTTGATGCCGCGGTTTTCGAATTTTGTGAGCGGACGGTAGGCCGGCTGCGGCGCATACCCTTCGGCGCTGTTTTGCAGCAGCGGCTCGGCCCCCAGCACATCGAGCATCTGCACCGCGTAGTCTTCCCAATCGGTGGCGCAATGCAGGTAGCCGCCGGGCGCGAGCTTCTCGGCCAGCAGCTTGACTAACGGCGGCTGCAGCAGGCGGCGTTTGTTGTGGCGCGCCTTGTGCCACGGATCCGGAAAAAAGACGTGGACGCCGGCCAATGACGCGTCGGGGATCATCTGGTTGAGCACCTCGACCGCGTCGTGCTGGATCAGGCGCAGGTTAGTGACCCCCTGCTCGCCGATCTGCTTGAGCAGGCTGCCGACGCCCGGCGTGTGCACTTCGACGCCGATGAAATCCTTGTCAGGCATGCTTCTGGCGATGTGCGACGTGGTGTCGCCCATGCCGAAGCCGATCTCGAGGATTACCGGCGCCTTGCGCCCGAACGCTTGCTCGAAGTCGAGTGGCGCCTTGGCGTATTCGATCAAAAATTTCGGCCCCAGTTCTTCCAGCGCGCGCGCCTGGGCGATCGAAAGCCGGCCGGCACGGGTGACGAAACTGCGGATGCGGTGCTCGGTAGGGTCGTACAACATCGGGCGGGCGCTGCCGCCTGGAGGAGAATCTGAAGACATGGGATGCGATGGTAAAAAATAAGGTTCGGGCGTCATTATATCTTGCAAGCTACGTTCGCTTTCGCTTAGCGCCGGGTCAGCAAGTAGGCCGACATGTCGCGCGCATCCGCTTGCGTCACGTCGAGCACCGGCATGGCGGTGAGCGGGTCGATCTGCCTCGGGTTGCGGATCCACCTGATCAGGTTTTCCTGGTTGTTCGGCAGCGAGCCGGCGATGAATTTGCGCTCGGCCAGGCCGCCTAGCGGCCGGCCGACAAACACCTCTGACCCGGTCACGCCGGGAATCATGTGGCATGCGCTGCAGGCATACTGGGTCAGCGCCACCTTGCCGCGCTCCGGGTTGCCGGCCAGCGCAGATAGCGCGCGGCGCTCGCCGCAGGCGCTCAGCGCCAACGCCAGTGCGGTCGCCAGCACTGCCGCCGACAAGATCGCGCGCCTCATCGGCTCGCCTCGCGCGCGGTGATTTCGTCGTAGGCTTTCGGCGTCAGCGAAGGCAGCCGGTGCATGAACGCGACCACCGCCCACAGGTCCTCGTCGGCCAGGTGGTATTCCCACGCGGGCATGCCGCTCAGCTTGATGCCATGGCGGGTGATCCAGTACAGCTCGCCGGCTTTCCAGCGCCGCGTGGCGCCGACCAGGGGGCCAGGCAAGGGCTGCATGCTCTTGCCCCAGTCGGACTGGGCAAAGCCGGGCCCGCCGTGGCACTGCGCGCAGTTATCGCGGTACACCTGCGCGCCGCGCCGTATCTGCCGCGGCGCCGTCAGCGCCGGCACCGTCACGGCGCGCGCATGGTGGCGAACCGACTCGCGCATGCCCTGTTCCAGCACGCTATAAACAACTTGAAAGTGCTGGCGTGTCGCGCCGACGTTGTACCAGCCGGCCTTGAGCACGACGACGCCGAGCAGCACGCCCGCCAGCGCCGCCAGCACCAGGGTGGTGGCGGCGGTGATAAGAATCAGGCGCGTGCGGTTGGAAGGCATGGGGGAAGCGCTCGGTAGCGCGTTCGGTTGAAAAAAACGCCAGCATTTTTTCTTGTATTATATATAGCAATTAAGCTTTCGCAGGGTTCAACCGTGCGCGTGTTTCCCACCCATGCAGCCTCAGCCGGTGCCGTTGCGGCGGCATTTTTTTTTACATTGGCGCTGGCTGCCTGCAGTGAAAGCCCGGCGCCGCTGCGCGTGGTGGGTGGCGATGCGACACTGGGTAGGCGGCTGATCGGCCAGTACCAGTGCGGATCGTGTCACACCATTCCTGACGTCCCCGCGGCGCGCGGCACTGCCGGTCCGTCACTCGATCGCTTTGGCCGCAACAGCTACATCGCCGGCGCCATTCCCAACCAGCCAGATGCGCTTGGCGCTTGGCTGGTGAACCCCGCCGCCGTCAAGCCGGGCACGTCGATGCCGGACCTGGGCGTCTCGCCCGGCGAAGCGCGCCACATGGCGGCCTACCTGTACACGCTGCAATGAGCACGCTGCAATGAGTACGCTTCAATGAACGTTCCCTCGCAGTCGGTGCTGCATCCGGCCGGACCTGACGCGGTCATCATCGGCCAATTCGCGTGGGTGATGTTCGGCGCCGGTGCGCTGATTTTCATTACCGTCATGGCGCTGCTTGCGCTCGGGGTGCGCGGCCGGCCACGCCCTGTGCGTCCGATGCGCTGGATTGCCGGCGCCGGCATTGCGTTCCCCGCCGTGGTGCTGTCGGCGCTGCTGGCCTGGAGCACCTGGCGCAGTGCGCAGCTGACGCCGCAGTCGTCGCAGCAGTCGCTGGCCATCTCCGTCACCGCCAAAATGTGGTGGTGGGAAGTGCGCTACCGCGACAAGGCGAGCGGGCGCGAAGTCATCACCGCCAACGAAATCCACATTCCCGTCGGACGAGCGGTCTACCTCGGGCTCACTTCCAGCGACGTCATCCACAGCCTGTGGGTGCCGGCGCTGAACGGAAAAAGAGACATGGTGCCGGGCCGCGTGACGGGCCTGACCGTACACGCCGATACGCCCGGCGTGTACCGCGGCCAGTGCGCCGAATATTGCGGTGAGCAGCACGCGCGCATGGCACTGCACGTGGTGGCCGAAACGGAGCAAGAGTTCGACGCCTGGCTGGCGCGCCAACTGGAGCCGGCCGCACCGCCGCGGGATGCCTTCCTGGCGCGCGGGCGCCAGGCGTTCATCGACCAGCGCTGCGGCGCCTGTCACACGATCCGCGGCGTGACCGGTGTGACCGGCGTGGCTGGTGTGGCTGGTGTGGCAGGTGTGGCAGGCCTGGTTGGCGAACCACGGCTGGGACCGGACCTGACCCACGTCGGCAGCCGCCTGCACATCGCGGCCGGCACGCTGCGCACCCACCGCGGCACGCTGGCCGGCTGGATCGCCGATCCGCAGGCCATCAAGCCTGGCGCGCGCATGCCTGCTGCCGCCGATCTTGACGGCGAGTCGCTGCGCGCCCTCGCCGCCTACCTCGAGCATCTCAAATGACAGCCGCCGTCCCTGACACCCTGCCCAGCGCCCTGCCCAGCGCCTTGCCCAGCTCCTTGCCGCGCCCCGCCGGGGAACTCGAACGCCTTCAAGCGGCGTGGAAGACGCCTGTCGGCTGGCGCTTTTTCTCCAGCGTCAACAACACCAGCATCGGCCTGCTGTACATCGGCACGGCACTGCTGTTCTTCGTTCTCGCCGGGATTCTGGGCCTGATGATGCGCGCCCAGCTCGCAGTGCCGGAAAATACCCTGCTCAGTGCCGCCACCTACAACCAGGTGTTCACCATGCACGGCACGGTGATGATGTTCCTGTTCGCGATACCGGTGGTCGAAGCGATTGCGGTCTACCTGCTGCCCAACATGCTCGGCGCGCGCGACCTGCCGTTCCCGCGCCTGTCGGCGTATGCGTTCTGGGCCTATGCGATCGGCGGGCTGGCATTTTTCTGCACCCTGTTCGCCGGGCTGGCGCCGGACGGCGGCTGGTTCATGTATCCGCCGCTGACAGGCAAGCAGTATTCGCCTGGCCTGAACGCTGACTTCTGGCTGCTCGGGATCGGCTTCATCGAAATCTCGGCGATTGCCGGCGCGATCGAACTGATCGTCGGCATCCTGTTCACCCGCGCGCCCGGCATGACGCTGGGCCGGATGCCGGTGTACGCCTGGGCCATGCTGGTGGTCGGCGTGATGATCGTGTTTGCCTTTCCCGCCATCATCGCCGGCACCGCGCTGCTCGAGCTCGAGCGCGCCTACGACTGGCCGTTTTTCATCGCCGACCGCGGCGGCGACCCGATCCTCTGGCAGCACCTGTTCTGGTTCTTCGGCCATCCCGAGGTGTACATCATCTTCCTGCCGGCGGCCGGCATGGTGTCGACCATGATCCCGACGATTGCCGGCACGCCGCTGGTAGGGCGCACCCAGATCGTCGTGGCGCTGGTGGCGGTCGGGTTCTTCAGTTTTGCGCTGTGGGCGCATCACATGTTCACCGCCGGCCTGGGCGTGCTGGAGATGAGCTTCGTGTCCGCCGCCAGCATGGCAGTTGCAGTGCCGACTGCGATCCAGCTGTTCGCCTGGATCGCAACGCTGTGGCGCGGCACTGTGCGCATCACCGGGCCGACGCTGTTCCTGCTCGGCTTCATGTTCATTTTCGTGCTCGGCGGGCTGACCGGCGTGATGGTGGCGGTGCTGCCGTTCAACTGGCAGGTGCACGACACCTATTTCGTGGTCGCCCACTTTCACTACGTGCTCATCGGCGGCATGGTGTTCCCGGTGTTCGCGGCGATGTATTACTGGATCCCGCTCATCAATGGCAACCGGTTGTCGGAGCCGGTGGCGCGCTGGGTGTTCGCGCTGATGTTCGGCGGCTTCAACCTGGCCTTCTTCCCGATGCACATCACCGGCCTGCTCGGCATGCCGCGCCGGGTCTACACGTACGCGGCCGACCTGGGGTGGAACGGCCTGAACCTGGCGTCGACGGTGGGCGCCTTCATCCTCGCCGCCGGCGTACTGCTGTTCGTCGCCGATGCGGTGCGCACTTTCCGCAAGGTCGGCAAGCAGGTCGGCAACCCGTGGAAGGCGGCGACGCTGGAATGGCTGCCGTCGGAATACTACAACAACCGCAGCATCCCGCACATCACGTCGATGGAGCCGCTGTGGGACCAGCCCGGGCTCGCCGCCGAGGTCGAGGCTGGCCGCCACTACCTGCCGGGCAGCGCCAGCGGCAAGCGCGAAACGATCGTCACCAGCCCGGTCAGCGCCGAGCCGCGCTACGTACTGATCCTGCCGACCGACAGCTGGTGGCCGCTGATTGCCGCCGCCGGCACGGCCGGCTTCTTCCTGCTGCTGACCGTCAAGATGACGCTCATTGCGTTCGCTTGCGGCATCGCTGCGGTGACCGCCATCATCGTCTGGCTATGGCAGGGCGACCGGCCGGCGCCGATCGAGACGGCGAAAGTATCGGACACGCTGACGCTGCCGGTCGGCGCCACCGGCGCGGCGGCGCCATCGTGGTGGGCGACGATCATCATGCTGGTGGTCGACGCCAGCATCTTCGCGTCGTTCGTGTTCGCCTACATTCACATCTCGATGCGCCTGACGGTGTGCCCGCCGCCGAATGCCGCGCTGGCCGATCCGCTGTGGCCGTGGCTGTCCGGCAGCCTGCTGGTGGCCGGCTCGGCACTGTTCGCCCTAGCGCGGCGCAGCATTGACATCGGCACCGGCGCCGGCAAGCCGGTCCTGCCATGGCTGGTGCTGGCCGCGCTGGCGTGCATGGGCGCCGCGTTCGCCTGCGACTTCAACGGCCATCGCCTGGCAGGACTGGAGCCCACCAGCCTTGCATGGAGCGCGGCGGTGGCGGCGCTGCTGGCCTACCAGGGGCTGCACGTTGCCGGCATCGCGCTGGCCGCACTGTACCTGTGTGCGCGCGCGTGGAGCGGACACGTGACGTCCGCCAGCCGCGCCACGCTCGACAACACCGCGCTGATGTGGCATTACACGACGCTGCAGGGCATTGCCGCGTCGCTGGCGATCCATATCGTGCCAACGCTGATGGGGTGAACATGAGCGACCGCTTTTTCATTCGGCTGCTGTACGGGACCTTGCCGCTGCTAGTATGGGCGTTTCACTTCTTTGCCGTCTACCTGTTGGTGGCGGCGCAGTGCAGCCCCGCGCTCATCACGCCGCAGGCGCCGCGCCACGCGATGCTGGCGATGTTGTCGGTACTGGCGCTCGGCGCGTGCGCGACGCTGCTGTGGCGTGCCCGCGCCACGCTGCGCGATGGCGCGAAAGATGGCGCGAAAAACGACGCGAACACCCCCCGCCTGCTTGACTGGGCGCAGGCCGGCGGCGCAGTGCTGGCAATGTTGGGAGTCATCTGGACCAGCGTGCCGGTGCTGATGATCGACGGCTGCGGCTAGCTTCGCTGGCGCACCATCGCACCATCACTGCATCGCGGCAGGCCTGACGCGCCACACCGCGTTGCCGACGTCGTCCGCCACCAGCAGCGCACCAGCCTTGTCCACCGCGACGCCGACCGGGCGGCCGAAAGCGTCGCCGTCCTGGTTGACGAAACCGGTCAGGATCTCGGCAGGTTTGCCGCTCGGCTTGCCGTTTGCAAAGGGGACGAACACGACGTTGTAGCCACTGAGCGGCTTGCGGTTCCACGATCCGTGCTGGCCGATAAAGGCGCCGCCCGCGTACTGCGGCGGGAACAGGCTGCCCTCGTAAAATACCAGGCCAAGCGCGGCCACGTGCGCGCCGAGCGCGTAGTCGGGCACAATGGCTTTCGCTACCATGTCGGGCCGCGGCGGCGTGACCCGGGCGTCGACGTGGCTGCCGAAATAGCTGTACGGCCAGCCGTAGAAACCGCCGTCCTTCACCGACGTCAGGTAATCGGGCACCAGGTCGCTGCCAAGTTCGTCGCGCTCGTTCACGACCGTCCACAGCGCGCCGCTGTGTGGCTGCCAGCCCATCCCGTTGGGATTGCGCAGGCCCGATGCGAACAGCCGCGTGGCGGCGGTTTTCAAGTCGATTTCAAGGATCGCCGCGCGGTTGGTTTCCTTGTCGATGCCGTTCTCGGCGACGTTGCTGTTCGAGCCGACGGTGGCGTACAGCTTGCTGCCATCCTTGCTGGCGATGATGTTCTTGGTCCAATGATGATTGATCGGGCCGCCCGGCAGCGCCGCCACCGTGACCGGCGCGGCGTTGACCGCCGTCTCGCCGGCGCGGTAAGGGAAACGCACGACGGCGTCGGCGTTGGCGACGTACAGCACGTCGCCGACGAGGGCGATGCCGAACGGCGAGTTCAGGCCCTTGAGGAATTCGGTGCGGGTTTCAGCGACGCCGTCGCCATCGGCATCGCGCAGCAGGGTGATGCGGTTCGCACTTGGCACCGCGGCGCCCGCCCTTTCCATCACCTTCTTCATGATGAACCCCTTGATGCCCTTGCCGGCTTCCGGCCGCGGCGGCGCATTGGTCTCGGCCACCAGCACGTCGCCGTTAGGCAGCACATACAGCCAGCGCGGATGATTCAGGCCGGTCGCCAGCGGGTTGACCACCATGCCCGCCGCCGCCGTCGGCATGACGCCGGCAGGCCAGCCCCTGGCGGGCGCAATGTCCACTGTCGGGATGAGCGACTTGGTGGGCGCCGGAATCGTCGGCGCCGGGCCGACACCGGCAAACGCCGGCAGGCGGGATTTTTCGGCGCAGGCGGCAACGCCGAGCAGCAGGCCGGCGGCCAGCAGACGGCGGGAAGTGGCGTCACGCATTGAGGATCTCCTTGGACAGTTGCGATGGAAGCAATCCGGCCAATTCTATATACATTCGATAACGTCGATCGCGCGATACGGCGCGCGCGGCAAAGCCGCAAGGCATCATCATTGCCTGCATCGTCGGTGCGTTGGGAAGCGAAGAAAACTGATGCGGCGCGAACTGGCCGGAAAGGGCGAAATCAACTGGTCGTTGATCTGGCTGGAGCGGGTGAAGGGAATCGAACCCTCGTCGTAAGCTTGGGAAGCTTCTGCTCTACCATTGAGCTACACCCGCGACAGTCGCATTCTACGCGGGTTTGACGCCGTTTGACAAATTTCAGGCTCAGCAGGTGTGATGGAAAATGGGATGGCCGGTAATCGCCAGATTTTTCTTTTCAAATGCTGGTCGGTAACGATCAGGATGGTGACAAACATGAGACTGCGATTGAATCTTAGTACCGAGGAGCGCACGACGCGCGGGCGAGATGGGGCAGCAGGTAGCCGACGAATTCGAGGTGCACCTCAACAATGTCGAGAACTGGCGCCAGCTCAGCGATTTGGCCCGTAACGCGGGTGGCACCTCCAGGACACTGTAGCGCCGGTGGGAGCGCGCGGATCATACGCCGCTCAGCCGCAACAGCATCAAAGAGTATTTGAAGAGCA
The DNA here is from genome assembly GCF_002760665.1 of Massilia psychrophila. Taxonomy (GTDB): domain Bacteria; phylum Pseudomonadota; class Gammaproteobacteria; order Burkholderiales; family Burkholderiaceae_D; genus JAFCUW01. Next base: position 125,051 of record NZ_PDOB01000001.1, on the reverse strand, counting down.
TGGCGTTTCGCTACAAGCGTTGCCGCCCCAGCTTGATACACTGCTATGATCATGGATGGCTCAGCCACTGTGTGCCCAACCGGGTGCTCGCCGTACTGGCAGAGGCTCATCAGCGCTGTCGCGCCGGATGACGCGAGGAGCGTTGTCGCCGACGTCATCTCTTTTAACATCGGGACGATCTTCAGCAATTTTTTGTAGTTTTCTTGATTTACGTTCATGTCGGTAAACCGCGTTGGTTTCGTTATCGATACCATCCCGCTTCCGTCCAATCCAGGCAAGCGTTTTCACCGACGCCGCCCTGGACGTAGATGCAAGCACTCACGTCACCACACCGAATATTTTCAACAGACGAGCAATGAGCGGAATTTTTACAATGGTAATCGAGTGCGTCGGCGGCAGGCATTTCAAAGAGCCGTACCAGTTCGTATTGGACGTGCCGGTCGAATCGACGCTGGGGGACTTGGCGTCGTACATCCTTGGCATGCTCGACTTCGAGGACGACGATCACTTGGACGAGTTCTACCTCGCAAACGGTACGCACGGCAAGAAGACATGGTTCACGCCAGACGGCGAATGGGATGAGGACGACGCGCACGTCACGGATATCCGCTTGTCGAAAATATTTCCGCTGCCCAAGCATAAGAAGCTGTACTATTTTTACGATTTCGGCGCTTCTTGGTGTTTTCAGATCACCAAACAAGGCCGGCAGACAGCGGCGCTGGCGGCCAACAGATATCCGTGCATCGTGTCCGAAACGGGCGCCAAGCCGAAGGAGTTCGGCGACAATGAGGACTGGGATTGACCCTTCTCGCGCAGCATGTCGTCTTTGAGGCCACGTATTGACCCCACGCCGCGCGATCAGCGCCACTGCCGTCACCGTCTTGCCAAAGGCAGCGGGAGCACACAGCACTCCTGCATCGTGGCCAAGCATTGCAGCAACAGCAATTTCCTGGTCCAATCGCAGCGTGCCGGCAAAATCGACAGCGAGCGCCTCCCCCGCAAACCTCTCAAATCTCTCATCAGTGAGATCGCAGCCGATGCCCGCGCCTTATAGACCGAATCGGACAGCTTCTTCAATAAACGATTGCCGCATTGCCCACATTTGATACGCGGCTTATCGCATATCCCGGTGCACCATTCGTTGGCGCAGGCCGGCGCATAAACCGATTTCCCCGTACTCGTGCTTTCCCATCGGTTCGGATAGACATCGGTGCGACCGCGAAAAAGACGCCGAAACAGCGCGATCAATTATTGAGCCCGTATTTTTCCTGCAAATCGTCCATCTCATCACCCACTCCGTATCCGAAGTTGTGGCAGGTATATCCGACAGCGGCGAGCCGCTCCCGCAATGCCAGGCGCTCGATCTCAGGCAAACTGGAACTCGTTTTTAATGCCAGCTCGAACATCCGTACCAATGCATCAAAATAACCTTCGTCCTCCATGCCGAACTCATTACAAAACCCCGATGCTTGTTCGCAGTAGTACACCATCAATTCGACTAACGCATCGGCTTGACCGATGGCCTTTTTATAGTCAGCAATGGCTTTCTTAGCCTTGGATACTGATGTCCCCTGATTCCTGTACACATCAGGCGAGATCCAGCGTGCTATCGCGCTCTTGTACGGTCCAAGCACATCGCTGCCGAGGTCAAGTCGTGCATGAAGAAAGTCCCGATTTTCCTTTACACCCGCATATAAGCCCTGCACAAGTGCAAGCAGCGCCGCACGGTCAAAATTGCTAAGGGCACCCTTAACGTCGCTCCAGGTTGGAGATGCTTTCTTTGTCGCCATGACTGGTCGTAATCCTGTTTGATGTAGACATCGATGGCATGTGCACCAGAGGGCCGCCCATACCTGTTTCGTGGCGATTATGCCAGGTTTGATGTCGGTGTCGGGTTGCCAGAAGATCGCAGTCCACGGTATTCTGCCCAAACAGCGAAGTATCGTAAATCGGGTGTAACGCTTAACGGAGGAAGCTGTCGATGACCGACGGCGCGATTCGACAACTCCAGCTTTTGCGAACACATCAGCAGCTTTTCTGAACCATGGTGGGGTCGAAAATGTGATGGCTGTGAACTCCTTCGTTTGCGTGGAGTCGTTGAGATTGGTAATTTTTGCGCTTTTGGCACGATGTTGCCCCCCCCGAACTGCCGGTAAGGCGATCGCGGCCACGCCAGACGTGTGAGGCGAATTGTCACCCTTCCGCCTACTTTTCGGTATAGGGTTGATAATATTTTTATCCTTGGTTTGATTCCGCCCCGGATTTGGTGCACCGCCCAGCCCCTTGTCTCGTTGATCATTTTTGCTCAATGCAAAAAAGTTACTTGCGTTTCATATTTGCATGTAAATTATGTGTTGTCGAAGTTTCTACCAGAGAAGGTTTGCCTGATGAAAAAATACCTCGTTGCCGCCTTTGTAGTCGGAGCGACCTGCGCGTTGCCTGCTGTGGCCGGCGATTTGTCGCAGGTCATTGCCAAGGATTACGACAACCACCTCGCTTCGCTGTTTGACTATTTCCATCGAAACCCCGAACTATCTTTCCTCGAAACCAAAACCGCAGCGCGCCTTGCAAGCGAATTGCGTGCGGCCGGCTTTCAGGTCACCGAAGGCGTCGGCAAGACTGGCGTAGTGGCGATCCTGAAAAATGGCCCGGGGCCAATGGTCATGATGCGGGCCGACATGGACGGCTTGCCGATGCTCGAAAAGTCGGGGCTGGCCAATGCCTCGAAGGCAATGCAGAAGGACACCGAGGGGACGCTGACACCGGTGGCGCACTCCTGCGGTCACGACGTCCACATGACCAGCCTGGTTGGCACCGCGCGCCGCATGGCAGCCGAACGAAACACATGGTCAGGCACGTTGATGCTGATCGGCCAGCCGGCTGAGGAGCGCATTGGCGGGGCGCTATTGATGATGAAGGACGACTTATGGAAGCGCTTTGGCCAGCCAGACTACGCCCTGGGCTTTCACGTCAAAGCCGATATGGAAGCAGGCAAGGTGCACGCCTCTGAAACGTCGCCGTATTCGGGCGCCGACACCATGGAGATCCTGATCAAGGGCGTGGGTGCGCACGGGGCGCAGCCACACCGCGGCAAAGATCCGGTCGTGTTGGGCGCACTCATCGTGGTGGGGCTGCAAACTATCGTCAGCCGTGAGCTCGGTCCACGCGAGCCGGGTCTGATTACGGTCGGATCCTTCCATGGCGGCACCAAGGCCAACATCATCGGCGACAACGCCAAGCTGCAGTTAACAATTCGCAGCGAGAGCGCGGCCACGCGCAATTTGCTTCTCAAGGCCATCAAGCGCATGGCCGAAAATACCGCGCGCGCTGCTGGCATGGCCGAGAATGAACTACCGGAAGTAAACTTGGTCGATACGCCGGCACTGCCGGTTTTGAACACTATCGCTTTGGTGCAACGCCTTAAGGCGGCGTGGATCGCGCAGATGGGGACGAACGCCTTTGGCGAAGAGGTGTTCCGCGAAGGAATGGGGGCCGAAGATTTTCCTCAATTTACTACCGAGCCGTATATCCCCAGCGTCTATTTTACGGTAGGCGGGACGCCGGCGGAAGACATCGCGCGTGCCAGCGCGGGCACATTGACTCTTCCGACACATCATAGCCCATTGTTTAAAATTGCACAGGGCCCGGCCGTCAAGACCGGCGTCGAGGCTACAGTCGTAGCACTACACGAGCTGATGCCAAAGAAATAGATCCGGCTTGCTGAAGCATCAATAGGGGCGCTATGGCGTGGAGACGCGCGAACAGCCGGATCGATATCGCTGAGTCGTTGAGCGCCCCCCTGGATAGCTTCATCGCTTTCGCAGGCTGCGCATTCGCCATGAGCGATGAGCAGACATTGTCCAGGCCTTCCTTTCGCGTATGGGACAGCACCACGGCGGCAGGTGTCGACCTGCGGCTGCGGTCACGCCTATGCCGGTGAAACACCGCTTTTGATAAACGATTCTTTTGCATACAGGCGCTGGGAATCGGCAACATGGCTGGCGAGGACCGGGCGCAGCACTACGATCGCAAGGACGACGGCGATCAGGTCCATGGTTGCAACGGCGAACAGGACTGTCGACCAGGTGCCGGTCTCTTCCATCATCATGTTGCCCACTGGGACGAACAGCGCACCTACGCCCTTGGCCATGTACAGCACCCCGTAGATTTTACCGATGTGTTTGGTCCCGAAGGCGTCGCCCGCCAGCGCCGAAAATAGCGAATATACTTCGCCCCAGGCAAGGAACACGACACCGGACAGGATCAGGAACGCATACGGGTTGCTGCCGAAACAGCCGAGCGCGATGATGCCGAAGCCTTCGAGCGTGAACGCGATTACCATAGTCTTCTGGCGGCCGATATGGTCGGAGATCCAGCCGAACAGCGGGCGCGAAATACCGTTCATGATGCGGTCCAGCATGAGTGCGAGCGGCAGGGAAGCCATCACGAAGAAGTAGAAGTCCACCTTAAATTCCTTGATGCCGAAATCGGTTGCGATAACGCCGAGCTGGGCCACCGCCATCATGCCGCCGGTGACGATCAGGATGAACATGATGAACATGATCCAGAACAGCCGGGTTTGCATCGCTTCCCTCAGCGTGTAGTTGCGGGTGCCCTGCGCCAGCAGGGGCGACGCGTTCACTTCGGACGCTTTCGGGGCGCGCAGAAACCATGCGGCTACGAACGCGACCGAACCTTGCAAGATGCCGAAAAAAAGGAAGCTGTGCTGGAATCCCGACGACGCAATCATCGACGCGATCGGCAGGATCGTCGCCGCCGAGCCGGCGCCGTAAGCACCGGCCACCAAGCCGACGGCAAGCCCGCGACGGTCCGGGAACCACCTGAGCGCATTGTTGATACAGGTGGCATAGATCGAGCCGACGCCGATACCGCCGACGGCAGCCCCGATATAAAACCCGGTGAGCGTAGTCGCTTGCGAATTGATGACCCACGAAGCCCCCAGGAACACGGCGCCAAAGACGACGATCAGGCGCGGGCCAAATTTGTCAATGAAATAGCCTTCGAGCGGGGCCAGCCATGTCTGGACGATGACGAAAATCGTGAAAGAGAGCTGGATTTTGGCGCGCGGCCAGCCAAAGGCATGCTGAATCTCGGGAACGAACAAGGTCCAGGCGTACTGGATGTTCGCTGCGGCGGCCATACAGACGACGCAGGCCGTCAGCCGTATCCAACGGCCTTTGTCAGTGGCCGCCGCGCGGAAGCGAACTGTGGTTGCCGATGATTTGTTCATGGCGGGCTCATTTAAAAAGCGTGGCGGTTTCAAGTACAAGGCGCAACACTGGGTTAATTAACAGTGTCGGCCGAAGTTGCCACAAACCAGACCCAACACCGGTAAATAAATAGTGTCGGTCCGATCTTGTCACAATGCTTTGTGCTGAGTTCAAACAACATGAGGCAATTCATTATTGCCGTTGGGAACGTTGATCCTGGACCCTGGCAATGCCGGCTTTTATGAGCAGCGACTGCGGCACCGGCAGCTTTTTCCCGACAAACGACGGCGTGATCATCGATGACGTGAACACCTGCAAGACGCTGCGGCCGAACATGCACATCACGCAGGCCAGGCAGACGCTGACAATTAGGTGCAGCAAGCCTGCATATCGACCAGCCGGCAGGTTCTACGCGACGGACATCGAACGGATCATCGCCAGCCTGGAGTCGGCCAAACAAGGTGTCGCTTGTTGACTGGTGAAACTGGCGATGGCAGCCGCCGCGCGGCTCAGCGATCAGCGATCAGTTATCAACTAAGGCCGTCCCCATTCACCAGGCGTTGCGCCAGCTTCAGGCCGTCGACGATCACCGCCCTCGCCTGCGCTTTTGCCGCCTCGTCCGGCACCCGCAGCACGTACGACGGGTGATAGACCGTCACCACCCAGCGCCCGTCATGCCGGATCGGGGTGCCGACATGGTCTTTCAAGGTCACGCTGCTGTTACCGAGCACCGCCTTGAGCGCGGTGCTGCCGAGCGCGACGACGACGTCCGGCTGCGCGTGCGCCAGCTCCTGGTCGAGCCAGTAGCGGCAAGCCTCTACTTCGCGCTGGGCCGGCGTCTTGTGCAGCCGCAGCTTGCCGCGCGGCTCCCACTTGAAATGTTTGACCGCATTGGTGAGATAGACTTCTTGGCGGTCGAGGCCGGCGTCGAGCATCATCCGGTCCAGCAACTGGCCGGCCGGGCCGACGAAGGGCGCACCTGCCAGGTCTTCCTGGTCGCCGGGCTGCTCGCCGACCAGCATGAGGCGCGCGCGTTTTGGCCCGACGCCGCCGACCGCCTGGGTGGCGTGCTGCCACAGGTCGCAGCGCCGGCATTGGTCGAGCGTGGATGGCGCCTCGCGCTGCGGTTGCGCCTGGTCGGCAGCAATCGGGATGGTGGTGCCGCGGCGCTGGCCGACCGCATCGAACTGGCCGGTACGGCGCGCGCCCAGCGCGGCCTGCGATACCATCTCCGGTACCACGTTACCCTCCGGCAAATTTTTCCAGAAGCGCGACGGGATATGGCTGGCCAGCAGCTTGGCATTGAGCCGCGCCGGGTTGAAGATGCTGCGGTAGTAGGTCAGCCACAGCGCCTCGCCGGCATCGTCGAACTCGGCGGCGCTGCGCAACAGCGGGCCGGTGTGGTGCAGCATTTCGCCGTCCCACGCCACGCTGGCGTCGGGCGTGGCGATCAGCCAACTCGTGCGGCCCATGCGGGCGACGAAGTGCCGCGCTACTTTTGCCAGCACGTCGTGGGTCGGCTCGAACCAGGCCACGAAGCGCGGCGCGCCGTCGGCCTCGGGACGCTCGCGGAAACGCACGTAGGCATGCATGTCGTGTTCCTCGCGGTGTACCGCCTTGACCATCGCGTGCAGCCGGTTGCCGTCCTCGTCAGCGGCCGACATCACCACCTGTTCGCCATGCTGCCAACGCCACACGACGCGGTACAGGAAGGCCCAGCGGTCGGCCACCCGGCAGCAGGCGGCCGTTTCCAGCATGTCCATCAGCTTGCGCGGCAAACGCAGGGTCGGATGGGCGGACGCAAGCCCAGCCTGACCTGTCGCTTCGCCCGGGGTTTCGCCCGGGGTTTCGCCATCTGTTTCGCCAGCAGTTTTATCCGGCGTCTGATCGCCCGGTTGACCCGCAGTTTGATCCGGCATTCCGCCCGCCGAAAACAGGTCGCCGCCACCGGCGTGCTCGATCCATGTGACCGTATGGGGCGCGATGTCGAATGCGAGCAGTTCGCGCGCGGCCGAGCGCCACTGCGCAAAGCCCTCCACCAACAGTGGCTGGCCGGCGCGGGCCGCGGCGGCGGCGCGGCCGACGACTAGGCCGCTTTCAGTTCCGTCCATAAACTCATCTGCTGCGGCGCTGCGGCGAGCGAACGGCGCAACACCTCGGAAGACGCCGCCCCATTGGCCGGCGAATAGTCGGCGGTGACGATAAAGGGGGCGATTTTTTTCATGCTGCAACGCAGCCGGGACAGGTCGACGTAGCGGATCTGGCGCAGCTGGCGCAGTTCGACCAGCCGCTTGGCGTTGCGCAGGCCGATACCGGGAACGCGCGCGATCATGCTGGCGTCGGCCAGGTTCAGGTCCATCGGAAAATGCTCGCGGTGGGCCAGCGCCCAGGCCAGCTTGGGATCGATGTCGAGCGCGAGGTTGCCGCCGGTGGCCGGCAACAGCTCGCTGGCCTGGAAGCCATAGCTGCGCAGCAGGAAATCGGCTTGATAAAGCCGGTGCTCGCGCAGCATCGGCGGCGGTGCCAGCGGCACGCTGGCGGGACTTTGCGGGATCGGACTGAACGCCGAGTAGTAGACGCGCTTGAGCTTATAGCTGTTGTACAGCGTTTCGGCGGTCGACAGGATGATTTGGTCGTCGCTGGCGTCGGCGCCGACGATCATCTGCGTGCTTTGGCCGGCTGGCGCGAACTTCGGCGCCCTCGGCTCTTGGGTGCTTTCGTCGAGCTTGCGGCGGATCGCACCCATCGCCAGCTTGATGGTGTGCACGCTTTTTTCCGGCGCCAGCCGCGCGACGCTGGCGGCGGTCGGCAGCTCGATGTTGACACTGAGGCGGTCGGCATATTTGCCGGCGGCGGCGATCAGGTCGGGATCGGCGTCGGGAATGGTTTTCAGGTGGATGTAGCCGCGGAAATTGTGCACTTCGCGCAGCTGGCGCGCGATGGCCACCAGTTGTTCCATCGTGTAGTCGGCCGAGCGGATGATGCCGGAACTGAGGAACAGGCCGTCGATGTAGTTGCGCAGGTAAAAATCGATCGTCAGCTTGACGACTTCATCGACGGAAAACCGCGCGCGCGGCACGTTCGACGTGCGGCGGTTGACGCAATACTGGCAATCGTAAATGCAAAAATTGGTCAGCAGGATTTTTAACAGCGAGACGCAACGGCCGTCCGGCGTATAGCTGTGGCAGATGCCCATGCCGCTGGTGGCGCCGATGCCGTCCTTGCCCTCGGACGAACGCTTGGGCGCGCCACTGCTGGCGCAGGAGGCGTCGTATTTGGCTGCGTCAGCGAGAATTTCGAGCTTGTCGGTCAGTTCCATCGCCTGGGCGCCTTACTGTATGTTTATACAGTATCTTACACCATTGACGATAGGACGGCGCTCGATTGGTGCCTGCACACCAAGTCAGCGCGCGAGCGGATTTCCCTCAGCGTCCAGGACAACCACCTCGCCCCAGTTCAAATCGCGCACCCCTTTTTCGATCTTGCGCAGGTCGCCGATCACCAGCCAGGTCAGTTGCTCGGGCCGCACAAACTTGCGCGCCGCCGTCGCCAGTTGCGGTTCGGACAGGTTGCGGATATTGCCGGCGTAATCGGACCAGTAATGGTCGGGTAATTTCAGGTTGATCGCGGTGATCGCGGCCGCTTCGAGCGCGGCCAGGGTGCCGAAACGGCCGGCCAGGCGGGCACTCATGTTGCGCATGATACTGGCGTACTCCGCGCCCACCAGCGGACGCTCGCCGGCCACGCCGCGGATTTCCTTCGCCACTTCCAGCATCGATTCGCGCGTCTTGTCGGTCTGCACCGGCGCCGTCACCATCAGGGCGCGCTGGCCGCGCGTAGTACTCAAACTGCCGGCGGTGCCGTAGCTCCAGTGCTTGTCGAGCCGCAGGTTGCGGTTCATGCGCGAAGTCGCCATGCCGCCGAAATTTTGCATCACCGGTTCCATCGCCAGGTCTTCCGGCTGGCCTTGCTGCTGCGAGAGGTGGGCGGCGACGATGGTCGACTGCGGCGCGTCCGGCTTGTCGACCAGATAGATTTTCGCACCGGCAGTTGTCGCCACCGCGGCGCCGTCTTTGGCCGGGGCGCTGCCGGCGCGCCATGCGCCGAAGCTGGCCTCGAGCGCCGGCATCAGTTTTGCCAAGGTGGTGTCGCCGGTGACGACCAAGGTAGCGCTGCCCGGCTTGAACCACGCCGCGTGCCACGCTGCCAGGTCGTCGCGTTTGATGGCGCCGATGGTTTTTTCGGTGCCGGCGGCAGGCCGGCCGTAGGCGTGTAAAGGGCCGTACAGCAGTGCCGGCATCAGGCGCTGCGCGAGGGAGGTTGGCTGGGCGCGCTCCTGGCCGAGCTGGGCTAGGCGGCGCTGTTTTTGCAGCGCAAACTGGTCGGCGCCAAAGGCCGGGTTGAGCGCGGCATCGGCCATGATCGCCAGCGACGGCGCCAGGTTGGCGGACGTCGATTGCAGCCGCACCAGCGACATGTCGGCGAGCGTGCCGGTGTTCATCCGCGCCCCAAACGCCTCGAGCGCGTCCGACATCTGGAAGGCGGTACGCGTCTTGCTGCCCTGCTCAAGCAGGTCGAGCGCCAGCGATGCCACGCCAGCTGCGCCCGGCGCGTCGGACGCGGCGCCGGCGTCCAGCACCAGCGCGACATTGACGATCGGCGCCGTGTGGCGTTCGATCAGCATCACTTTCAAGCCGTTTTTCAGCTCGGCGCGCGTAATGTGCGGGAACTTGACGTCGGGCGCGGCGCCCAGTGCCGGCAACTGCTTGCGGTCCAACGTCGAAGCGGCCGCCGCCAGCCTGGCAAACGGCTTGACCGTCATCGTGTAGTGGTTAGCGCGCAGCCACTTGTTGGCGGCGGCCTTGACCTGGGCCGGCGTGGCATTCGCCATTTGTTCGAGCTGGCCGAGGTAGGCATCTGGCGCGCCGCCGTACGTCTCGCTCTCGGCGAGGATGTCGGAGCGCCCGCCCATGCCGCCAAGACGCTCGATGGCGCGCGAGAAATCGGCTAGGCTGCGCGTTTTTACGCGCGCCAGTTCCGCCGCGCTCGGCCCCTTGTCGAGCAGGTCGGCCAATACGAGGTCGACCTCGCGCTCGACCGCGCGCGGATCGACACCCGGCTTGACCAGTACCGTAATGGTGAAGCTGCCCGCCAGTTCGCCATCCTTGATCGAAGCGCTGACTGCTGTCGCCATGCCTTTTTCGTAGACCAGGCGGCGCTCCAGGTGCGCGCTCTTCGAACCGGCCAGCACGTTGGCGAACAGGTCGAGCCGGCGCACCTCCACATCCTTCCACGCTGCCGTATGGTAGCTGCGCGCGATACGCACCTGCGGCACGTGGTCTTCCATTTCGTCGCGGATGTTGCGCTCCAACGCGGGAATCCAGGTCTCGGTGCGCGGCAGCGGCGGGCCCGGCGGGATCGCCCCAAAATACCTGGTTACCAGTTCGAGCGCCTTTTGCGGCGTGATGTCGCCGGCCAGCGAGATGACGGCGTTGTTCGGGCCATAATAAGTGCGGTACCACTCCTTGATGTCGTCCAGCGACGCCGCGTTCAGGTCGTCCATGCTGCCGATCGTCGACCATGAGTACGGGTGCGAGTACGGATACATCTTGGCGCTCACTTCGTTGCGCACGCGGCCATACGGTTGGTTCTCGCCCTGGCGTTTTTCGTTTTGCACCACGCCGCGTTCGCGCTCGAGCATCTCCTTCGAAATATGGTTGGCCAAGAACCCCATGCGGTCCGATTCGAGGAACAGCGTGCGCTCCAGCGCCGACACCGGCACGTCCTCGAAAAAATTGGTGCGGTCGGTATTGGTGGTGCCGTTGCGGTTGTTGGCGCCGAGGTCGTCCATCGCTTCGCGAAAGCCGTGCGGGTAGTTCTCCGAGCCGTTGAAAAAGAAGTGCTCGAACAAGTGGGCAAAGCCGGTCTTGCCGCGCTTTTCGTTGCGCGAACCGACGTGGTACCACAGGTTCACGCCGACCACGGGCACGCTGTGGTCCTGGTGGACGATCAGCGTCAGGCCGTTCGGCAGGACAAATTTTTCATACGCGATGGCGTAGGCAGTCCGGTCGAATTTTATCGGCGCCGCCGGCGCCGCATGCGCGGCCACCGAAAATCCGAACGCGAGGGACATCAGGAGCTTGATTTTCATCTGTTTCCGTATAAAAAAAATTAATCGGGTTTGCAGTAAGTGATTCAAGCGGCGCGCGGCAGGTCCGCCTGCGACGCGAACAGCGCGCGCTGCGCCGGGTTCATGCGTTCGGCGGCGCGCCTGACGTAGCGGGCGGCGGCCTCGATGCCGGCTTGCCCGGCGCGCTCGAGCCACAGCGATGCTTCGACCAGGTCGGCGTGCGTGCCCTGGCCGCCAAGCTGCATCAGGCCGACGTTGAACTGGGCGCGGGCATGGCCCTGGCGGGCGGCGCACAGGTACCAGTCATGGGCGGCGGCGTAATCTTGCGGCACGCCGTGGCCGCTGTCGTGGCGCAGGCCGAGCGCGAACTGCGCCATCGCGTGGCCGCGCTCGGCCGCCTTCAGGTACCAGCCGTAGGCTTCGGCGCTGGCACGCGCGGGGTCGACGCCGGGGCCGGGGCTGGGATCAACCCCGGCGTCGAGCATGGCGCCGACCTTGAATTGCGCGGCGGCGTAATCCTGTTCGGCGGCGCGCAAGTACCACGCCATCGCCGCCTGGTCATCTTGCGCCACGCCGATGCCGTTCTCGCAGCGCAGCGCGAGGTCGAACTGGGCCCGCAGGTGGCCTTGTTCGGCCGCCTTGCGGTACCAGTCGACGGCCTGCACCGGGTCGGCCTCGACGCCGCTGGTGCTGGTGCTGCTGCTATCACTATCGAGCAGCTGCGCCAGGTGATATTGGGCGCTGGCGAAACCTTGCTCGGCAGCCTTGCGGTACCACTGCGCGGCCTCGGCGAAATTTTGGCCGAGGCCCTGGCCGAACTCATGGCGCAGGCCGAGGTTGTCCTGGGCGCCGGCGTGGCCCTGGTCGGCGGCCTTGCGGTACCAGCCGAGCGCGGTCGCTTCGTCGCGCGGCACGCCCTGGCCGTTGTCGTATATGAGGCCAAGGTTGAACTGCGAACTGGCGTGGCCCTGCGCGGCCGCGCGGCGGTACCAGCCGATCGCCTTCGGACCGTCCTGGGCGACGTCCTGCCCTTTTTCGTAGCGCAGCGCCAGGTTGAACTGGGCCGGCGCGTAGCCCTGCTCGGCGGCTTTGCGGAACCAAGACAGCGCCTGCTGGGCGTCGCGCTGCACGCCCTGGCCGTTATCGTAGCGCAAGGCGAGGTTGAACTGCGCGCGCGCATATCCCTGCTCGGCGGCCTTGCGGTACCAGCCGATGGCCTGCCTGAAATCCTGCGCCACGCCCTTGCCGCTGTCGTACATCATGCCCAGGTTGTTCTGCGCGCCGGCATCGCCCTGGCCGGCGGCCTGGCTGAACCAGTGCATCGCCTGACGCAGTTCCTGCGCCACGCCCTGGCCTTTCGCGTAGAGCCAGCCAAGGTTGTATTGCGCCGCGGCGTAACCCTGCTCGGCGGCCTTGCGATACCAGTTTGCCGCCTGCTGATAATCCTGGCCGACGCCCCGGCCCTTCTGGTACATCACGCCGAGGTTGTACTGGGCCTGTTCGACGCCGGAGGTGGCCGCCAGGCGGTACCAGGCGACGGCCAGTTCGTCGTTTTGCGCCACGCCCTGGCCGTTGACGTACATGAAGCCCAGGCTGTGCTGGGCATTGGCGATACCGCGTTCGGCCAGCCCTTTGGTGCGCAGGAATTCTGCCGTGTGTGCAGCCGTGTGTGAAGCTGAACCCGCAGCCGAATTCCCGGTGGACGCGCGCGCTGGGGCCGGGTGCGGTGGCATCACGGCGCCAGGGTCAAGCCTGGATCGACACGACGTTCGGCGCGTTGTGCGCAACGGCGGATGTGAGCGGCAAAGCCGAACCGCCGGCCGCATCCTGCTCGCGCAGCAGGTTGATGAAGTTGGTCAGCGCGATCGGGCGGTGGAACAGGTAGCCCTGCATCGTCAGGCAACCGTTCGACTTCAGGTAGCGCGCCTGGACGTCGGTTTCCACCCCTTCGGCGATCAGGTGCAGGCCGAGGCCGCGGGCGATCGAAATGATCGCCAGGATCACCGGATAGTGGCCGTGCTCGTCATGGATCTCCTTGACGAACGACTGGTCGATCTTGATGGTGTGGATCGGGAAGCGGTGCAGGTAGGACAGCGACGAATAGCCGGTGCCGAAGTCGTCGATCGCCACCGAGATGCCGAGCTGGCACAGCTTATTGAGCTGTTCGATCGCGTACTGCGGATTGCGGATGCAGATGTTTTCGGTGATCTCAACCTCGATCTGGGCCGGCGAAATGCCGTAGCGCACCAGCGCGCCGCGCATCTTCTCGAAAAAATCGCCGCGGTCGAGGTATTGCGGCGACAGGTTCAGCGACAGCCGGATCGCCTCACCGCCGGAAGCGTTCCATTGCAGCAGGTCGCGGCACAACGCGCCGATCATCCAGTCGGAGATCGGCAGCATCAGGCCATTGTCTTCGGCGAACGGCAGGAACTCGCCGGCGTTGAGCAACCCGCGCTGCGGATGGTTCCAGCGCATCAGGCCTTCGGCGCCGATGATGCGCCCGGTGATGACGTCCATCTGCGGCTGGTAGTACATCTCCAGTTCGTTCTGTTCGAGCGCCTTGCGCAGGCTCTGCTCGAGCGCGATTTTCTGGTGCGAGATGTCGAGCATCGAATCGTGATAGAAGCTGTGGCCGTTCTTGCCGAGCGCCTTGACCTGGTACATGGCGATGTCGGCGTGGCGCAGCAGCTCGTCGATCGACTCGCCGTCGCCCGGATAGATGGCGATGCCGATCGATGCCGAGATGTGCACTTCATGGCCATCAAGGTCGAACGGCTGGTGCAGGCATTCGAGGAACTTGTCGGCGATGATCTTGGCATCGCCGCGGTCGCGCAGCTCCGGCAGCACGATGGTGAATTCGTCGCCGCCCTGGCGCGCCAGGGTGTCGCTGCGGCGCAGGCAAGCCTTCAGGCGCACCGCCACCTGCTGCAGCAGTTCGTCGCCCTTGACGTGGCCGAGCGTGTCGTTGACCAGCTTGAAGCGGTCGAGGTCGATGAACATCACGGCCAGCTCGGTAAGCTTGCGCTTGGCCTGGATCACGGCCAGTCCGAGGCGGTCCTTGAACAGCATGCGGTTCGGCAGGTCGGTCAGGATGTCATGATAGGCCTGGTAGGAAATGACTTCTTCAGCCCGCTTGCGGTCGGTGATGTCGCGCGCCACGCCATAGGTGCCGAAAAACTCCAGCTTCTTGACGTCGTGGTCGGGCACATGCATGCCGATCGAATTGAGCGAGATCGTCATCAAGGTATTGTTGAACGTGCGGTCGGCGTTGCCGCTGGCGTGGCAGCGCAAACGCAGCTCGACGTTGCGCGAGGCGCGCTCGTCGACGCGGCGCTCGTTGAACACGTAGCGCGCGCGCTCGAGGTCTTCCTCGTGCACCATGACCGAGTAGTGCTTGCCGATCAGGTCTTCGCGCGCGAATCCCAGCAACTGGTAGGCGCGGTCGTTGATGAACGTGAAGCGGCCTTCATGGTTGAGCGTGTAGATGATGTCGGGCGAACTGTCGACCAGGTAGCGGTACAGCTTTTCCGAGTTCTCGAGCTGCGAGGCGATGCGCAGGTTGGCCAGTTCCAGGCGGCGCTGCTGCAGCGCGTTGGCGACCGTCTTGAGCAGCTCTTCGCGGCTGTAGGGCTTGCGCAGGTAATCGTAGGCGCCGCGCTTGAGGGCGCCGATCGCCGCGTCGATGCCCACTTCGCCGCTCATCACGATGACATCGGTTTCGATGCCGCTGTCGTTGATGAAGTCCATGATGTCGTGCCCGCTCATGTCGGGCAAGCGCAAATCGAGCAGCACCAGGTCGAACTTCATGCGCCCCAGATGGGCTAGCGCCTCGCTGCCGCAGGCGGCGGTCGTCAGGTGGTAGTCGCGGTCGCGCAGCAGTTCGTAGAGCGACGACAGCAGGCGCGGCTCGTCGTCGACCAGCAGGATGCGGGGCAGGTTGTCGGATTCGAAGTGGGAGGCCTGGGCAGGGGCTTGAACCGGCGCTGTCTCGTGGACGTTGTCGGAAGCCATGGTTGCGAAGGCTGCGGTTGCGTTCATCATCACCTTTAAATTGAGTCCATCGCCCGGGCTTTGGCGCCGGTAGCCATGCCCACCAAGCTTGCCCCACCCGCCGCCGCCGGCAGCAAAATTTCAAACGTCGTGCCGGTGCGGCCGCTGCGGCAGGTAATCTGCCCGCCGAGCTTCTTGACCAGGCCGTGCACGATCGACAGGCCGAGGCCGCGGTGGGCGCCGTCCTTGGTGCTGCGCACCGCCGAAAACAGGTTGGCCAGCACTTCCGGCGCCAGGCCCGGACCGTTGTCGCTGACCACCAGCTCGACGTACAGTGAGCGTTCACGGTTGACGTGGCGGCGGTTGCCGATGTCGATGCGCCCGCTCGGGCCAAGCGCCTCGACCGCATTTTTGACCAGGTTGACCAGGATCTGCTTGAGGATGTCGGCGTCGCCCTCGATCTCGGCGGCGGCGTCCACCATGCTGGTGACGATCTGCACCGCCGGCGGCACGAACTCGGTGGCGCGGAACAGGCGCAGCACATCGTCGACGACGCGCGCGACGTTGGTGGCGTTGGTGGCACGCTGCGATCCGGACGGCTGCAGGTCGGCCAGGCCGTTGATCAGCTGGCCGACGCGGTCGATTTCCTCGTTCAGGATCGACATCTCGCCGGCCGCCGGTTCGCGCTTGGCCAGCTTGCCGTCCAAGACGCTCAAATAATTCTTGATGATCGACAGCGGGTTGTTCACTTCGTGCACCACCCGGCGCGACGCTTCGCGGTATTCTTCGGCGACGTGGGCCAGCTGGCGGCGCGCGTTGCCGCGCTCGGACAGCGCCGTTTCGAGCGCGCCCGCAGCCTGGACGCCGAACGCCTGCATGAAGCGCTCGCGCTTCATGCAGGCCGGCACCTGCCACGCTGCTAGGCCGCCGATCATCACGCCAAGGCTACGCCCGCCGGCGACCAACGGCACGCACACCAGGCTGTCGGTGCCGAGCAGGCGAAACAGCTGTTCTTCGGCCAGCCCGAGCGATTGCCCATCGCGCTTGACGAAGGCCAGCTTGCGATCGAGGGCGGCCTGGGCGACGACGCCGCCGCGGTTGAGCGGAATCGAGAACTCGGCGATGCGCTGCTGCTCGGCGGTCGGCATGCCGACCAGCGCGTGGCCGGTCGGGTTTTCCAGCAGGATGACGGTATTGTCGAAGTCGAACAGGATGCGCGCCGAGCGCACCATCGATTCGAGCAGGCCGCTTTCGCCCTGCTGGCGGGCGAAGCCCTGACCCACTTCCGACACCAGCACCAGGTTGCGCACTTCCTCGGACAGGCGCTGGCGCACCGGGTCGACTGGTGCCGGCGGTGCATACGCCGCCGGGCTCGGGATGTCGTCGGCGCCGGCCAGGTCGATGCCGAGGTGGGCGGCCGACTTCTCGACCTGGCGCATGGCGGCCGCTTTCACAGCGTCGACATCGGCCAGCTCGACGCCGCATATCCGGGAGGCGTCAGCGATGGCGTCGGCGTCCGTGTCGTGGCCCGCTTCCCCGGTCAACCCATGGCACGACATCAGGTGCGCCAGGCGCACGATGCGGATCAACGGGTGGCTCGACTCGAGGCGCGCGCTCGGCTCATGGTGATACAGCACGGAGTCGGCCAGGAAGGAATCGAGGTGCCAGCGCTCGATCAGCCAGGCGCCTGCTTCGGCGTGGGTGATCTGCATGGTGCGCTGCTCGACCGCGCACAGGTCTTCGTCGTCGCGCGCGGTAAAATTGAAGGTGTATTCTTTCGGCGCGGTGGCCAGCAACGCCAGGCGGCCGACATTGTGCAACAGGCCGGCCAAGTAAGCTTCCTCGAGGTGCGGGTATTCCATCCGCTTGGCCAGCTGGCGCGCGACGACGGCGGCGGTAAGCGAATTTTTCCAGAACGCGCGCAGGTCGGTGCTGCCCGAATGAGGAAAGTTATTAAAGGTCTGGAACACCGCTTCGCTGATGACCAGCGTCTTGATCATGTCGGTGCCGAGGGCGGCCAGCGACTGCTCGAGGCAGATGGCGCGGCTGGCGCGATGGTAAGCCGAGCTGTTGGCCACCGCCAGGATTTTGCTGGTCATGCCGGCATCGTTCGAAATGAGCGCGGCCAGCTCAGGCATGCCGAGGTCGTCGGCCTGCAAGTGCTCGATCAACTTGATGAGTATCTGCGGCATCGCCGGCAGACGGGCAATCAGCAGTCGATTGCGAATATCATGGTCTGATTGATGCATGGTCTCGGGCACGGCCGCCAATTGATCGATGGGTTCCAGGTGGCGCTCAGGGGCTAGGCAGCCACGACTTATTTTTTCAAGCAACGCACAGAGCAAGGTTTTGGGCTCTGTCCAGGCATTTAAGGCGGTGGTCTTAGCATAAATATACGAGATTTCCCGTTGGGAACAATAATTCCCGGAAAAATTTCCAAGTTTGCCACAGTCAAACGATGTTATCTGCCGGCTTGATTTGACAAAATGCGCCGATATTGCCTCGACATAAACCATAGTGCCAGGGCGGCAAGACCAAAGCCGAGCTGGCCGAGCGCCAGCCACAGCACCGAATGCGACAGGAACGGCGCGATCACGCCGGCCACCAGGGCGCCCAGCAAGGTCTGGGCGAACGACTGGCAGGAGGCGACCGTGCCGCGGATGTGCGGGAACAGGTCGAGCGTGAGCAAGGTGGCGCCGGGGGCGATGATCGACATGCCGAAGGTGTAGAAGAACATCGGCAGCACCGACCAGGGAAGCGCCGGCGGGTAAAACAGGTGGTACGCGACATTGGCCGCGGCGGCGGCGATCTGGAAGCAAAAGCCGATGCCGATCTGGCGCGCGAACGTCATGCGACCGGCGAAACGGTTGGCTGTCAGCGCGCCGAGAAAAATGCCGGAGACGGTCGGCACGAACAGCCACGCGAACTCGTCGGGACCGAGAAGCAGGTGCACCGGCAGCATCACGGGCGCCGCCGTGATGAACAGGAACAGGCCGGCGAAGTTGCAGGCAACGATGCCCGCCTTCATGTGAAACAGCGGCGAGCGGAAGATGTCGCCGTAATTCTTGGCCAGGTAGCCGGGGTTGAACGGCTGGCGTTTGTCGGGCGGCAGCGTCTCCGGCAGATAGCGGTAGCAGACGGCGAACAGCAGCACGCTGTACACCAGCAGGAACAGGAAGATGGTGCGCCAGTCGAACAATTTGACGATCCAGCCGCCCAGCACCGGCGCGATGGCCGGCGCGATCGAAAAAATCATTGTCACCATCGACAGCAGGCGCGCCGCCGCCGCATCCGAATACAGGTCGCGGATGATGGCGCGCCCGACGACGGTGCCGGCGCCGGCCGACATGCCTTGCAGGATGCGAAATATCCACAGGTAGTGCACCGAGTGCGAGGCGGCGCAGCCGAAGGTGCCGACGGCAAACACCACCAGCGCGCACAAGACGATGTTGCGGCGCCCGAAAGCGTCCGACAGCGCGCCGTGCCACAGCACCATGCCGGAGAACGCCAGCATGTAGGCGGTCAGGGTTTGCTGCACCTCGATCGCGCTGGCGTTCAGATCGGCCTGGATGTTGGGGAAGGCCGGCAGGTAGGCGTCGATCGAGAACGGTCCCAGCATCGACAGCGAGGCAAGCAGCGCCGCCAGCGCCCCGGCGCTTAGCAGCGCGGTCCTGTGGCTTGGGGGCAGCGGCACCGGCACCACCGGGTCGGACGGCAGGTCGGGCGGCGGCGGTTGCGGGAACACGTGCTTACACCTGCTTGGGCTTGGCTTCCTCGCGGCGGTTGTAGCCGGCCACCATGTCGAAGCGGAATAGCCGGCATTCGAGGGCGCCATTAAAAAACGGCGTCTTGCGCGCTTCTTTCAGGCGCAGCAGCTTCGGTAAAGTCAGGTCGGCGGTGAACAGGAACACGGTCCAGCCGGCGAAACGCTGCTTGAGCGTGGTGCCGAGGGCGGCGTAGAACGACACGCTCATCTCGTCGGCCGGCATGGTGGAGTCGCCGCGCACGCCGATCCGCTCGCCGTACGGCGGGTTGGTCAGCAGGATGCCCGGCTGCGCCGTCGGCGGTTTGACTTCCTGCGCCTCGATCTGCTTGAGCGGCACCTCGAACGTGATGCCAGCAATGCGCAGGTTATGGCGGGTCATTTCGATCATGTCGCCCGAAATGTCGCTGCCGAAAATGGTGGGCTCAAGGGGCAGCACGTTCGGCTTGACGGCGGCCTTCATCGCCTGCCACGGGGCGGCTACAAAACCGTTGAATTTTTCGAAGGCGAAGCTGCGCCGCATGCCGGGCGGTGTTCCCTGGACGATCTGGGCCGCTTCGATCAGGATGGTGCCGGAGCCGCACATCGGGTCGAACAGCACCGTTCCCGGTTTCCAGCCCGCTACCCGCAGCATGCCGGCGGCGAGGTTTTCGCGCAGCGGCGCGTCGCCGGTCTCCTCGCGCCAGCCGCGCTTGAACAGCGCTTCGCCCGAAGTGTCGAGGTAGACCGTAAAGTTGCGCTGGTCGAGGAAGCCGACGATGCGGATGTCCGGTTCACCCGTGTTGACCGACGGCCGCTTGCCGACCAGGTCGCGGAAACGGTCGCACACCGCGTCCTTGATTTTGAGGGTGGTGAATTCGAGGCTGCGCAGCGGCGACTTGATGGCGGTGACGTCGACCCGGATCGTATGGTCGACGCCGAACCAGTCTTCCCACGGCTGCGCCAGCGTCAGGTCGTAGATGTCGTTCTCGTTGGCGTAGCTCGCGTGGGCGATGCGCATCAGCACGCGCGAGGCGATGCGCGAGTGCAGGTTGACCAGGTAGGAATCAAGCAGGTGACCGGAGCAGTGAACCCCGCCCGGCACTTGGTTGTGAACTTTCATGGTGGTGCTTTGCAAGGCGATTTCGCCCAGTTCTTCGGCCAGCGCCGCTTCCATGCCGCGCGGGCAGGGACAGAAATATGAAGCCATCAGGGGGTCCTTTTATCCGTTAAAAAAATGAGTCGTATGGGTGAACGCCAGCGTCCGCCCGAATGATTGAAGCGGGCAATTCTATACTGCTTTGGCCAGCGCACGCTCGACGAAATCGAGCCGGTCCTGGCCCCAGAAGCCGACGCCGTCGACGACGTACCACGGGGCGCCGAACACGTTGGCGGCCATGGCGTCGTCGGTATTGCGCTCGTACTGTTCCTGCACGCCGGCGGTCTGCGCCGACTTCACCAGCATGCGGCCGTCGAAGCCGCAGTTGCTCGCCACTTGCGCCAGGGTGTCGCCGTCGGCGATGTTCTTGTCGGCGGCCCACAGCGCGCGCATGACGGCGCCGGCGAGTTCCAGCGCGGCTTCAGCGCCCAGGCTGGTGCGGGCGGCGATGATCAGTTTGGCAGCAGCGTCCGGC
Source organism: Massilia psychrophila (assembly GCF_002760665.1). GTDB lineage: Bacteria > Pseudomonadota > Gammaproteobacteria > Burkholderiales > Burkholderiaceae_D > JAFCUW01. Next base: position 104,324 of record NZ_PDOB01000001.1, on the reverse strand, counting down.
GGGATCGGGAAGAAGGTCGGCTGCGGGTTCAACGGCAGGCCGAGCTGCTGCGACCAGCGCGCCAGTTCGAGCAGGCGGTAGGCCTGGCGCTGCGGCGCGCGCTTGGCCAGCGGCAGCCCGCCGGAGGCGCCGAACACCTTGCCCAGGTCAAACGGCTTGATGTCGACGTGAGCGCCGGCCGCCTTTGCCAGCGCGACGAGGCGATCGTGGCCGAGGTAGGTCCAGGGCGAATGCGGGGTCAGGAAGTATTCAATGGTTTTGCTCATTCGAACTCCATCAGAAAGGTTTGACGACAACCAGGATCGTGATCGCGAGCAGCAGCACGACCGGCGCTTCGTTGAACCAGCGGTACCACGTGTGGGTGCGGCGGTTGGCGCCGTTTTCAAATTTCTTCAGCACCGAGCCGCACGCGTGATGGTAGCCGATCGTCACGATCACCAGCACCAGCTTGGCGTGCAGCCAGCCGCCCTTGAAACCGTAGCCGAGCCACAGCCAGATGCCGAACGCGAGCGCCGGAAACATCAGGATCGTGGTGAAGCGGTAAAGCTTGCGCGCCATCAGCAGCAAGCGCGCGGTGGCATTGGCCTCGGTTTCCTGCGCCAGGTTGACGAAGATGCGCGGCAAATAAAACAGGCCGGCAAACCAGGAGGCGATGAAGACAATATGAAACGCTTTAATCCAGAGCATGGGGGGTTCCGTTCAATTTTAGCTGCGTATTTCGCCGTGTCCGAACACGACGTACTTCAATGATGTTAGCCCTTCCAGCCCGACCGGGCCGCGCGCGTGCAGCTTGTCGTTCGAGATGCCAATTTCGGCGCCGAGGCCATATTCGAAACCGTCGGCGAAGCGGGTCGAGGCGTTCACCATCACCGAGGCCGAATCGACTTCGCGCAGGAAGCGCAAGGCGTCGCTGTAGTCTTCGGTGACGATGGCGTCGGTGTGGTGCGACGACCAGGTGTTGATATGCTCGATTGCTTCGTCGATGCCGGCCACCACTTTGACGGCCAGGATCGGTCCCAGATATTCGGTACTCCAGTCGTCAAGGGTGGCGGCGGCCAGGTGCGGGTAGGCCGCCGCGGCCAGCAGCGCGAACGCTTCCGGGTCGGCGCGCAGCTCGACCTGTTTTTCCAGGTACAGCGCGGCCAGTTGTGGCAGCACGGTGGCGGCAATGGCGCGCCCGACCAACAATGTTTCCATCGTGTTGCAGGTGCCGTAGCGGTGGCACTTGGCGTTGAACGCGATCGGCAGTGCTTTCGCCAGGTCGGCCTTGGCGTCGATGTAGACGTGGCAGATGCCGTCGAGGTGCTTGATCATCGGTACTGTCGCTTCTTCGATCAGGCGCGCAATAAGGCCTTTGCCGCCGCGCGGCACGATGACGTCGATGTATTGCGGCATGGTGATCATGGCGCCGACGGCGGCGCGGTCGACCGTGTCGACGACCTGCACGCCGTGCGCCGGCAGGCCGGCGCCAAGCAATCCTTCGGCGACGATGGCGGCCAGCGCCCGGTTGCAGTGGATCGCTTCCGAGCCGCCGCGCAGGATGGCGGCGTTGCCGCTCTTGATGCACAGGCCCGCCGCGTCGACCGTGACGTTGGGCCGCGCTTCGTAGATGATGCCGATGACGCCCAGCGGCACCCGCATCTGGCCGACCTGGATGCCGCTCGGACGAAACTTCATGTTGGAAATCTCGCCGATCGGGTCGGCCAGCGCGACCATCTGGCGCAGCCCCTCGACCATGGTGGCGATGGCCGATTCCGACAGCTCGAGGCGCTCGACCAGCGCCGGCGCCAGGCCGGCCGCGCCGGCGGCATCGAGGTCGAGCCGGTTGGCCGCGCGCAGCAGGGCGGCATCGCGTTTGACCGCGTCGGCGATCAAGAGCAGCGCGCGGTTGCGGGTGGCGGTGTCGGCGCGCGCCATCGCGCGCGCCGCACTGCGTGCCTGGAGCCCTACCTGTTGCATGTATTCAGCGATGTTCATGGTTGTCATTTTCATGTTGATTCGGACTGGCTTAGCGCGCCACCTTTAATGCCAGCTGCAGCATGGCGTCCCATGCGTCGCCGGCAAAATCTTTGGCGCGCAATCCCTTGATCATCTTGTCGACCTGGGCGGCGTCCTGCAAGCCTTGTTCCAGCGTCTCCAGCGCGATGCGGCGCAGCGCCGGCGCCATCAGGCGTTCTTTGGCGCCCCAGATGCGGTATTCCTTGAGCACTTCGCCAAGCGGGCGGCCGTTCGCCGTCGCCGCTTTCAGTTTCAACAGCGTGCGGATTTCGTCGGCCACCGCCCACAGTACCAGCGGCAGCGCCTCGCCCTCGCCCTTCAAGCCTTCGAGCATGCGCACCAGGCGCGCGGTATCCCCGGCCAGCATTGCCTCGGACAGCTTGAAGACGTCGTAGCGCGCCACGTTCAGCACCGCGTCCTGGACCTGCTCGAACGTCAGTTTGCCGGCGTCGTGCAACAAGCCGAGCTTGAGGATTTCCTGGTGCGCCGCCAGCAGGTTGCCTTCGACCCGGTCGGCGATGAAGTCAAGACCCGGGCGGTCCACGCTCTGGCCTTGCGCGGCGAGGCGCACACCGATCCAGCCCGGCAGCGCGGCGCGCTCGATGCTTGGGATCTCGATGTACACGGCGCCCTGCTGCAGGCTGGCAACCCAGGCCGCCTTGGCGGTCTGCCAGTCCAGCTTGGGCAGCGTGATCAGGGTCAGGTTGTCGGGGCTGAGGTCCTTGGCGTAGCTTTGCAGCGCAGCGCCGCCGTCCTTGCCCGGTTTGCCGGTCGGGATGCGCAGCTCGATCAGTTTCTTGTCGCCGAACAGCGACATCGCCTGGTTCGCCGCCAGCAGCTCGCCCCACTTGAAATTGCGCTCGACGGTAAGGACGTCGCGCTCCGAGTAGCCGTTGGCGCGGGCGGCGCGGCGGATCTTGTCGGCCGCCTCCAGCGCCAGCAAATGCTCGTCGCTGGTGATCACGTACAGCGGCGCGATCGTCCTGGCGAGGTGAGCTTCGAGTCCATCAACGCGCAATTGCATCGGTAATCCTTACACGCGCTTGATGGCGGCCAGGCGGCGCAGGATCTGCTGGACCAGGTCGGACTGCATGTCGCGGTACAGCAGCGCTTCTTCGGATTCCTTCGCCAGCACCTGGGTCTCGTTGAAAGCGATCGAGCGCTTCAAACTGATCTCGGTGGCGCCGAGCATTTCGGCGTCCTTGGCGTCGCGCACGCGAAACACCAGCGTATAGGTCAGCAGGTATTCGCGCACCCGGCCCTGGCTGTTGAGCGACAGGATCGCCTTGCCGCGCGTTTCCGACAGTACGTCGAGCTTGGCGTCGGCCTTGGCCGGATCGGCGACCACGACCGCATCGCCGCCGCGCAGGTTGCGCCGTAGTTCGACGCCGAGCGGCGAGGTCTCGGAAAAACCCAGGTAGATGCTCTGGAACGGCATGTGGTACTGGCCGTTCGAGCCGCGCAGCTGAAAGCCGCAGCTCGACAAGGCCAGCGCCAGCAACAGGGGGCCAAAAAACAGGGCGCCGGCGCGCACAATCGAGGTTGGCAAAATAGTCATCGCTTACACCACGATGCTGATCAACTTGCCGGGCACGACGATCACCTTTTTCGGCGCCGTCTCGATGTATTTTTTGACCGCCTCGCAGGCCAGCGCCTGCGCTTCGATCGCCGCCTTGTCGGCGTCCCTGGCGACCATGATCGAGCCGCGCAGCTTGCCGTTCACCTGGATCATCATCTCGATCTCGGCCTGCACCAAAGCCTGCGGGTCGACTTGCGGCCATGGAGCGTTCAGGATGTCGCCATGGACGGCGCTGTAACCGAGCTCTTCCCACAGCACGTGGGTGATGTGCGGTGCTATCGGGTTGAGCACGCGCAGGAAGATCGACAGGCCTTCGGCGATGACCGCATCCGACGCCGCGCCGGCGTCAAGTTTGGCGGACTCCATCGTGTTGAGCATCTTCATGCAGGCCGACACCACCGTGTTGTACTGGATGCGTTTCAAGTCATAGTCGGCCTGCTGCAGGATTTTGTGCAGTTCGCGGCGCAGCGTTTTCTGCGCTTCGTTCAAGCCGTCCTTTGACGGATCGGCCAGTTCCGAGGCGATGCGCGGCGACTGCGCGAAGGCAAATGCCCACACCCGGCGCAGGAAGCGGCTGGCGCCTTCGACGCCGCTGTCGGACCACTCGAGCGTCTGCTCCGGGGGCGAGGCGAACATGGTAAACAAGCGCGCGGTGTCGGCGCCGTACTGGCCGATCTGCGCCTGCGGGTCGATGCCGTTGTTCTTCGACTTCGACATCTTTTCGGTGCCGCCGATTTCCACTTTCTGACAGTCGGCCTTGAGCAGCGCGCCTTGCGGGCGGCCCTTGTCGTCCAGCGTCAGGTCGATGTCGGCCGGGTTGAACCAGGTTTTTTTACCGGCTTCGTCTTCGCGGTAGTACGTCTCGTTGAGCACCATGCCCTGGGTGAGCAGGTTGACGAACGGCTCGTCGAACTTGATCAGGCCAAGGTCGCGCATGATCTTGGTCCAGAAGCGCGCATACAGCAGGTGCATGACGGCGTGCTCGATGCCGCCGATGTACTGGTCCATCGGCATCCAGTAATCGTTGCGCGCGTCGACCATCGCATCAACCGAACCTGGCGACGTGTAGCGCATGTAGTACCACGACGAATCGACGAAGGTGTCCATGGTGTCGGTTTCGCGCCGCGCCGGTTTGCCGCATTGCGGGCAATCGCACGCCAGAAACGCTTCGTCCTTGTTGAGCGGGTTGCCGCTGCCGTCGGGGACCAGGTGCTCGGGCAGCACCACCGGCAGGTCTTTTTCGGGCACCGGCACGGTGCCGCAATCGGCGCAGTGGATCATCGGGATCGGCGTGCCCCAGTAGCGCTGGCGCGAGATGCCCCAGTCGCGCAGGCGGAAAGTGACTTTCTTTTCGCCCAGGCCGAGGGCGGCGAGGTCGCCGGCGATGGCGTGGACGGCGGCAATGTAGTCGAGGCCATCATACTTGCCCGAATTAACCATCACGCCATGTTGCTTGTCGCCATACCATTCCTGCCAGAGCGCCAGTGAAAACTCCTTGCCGGCGACGGCCACCACCTGCCTGATCGGCAGCCGGTACTTGGTGGCAAAGGCGAAATCGCGCTCGTCGTGGGCCGGCACGCCCATCACGGCGCCGTCGCCGTAGGTGATCAAGACGTAATTGCCGACCCAGACTTCGATTTGGTCGCCGCTCAAAGGATGGGTGACGAACAGCCCTGTCGGCATGCCCTTCTTTTCCATCGTCGCCATGTCCGCTTCGATCACGCTGCCCAGCTTGCACTCGGCGATGAAGGCGGCCAAGTCCGGGTTGGTCTGCGCGGCATGCGCGGCCAGCGCGTGTTCCGGCGCCACGGCGCAGAACGTCACGCCCAGGATGGTGTCGACGCGGGTAGTAAAGACATGCATCTTGCCGTCGCCGATCAACTCGCCGGCGGCATCCCGGATGGTGTGCGGGAAGGCGAAGCGCACGCCGGCCGACTTGCCGATCCAGTTGGCCTGCATGACGCGCACGCGCTCGGGCCAGCCCGGCAGCTTGTTGTCGACATAATCGAGCAACTCGTCGGCGTAGTCGGTGATGCGGGCGTAGTACATCGGAATTTCGCGCTTTTCGATCAGCGCGCCGGAACGCCAGCCGCGGCCATCGACGACTTGCTCATTGGCCAGCACGGTCTGGTCGATCGGGTCCCAGTTCACGGTACCGGTTTTTTTGTAGATGATGCCCTTTTCGAGCATCTTGAGGAACATCCACTGGTTCCACTTGTAGTATTCCGGCTTGCAGGCAGTCATCTCGCGCGACCAGTCGATCGCCAGGCCCATCGATTCCATCTGCTCGCGCATGTGGGCGATGTTGGCGTAGGTCCACTGTGCCGGCGGCACGTTGTTGGCCATTGCGGCGTTTTCCGCCGGCATGCCGAACGCATCCCAGCCCATCGGCATCAGCACGTTGTAGCCGTTCATGCGCAGATAGCGGTACATCACGTCGTTGATCGTATAGTTGCGCACGTGGCCCATGTGCAGCTTGCCCGACGGGTAAGGCAGCATCGAGCAAGCGTAATACTTGCCTTTTGGGAAACGTGGGTCGTTTTCCACCGCCTTGTAGGCATCGATCGCCTTCCAGTGCAATTGGGCGGCTTGTTCGACGTCGGCGGGACTATATTTATCTTGCATGATGGTCAAAGGGCAGGAAGTGGAGTTGAACCGAACATTATACTGGTTCATCTTCCTTCAAGGCCAGGCCAGGACCGCGCAGCGCAGATCGACAACCCGGCTGCCGTGCCGATCCGGTCAAATCGACGCCGCCTTGCTCAATCATACTGATCACTGCAGGCCGGCTTTGCTGCCTGCGAACTACCACGGGGGGGCAACATGGCAGGCGAAATCATCCGGCAAGGCGACAAAACCCGCCACGGCGGCACCGTCATCGAAGGTTCAGCCGTCGACATTTGCCATGGCAAGCCGATTGCCTACCTCGGCCACAAGACCTCGTGCCCGCAGTGCAAAGGCACCTACCCCATCGTCGACGGGGCGCCGGTCACCAGCCTGTATGGCAAGGGCGTCGCCCTGGCCGGCATGAAAACGGCGTGCGGCGCGGTACTCGTCGCCGGCCAGTTTACCGACACGGTCGGGTAGCTGGCAATTGCGCTGCCTGCCGCCAACCGAGGCTCACCGCCATGACGACCGCACCGCGCCCACCGACAACCGACAGTACGCCGTCCGCCGACTTTTTTGCCCACCAAACCAGGCATGAATTGAGCGGCCCGCAGTGGGTGGCGCGCTTCCCGGGAAGCCGGCTGACGCACGACCTCGACCCGGTGTTTCGCGTCGCCGTCGAGAACTTCCTGGCGGCGCTGGCCGGCGCCGGGGCCAGCGTTCACATCTCCAGCACCTTGCGGCCCAAACAGCGCGCTTACCTGATGCATTGGGCCCACCAGGTGATGCGCAATGATCTCTCGCCCACGCGCGTGCCGGCCATGGCGGGGGTGCCGATCCAATGGGCGCATCCGAGCCTGGCTGCCTCGATCGGCGCTTGCACGGCGATGGTGGAGGGGTTCTGCATCGGCCACCTGCGCGCCGATGTCGCCCCGTCCCTCAACACGCTGCATGCGAGCGGCGAGGCGATCGACATGACGATCGAATGGAGCAGGACGTTATCGATAAAAACGCACAACGGCGCGCGTGTCGACATTGCCTCCGAGCCGCGCACCGGCATGAACCCGCAGCTGCACGCGGTGGGCCTGGGCTACGGCGTCGTCAAGTATGCGGGCGGCACCAAGGACAAGCCGCACTGGTCAATCAACGGCCACTAGCCGATATCGGCCGCGCACTTACCGTAGCACCAGCGCCAGTGCCGGCTTTTCGCCATAGTCGGCATACCGTTCGTTGATGCCGGCGACGCAGTACGTCACTTCCTCGAGCAGCTCGGGCGCTTTTTCGCGCAGCGCCGCCGCATTGTCGATGACAATCTCGAGCACTTCGTTTGGCTTCAAGCGAAATTTGCTCATGCCGTCGGCGTCGCGCAGGTAACTCAGGCAATCGACCCAGGCGTCCATCGTATTGGAGTACGCTTGCGGAAAGCCGAAGGCGGCCTTGCTCGCGGCATGAAAACTGTCCCAGCCGTCGATTGCGGCCCCGTTGATTGCGGCACTTGCCATGTTTTTCTCCTGTTACTGGTGCAGACCACGGGCCCGCTCACAGACCCAGCACGTCCCGCATGTCGTACAGCCCGCTCGACTTGTCGGCCAAAAAGCGCGCGGCGCGCAGGGCGCCGTGGGCGTAGGTGACGCGGCTACTCGACTTGTGGCTGATTTCGATGCGCTCGCCGTCGCCGGCAAACAGCACGGTATGGTCGCCGACGATGTCGCCGCCGCGGATGGTGGCAAAACCGATGGTGGACGGATCGCGCGCGCCGGTGACGCCTTCGCGCCCGTACACGGCGCATTGCTTCAAGTCGCGCCCGAGCGCGCCGGCGATCACTTCACCCATCATCAAAGCGGTGCCGGACGGCGCATCGACCTTGTGGCGGTGGTGGGCTTCGACGATTTCGATGTCGTAGCCTTCGGCGAAACTTTTTGCGGCCATCTCGAGCAGCTTGAGGGTGACGTTGACGCCGACGCTCATGTTGGGCGCGAACACGATGGCGGTCTTTTCGGCCGCTTGACGAATGGCCGCCTTGCCGGCGTCGTCGAAGCCGGTGGTGCCGATGACCATCGCGATGCCGTGCTCGGCGCAGTAAGCCAGGTGGGCCAGCGTGCCCTCGGGGCGGGTGAAGTCGATCAGGCAGCGCGCCCCGGCCAGCGCGGTGGCCAGGCTTGACGTGATCGCCACTCCGGCCGGCCGGCCGAGAAACGCCCCGGCGTCGTGGCCGAGCGCGGGCGAACCTGCAACGTCGAGCGCGCCGGACAGACGCACGTCGCTCGCCGCGGCGATTGCCTCGACCAGCATTTTGCCCATCCGCCCGCTGGCGCCGGCAATCGCTATTTTCAATTCGGTCATGGTGGACGCCGCTTATTTATTGATCTGGATGCTGGCCGAGCCGGCTTCTTCTTTTTTCGGCGCCTCTTTGGCGGTGACCTTGGCCGGACCGGCGATGCGTGCGATGTATTCTTTTTCGGTCGGCAGATTGCCGCCATCGAATTTTTCCACCTTGTCGTCTTTAAAATAGACGGTCACGCGGGCCTGGGTCAGTTCGCCATTGCCGCGCGTCAAGTAAAACGGATAGTCCCAGCGATTCGCGTGGAACACGTCCGTCAGCAGCGGCGTGCCAAAGATGAACTTGACCTGCTCACGGGTCTGGCCGACTTTCAGCTGGGCCAGCATTTCCTGGGAAATGAAGTTGCCCTGCTGGATATCCGGACGGTAAGGCGACAGTACCCACAGGAATTTTTGCAGTTTCGTCACGGTGCTGGTCTGCGCGCCGGCGTTGGCAGCGGCGGCGGCCTTGCCGGCGTCGGCGGCGAGGGCCGCCGGCGAGGTCGAGACGGGCGCTGCGGGCCGGGTCTGGTTACGCCATGCGGCGCAGCCGGACAGCGTCAGCACGGCGCACATGGCGGCCGCCACGAGCGGGGCACGGCTGTTAAAACGGTGCAAAACAACATTCTTGACGCGCATAGGTGACCTCAAAACGTTTGAGCGCTAGCTCCAAAACGCTATATCATAAAGCACTATCCTAATCTACGAGCAACAAACATGAGTAACAATCCTAGCGACCTCAAGGCGAGCGGCCTGAAGGCAACCCTGCCCCGACTGAAAATTCTCGAGATTTTCCAGAACAGCGAAGTGCGGCACCTGACCGCCGAAGATGTCTACAAAACCCTGCTGACCGAAAACCTCGACGTCGGCCTGGCCACCGTGTACCGGGTGCTGACCCAGTTCGAACAAGCCGGCTTGCTCAATCGTAACCACTTCGAAACCGGCAAGGCCATTTTTGAACTGAACGCCGGCTCCCACCACGATCACCTGGTGTGCCTGGACTGCGGGCGCGTGGAAGAATTCTTCGACGAGGAAATCGAGTCGCGCCAGCACATGATCGCCGTCGAGCGCGGCTTCAATATTGCCGAGCATGCGCTGGCGATTTACGGCAACTGCATCAAGCCGGCCTGCCCGCACCGGCATTGAGACTCGCCGGTTTGGCGTGGTCAGATCAACAAGCCGGGGCGCATCGTCAAATCGACTTGAGGTACTCGGTCAGGTCGGCAATTTCGGCCGCGCTCAGGCCGAGCGCTTTGCGAGTGTTGTAAGTTGTCACGACATCGCCCAGCGTGGCCGCGCTGCCATTATGGAAATAGGGTGCGTGCTGCCACAGCCCGCGCAGCGGCGCGGTGCGGTACATTTTGGTGGCGCTGCGCGACGCATAGCTCGGCGCGCCGCCCGGTTCCGGCTCGCTGACGACGTCGGAGACCGGATGCAGTCGCATGTTGGCATCGGTAAATTGAGCACCGCTGTGGCAGCTGATGCATTGCCCGCGGCTGGAAAACACCAGCTTGCCGCGGCTAGCGGCGGCAACGTCGAAGCTTCCCGGCGGCGGTGCCGGCGCCTCCAGCGAGAGCTGATAAGCCTGCAGCGCCGGCAGTTTCGCGCTGACCAAGTCAAGCGTGCCGTAGGTAACGCTCACGCCGAGGCGACTATCCGAAAACGATCCCTGTCCACCCATCTGGGTCACTGCGACATAGCGGTTCCAGTAGGCAACGTCGTCGCCGTCGCCGGTCGAGGTGATGCGGTGAATGCCCTTGAGCCCATACGCAGGCGGTATCGCCTGCGGGCCGTTCTTGCCATCGAGATTGAAGCGCGGGTCGTACTTGCCCTTGCCCCAGGAATTGTAGACGACCTTGACGGCGTCGCTGAGCGCCGGCGACAGTGCGATGATGGCGCCGGGATTAAGGTCGCGATTGGCCCAGCCGTCGAGCCGCTTGCCAATTCCCGGGGCAAACGAATTGTCCACCGTCGAGTGGCACAGCGCGCAAGTGACGCCGACCCGCGTCAACGTGTCCTTGCCGCTGACCGTTTCCACCTTGCCGACCAAGCCGACAACCGCATTGAGCTTGAGCAGCGCGACCGTTGTCGCTGGGCTTTTCAGGTCGACGCTGCCATCCTGGATGCCCTTTACCACTGCCGCCGGCAACGCTTCGGCATCGACCTTCAGGCCAACCGCCAGCGCCGTCACCGGGTCAACCGCCGCCGGGATTACTTCGTGCAGCCGCCAGGTATCGCTCCACTGCCTTTCGTCGCCAAAGGTGTCGAAACGGAAAATCTGTTTGCCCTGCTCGATCGTGGCCGGGTCGGCCGGCGCCTCGTCGTTAGCATTGTTGCTGTTGCAACCGCTTGCCAGCAAGATCATCATGCCGGCGCTACCGGTCCATATTGCCTGAATAGTGTTCATCGTTGCTCCTCGCCGCCAGCTCGATTGGCCGTGTGGAGGTTGGATGATGGCCGCATGCCCATAGTTCCTGGCGCGGCATGGCAAACGCCGGGCGGCGAGAAAAATCAGCTGTGGCTCAGCGCATTCGACAGCAGCTTGGCAGTGATGTCGACAATCGGGATCACCCGTTCGTACGCCATGCGGGTCGGGCCGATCACCCCCAAGGTGCCGACGATGCGCCCGTTCACTTCGTAGGGTGCGGTGACCACGCTCATTTCGTCCATCGGCACCAGGTTCGATTCGCCGCCAATAAAAATCTGCACGCCGGTGGCCTTGCTGGAAAAGTCGAGCAGCTGCATGAGCCCCGTTTTTTGCTCGAACATCTCGAACATCTGGCGCAGCGACGTCATGTTCGACGATAAATCCGACACCGACAGCAAGTTGCGCTCGCCCGAGATCACCATGTCGTCCGAATGATCGGTCATCGCTTCGCTGCCCGCCTCCACCGCCGCCTGCATCAGCCGGCTCATGTCGTCGCTCAGCTGGCGCAGCTCGCCCGTGACGCGGGCGCGCACCTGCTCGAACGACAGGCCGCCATAGTTCTGGTTGATGTAGTTGGCCGACTGCACCAGTTGGCTCGGGGTATAGTCGACGTCGGTCAGCAGCATGCGGTTCTGGACGTCGCCGCGCGGATCGACGATCACCAGCAGGATGCGTTTTTCGGACAGGCGCAAAAATTCGATCTGCTGGAACACCGATTCGCGCCGCGGCGACAGTACCACGCCGGCGAACTGCGACAGCGACGACAGCATCTGCGCCGCGTTCGAAATGATTTTTTGCGGCTGGTGCTGCGATTGCAGGCGCATGCGGGCGTCGACCGCGTGCTCGTCGATGTGCTGTACCGTCAGCAAGGTGTCGACGAAAATGCGGTAGCCGCGCGGGGTCGGGATGCGGCCAGCCGATGTATGAGGGCTGGAAACATAGCCCATTTCCTCGAGGTCGGACATGATGTTGCGGATGGTCGCCGGCGACAGGTCGAGCCCCGAAATCTTCGACAGCGCGCGCGAGCCGACCGGCTGGCCGTCGGCGATGTAGCGCTCGACGAGCGCCTTCAACAGGGTTTGAGCACGGGTATCGAGTAGCATTTTTACGGTGTTCGTACGGTGATGGTGCGGTGGTCGGTATGGTGCGGGCCTGGCGGCCAGGCGAACACCCTCCTGGCGCCCCCATTATGCACGCTACACTGCCGCCTGTGCGGCTGGGTGCAGCAAACGTCAGCAGTCATGCGCGCGCCGTAGCCAGTCGAGCAACTCACCGAAATCGGCGCAGATCGCGTCCGGCACCACACCGTGCTCCAGGTGGCGCGCGCTGCCGGTGCGGTTGAGCCAGACGGCGCGCAATCCTGCCTGCTGGGCGCCGCGCACGTCGAGCAGCACGTCGTCGCCGACGTAGACCGCGTCCTGCGGCGCCACGTCAAGGGCGCGGCAGGCGGCCAGGAAGATCGCCGCATCCGGCTTGGCGTACCCGAGCTCGTGCGCCGCGACCGACACCTTGAAATGGTGCGACAGGCCGATCGCGCGCAGGTCGGCGTTGCCGTTCGAAATAGAACCGATCAGCACCTGCCGGCCGAGCCGTTCGAGGCCGGGCAACACGTCATCGTACAGCGCGACGGCGTTGCGGGCGGCGAAGAAACACGCCATTGCCAACTCGACCTTGGCGCTGTCCTCGCCGGCCTGCTCGAAGGCGGCGTGCAGGCCGGCGCGCCTCAGTTGGCCCAGGTCGAGGTGGTATTCGGGCCGGCGCGCCATCAGTTCCAGCCTGGCCTGGCGCAGGCTGTCGATCGAGTGAAGCGCCGCCACCTGCGGCGCGTGCAGCAGCAGCCATGCGTACAAGGTCAGCTCGGCCTGGGCGATGACGGGCCCGATCGGCCACAGCGTGTCGTCGAGGTCGAACAAGACGGCTTTCGGCCAGGCGGGGCGATTGGTATCAGGATTGGACTCAGTCATGGCGACGGCGGCGAATGGAAGTGACGGCAACTCCAGCATAGCGATGCTGCGCTGGAAAATCAAATCGGCGGCCAGGGCGTTACAACGTGATACATGAGGAATGGCGGTGTCGTTGGCAAATGCACTAAAATGACGACCAAATTGTCTGTTTCGCGGCTTCGGCACCAGCCATTCCCGCCCTACCCTGTCTGTTCTTGGAGAAAACATGAAAAGTCTGACCCTGCGTGCGAGCGTCGCGCTCGCGTGCGCCTTGAGCCTTGCCGCGTGCGGTGGCAGCAGCGGCAACCTGTTGTTGGGCGGTAGAATCGACGGCCTGTTCAAGCCTGGGCTGGTGCTGCAGAACAAGAATGGCCCCCTGCTTCCCATCGCGGCCGGCACGACCACGTTCGCCTTCCATGAGCTGATCGGCAACGACGAGGAATTCGAGGTCAAGATCGCGACCCAGCCAACCGGCGCCAAATGCACCCTGGCGGACAACAAGGGAAAGTCGGGTGCGTTCAACATCACGTCGATCATCATCACCTGCGCCACCAACACCTACGACCTCGGAGGCACGATCACAGGCCTCGACAGCGGCAGCCTGGTGCTGGTGAACGGCTCGGATCGCGCTACGGTGACAGCCGGAGCTCCGGGCGCCACCATCGGTTTCAAGATGAGTCAGGTTGCCGATGGCGCGCCGTATGGCGTCACCGTGCTGACCCAGCCGAGCGGGCGCACCTGCAGCGTCGAGAATGGCGTCAACACCATGGGCACGGCAGAAATCGCCAACATCAAGGTCACTTGCAAACCGGCTGCCGCCACCCCTTCTGGAGAATCCGTATGACATGCAATTTCACGCGCCCGGCGCTCGCCCTGGCCCTGGCCCTGACCCTGGCCGCTTGCGGCGGCAAGGCGACTTTTCCGGTCTCCGGCACTATCGAAGGCTTGCAATACGGCGGCCTGGTATTGAGCACCAACGGCATGGACTTGCCGATAGCGGCAAACGCGACCTCGTTTACCTTTCCTAACACGCTGTCGTACGGCGAGGTCTACAACGTGACTATGAAAGCGTCGCCGGCGCATCAAACCTGCTTGGTCGGATCATTTACCAGCCGGATCACCGGCGTCACCTACAATGGCGCCACCGATACCGCCGGCCGGTTCGGCGCAATCAACATCGGCGTGGGGTGTACCACGAACCAGGTGGCGCTCGGCGGCAAGATCACCGGCCTCACTTCGGCCGGCCTGCAACTGAACAACGGCAGCGTCCCCTTCATCGCCCCGCTCGCCGCCGACGCCTCATTCACCTTCCCCACGGTTGAATTTGGCAAGTCGTACAGTATCACTGTGCTGGCCCAGCCCCTCAATGAGACCTGCAGCGTGTCGTCGAACGGCACCGGCGTCATGGGCGACCTTGCCCCGGCCGGTATCGAAGTGACGTGCGTTAAAAAGACGTGATCGAGATATTTGCAGGAACAATATCTGTTATTTGAAAGATAAATTGGCCTAATATGCTGTGACGCAGCATAATGCATCCGTCTCCTCCAAGTCTCCTCAAAAAGAATTGGATTTAAGCCCGCCAAACAGCGGGCTTTTTTTTCGCCGCACATGTCGCTTTCACCTGGCAATACTGGCATGATAGGACCACACCATCTACAGGAGGTTTTGTGCCGACCGAACAGATTGGAGAGTACGAGATCGATTATTCGGGGATCAGGCTGCTCGACGTCGACGGCTGGGCTGCTTGCGTGACGATCTACGGACCGTCGCCCAACCCGATGCACCGCAACAGCATCGTGCCGGCGCAGCGGGTGGCGCTCGAGCACGTGTTCGCCACCGAGATCGAAGCCGAAGCCGTGGCGCGCACGTCGGCCATCGCGATGCTGGAAGAAAAGTCGGTCAGGCCGCCGGTTTGAGAAGATTGGCCAGCGCCACATACTGAACCAGGCCGATCGCTTCCGGTCGCACCGTCGGGTCGATGCCGGCTTCGACGATCTGCGCCTCGGTAAACATGCCGGCCAGGCAGTTGCGGACCACCTTGCGGCGTTGCGAGAACGCCTTCAACACCACCGCCTCCAGGGTCGGGCCGTCGCACGCCAGCCGCTGCGCCACCGGCACCATGCGCACGATCGCCGACTCGACCTGCGGCGGCGGATCGAAAGCGGTAGGCGGCACGATGAACATCAGCTTCATGTCATAGCGCCACTGCAGCATCACCGACAGCCGGCCATACACCTTGCCGCCCGGCTCGGCCACCATGCGCTCGACCACTTCCTTTTGCAGCATGAAATGCTGGTCTTCGATCAGGTGGGCAAAGTCGGCCAGGTGAAACAGCAGCGGGCTGGAAATGTTGTACGGCAGGTTGCCGACCACCCGCAGCTTCTGCCCTGGCGGCACCGGGATCTGGCCGTAATCGAATTTCAAGGCGTCGCCCGAGTGGATCGTCAGCTTGTCGCGCGGGAAAGTTTTTTCCAGTCGCGCCACCAGGTCGCGGTCCAGTTCGACAACGTGCATGTGGCCCAGGTGTTTGAGCAGCAGCGCCGTCATTGCCGCCAGCCCGGGTCCGATCTCGACCATCGCCTGGCCCGCTTGCGGGCCGATGGCGTCGATGATGTCGGCGAGGACGAATCTGTCGGTCAAAAAATTCTGGCCGAAGCGTTTGCGGGCAACGTGTTTCATTGATTGTTTACTTTATTTGATGGGTCAGGAAGGGCTGTGCTGGGCGGCGACCATCTCCAGGGCGCAGCGAATCGCCTGCTCCATGCTGGCGCAGTCGGCCAGCCCGAGGCCTTGGGCGGCCAGGTCGAGCGCAGTGCCATGGTCGACCGAAGTGCGGATCAGCGGCAACCCAAGGGTGATGTTGACGCCGCGCCCGAAAGTGGCGTACTTGAGCACCGGCAAGCCCTGGTCATGGTACATCGCCAGCACGCAATCGGCATCGCGCAAGTATTTCGGCTGGAACAGCGTGTCGGCCGGATACGGGCCGCGCGCGTCGATGCCGCGCGCGCGCGCTGCCGCCAACGCCGGGGCGATGGTATCGATCTCTTCGCGACCGAGATAGCCGTTTTCGCCGGCATGGGGATTCAAGCCGGCGACCAGGATACGCGGTACCTGGACACCGAACTTGCGCTTGAGGTCGGCATCGACGATGTCGAGCACGCGCCCCAAGGCATCGAAGGTAATGGCGTCGGCCACCGCGCGCAGCGGCAGGTGGGTGGTGGCCAGCGCCACGCGTAACGCGGTTCCACCGGCGACCGCGCTTTGATCAAGTTCGCCGGCAAGCATCATCACCACCAGCGGCGTTGCGGTTTTTTCGGCCAGGTATTCGGTATGGCCGGAAAACGCCACGCCGGCATCGTTGATGGTGCTTTTTTGCAGCGGCGCGGTGACCATCGCCTCGAACCAGCCCGCTTCGATGCCTTCGACCGCGAGGTCGAGCGTGGCCAGCACGGCGCGGCCGTTGGCCCGATCGAGGATGCCGGGCCTGACGTGGGCAACCAGCGGCACGTCGATCACGGTAAGGCGATCAGGGCCGAATTGCGGCAGGCCACCGTTGCGCAGTGCCATGGTCGACAGCGCGGCGACCTTGATGTCAGGGTCGAGCAGGCTGGCGGTAAGCGCCAGGAAGGCGGCGTCGCCCAGCAGCACGCAGTTGACCTCGCGCCGCATCGCCCACGCCGCGCGCAACGAGATTTCCGGGCCGATGCCGGCCGGCTCGCCCGTGGTGATGGCGATGACGGGACGGCCGGCGCCGGGCGCCGGGGTTGCGCCGATCATGCCTTTTCCTGTCATACCCTTACTTCTCCTCGCGGAACTCGACGTAAGCACGATCACGCACCTGGCGCGCCCAGTCTTCGCTCGCTTCCTGCAGCTTGCGCTCGCGAATCACCTGGCGGGCCGCAACGCGCTGGCGCTCTTTCGAGGCGTCGTCGCTCTTGCGCTCCAACACTTCGATCAGGTGGAAGCCGAACGGGGTTTCGACCGCGCCGCTCACTTCGCCCGGCTTCAAAGCGGCCACGGCGGTTTCGAATTCGGGCACCGAGTCGCCCGGGTACAGCCAGCCGAGGTCGCCGCCCTTGGCCGCCGAGCCGTCGTTCGAAAACAGCCGCGCCAGTTCCTCGAACTTGGCGGCCTTGTTGTCGAGCCGCTCCTTCAATTCGCCCAGCTTGCGCTTGGCGTCGGCCGCCGTCATGGTCGGGGTGACCTTGAGCAGGATGTGGCGCACGCGGGTTTGCTGCTGGGCCACGGCTTTTTCCTTGTCGTCCGCAACGGCGTTGCGCTTGCCGACCAGCTTGAGCAGGTGAAAGCCGGTGTTGCTGCGCATGACAGGCGTAACCTGGCCCGGCGACAGCTTGACGAGCGCCTCGGCGAACAGCGGCGGCAGGCGGTTCGGGTCGCGCCAGCCGATTTCGCCACCCTTGAGCGCGTCCGGCGCGTCCGAATAAGTGGCGGCGGTCTTGGCGAAATCGGCGCCGGTGCGCAGCTGGCGCGCCACTTCGTCGGCGCGCGCCTTGCGGGCAGCGATCTGCTCGGGAGAAGCGTTCTCGGGGATCCGCACCATGATTTGCGAAATGTTTATTTCGACCTGGTCGGCAACGGCAGCCTGCTCGGCGGCCAGGTAGGTGTCGACCTCGGCGTCGGAAATCTGGATCTTGTTGTCGACTTCATGCTCGCGCAGGCGCTGCATCATCATTTCGTTGCGGATCTCTTCGCGGAAAGTGGCGTACGGCATGCCTTCCTTTTCCATCTGGTTGCGCATGTCTTGCAG
This sequence comes from Massilia psychrophila, assembly GCF_002760665.1. Taxonomy (GTDB): domain Bacteria; phylum Pseudomonadota; class Gammaproteobacteria; order Burkholderiales; family Burkholderiaceae_D; genus JAFCUW01. The sequence continues at coordinate 86,682 of NZ_PDOB01000001.1, read as the reverse complement.
CGACATTTTTTGCTGCTCGGCGATGCGGCCGATCGCGCGGTCGAGTTCCTGGTCGCTGACCTTGACGCCCATTTCCTTGGCCAGCTGCTGCTGCGCGCGCTCGACGATCATCGCTTCGACCACCTGGCGCTGCAGGTCGGCCGCGGCGGGCATCGGCGCGCTGGCCGCTTTCATGCGTGCCTCGATCGAGCGCACCCGCGCGGCAAGTTCATTTCTGGTGATGACGTCGTCGTTGACCACCACCGCGATCGAATCGATGACGTTGGCCGAGCTGGACGCCGGCGGCAGGAAGCCGCCGGAGGGCTTGGCGACGGCGGGAGCGGCTGGCTTGGCCGTCTGGGCGGCGGCCTGGCCGGCGATGAGCGTACACAGCAGGAGCGCTGCGGTCTTCAGTTGGTGCATACGGATATTACGCATAATCTGGGAAACACTCATATTCAGGTGAATCAAAAAAATCGGTCGGGCCGCTTGAATACTTAGCGGCCGCTTTCCGGATTGAGCCTGGCGTAGCCGGGAATGTTCTTGTAAAACGATTCAAGCGGGTTGCCAAGTCCGAGTTTCGACAGGCCATTCAGTTCAAGCTGGAAAAACACCGGGGTCGAGGTCGTCTGGGCCGCCGTCACGAAGCGCTGCGCGCCCATCCGGAATACCCAGCAATCGGCCTTGTATTCAAGTCCGATAAGGCTCTCGAGCACCTTGCGGTCGCGCAGCGAATAGCTGACCCGGCCAACACCGAACCAGCGCAGCGACAGCGGCCACTGGCTCGACAGATCGAGATTCTTGAAGCTGTCGCGCACGTAGCGGTATTCGGCGTTGACCACTTTTTTCGCACCTGGCTGCCAGCGCACGCCGTAGTTCGAGCTGAACACGCTGCGGTTGCTTGCATTGTATTGTAACGCGCTGTCCAGGCTCCAGTCTTCGGCGATGCGGCCGGCCGCGGCCAGCAGCACGTCGGAACGGCTCCGGTTCAGCTTGACGGTGGGGTCGAGCTGCACGCGCTCGTCGCTGAAATAGAAACGCTGTCCGAACGCCAGGCGCAAGCGTTCGGCGCCGTTCGGCTCCATGTAGCGCGACACCAGCGCCGTCGTGACCTGGTTGGCGTCGGCAACGCGGTCAGCGCCGATAAAACGGTTCTCGGTGAAGATCTGGGCGAAATTGAAGCCGGCCTCGGCGCTGTCGAAATTGGGCAACTTGCTCTGGTCGCGGTACGGCGTGCGCACGTAAAACAGGCGCGGCTCGAGCGTCTGGGTGACGGCGCGGCCGAACAGCTTGCTGTCGCGCTCGAACACCATGCCGCTGTCGAGCGACAAGGTGGGCAACACGCGGCTCTGCACATGGGCGGCGGTCCCCGGCATGCCCGGCTTGGCGGGGAGTGCATCGATGTCGTACTTGGTGGCGTGCAGCATGACCTTCGGCGTGATGAAATAGCCCGGCCGCACGAACGGATAGGACAGCTGCGGCATGACCACCGCGCGACTAGCCTGGACCAAAGTCGGATGCGAGAAGCGGGTAACCTCGGCGTCGAGCGCCCAGTCGAAACCGCCGCCGACGTCGTAGCGTCCGGCGTGAAAATTAATTTGCGGCAAGCGGTCGTACGGGCGCGGCACCGTCAGGCGTGGATCCGCCGCCGCCGCCGCCGGGTCTTGCAGCACCTGGTAATTTTGCACCCGCGCTGTCAGGCTCCAGTAGCGCGACTGGTAATCGGTGCGCAGTTCGCGCAGCAGCTGGCGCTCGGCGCTGTTGGCGACCGACTTCGAAAAATCGCTCGGATATTGATCGTCCGACGCCGCGTGCGCGAACCAGCCATACGACCAGCCCGGCGCCACCGCCTGCGAATGCTGGGAGTGCACCAGCCAGCGGTCGGTATTGGTGACGCGGTCCCCGACCAGCACTTCGGCGTGGGTTTCGCCCGAGTACGGGCCGGCGCCGGTTTCGCCGATGTAGCGCCCGGTAGCGCCCAACTGCAGGCCGCGCCGCAAGATCATGCGCGGGTACACCGTCAGGTCGCGGTTCGGCGCAATGTTAAAATAGTACGGCACCATGACCTCGCCCGACCCCTTCGAGCCGAAGCCGATCGACGGCGGCAGCCAGCCGGAACGGCGCGCGCCCGACAGCGAAAACGACATCGCCGGCGTGCCAATGATCGGCACGCCCTTGAAGTAGACAATTGTCTTGCCGGTGGTGCCGACGTCGCGCCCGGAATCGAGCTTGAGCGTGTCGGCCTTCAGGTACCAGTCGGGATTCGGCCCCTCGCAGGTGCTGTAGGTGCCGTCGGTCACCAGCGCCACTTCCTCGTTGATGAAGTCGATGCGACTGGCCTTGCCCTGCGCATTGTTCAGTTCCATCCGGTATTGCGGATTGAGCAGCCAGCCCTTGCCCGAATCGAAATTCAGCTGCAGCGCGTCGCCCTTGTAGCGGTCGCCGAAGCGCCACATGTTGACGTTGCCGCTGGCGCTCATCTGGTCCTCGACCGCCTTATAGCAGGCGGTATCGGCCGTCATGCGGGTCTGGCCCTTGATGATTTCAGCGTCGCGCGCGAGGTTCAATTCGCGATCGGGACGGCCGGTGATTTCCTCGGCGCGGATGGTAACCGGCGCGTTCGGGTCGTCGACCTTGGCCCGCTTGGGCGCGTTCTGCGCATGCAGCGGCGCCGCAGTGGCGGTAACGAGCGCACCCAGGACGTAGACCCAGGTTTGCGACGGGAAGGAGGCTGGCAACCAGCTCATGAAACGCGTGTGAACACCATTGAAGGGCGATTTATTGGGGCTAATCCCTTATTATATGGGAATCTCCACCTTCCTTCCGGATTCTACAGGCCGCTTCATGTCTTCCATGTCACCAAATACCCCCGCACCGACCTCGCCCGACGCCCGCCTGACCCAACTTACCGCTTGGCTGGACACCCTCGGCCTGGTCGAGGTCGACAGCCGTCGTCCCGCCTCGTCGGACGCCAGTTTCCGGCGCTACTTCCGGCTCGACGTGCTGGCCGCCCAGCAAGACAAGCTCGGCCTTGACCCCACCCTGATCGCGATGGATGCACCGCCCGAGCGCGAAAACGTGCCGGCCTTTATCCACGTCGCCGGCTTGCTGCAGGATGCCGGCGTCAACGTGCCGGCGATCGTCGCGCGCGACGTCGCGAACGGCTTCCTGCTGCTGTCGGACCTGGGCAGCACCACCTTTTTGCAGCGTTTGAGCATCGACAACGCCAGCAGCATGTATGCAAACGCGGTCGCTGCGCTGATCAAATTCCAGCTGCACAGCCAGCCCGGCGTGCTGCTCGACTTCGACCGCGCCTTTGTGCTGCGCGAAATGAATTTGTTCCCCGAATGGTTCGTCGGCAAGCACCTCGGCGTGACCATGACGCCGCCGCAGCAGGCCCAGCTGGACGGCGTGTTCGAGGCGATCGCCGCCAATGTGCTGGCGCAGCAGCAGGTGTTCATGCACCGCGATTTTCATTCGCGCAACCTGATGTTCATGGAGCAGAACAATCCCGGCGTGCTCGACTTCCAGGACGCCGTGTTCGGCCCCGTCACCTACGACCTTGCCTCGCTGCTGCGCGACGCCTACATCCAGTGGGACGAGGAAATCGTGCTCGACTGGGTAGTGCGCTACTGGCAGGCGGCCAAAAAAGTCGGGCTGCCGGTCAATCCCGACATCGACGCTTTTTATCGGGACTTCGAATTCATGGCCCTGCAGCGCCACTTAAAAATCCTCGGCATCTTCTGCCGCCTGAACTACCGCGACGGCAAGCCGATCTACATGGGCGACCTGCCGACCGTACTCGACTACGTGCGCAAGACCGCCAACCGCTACGCAGCCCTCAAACCACTGGTCCGCCTGCTCGACACGTTCGAGGAAAAGTCGCCGCAAGTGGGCTACACTTTTTGATGTCGGGGATTGCCATGAAAGCCATGATTTTTGCCGCCGGCCGCGGCGAGCGCATGCGTCCGCTGACCGACGCCTGCCCCAAGCCGCTGCTCAAAGTGCGCGGCCGGCCTTTGATCACCTGGCACGTGCTGAACCTGGTACGCGCCGGCATTACCGAGATCGTCATCAACCACGCCCACCTGGGCCACATGATCGAAGAAGAGCTGGGCGACGGCAGCAAATACGGCGCCCGCATTGCGTACTCGCACGAAGCGCTGGCCCTGGAAACGGCCGGTGGCATCGCCAACGCGCTGCACCTGCTGGGAGATAAGCCGTTCCTGGCGGTGTCGGGCGACATCTATTGTCCCTACTTCGACTTCGAGCAGGTCAAGGATGTTTTGCACGACAACGACGTCCTGGGCAACCCCTACCCGCCGGCAAAGCGCGACGCCTGCTGGCTGTACCTGACCCCCAACCCGTGGCACAACCCGATTGGTGACTTCGGGCTCGACATGTACACCCTGTCGAACACCGGCACGCCCAAATGGAACTTCGCCGGCATCGGCGTCTACCGCCCCGAGATGTTCGCCGACATCACGCCGGGCGAACATGCGCGCTTTTCGCCGCTGATGCGCAGGTACATCGACCTTGGCCTGGTCGGCGGCGAAGTGTATGACGGCGAGTGGGTCAACGTCGGCACCATCGCCCAGCTCGACGCGCTCAACGCGCCGCTGGTCAAACAGGCCGGCGCGTGAACCGCTATGGCGAGCGGCGCGCGCGCCTGTGCGCACAGATGCAACCGGGTGCGGTGGCGATCCTGCCGACCGCGCCGGAAGCCATGCGCAACAGCGACAGCGAATACCCCTACCGTCACGACAGCTATTTTTATTATCTGACCGGTTTTACCGAGCCCGACAGCGTGCTGGTGCTGGTTGCCGCCCAGGCCGGCCAGGCCGCGCAGGCGATCCTGTTCTGCCGCCAGAAGAGCGTCGAGCGCGAAGTCTGGGATGGCTTTCGCCATGGCCCGGACGGCGCGCGCGCCGCGTTCGGCTTCGATTTCGCCTTCCCGATCGAAGAACTCAACAAGGAGATGGCGCGCCTGCTGGCGAACGCGCCGGCGGTGTATTACGCGTTGGGCCACAGCGCCGCCCTCGACCTGCAGATGAAGACCTGGCTGCAGGCGGTGCGGTGCCAGGCGCGTAGCGGCGTCACCGCCCCCACCGTCGCTCACGATCTGCTGGTGCTGCTGGGCGAAATGCGCCTGTTTAAGGACGACTTTGAGCAGGTGCTGATGCGGCGCGCCGGCGCCATTTCCGGCGCTGCCCACCTGCGGGCGATGCGCGCATCAAAGCCCGGCATGTTCGAGTACGAAATCGAAGCCGAACTGCTGCACGAATTCCGTCGCAGCGGCGCCCAGTATCCGGCCTATACGCCGATCGTCGCCGCCGGCGCCAATGCCTGCGTGCTGCACTACAACGCCAATAACGCGCAGAGCCGCGACGGCGACCTGATCCTGATCGACGCCGGCTGCGAACTCGACAGCTACGCGTCCGACATCACCCGCACCTATCCGGTCAACGGCCGCTTTTCAACGCCGCAGCGGCTGTTGTACGACCTGGTGCTGGCCGCCCAGTCGGCCGCGCTGGCGGCGGTGCAGCCGGGCCGGCGCTACAGCGACATCCACGACAGCGCCGTGAGCGTGCTGGTGCAAGGCATGCTCGAGCTTGGGCTGCTCGACAAGACGGTCTACGGCAACGTCGACAACGCTATTGCCGAACGCGCCCACCTGCAGTTTTACATGCACGGCACCGGCCACTGGCTCGGCCTCGACGTCCACGACGTCGGCGCCTACCGCGACGTGCACGCCGAAGGCAAGCCGTCGCGCCCCCTGGCGCCCGGCATGGTGCTCACGGTCGAACCGGGCATCTACGTGCGCCCCGCCGCCGGCGTGCCGGAACAGTTCTGGAACATCGGCATCCGCATCGAGGACGACGTGCTCGTTACGCCAGGCGGCTACAGCATCTTGTCGGAGGGCGCGCCGCGGCTGGTTGCCGACATCGAAGCAGCAATGGGCCAACGATGAACAATCCTGTCGAAGTCGCCATTTGCGGCGCCGGCCCGGTCGGCATGGCGCTGGCCGTGCTGCTGGCCAGGCGCGGGGTAGCACCGGCGCGGATCGCCCTGATCGACGCCAAGCCGCTCGACCAGGCCTTGAGCGACCCGCGCTCGATTGCGTTGTCGTACGGCAGCCGGCTGCTGCTCGAGGAAGCCGGCGCCTGGCCGCTGGCGGCAACCGAGATCCACCAGGTCCACGTATCGCGCCGCGGCCACCTCGGGCGCAGCATGCTCGATCGTTTTGAACAGGACGTGCCGGCGCTCGGCTATGTTGCACGCTATGGCGACCTGGTATCGGCACTGTCGAGCGCCTGCGAGCGCGCCGGTATCGCGGCGATGCGCCCGGCACGCGTCACCGTCATGCACGAAGAGGTTGACGGCGTGACGTTGCGCCTCGACGACGGCAGCGATTTACGCGCCGCCATCGCGGTGCAGGCCGAAGGCGGCGTATTCGGCAGCCAGGAGCCGCGCGCGCTGCAGCGCGACTATTTTCAGAGCGGCTTGATTGCGCGCGTGGCAGCGAGCGCGCCGATTGCCCACCGCGCTTACGAACGATTTACCGACGAAGGCCCGCTGGCGCTGCTGCCGCAGGATGGCGCCGACGGTTTGCAGTACGCGCTGGTGTGGTGCGTGCGCACGGACGCCGCCGCCGGCCTGCTGGCGCTGGACGACACCGCCTTCCTCGCCCGGCTTGGCGATGCCTTCGGCGGACGGCTCGGGCGTTTTACCCGCACCTCCAGCCGCGCCGCGTATCCGCTCGGCCTGAACGCCGAGCCGCGCGCCACCAGCCGCACGGTGGCGATCGGCAATGCGGCCCAGACCTTGCATCCGGTCGCCGGCCAGGGACTGAACCTCGGCCTGCGCGACGCCTTTGTGCTGGCCCGCCTGCTGTCGCGCGAAGCCACGCCTGAAACCCTGCTCGCTTTCGACGCCGGGCGCCAGGCCGACCGCAAGCTCACCGTCGGCCTGACCGACGCGATGGCGCGCGCCTTTGCCGGCACCGGGCCGGCGCAAACCCTGCTCGGCCTGTCGCTCGGCGCGCTCGACGTCGTCAAGCCGGCGCGCATGCTGCTGGCGGAGCTGATGATGTTCGGCCGGCGCTGATGATGGTCGTCCCCGCTGTGCGAGGACGACGTTTAACCACTCTTCTGTCGCAACGGTGGCGCTTGACCCGCCCTACTTCAAACCAGCATCCAGCGTCGCCGCCACATCCACCAGCAAATTCGCTACGCCCGTAAAAAACCCCTGGTTGATATTTTCAAAGGTGTCGCTCGGCGCGTGGTAATCGGCATGGTCCTCGACGCCAAAATACAGGAACGGCACGCCGGCCTCGTGGAACGGCCCGTGATCGGAGGAGCCGGTCCAGTCTTCGACGGCGCCGGCCAGCAGTGGCGAGCGGTCGTGGCCGAGCTTGACGGCGACGCTGCTGCGGGCAGCGGCCTGCGCCACCAGCGGCGTCAAGGCCGGCGTGTAGCTGGTACCGGCCACGTAGATCTGGTTACTGTCGTTGTGGCTGACCATGTCGAGGTTCAGGTTCAACGCCAGCTGCGCTTTCGGGAACGGCAGGGCGGCGAGAAAGGCGCGCGCGCCCTGTAATCCCAGCTCTTCGCCGTCGAACGCGGCGAACACGATCGAATGGCGCGGCGGATGGTCCTTGAACCACGCCGCGATCGCCAGCATCGCCGCCACGCCGGACGCATTGTCGTCGGCGCCGGGATACAGTTTGCCTTCCATGATGCCGAGGTGGTCGTAGTGCGCCGAGACGACGATGAAGCGTTCGGCGCTGGTGCCGCCAGCGCTGCCAGGGATGTAGCCAACGTAGTTCACAGCTGATGGATACGCGCTCGTGTACGGCCGCCCCGGCGTGATCAGCGCCGCGATGCTGTGGCGGGTGAAGCCGAACGGCTTGGCATATGCGGCGCCGAACGGCTTGAGCCCGAGTGCTTCGAAGCGGCTTTGCAGGAATGCCTGGGCCTTGCGGCTGCCATCGCTGCCGGTGCGGCGCCCGCCAAATTCGTCGGAAGCGAGGATGCGCACGTCGTCCAGCAGGCGCGCGCTGTCGACCTTCGGCGCCAGCGCGTCGGCGGCCGCTGTCGACGGCAGCGCGGGCGCGATACGCGCCAGCTCGAGCCTGCTTGCGACAACGAAATACGCGCCACATATAGCCAGCAGCACGGCCAACAGCGCCGCCACCGCCAGCAAACGGGAAGTCTTCATATCGGGTCCGGAAATGGTTACTATCAATCCGGAGCATAGCAAATGTAACGTGTCGGTGCGACAATACTCTTCCATAATGGGAATCGAAAAGCAGATCATGAACAAGGACTTGCCATCGACGCTGTTCGGGCGCGTGCTCGACGGCTCGCTCGACGCCGCCCTCATCATCGACCAGGACAGCAGGATTGGCTACCTGAACGCGGCGATGCTGGCACTGTCGGGCTACACGCGGGACGAGTTGATCGGCCAGCCGCTGGACGGCCTGCTGCCCGACGGGATGGCATCCCAACACCGTCGCTACGTGCACGACTACGTCAGCACCGGCGCCATCTCGGCCGTGCTGGGCCACGTGCGCGAGTTCGAATTGCGCGAGCGCGGCGGCGCCATGATCCCGATCGAATTAAAGGCGCTCGACCTCGGCGTCGAGGACAGCGTCCAATATTTCGGCGCCTTCCTGGTCGACCTGCGGCAGCGCCGCGCCGAGCAGGAGAAAACTGCGGCGCTGCTGGCCCAGCTCGAACAGGAAGCAATGACCGATCCGCTGACGGCGCTGCCGAACCGGCGCGCCTACGACGCCGAACTGGCGCGGGTCGCTGCCCGCAGCCGCCGCAACAAGTCGCCAATCTCGGTGGGCGTGGCCGACATCGACCATTTCAAGAACGTCAACGACACCTACGGCCACCCGGTCGGCGACGTCGTGCTGTGCGAGGTCAGCAAGGCGATCGAGCGGGCCGCGCGCGGCACCGATTTCGTCGCCCGCACCGGCGGCGAGGAATTCGGCATGCTGCTTCCCGACACCGCCATCGAGATGGCCGGCGTGGTTGCCGAGCGCATGCGCAAGGCGGTCGAAGAAACCAGCGTGACGACGCCTGACGGCGCCTGCATCCGGGTGACGATCAGCATCGGCCTGGCGCCGCTGGCGCCAGATGCTGCGCCCGACGCGGCGCTGGCCAGCGCCGACGCGGCGCTGTACCAGGCCAAGAACCAGGGGCGTAACCGGGTCGTCAGTTAAGGTTGCGACGATCTACTGGCGAGAAGATCTAATCGACCGCCTTGACCATCGCCTCGATCACTTTCTTGGCGTCGCCGAACACCATCATGGTGTTCGGCTGGTAGAACAGGTCGTTGTCCAGGCCCGCGTAACCGGAGGCCATCGAGCGCTTGTTGACGATGATGCTCTTGGCCCGGTACGCCTCCAGGATCGGCATGCCGGCAATCGCCGATTTCGGATCCTTGGCCGCCGGATTGACGACGTCGTTGGCGCCCAGCACCAGCACCACGTCGGTCTGGCCGAATTCGCCATTGATGTCTTCCATCTCGAACACCTGGTCGTACGGCACCTCGGCTTCGGCCAGCAGCACGTTCATGTGGCCCGGCATGCGCCCCGCCACCGGGTGGATCGCGTATTTGACGATCACGCCCTTGTGGGTGAGTTTTTCAACCAGTTCCTTCAGGGCATGCTGGGCGCGCGCCACCGCCAGGCCGTAGCCGGGGACGATGATCACGGTTTCGGCGTTGCTCATGATGAAGGCCGCATCTTCGGCCGAGCCGGCCTTGTGCGGTTTCTGTTCCTGCGCGCCGCCGACAGCATCGACCGGTGCGCCGCCGAAGCCGCCCAGGATCACGTTGAAGAACGAACGGTTCATCGCCTTGCACATGATGTACGACAGGATCGCGCCGGAGGACCCCACCAGCGAGCCGGCGATGATCAGCATCGAGTTATTCAGCGAAAACCCGATGCCGGCGGCAGCCCAACCGGAATAACTGTTAAGCATCGACACCACCACCGGCATGTCGGCGCCGCCGATCGGGATGATGATCAGCACGCCCAGGATAAAAGCGAGCACGGTCATGATGATGAACGGAGTCCAGGCCGGCGCCACGCCGTCGGCGAAGCAAAATACCAGTCCCAGCACGATGATGGCGATCGCCACCACCAGGTTGACGATGTGCTGGCCGGGGAAGCTGACCGGCGCGCCCTGGAACAGGCGGAACTTGTATTTGCCCGACAGCTTGCCGAAGGCAATGACGGAACCGGAGAACGTCAGCGCGCCCACAAAAGTACCGATGAACAGTTCGAGCCGGTTACCGAACGGCAGCGCCGTTTCGCGCGTGGCGATGTTGAACGCCCAGGGTTCGGACACCGCGGCGATCGCGATGCAGACGGCCGCCAGGCCGATCAGCGAGTGCATTGCCGCGACCAGTTCCGGCATCTTCGTCATCTCGACTTTTTTCGCCGCATAGGTGCCGATCGCGCCGCCGACCACGACGCCGCCGATCACCAGACCAAAACCCATGCCGCCGGTCGTTGCCGCCTGCGAATTGAGCTTGAAGATCAGCGCCACGGTGGTGACGGCGGCAATCGCCATCCCGCCCATGCCGAAGGCGTTGCCGGTCCTTGCCGTCGACGGCGACGACAGGCCCTTCAACGCCTGGATGAAGCAGACCGACGCGATCAGGTACATCATCGTGACCAGGTTCATGCTCACTAAATTCATGATCGAATTGTTCATGCCTTCTCTCCCGCATTGAGCGCGGCCAGCTTGGCCTTCGGTTCCTTCTTCTTGAACATCTCCAGCATGCGCTGGGTGACCAAGAAGCCGCCGAACACATTGACCGCCGCCAGCGCCACCGCCAAGGTGCCTGCGACCTGGCCGACAATGCCTTCGGTCAGGCCCGCCGCCAGCATGGCGCCGACGATGATGATCGCCGAAATGGCGTTGGTGACCGCCATCAGCGGCGTATGCAGCGCCGGGGTGACGGTCCATACCACGTGGTAGCCGACGTAAATGGCCAGCACGAAGATGATGAGATTGATGACTGTGTGACTGATTTCCACTGTTTCCTCCTTATTTCGAATTATTTGCGCAGCACTTCGCCGCCCGAGCAGATCAGCGACGCTTTCAGAATGTCGTCTTCGCGGTCGATCACCAGCTGGTCGTCCTTGTCGATGATCAGCTTGAGGAAATCGAGCACGTTGCGCGCGTATAGCGCCGACGCATCGGCCGCCACCAGGGTGGCGAGATCGGGCTCGCCGACGATGTAGACGCCGTGCTTGAGCACCGTCTTGTTCATTTCCGACAACGGGCAATTGCCGCCTTGCGAGACGGCCAGGTCGACGATCACCGAGCCGGGCTTCATCGCTTTAACCGTCTCTTCCGAGATCAGCACCGGCGCCGGGCGGCCCGGGATCAGCGCGGTGGTGATGATGATGTCGGCCAGCTTGGCGCGTTCGTGCACCAGTTCGGCCTGGCGCCGCATCCAGTCGGCCGGCATGGCGCGCGCATAGCCGCCCGCGCCCTTGGCGATTTCGCGCTCTTCGTCCGTGATGAACGGCACGTCGATGAACTTGGCGCCGAGCGACTCGACCTGCTCTTTTACCGGCGGGCGCACGTCGGACGCTTCGATCACCGCGCCCAGCCTTTTTGCGGTAGCGATGGCCTGCAATCCGGCGACGCCGACGCCCATCACCAGCACGCGCGCGGCCTTGACGGTGCCGGCCGCGGTCATCAGCATCGGCATGAAGCGCTGGTAGGTATTGGCCGCCACCATCACCGCCTTGTAGCCGGCGATGTTGGCCTGCGACGACAGCACGTCCATCGACTGCGCGCGCGTGATGCGCGGCACCGCTTCCAGCGCGAACGCCTGCAGGTTGCTTGCAGCCATCGCGGCGGTATTGGCGGCGTCGAAGGGATTGAGCATACCGATCAGGACCGCCGCGCTTTTCATCAGGGCGCGTTCGGCATCCACCGGGGCGCGCACCTTAAGCACGACGTCGCAGCCGAATGCGTCCGCGGCGCTGCCAATGGTGGCGCCGGCGGCCACATAGGCCTCGTCGATGATGGACGCCTGCAGGCCGGCGCCCGATTGCACGATGACCTGGTGCTTGGCGGCGAGCTTCTTGACTGTCTCTGGCGTTGCAGCGACGCGGGTTTCCCCCGGCCGCGTTTCGGCCGGTATGCCTATTCTCATAAAAATGCCTCCTGATTATTAAACTGGCTATAATATTACACGGAAAATATGTAAAATCTAGCTTACGCCAAATATTGTGTCGAATAATCGACGGCGGAGTGTCCACATTGCGCCCAAGCCCGGATCGTTAAAAAGCTGTCTCAGGTCAATGAAATATTGGCGTGTTTCGGCGTCGCCAAGTTGTACGGACGGGCGCGGCGGGCACGGCCAAGGTAGAATGTCGGCTCTATTTGAAAGCCGCCCATGCCAAATACCTGGAAACCATCGGTTACTGTCGCCGCCGTCATCGAGCGCGACGGCTATTTTTTGCTGGTCGAGGAGGAAACCAGCGACGGCGTGAGGCTGAACCAGCCGGCCGGTCATCTCGACCCGCACGAGTCGCTCGAGCAGGCAGTGGTGCGCGAAGTGCTCGAAGAGACCGCCCACGACTTTACCCCAAGCGCGCTGGTCGGCATGTACATGTCGCGCTACCGCTCCAAGCGGCGCAGCATCGACGTGACGTACCTGCGCTTCACTTTCTGCGGCAGCGCCGGCCGTGAACACGATCAGCCGCTCGATCAAGGCATCATCCGCAGCCTGTGGATGACGCGCGACGAGATCGCCGCCTGCCAGGAGCGCCACCGCAGCCCGATCGTGCTGCGCTGCGTCGACGATTACCTGGCCGGCATACGGGCGCCCCTGGCCCTGCTGCACACGCACGCCTCGGTGTTCGAGGGCGCTCTGACGCTCGATACGGAAGCATCATGAGCCGCAAAAAAGTCGTGATCGGAATGTCGGGCGGTGTCGATTCCTCGGTGGCGGCGTGGATGCTGAAGGAACAAGGCTATGAAGTGATCGGCCTGTTCATGAAAAACTGGGAAGACGACGACGACTCCGAATTCTGCTCGTCGCGCCAGGACTGGATCGACGCGGCCAGCGTGGCCGACGTCGTCGGGGTCGACATCGAAGCGGTCAATTTCGCCGCCGAGTACAAGGACCGCGTGTTCGCCGAGTTCCTGCGCGAGTACCAGGCCGGGCGCACGCCGAACCCGGATGTGCTGTGCAATGCCGAAATCAAGTTCAAGGCTTTTCTCGACCATGCGATGCACCTGGGCGCCGACCTGATCGCCACCGGCCACTATGCGCGCGTGCGCCAGCAACCAAGTGACGGCAAGTTCGAATTGCTGAAAGCGGTCGACGCGACCAAGGACCAGAGCTACTTCCTGCACCGGCTGAACCAGGCGCAGTTGTCGAAGACGCTGTTCCCGCTCGGCGAAATCGCGAAAACCGAGGTGCGCAAGCTGGCCGAAAAGCTGGCCCTGCCGAACGCGGCGAAAAAGGATTCGACCGGCATCTGCTTCATCGGCGAGCGCCCGTTCCGCGATTTCCTGAACCGCTATTTGTCGTACCAGCCGGGACCGATGAAAACCGACGACGGCAAGACGGTCGGCCAGCACGTCGGCCTGTCGTTCTACACGCTGGGCCAGCGCAAGGGCATCGGCATCGGCGGGCTCAAGGCGCACCGCAACGCCGACGGCACCAGCGAACCGTGGTTCGTCGCCCGCAAGGACATCGACAACAACACCTTGTACATCGTGCAGGGACACGACCACCCGTGGCTGCTGTCGTCGTCGCTGGCCACGGCCCAGGCCAGCTGGGTGGCCGGCACGGCGCCGCCAGCGCGCATGCTGGCCGCCAAGACGCGCTACCGCCAGGCCGACGTCGAATGCGGATTGGTGCCGAACGGCGACGACCGCTTCGAGCTGCGCTTTACCGACCCGCAGTGGGCGGTGACGCCGGGGCAATCGGCGGTGCTGTACGACGGCGACGTGTGCCTGGGCGGCGGGATTATCGACAGTTCGATACCGGTCCGATAGCGACGTCGCCCTCGCGCACGAGGGTGTCGCAAAACGTCGCTGAACTCTAGAACCGTCGTCCCCGCGCACGCGGGGACCCAGTTTGCACGATAAGCTGATCAACTTTTGACGGACGACGCCGGGCGTTGTCGCTGTTCCCAAAAAATTGGGTCCCCGCATGCGCGAGGACGACGTGGCAATTGCGGCCACTCGACGTTTTGCGACACCTTTGCACGCGGGGACCCAAGCGCGCAGCCGGTCAATGAAGTCAAGCGGCCATTTAGCTTTTTGACGAAATGACTTTGCGATTTTAGCCTTGCTGTTTCCTGATCATTGCCAGCACGGTATTGCGGATCGTCTTCAGCACCGCGTCGGCCTTGAACGGCTTGACGATGAAGCCTTGCACGCCGCTCGCCATCGCCGCCTGCACGATTGGTGCGTCGATCGCACCGGCGAGCATGAAAATGAGGGTCTTGGGAAAGGTCGCGCGAATCTGCGCGACGACCTGCTCGCCGTCCTCCATCTGCTCGCGTGCGATGCAGATGAAATGCGGATAAAATTTCTGCGCCAGCGCGAACCCCTTGCTGCTGGTGTGCGCCAGCCCGACCACCTCGTAGCCGCCTTCCGTCAACACTGTATTCAACACGCCGCGCGCGATTGCGCTGCCGTCGACGATCACTGCCTTTAACATGACCCGCCTTTTTTCCCGTTCGTCGCCTGCCGTTCCCGCCACGCCGTCAGTTCAAGCCGATAGCGCTCCAACGCCTCTTCATACAAGTCGAGCGCGCGCGCGGGGCCGGATCGTCGTCAACGTTGTTGGAACGGCTCATACAAAGTGCGCATACGCCAGCATCTTCCACGTCACGCCCAGCTGGACGTCGGTTTTCAGCCGCACCAGCTGGCGCGACAAGGCCAGTGTCTCACGCTCGGCGCGCAGCCTTTCGCCGATCGGCGTTTTTAAAATGCCGGCGCCGGCCATCACCGCGTCGACGTCGCCGTAGGCATTGAGCAGCTTGGCCGCGGTTTTCATGCCGACCTTCGACACGCCCGGCACGCCGTCGGTGACGTCGCCCATCAAAGCGAGCAGGTCCACCAGCAATTCGGGTGCCACGCCGAACTTGTTGCGCACCCAGGCGTCGTCGTGCCACTCGCTCTTGAAGTGGTCCCACACCAGAGCGCCGTGCGCGATCAGGCCGTGCAGGTCCTTGTCGGTGGTGGCGATGATGGCCTCGCCGCGGCCTTCCGACAGCCAGCGCATCACGCCGGTGGCAATCACGTCGTCGGCCTCGACGCCGGGCACCATCAGCACGTGCAGGCCTTCGCCTTCGAGCCTGGCATAGAACGACGGCAGCGCCTCACGCAAAAACGACGGCATCGGCGCGCGCTGCTCGCGGTAGCGTGAATACAGCGCATGGCGCCAGGTAGGGCCGCCGAAATCGAAGGCCGGCAGCACGTGGGTCGGCCCATGCGCGGCGAGCAGCTTGCGAAACGACGACAGCGCATGGCGCAGCGCGACGTCGGCTTTTTCAGGCGAATCGGGTTCGGGCGACGCTTCGTACACGCGCCGCACGATGTTGAGGCCGTCGATGGCGAGCAGTTTGCCCATCCGGTTTTCCTTATCTATGCTTGTTTATTTTGCAAAATCGTACTTGCCGCCGCGCTCCAGCGCGCGCACGTAGGCGGGACGCGCGTGGATATGGTCGAGAAAGGCGATGAGCTTCGGATGGTTGTCGCCAAGGCCGCCGCGCGCGCTTGCCGCTTCCAGCACGAAGCTGACCTGAATGTCGGCGGCGCTGAAGTCGTCGCCGGCGAACCATTGCGCCTTGCCCAGCTGCGCTTCCATGTAATCGAGGTGCAGTTTGATTTGCGGCGAGACGTAACTGCCCTTGACCTTTTGCGCGATTGCGCGCGCGATCGGCTTGACGAAGAACGGCATCGGCGACGTTTCGACCTTGTCGAACACCAGTTTCAACAGCAGCGGCGTCATCGCCGATCCTTCGGCGTAATGCAAAAAATACGTATAGCGCAGTTTGTCCGGCGTGCCGGCGGCCGGCGCCAGGCGGCCGTTACCATAACGCTCGAGCAGGTATTCGATGATGGCACCCGATTCGGCCACCGTCGCATCGCCATCGGTAATCACGGGCGACTTGCCGAGCGGATGAATGGCGCGCAGTTCAAGCGGCGCCAGCATTGTTTTCGGGTCGCGCTGGTACTTGCGGATCTCGTATTCCAGGCCCAGTTCTTCAAGCAGCCAGAGGATGCGCTGGGAGCGCGAATTGTTGAGGTGGTGGACAACGATCATCGTCAGCTTTCGCCTGTGGGGAATGGCTGCCAGCTTAGCATTGTTGACACGGTTTTGCCCAGCGTCAGGGCAGGCTACGGCTGCCGCCCGTGTTCGGACTGTATTGGCCGATTGCGCAGGCCGAGTCGTTCCGTCCGCTGACGTAAACAGGCAACACCGTTGCCCGGCGATTGCCTGCGGCGGCGGCGTCCGCTACTATGCAGCCCAACCAATCGCTTTCTGTGGAGAAATCAATGTCCCGCCGAATCACGCTTTCGCTGCCCTCGCTTTCGCTCGTCCTGATGGCGCTGCACGCGCCCGCCTCTTCACAGGCCCAGACCGCCGCCATGGCGCCGGACATCCCGAGCGCCAAGTTCGAAGCGCTCATGCCTGGTGCCGACTACGTCAAGCAAGTCGTGATGATCCCGATGCGCGACGGCGTCAAGTTGTACACCGTGATCGTGCTGCCCAAAAATGCTTTGCACGCGCCGATGATGCTGACCCGTACGCCGTACAACGCCGCCAAGCGCGCCGCGCGCAACAAAAGCCCGCACATGGCGTCGATGCTGCCCGAAGGCGACGACAATTTTGTGGCCGCCGGCTACATCCGCGTGTTCCAGGACGTGCGCGGCAAGCACGGCTCGGAAGGCGATTACGTGATGACGCGCCCGATCCGCGGCCCTCTCAACGATACCAAAGTCGACCACGCCACCGACGCCTACGACACCATCGACTGGCTGGTCAAGAACGTCAAGCAAAGTAACGGCAAGGTCGGCATGGTCGGCTCGTCCTACGAAGGCTTCACCGTGCTGATGGCGCTGGCCGACCCGCACCCGGCGCTGAAAGCGGCCGTGCCAATGAGCCCGATGGTCGACGGCTGGCGCGGCGACGACTGGTTTCATAACGGTGCTTTCCGCACCAACAATTTCGACTACATCGGCGGCCAGACCGCCGCGCGCGGCGAAGGCGCCCCGCTCGCCACCGGCACCTACGACGACTACGAGTCGATGCTCAAAGCCGGCTCGATGGCGGACTTCGCCAGCAAATTCGGCGTCGACCAGCTCAATTTCTCAAAAAAGATTTTCGAGCATCCGGCCTACGACAGCTTCTGGCAGGAACAGGCGCTCGACCGCATCCTGGCGAGCCGGCCCCTGACGGTGCCGACCATGACGGTGGTCGGGCGCTGGGACCAGGAAGACATCTACGGCGCCTACGCCAGCTATGACGCGCTTGAACCGAAGGACAAGCTGAACAAGCTGAACTACCTGGTGGTCGGGCCGTGGCGCCACAGCGGCGTCAACTACAACGGTTCCAGCCTGGGCGCGCTCAAATTCACCGGCGACACCGCGGCGCAATTTCGCCGCGACGTCATGCAGCCGTTCTTCGACCAGTACCTCATGGACAGCGCGCCGCAGGCCGACACGCCGCCGGTGTTCTCGTACCAGACCGGCACCAACAAGTGGCAGCGCCTGGCCAAGTGGCCGCTGGCCGCGGCCAGCACGCCGATCTACCTGAAGGACGGTTTCGGTCTCGGCTTCGACCAGCCGGCGGGCGCCGCCCAGTTCGACGAATACGTCGCCGATCCGGCCAAGCCGGTGCCGTTCGTGCAGCGCCCGGTGCGCATGGCCGATAGCGCGGTGTGGAAGCCGTGGCTGGTGGCCGACCAGCGCGGCTACTCCAACCGCACCGACGTGCTGACCTACGTTACCGAGCCGCTGCGCGCGCCGCTGCAGATTTCCGGCCAGCCGATGGTCAACCTGTTCGCCTCGACCAGCGGCACCGACGCCGACTGGGTGGTCAAGCTGATCGACGTCTATCCGGACGAAGTGGCGTCGCAGCCGGAACTGGGCGGCTACCAGCTCGGCATTGCGATGGAGATCTTCCGCGGCCGCTACCGCCAGGGACTCGACAAGGCGGTCGCGATTTCCGCCGGCAAGGTCGAAAACTACCGCTTCGCGCTGCCGAACGCCGACCACGTATTCCTGCCCGGCCACCGCGTGATGGTGCAAATCCAGTCGAGCTGGTTCCCGCTGTATGACCGCAATCCGCAAACCTTCGTGCCGAATATTTTCTTTGCCAAGCCGGGCGACTACCGCAAGGCGACCCAGCGCGTTTATCACGCGCCTGGCATGGCATCGACGATCGAACTGCCAGTGGTGGGAAAAGCCGGGCTGTAGGCGTCGTCGTCGGAGCGCTCCCTAGACTCAATGCATGGGCGCGCGCACCCTCAGCGCCGAACGATCCTGATAACATTCGGGTTCGCATTCGACTCCGGCTTCGCACACGCCTTGCACCCGTCGTTACCACTGCCGCACCCACTGCCGCAACTTGCCCCCGTACCCAGCAAGCGCGCCATCTGCGCCTGGCTGACGCCGCGCGC
This sequence comes from Massilia psychrophila, assembly GCF_002760665.1. Taxonomy (GTDB): domain Bacteria; phylum Pseudomonadota; class Gammaproteobacteria; order Burkholderiales; family Burkholderiaceae_D; genus JAFCUW01. The sequence continues at coordinate 68,015 of NZ_PDOB01000001.1, read as the reverse complement.
CGTAAAAAAATACACCAGCTTCGTGCGCCAGGTCAGCGGAGAATATGTGCGCATCACGTACAGCGCTGCCAAGCCAACGATGAGCGCCACGATCGCATTCTGGATCATCTCAGCCTCCCATCGACAGCGCGACGCGGTAGGTGATGAACGAGGCGATATACGCCAGCGCGAACATGTAGAACGCCATGATCAGCGGCCAGCGCATGCCGCCGGTTTCGCGCTTGACCACCGACAGCGTCGACAGGCACTGTGGCGCGAACACGTACCACGCCAGCAGCGACAGCGCGGTGGCCAAGGTCCACGACTGGGCGATGATGGGCGTGAGCGAACTGGCCAGTGCCTCGCCGCTTTGCGACAGCGCGTACACCGTGCCGAGGGCGCCGACCGCCACTTCGCGCGCGGCCATGCCCGGCACCAGCGCGATGCAGATCTGCCAGCCGAAACCGATCGGCTCGAAAATGACGGCCATGCCGCGCCCGATCATGCCGGCGATGCTGTAATAAATGGCCGGATGGGTGGCGCCTTCGGGCGCGCCGGGAAAACTCGACAAAAACCACACCAGCACCATCAGGGTCAGGATGATCGTGCCGACCCGGGTCAGGAAGATTTTTGCACGCTCCCACAGTCCCAGCGCCAGGTTATGCAGGTGCGGCCAATGGTAGCTTGGCAGCTCCATCATCAGCGGCTGCTGCGCACTTGAGCCCATAATGCGCTTGAAGACCCAGGCCACCGCCATCGCGCTGGCGATGCCGGCAAAATACAGCGCGAACAGCACCAGTCCCTGCAGGTTCATGAAGCCGCCGACGTCGCGGTTTGGGATGAAGGCGGCGATGATCAGCGCGTACACCGGCAGGCGCGCCGAACACGTCATCAAGGGCGCGATCATGATGGTGACGAGCCGGTCGCGCCGATTCTGGATCGTGCGGGCGGCCATGATGCCGGGGATGGCGCAGGCAAAGCTCGACAGCAGCGGAATGAAGGCGCGCCCCGACAACCCGACGCCGCCCATCAGGCGGTCGAGCAAAAAGGCGGCGCGCGGCAGGTAGCCGCAGTCTTCCAGTGCCAGAATAAAGAAAAACAAAATGAGAATCTGTGGCAGGAACACCAGCACGCTGCCGACGCCGCCCAGGATGCCTTCGACCAGCAGGCTGCGCAGCATGCCGTCGCCCATGTAGGCACCTAACCATTGGCCGACGCCGTCGACACCGCCCTTGATCATTTCCATCGGCAGCGCGGCCCAGCTGAACACGGCCTGGAACACCAGGAACATCAGCGCGGCGAGCAGGATCGGCCCGACGATCGGGTGCAGCACGACCTGGTCGATTTTCTCGGTGAGGTTGCCGGTATCGTTGGCGTGGCTGGTGCAGGCGTCCAGGATGCGCCGCACTTCGTGCTGGGTGTCTTCGACCGAAATGGCGTCGATGGCCGACAGCGCGTTCGAGGTGCGCGGCGCTTCGTCGGGCATCTGGTCGAGCGCGCGCAGCAGGGATTTCTCGCCGCCGCTTTGCACTGCCACGGTTTCCACCACCGGCATGCCCAGTTCGGCGGCAAGCTTGTCGGCATCGATGACGATGCCGCGTTTTTTCGCGACGTCGACCATGTTCAGCGCCAGCACCATCGGCAGGCCGAGGCGCTGCACTTCGAGCACCAGCCGCAGATTCAGGCGCAGGTTGGTGGCGTTGACGACGCAGACGACGGCGTCGGGCGCCTGTTCGCCGGCGCGTAGACCAGCCACGACGTCGCGCGTAATGGCTTCATCGGGAGTGTGGGCGGCCAGGCTGTAGGCGCCCGGCAGATCGAGCAGGCGAAAGCTGCGCCCGGCCGGCGAGCTGAAGCTGCCTTCCTTGCGTTCAACGGTGACGCCGGCGTAATTGGCGACCTTCTGGCGCGCGCCGGTAAGGCGGTTGAACAGGGCGGTCTTGCCGCAGTTCGGATTGCCAAGCAGCGCGACCAGCGGCGTGCGGGCGCGGGCTTGTATCTTCCGCTCTACAGCACCCATGGTTTATTCCGGCTTGACCGATACCAGCGCGGCTTCGAAACGGCGCAGCGCGAAGGTCGACTGGCCGACCTTGATCGCCAGCGGTCCACCCTGCAAGCCGCGGCGCAGCATGCGGATCCGCTCACCGGGCACGAAGCCGAGCTCCATCAGGCGGCGCGAAATGTCGGCACCCGCGCCGGCGCCGTGCAGCCCGGTCGGCGCCAGGCAGATCACGGTGCCGCCTTGTCCTGCCGCCAGGGTGTCGAGTGTGGTCAGTGTCGAAGCAAGAGTCATGATGCGCTTTGGTCGGTTGTGTTGTCGCACTAATGAGACAGGAGACAGGAAACAGGAGCAGACAGGGTCAGCCGGAGTCATAGGTCAGATACTAGCATCATAAACGGTAATGCGAATTATTTCTATTTACGATGCTAAGATTTTGCGGCTGACGTCGATACCGCCGCAACAAAATCCGGCAGGCTGGCGCCCTTGTTTCCTTGCAAAACATGAGCTTATACAAGAATTTCGCGCAAAAATTGCTTGCATTGACGATCGAGTTGCGCCAGAATCACAATCTTAATGATAATGATTCTCATTATGGGTAAGTCGGCAACTGTCGAGCTGCCCACCTGACAGAAGGTGTAAAAATGATTGTTTGTGTCTGTAACAACATCTCCGATCGTGAAATCCGCCAGGCGGTCGACCTTGGTCTGGTGTCGATGGACGAGCTGCGCCGCGACCTCGGTGTGGCTACTTGCTGCGGCAACTGCGCCAGCTATGCGGCGGACGTTCTCGCCACCCACCTTCACGGCATCGGCGCCAGCGCCCACGCCAACACTAACAGCAACACCAGCGTCACCGAATTGTCGTTCCGTTCGCGCCAGGCTGCCTGAGCGCCTGCATGCAGTCGGTCGCCGCGGCGCTACAGCCTGAACACGCCAAGGCGCCGCGCGCATCGGTGCCGGCCGATTCGCGCTCAAGCCGCGCCACCTTCCTCAAGTGGCTGCGCAAGATGCATGGCTGGATCGGCTTGTGGGGCGCAGCGCTCGGCCTGCTGTTCGGCGCCTCCGGCATCTTGCTGAACCACCGTGACGTCCTGAAAATCCCCGCCGTGCAAAAACAGGAATCGACCATCCAGCTGGCACTGCCGGCGCCGGCGCCGGCCAACGCCGCGCTAATGGCGGCCTGGCTGCGGCAGTCGCTGGCGCTGCCGCTTGACGCGACCAGGGTCAAGGCCGACGAGGCGCGTGCCGTCGCATGGGGCGACAAGTCGCTCACCCAGCCGGCGCGCTGGAGCGCGTCGTTCATTGCGCCCGCCGCCAGCGTGCAAGCGGAATACTGGGTCGGCAACAACTTCATCACCGTCAAGCGCAGCGACACCAACGCTTTTGGCGTGTTGTCGAACCTGCACAAGGGCGTCGGCATGAGCGTCATCTGGATCCTGCTGGTCGATACCCTGGCCGGCTCGATCATGCTGCTGTCGATCAGCGGCGTGCTGCTGTGGGCGATGATGACGCGCAAACGCCTGGTCGGCACGGCCATCGGCGCGGCGTCGCTGGCGGTGTTGTTCGGCGTCGCGCTGCAGTCGATCGGGCAGACGCTGTAAATTTGCCCGCGCCGCGCCTGCGGTTTGCTATCATGTTCCTTTATTAAATCCTCGAAAGCACCCCATGAAGGGCGATCCAAACATCATCCGGCTGCTTAACGCTCAGCTGACGAACGAACTGACCGCGGTCAACCAGTACTTCCTGCACGCGCGCATGTACCGGCACTGGGGCCTGGAAAAGCTGGGCAAGAAGGAATACGAAGAATCGATCGGCGAAATGAAGCACGCCGACAAGCTGATCGACCGCATCCTGATGCTCGACGGCCTGCCCAATCTACAGGCGCTGCACAAGCTCTTGATCGGCGAGAACACCCAGGAAATGCTCGAAGCCGACCTGCAGCTTGAAAAAGCGGCCCAAGTGACGGTCAAGGAAGGGGTGCTGGCAGCCGAACAAGCCGGCGACTATGTGTCGCGCGAGCTGTTTGTGCTGATCCTCGAGGACACCGAGGAGCATATCGATTGGCTTGAAACCCAGCTCGACCTGATCGCCAAAATCGGCATCCAGAATTATCTGCAAAGCCAGATGGGCGAGTAAGCACGGCGCGAAACCGTCACCACCAGCCCCTGGCTTCAGGGGCTTTTTTATGCCGGTCGCATCTGCCAAGCGGCGCGCATCAGGCGGCGCGCCAGCGCGTCACCCACTTGTCGTAAAAGCCGATATTGTCCGGCACGGCGCCGCTGATGGCGCAGATCGCGCCGGCGAACTCGTTGGCGCGCGCCAGCGTCAATTCGAGCGGCCAGCCGCGTGCGCGCCCCAACAGGAAAATGGCGCAGAAGGCGTCGCCGGCGCCCACCGTGTCGATGACGAACGGCGGCGCCGGATTGTCGCGGTTGACGATCAAAGCGCCGTCGGCGCCGAAATACACCGAGCCGCGATGGCCCAGCGTGACGATCAGCGCTTCGAGCGAAAACATGTCGAGCAGGGCGCGGCAGGCGGCGCGCCCTGCTTCGCTCTCGAGCGACGTCGCCGGATCGATCTGGAAAAACCAGGAAAACAGCGCCTGCAGCTCTTCCTCGTTGACCTTGACGATATCGGCGGCCTGCAGCGACTCGGTGACGCAGCCACGGTCGGTCTGGCCGTCGCGCAGGTTAAGGTCGAGGAAGCGGGTGGCGCCGGTTTCGCCATCTGCACCAATGGCGCCGAGCAGCCGGTAGAGCGTGTCGTGCGAGCGCTGGCCGCGCTGCGCCAGCGTGCCGAAGTAAATCGCCGCCGGCGTGACGCCGGCCAAAGCCGCCAATGCCTGGTGCGGATCGATGAAATCATAGGCTTGCTTGGGCAGGATCACGAAGCGGTGGCCACCCAAGCGGCGCTCGACCAGCACGCGGCCGGTCTCTTCCATGCGATCGATCTGCAAGCCGCTTTCGAGCATCGCGAAGCGCTCGAACTCGGCGCGTACGACGGCGCCGTTCTGGTCGCTGCCGATGCGCGTGACCATCAGCTGCGGCGCCATGAAGGCGGCCAGGTTGCGGGCGACGTTGAACGGCGCGCCGCCGACCATCTGCTCGGTGACGAAATCATCGACCAGCGCTTCGCCAAAGACAACCGTAACCACCGGGCGCTGATCCAGCTTATCCAGCTGATCGACCTGCACGCCAAATGGCATCACTGCGGCACGGTGTCTTTAAACGATGGCCGTTCGGACAGCTTGTCGAACAGCCGCGCGAGGTTGGCGTAGTCGCCGCGCCAGTCGATCTCGGGGAAGCGGAACAGCAGCCAGCCGAGGGTGCAGCCGACGGCGACGTCGGCCAGCGTGTAATGGTTGCCCTTGCAGAAAGGCGACTCGCCGAGGTTGGCCGACATGACGGCCAGGCCGGCGTGGACCTTGCACATCTGGCGCTCGACCCAGGCGGCACTTTGCTGCTCGGCCGGGCGCAGGGTTTTTTCCAGGCGCGCCAAAATGGCGGCCTCGGCCACGCCATCGGACAGCGCTTGCCACACCTTGACGTCGGCGCGGTCGCGCCCGTGTGGCGGCAACAGCTTGCACACCGGTGTCAAGGTGTCGAGGTATTCGGCGATCACGCGCGAGTCGTACATCGGGCTGCCGTCTTCCATGATCAGGCAGGGCACCTTGCCCAGCGGGTTGGACAGGTGGATGGCGGTATCGAAGCCCCAGACATTTTCGAGCTCGAAATCGTAGTCGAGCTTCTTTTCCGCCAGCACGACACGCACTTTGCGGACATAGGGACTGCCAATCGAACCGATGAGTTTCATAGACGCTTAAAAAGATGATTTGCGGCCAGTATAGCATCGGCCCACAGCCCCACGGCCGGGCCGCGGCGCGATTTTCGTGGCGCCGCAACAAGGCCGCACCATGCTGCCGGTGGTAAAATCGCTGTTTTGCACACCCCTGCCCCCCATGACCCCTACCGCCCCGTACTCCACCCTTTCCGCGCTGTCCCCGCTCGACGGCCGCTACGCCGCCAAGACCGACAAGCTGCGCCCGATCCTGTCCGAAGCGGGCTTCATGCACCACCGCGTCAAGGTCGAGATCTCTTGGCTGCAGGCGCTGTCGCAGGCCGGTTTTGCCGAAATCAAGCCGTTCTCGAAAGAAGCCAGCGCGCTGCTCGACAAGATGGCGGCCGATTTCACCGATGCCGACGCCGGGCGCATCAAGGCCATCGAAGCGGTTACCAACCACGACGTCAAGGCGGTCGAGTACTGGCTCAAGGAACAGGTCAAGGACGTGCCGGAACTGGTCGCGGCGACCGAATTCATCCATTTTGCCTGCACCTCGGAAGACATCAACAACACCTCGCACGGCATGATGCTCAAGGCCGCGCGCGACGGCGTCATTGTGCCGGCGCTGCAAGATCTGGCGCGTAAATTGCGCGAGATCGCGCATGCCAACGCGGCGCTGCCGATGCTCTCGCGCACCCACGGCCAGACCGCCAGCCCGACCACGCTGGGCAAGGAAATCGCCAACGTCGTCGCCCGGCTCGAGCGCGCCGTGCAGCGCATCGGCGCCGTCGAAATCCTCGGCAAGATGAACGGCGCGGTCGGCAACTACAACGCTCACCTGTCAGCCTACCCGGATTTCGACTGGGCGGCGTTTTCCAAAGCCGTCGTCGAGCAGCGCCTTGGCCTGACGTTCAATCCGTACACCATCCAGATCGAGCCGCACGACTACATGGCCGAGCTGTTCGACGCCATCGCCCGCGCCAACACCATCCTGCTCGACCTGAACCGCGACATCTGGACCTACGTGTCGCTGGGCTACTTCAAGCAGCGCCTCAAGGAGGGCGAAATCGGCTCGTCGACCATGCCGCACAAGGTCAACCCGATCGACTTCGAAAACTCCGAAGGCAACCTGGGCATGGCCAACGCGGTGCTCAAGCACATGGCCGAAAAGCTGCCGGTGTCGCGCATGCAGCGCGACCTGACCGACTCCACCGTCCTGCGCAACATCGGCGTCGGCTTCGGCTATTCGCTGCTGGCCTACGACAGCTGCCTGCGCGGTCTTAACAAGCTGGAAGTGAACGCCGCCCGGCTCGCACAGGACCTCGACGCCAACTGGGAAGTGCTGGCCGAGCCGGTGCAGACGGTGATGCGCCGTTACGGCATCGCCAACCCGTACGAGCAGCTCAAGGAACTGACGCGTGGCAAGGGCATTTCGAAAGATGCGCTGCGCGAGTTCATCCTTACCCTGGCGGTGCCGCAGGAAGCGAAAAACTTGCTGCTGGCGATGACGCCGGCGAACTACATCGGTATTGCGGCCAAGCTGGCGGCGGAGATTTAAGCTTTTTCGCTTGCGATCGCCGTAATCGGTAGGCGCATCAATGGGGTCCTCGCGATTGCGGGGCCGCCATTGACGCGGCGTTCAGTTAAAGCAGCCCTGCGCCAATCCATGCACATCCGGCAATTCTGCGCTACTATTAGTCCTAACACGTACTAATACCGAGAAATCACCCCGATGCAGCGCTATACCCGTCCTGCCATCCTTCTCCACTGGCTGATCGCGCTCATGATCATCGGCGCCTTTACCATGGGCCTGGTGATGACCGACATCCCCGGCATCACGCCGACCAAGCTGAAATATTATTCATGGCACAAATGGGCTGGCGTGACGATCCTGGCGCTGGCTGCCCTACGCCTGTTGTGGCGCCTGGCGAACCGGGCTCCGGCCTACCCGGCCGCCATGCCGCGCTGGCAGCAATCATCGGCGCACTATCTGCACGGCCTGCTGTACGTGCTGATGTTCGCGGTGCCGCTGTCGGGTTATTTTTATACCTTGTCAGCCGGCGTGCCGGTGGTATATTTTGGTTTGTTCAAGTTGCCGCTACTGATAGACGCCAACCCTGAATTGAAGCCAGTCCTCAAGGCGTTGCACTATTGGCTGAACATGGGCCTGGCCGGCGCGGTCGGCCTGCACACCGCCGCGGCCCTCAAGCACGCCTTCATCGACCGCGACGGCGTCATGCAGCGCATGCTGCCTTAATAAATTTTTATGGAAAATCCATGACACTGTCACGCCGCCTGTTGCCCCTTTTGCCCGCATCCCTGATCGCTGTCGCGTTGACCGTAGGCGCCGTCCCGCTCAAAACCGACCCCGCCTACAGCAGCGTGTCTGTCACCTTCAAGCAGATGAATGTGCCGGTCGACGCCAAATTCAAGAAAGTCAGCGCCAGCATCGATTATGACGCCGCCAAACCGGAATTGGCGAAGGCGAGCGTCGACATCGATACCGCCAGCCTCGATTTGGGCGAAGCGGAAATGAACAAGGAAGTAGCCAAGAAGGACTGGTTCAACTCGGCCCAGTACCCGAAGGCCAGTTTCGTCTCGTCGTCGATCAAGCCGGCCGGCGCGGGCAAGCTGAACGTGACGGGCAAGCTGTCGATCAAGGGCAAGAGCGCCGACGTCACTTTCCCCCTGACTATCAAGCTTGAGGCCGGCAAGCAGGTGTTCGAAGGCGCCTTGCCAATCAAGCGGTTGGCGTTCAATATCGGCGACGGCGAATGGAAAGACACCAGCATGGTCGCCGACGAGGTTGTCATTAAATTCCGCGTCACCGCGGCGCAGTAACGTTTCGCAATAACTCTATTCCAACTATAAGGAACTCCCATGAATTCGAAGCACCTGGTCGTTGCCCTCATCGCTGCCGTCTCGGCGTCCGCGTTCGCTGCCGACACCTACACCATCGAGCCGAACCATACCTACCCGAGCTTTGAAGCGGACCACATGGGCATTTCTGTCTGGCGCGGCAAGTTCACCAAGACCAGCGGCACCATCGAACTCGACCGCGCTGCGCGCACCGGCGCGCTCGACATCACGATCGACGCCACCTCGCTCGACTTCGGCCACGAAAAAATGAACAACCACGCCAAGGGCGCTGATATTTTCGACGTCGTCAAATTCCCCACCGCTCAGTACAAGTCGAAGTCGATGACGTTTAAAGACAATATCCCGGTATCGGTCGACGGCGAACTGACCTTGCACGGCGTGACCAAGCCGGTCAAGCTGACGATCAACAAGTTCAAGTGCATCATGCACCCAATGCTCAAGCGTGAAGTGTGCGGCGCCGACGCATCAGCCGAATTCAACCGCGCCGACTTTGGTATCACGTTCGGCTTGCCGAAGTTCGCGCCGGAAGTGAAGTTGGCAATCCAGGTCGAAGCGATCAAGCAAAACTGAGTTTTTCGCTGAGGAAACGTAAAAAGTCCCGCTTCCAAAAGGAAACGGGGCTTTTTACTGTTTACTTCCGGTTACCTACCGCTTCACAGTTGCGCCATCAACCTTGTCCCATGCGGCGCGGGTAGCCGAGCGGGCCTGGTCCCAGCTCAAGCGCGACGTGCCCTTGGACGCGTTCCACTGGTCCGACAGGTCGCGCTCGGCGCTGTCGAAGCTCTGGCCGACGTAATGGCCGCGGCTGTTGTAGCCGAGCTGGTAAGCAGGGCCGTAGTCGTCGTAGGTGTATTGCGGCGAATAGTAGGAAGCGCTCTGGTAGGAGTTCTGCCAGTAAGCCGACTCTTCCACTGGATTCACCAGGCTGCCCGCGGCATGGCCTGCCGCGCCGCCAGCCATGCCGCCAATTGCCGCGCCTGCCGCCATGCCGGTCGGGCCGCCAGCCGCGCCAACCGCCGCCCCGCCGCCCGCACCGACACCCTTGTTCAAGTAATGGCCCGACAGATCGTCTTGCTGTTTCGGATTCACCACTTCGGCCGCGCCACGGCCGGCCAGGCCGCCGGCAATGCCACCGATTGCCGCACCGGCTGCCATGCCGACCGGACCGCCGATGATGCCGGCGGTGGCGCCCATCGCGGCGCCGCTGCCGGCACCTACCCCCTTGGCCAGATGGTGTTCGCCGAGGTCATCACCAGTTTTTGGGTTGACCACTTCGGCTGCGCCCTTGCCTGCCAGGCCACCGGTGATGCCGCCGGTGGCCGCGCCCGCCAACGTACCGATCGGGCCGGCCACCGAGCCGATCATCGCGCCCGTTGCCGCGCCGCCGGCAGCGCCGACGCCGGTGCCGATGATGTGCTCACCGGCGTTGTCGGACCAACTGCGGCCGATGTGCGCCGCGTCTTCATCCGAACGCGGGGTCACGCCCATCAGGATGCCACCGTTCTTGATGCCATCTTCGTAATGCCCGGCACGCTCTTCAGGGATGCCGGCGCCGATCAGCGCACCGACCAGGCCGCCCGTCAAGCCGCCGGCGCCAGCGCCGGCCAGGGCCGCCGCGATCGGGCCAGCCACTACCAGGCCGATACCTGGCAGCACCAAGGTGGTGCCGAGGGCGGCGACACCGGCCAGCACGGCACCGATGGTGCCGCCGATGCCGGCGCCGATGCCGGCGCCTTCGGCGGCTTTGCTGCCCAGTTCGGTATCGGTATCGGCGAAATGGCTCTTGCGGGTGTCGTCCGACATCATCAAGGTGACGTCATCCTTGGTGTAGCCGCGGTCGGACAAGGAACTGTAAGCACGTTCAGCGCTGTCGCGGTCGCGAAACAGGCCGGTGACCATGCGGGAGTCTTTGGTTGGTGTTGTATTGTCGTAGTTGCTCATATCAATTTCCTTTCAAATTTTTTAATCTGCGGAACCCGTAACGTCCTGGGAATGATTGCCAGTGGAGCAACGATAAAGTGCCCCCGGAAGACGCTCTGTACGTTCGCGCACGGTATTGACAACATTCCGAATCGCAATTTTCCAGTGGCGTGCAATCGTGCGCGTACGTTCGTTGTCGCACCGACCAAGCCCATTGCAGTGACTAGACTTTTTCATAAGGTCAGCGATATTCATTGGCCTAGGGGCAATTTCAACTTAAGGAGAATCACCATGAATTTCATCATTTGGATCGTTATAGGCGGAATTTTGGGTTGGCTCGCCAGCCTTGTCATGAAAACGGACGCAGAGCAAGGCATGATCCTCAACATCGTCGTCGGGATCGTCGGTTCCTTCCTCGGTGGCTGGTTGCTTGCTCCGCTGTTCGGTACCGGCACCATCAACTCGGACGACTTCAGCGTCACTTCACTGCTGGTGTCTTTCCTTGGCGCAGTCATCTTGCTGGCAATCGTCAATCTGTTCCGCCGCGGCCGGACGCGCTGACTTATTTCACCAAATAACCAACGCTTCGGCGTTGGTTACTTTTGCCCCGAGAATCGCTGATGAGAACCAAACCAGTGAGAAGAAAATCGAGCAACAACTGGCGCGTAAATACGACCTCGAGGATCCGCAATTTCGCCGCTCCATGGATTTGCTGCCGGGACCGCCTGTCGTCAACGGCAACAAGGTACAAATCCTGCTGAACGGCGACCAGATCTTCCCGCCGATGCGAGGCGTCGGCAGCTCGCCGAGCGCCATACAATCGAGCTGTCGAATGCTCATTTCGTCCCTGGTGCGCTGACCGTCAGGGCATTGGTCGCCGCCACCAAACGTGGCGTTGCCGTGCAGATCATCACCCCGGGCGCCGACATCGACTCGGATGTGGTGCGCGCCGCACCAAGCCAGTTACCCTGGCGGCCTGGAAAGCACGGCCGTGGAGCGACAAAATCATGGGCAAGCTGGCATTGCTGATCGGCGCCCAGCTGCAAGTGCCAGCGGGCGCGGCCAGGAGGGCGCTGCGCCGGCCAAATTCCGGTTGACTATTAACGGGGCGATACGGATACTCTAGGGCGCTCCGTACGACGGAGCTTGTCCGATCACCCATCCTGAGACCCATGCGAATGAAAAAAACTCTCCTGACGCTCGCCATCCTGAGCACCTCCGCCGCTTACGCCGACGAAGGCATGTGGATGCCGCAGCAGCTGCCACAAGTAGCGAAGCAATTAAAGGCTGCCGGCCTCAAGCTGGACCCGGCAAGCCTGACCAAACTGACCGAATTCCCGATGGGCGCGATCGTCAGCCTGGGCGGCTGCTCGGCGTCGTTCGTTTCGCCTCAGGGTCTGGTTGCGACCAACCACCACTGTATTTATGGCAGCGTGGCCGTCAATTCGACGCCAGAGCGCGACCTGCTGGAAAATGGCTTCCTGGCCAAGACGTTCGCTGAGGAACTGCCGGCGTCGCCAGGCAGCCGCGTCTTCGTCACCAAGGAAGTGACGAACGTCAGCAACAATGTCATCAGCGCCGACGTGGCAAAGCTGAACGGCAAGGCCCGCATCGACGGCATCGAAAAAAATGAAAAATCCCTGGTTGCCGAGTGCGAAAAAGATCTTGGCCACCGTTGCACCGTGGCCAGCTATTACGGCGGCCTCGAGTTTTACCTGATCAAGCAGCTGGAAATTCGCGACGTGCGCCTGGTGCACGCGCCGCCGTCGGGCGTCGGCAAGTTCGGCGGCGACACCGACAACTGGATGTGGCCGCGCCACACCGGCGACTACGGCTTTTACCGCGCCTACGTCAGCCCCGATGGCAAGGCTGCCGACTTCTCGAAAGACAACGTGCCGTACGCGCCGAAGCATTTCCTGAAAATGGCCAAGGAAGGCGTCAAGGAAGGCGATTTCATCATGGCGCTGGGCTATCCGGGCCGCACCAACCGTCACCGCCTGCCGTCGGAAGTGGCGTCGACCTTCGAATGGAACTATCCGGCCTTCGTCAAGACGTCCGCTGAAACCCTGGCCATCATCGAGCGCGAGACCAAGAACGATCCGGCGCTCAAGCTGAAGTACGCAGGCCAGGTCGCCAACGTGAACAATTACTACAAGAACCGCAAGGGCATGCTTAACAGCTACGAAGGCAGCGACTTCCTGGCCCGCAAGACGCGCGAACAAGCTGAGCTGAAAGCCTGGGTCAACGCCAATCCGGCCCGCCAGAAGGAATACGCCAGCGACATCGAGCAGGTCGAAAAACTGATCGCCGAGCGCGACGCGCAAATGAAGCGCGATTTCTACTACAGCTCGTCGTCGCCGCGCCTGCTGAGCACTGCCCGTTCGCTGTACCGCCTGGCCAATGAAACCACCAAGCCTGACCCCGAGCGCAAGTCGGGCTACCAGGAACGTGACCTGAAGCGTTTCCAGTCGAGCGTGGCGGCCATCGACCGCACCTACGACGCCAAAGTCGACAAGGCGCTGGTCATGAATGGCCTGGTCAAGTACGCCGCCCAGCCGGCAGCGATGCGCAATGCCAACTTCGACGCCGCCATGGGCATCAAGGACGGCATGTCGCAAGCCGACCTGGCCGCCATGCTCGAGCGCATGTACGCCGGCACCACCCTCGGCGACGCCGCCCAGCGCAGCGCCTGGCTGAAGAAGAGCCCGGCCGACTTCAAGGCCAGCAACGACCCGTTCATCAAGGCCGCGGTCGCCATGTACGACGGCAGCCTGAAGCGCGAAGCGGAAGACGAAGAGCTGGGCGGCAAGGTGCAGCAAGCCTACGCCAACTACATGAAAGCGAAGATTGCTTACATGAACAGCAAAGGCCAGGCGGTCTACCCTGACGCCAACGGCACCTTGCGCGTCACGTTCGGCCGCATCGCCGGGCGCGACCATGGCGCCGACGGCACCGGCGCCTGGAGCGCGTTCACGACCGTCAAGGGCGTGGTGGCGAAAGCCACCGGCGAAGGCGAGTTCAACGCACCGGCGACGCAACTGGCGGCGATCAAGGCCAAGGACTTCGGCAAGTATGTCGATCCGAAGCTCAAGACGGTGCCGGTCAACTATCTCGCCACGCTCGACATCACCGGCGGCAATTCGGGTTCGGCTGCGCTCAACAGCCGAGGCGAGTTCATCGGCCTGGCCTTCGACGGCACGCTCGACTCGATCATCTCCGACTGGGATTTCAACAAGGCCAACACGCGCGACATCCAGGTCGACGTGCGCTACATCCTGTGGAACATGAAGCACGTGGACAAGGCTGACAATCTGCTCAAGGAAATGAGCGTCGAGTAATCGACGCTGTGGTGGCCTTCGGGACGCCACTGCTTGAATAAAAAAGCCACGCAACCGGAACGTTGCGTGGCTTTTTGTTTGAACGGGATATGCGCCGCGAAATCACCGCTAACCTCAGCACGTCATCCTCGCGCAAGCGGGGATCCAATGCCGTCGCTGGGCCACCGACCGTGACTGCGGGGTCTGACGGCGCCGCCGAGGACAATCGGTCAGACCCCTGCGGTCAGACCGCTGCAGAAACCTTGTTCAGCCGCGAATTGCGGATGCCGTAAATAAAATACGTCAGCACCGCCACCGTCATCCAGATGGCGAACACGCGGTAGGTCGTGATCGACAGCCCGTACATCAGGTACAGGCAGGCGGCGATGCTCAGGCCCGGCACCAGGTAGGGCCCGAACGGCACCCGAAAACCTTTGGCGGCCGACACGCCCTCTTTCTTGCGCATCACCGGCACGGCGATCGACACCACCATGAAGGCGGTCAGCGTGCCCATGCTGACCATGTCCCACAGGAAGCTCGAGTCGACCAGGCCAGCCACGACGCCGACGATGATGCAGACGATGATGGTGTTGCTGACCGGCGCCAGCGTGCGCGGGTGAACCTTCTGGAACGTCTTCGGAATCAGGCCGTCGCGGCTGATCGCGTACAGGATGCGGGTCTGGCCGTAGATCGTCACCAGGGTCACGCTGAACACCGAGATCACGGCGCCGGCCGACAGCACCAGCGCCGGCCACGCCTTGCCGGTGACGTTTTGCAGGATCACCGACAGGCCGGCTTCCTGGCCTTCGAACATGCTGGCCGGCTGGGCGCCGATCGCCGCTACCGCCACCAGCATATAGAACACGGTGACGATCACCAGCGCCGCCAGGATCGCTTTTGGCACATTGCGGGTCGGGTCGCGCACCTCTTCCCCCGCCGTGGCGACCGTATCGAGGCCGATGAAAGAGAAGAACACCGTGCCGGCCGCCGCCGTCACGCCGACCAGGCCGCCCGGTCCGTGGCTGCTGGGGCCGTTGAAGAAGGGATGAAAATTGTCGATGTCGAAGCCCCAGAACGCGATCGCCACAAAAAAGACCAGGATCGCCAGCTTGATGAGGACCATGATGGCGTTGGCGGTGGCCGACTCGCGGGTGCCGCGGATCAGCAAGGCGCCGCACAATACCACCAGCAGGATCGGCGGCAGGTTAATGTGGCCGGCGCGCAGTTCGACCCCGTGCGCGCCGGACACGATCATCGGCGAGCGCAGCGCTTCGGGGATCTTCCAGCCGATCGCATTCGACAGGAAATTGTTCAGGTAGTCGGACCAGCCGATCGCCGTCGCGCTGGCCGCCAGCCCGTATTCGAGCAGCAGGCAGAAGGCCATGATGAAGGCGGCAAATTCGCCCACCGTGGCATAGGCGAACGAGTAGGACGAGCCGGCCGCAGGAATGCGGAACGACAACTCGGCGTAGCACAGCGCGGTCAGGCCGGCGGTGATGGCGGCCATCATGAACGACAAAATCACCGACGGCCCCGCCTTCGGCACCGCTTCGACCATGGTGAAAAAGATGCCGGTACCGATGGTGGCGCCGACGCCGATCATGGTCAGCGGGAACAGGCCGATGCTGCGTCCGAGTCGGCCGGCGCCAGGGGCATGCGTGTGCTCGGCGCCGCGGTCGGTCGGCTTGGTGCGGATCAACTTCTGGCCCAATGTCAGGTTCACGGATTTTCCCTTGTGTCACACACGATAGATTCGGCAACCTGCCGTCAAAAACCTAGCGATTATATGACCATATGGTTTTACTTAACTACATCTTTTATTGCACCGTGTGTCCGTAAGCGTCGTGCCGCCGACACCGTTTTAGAGATGAATGTAAAATCCTGACATTATAGAAAGCTCGCTGAGGTGGCCGCAAACCGTCCGGTCCACCCCTGCAGCACCAGCCCGGGTCGACGGGCTTTTTTAAGTTTTTAAACATGCATATTAAATATATCAATAAATCGAGAGGAACCCCCATGATCTCAGCCGCTTCCCGCCCCTACATCGACGCCAGCGTGCCCGTGCTGCGCAAGCATGGCCTGGCCATTACCACCACGTTTTACCGCAACCTGTTCGCCGCCCATCCGGAACTGAGCAACCTGTTCAACATGGGCAACCAGGCCAGCGGCGCGCAGCAGCAGTCGCTCGCTTCCGCCGTGTTCGCGTACGCCGCCAACATCGGCGACCCGGCCGCGCTGGGCCCGGTAATTAACCGCATCGTCCACAAGCACGTCTCGATCGGCATTCGCGCCGAGCACTATCCGATCGTCGGCCAGTACCTGCTTGGCGCGATTGCCGATACGCTGGGCGAGGCCGCCACCCCACCGCTGCTGGCTGCCTGGGACGAGGCGTACACTGCGCTCGCCACGCTGTTCATCGACGCCGAAAAGACCATGTATGCCAACGCCGGCATCGAACCGGGCCAGACCCGCGCCATGCGGGTAACCGAGATCGTCCAGCAAGGCGTCGACATCGAATCGATCCGCTTGGTCCCCGTCGATGGCGCGCCGCTACCTGCGTTCGAGGCTGGCCAGTACGTCAGCGTCACGATCGACTTCGCCGACGGTCACACCCAGCTGCGCCAATACAGCCTGTCGGACGCGCCCGGCGACAGCATGCGTATTTCAGTCAAGCGCGAAGCGGCCGGCGTGAAAACCCCGGCCGGTGAAGTATCGAACTGGATCCACGATCACGTTGTAGTCGGCAGCCTGCTGCAGGTGTCGCCGCCGTTCGGCGAGTTCGCCATCGACACCGAATCGGACGCGCCGCTGGTGCTGCTGTCGGCCGGCGTCGGCATCACGCCGATGGTCGCCGCGCTGAATATAATCGCGCGTCACCGGCCGCAACGCAGCGTGATCTTCGGCCACGCCGCACGCGATGCGGCGTACCAGGCGCACGGCGCCGATATCGCCGCCGCCCAAGCGCTCATGCCGAACCTGCAGGTGGTGACGTTTCACGAAACGGTGAGCGCCGGCAGTGCGGCGCAGCAGGGCTATATGAATGTGGCGGCGCTGCCGTCGTGGCCGCGCGTTGAAGCGAATGTGTATATGTGCGGCCCGCTGCCGTTCATGCAGGCCCAGTGGCTGGCACTGCTTGGCGCCGGCGTACCGGTCACCCGGCTGCACCGCGAAGTGTTCGGACCGGACATGCTGGACCATTTGCTGTAAGCGCTGGTCGCCTGCAACTATCGCTTGCCGGCGCGCCTGGATCTGCGGCGCGCCAGTGCAATAGCGGCAAAGGCGGATCCCGACAGCAGGACCGTGCCCGGTTCCGGGATCTCCGCGGTCAGGGGCTGGTAGGTGATCAGCAGGCCTAACTCGGCCAAGGTGACACCGGACTCGAAATCACGGTAATTCATGCCCTTGGTCAATTCGCCGCCCTTGATGCCGCCAACGCTGGCGAAATGCAGGAGCGAGTTCAATTCGGCGTACTGGAACTCGATGCTGTTGCTGCCTTCATGCAGGATCGCCTGGAGCCGGTTCGCCGCACCAAGGAAGGTCGGCGGCGCATTCCGATCATACTCGTTCGACTCCCAGGTGACTATGAACTCTTGGTTGCCAGCCGTGCCTTTGGTCTGCGTATAAACGGTGCCGAACATATCGAACCAGCCTGCCACGACGGTTTGGGTAGGCGAAAACTGGTGATATGTAGCATTGCAGCAGTAAGCATCGCGTTCGTCTTCTGGATCATCTTTATCTGGCTCATCCATACTGTGGATATCAAGACCGAGCAGTCCATTGCCCGAGATCCATCCATTGCTGCCGCTGATAAATTGCTTGCCAAAAAAGGTAAATGCAAACGGAAGGGTGAACGTAAGATTTTTATCGTCCAGTTCAACACCAACCAATCCTGTGGTGCTGCGGAAGTTATAAGTGGTCGTAGCGCCGACGTACCCATCAGCTGAAATGTAGCCTGCATACGCGTTCGATGTCATCGAGAGCGCGAGGGCCGCCATTGCCGAGCACACCAGTTTTTTCATGCTGTTCATTCCGGCCACCTTGTCATGATCGTTTTATTTTAACGAGCAATTATTGCGCCTGAAAGTAAAACAATATGAAAATCAATAGCTTACCGACAGTCACATCGCCAAGGCGCCTGCAACTGTAAGCTTTTTCGACAAATGTCCCGATTGCCGGCGCCGCTGGTCAGTTCAGCACCACCACGTGCTTGCCGCTGACGCTGCGCTGGCCCGGATTGCCGTACACGGTGATCTGGCCCGAGCCAGTGCTCTGTGCGACCAGCGCGCGCTTGACCTGTGCGCTAATGTCGCCCGAGCCGCTGGTGGCTAGGTCGGCTTGCTCGCTGACCAGTGCACTGAGATCGGCGCTGCCCGAGCCATGCACGCGGGCGTTAAGGGACGTCACAACGCCACTGGCGTGCAGCGAACCGGAGCCGCTCAGGTTGACGGTCAACGCGCTGCCCTGCACCGGCCCCAGGCTCGTGCGGCCCGAGCCGCTCAGCGCCAGGTTGGCCTCGCCCGTGCGCAGCGCGCCGGCGTGGATGGCGCCGGAGCCGGAATGACGCACGTCGAGCCGGCTGACGCGGCCCGACAGGTTGGCCGCGCCCGAACCGCTTTTGGTAAAGCTGAACGGCGCGCCGTTCAATTCACTGATGGTAAGGCGGCCCGAACCGGCGGCGCTGGCCTGGGTAAGCGAAGGCACGCTGTAATTGACGCGCAGGCTGTTGGCGCTACGCACGCTGCCCTCGACCCACATGCGCAGCACGCCACCGCTGATTTCGGTGCGGATCATCGGCAGCAGGTTGCTGTCGGCGTCGACCTCCAGTGAAGCTGCGGGGCCGACCCGGACGGTCACTTCCAGCGGGCCGCTGACATCGATCGCGCTGACGCTGCCGACGACGCGCACGTCGTGCGCCAGGCGGCCGTCGCCGACCACCGCGTTGCCGATGAAGACAGACTTGACTTGCACGTCGTCGTTGCCGTTGACAATGATGGCGCAGCCGGACAGGGCCAGGAAACAGCCGATGCTGAGGATTGAACGCATGATGGACCTTTTCAATGTGGGGAAGGTGGCGCCGCGGCACCAGCGTCCGAACATTATCAAAAGGCTATCCGCGCCGCCCGCCGTATGCGACGAACTGCACGAATCGCGGTACAGGATGCCGGCGCCCGACAGCGCCAGGTGGCCGGGGTGGATCGTCCTCCGGCTCAGGAAACCCGCATCACCATCAGGGCGGCGCGCAGGCCAACCCGCACCTCGGGGTTTGGAAACACCACCAGCTCTTGGGCCGCGCCGACGCGGTAGACCGTCGCGCCGTCGGTGGCAATCACCGCGCCGGCGGCCAGGGCAGTAAAATTGTGGGTGTCGCGGCCGAACGCCATCGAAAAACCGTCGCTCAGCTTGATGATTTCCTGGGCCACCCGGAACACGTGCGGCGGTTCCTTGACGCTCGATGCTGCCACCCCGCGCAGAAGGTCGTCGAGCGCGCTGGCGGCGCCGGCAAACAGGCTCAGGTCGTTTTGCCCGAGCGCGCCGACCTGCCCCAGTTCCACCGTCGCGGCGGCGGCGCCGTGGTGCTCGGCCGAGTGATAACTGTAGGTGCCGGCCGATTGCGGGTTCATGATGATGGCGCCGATGGCAGCCTGGCCGAGCCAGCCGGCCAGCGCCGTCTTCGGTTCGTCGGCAATCAGGTCGGGCACCACGGCGAAGGTCGGATAGCTCGATGGCCGGATCGCGGTGTGCAGGTCGAGGTGCCAGCGCACGCGGCCGGCGCCGTCAAAAAAACCCGCCGTGGCGTCGATGATGGCATCGGCGCGCGCCGCTTCCGCCGTCGTCGCCAGCGCCCCGCGCCGGGGCCTGAACATGCGGTTCAGGTCAGCGTCGATGAAACGCTGGCCGGCGGCGATGGCGTCGATGTTGCCGACGCAGACCATCAGGTCCACCGCCAGCTTCGACGGCTGGTGCGACAGCGCGTCCAGCAGCTGGGCCAGCATGTCGATCGGTCCGGTCTCGTCGCCATGCACGCCGACCGACACCAGCACGCTGGCGCGGGTGGCATGGCTGGCGTGGTGCGTCAACTTGATCGTGACGATGCCGGCGGCCGGCAGCGACACGTCGAAGCCGGCCGGTTCGAAGCGAGCGGCCAGCGCGCCGAAATCGCCCGCCGCCAGCTGGCGCAGCGCCAGCGTCAAAGGCGTTGCCATCAGGCGGCCGTGGCCGTCGCTGTAGCGTCGGCGCTGCTCGCTTCCGACAACGCCCAGACGTCGAGCATCGCCTGGTCAAGGTCGGCCGGCGCCGCATGGTCGGCCCGCTTCATCGGGCCGGTCACGTCATCGACCGCTTCGAGCAGCCTGGCGCCGCCGTTCGAACGCGCCAGCACCTGCATCAGCAGGCGCTGCTGGGTGCGGCGCAGGACCTGCATCGCGTAGCTGCGCAGCTGTTCCTGCGACTTGCTGGTCGCCGTCAGTTTCAGGCCGCGCTCGAGCGTGTCGATACCGGCCTGGCCGCGCAGCGCCATCCCCACTTGCAAAAATTGCGCCAGCGACATGCTGGCAGGACGCTGCACCGACACCGCCGCGAACAGGAATGTGGCCACCGATTCGAGCGCATCGACCGCGTTCCAGGCGCAGCTGAACGCCGCCGTCAGCTCCGGATGCGCATCCGCCTCGGGGTTGACCGGTGTCAAGCGGCCCAGCATGTCGGGGGCGGCGAACAGGCGCGTGAGTTCTTCCATGCCGCCGGATTGGCCGGCGGCCACCGACAGCACGCCTTCGAGCAGCGCCTTGAACAGCACGCGGGTGCGATGGTCGACCTTGATCGACACGGCGCACGGCACGTGCAGCGCGTCGACGTCGAGCGCGTCGAAGATCGGCGCCAGGTGCAAGGCCGACCATGCCTGGCCCCACGCCTTGACGACTTCAAGGTCGTCGATTGCGTGCTCCAGCGCGACGTCGCATATCATCAACGGACCGCAGCGGTTGACCGCTTCGTTGGCCAGCACGGTGGCCAGGATTGCATTGGCCAGCGGGTGCGCCAGGGCGCTGCGGGTGGCCACCAGCTGGGCCGGGAAATAGGGCTTGAGCACCGATTCGGCCCAAGGCAGCTCAAGCAACGGCAGCGCCGCCAGCAGGCGCTTGTAACGGTTCTTGACGTTGGCGATGACCACCGCCAGTTCCGGCGCGGTGAGGCCGATGCCATTGGCCTTGCGGCGCGCAAGTTCGGCGTCGGTCGGCAGTTGTTCGAGTTCGCGCGACAGCGCGCCTTCGAGTTCGAGGCTGGTGATCAGGGCCGCGTAGCCGTCGACCACGGTGGCGTCGAGCTGGGCCTGCGCTTCGCGCACCAGCAGGTGGGTTTGCAGCATGTTGTCGCGCAGGACCAGGCGCTCGATATCGCCGGTCATCTCGCCGAGGATGCGGTTGCGGTCAAGCTCCGAAAGGGCGCCGGCATTGACTTCGGTGTCGAGCCAGATCTTGACGTTGACTTCATGGTCGGAGCAATCCACGCCGGCCGAGTTGTCGATCGCATCGGTGAAGATGCGTCCGCCAGCGAGCGCAAATTCGATGCGCCCGTTCTGGGTCGCGCCCAGGTTGCCGCCCTCGGACACCACCTTGCAGCGCAGCTGATTGCCGTCGACGCGAATGTTGTCGTTGGCGCGGTCCTTGACCTGGGCGTGGGTCTCGGTCGACGCCTTGATGTAGGTGCCGATGCCGCCGTTATAGAACAGGTCGACCGGCGCCAGCAGGATACGGTGCATCAGTTCTTCAGGCGCGAGCTGCGTCTCGGTGATGTCGAGCGCCTCGCGCACTTGCAGCGACAGCGCGATCGAGCGGGCGTGGCGCGAAAACACGCCGCCGCCAACCGAAATGAGGCGCTTGTCGTAGTCTTCCCACGACGAGCGCGGCAGCGCGAACATGCGCTCGCGTTCGGCGAACGACGCGGCCACATCCGGTTGCGGATCGAGGAAAATGTGGCGATGGTCGAACGCTGCCAGCACTTTAAGCTGACGCGACAGCAGCACGCCGTTGCCGAACACGTCGCCCGACATGTCGCCCACGCCGACCATGGTGATCGGGGTAGTGTTCATGTCGTGGTCCATTTCGTAGAAGTGGCGCTTGACCGCTTCGAACGCGCCCTTGGCGGTGATGCCCATCTTCTTGTGATCGTAGCCGTTCGAGCCGCCCGACGCAAAGGCGTCTCCCAGCCAGAAGCCGCGCTGCACGGCGATGCCGTTGGCGATGTCGGAAAACGTCGCGGTGCCCTTGTCGGCGGCGACCACCAGGTACGGGTCGTCCTGGTCGTAGCGCACGGTGTCGTTCGGCGGCACGATGGTGCCGCGCACGCGGTTGTCCGTCACTTCCAGCAGGCTGGCGATGAACAGGCGGTAGACTGCCTCGCCTTCAGCGGCAACCGTCTCGCGCACGGCGTCCTTCGGCATCTGCTTGCACACGAAACCGCCTTTCGAGCCGGCCGGCACGATGACGGCGTTTTTCACCATCTGCGCCTTGACCAGGCCGAGCACTTCGGTGCGGTAGTCTTCCATCCGGTCCGACCAGCGCAGGCCGCCGCGGGCGACCGGGCCGCCGCGCAGGTGCACGCCTTCGAAACGGCGCGAGAACACGAAGATCTCGCGGTACGGGCGCGGCTCCGGCACCAGCGCCAGTTGGCTGGTGTCGAATTTAAAAATGATCTTGTCGCCCTGTTGACCGTTCTGGAAGTAATTGGTGCGCACGGTGGCCAGCACCAGCTCGGCCAGGGCGGCGAGGATTTCCTCGGTGTCGGCGTGGTTGACGCCGGCCAGGCCCGCCTTGAGCGCGGCAATTTTTTCCAGCGCGGCCTCGTGTTCGGTCGACCCCAGCGCAGGGTCGAAGCGCTGCAAGAAAGCGTCGACCAGTTGCCTGACCAGCACCGGCTGACGGCGCAAGGTGTCGGCAATGTAGCGCACCGAAAACTTGCTGCCGGTCTGGCGCCAGTAGCTGATATAGGCGCGCACCAGCTGCACTTCGCGCATCGAGAGGCCGCCTTCGATGGACAGCCCGTTCAGGCGGCCGTCTTCGGCTTCGTCGTTGAACAGCGACTCGAACAGTTCTTCGGCAACGGCGACGATGTTCGGTTTCGCCAGTTTCGCCGCGCTGTCGGCGTCGACCGCGAGGCTGGTGACGAAATGACGGCTGCTGTCGGCCATCGTGATGGCGAACGTCTGCTCGCGGTCGATGGCGACGCCGGCGTTGTGCAGCGCCGGCAGGATGCGCGAGAGCGACGGCACGCGCCCGGCCGAATACAGGCGGATCGAGGCGCCTTTGTCGTCGCCGGAACCGTCGGCCTGGTCCACTTCAACGCGCACCGACACGTGGCCGGCCTGGCCGTTCGACAGCAGCTCGCCGAGGTCGCGCAAAGCGACCGCCGGCGCCGTGGCGGCGACGTAATTGACCGGCAGCGTGGCGCACAGCTTGCGCAGGCTGCTGCGCTGGGGCACGTTGGCGATGCTGTCGGTCAGCGCGGCGAAAGTGTCGTGCCAGCCGTCGAGCACTGCCAGCAGCGGGCGCTGAATATCGGACTCGAGATCGAGCGGGTTGCGCGCGGCATGCGCAATCAGGTAGACGCGCGCCAGCGGGCCGTCGGCCACCAGCGTCTGCGAACGCACTTCGAGCGCGCCCGAGCTTTGCCTAAGTGCGCCGGCCAGGCTGGCGGCCACGCTGGCGCTGTAGCGCTCGCGCGGCATGTAGACCAGCACGTTGAGGTGGCGCGCGTAGACGTCGCGGCGGGCGAACACGCGGGCGCGCGGCTGCTTGTAGAGCGACACCACCGAGCTGCACACGGCCGACAGCCATTCCGGCTCGGCTTCCAGCGTTTCGGTGCGCGGCAGCGACTCGAGGATCTCGAGGAATTTCTCGGCGCGGAAACCTTCCTGGCGCACGCCGGCCAGCGACAAGACCTTGGCAACGCGCCCGCGCGCGTACGGCAGGCGCGCCAGCGGGGTGGCGGTGGCGGCGCGGGTAAACAGGCCGACAAAGCAGTGCTCGCCGAGGATGTTCTGCTGCAGATCGGTATTGCGAATGCCGATGAAGTCGAGCGGCTGGTCGCGGTGCAGCGTGCCTTCGACGTCGGCCTTGACGATCGACAGCGTGTCAAAGCGGCGCGACAGGGTGTCGAAGTCGCCCGGGATGTTCGCCAGGCAGGTGCCGTAGACTGGATGCGAGGTGTCCTGCAGCACGCCGATGCGGCTCGGGAGGTCGCGTTCGAGTTCGCGCACGCCTGGCTTGGCGACGTAATAGGCATAGCCGAACGGCTCGAACCCTTCGTTCCTGGCCCATTCGAGGAAGGCGGCCACTTCCTGGCCGGTGCCGCCATGCGCGGCGGCTTGGGCGGCGACAAGGCTCAGGCGCTCGGCCATCGCTGGCGAATCGCGGCGCACCACGGCGGCGTCGCGCGCCACCATCTGCAGCCTGGCGGTGAGCGCATCCAATTCGTCAGCGGCCAGGTCTTCCGACAGCAGGCACAGGACGTACGATTCGAGCGGAGTATCGGCTGCGGCAGCGGCTTCGCCGACCGCCAGCGCGTGGCCGCCGGCGTCGCGCCGCACCGCCAGCACCGCGTTCATCACGCCGGCCACGGCCACGCGCTGCTTGCGCATCGCCATCACGATCGAATCGACCAGGTAAGGCATGTCGTCATTCGAGATGAACAGCGCGGTGGCCATGCCGCCGCGGCCGTCGCAGTAGCGCAGCCGGGCGATCTCGCAGCCGGGCGCCGGGCGCGTGGCGGCCTGGGTGAACCCGTCCCACAAGACCGGCGCAAGGCTGGCAGGCGAGGTACCGGCGAGGTCTTCTTCATCCAGCGAGCCGAGCCAGGCGCTGATCAGCGCGGCGACCTGGCTGGCGGCGGTGGACGGCTGGTTCGCATTGACCAGGTCGAGTGTCTGCGTACGCAGATCCTGTGGCATGTGCTTCATCGTAGCTTCTCCAATACGTTGTTGTTGCTATCGCCCCCGCCGCGGCTTGTGGCCATGCGAAAGCGATCTACAGGCAGACCGGGGTGGCCGGTCCAAAAATATGGTCAATAACTAAAGTTAAGAGCTAGGGTCAATCGACACTGCCGGTATTAAAACAGCTAACGGCGGCAGAATCAAACCGCCCGGGCCACGGTCACGACAAATCGTACAGCGTCGGCAAATCGAGTATGCGCATCAGTTCTTCCAGCGCCAGCGCGCATTCGATCGCCAGCTGCGGGTCGGCCAGGTCTTTCGGCTCGAGGCGGTCGCGGTAATGGCGGTCGACCCAGTCGACCAGCCGCGCGTACAAGGCCTCGGTCATGATCACGCCCTGGTGCATCGCGTTGGCCTCGGCGGCGCTCAAGGCCACGCGCAGGCGCAGGCAGGCCGGGCCGCCACCGTTGCGCATGCTCTGGTGCAGGTCGAATTCGATCAGCTCGTCGATCGCGCCTTGGTTTGCCACCAGTTGCTCGAGGAAGCGCGACACCGCCTGGTTCTCGCGGCATTCGTGCGGGATCACCAGCGCCATCGCGCCGTCCGGTTTGCTGAGGAGCTGGCTGTTGAACAGGTAGCTGGTCACCGCGTCGGCCACCGACACCGCGCGCGTATCGACCCGCACCGGCGCCAGTTGCGCGCCGACGCCGTCCATTGCCGCGCGCAACCGGTTAAGTACCGCAGCCTCGTCGGCGAACGCCTGCTCATGATAGAACAGCACGTTGGCGTTGCCGACAGCGATGACATCGTTATGAAACACGCCCTGGTCGATGATTGCGGGATTCTGCGAAGCGAACACGGTGCGGCCGGCGTCCAGGCCATGCAGCCGCGCGATCGCCTGCGACGCTTCGAGCGTCTGGCGCGCCGGATAGCGCTTCGGACTTGGTGCGGAAGGGTCGAATTCGACCCTTCCGTAGACAAACAGCTGCACGCCCTTGTCGCCATGGCTGGCGGCCAAGCGCGTATGGTTGGCGGCGCCCTCGTCGCCGAACGCCGGCGTCGACGGCAGCGCGTCGTGCACGGCGAAGTGCCGCTGGTTGCCGAACAGCGCGCGCAGCGTGCGGGTCGACTGTTCGTGTTCGCCAGAACGGTGCAGCTTGTTGTTCAGGTTCGCCGCCGTGAAGTGGACGCGGCCATCGAAGCTGTCGGCCGATGGGCTGACGGTGGCGGCGTTGGCGGTCCACATCGGCGAAGCCGACCAGGCGCAGGCGAGGATCACCGGCGCCTCGCGCCAGGCGCGCGCGAGGACGTCGGCGTCGGTGCCGGCAAAGCCGATCCGGCGCAGCAGGCGAAAGTCGGGCCGCGCCTGCGGCGGCAGCAGCGCCTGGGCGAAGCCGCGCGCGGCCAGCTCGCGCATCTTTGCCAGTCCCTGCAAGGCCGCCTGTTTCGGGTTCGAAGCGCTTTTGACGTTACCCAGCGAGGCCACGTTACCGAACGAAAGCCCGGCATAATTGTGGGACGGGCCTACCAGTCCATCAAAATTGTATTCGCGCCCGGTGTGCATGGTTGACCCCTTTTAAAAGCTCAGCCCGGGCGACAATGTGGCCGGCATCGCCAGTTCGCCCGTTTCGATCGACGCCACTGGATAGGCGCAGTAGTCGGCCGCATAATATGCGCTCGGGCGGTGGTTGCCCGACTTGCCGACGCCGCCGAACGGCGCCGAACTGGCAGCGCCCGTGGTCGGGCGATTCCAGTTGACGATGCCGGCGCGCGCCTGCACCGAAAACCGCTTCCACAATGCCTCGTCGTTCGACAGCAGTGCCGCGGCAAGGCCGAATTCGGTGGCGTTGGCGACCTCGATGGCGGCATCAAAACTGGCCACGCGGATCACTTGCAGCAGCGGGCCGAACCACTCTTCGTCCGCGATCCCTTTTGCACCGGTGACGTCGACGATACCGGCGGTCACAAAACCGGCGTTCGGGTCAAGCTGGCGCATCTGCAGCAGCGTCACGCCGCCCTTTGCCACCATGTCGGCTTGCGCCTGCACCAGCCGGGCGGCGACCGCGGCGGATACCACCGGGCCCATGAACGGCTGCGGCTGCGCGTCCGACGCGCCCACCGCCAAGCTCGCCGCCACCGCGACCAGGCGGTCGACGAAGGCGGCGCCGGCAGGCGTATCTTGCACGAGCAAACGGCGCGCGCAGGTGCAGCGCTGGCCGGCCGAGATGAACGCCGACATCACCGTATGGTGCACGGCGGCGTCGACATCGTCGACATCCCACACCACCAGCGGGTTGTTGCCGCCCATTTCCAACGCCAGCATTTTGCCGGGCTGGCCGCCGAACTGCTTGTGCAGCGCGATGCCGGTCTGGCAGCTGCCGGTAAACAGCACGCCGTCGAGCAGCGGCTCGCGGCCCAGTGCGATGCCGGTGTCGCGGCCGCCGTTGACCAGGTTGATGACGCCGGCCGGCAAGCCGGCCTGCTGCCACAGTTGCACCGTCTTGATGGCGGTGCGCGGCGCATATTCGCTCGGCTTGAACACCACCGTGTTGCCGGCGATGAGGGCCGGGACGATGTGCCCGTTGGGCAGGTGGCCGGGAAAATTATACGGTCCGAACACGCCGAACACACCGTGCGGGCGGTGGCGCAGCACCGCGGTGCCGTCGGCGACCTTCGCTTGCGTCTCGCCGGTACGCGCGCCGTAGGCCTGCACCGAGATGTCGACCTTATTGGCCATCGTCGCCACTTCGGTGCGCGCTTCCCACAGCGGCTTGCCGACTTCTTCGGCGATGATGTGGGCCAGCTCCTCGGCGTGCTGCCTGAGCAGGTCGCGAAAGCGCGCGCACATGGCGACGCGCTCATCAACCGGCGTCAACGCCCATTGCGTAAAGCTGGCGCGCGCCGCGCTGGCGGCGCGCTCGACATCGGCCGGCGTCGAGGCGTTGCTCGACCAGCTCTGGCGGCCCGTGGAAGGGTCGATCGTCACCAGCTCGGCACCGCTGCCGGCCTGCCATTGACCGTTAATGAAATTACTGAGCTTAAGCATTGGCGTTCTTCCTGACGTTAAGGGGCAAGGTGCGCAACGGGTCGCCATGAAGGCAGTGCAGCAGGTCGAGCTGGGCCGCCGACAAGGCAATCGCGCCTGCGGCCGACGTCGCGCGGGCGACGATCATGCGAAAATCCTGCAGCACCGTGTTGGAGATCAGGGTGTATTCCGATTCTTCCGACGCAGCAGCCTCGGTGGCGGCGACGATGGCGCTGTCGCGCACCGAGCGCAACTCGGCGACGCGTCCCTGCAGCACCGGGCCGGCGTCGAAGATGTCGATGTAGCCTTCGAAGTGCATGCCTTCCTGCTCGAGCAGCTTGCGCGCCGGCGCCGTGCTGAGGTGGACCTTGCCGATCACTTCCTGGGCGTCTTCCGGCAGATAGGCCACGTACAGCGGCTGGCGCGGCATCAACTCGGCGATGAAGGATTTTTTTCCGAGCGCGGTCAGGTCGTCGACGTAATCGAAATCCATCTTGAAAAAATGGCGGCCGAGGCCTTCGTAAAACGGCGAGCTGCCGTCTTCGGCCTGGAAGCCGCGCATCTCGGCGATCAGCTTTTCGGTGAACAGGTGGGGAAACTGGGCGATGAACAGGAAGCGGCTCTTCGACAGCCACTTGCCGTTGTGGCCGACCCGGTAATCCGGATGCAGGAACAGCGAACACAGTTCGGTCGACCCGGTCAGGTCGTTCGACAAATACAGCGTGTCCATGCGGGTGAAAATATCGAGCTCGCGGCTCGAATGCACCAGCGTGCCGATGCGGTAATTGTAGAACGGCTCGGTCAGGCCGACCGCAGCCTTGATCGCGCACACGCCGGCCAGGCGGCCGGTCGAGGTGTCTTCCATGACGAACATGTAGTCGCGCTGTTCGGGCGCGATGGTTTGCGCGAACGACGCCACCGCCACCGCGATGCGGGCGCCCAGCATCGTGCGGTCGGGCTTGAGGGTGGTCATGCCGGTACCGACCTGGCTGGCCATCTCGAGCAATGCATCGAGGTCCGAGGTGGTGATTGCGCGTACGACTAGCATAGAGTTGTCTTTCAGGTTCTGACGCAGATGACGCTGTCGCCGGGCGCCACCATCAGCGCGTCTTGCGCATTTTGCGTCAGGTAAACCAACTCGCCGGATTCGACCGGCGGGCAGGTGGCCGTGATGGCGCGGAAGCTCTGCTCGTTGCTGGCGGCGATGGCGTAAGTCGCCGGCGCGTCGCCGGCGGTGGCAAGTTCAGGAACGGCCAACGCCACGCGGCGCACGAGCGCGCCGGTGAACGAACGCAGCGAATTCTTGTGCGCCTGCAGGATTGGGCCGCCATCAAAAATATCGATATAGTCGTCCGCTTCGAAACCTTCGGCGGTAAGCAGGTTGAAGGCCAGTTCGCCGTCCGGATGAATCTGGCCCATCGCCGCCTGGGCGTCGCCCGGCAGCAGCGGCACGTACACCGGATAGTGCGGCATCAGCTCGACGATCAGGGTGCGGTTGCGGGCGCCGCCGATGACTTTTTCGGCGTCGAGGAAATCCATTTTAAAAAATTTGCGGCCCAAAGCATCCCAAAACGGCGACGAGCCGCGGGCATCGGTGACGCCGGCCAGCGGCACAAAGAAACGGTCGCCGAAGCGGTGCGGCGCCAGCACCGCAAACAGCAGGCGCGCACGCGACAGCAGCGCCGCCGCCAGGCCCGCGCTGCTGTCGCGCACGTAAAAGCTGGAGAGCTGCGAGTACGCTGTCAGCTCGGAGCACAGGGTCAGCGCGTGCACGCTGTGGCTGATATTAAGGTCGCGCGACACCTGTTGGATGACGTCATTGCGAAACGAAAAATAGGTGCCGTTCGAGCCGGCCGAGGCGAAAATCGCCGCGGTGCCGACGATCGCGCCGCTGACCCCGTCCTCCAGCACGAACAGGTAGGATTCCTCGCTGGGGATGTCGACATGGGCGGCGAACGAGGCGATCGAGCGCTCCACCGAGGCGGCGATTTTCTCGCGCGTTTTTGGTAGCGTATGGACACCGGGCATCGTCACGGCGGCCAGTATTTCCAGCGCCGTGATGTCGGACAGCAGGGCCGGACGGACAACATGCATGGGGATTCCCTGGGTTGAGTTCGTTGCTTGCCCTGCTTGCCTTGAGTGCCTTGCGTGCAAATGCAGGTTCGGGTTCAGGCAGCCGCCAGCACGGCGTCGGCGGCACCGCGCATGATGCGGTCGGCTTCGGCGATCTGTGCGTCGGAGACGATCAGCGCCGGCGCCAGGCGGATCACGCCGGGTCCGGCGATCAGCAGCATCAGGCCGAGGCTTTCGGCCGCCTTGGTGAAATCCTTGGCGCGGCCGGCGAAAGTTTCGGCCACCGGCAGGCCGATCAGAAGGCCGCTGCCGCGCACCTTGCCGAACAGCTGGGGATAGTCGGCCGCCAGCTTCGTCAGGTTGGCGAAGATCTGCGCGCTGGCCTGCTTCACGCGCGCCAGGAAGCTTGGGGTGTTGATCGTATCGAGCACGTTCAATGCAACGGTTGCGGCCAGCGGATTGCCGCCGTAAGTGGTGCCGTGCGAGCCGACGTTGAAGTGTTCGGCGATAGTCGCGGTGGTCAGCATGGCGCCGATCGGATAGCCGTTGCCGAGCGCCTTGGCGGACGTCAGAATGTCGGGCGTGACGCCGCACTCCATGTACGCATACAGCGCGCCGGTGCGCCCGACACCGGACTGGACTTCGTCGAATATGAGCAGCGCGCCGGTTTCGTCGCAGCGCTCGCGCAGCGCCTTCAGGAAGGCCGGATCGCCCGGGACCACGCCACCCTCGCCCTGGATCGGCTCGACGATGACGGCGGCGACGTCATCGGTGATCGCCGCGCGCGCGCAAGCGATGTCGTTGTACGGAATGTGGTTGATCTCTTGCGGCAGCGGTTCGAACCCTTCGGTGTATTTCGGCTGGCCGCCGACCGACACCGTAAACAGCGTGCGGCCGTGGAACGACGCCAGGCAGGACACGATGCGCGACTTGTGCGGGCCGAACTTGGTGTGGGCGTATTTGCGCGCCAGTTTCAAGGCCGCCTCGTTCGCTTCGGCGCCGGAATTGCAAAAGAAGGCACGGTCGGCGAACGTGGCCTCGGTCAGCGCCAGCGCCAGGCGCAGGACCGGCTCGTTGGTGTAGCCGTTACCGAGGTGCCACAGGG
Organism: Massilia psychrophila; assembly: GCF_002760665.1. Classification (GTDB taxonomy): domain Bacteria; phylum Pseudomonadota; class Gammaproteobacteria; order Burkholderiales; family Burkholderiaceae_D; genus JAFCUW01. Next base: position 37,014 of record NZ_PDOB01000001.1, on the reverse strand, counting down.
TGTTGATCTGCCTGGTGAGGGCGTCGACCAGCAGCGGATGGCCGTGACCGAGGCTGGTGACGGCGATGCCGGCGGTGAAATCGAGGTAATGCTTGCCTGACTGGTCCCACAGGTCCAGGCCCGACGCGCGCACCGGCACCATCGCGGCCGGGGCATAGGTCGGCACCAGCACGTCGTCGAAAGTCTGCCGTGTGACAGGCCGCGTTGTGACACCCGAATCAAGCTTAGCGTTCATGGCAAATCCTCATCCAATGTTGGTAAATCACCCGAACTCGACGGCCGGGCGTTGCACCATTATAGGAAAGCCGGCAACAAAATTCTTTTCGAACTGCGACAGTCTTTTTCATTTTTGGCCGTACCGGCAGCACGCCATCAATTTCCTTAAAACAGGGTCAGACCCGTTTTTTATCTGGCCAACGCCTATTTTTTCCACCTTTTATCTGTGCGGCCGGCCGATTTTTCGTGGCATCAAGTTGCGCCCCTGAAATTGCGCAAACTTTCCGACGAATTCGGGACTTCCGAGCGCGGTATTGCCATGAGTGGCCTTGCGTACCTGAACCAAAGCGTCGCTCCCGAGTACCTCGTCGAAAAGAGCACGATAAGCGCTTTGCCGGGACGCTGGATCAAGCCCCATCCGACTGTAGAGCTCATGCGGCGCGACGATCTTGCTTTCTCGCCCATGCGCGTTATGGCGATAACTCGACCAGCGATAGGCAGACGGTTCATTCACCAGGCACGCCCGTACCGGATTGAGCTCGACGTACCGCTGGCAAATCATCAGGTAACGCTCTGATTGCACCAGGCACGAACGATAGCGGCCCTCCCACAGCGTGCCAGTCCGGCTGTGGCGGCGGTTCACGTATTGCACGTAGCGTTCGCCAACTGACTTCATCAGCATTGCCGGCCCTTGCGCGTTAGTGGGCGACACCACCAGGTGGACATGATTGCTCATTAACACATAGGCGTGAATACGACACTCGGCGCGGATCGATGCGGCGTGCAGCAACTTGAGATAGACCAGGAAGTCGGCTTCCTCGAAAAAACACGGAAGTTTGTTATTGCCGCGCTGGGTAATGTGAAGCGGAACTTCAGGAATGACTGGACGGGATTGGCGTGGCATTGGACGCTCGCGAAAGCAGGGCAAAAGTCACACCTTATCTTGGATCCGGCCTGCCGCCCGCGAGCAATCTCAAGCGCGCCACGATCCAAGCACGTTGCCAAGAGGGGCAAAAAAACGGGGTCTGACCCGTTTATTCAACGGCATTTGCAGACTTTCGACATCAAAGAAACGGGTCAGACCCCATTTTGAAAACAAAGCGTGGAGCTTGCGCTGTCGCTCTTCGCGAGGGTTTTATGATTGCGGCATGAACCGATTTTTTGACGGCGGTTCGGAACCACCGGCGTTGAAAAAACGGGTCTGACCCCATTAAAAGTTAGCCGTTGAGCTTGCGCTGGCGCTCTTCCCGCGGGGTATTACCAAACAGGGCGCCGAAGGCCGTGGAGAAATGCGAGCCGGAGGAAAACCCGCACATCAGCCCGACCTGCACGATCGAATAGTTGGTGTCGAGCAGCAACTGGCGGGCGCGCTGCAGCCGCAGTCCGAGGTAATAGCGCGATGGCAGGCTGCCGAGGTATTGCTTGAACAGCCGTTCGAGCTGGCGCCGCGACAAGCCGACCAGCCCGGCGATATCGTCGGTCGACAGCGGCTCCTCGATGTTCGCCTCCATCAGCGTCACCGCCTCGCTCAGCTTTGGCTGCAAGGCGCCGAAGCGTGCCTGCAGGGCGACGCGTTGACGCTCGTCCATGCCGCGTACGCGGTCGACGCACAGCGTTTCCTTGATCTGGGCCTGCAGCGTGACGCCATAGACGAGCTCGACCAGGGTCAGCGCGAAGTCGATGCTGGCAGCGCCGCCGCAACAGGTCAGGCGGTTACCGTCGATCTCAAACAGGTGCGGCGTGAAGATGGCGTGATCGGCGTTGGTATCGACGTCGAGGTAAAGCGCCCACGGCAGCGCCGCGCGCACGCCGCCCAGCAGGCCCGCGTCGGCCAGCCACAGCACGCCGGCGCCGACCCCGCCCCAAAACGGCGCCGCGCGCGCGCGCTCGATGACGATCCGGCTGCTGGCCGGTTTCTGCGCAGCTTCCGATTCGTCCGCCACCAGCAGCACCAGGTGCCAGTGGCACAGCGCATCAAAGGCGAACTCGTCGGGGCCGCGCACGTCGACCAACAGGCGCTGCGGCCCGAGCAGCCTGGCGGCCAGCCGCAGCGGCTGGTACAGGCCGGACCAGGTCAGCGAGCCCGGTTCGCCGGCGTTCACCAGCAACACGCGTAGTGGCGCCTCGTGGGCCAGCTGGGCCAGGCGGGCGAGATCGGCGGGCGGCATGAGTGGCATGAGTGAAATGAGTCGAATAAGTCGAATAAGTCGAATGTTAAGCAGCGAACGCGTTTACTCGGGCGCCAGCACGGCCGCCGGGCGCGGTGCGGCGTTCCACTGGCTGACGATCATCCCGGTGATCAGCAGCGCGCCGCCAAGCCAGCCGCGCGCGGTCATCGACTCGGCCAGCCAGAAAAAGGCGAAGAAGGCGGCGGCGGCCGGTTCGAACGAGTAGATCACGGCCGCCTCATTGGCAGTGGCGCGCGCCTGGCCCCAGCTTTGCAGCGAGATGATGGCGGCGGTCGCCACCACCCCCAGGTACAGCAGGTTCACCGCGTACTGGCGCAGGCCGTGGGCGATATACGTCCAGTCATTGGCCTGGTCCAAGGCGGCGTCGATGGCGGTGCGCGGCACGTCGCGCGCCAGCAGCCAGATCGCCGCACACAGGGCTACCGTGACGATCTGCGCCGCCGTCAGCGCCATCAGGCGCGATGCGCGCCGGGTATAAAACTCCATCATCCTGATGTACAGGGCAAAAGCGACCGCGCTCATCAAAGCATAGGTATCGCCAAGGCCCCAGGGCCCGCCATCCCAGCACAGCGCCGTCAGGCCGGAAAGCGCCAGCAGCAGCGCCAGCGCGATGCGTTTTTCCGGCAGCTTGCCGCCAACCAGGCCCAGCAGCGGCACCATCAGTACCGACAGCCCGCAGATAAAGGCGTTGCGGTTGGAACTGGTCAGCGCCAGGCCTTCAACCTGGAACAGGAAGCAGAAGAAGAGCAGCACGCCGAGCAGGCCGCCGGACACCAGGTCGTCGCGCCCGGCCTTGTAGAGAAAGGGCGCGAGCAACACGGCGGCAACGAAGAAGCGGATAAAGATGATCCAGGCCGGCGCAAAATACGCGGTCAGGTCCTTCATCGCCGGGAACGTCGTGCCCCATACCAAGGTGACGAGCAGCAAGGCGAGGATGCCGCGGAACTGATGGGTCATGAAAGCTTTCGGCGACTATTTGAACAAAAATACCTGATGGACTATGCGTATGGTAACTGCCTCTGCCGTAAAAGGCGAACAGACCCCACTGGCAAATCATGCGGGCCAGCTATAATTACGGCATATGGGGGAACGATACTTACGCAGTGTCCGCTTGCTGGCGGAGTGCATGCAAGGCTTCGAGCGCTTTTCGGGCGAGTCGGTGCGCCAGTGCGGGCTGACGCATGCCCAGTTCGACATCATCGCCACCCTCGGCAAAACGACCGGAATGACCTACAAGCAACTGGGCGAACGCACCCTGATTACCAAGGGCACCCTGACCGGGGTGATCGAACGGCTGGAACAGAAGGGCCTGGTTGCGCGCGAGCGCAGCGGCGGCGACAGGCGCTCTTTTTTTGTGCGCCTGACCGCCAGCGGCGAACAATTGTTCGACCAAGTGTTCCCGACCGTCGTTGCGCACGGCAAGCAACTGTTCGCCTCCTGCAGCGACGCCGATTTCGATGCCATCGACCAAGCCCTGTGCAAGCTCAAGCAACTGATCACCGACGCCGGCGCCGGCACCCCAACCTCAACGCCACTACCAAAGGAAAAACCTTGAAAACCGCCCTGCTCGACGGCAAAACGCCGGCCAATTTTGACAAGAACATCATCGGCAACCTATTGCTCGATATCGCTTCCAGCGCCGAAGTGCGCCAGGAGAAAATGTTGATCGGCGTGCGCAACGAGGCCGGCGACATCTATCGCCTGATCGGCGCCACCAAGGTCAACAGTTTTAACAACGCAGTCGAGGAACTGGAAGACCTGGGCTTGGTCGACGAGCTGAAAGACGCCGCGGCGCCCGCGGATGGCTGCGACGCCATCTTCAGCCTGCCTTGACACACGCCTGCAGGCCGGCGAAAAAATGCTTTTGAGAACGGCTTAGACATTTCCACGTCACCATTGGGAGTATAATTTTTCCATGGACAGACTCGAAGCTTTCAAAAGCATTGCCGCCCAAGCTGGACGGGGCGAGCTCACTTTCCCGACCAACATCGACGCCACCCTTAAGCTGCAGAGGGCGCTTTGCGACCCGGAGCTGCATGCGGATAGCGCCGCCAGGCTGGTGCAGGCCGAACCGCTGCTTGCCGCGCGCACCGTGGCGATCGCCAACTCGGCTGCCTACAAGCGCTCCGGCAACGACGTCACCCATGTGCGCGCCGCGGTGCAGCGAGTCGGCGTTCGCACCCTCAACGCGCTGGCCGCCGCCGTCATCGTGCGCCAGCTCGACAGCAAGATCACCGAACCCCGCCTGCGTGCCAAAGCCGACCAGCTGTGGAAGCATTCGGCCCATGTCGCCGCGCTGTCGCAGGTGATCGCGCGGCGCGTTACCTGCATCGACCCGGAAACGGCGATGTTTGCCGGCATCGTGCACGAAGTGGGCGGATTTTATCTGCTCTCGCGCGCCGCCGAATTTCCGGGCCTGCTCGACGGCGAGCCCGAGGAATGGATCGAATATGGCGAAATGGCGATCGGGCGCGGTGTGCTCGCCAAGCTCGGCGTGCCGGCAGCGGTGATGCAGGCAATCGAAGCGATGTGGGGCGGCATGCGCGCCTTGCCGCCCGAGACGCTGGGCGACACCCTGATGCTGGCCAACGATCTTGCCCCGGTCGACTCGCCGCTGCATGTGCGGCCAGGCGCCACTTCGCGCCGGTCGGCCGCAACGGTCGACTTCATCGTCGGCGAAGGCACTCTTGCCGCGATCCTCGAAGAATCAAGCGAAGAAGTCAGCAGCCTTACCGCCGCGCTGTTCTGAGTTGTTCCGATAACAGTAAAACCATTTAGGCAAAAAAATGCCCACTCCGGTAAGGGAGTGGGCTAAGTCCAAAACTAGGGATGTCCTGAAAGAGACAGCTTCACTATAGTTCTGACCGGCGTAACGTTCTGTGCGTTGCCCCACATAACTGGAGCATTTCTCTCGTTTCCACGCCTATCTTTCTGAGCAAGCAAAAAAGGGCAGCGTGCGCTGCCCTTCAACGACTTGTTGCCTGGGTCGCCTCATACGACAGCGCCGTCGGTCTCGTCTTTTTCCTTGATCGGCTTGATCAAGTCTTCGCGCTTGACGCCGAGCCACATCGCGATCGCCGCGGCGACGAACACCGACGAGTAAATGCCGAACAAGATGCCGATCGTCAGCGCAATGGCAAAATAATGCAGCGTCTGGCCGCCGAACAGCAGCATCGACAGCACCATCATCTGGGTACAGCCGTGGGTGATGATGGTGCGCGAAATCGTGCTGGTGATGGCGTTGTCGATCACTTCGGCCACCGCCGCCTTGCGCTGCTTGCGGAAGTTCTCGCGAATCCGGTCGAAAATAACCACCGATTCATTGACCGAATAACCCAGCACGGCCAGCACCGCGGCCAGCACGGTGAGCGAAAATTCCCACTGAAAGAAGGCGAAGAAGCCGAGGATAATGATGACGTCGTGCAAATTGGCGACGATCGCCGCTACCGCAAATTTCCATTCGAATCGGATCGCCAGGTAAATCATCACGCCGACGATCACCATGATCAGCGCGTTCAAGCCGCTCTGCGCCAGCTCATCGCCCACTTGCGGGCCGACGAAATCGACCGCCTGCAGGCTGACCACTTCGGCGCCGGCAGCATTGACGCAGCCTTTCTTGGACACCGGTTGGCCAGCCGGGCTGACGCTGTCAATCTGCTTCGGCGTGCCGCCTTCAGCCGCGCACAACGCGTTGAAGGCGGCCGTCGAACCATTGCCGCCGGTCTGGCCCTTCAGGGGGGGCAGGCGCAGCATGATGTCCTGTGCGGTGCCGAAGCTGGTTACTTCGGGCTGCTCGTAGCCAAGCGTGACGAGGCTGCGGCGGATCTTTTCCTGGTCGGCCGCATGCGGATAGCGCAGCTCCATCTTGGTGCCGCCGGTGAACTCGACCGAGAAATGCAAGCCTTTGGTCACCAGGAAAAACACCGCCGCGACAAAGGTCAGTGCCGACACCACGTTGAAAATCAACGCGTGGCGCATGAAGGGAATGTCCTTCTTGATTCTGAAAAATTCCATCTTGAATCCTGTACAGGTGAGTAGCGCTATGGTTCGTTCGGGCTTACTTTCGGATGCTGGTCACGCCAGGCGTCCAGACCGTACCGATGGCAATCTTGCCCAGTTTCTTCTTGCGGCCGTACCAGAGGTTGACCACGCCACGCGAGACGAATACCGCCGAGAACATCGACGTCAAGATACCTAAGCAGTGCACCACCGCAAAACCGCGCACCGCGCCGGAACCGAACACCAGCAGCGCCAGGCCGACGATCAGTGTCGTCACGTTCGAGTCGAGAATGGTGGCCCAGGCACGGTCGAAACCGGCCGCGATCGCCGCCTGCGGCGTAGCGCCGTTTCGTAGTTCCTCGCGGATGCGCTCGTTGATCAGCACGTTGGCGTCGATCGCCATGCCGAGCGCGAGCGCGATAGCGGCAATGCCCGGCAGGGTCAAGGTCGCCTGCAGCATCGACAGCAGCGCCAGCAGGAACAGCAGGTTGCAAGCAAGTGCCAGCACGCTGAAGAAGCCGAACATCTGGTAGTACACGATCATGAAGAAGGCGATTGCGGCGAAGCCGTACACGGTCGAGAACAGTCCTTTGGCAATGTTTTCGGCGCCCAGTTGCGGCCCGATCACGCGCTCTTCGACAAACTCCATCGGCGCCGACAACGCGCCCGAGCGCAGCAGCAGCGCCAGTTCGCTGGCGCGCTCGCCGGTGCCCATGTTGGAGATCTGGAACGAGCTGCCCAGTTCGCTCTGCACGGTTGCTACCGAGGCCACCGTGTACTTGCCTTTTTCCTTGAGCAGGATCGCCATGCGCTTGCCGATGCGCTCACGCGTCGCTTCGCGCATCTTGCGCCCGCCGTCGCCGTTCAGGTCGAGGCTGACGGCTGGTTGCTGGTTCTGGTCGAGCGTCGCGGTGGCGCTGGAGATGTACTCGCCGGTCAGGATCACTTCCTTGTAGAGCACGACCGGGGCACCGGTGCCGACCAAAAACAATTCCGAGTTGAGCGGAACGGCGGCCGAGGTTTCGGTGCCCGGAGTGATCGATTCGTCGACCATGCGCATTTCGAGCGTCGCGGTGCGGCCGATGATATCTTTCGCCCGCGCCACGTCCTGCACGCCCGGCAGCTGGATCACGATCCGTTCGGCGCCCTGTTGCTGGACGATCGGCTCGGACACGCCCAGTTCGTTGATCCGCTTCGACAGCGTGACGATGTTCTGCTTGACGCCTTCCTCGACCGTGCGCTTGAGCGCATCGGGCTTGAGGGTAACGACCAGTTTCAGGTCGGCGCCGTCGGCGCTGTCGGCAAACGCGAGCTCGGCCAGCTGGCCAGACAGCACATCGCGCGCGCGCGAGCGGGTTTCGGCGTCGCGGAACCTGATTTCGAGGCTGTTGCCGATGCGTTCGATACCGGCGTGGCGGACATTTTTGTCGCGCAAGATGCCGCGCGCGCTCGACTGCAAGCCCTTGATCTTGTTTTCCAGCACGCCCTTGGCGTCGACCTGCATCAGGAAGTGGACGCCGCCGCGCAAGTCGAGGCCGAGGTTCATCGGCAGCGCGCGCACCGCCTGCATCCACGCCGGCGTGTTCTTGACCAGGTTGACGGTGACGATGTAGTCCGGGTCGGTCTGGTCGCGGTTCATGTCGCGCTCGAGCGCCAGCTTGGCTTTGAACTGGGCATCCGTGGTCGAAAAGCGTACCCGCACCGAGGTATGGCTGCCGGCTTCCTCGAGGCTGATGCGGTCAGGCGCGATGCCCTCCTTCTTGAGCGCCTGGGCGACCTGGTCCGTGGTCGCGCTGGTCACCTTGACGGCTGTCTTGCCAGTCGTCACTTGCAACGCCGGTGATTCGCCAAAATAATTCGGCACCGTGTACAGCGCGCCGAGCAGCAGCGTGACGACGATCAGGATATATTTCCAGAGGGGATAGCGATTCATAATCTTCCAGCGTTCAAGGGTGAGCAGGCGTAGGCGGCACGCGGCCGCCCGGCAGGCTTACAGCGACTTCAGGGTGCCCTTCGGCAGCAAGGTGGTGATCGAATTCTTCTGCACCACGATGTCGGTGTTGGCAGCGATTTCGACCGTCACGTAGGTGTCGCTCACTTTCGATACCCGGCCGAGAATGCCGCCCGAGGTGATGATTTCGTCGCCCTTGGCGAGCGCGTCCATCATCGTTTTTTGTTCTTTGGCGCGTTTTTGCTGCGGACGGATCATCAGGAAATACATGACTACAAACATCAAGACCAGCGGCGCGAAAGTCGTCAGGTTACCCATCATGCCGACATCGGCTGCGGTGCCGGCCGATTGCGCATAAGCGTTAGAAATGAACACGTTTACTCCAGTTATTGGTTCTTACTTGGTTAAAAAAAGCAGCGCTGTATTCTAGCACTGGCAGGACAGGCCGAGTCACTTCCGGCTATCTGAGAGCCTTAATTCTTTTTTGCAAGGTGTTGCCAAGATTTAAAATGGGGTCAGACCCGTTTTTTCTTTGGAACTGGGACCATACCCCAAATAACAAACGGGTCAGACCCGTTTATTATTTGGTGGGTGCCATGCTTCGGAGCGGCTAGACGCCGCGCGCGCGGTCGGCGTTGAACTGCAGGCGGAACGCATGAAACCGGTCCGCGTCGATCGCATCGCGCATCTCCTGCATCAGTTTCAGGTAATAGTGCAGGTTATGAATGGTATTGAGGCGCGCCCCCAGGATTTCTTTCGAGCGGTGCAGGTGGTGCAGGTAAGCGCGCGAAAAATTCTTGCAGCAGTAGCAATCGCAGCTTTCGTCGAGCGGCCCCGACTCGTCCTTGTAGCGCGCGTTCTTGATTTTTACGTCGCCGAAGCGCGTAAACAACCAGCCGTTGCGGGCATTCCTGGTCGGCATCACGCAGTCGAACATGTCGATGCCGTTGGCAACGCCCGCCACCAGGTCTTCCGGCGTGCCCACGCCCATCAGGTAGTGCGGCTTGTTGGCCGGCAGGCGCGGGCCGACGTGCGCCAGCATGCGCATCATGTCTTCCTTCGGCTCGCCCACCGACAGACCGCCGATGGCAATGCCCGGAAAGTCGATGTCCTCTAGTTTAGCCAGCGACTCGTCGCGCAGGTGTTCGAACATGCCGCCCTGGACGATGCCGAACAGCGCGTTCGGGTTCTCGCCGCCCTTGAACTCGTTCATCGAGCGCTGGGCCCAGCGTAGCGACATACGCATCGACGTCGCCGCTTCGTCAATCGTCGCGGGACGGCCGTCGATCTCGTACGGTGTGCATTCGTCGAACTGCATCACGATGTCGGAGTTCAAAGAGCGCTGGATCTGCATCGAAATTTCCGGCGACAGGAACAGTTTGCTGCCGTCGATCGGCGAGGAAAACTTGACGCCCTCTTCGGTGATCTTGCGCATGGCGCCGAGCGAAAACACCTGGAACCCGCCCGAATCGGTCAGGATCGGCCCGTTCCAGCCCATGAAGCCGTGCAAGCCGCCGAACTTGTTGAGCACCTCGGTGCCGGGGCGCAGCCACAAGTGAAAAGTATTGCCGAGGATGATCTGCGAGCCGACCGCCACCAGCTCGTCCGGGTCCATCGCCTTGACCGAACCGTAGGTCCCGACCGGCATGAAAATCGGCGTTTCGATGGTGCCGTGGTTGACCTTGAGGCGGCCGCGGCGCGCGTGCGACAAGCCGCTCGTATCGGTTTTTAGGAGGCTAAATTCAAGCATCAGGATTCTTATGTTGACCGGTCGTCAGCAGCATGGCGTCGCCATAACTGAAGAAGCGGTATTGGCTGGCAATCGCGTGGGCGTAGGCGCGCCGGATCGGTTGATAGCCGGCAAACGCCGACACCAGCATCAGCAAGGTGGATTTGGGCAGGTGGAAATTGGTGATCAGCCGCGTCACCGTTTTAAACGTATAACCTGGCGTGATGAACAGCGCGGTGTCGGCGCTGCCGGCCGCCAGCACCCCCGACTGCGACGCCGATTCGAGCGCGCGCAGGCTGGTGGTGCCGACGGCGACAACCGCGCGGCCCGCGGCTTTGGCAGCGCCCACCGCGTCGACGGTTGCTTGCGGCACGGTGTACCACTCGGTATGCATATTGTGCTCGGCCAGCACCTCGACCCGCACCGGCTGGAACGTACCGGCGCCGACGTGCAGCGTGACGTAGGCGAAATCGACCCCTTTCGCGGCCAATTTCGCCAGCAGCGCATCGTCGAAATGCAAGCCGGCGGTCGGCGCGGCGACGGCGCCCGGCTGCTTCGCATAGACGGTCTGGTAGCGCCGTTCGTCGAAGGCGTCGGCGGCGTGATCGATGTACGGCGGCAGCGGCAGGCGCCCGTGCGCTTCGATCAGCGCGAACACGTCGGCGTCGAACGTCAAGGTAAAAAACTCGCCGGCGCGTTCGCCGACAACGACGTCGAAGGCATCGGCCAGGCGCATCCGGTTGCCCGGTTTTGGCGACTTCGACGCGCGCACCTGCGCCAGCACCGTGCGGCTGTCGAGCACGCGTTCAACCAGCACCTCGACATTGCCGCCGGTTTGCTTGACGCCGAAAAAGCGCGCCTTCAGTACGCGCGTGTCGTTCATCACCAACAGGTCACCGGGCGCGAGCAGATCGACGATGTCGCCGAACTGGCGGTCGACGATGGCGTCGCCGTCGAGCTGCAGCAGGCGCGAGGCGCTGCGCTGGGCAAGCGGAATCTGCGCGATACGTTCGGGCGGCAGGTCGAAATCGAAATCGGAAAGCGAATACATAGGCGGACACATAAGCGGAGACATTGTGGTAATTCTGTGAAAATTGGAGTCAAGGGCCGTACAATACGGCTCACTCACGCAAGGCAACCCTCTATTTTACGCCACTTGCCCTGCAAAAACCGCGACATGCCTTCATCCAAACTAAAACCGGCGCCAAAAACCAACGAAACCAAGCTCGCCAGGCTGGGCCTGCACACCGACATGGACCTGGTGCTGCACCTGCCGATGCGCTATGAGGACGAGACGCAGGTGGTGTCGATCCACGAGGCTTGCCTGCGCGGCGGCCACGTGTCGCAGGTCGAGGGCGTCGTCACCAAGAACGAGATCAGCCTGCGCCCGCGCCGCCAGCTGCTGGTGACGATCGCCGACCAGACGGGCGACATGGTGCTGCGCTTCATGAATTTCTACGGCAGCCAGGTCAAGCAGCTGGCCGAGGGCACGCGGGTACGCGCCCGCGGCGAGCTCAAGCACGGCTTTTTTGGCGCCGAGATGGTCCATCCGGCCTATAAAGTCATTGTCCAGGGCGCGCCGCTGCCGACCGTGCTCACGCCCGTTTATCCGTCCGGCGAAGGGCTGTCGCAGGCGATTTTGCGACGCGCCATCAATGCGGCGATGGCGCGCGTCGACTGGCACGACACGCTGCCGGCCAGCCTGCTGCGCACGATGAACCTGGCGCAGTTCGAGCCGTCGGTGCGGCTGCTGCACTCGCCGCCGCAGGAAATCGACGAGAACGCGCTGATGGACCGCTCGCACCCGGCATGGGTGCGCATGAAGTTCGACGAACTGCTGGCGCAGCAGCTCTCGCTCAAGCGCGCGCAGCGGGCGCGCCGCGCCAAGGGTGCGCCGGTGATCCAGACCGTCGGCGCCTTGACCTCCGCGTTCACCGCCGTGCTGCCGTTTAAACTGACCGGCGCCCAGGCCCGCGTGCTGGCGGAAATTCGCACCGACCTGCGCCATCCCTATCCGATGCAGCGCCTGCTGCAGGGCGACGTCGGCAGCGGCAAGACCGTCGTCGCCGCGCTGGCCGCTGCCCAGGCAATCGACAACGGCTATCAGGCGGCGCTGATGGCGCCCACCGGCATCCTCGCCGACCAGCACTTCCGCAAAATCGCCGGCTGGATGGAGCCGCTCGGCGTCAAGGTCGCGTGGCTGACCGGCAGCCTGAAGAAAAAAGACAAGGTCGCCACTACCGCGCTGGTCGAATCGGGCGAAGCGCAACTGGTGATCGGCACCCATGCGCTGATCCAGGACACGGTGCAATTTGCCAGGCTCGGCCTGGTGATCGTCGACGAGCAGCACCGTTTCGGCGTCGGCCAGCGCCTCAGCCTGCGCAACAAGGGCAGCAACGGCAAGACCCCGCACCAGCTGATGATGTCGGCCACGCCGATACCGCGCACGCTGGCGATGACGTATTACGCCGACCTGGAGGTGTCGGTGATCGACGAACTACCGCCCGGACGCAGTCCGATCGTCACGCGCGCCATCGACCAGAACCGCCGCGATGAAGTCATCGAACGGGTGCACGCGGCCGCGCTCGAAGGTCGCCAGGTGTACTGGGTCTGCCCTTTGATCGAGGAATCCGAAGCGCTGCAACTGCAGACCGCGACCGACACTCACGCCATGCTGGCCGAGGCGCTGCCCGATTTGCAGGTCGGCCTGGTGCACGGGCGCCTGAAACCGGCTGAAAAACAAGACGTGATGGATGCATTCACGGCGGGCGCGGTGCAGGTGCTGGTGGCCACCACCGTGATCGAAGTCGGCGTCGACGTGCCGAATGCGTCGCTGATGGTGATCGAGCACGCCGAGCGCTTCGGCCTGTCGCAGCTGCACCAGTTGCGTGGCCGGGTCGGCCGCGGCTCGGCGGCATCGGTCTGCCTGCTGCTGTACCAAAGCCCGCTCGGCGGTATCGCCAAGCAGCGCTTGATGACGATGCGTGAAACCACCGACGGTTTCGAGATCGCGCGGCGCGACCTCGAGATCCGCGGGCCCGGCGAATTCCTCGGCGCGCGCCAGTCCGGCCAGGCCATGCTACGCTTCGCCGATCTCGAAACCGACCAGTGGCTAGTCGAGCAGGCGCGCGAAGTGGCGCACGACCTGCTGCATGCAACCGGCGCCGAACAAGCCGCCACCGTCGAAGCGCACCTGGCGCGCTGGCTGGGCGGCAAAGAAGAGTTTCTCAAGGTCTAAGGCAAGGCTTGAGCCCGGTAAGCGCAAGCTTTCCGTGGGCGGTGGCACCGAACAGTCACCGGGCCAGCCGCCGAGCAAAAACCCTGATCGGCACCGGCGCGATCAGTACGCGTTGCGAGGGTTGAACATAATCAGTTCACTCCTTTTACAACGATCAGATGTGTCAGTGCCAGGGACAGCTATGGCGGAGTAGCTGGATTTAATCGATATGTCAGCCGACGACTGCGCACCTCTCGACAAACCAGCCGCCGGCTACTTCGATATTGATTTATTAAAGATGATAGCCAGTCCGTTTCGGGCGAAACACGCTGGCGTCGGCATAAAACGCCTGATCCTGTTGCGGCCACCATCCCGGCACGCCGAGCACCGGCAGCGGTGTGAAGCCGGCCGTGCTGAGCGGCTCGGCCGCGAGCATGGCGCAAACGTGTCCGTCGATCCAGGCGCGCCGCGCATCCGGCGCCAGCGCAAAATAGGCGTCGCCGGCAGTGACGACACGGGTATGGGCGGTGATCGCCTTGCGCGGCGCGACCAGCTTTTCCATCAGCGCGTGGCCGAACAGCCAGACCTGGGCTTCGCCGCCGAAGACGGCGCGGCGGTCGCAGAAGGCCTCACACCACTGGTGGCCGCGCAAGGCGGCCACCAGTGCGCGGCTATCTGCCGAGTCGCGCACTACCAGCAGCGCCGAATTTTCGTCGAAAATGGTGGCGGCGTCGCGCGCCGGTCCGCGCGACTTGCCGACGCCGGCTAGCGCGATCTGCGCCGACTGCAAGGCGTTGAGCTGCTGCTTGATCCGCGGGAAAGTGAGCCACACCAGCGCGTTGAAAAAATCGTGCAGGTTATCGCGCGTCGGCACGCAGCCGGTGGCGCCGATGAATTGTTCGTACGCTTGCCCTTCCGGCAGTGCGGCCTGCGGTACGAAGCGCAGTGGCTGGCCGCCGGCGTTGTGCAGGCCGAGCTCGCCTGCGCGGGCATTGAAGGCGGCGATCCAGTCGTCGTCGTCCAGCTTCAGGCGCGCAACCGCGGGCCGCACCGAGTCGTACCACGGCTGGCTCCAGTCAATCTTCGGCAGCATGTGCGCTCTAGAGCAGCTTCCAGTTGATCTGCTCGCCGGCGTTCAGCGGCGCCAGGGTGGCGTCGCCCAGCGGCACCGTTTGCGGCAAGGTCCAGGTTTCGCGCTTGAGCGTGACGGTCGTCTGGTTGCGCGGCAGTTCGTAAAAATCGGCGCCATGGAAGCTGGCAAAACCTTCAAGCTTGTCGAGCGCGCCGGCGCGCTCGAACGCCTCGCAATACATCTCCATCGCGTGCAGCGCGGTGTAGCAGCCGGCGCAGCCGCACGCGGTTTCCTTGGCGCCAACGGCGTGCGGCGCCGAATCGGTGCCGAGAAAGAAGCGCTCGTCGCCGCTGGTGGCCGCCGTCATGAGCGCCAGCCGGTGTTCTTCGCGCTTGAGCACCGGCAGGCAGTAGAAATGCGGCCGAATGCCGCCCTTGAACATCTCGTTGCGGTTGTACAGCAGGTGGTGGGCGGTGATGGTGGCGGCGATCGGGCCTTCGGCCTCGGCGACGTACTGGGCCGCGTCGCGGGTGGTGATGTGCTCGAAGACGATTTTAAGCGCCGGCATGTCACGCCGCAGCGGGCGCATCACGCGCTCGATGAAGACGGCTTCGCGGTCGAACAGGTCGATGTCCTGGTCGGTGACTTCGCCGTGCACCAGCAACGGCATGCCGACCTGCTGCATCACTTCCAGCGTCTTGTAGCAGCGCGCGAGGTCGGTGACGCCGGCGGCCGAATTGGTCGTGGCGCCGGCCGGGTACAGCTTGACGGCGTGAACGAAACCGCTGTCCTGCGCGCGGCGGATCTCGTCGGGTTCGGTCGCGTCGGTCAGGTACAGCGTCATCAAGGGTTCAAATTGCATGCCGGCCGGCAGCGCTGCCAGGATGCGCTCGCGGTAGGCCCCGGCCATCGCGGTGGTGGTGATGGGAGGTTTGAGGTTCGGCATCACGATGGCGCGGGCAAACTGGCGCGCGCTGTGCGGCAGCACGCTGGCCAGCGCCGCGCCGTCGCGCAGGTGCAGGTGCCAGTCGTCGGGACGGGTGATGGTCAGGGTTTGGGGGGTATCGATGAGGGACATGGCGGCTTTCGGAGAGCGATTGGCATCATTTTACCTGCTGCCCCGGCGCAAAGGCAGATGTCGGCCGCGTTAAACCGAACGCGGCCGGGCATTTTGCGAAAATCATCAAATTTCATGTCGTCCCCGCGCAGCGCTCATTCATGCACTGCATGAATGAGCTCCATACTGAGCTTGGTTTGCCATTTAGCGCACTCGGCATGGATTGCCGCTAGCGCGAGGATGACGGTGAGATGTTTAGCGGCCAGCGAGGCTAATGAATAATCCGCGCCAAAAATTCGCGCGCCCGTTCCGAGCGCGGCGTGGCGAAAAATTCTTTTTTCGGGCTGTCTTCGACGATCTTGCCGTGGTCCATGAAGATGATGCGGTCGGCCACCTTGCGCGCAAAACCCATTTCGTGCGTCACTACCATCATCGTCATGCCGTCCTGGGCCAGGCCGACCATCACGTCGAGCACTTCGGTGATCATTTCCGGGTCGAGCGCGGAGGTCGGTTCGTCGAACAGCATCGCAATCGGGTCCATCGCCAGCGCCCGCGCAATCGCCACACGCTGCTGCTGGCCGCCCGACAACTGGCTGGGAAATTTGTCTTGCTGGGCCAGCAGCCCGACCCGGTCCAAATACTTCAACGCTTTTTCCGTCGCCTCGCCGGCGCTGCGCTTGAGCACCTTGACCTGGCCGAGCGTCAGGTTCTGGCGCACCGTCAGGTGCGGAAACAGCTCGAAGTTCTGGAACACCATGCCGATGCGCGCGCGCAGCGTCGACAGCGTCGTTTTCGGGTCGCCCACCGACACGCCGTCGACCGTGATTGCGCCCTGCTGGAACGGCTCGAGCCCGTTGACGGTCTTGATCAAGGTCGACTTGCCGGAACCGGACGGACCGCAAATGACGACGACGTCGCCCTTGTCGACGTGGGTGCTGCAGCCATCGAGTACCTGGAAGGCGCCATACCACTTGCTGACATTGTTCAATTCGATCATATTGTCCGTTGTTCGTGGGGCCAAGCATGCTTGACAGCATCGGAAATGCTCAGGATACTGCGGAACTTGCTAATAGCATCAGCATATTCCGCCGTCGCGCTCGCAAAAGAACCGTATTTTGCCCGAGAACGCAAGGCGGGAATAGGGAATCTCCAGCCTCTTCGAAGCACGGATCGACTCAATCACAGGAAGCGCCGCATATGAATAAACGAAATCGCCTGACCGTCTACATCCTGATCGGCTTAGCGCTCGGGATCGTGGTTGGCTACTTCGCCAACACCAGCCTGGCCAATCCGGCCGCGTTTGCCGACATGCTGTCGCTGGTGACGACCGTGTTCCTGCGCTTGATTAAGATGATCATCGCGCCGCTGGTGTTTTCGACGCTGGTGGTCGGTATCGCCAGGATGGGCGACACCCGCGAAGTGGGGCGCATCGGCATCAAGGCGCTCGGCTGGTTCGTCATCGCCTCGGTCATTTCGCTCTCGCTCGGCCTGATCCTGGTGAACCTGTTCCGCCCGGGCGACGCGCTGGCGCTGTCGAACCTGGTGCCGGCCGCCGGCACCGCGTCGGGCATCACCACGTCGAGCCTGACGCTCAAGGAATTCATCACTCACCTGGTGCCGGCCTCGATCGTCGATGGCATGGCCAAAAACGAGATCCTGCAAATCGTCATCTTCTCGATCTTCTTCGGCACCGGCGCCGCCGCGGTAGGCGAGCGCGCCAAGCCGCTGGTCGACGCCATCGACGGTATCGCCCACATCATGCTCAAGGTCACCGGCTACGTCATGAACCTGGCGCCATTGGCCGTGTTTGCGGCGGTCTGCGCCATCATCGCCAAGAGCGGCTTAGGCGTGCTCAAGACCTACGGCATGTTCATGGCGCAGTTCTACTTCGGCATCGTGCTGCTGTGGATCGTGCTCATTTTCATCGGCTTCCTGTTCCTCGGCCCGCGCGTGCTGCGCCTGCTCGCTGAACTGCGCGAGCCGACCTTGCTGGCGTTTTCGACCGCCTCGTCGGAAGCGGCATTCCCGAAAACGCTCGAAGGCCTGGAGCGCTTCGGCGTGCGCAACCGTATCGCCGCATTCGTGCTGCCGATTGGTTACTCGTTCAACCTCGACGGCTCGATGATGTACTGCACCTTCGCTGTCGTGTTCATCGCCCAGGCCTACGGCATCGAGATGTCGCTCGGCGCACAGCTGACGATGATGCTGGTGCTGATGCTGACCTCGAAAGGCATGGCCGGCGTGCCGCGCGCTTCGCTGGTGGTGATTGCCGCCACGCTGGCCCAGTTCAACATCCCGGAAGCGGGCCTGCTGCTGCTGCTCGGGATCGACCATTTCCTCGATATGGGGCGTTCGGCCACCAACGTCATCGGCAACGGCATCGCCACCGCCGTCGTCGCCAAGTGGGAAAACGAGCTCGTTCCACCGGTGCAAAAGGAATGGGAGACGGCCGAGCTGCCATAAGGCGCCGGCGCTTGCTCGCACTCACCAGCACCCAGGCTTTCCAGCGACGGAAAGCCTTTTTTTCGATACCCCACCTTTCAGGAGCACTTCGATGCACAGACTTCCCTTGCTTGGCTTGTTGATGGCAGCCGGCGTCGCTTCAGCGGCGCCCGTCACGGTCGATTGCGGCCGGCTGCTCGACGTCAAGGCCGGCGCCTGGCGCGAGCGCGTCAGCATCACGATCGACAATGGCAAGGTGCTGTCGATCGCGCCGCTGGAGCCCAAGCCCGGCCATATCGACCTGTCGGCCTACTCGTGCCTGCCCGGCTTGATCGACATGCACGTGCACCTGACGAGCGAAACGCAGAAGGAAGCCGCTTCGCTGGCTGATGATCTGCGCGGCAATCCGGCCGATTTCGCTTACCGGTCGGTACCGCATGCCGAGCGCACGCTCAAGGCCGGCTTCACCACGGTGCGCGACCTGGGAGCGAGCGACGGGCTGGGCATCGCCCTCAAGAACGCGATCGCCAACGGCACAATCGCCGGCCCGCGCATGTTCACTTCTGGCACCTCGATCGCCACCACCGGCGGCCATGCCGATCCGACCAACGGCCTGTCGCAACAGTTCAGCCACGCGGTGGGAACCCCCGGTCCCGTCCAGGGCGTGATCAACAGTCCCGAGCAGGCACGCGAAGCGGTGCGGGCCCGCTACAAGGAGGGCGCGGACCTGATCAAGGTGACTGCCACCGGCGGGGTGCTGAGCCAGGCGCGCGGCGGTCAGAACGCCCAGTTCACCGAAGACGAACTGCGCGCGATCGTCAGTACCGCCAAGGACTACGGCTTCCGGGTCGCGGCCCACGCGCATGGCGCCGAAGGCATGAAGCGCGCGCTGCGCGCCGGCGTCGACTCGATCGAACATGGCTCGCTGATGGACGACGAGGCGATCGCCCTGTTCAAGAAACACGGCGCCTGGTACGTTCCAACCATTTCCGCCGGCCGCTACGTGGCCGACAAGGCCAAGGAAGACGGCTACTTTTCGCCGATGGTGCGCCCGAAGGCGGCGGCGATCGGCCCGCTGATCCAGGCCACGTTCGGGCGTGCTTATCGGGCCGGAGTAAAAATTGCGTTCGGCACCGATGCGGCCGTCTACCCGCACGGC
The DNA here is from genome assembly GCF_002760665.1 of Massilia psychrophila. Taxonomy (GTDB): domain Bacteria; phylum Pseudomonadota; class Gammaproteobacteria; order Burkholderiales; family Burkholderiaceae_D; genus JAFCUW01. The sequence continues at coordinate 17,983 of NZ_PDOB01000001.1, read as the reverse complement.
GAAAACGCCAGGGAGTTCGCGTTCATGGTGGAAGCGGGCATGCCGGCGCTGGAGGCAATCCGCGCCGCCACCCTCGGCGCGGCCAGCCTGCTCGACCAGTCGGCCAACCTGGGCTCGGTGGAACCGGGCTATGCCGCCGACATCTTGGCCGTCAGCGGCGATCCGCTGCGCGACGTTACCGTCCTCCAGCAGGTCAGGTTCGTCATGAAGGCCGGCGTCGTCTACAAGCAGCCGTGACGCATTCAATTTTCGATTTCAGAATTTAGAATTTAGAATTTAGATAAGGAGTTCTCATGCCGCACCACCAGAGCCGCCGTTCCATTATCGCCGCTTTCAGTTTCATGTTCATTGTCGCCGCCGGCGCGCACGCCGAGGCCGTCGTGTCCGTCTCGCCACGGCTTGCCAACGTCAGCATCCTGGCCACCGGCGGCACCATCGCCGGCACCGGCGCCACCAGCACCACGACGGTCGGCTACACTGCCGCCACCGTCGGCGTGCAAAACCTGATCAAGGCGGTGCCGGAACTGGCCAAGGTGGCCAACGTCACCGGCGAACAGGTGTTCCAGATCGCCAGCGAGAACATGAGCAACGAACACTGGCTGGTGCTGGCCAAGCGGGTCAACGTCCTGCTGGCGCAGGCAAACGTCGACGGCGTCGTCATTACCCACGGCACCGATACGCTCGAAGAAACGGCGTATTTCCTCAACCTGGTCGTCAAGAGCCGCAAGCCGGTGGTGCTGGTGGGGGCGATGCGCCCGTCGACGGCCTTGTCGGCCGACGGCCCGATCAACCTGTACAACGCGGTGCTGCTTGCCGCCAGCGTTGAAGCCGCCGGCAAGGGCGTGCTGGTGGCAATGAACGACCAGATCCAGGCCGCGCGCGACATCACCAAGACCAACACCTCGACCTTGGACTCATTCCGCACGCCGGAACTGGGCATGCTCGGCTACATCCAGGGTGGCAAACCGTTCTTTTATCGCCAGTCGAGCCGCAGGCATACGCAGGACACCGAGTTCGACGTCAGCGCGCTGGCGTCGCTGCCGCAGGTCGACATCGTCTACGGCCACGCCAACGTCGGGCCGGCGGCGGTCGACGCCTTCGTCGCCGCCGGTGCCAGGGGCATCATCCATGCGGGCGTGGGCAATGGCAGCCTGGCGGCGAAAGTGAAGCCGGCGTTGACGTCGGCGCGCCAGAAGGGCGTGCTGGTGGTGCGCGCCAGCCGGGTCGGCCAAGGCATCGTGGCGCGCAACGGCGAGGCCAATGACGATGAACTGGACTTCGTGGTGGCCGATACGCTGAACCCGCAGAAGGCGCGCATCCTGTTGATGCTGGCGCTGACCAAAACCGACAGCAGCAAGGACATCCAGCGGATGTTCTACACCTACTGATTTTGTCGACCGGTTACTCCTGCTCCAGCGCGACCGCCGGCGAGGCCAGCGCCTCGTCCGGGCGCGCCTGCTGGCGCTCCCACATCTGGGCGTACAAGCCATTTGCGGCCAGCAGCATCTGGTGGTTGCCGCGCTCGACGATGCGGCCGTGATCGAGTACTAAAATCTGCTGGGCGTCGGCCACCGTCGACAGGCGGTGCGCGATCACCAGCGTGGTGCGGTTTTTCGCGATCTCCTTTAACTGGGCCTGGATCGCCTGCTCGGCCTTCGAGTCGAGCGCCGACGTCGCCTCGTCAAAAATCAGAATCACTGGATCCTTGAGCAGGGTGCGCGCAATCGCCACCCGCTGCTTCTCGCCGCCCGACAGTTTTAAACCGCGTTCGCCGACCATCGTCGCGTAGCCGTCCGGCAGGCTGTCGATGAAGTCGTGGATCGACGCCGCGCGCGCCGCCGCGACGATGTCGGCCTTGCTGGCGCCCGGCTTGCCGTAGGCAATGTTGTATTCGATGGTGTCGTTGAACAGCACCGTATCCTGCGGCACGATGCCGATCGCCGCGCGCAGCGACTGCTGCGTCACCGCACGCACGTCCTGGCCGTCGATGGTGATCGCCCCGGCATTGGCGTCGTAGAAGCGAAACAGCAGGCGCGACATGGTCGACTTGCCCGAGCCGCTGTGCCCGACGACGGCGGTGGTGGTGCCGGCCGCGATGGTGAAGTCGACGTCGAACAGGATCTGGCGCTTCGCTTCGTAGCTGAAGCCGACGTGGTTGAACGTCACCCGCGCGCCGTGGGTGACGAGCGGCGTGGCGCCGGCGCTGTCGGCCACCTCGCGGTTCTGGTCGAGCAGCGCGAACAGGCGCTCCATGTCGGCCAGGCTCTGCTTGATCTCGCGGTAGATCACGCCGAGGAAGTTGAGCGGAATGTAGAGCTGGATCATGAATGAATTGACCAGCACCAGGTCGCCCAGGCTCATCGACTTGTCGATCACGCCCAGCATGGCGCGCCACAGGATCAAGGTCACCGCAGTGGCGATGATCAGCGATTGCCCGGTGTTGAGTACCGACAGCGACGTCTGCGACGTGACGGCGGCGTCTTCGAAGTGGCGCAAGCCGTCATCGTAGCGCTTGGCCTCAAAGCTCTCGTTGCCGAAGTACTTGACCGTTTCGTAGTTGATCAGCGAGTCGATGGCACGGGTGTTGGCCTTCGAATCGAGGTCGTTCATGGTGCGCCGGAAATGGGTGCGCCAGTTCGTCACCAGCACCGTGAACGTAATGTAGATCACCAGCGCGGCGGCAGTGATGATGCTGAACCAGATTTCGTAGTGAAGCACCAGGTAACCCAGCACCAGCGTCATCTCGATCAGCGTCGGCAAGATGCTGAACAGCGTGTAGGAAATGAGCGAACTGACGCCGCGCGTGCCGCGTTCGATATCGCGCGTCATGCCGCCGGTCTGGCGGTTCAGGTGAAAGCGCAGCGACAGCGCGTGCAGGTGGCGAAACACCTGCAGCGCGATGGTGCGCACGGCGCGCTGGGTGACGCGGGCGAACAAAAATTCGCGCAGCTCGGTAAACACCGTCGTCGACAGCCGCAGCGCCCCGTACGCCGCCAGAGCGCCGACCGGCAGCACCAGCAGCGCCTGCGGATTGGATGGACTCACGCCCAGCGCGTCGATCAACTGCTTAAGCACCAGCGGCACACCGACGTTGGCTATCTTGGCGCCGATCAGGCAGGCCAGCGCGGCCAGCACGCGCCACTTGTAGACCCACAAATAGGGCAACAGGGTTTGCAACGTGGCCCAGTCGCCTCGGCTGGCAACTTTGGGGTTGGTGGCGTCGCTTGACGAGGGCGGAGGATTGGGGGGATGACGGCGCATGGCGGAGCTCAGTGATTTATGGTTCAATTCTGGACGATTGTAGCCTTTCATGGAAATTCACAATGACCACGCCAGAAAATGCCTTTAGTAACACCATCGCCAATGCTGGCCTTCCACCAGGCAAAATGCCCCAGTTACGGGTAATGCCGGCGCCGTCGGACGCCAACGTCTATGGCGACGTGTTCGGCGGCTGGATCATGGCCCAGGTCGATATTGCCGGCTCGCTGCCGGCCACCCGCCGCGCCAACGGCCGCGTCGCCACCATCGCCGTAAACTCCTTCCTGTTCAAGCACCCGGTGTTCGTCGGCGACCTGCTGTCGTTCTACGCCGATATCGTCAAGGTCGGCAAAACGTCGGTCACCGTCTACGTCGAAGTGTATGCCGAGCGCAACCGCCTGCAGGCCGACACCGTCAAGGTCACCGAAGCAACGCTGACTTATGTTGCCACCGGCTCCGACCGCAAGCCGCGCCTGCTGCCGCCGTTCGAGTCGCTGATGGCGGCCCAGGACCGCTGACATGGACCGGCAGCGCCGCGTTTTCCTGCAGGGTGCGGCGCAGCTGGCGGCCCTGGCTGCCGGGGGCGTGGCCTGCGCGCGGTCCGATGGCGGCGCCTATCCGTTCAGCCTGGGCGTCGCGTCCGGTTCGCCGCTGCCGCATTCGGTCATCTTGTGGACCCGCGTCTTGGCAAATCCGTTAGCCGACCCGCTGAACGCCGCCACGGTCGCGGTCGCCTTCAGCGTGCGCTGGGAAGTGGCCGAGGACCAGGCCTTTCGCCACATCGTCGCCAAGGGAGCGGCGCAGGCCCTGCCGGCGCTGGGACACAGCGTGCACGTCGACGTCACAGGTCTCGCGCCCGGCCGCTGGTACTGGTATCGCTTCATGCTGGGCGACGCGGTCAGCCCGGTCGGGCGCACCCGCACCGCGCCGGCGGCCGGCGACTTGCCGTCGATGCTCAGGCTGGCCGTCGCATCCTGCCAGCACTGGGAGTTCGGCAGCTACGGCGCGCACCGCCACATCGCCGCCGCCGCGCCCGACCTGGTGGCGTTTTTGGGCGACTATATCTACGAGTGGGGACCGTATCGGTTGAAGCATCCGGACCAAGCGGTACGCAGCAACGAGTCGCTCACCCTGGCCGACTACCGCGCCCGCTACGCCCAGTACAAGAGCGACGCTCACTTGCAGGCGGCGCACCAGGCGGCGCCGTGGATCGTGACCTGGGACGACCATGAAGTAGCGAACGATTACGCGGGCGAGCGCGACCGGCAAGGGGCGCCCGCCTTCCTGGCACGGCGCGCGGCCGCCTACCAGGCGTTCTACGAACACATGCCGCTGCGCCTGGCGCAGCAGGGCCAACCCGTTTTCGCGGCATTTCGCCTGTTCCAGCGCTACGACTGGGGCCGGCTGGCGCGCATCCACATGCTCGACGACCGCCAGTACCGCGCCACCCACGCCTGCCACCCCGCCGGCTCGGTGCTGCGGCGCGACTGCGCCGAATTGCGCGACCCCGGGCGTACGATGCTGGGCGGCGAACAGGAGGCGTGGCTGGCGGCGGGCCTCGGTTCGTCGAACGCGCGCTGGAACCTGATCGGACAGCAGACGCTGATGGCGCAGTCGACCCAGACCAGGATCGTCAAGCCTGACGACGGCCGCTTCTGGACCGATGGCTGGGATGGTTACCCGGCGGCGCGCCGGCGCCTGCTGGACGCCATGCAAAAGAGCGGCGCGGCCAATCCGCTGGTGCTGTCGGGCGACGTCCACACGTTTTATGCGGCCGAGCTGCGCTGCGACTTCGACAAGCCCGCTTCAAGCGCCAATCCGGTCATTGCAACCGAGTTTTGCGGCACCTCGGTGACGTCGTCGTCGCGGCCGCAACAGCGCACGCTCGACTACGTCGACATGAATCCGCACATCAAGTATGGCCGCAGCGACAAGCGCGGCTTCATGCTGATGGAAGTGACTCCGGCGACAACGACGGCGCATTTCGTCGGGCTCGATGATGTGCGCGATGCGGGGACGGCAGCGGCGGCGGTGGCCAGTTTTGTGGTGAATGCGGGACGGCCCGGTGTGACTCGGACATGATGGGGTCCGCGCGCGCGCGGACGGCGCTAAATGCCTTACGCCTGCGCCCCATCGCGCAACTCGCGCCGCAAGATCTTGCCGACGTTCGTCTTCGGCAAATCATCGCGGAACTCGATGTACTTCGGCTTCTTGTACGCCGTCAGCTGCTCCTTGCAGTAGTCCAGCAACTGTTGCTTCGTCAATGCCGGATCCCTGCGCACCACAAACAGCTTGACCGCTTCGCCCGAACCGGCATCGGGCACGCCGACACAGGCGCATTCGAGTACGCCCGGATGGTTTGAGATGACCGCCTCCACCTCGTTCGGATAGACGTTAAAGCCCGACACCAGGATCATGTCCTTCTTGCGGTCGACGATGCGCGTATTGCCGCTGGCGTCCATGACGCCGATGTCGCCGGTCTTGAAGAAGCCGTCGGACGTCATCGACCTCGCGGTTTCATCTGGCCGGTTCCAGTAACCGGCCATTACCTGCGGGCCGCGGATGGCTATTTCGCCGCGCTCGCCCAGCGCCACCGGCTCGCCGTCGTCATCGACGATCATGACGTCGGTCGACGGCAGCGGCAGCCCGATGGTGCCGGAAAACGCGTGGATGTCGCAGCGGTTGGCGGTGGCCACCGGCGACGTCTCGGACAGGCCGTAGCCTTCGATGATCGGCGTGCCGGTCAGCTTGAGCCACTTGTCGGCTACCACCTGCTGCACCGCCATGCCGCCGCCGTTGCACACCCGGTAGCTGGAGAAATCGAGGTTGGCGAAGTCCTTGTTGTTGAGCAGGCCGTTGTACAGCGTGTTCACGGCCGGGAAGATGTTGATGCGGTACTTGGCCAGCTCCTTGACAAAGCCGGTCATGTCGCGCGGATTGGGGATCAGCAGGTTCATGCCGCCCAGGCGCATGGCCAACAGCGCGCATACTGTCAGCGCGTAAATGTGATACAGCGGCAGCGCGCAGACGAATTGCAGCTGCTCGCCTGGCGGCAGTGTGGCCAGCGTCGGCTTGAGCCACGCTTCGTTTTGCAGCACGTTGGCGATCACGTTGCGGTGCAGCAGCACAGCGCCCTTCGACACGCCGGTGGTGCCGCCGGTGTACTGCAAAAAGGCGATGTCGTCGTGGCCGATGGTGACCGGCTTGAACGTCTCGCGAGCGCCCGCCACCATCATTCGATTAAAAGTGATCGCACCCGGCAGCGAATAGGCCGGCACCAGTTTTTTCACCTTGCGCACCACCAGGTTGACGATCGTGCCCTTCAACACGCCGAGCATGTCGCCCATGCTGGCGACGACGACGTGCGCAACTTGCGTCTTGTCGATCACCTTCTCGAGCGTGGTGGCGAAGTTTTCGAGCACGATGATCGCTTCGGCGCCGGAGTCGATCAACTGGTGCTGCAGCTCGCGCGGCGTGTACAGCGGATTGACGTTGACGATGGTGTAGCCGGCGCGCAGGGCGGCGGCCAGCGCCACCGGATACTGCAGCACGTTGGGCATCATCAACGCGACCCGTGCGCCTTGTTTCAGGCCCTTCGACTGCAGCCAGGCGGCCATCTGCTGCGACATGCGGTCGAGCTGGGCATACGAGATCGCCTTGTCCATGCAGACAAAAGCGGTGCGGTCGGCGTACTGGCGGAAGGCCTCTTCCAAAAGATGCGTGAGCGAGCGGTACTGCGTCCAGTCGATCTCCGCCGGTACCCCGGGCTGATACGACTTGAGCCAAAACTTGTCCATCTAAATCAACCTCGCCTGTGTGCAAATTACTCATGAAAAACGAAAAACGCCCGGCTGGCGGGCGTTTTGGCTTGCCGCCATGCCGAGCCTGCAGCTATGCCGCCTGCTTCTCGTCGCGCAGCACGCGCCGCAAGATCTTGCCGACGTTGGTCTTTGGCAGCTCGTCGCGGAACTCGACGTACTTCGGCTTCTTGTAGCCGGTCAACTGCAGCTTGCAGTAGTCCATCAGCTGGTCGGCGGTCAGGTTTGGATCGCGGCGCACCACGAACACCTTGACCGCTTCGCCGGAGTGCTCGTCCGGCACGCCGATCACCGCGCATTCGAGCACGCCCGGGTGCGCCGCGATCACGCCTTCGAGTTCGTTCGGGTAGACGTTAAAGCCGGACACCAAAATCATGTCCTTCTTGCGGTCGACGATCTTGACGTAACCGTTAGCGTCCATCACACCGACGTCGCCCGACTTGAAGAAGCCGTCCGGCGTCATCACATTCGCCGTTTCGTCCGGGCGGTTCCAATAACCGACCATGACCTGCGGGCCGCGGATGGCGATCTCGCCGCGCTCGCCAAACGGCACCGGCTGGCCGTCGTCGTCGAGAATGGCGATGTCGGTGGATGGCACCGGCAAGCCGATATTGCCGGTGAAATGGTCCATGTCGGCGCGGTTGCAGGTGGCCACCGGCGCCGTTTCGGACAGCCCGTAACCTTCGATGATGTTGGTGCCGGTGGCAGCCTTCCACTTGTCGTTGACGATTTGCTGCACCGCCATGCCGCCGCCGTTGGAGATTTTCAGGGCGGAGAAGTCGACCGAGCCGAAATCGGGATGATTGAGCAGCGCGTTGTAGAGCGTGTTCACCGCCGGCAGCATGTTGATCTGGTACTTGCGCAGTTCCTTGATGAAGCCGCCGATGTCGCGCGGGTTCGGGATCAGGATGTTGAGCGCGCCGACCCGCATGCCCCACATTGCGCAGCAGGTCAGCGCGAAGATGTGATACAGCGGCAGTGCGCAGACGATGGTCATCTGCTCGGCCAGCGGCGGTTTCTGGATCGCCGGCAGCGACCAGGCTTCGCTTTGCAGCACGTTGGCGATGACGTTGCGGTGGGTCAGGGTGGCGCCCTTCGACACGCCGGTGGTGCCGCCGGTGTACTGCAGGAAGGCGACGTCGCGCGACGTCGCGGCGACCGCGGTGAACGACATCTTGGCGCCCTGCGAGAGCATGTCCTTGAAGCGCACCGCGTTCGGCAGCGAGTACGACGGCACCATTTTTTTCACGTTGCGGACCACGAAATTGACGATCACGCCCTTGGCCCCGCCGAGCATTTCGCCCATGCTGGCAACCACGATATGCTTGACCTGGGTCCTCGGCAGCACCTGTTCGAGCGTGGTGGCGAAATTTTCCAGCACGATGATCGCTTCGCTGCCGGAGTCAATCAACTGGTGCTCCAGTTCGCGCGGGGTGTACAGCGGATTGACGTTGACGACCGTGTAGCCGGCGCGCAAGATCGCGGCGATCGCGATCGGATACTGCAGCACGTTGGGCATCATGATGGCGACGCGCGCGCCTTTCTTCATGCCGCGGCTTTGCAGCCAGGCCGCGGTGCGGCGCGAATACTCGTCGAGCTCGGCATAGGTGAGGAATTTGTCCATGCAGACAAAAGCATTGCGGTCGGCGAACTTTACAAACGACTCCTCGAGCAATTGCACCAACGAGACGTACTGGTCGGGATCTATTTCCGCCGGGACGCTGTCGGGGTAGGATTTCAGCCAAATCTTTTCCATCGGATGCCTCTGTCTCAATAGTTATCGTTATGGGTAACGTCAGGCGATGCCAACATGAATGCCCCATAGATGCTATCGGTCAGGGCGCTCCGATGCAAGCAGTTTTGCTGTTATTCGAGCAAGCATTCTATTGTGAATTAATGGTGCACCGCAACAACGGTACCCGCGGCCTCGGCCAGCATCTTCAGGCGGCGGTGGCGTTCAGCCGGTTCGAGCTCGCCGATGCGGCGCGCTTGCGCATAAAAGCTGCGGAAGCTGCGTTCGCGCGCGAGCAGGGCGCGAAACGCCGGCACGAAATCGGTGTAAGTGGCGATCGCCGCCAGGTGCGCGTTCGAGGTCGGTTCAGCGAAGAAGCGGTCGTAGCCGGCGTAGCCGCCCCAGCTTTGCTTGAGCACCACGTAGTCGTCCTGCAGCCGGCGCAGCAGGAGCGCTTTTTCCGCCCGTTTCGCCGCCACGCCGGCGTGCGAGGCGTAGTTCCGTTCGAGCGCGCGGCGGCAGTTCAGCAGCAGTTGCAGAAATTGCTGCTTGCGCGCGGTGTAGGTGACGTAGTTGGCGCGCATCGCCTGATTGCCGAACTGTTCCAGCCACCGTTCGACGCCGGCCTCCTCGACCGCGCTGGCGAACGATTCGTTAAACTGCGAGTCGCCCGCCACGTACACCACCTGGTGCGACAGTTCGTGGAAAATCAGGCGCGCCAGTTCGGCGTCCGGGTAATTGATGAAGGTCGAGATCAACGGATCGTTGAACCAGCCCAGCGTCGAATACGCGCTGACGCCGCCGACCTGGACGTCGTTGCCTTCGGCGCGCAGCTGGTAGGCGTAATCCTGGGCGGCCTGCTTGCTGTAATAGCCGCGGTAGTCGACGCAGCCGGCTACCGGGAAGCACCACTGCAGCGGCTTGAACGACAGTTCCGGCGTGGCCACCACGTTCCACACCACGTACGGCCGGTTCAAGGCGGCGTAGTTCTTGTAGCTCTGGTTGTCCGGCAGGCCCAGATGCTGCACTGCGTACTGGCGGATCTGGCGCGCGGCGGCGAGGCGGTTGCGCAGCTTCGGATTGGTGGCCGGGTCGGCCAGCCAGTCGTCGACCGGGCGCGCGTCGGCCAGCAGCGCGAGTTGGCCTTGCGCTGCCTGGGTGTAGTAATTCAGGTTGGTACAGCTGGCCAGCAGGGCGGCGCCGAGACCGGCGAGCAGCAAGCTGCGGGGGATGCGGGACATGCGGGAAAAATTAAACTGTTTCATGGCTTTCTTCTGCGGGCGCGGCTTTTTCGACCTGCACCAGGGTGTCGTAAAACGTCGGCGCGCGGCCCATGTCGGTCAGGCGCTGGCTGGTCACTTCGTTGACGTTCTTGCCGTCGCTGGCGAGTTTTTTCCACCACACCGACAGGCCGACCACCAGGCCGGGCCTGGCCTTGTCGGTGACGCGCGCCTTGGCGACGAACGAGCCGCGGTCGTTAAAAATACGCACCATGTCGCCGTGTGCGACGTCGCGCTGCGCGCTGTCGGCTGGGTGGATGTCGAGGTAGGGCTGGTCTTCGCTGCCGCGTAAGCTCTTGACGTTCACAAAACTGGAATTGAGAAAATTGCGCGCCGGCGGCGAGATCATCGCCAGCGGGTATTTGCGCGCCAGTTCCGGATTGTCAAAGGCCGACTCGTACGGCGCGGTATAGGTCGGCAGCGGGTCGTGACCGTCGTGCAGCATCGCCGCCGAATAGAACTCGCATTTGCCCGAGGGCGTGGGGAAGCCGCCGTTGGCGAACGGCGCGTCCGGCATGTTCAGCTTTTGCCAGCCGCGCTGCTTGAGCGACTCCCAGTCGAAATGCACGGCGCGCGCATCCTTGCTGTCGAACGCCTGCGCCGCCAGTTCGTCGTCGCTGTGGCGAAAGCCCGGTTCGTCAAAGCCCATGCGCGCGGCCAGCAGGCGGAAAATCTCGGTATTGGGCTTGGCTTCGCCCATCGGCGCAATCGCCGCATTATTGGCCATCATGTACAGGTGGCCGTAGGCGAGGTGGGCGTCGACGTGTTCGAGCTGGGTGGTGGCCGGCAGTAGGATGTCGGCGTAATCGGCGCTGTCGGTCTGGAAGTGCTCCAACACCACGGTGAACAGGTCGTCGCGCAAAAAACCCTGCATCACCTTGCCTGAATCGGGCGCGATTGCCAGCGGGTTGGCGTTGTAGACGATGACCGCTTCGATCTGCGGGCCGAACGCGGGCGAACTCTCGCGCAGCAGGTCGTCGCCGATGGTGGTCATGTTGATGGTGCGCGCAGGCTGCTTGCGCAAATCGGGCAGCTGCAGCGCAATTCGATTGGCCGGAAACGAGCCGGAGCTCGACAGCTGGACGCCGCCGGCGGCATGGCGCCACGCTCCTACCAGTGCCGGCAGGCAGGCGATGGTGCGCACCGACATGCCGCCGCCACGCACGCGCTGGACGCCGTAGTTCAGGCGGATCGCCACCGGCTCGCCGCGCCGCGCGGCCTGGCCGTACTCGCGCGCCAGCGCGACTACTTCGGCAGCGCTGATGCCGCACGTCTCGGCGGCGCGTTCCGGGTTCCATTCCGCCGCGCGCGCCTTGAGCTGTTCGAAGCCGAGCGTGTGGCGGGCGATGTAGTCGTCGTCGAGCAGGTTCTCGCCGATCAGCACGTGCATCATGCCGAGCGCCAGCGCGGCGTCGGTGCCGGGCAGCAGGGCGATATGCTGGTGGCATTTTTCGGCCGTCAGCGAGCGGTACGGATCGATCGCGATCAGCTTGGCGCCGCGCCGCTTCGCTTCCTGCGCGCGGGTCCAGAAATGCAGGTTCGAGGCGATCGGGTTGCCGCCCCAGATGATAATCAGCTTGGCGTCCTGGAACTGTTCGAGGTCGGTGCCGACGGAGGCGCCGATGGTGTACTTGTACCCGGTGGCGCCGGCCATCGCGCAAATGGTGCGGTCCAGCAGCGAGGCGCCGAGGCGGTTGAAAAAGCGCGTTGACATCGACTCGCCCTGCACCAGCCCCATCGTGCCGCAATAGCTATACGGCAGGATGGCCTGGGGCGCGCGCGCGGCGATGGCGCCGAGGCGCGCGGCGATCTCGCCGATTGCCTCATCCCAGCTGATGCGCTCGAACTTGCCTTCTCCTTTCTTGCCGACCCGGCGCATCGGATACAGCAGGCGCTCCGGATGATAAGTGCGCTCGGCGTAACGCGCGACCTTGGTGCACAGCACACCGGCAGTGGTCGGATGGTCCGGGTCGCCCTTGACCTGTGTGGCAATGCCGTCTTCCACGGTGATCAACAGGGCGCACGTATCGGGGCAGTCGTGCGGGCAGGTTGCGCGCACTTGTTTGGTCGTCATCGAAGTAGCCAACGCAAGGAAATAAACCCCTACTTTATACGATTTCCAGCGCAGAAGAGGGCTCTTCGTTATTGGCTCGCACGCCAATGACGAGTAGGGCTACAATAGTAAAACGTTAGCCTTGGCAACCACGCAAGCACTGGAGAATCAGATGAACCTCGTCGAACCCATTATCGCGTTCCAGTCGGAGCTGCAGCAAATCCGGCGCGACCTGCACGCCCATCCGGAACTCTGTTATGAGGAACAACGCACCGCCGACGTCGTTTGCGCCCGCCTGACCGAATGGGGCATTCCGGTGGTGCGCGGACTAGGCGTCACCGGCGTGGTCGGTATCATCAAACACGGCAGTTCCAGCCGCGCGATCGGCCTGCGCGCCGACATGGACGCGCTGCCGATGCACGAAGTGAACAGCTTCGCCCACGCGTCGCGCCACGCGGGAAAAATGCACGCCTGCGGCCATGACGGCCATACCGCGATGCTGCTTGGCGCCGCCCACCATCTGGCCACCAACCGCAACTTCGACGGCACCGTGTACCTGGTGTTCCAGCCGGCCGAAGAAGGCGGCGCCGGCGCGCGCCGGATGATCGACGACGGCTTGTTCGAGCAGTTTCCAATGGATGCGATTTATGGCATGCACAACTGGCCCGGCATGGAAGCGGGCGCCTTCGGCGTGGTGGCAGGTCCCATGATGGCGTCCAGTAATGAATTTCGCGTTGTCGTCAAAGGCAAGGGCGCGCACGCGGCGCAACCGCACAAGGGCGTCGACCCGGTGATGGTGGCGGTGCAGATCGCGCAGGCCTGGCAGACCATTATTTCGCGCGAAAAAAATCCGCTCGACACTGCCGTGCTGTCGATCACGCAGATCCACGCCGGCAGCGCGACCAACGTGATACCGGACGAAGCAGTCATGATCGGCACCGTACGCACGTTTACCACTGGCGTACTCGACCTGATAGAGGCCCGCATGGAAGAGATCGCGGTGCATACGGCGGCGGCCTTCCGGGCCAGCGTCCAGTTCGGGTTCAAACGCAATTATCCGCCGCTGGTCAACCATCCCGAGCAGACCGAGTTCGCGGTGGCGGCAATGACGGCGGTGGCCGGGCCTGACAAGGTCGACACGAACGTCGAGCCGACCATGGGAGCCGAAGATTTCGCCTTCATGCTGCAAGCCAAGCCGGGCTGCTACGTATTCATCGGCAACGGCGAAGGCGCCCACCGCGCCGGCGGCCACGGGCTCGGCCCATGCCAGTTGCACAACGCCAGCTACGATTTTAATGACGACTTGCTGGCGATCGGCGCCAGCTACTGGGTGCGGCTGGCGGAGATGCGTTTGGCGCTGGCGATAGGGCTCGATAGGGCCGGATCAAGGTAACTGATCCGGCCCGTTGCCCAGGCGCTGTCCCGGATTAAGCTTTTCTAGCGCGAGCAGCGCGGCGCTCTGGTCGGCTGCCGGATAATCATCGGCAATCGAGCGGTAGTGCTCCGTCACCAGCGCGCTGATCGGCAACACCACGCCGGCATCAAACGCCGCCACCAGCACATTTTGCATGTCCTTGAGCTGGCTTTTTACTTGCCCGCCCGGCATGAAGTTACGCTCGAGCATGCGCTGGCCATGGACGTCGAGGATGCGGCTCTCGGCGAAGCCACCGCGGATCGCCGCGCGCACCGCGGCCGGATCGGCGCCGGCGGCGTGCGCCAGCAGCAGCGCTTCGGCGACGATGTCGAGGGTGCCGCCGACGATGAGCTGGTTGCACAGCTTGGCGACCTGGCCGCTGCCGGCCGGGCCCACCAGGGTCGGCCGCCCCATCGCCCGCAATACCGGCTCGGCCAGCGCAAAGTCAATCACGCTGGCGCCTGCCATGATCGCCAGCGTACCGGCTTCGGCGCCGACGACGCCGCCCGACACCGGCGCGTCGATAAAATTGATGGCGTGCGCCCGCAGTGTGGCATGAAAGGCCAGCGCCTCGCCTTTTTGGGTCGAACTCATGTCGATCCACAGCGCACCGGGTTTCAGCGGGGTCAGCGCGGCGTCGATCAGCTGCGCCACTACCGCCCCGCTCTCGAGCATCGAGATGACGATGTCGGCGCCGCCCACCGCGCCGGCGAGCGTGGTGTGCGGCTCGGCGCCGATTGCGCGCAACGCTTCGGCCTTTGCCGGCGTGCGGTTCCAGGCGCGCACGGTGTAGCCGGCTTGGGCCAGCCGGGTTGCCATCGGTTTTCCCATCAGGCCGATGCCGAGAAATGCGAGGGTGGGGGTGGTCATGTAAGCTCCTTGTCGAATCGGTCACACTACCCGATTGTACCGTGGCTGGCGCCGCCATCGATCCCTGAAACCGTTACAATACAACTTATCGATATTGCACTCATTTCTATGAAAGTGGCTATGTTACCTAACCAGACAATATGGAAACCGGTCTGCGCGCTGGCCGCGCTGCTGGCCTTGCAGCCGGCCTTCGCGGCCGAACCGCTGGCCGACTCGGCGGCGGTGGAGTTCGGCACCGGCAGCAAAGTGCAAATGCTGCGCTTGAGCGTGCAAAAAAACTGGGAGCGTAGCTGGTTGGCGTCGAACGGCACCCATCTGTCCGGCTACTGGGATGCCAACCTGGCGCAATGGCGCGGCAATGCCTATCAAAACAGGCCCGGCCAGCACCAGAACATCACGGTCGTCAACCTGACCCCGGTGTTTCGCTTCGAGCGCACCGACAAGAAGGGGTGGTATGGCGAAGCCGGCATCGGCGTGAGCCTGCTCTCGAAGCTGTACGATAACGACGACAACCGGCTGTCGACGCACTTCCAGTTTGCCGACCACATCGGCGCCGGCTACGTTTTCGACAACAAATGGGAGCTTGGCGCCAAGATCCAGCATTACTCGAATGGCGGCTACAAAAAGCCCAACAACGGCGTCAACTGGCTGGTGGTCAAGGTCGCCCGTCCTTTCTGAGCACCTGTCCGGTTGACTTCGCGATCATAAGTTTTATGCAACAATCCGGTTCGGCTCGCATTGGTACGCAGGCCGCCACACCCGAGGACCGATGACCAGCTCCGCCATCAAGAGGTACCTGCCGTGGGTCGTCGCCACCGCGCTGTTTATGGAGCAGCTCGATACGACCATCGTCAACACGGCCATTCCGAGCATCGCCGCGAGCCTGAATGTCACGCCACTGAGCCTGAAGTCCGTGGTCACCAGTTACATTCTCAGCCTGGCGGTCGGCATCCCGATCAGCGGCTGGATGGCCGACCGCTTTGGCACCCGGCGCGTGTTCGGCATCGCCATTGCGCTCTTTACGTTCGCGTCGGTGCTGTGCGGCCTGTCGCTCAATGCGCCGATGCTGACAGCGGCGCGCCTGCTGCAAGGCATTGGCGGCGCCATGATGATGCCGGTCGGCCGCCTGGCCATCATCCGCACCTTCCCCAAGTCCGAGCTGCTCGGCGCGATGAATTTCGTCATCATTCCCGCCCTGATCGGGCCGCTGCTCGGGCCGACCATCGGCGGGCTGATCGTCCACTGGGTATCGTGGCGGGCCATCTTTTTTGTCAACGTGCCGGTCGGGCTGGTGGCTTTGTACCTGGTGTATCGCTACATGCCGGACTACCGGGCGACCGAGCGCCGGCCGCTCGACGTCATCGGCTTTATTTTATTTAGCTGTGGTACCGCCCTGCTGTCGTGGCTGTTGGAAATTTTCGGCGAGCACACCCTCGATCCGACCACGGCCGTGCTCATGCTGGGGCTGTCGGTTGCGCTGCTGGTGGCCTACGGCTGGCATGCCAGCGGAATCGAATTTCCGCTGCTGCGGCTGGCGCTGTTCCGCATCCGCACCTTCCGTATCGCGGTGCTCGGCGGATTCGTTACCCGCCTGGGCGTCGGCGGCCTGCCATTCCTGCTGCCCTTGCTGTACCAGATCGGGCTGGGCTTGCCGGTGTGGAAGTCGGGTCTGTTGATGATGCCGGCTGCCTTGGCGGCAATGTTCATGAAGCTGTTTGCGCCGCGCCTGCTCGCCCGCTTCGGCTATCGCCAGGTGTTGATCGTCAACACCGTCTGCATCGGCGTGACGATCGGCATGTTTGCACTGGTGAAGGCCGGCACCCCGCTGGCGATGATCGTCGTCTTCGGCCTGATGCAGGGCTTTTTCAATTCGCTGCAGTTTTCCAGCATAAATACGCTGGCGTATGCCGACGTCAGCCAAACGGACTCCAGCATGGCCAGCACTATTTCGAGTTCATTTCAACAATTGTCGATGAGCTTCGGGCTGGCCATTGGCACCCTGGTGACCGCCTGGTTCCTCGGCGACGTGCCGCAGAGCGACCGTGCAATGGTCACCGGCGCGCTGCACAACGCCTTCGTCGCGCTGTCGATGGTCACTATCCTGTCGTCGCTGGCGTTCTGGTCGCTGCGGCGCGAGGATGGCGAGAGCATCAGCAAAGGGGCGAACGTAAAGCCGCCTGCGCCTGAGCCGGCCAGTACGTTATGAACCGCAACGCAAATTCTCTGATTACCCCTGAAAGGACTCGCATGGCAAACCGTAATTTCAAGCAAGTCGATGTGTTTACTAACTCGCCGTTCAAAGGCAATCCGGTTGCGGTCGTGCTTGACGCCGACGGCTTGTCGACCGAACAGATGCAGCAGGTCGCCAACTGGACAAACCTGTCGGAAACGACGTTTGTCGTCGCCGTCACGGACCCCGGCGCCGATTATCATGTGCGCATTTTCACTCCACGGGCGGAACTGCCGTTTGCCGGCCACCCGACGATCGGCACCGCCCATGCATTGCTGGAAGCGGGACTCATCGAAGCGAAAGACGGCGCCCTGGTGCAGCAATGCCGCGCCGGCTTGGTCAAGCTGGAAGTGACAAAGGACGCGCATGGCGCGCAATGGATCGCCTTTGCCCTGCCGGAACCGGCGATGACGGTCTTGAATCCGCGCCAGGTCGATGCGTTGGAAGAGGTGCTGGGCCTCCCCCTGCAGCGGCAATTGCCGCCATGGCTGGTCGATGTCGGGCCGCGCTGGGTCGTCGCGCAACTGCGAAATGCGCACAACGTGCTGGCGGCCCGGCCGGACATGCAGCGCCTGAAGGCGCACGACCTGCAGGCGAAGTACACCGGTGTCGTCATCTTTGGCGAGCATGAGGCTGAAGCAGCGGCGAAGATTGAAATCCGCGCCTTTGCACCGGCGCACGGCATCGAGGAAGATCCCGTCTGCGGCAGCGGTACAGGATGCGTCGGCGCCTTCATCCGGCACAGCGGGCAAATCGCGCACTTCGGCAGCAAATTCCTGGCCGCGCAAGGGGCCGTCCTCGGCCGCGCCGGCGTGTTGAGGCTTGCCTTAAGCGAGCAAACCATTCAGGTCGGCGGTAATGCCGTCACTTGCGTTGACGGCACAATAGCAATCTGAGTTGAACCTCAGCGCTTTTCTTAAAAGGCGTGCATATCTTGAGACGAAAAAAAACCCCCACATTTCTGCGGGGGTTTTTTCCTTATAACTAGCCTGACGATGACCTACTTTCACACTGGTTGCAGCACTATCATCGGCGTAATATCGTTTCACGGTCCTGTTCGGGATGGGAAGGGGTGGTACCGATTTACTATGGTCATCAGGCATAACTTGTACAGGTGCGTGCTCCCAACTGGGCAGCATGACCTTGAATCTGGAAGAAGTATTGTTTCGTTTTACTTAGGTAGTGATTGTACATTACAACGAGCACAACGCGTTCTCTTATTCTCTATACCTGCTAAGGTTATAGGGACAAGCCGTACGGGCAATTAGTACTGGTTAGCTTAATGCATTACTGCACTTCCACACCCAGCCTATCAACGTCCTGGTCTC